>NZ_JBRFJB010000009.1:0-186912 GCF_053456465.1 Pseudomonas acericola (SeqCode) | reverse complement strand
ACTCACGTGCGTGGTTCATGCACGACGCGCTTGATACGCGCGAGCTGTGGGCAGGCTATTTTTTCTACCGCATGACCTATTTTGGCAACGACAACAGCCGCGCGCTGTCGCCTGTGGTGGTGGCCGGGCGGGTGCTGGGTATTGCGATGATCGCCGGCGCGACGGCATACGGCATCAAGCGCAAAGGTGCAGTGGGTGGGCTCGGTGGATTGGCAGCTGGAATCGGTGGCGCGACTATTGGTTATCAGGTCATCGACAAGGCGCGCGGTGTTGTGGTGCCGTTCCTGCCCGATGCCGAGAAAGTGCTGCAGCCCACCACGCATATCGGCCAGGTAGCGGGCGAATTGAAGCAACAGATTGTCCAGGATGACTTGAAGCAGCGCATTGAGCAGACCAGCGCCATGTTGCGAGCGGCGGGCAGCCTTTTCGAACCTGGAAGGGGGGTAGCCTGATGTTGCCAATCGTGCGTATTGGGGATCCGTTGCGTCCCTTTGGCGGTGAGGTGCTGGAAGGGCACTACGAGGCGTTTGGCAAAGCGGTGGCCTGTGTGGGTGACCAAGCTCGCTGCACGCTACATGGTTTGACGCGCATTGCCGAAGGCGCCTCAGGTTCAACTATCGACGGTAAACCGGTGGCTTTGGATGGGCACCGTTGCGCCTGTGGCTGTCAGGTGGTGAGCACGTTGGCCACTGCGTTTATGGTTGTGGCGCCGTGAGCGCCCCACCGCAATATCCTGAGGCAATCGAACCGAGGGAACCCCGGTTGCGCCGCTGGTGGGGTGCTTTGCTGTTGTTGGTGAGCTTGCAGTCGGCTGTCTTGCTGACGCTAGTGCCGAATGAACAGCCGCGCTTGGAACTGTGGTTGTGGAGTGCTGTATTGCCCTTGTGTTGGGCTCTGGCCTTGGCGCTTCGTTTTCTGACGTGGCAGGTCGGCATGTTCGGCCACGCCACGTATCGCCGCGCGCAAGATGTTGCGACACAACATTGGTGGCAGTGGCGGTGCCTGCGTTTGCCTGTGGCAGAGGTGTTGCTATTGGGGCCCGCGGGAGATGAGCAAACCCATTACAGACGCCTGATGGTCGACGCTCCCCCGCCCGAGCCATTGATCCCCGTCGGCGCCACGCAACCCATGTTGCGCTGCCCATTGTCATTGAGCGAGACCAATGCACGTGGCTCAGCGCTGGCCCGCCACCTGGCTCGTCAATGCCTGGCACACCCAGCCCTTGGTGACTGTTGGCCGCAATTACGCGCCGTCGCTTGGGCAGGAGATGCCTGTAGCTACAAGGCGTTCATGCAAACGCTGGCCCATGGTGGGGTGAAAACAATCGCCGAGACCTTCTTGCCCATGCGTGACTTGGCCGATCTGGATGACTTGTTTGACGCCTTTCATCGCGAGTACCGCAACGAACTCGACTGGATGTTGTGTGCCGGCGTGGTGTCGGTCGAGAGCGCTGAGGGGACTGAACAGCCCGGTGAAGCGGCTTTTTTGTGGCGTATCAGCCGCCAGGGGCAACAGGCGTTGCATCGTGGTGAGTACCTGATGAAAGAGGCGGCCGAGTTGCCGTCAGCACTCTGCGCCCGGCTACAGCAAAGCGCAGGGCTGGAGACGCCGCCAACGTGTTTGTCGCTGGACAAGGCCAGCCAAGAGACTTTTGTGGAGGCTGGTTGGTTGGCAACTGAACACCAGTTGGCCGGGCAATGGGGTGTACTGGCCAACCTTGCACCCTTTATCGGCATGTCCCTCGCGTTGTTAGAGGCGGGTGAGTCAGGGCAGGCATGTGGCTGGCTCAGTCAGGATGGAAACAAACGATTGGCTATTGGAATGGCGGTGCCTTATGGCGACAGTTAACGATGAGCTTAAGCCCAGACTGTTGGGTGCGGTGTGGGTCTACCTGTTGGTGGCAATGCTGCTGGTGATGCTGGGGTGTCTGTTGTACGGGTTATGGGGCGAGTATTTTGGCTGGCCACGATTGTCGGTCAAGCAATTGATCCTGTGGGGCGTCGGCCTATGGCTGGCATTGTGTTGGCTCTGCCCGCTGATTTTGCTGGGCTGGGACGTTCTGGCTGTGCGTCGTGTTCAGCGAGTCATTGAGGCAATCACACCCGTAAAGACCTCGTTACCCAGCCTTGGAACCCCATCGGCAGATCAACAATGGTCGCGTAAGCTCCATCGCCATTTGCGCAAGCACTACGGGTTCCTCTGGTATCGCAAGGTGCGCCTGTTCCTGATAGTGGGCGATCCGGCACAGATCGCAGCCGTTGCTCCTGGCCTTAGCCTGGAAGATTGGCTTGAAGGGGAAAATACCGTGTTGCTGTGGGCTGGTAGCCCTGAAAATCCATGGGGCGAGTCCTTGGTTGCAGAGTGGCGGTGGCTGTCCCGCAGGTGTGCGCTGGAGGGCGTGGTCTGGGTTGTGAGCAAGGAGCAATGCACGGATGCGGCGGTTATGGGCACCGGCAGTCGCCACTTACAGACCCTGGCCAGTGCCCTACGCCGGCACCTCCCCCTACACCTCTGGCAAATCACCACCCCCCCATTTCCCCAACCTACCCTCAATCGCCAACCCATCGGCTGCCTCCTCCCGCCACGCCTCACCCCCGAGGTATTGGCAAGCAGCCTGGAAAACCTACTCGACCCGCTGCGTAGCGCCGGCCTGGCACAGATGCAGGACGACTCTCATCATGACTTCCTCCTCCGCCTGTCCCGTGACCTGCAGGCCGAAGGCGTTGCCCGTTGGCGCCAGGCCCTGACCCCGTTGCTGGGCGTATTTTCCCGGGGCGTGCCGTTGCGCGGCCTCTGGTTCAGCCCGCCGTTGCCGCCTACCGAGAGTGCTCTCGAGATGGATAAGGCCTGGCAAGGCGTTTTCAACGACAAACCCGTCAAACGCCGACTAGGCTGGGGTACCTACCGAATCGCCTACACCCTGACCCTATCCCTGACCCTACTGTGGACCGCCGGCCTGCTCCTATCCTTCACCCAGAACCGCACGCAGATCACCCGCGCACAAACCGTTCTCCACACCCTGCAAAGCACTCCCCAGGGCGACGCCCAACTGCTAGCCCTCAACAATCTGGTCCACGAACTAGCCCGCCTGGACTACCGCACCACCCACGGCACGCCGTGGCACCAACGTTTCGGCCTCGATCAAAATCAACCACTGCTGGAAACCCTCTGGCCCCATTACGTCGAAGCCAACAACCGCCTGATCCGCGATCCCTTGGCCGCCACCCTGCACCAGCAACTCACTGCGCTGCTCAAACCGGCACCGGACAAAAAGGATGCCTACGCCCAACTCAAGGCCTACCTGATGATGGCGCGCCCCGAAAAAACCGACGCCGCACTCCTGCTCAAAACCCTCGACGAACTTGCACCCGTACGCCCAGGCACACCACCCAGCCTGCGCCAGTTCTATGTCGAGCACCTGCCCGCCAACCCATCCTGGCGCATCCCGCTCGACTCGCGCCTGGTCGCGCAAGTCCGGCAGCTTTTGCTGCTCCAGTTGGGCCAACGCAATGCCGAGGCGAGCCTCTACCAGCAAGTCCTCGATGATGCAGCCCATCACTATCCCGCCCTGGGTCTGCACCAATTGGTGGGCGACACCGATGCCTTCGCGCTGTTCGCCACCGACGCCAGCGTGCCCGGCGTCTTTACCCGCCAGGCCTGGGAAGGGCAGGTGCGCGATGCCATCGACAGGGTCGCCGAGGCGCGGCGTGAGGAGATCGACTGGGTACTCAGTGACAACCCCGCTGGCCTCGACTCCCGGCTGAGCCCGGTGCAACTGCGCGAGCGTCTTACGGAGCGGTACTTCGAGGATTACGCCAGTGCCTGGCTGGACATGCTCAACAGCCTGCGCTGGCAGGCGGCGGGCAGCCTTGATGAGGTGATCGACCAGTTGACGCTGATGAGCGATGTGCGCCAGTCGCCGCTGATTGCGCTGATGAACACCCTCGCTTACCAGGGGCAGGCGGGCGCGCGAACCCAGGCGTTGGCTGACTCATTGGTGAAATCCGCGCAAAAGCTGATCGGGCAGAATGCGGTCCCGCTGATCGAACCACCCCCCGATAGCCTTGGCAGCCCGCTGGACGCAACCTTCGGCCCGCTCCTGGCACTGCTCGACAAGCGCAACGATGACGGGTTGAGCCTGCAAACCTTCCTCACCCGCGTGACCCGGGTACGCCTGAAACTGCAACAAATCAGCACCGCACCCGACCCACTGGAAATGACCCAGACGTTGGCACAAAGGGTATTTCAAGGACGCAGCATCGACCTCACCGACACCCAGTCCTACGGCAGCCTGCTGGCCGCCAGCCTTGGCGCCGAGTGGGGCGGCGTGGCGCAAACCTTGTTTGTGCAGCCGCTTGAGCAAGCCTGGCAGCGCGTGCTGCAACCCTCGGCTGCGGGGCTTAACAGCCAGTGGCAACGCTCCATCGTCAATCATTGGGACAGCGCTTTTGCCAGCCGCTATCCGTTTGCGGCCACCGCCAGCGACGCCTCCTTGCCCATGCTGGGGCAGATGATCCGCGCGGATTCCGGGCGCATCGAACAGTTCTTGCAGCAGCAATTGAGCGGCGTATTACGCAAAGAGGGCAATCGCTGGCTGGCCGATCCGCGCCACAGCCAGGGCCTGCGTTTCAACCCGCAGTTCCTCAGTGCGATCAACCAACTCAGCGATCTGGCCGACGTGCTCTACACCGACGGCGGCATGGGCCTGCGCTTTGAGTTGCAAGGCAAACCGGTGCGGGATGTGGTGCAAACTCGCTTCATCCTCAATGGCGAGACACATGATTATTTCAACCAAAAGGAAAGCTGGCAGCGCTTCAACTGGCCGGGGCGCGGTGATTATCCCGGCGCCAGCCTGAGCTGGACCAGCGTGCATACCGGCGAACGGTTGTTCGGTGATTACCCCGGCACCTGGGGCCTGCTGCGGCTGTTGGAAAAAGCCCAGGTCACGCCGCTGGACGATGCCGACAGCCGCTACCGCGTGGTGCTCAAGGCGCCGGATGGCTTGAATCTGGTCTGGCATCTGCGCACCGAATTGGAGGCAGGGCCGTTGGCATTGCTCAAATTGCGAGGGTTCACATTGCCCCGGCAGATCTTTCTCGGCGAGCAAGGGATGGACACGCCTTACGCGCAAAACGGGAGCGTGCCATGAGCCTGCGCACCCTGATCGATCGCTGCCTGGGTGAGCGTGACGCGTTGTCCGTCGCCCAGGCGGAGGCGGGCGATTGGCAACCCTGGTTGTTGCCGATCAACGCTGACTGCGCCGTTGGCGAAGACCCGGCCTATAACGACGACTTCCAACACATGCGCGAAGAGGTCAACAAGCTCTCGGGGGCGGATGCCGAACAGGTCGCCGAGTTGGCGCAGAACTTGTTGCTCCACCATTGCAAGGACTTGCGCGTGGCCACGTACTACTTGTGGGCGCGCTTGCAGCAGGACGGCGAAGCCGGGCTGGCCGACGGTCTGTGTCTGCTGGCGGCGCTGGTGGAACGCTTCGGCGCCGAGGTGTTGCCCGCGCGCGCCAACAGCCGCAAGTTGGCACTGGAATGGCTAGCCAGCGCCAAGGTGCTGGACACGCTGTTGCTGTACCCGGAAGTGGTCAAGGCCGAGGCCAGCCGTACCGCTGCGGCGCTGGCCTGGCTGGAACGGGGCGTGAGTGCGTGGCCGCAGGCGCAGCGGCCGGTGCTGGGTCCGCTCTATGCCGCGCTGAGCGCCCGGCTCGCGCAGTCCGGTGGCATGGACGCACTGGTGCCGCAGAACAGCGCCAGCCCGGCGGCGCCCGTGCCCATGATCCGGTCCGGCCGTGACCTGCTGGACAGTGGCCGCGCCTTGGCCGCCTACCTGCGCGAACAACCCCAGGGCTGGCTGGCCGCCCACCGCCTGATGAAAAGCCTGCGCTGGGACACGGTGCATCAAGCGCCCCCACAAGAAGTCAGTGGCAACACCCGCCTGGCGCCGCCGCGAGCGGACTATCGCGCCCAGCTCAAGCGCTTGTACCTGCAACAGGGCTGGAGCGAGCTGCTCGATCAAGTCGAGCGGATCTTCGCCGAGGGCGTGAACCATTTCTGGCTCGATCTGCAATGGTATCTGTACCAGGCCCTGAGCCGGCAACCGCCGCCCCAGGATGGCTGGGCGGAGATTGCCAAGCGTGACCTGGGCATGTTTCTTGAGCGCTTGCCGGGGTTGGAAGACCTGCGCTGGAGCGACGCCAGCCCATTCGCCGATGAGACCACCCGCGAGTGGATCGCCCAGCACGTCTGCGGCAATCGCCCCCAGGCCTGGCTTCCGGTTGCGCCCGTCGCGCCTACGACGGACGCCGCCGACATCCTCGCCCTGGAAAGCGAAGCACTGGCCCAGGCCGACAGCGATGGCGTGGACCAGGCCCTGGCCTGGCTGGCGGCGCGTCCAGGCATCAACACCGGGCGCCAGCGCTGGCTGCTGCGCCTGTTGATGGCGCGTGTCGCCGAGCAGCATGGCAAGGGCGACCTGGCCATCCACCTGCTGGGCGAACTGGATGCCACCGCGCAACGCCAGGCCTTGGCCGAGTGGGAGCCCGAGCTGCATTTCGAGGTCAAGGCACGGCTGCTCAAACTGCTGCGCATCAAAGCCCAGCGCAACGACGCCGACAAACCCAGCCTGGCCCGCAGGATGGAGGCCTTGCTGGCGGCGCTGGTGGTCATCGACCCCGTGCGCGCCGCCGTGCTGTGTGGCTGAACGTCAACAATCAGGAGGATAGCGATGGACATGGACAATCTGACACTGCGCTACTTCGACGCCGAAATGCGCTACCTGCGCGAGGCGGGCAAGGAGTTCGCCGACGCGTTTCCCGACCGCGCGGCGCAGCTCAACCTGGATCGGCCGGGCGCGCAGGACCCTTATGTAGAGCGCCTGTTCGAAGGCTTCGCGTTCTTGATGGGGCGCCTGCGAGAAAAGCTCGACGACGATCTGCCGGAACTGACCGAAGGCCTGGTCAGCCTGTTATGGCCGCATTACCTGCGCACGATTCCGTCACTGTCGGTGATCGAACTGGTGCCCGAACTGGAACAGATGAAGCGCAGCGAATCCATCGCCCAGGGCTTTGAAGTGCTGTCGCAACCGATTGGGCCAAAACGGACCCGTTGTCGTTACACCACCACCCAGGACCTGACCCTGCGGCCGCTGGCCCTGACGGCAGTAGGGCGCGGCTACGACGCCGACGGTCGCTCACGCCTGCGCCTGCGGTTTGCGTGTGGGCCGCAAAGCGATTGGAGCCAGATCGACCTGAGCCGCCTGCCGTTGTACCTCAACGCCGACGCGCCGCTGGCCAGCGCGCTGCATCAGGCGCTGACCCTCAATGTCCAGGGTTTGTATGTGCGTTGGCCGGGCGAGGCCGAACGTCAACCGCTGGCCGGGCATTTCAGCCCCAAGGGGTTTGCCGATGAGGACCGCCTGTGGCCCAAGGGTGATAGCGCCTTCAGCGGTTACCAGTTGTTGTTGGAGTACTTCGCCTTTCGCGAGAAATTCATGTTCGTGACCCTGTGCGGGCTGGAGCAATTGCAGATCGCCCCGGGCATGGCCTGGTTCGAGCTGGAAGTGGTGTTGCGCGAGCCCTGGCCGGCCACGTTCGAGCTGAACAGCGAACATATCCGCCTGCACGCCGTGCCGGTGATCAATCTGTTTGCGTTGGAGGCGGACCCGCTGACCCTGGCGCCGCTGCAAACCGACTACCTGCTGCGTCCCATGCGGGTCCAGGACGGCCACACGGAAATCTATTCGGTGGATCGGGTCACCGTCTCGGAAAACGCCGAGCGCGAGGACTACGTGCCGTTCACCAGCTTTCGGCACAAGGGCGGCATGTTGCGCGACGAAGCGCCCGAGCGGTATTTCCATGCGCGGCTCAAGCGCGCGCCCAATGGCCTGCACGACACCTGGCTGATCCTCGGCGGCGAGGGCTTCGACAAGGACCGGTTGCTGGCCCACAAAAGCCTGTCGTTACGTCTCACCGGCACCCACGGCCAACTGCCCCGCAAGGCCCTGCAAAGCACCTTGCTCGACACCCTGGTGCAATCCACCCAAAACGGCGTGCGCGTGCGCAACCTGTGTGCGCCGACCATGCCCTGCTACCCGCCGAACCGCGACCGTTTCCACTGGCGGGTGCTCAGCCATCTGGGGTCGAACTTCCTGCCGATGCTCGATAACGCCGAAGTGCTGCGCGGCACGCTGGCGCTCTACGACTGGACGGGCAGCGAACTGAATCGACGGCGTTTGGCGGCGATTGCCGAGGTCCGCCATCACCTGGTGCAGCGCTTTGAAAAGGGCTTCCTGCTGCGCGGCGTGGATATTGAAATTGTCCTGGATGCCACCGGCTTTTCAGGGGAGGGCGATATCAGCCTGTTTGGCGAGATGCTCAACCGCTTTTTTGCGCTCTATGCGGATGTGCACCTGTACACCCAGCTCACGCTGGTCCTGCAACCTACCGGAAAGTGCCTGCGATGGAACGAGAACCACAATCAGCGTATTCCCGGCTGACCGCCAGCGGTTTGCTGCAGGTGCTGCGCGGGCCGGTGGCCGAAGCCAGCCTTTACCGGTTTTGCCAGTTGCTGGAGCAGGCCTTGCCCGGCCATCCGCCCCTGGGCAGTACCGCGCATCCGGGCGATGACGCGGTGCGCTTTCGGCCCGACCCCGGCATGGGCTTCCCCGGCGGCGAGTTGCGGGCGATCGAAACGGATGCCGAACGCCCGGCCACGGTGCGCACCCGCCTGCTTGGCTTGTACGGGGTGGATTCACCTCTGCCGGGCACCTATCTGGATGACATTGCCCAACGCCGTGAAGGACATGAGGCGCTGGAAGCTTTCCTGGATATGTTCAACCATCGGATCTTCACGCAGTTCTATCGGATCTGGCGCAAGTACTCTTACCCGGCCACCTTTGAGCCGGGTGGCGTTGACGCGACTTCACAGTGCCTGTTGGGGCTTATCGGCCTGGGCATCCCCGGCACCGCCGAACAGATCGGCACGCCGCTCTCGCGTTTTCTCGCCTTGCTCAGCGTGATGCGCCTGCCCACGCGCAATGCCGAAGGCATCAGCGCGTTGGTCAAGTTGTTGGCCCCCAACACCCGGGTGCAAGTCACCGCACATTGGCCCCAGGACATCGTGCTGGCGCAGCCCGCAAGTCTTTGCCCGCAGCGTCCGGTGGGCCTGACCCAGCAAGCGCCCCTCGGCCGTGTCGGCCGCGATGCCAACAGCCAGTTGCGGCTGGTGCTCTATGCCACAGACCCGCAGGAAGCGCGTGACTGGTTGCCGGCGGGCCCGTTGCACAAGGATCTGCTGGTGCTGCTGCGCGTCTACCTCGGCTGGCGTTGTACGGCAAAGCTGCAACTGACCTTGCCGCTGCGCAGCTTGCCGGTCCCGGTGCTGGGACACGCGCCGATCCGCCTGGGCATGACCGCTGTGCTGGGCCTGGGCGCCGATGCCTGGCAAGCGCCAGAGCAGCAGCGCCTGATCATCAACCTGGGCCGCTACCAGGGCCTGTCGACAAACCCCTGCAACCGGGAGACTCAGCATGTCGCGTACTCTTTTTAGACTGATGATGCTTGCGCTGCCCCTCGGTGGCTGTGGCCTGGCCCAGACCGTGGCCGACGGCACGGCCGCCACCACCCAGGCGATTTTCTACAAGCAGGTGAAAACCCTGCACCTGGATTTCAGTGCCCGCACGGCTCTGAACACCGATGCCGGTGACATGAATGCCTTGTCGGTGCCGACCATGGTGCGGGTGTACCAATTGCGCGATGCCAGCGCCGTGGCGCAGGCGACCTACGACCGCTGGCTGGACGATGACGCGCAACTGCTGGCTGGCGCGTTGCTGGACAAACGCACGGTGGTGGTGAGGCCTGAAGCGGGTGCGCCGCTGAGTGTGCCCATGGACAAAGAGGCGCAGTTCGTCACGGTGGTCGCGCTGTTCCGCAGCCCGGATACCCGCACGAACAGCTGGCGTCTGACACTGGCCCGCGCCGACCTCGACCCTGATCGGCCACGGGTGATCGAGCTGGCGGATAACCGCTTGACCCTGCGCCCCTTGACGAAGGACTGACCTATGGGCGAATCCAACCCTTCGCTGTACGAGTTGTTGTTGCAGAATTTCGCCGGTGAGTTGCCCCTGCATCACGTCAGCGAGGCCGACCAGTACAGCCTGTCCGTCTTGGACAACCTGCAGCGCATCCTCAACAGCCGCGCGGGTGCGCTCAGCCATTTGCCCGATTACGGCTTGCCGGACATGGGCCTGATCCTGCAAGGCTTGCCCGCCACGGCCCACAGTCTGATGGGGGTCATGCACGACACCTTGCTCAAGTACGAACCGCGCCTGGAGGCGCTCGCCATCGAGCTGCTGCCCCAGGTGCTGCCGGGGCATCTTGAATACGCGCTGGCGCTGCAATTGAAAGACGGGCAGCACGTGAGTATCGGCACCACCCTGGCGCCAGCGGGCAAAGTCACGCTAAACCGACAAGGACGGTCGAATGACGGCACTGTTTGAAATGCATATCCAGGTCGGTGGCGACCCACGCCACTGCGCTGAGTTCACGGCGTTGCACAGCGAGATGGCGAAGCTCGGCCATCCTGCGCGGCCTGATGTGGACTGGGCAAAAGTCGAGCAAGGCTGCCTGGCGCTGTTCAAGGCACATGGCGTAGAGCTCAATAGCGCCTGCTACTACACCCTGGCGCGCGGCCAGCGCTACGGGCCCGAGGGCGTCCGCCAAGGCGTGGTCTTGATCACGGCACTGAGCGGTGAATGGTCACGGGTTTGGCCGCCGATGGCCTCGGTGCGCGTGGGGCTGCTGGAATGGCTGTTCGAGCATCTGCACCTGCTGTTGCGCAGCCACGCGGTGACGTCGCCAAGTGTTGCCGTGCTGGTGCAACTGGACGCCGAACTGGCGCATTTGCAGGCGTGCTTGTCTCCTCAGCTCAGTGCGCCGTTGGTGAAACTGGCGGCGCTGCGGCAGCACATCAGCCAGATAGGCCAACGCTTGGAGCAACCGGCCATTCCAGGCGAAATACCCTTGGCGCCGGTGGTGGTTCTGCCACCGCCCACCCACACCACGCGCACATCGCGTCGGGGTTTGTGGCTGTGCTCGGGCGCGTTCGTCATCGCGATGGGGGCTGCATGGCAGCTATGGCGCATGCCGGCGCAGACTGAAACTCCGCAGCCCGAACCGATCCGGCTGGACAGCCTGGCGCTGTTCGAAGGCGGCAGCGCAACCCTGAAACCGGGCTCGACCAAGCTCCTGGTCAACGCCTTGGTGGGCATCAAGGCCCGTCCCGGCTGGTTGATCGTCATTGCCGGGCATACCGATGGGAGCGGTGCGCTGGAGCACAACCTGGCCCTGTCCCACGCCCGCGCCACCGCCGTGCGGGACTGGATGCAACGCATGGGCGACCTCGCCGACAGCTGCTTTGCCGTGCAAGGCTTGGCCGCGAGCCAACCGATTGCAAGCAATCAAACCGAGGCCGGGCGCGCGGCCAATCGGCGTGTGGATATCCAGCTGGTGCCGCAGCTGGGGGCGTGCGAATAACCTCAGAACTGCACCGATTTCCCCTTGTCCCCGCTTCCCATGTCACCTCCGTCCCGCCAAATCCCTTAGTTTTTCACCCCTACCGGAAGCCCTTTCAGGCGTCCGGCTGCGTCCGCATTTTTTACCGATACCCCGAACCAAGCGGCAGCTGAAAACGGACTTTCTCCTCAACCGTGACTTACCAGGCAGGTTACCCCCATGCAGTTCAGCGAATTATTGGCAGTGATTTCCACCCATGCGATCCGGCTGCAACGGGAAGAGGACGACCTGATCGTCCTGGGTGACGACGAGGCTTTGGAGGAGGGCGTCTGGGACCAACTGATCGCCCATAAGCCCCGGCTGCTGGCGCTGGTGGCCGAGCATGGCGGTGACTGGCTGAGCCCGGCGTATCGCATCACCCCGGACATGCTCGCGCTGGTCAGTCTCGACCAGGCCGCGCTCGACCGTATCGTCGCCGCCATCCCCGGTGGCGCGGCGAACGTGCAGGACATCTACCCGCTGGCGCCGCTGCAAGAGGGCATGCTCTATCACCACCTGTCGGCGCAGCAGGGCGACCCCTACGTGCTGCACGCGCAGTTTGTGTTCGACAGCCGCGCCCGTCTGCACGCCTTTGCCGAGGCGCTGCAATGGGTGATCGATCGCCACGACATCCTGCGCACCTCGATGGCCTGGGAGCGCCTCGACGAGCCGCTGCAAGTGGTATGGCGCAAGGCGCCGCTGGTATGCGAAGCGGCGCACGTTGACCCACGCAACGTGCGCCTGGACCTGGGCCAGGCGCCGCTGTTGCGCCTGGTGTACCGCGAAACCCCCGGCAACGCGCGTGTGGACGCGATGCTGTTGTTCCACCACACCATCCTCGATCACACCGCCCTCGATGTGGTGCGCGAAGAAATCCAGCTGTACCTCGCGGGCCAGCAAGCGCAAGCGGCCGAGCCCGTGCCGTTTCGCAACTACATCGCCCAAGTGCGCCACGGCGTCAGCGAGCAGGCCCATGAAGGGTTTTTCCGCGAGATGCTGGCCGACATCGACGCGCCGACGCTGCCCTTCGGTTTGCAGGATGTGCAGGGCGACGGCCACGGCATCAACGAAGCGCGCATCCCTATCGACAGCGCCCTGAGCCGGCGCCTGCGCGCCCTGGCACGGCCGCTGGGCGTCAGCGTGGCGAGCATGATGCACCTGGCTTTCGCCCGTGTCCTTGGGGTGGTGTGCGGGCGTGATGCCGTGGTCTTTGGCACCGTGATGCTCGGCCGCATGGGCGCCGGTGCGGGTGGTGAACGGGCGTTGGGCATGTTCATCAACACCTTGCCGCTGCGCGTGGATGTGGGCGGGCAGGGCGTGCGCGCCGGGGTCCAGGTGACCCATGCGCGCCTCACCACCTTGCTCCAGCATGAGCACGCGTCCCTGGCCCTGGCCCAGCGTTGCAGCGGTGTGGCAGCGCCGACGCCGTTGTTCAGCGCCATGCTCAATTACCGTCACAGCGCGGCCACGGACATGGCGGCCATCATCGAGGTCGCCGAAGGCATCCAGGTGCTGGGCGCCGAAGAACGCACCAACTACCCGCTGACGGTCAACGTCGACGACCTGGGGGAAGACTTCGCGCTGACGGTGATGGTGCATGCGTCGCTCGACGCCCGGCAGGTTGCCGGCTACTTGCACACGGCCCTCGACAGTCTTGCCGAGGCGCTTGAGCAACGACCGGATACGCCCCTGAACAGCCTGGCGATCCTCACCAGAGACCAACGCCAACACCTGCTGCACAGTTTCAACCACAGCCCTGAAACCTACGCCGACACCCCGCTGATCCACCAACAGATCGAAGCCCACGCCGCCGCCCATCCCGACGCCATCGCCCTGCGTTTCGAGCAACAACGCCTCACGTACCGCCAACTCAACGAGCGCGCCAACCAGGTCGCCCATCGCCTGCTGGCCCAAGGCGTGCGCGCTGATGATCGCGTGGCGATCTGCGTGGAGCGCGGCCCGGAGATGATCATCGGCCTGCTGGGCATCCTCAAGGCCGGCGCCGGTTACGTGCCGGTGGACCCGGCCTACCCACGGGAACGCATCGCCTACACCCTGCAAGACAGCGCGCCGCTGGCGGTGCTGGTGCAAGCCAACACCCGCCATTTGGTGGGCGCGCTGGCGCAGATCGACCTCAACGGCCTGCGCGACGAATCCATCGTCAACCCGCGCCTGGACTTGAGCCCGGCCAACCTCGCCTATGTGATCTACACCTCCGGCTCCACCGGCCAGCCCAAGGGCGTGATGATCGAACACCGCCAGGTCGCGCGACTGTTCAGCGCCACGCGGCATTGGTTCGGGTTCAACCGCAACGATGTGTGGGCGTTGTTCCATTCCTTCGCCTTCGACTTCTCGGTGTGGGAAATCTGGGGCGCACTGACCCACGGCGGCCAGTTGCTGATCGTGCCGCAACTGGTCAGCCGCGCGCCGGATGAGTGCTATGCGCTGCTGTGCGACGCCGGCGTGAGCATCCTCAACCAGACGCCCAGCGCGTTCCGCCAGTTGATCGCGGCGCAACAGCACAACCCGCAGGCCCATTCCCTGCGCCAGGTGATCTTCGGCGGTGAAGCCCTGGAGCCGGGGATGCTCAAGCCCTGGTATGCCCGCACGCTCAACGCCGGCACGCAATTGGTCAACATGTACGGCATCACCGAAACCACCGTGCACGTGACCTATCGCGCCCTGGAAGCGGCGGATGCGCAGCGAGTCGGCGTCAGCCCGATTGGCGTGGCCATCCCCGATTTGCAGCTGTACGTGCTGGACGCGCGCCGCGAGCCGGTGCCGATTGGCGTGGTCGGCGAGTTGTACGTCGGCGGCGCCGGGGTGGCGCGCGGTTACCTCTACCGTGAGGCGCTGACCGCCGAACGCTTCCTCACCGACCCCGCCAGCGGCCAGCGCCTGTACAAGACCGGCGACCTTGGCCGCCGCTGTGCCGATGGCAGTATCGACTACCTGGGGCGCAACGATGATCAAGTGAAGATCCGCGGTTTCCGTATCGAACTGGGTGAAATCGAAGCCCATCTGGCCGCAGCCGAGGGCGTGCGTGAGGCCATCGTGCTTGCCCGTGAGGACGAACCGGGCGACCAGCGCCTGGTGGCCTACGTGATTGCCGAGGGCACATTCAGCGCAGGCGTCTTGCGTGACCACCTGCTGCGCAGCCTCGCCGACTACATGGTGCCCAGCGCCTTTGTCCAACTCGATGCCTTTCCGCTGACCGCCCACGGCAAGCTCGACCGCAAGGCCTTGCCCGCACCGGATGCCCAGGCGTTGGCCCGTCGCGACTACCAGGCCCCCGAGGGCGCGGCGCAAATCGCCATTGCCGCCATCTGGCAAGACCTGCTGAAAATCGACCGCGTGGGCCGTGACGATAATTTCTTCGAGCTGGGCGGGCATTCGCTGCTGGCGGTCAAGCTGATCGAACGCATGCGCCAGGTGGACCTGCGCGCCGACGTGCGCGTGCTATTCGGCCAACCGACGCTGGCGGCGCTGGCCGCTGCGGTGGGTGACGAGGTGCACGTCCCGGCCAACCCGATTACCCCGGCCAGCACGCGCATCACCCCCGAGATGCTGCCCCTGGTTGACCTGGACCAGGCCGCCATCGACCACATCCTCAACCGCGTGCCCGGCGGCCTGGCCAATGTGCAGGACATCTATGGCCTCGCCCCGTTGCAGGCGGGGATTTTGTACCACCACCTGGCAACCACCGAGGGCGATCCCTATGGGTTGCAGGTGCAGTTCAGCTTTGCCAACCAAGCGGCGGTGGACGCATTTATCCATGCCCTGCACAGCGTGATCGAGCGCCACGACATCCTGCGCACGGCGATCCTCTGGGACGGCCTCGACGAACCGGTGCAAGTGGTCCTGCGCCAGGCGTCGCTGGTTGTCGAGCGTATCGACGAGCCCCTTGCCCAGTTGCAACAGCGCTTCGATCCCCGGCACTTTCGCCTCGACCTGTCCCGCGCCCCGCTGATGCATTTTGCCTACAGCGAACAGCAGGGCCGTTTTGTCGGCATCCTGCTGCTGCACCATATCCTGCTCGACCACACCGCCTTGCAGGTGCTGGTGCAAGAGATAAGCGCCAGCCTCGACGGGCGCAGCGTGCACTTGCCCGTGGCGGTGCCGTACCGCAACTATGTGGCGCAGGCGCGGCTCGGCGTCAGCCAGGCGCAGCACGAAGCGTTCTTCAGCGCGATGCTCGGCGATATCGACGAACCCACCCTGGCCTTTGGTCTGCACGACGTGAACCTCGACGGCAGCGGCATCCTCGAAGCGCACCTGGCGCTGGAAGCCGAACTGAGCCTGGGCCTGCGCGAACAGGCGCGGCAACTGGGGGTGAGCCCGGCGAGCCTGGTGCACCTGGCCTGGGCGCAGGTTTTGGCGCAGGTTTCCGGCCAGCAGGAGGTGGTGTTCGGCACCGTGTTGCTGGGGCGCATGCAGGGCGGCGAGGGCGCTGATCGGGCGCTGGGCATGTTCATCAACACTTTGCCGTTGCGCGTCAGCCTCGGCACGGTGGGCGTGCAAGCCGGCGTGCGCGCCACCCATGCGCGACTTGCGCAATTGCTCGGCCATGAGCACGCGTCGCTGTCCCTGGCCCAGCGTTGCAGTGGCGTGCCGGGTTCGCTGCCGCTGTTCAGCACCTTGCTCAACTATCGTCATAGCGCGGTGGACGAAGCGCCCGGCGCCAACCCGTTCGCGGCTCGGGGCATCGAGATCCTCAGCTCCGAGGAGCGCAGCAACTACCCGCTGGTGATCAACGTCGATGACCTCGGCGCAGGTTTCGCGCTCACCGTGCAAGGCGTGGCCAGCCTCGACGTGCAACGTGTCGGCGACTACCTGCTCACTGCGCTGCGCCACCTGGTGACGGCGCTGCAACAGGCACCGACCACGCCGTTGCAGGCGGTGTCGATCCTGCCGCCCGCCGAACGTCACCAACTGCTGGTGGACTTCAACGCCACCGCCCACGACTACCCGGCGCACCGCACCGTGCACCAGCTGTTCGAAGCCCAGGCGCAGGCACATCCCGACGCCGTGGCGGCGGTGCATGGCCCGTTGTCCTTGAGCTACCGCGACCTCAACCGTCGCGCCAACCGCCTGGCGCACCACTTGATCGACCAAGGCGTGCAACCGGGGGAAAGCGTGGCGATTGCCCTGCCGCGCGGCCTGGACCTGCTGGTCTGCGAGCTGGCGATCCTCAAGTGTGCGGCGGTCTATGTGCCGCTGGACATCAACGCGCCGGCCGAGCGCCAGGCCTTTATCGTGCAGGACAGCGGCGCCCGCCGGGTCCTCGACGACCTCAGCGTGCTGGCGCTGGAGACCCAGTCGCCGCGCAATCCCGAATTGGCCCAGTCTTCGGAAAGCGTCGCCTACATCCTCTACACCTCCGGCTCCACCGGCACGCCAAAGGGCGTGCAAGTGCCGCACCGCGCGATCTCGCGCCTGGTGCTCAACAACGGCTATGCCGATTTCATCGCGCGCGACCGCGTGGCCTTTGCCTCCAACCCGGCGTTCGATGCGAGCACCCTCGACGTGTGGGCGCCGTTGCTCAACGGCGGTTGCGTGGTGGTGGTCGAGCAGGCGGTGCTGTTGTCCCAGGCGGCCTTCGCCGCGTTGCTAGAGGAGCAAGCCGTCAGCGTGTTGTGGATGACCGCCGGGCTGTTCCATCAGTACGCCGACGCGCTACTGCCGGCGTTCCGTCAACTGCGTTACCTGATCGTCGGCGGCGATGTGCTCGACCCGCTGGTGATCAACCGCGTACTCGCCCACGGCAAGCCGCAGCATTTGCTCAACGGCTACGGGCCGACCGAAGCGACCACATTCTCCACCACGTTTGAAATCACCACGGCGGGTACGGCGGCGATTCCAATCGGACGGCCGCTGGCAAACGCCCAGGCCTTTGTGCTGGACACGCGCCAACAACCGCTGCCGCTGGGCGTGACCGGCGAGCTGTATATCGGCGGTGCGGGTGTGGCGTTGGGGTATCTGAACCAACCGCAACTGACCGCCGAAAAATTCATCGCCAACCCCTTCGGCGACGGCGTGCTGTACCGCACCGGCGACCTCGCCTGCTGGCAGGCCGACGGCACCTTGCTGTACCAGGGACGCAGTGACCTGCAACTGAAGATTCGTGGTTTCCGCATCGAACCCGGGGAAATCGAAACCTGCCTCGCCGCCTTCCCCGGCGTGAAAGACGTGGTGGTGCTGGCCCGCGAAGACGTGCTCGGCGACAAACGCCTGGTGGCCTACTACACCGCCCCGGCAGCACTGGACATCCAAGCCCTGCGCGCCCACCTGCAAGGCCGCTTGCCGGACTATATGGTGCCGTCGGCCTATGTGTGGCTGGCCCTGTTGCCGCTCACCGCCAACGGCAAGCTCGACCGCAAAGGCCTGCCAGTGCCCGACGCAAGCGCGTTGCTCAGCCGTGGCTTCGAAGCGCCGGAAGGCGCAGTGGAAACCCTGCTCGCACAGATCTGGCAGGACGTGCTCAAGCTGGAGCGCGTCGGTCGGCACGATCATTTCTTCGAACTGGGCGGCCACTCGTTGCTGGCGGTCAGCCTGATCGAACGCATGCGCCAGGTCGGCCTGAGTTGCGACGTGCGCGTGCTGTTCAGCCAGCCAAGCCTGGCGGCATTGGCAGCGGCGGTGGGCAGCGGGCGCGAGGTGGTGGTGCCGGCCAATGGCATTGCCGCTGGTTGCACGCAGATCACGCCGTCGATGCTGACCCTGCTGCAACTGGATCAGCCGGCCATCGAGCGTATCGTCGCCAGCGTCCCCGGTGGCGCGGCGAATGTGCAGGATATCTACCCGCTGGCGCCGTTGCAGGAAGGCATCCTCTACCACCATCTCAGCGCCGAGCAGGGCGATCCGTACCTGCTGCAATCGCGCATGGCCTTTGACAGCCTGGAGCGCTTGCACGGTTTTATGGGCGCGCTGCAACAGGTGGTGGCGCGCCACGACATCCTGCGCACCGGCGTGGTCTGGGAAGGCCTGGACAGCCCGGTGCAAGTGGTGTGGCGCGACGCCCAGCTGAGCGTGCAGGCCGTGGCCCTGGACCCGGCCGACGGTGACGTCATCGCGCAATTGCACGCGCGGTTCGATGCCCGTCACTACCGGCTGGACCTGACCCAGGCGCCGCTGCTGCGCATGGTCTACGCCGAGGACCCGGCCAATGGCCGTGTGGCGGCGATCCTGCTGTTCCACCACTTGGCGCTGGACCACACCGCCATGGAGGTGGTCGGCGAGGAGATGCAAGCGTTCCTGTGCAACCAGGCGCATGGGCTGCCGGCGGCGGCGCCGTTTCGCAACTACGTGGCCCAGGCGCGCCAGGGTGTCAGCGAGGCGGAACACGAGCAGTTCTTTCGCGAGATGCTTGCCGACATCGATGAACCGAGCCTGCCGTTTGGCGTACAGGATGTGCAGGGCGACGGGCGTGATATCGAAGAGGCCGAGCAAGCCCTGGACGCGACGCTGGCCCAGCGGGTTCGCGAGCAGGCGCGCCGCTGCGGCGTCAGTGCGGCGAGCCTGATGCACCTGGCGTGGGCGCAGGTATTGGGGCTGGTGTGCGGGCGTGATGAGGTGGTGTTCGGCACCGTATTGATGGGCCGCCTGCAAGCGGGCGAGGGTGCGGACCGGGCGTTGGGCATGTTCATCAACACCTTGCCGCTGCGGGTGGACCTGGCGGCGAGTGCGACGTCGGCGCTCAAGGCGACCCACGCGCGGCTCAGCGCCTTGCTCGGGCATGAGCATGCCTCGCTGGCCCTGGCCCAGCGTTGCAGCGGCGTGGCGGCGGGGGCGCCGTTGTTCAGCAGCCTGCTCAATTACCGCCACAGCAGTCCCGACGCCATGGCCCGCGACGGTCACGGCATCTGGGCCGGCGTGCAGTTGCTGGGCGGCGAAGAGCGCAGCAACTACCCGCTGACCTTGAGCGTGGACGACTTCGGCACCGGCTTTGGCCTGACGGTGCTGGCGCTGCCGCAGATCGGCGCCCTGCGCCTGTGCGGCTACATGCACCACGCCGTGGAGCAGTTGGTCGCCAGCCTGGAAAACGCAACGCCGACCGCGCTCACCCAGCTGCCAAGCCTGCCAGCGGCGGAGCGCGAAACGCTGCTGCGGGAATTCAATGCGACCGCCGCAGATTTCCCCACCGGCCACACCGTTCACGGCGCCTTCGAAGTCCAGGCTGAGCGCCAACCGGACGCGGTAGCCGTGGTGCAAGACGGCGTTTCCCTGACCTATCAGCAGCTCAACCGGCGCGCCAACCAACTCGCCCATCACCTGCTGGCGCTGGGCGTGCAGCCCGACGACCGTGTCGCGATCTGCTGCCGTCGCGGCCCGCAGATGCTGGTGGGCTTGCTCGGCATCCTCAAGGCGGGCGCCGGCTACGTGCCCATCGACCCGGCGTATCCCGCCGAGCGTATTGCCTATCTGCTGCAAGACAGCGCCCCGGTGGCGGTGCTGGCGGAGGCGAGCACGGGCGAGCTGTTGGGCGCGGTCGCGTATGTCGACCTGCATGCACACGGCCTCGATCAGCCCACCAGCAACCCGCAACTCAGCGCGCTGACCCCGGCGCACCTGGCCTACGTGATCTACACCTCCGGCTCCACCGGCCAGCCCAAGGGCGTGATGGTCGAACACCACACCGTGGAAAACCTGGTGCACTGGCACTGCGACGCCTTTGGCGTGGACGCTCGCAGCCACACCAGCAGCGTCGCCGGCTTTGGCTTTGATGCGATGGCCTGGGAAGTCTGGCCGGCGCTGTGTGCCGGTGCGACCCTGCACCTGCCACCCGCCGAAGTGGGCAATGAACACATCGACGCGCTGCTCGCCTGGTGGCTGGCGCAGCCGCTGGACGTGAGCTTCCTGCCGACGCCGGTGGCCGAGTACGCCTTCAGCCAGGAACTGCTGCACCCGACGTTGCGCATCCTGCTGATCGGCGGCGACCGTCTGCGCCAGTTCAATCAGGAGCGGCGTTTTGCGGTGATCAACAACTACGGCCCCACCGAAGCCACGGTGGTCGCCACCTCCGGCCGTGTGCGTGCCGGGCAGGCGCTGCATATCGGCCGGCCCATGGCGAACGCCAGTGTCTACCTGCTGGATGCGCACTTGCGCCCGGTGCCGTTGGGCGTGGCCGGCGAATTGTATGTGGGCGGCAGTGGCGTGGCGCGGGGTTACTTGAACCGCGCGGACCTGACCGCCGAACGCTTCCTGCAAGACCCGTTCAACGGCGGCCGCATGTACCGCAGCGGCGACCTGGCGCGCTGGTTGCCCGATGGCAATCTCGAGTACCTGGGCCGTAACGATGACCAGGTGAAGTTGCGTGGCATACGCGTGGAGCTGGGGGAAATCGACAGCTGCCTCGCGGCACTCGACGGCGTTGACGAAGCGGTGGTGCTGGTGCGCGAAGACCGTCTGATCGCCTGGTTCACCGCCCGGCAACCGCTGGATATCGAGCACTTGCGCACGCAACTGCAAGCGCAACTCCCCGCCGCCCTGGTGCCGGTGGCCTATGTGCAGGTGCACGCGCTGCCTCTGACCGCCAACGGCAAGCTCGACCGCAAGGCCCTGCCTGAACCGGATCAAGGCGCGTTGCTCAGCCGTGAATATGCAGCGCCCGAAGGTGGCGTCGAAACCACCTTGGCGGCGATCTGGGCCGAGGTGTTGCAGGTGGAGCAGGTCGGCCGGCATGACCACTTCTTTGAACTGGGCGGCCATTCCCTGCTGGCCGTCAGCCTGATCGAACGCATGCGCCAGGCCGGCCTCAGCGCCGATGTGCGCGTGCTGTTCAGCCAGCCGACCTTGGCGGCACTGGCTGCTGCCGTGGGCAGTGGTCGCGAGGTCGCGGTGCCGGCCAATCGGATTGCCGCCGATTGCCAGCGCATCACCCCGGACCTGCTGTCGCTGGTGACGCTGGACCAACAGACGATTGACCATGTAGTCGCCCAGGTCCCCGGTGGCGCCGCCAATGTGCAGGACATCTACCCGCTGGCGCCGTTGCAGGAAGGCATCCTTTACCACCACATCACGGCCGGGCAGGGCGACCCGTACCTGCTGCAATCGCACCTGGCGTTTGCCAGCCTGGAACGCCTGCATGCCTTTGCCGAGGCGCTGCAACAGGTGATCGACCGCCACGATATCCTGCGCACCGCCGTGGTCTGGGAAGGCCTGGCGCAACCGCTGCAAGTGGTGTGGCGCACGGCCCGGTTGCAGGTACAGGCTGGTGATCTGCAAGGCTTTGATCCGCGCCACTACCGCGTGCCGCTGGATCAGGCGCCGTTGATCCGTTTGGTGTACGCCCGGGACCCGGATCAGCATCGGGTGAATGCACTCCTGTTGTTCCACCACATCGCCCTTGACCACACCGCCCTCGACAGCGTGCGCCACGAGATGCAAGCCAGCCTGCTCGGGCAGCCGCAGCCCGTCGGGGACGCCACGCCGTACCGCAACTATGTGGCCCAGGCGTGCCTCGGGGTGAGCGAGCAGGAGCACGAACACTTCTTCCGCGAGATGCTCGCTGATATCGATGAACCGACCCTGCCATTCGGCTTGCAGGATGTGCGCGGCGACGGCACGGCCATCGAAGAGGCCCAGCAGCATCTGACGCCCGACCTCAACAGACGCCTGCGGGCCCAGGCGCGTGTGCTTGGGGTCAGCGCGGCCAGCCTGTTCCACCTGGCCTGGGCGCGGGTGCTCGCCAGTACGTCCGGCCAGGAACAGGTGGTGTTCGGCACCGTGCTGTTGGGCCGCATGCAGGGCGGCAAGGGCAGCGACCGCGCGCTGGGCATGTTCATCAACACCTTGCCGCTACGGGTGGGCATCGACGCCACCGGCGTACGTGTTGCGGTCAAGCACACCCACGTCCGGCTGAGCGCGCTGCTCGGGCATGAACACGCGTCGCTGGCGCTGGCCCAGCGTTGCAGCGGTGTCGCCGCGCCGCAGCCGTTGTTCAGCGCGATGCTCAATTACCGCCACAGTGACAGCCGGCAGACGCCGGTGTCGGCGGCGTGGGAGGGCATCGAGACATTGGCCAGCGAAGAGCGCACCAACTACCCGTTGACGCTCAACGTGGATGATCAGGGTGACGGTTTCCGCCTGACCGCCCTGGCGGCGACGCCAATCGGCGCGCAGCGCATCTGCGCCTATGTGCAAGTGACGTTGCAGGGCCTGGTGGAAGCGCTGGAGCAGGCGCCGCAGTTGCCGGTCAATCGCCTGCCGGTGCTGGAGGCCCAGGAGCGCCAGCAAGTGCTCGGCGCGTTCAACGCCACCGAGGTGGCGTATGACCTCGACCAGACCCTGCATGGCATGTTCGAACGGCAGGTGGCACGCACGCCGGATGCGATTGCGGTCAAGGCGGGCGACGTCGTATTGACCTACGCCGAGCTGAACGCTCGGGCCAACCAGCTGGCGCATCACCTGTTGGCGCTGGGCGTAGAACCGGATTCGCGCGTGGCGATCTGCGTCGAGCGTGGCCTGGACATGGTGGTCGGCCTGTACGCGATCCTCAAGGCCGGCGCCGCCTATGTGCCGCTGGACCCGGCCTATCCGCCGGAACGCCTGGCCTACATGCTGCAAGACAGCGCGCCCGTGGTGGTGCTGGCCCAAGGCTCGACGCGTGCCTTGCTGGGCGCGGTGCCGGTGATCGATCTGGAACAGCCGAGCTGGTCGCACCAACCCAGCGACAATCCGCAGGTCAACGCCGTGGGCGCTTACGTGATCTACACCTCCGGTTCTACCGGCCAGCCCAAGGGCGTGATCAACGACCACGCCGGGGTGGTCAACCGCTTGCTGTGGATGCAGGACGCCTACGGCCTCAAGCCCCACGACCGGGTCTTGCAGAAAACCCCGTTCAGCTTTGACGTGTCGGTGTGGGAATTCTTCTGGCCGCTGTTCACCGGCGCGCGGCTGGTGATGGCGCGCCCCGGCGGGCACAAAGACCCGTTGTACCTGTGTGAAGTGATCGAGGCCGAGCAGATCACCACGTTGCACTTTGTGCCGTCGATGCTCGACGTGTTCCTTGCCCACGGCGATGTGCGCCAGGCGGCCGGGCTGGTGCGCGTGATGTGCAGCGGCGAAGCCTTGCCCGGCAGCCTGGTGCGCCGATTCAAACAGCAACTGCCGGGGATCGGCCTCTATAACCTGTACGGCCCGACCGAAGCCGCCGTCGACGTGACCGCCTGGAACTGCGCACGCCCCGAGGTGGCGGACAACACGCCAATCGGCAAAGCCATCGCCAATACGCGGATGTACGTGCTGGACGCGCAGTTGCAGCCGGTGCCGCTGGGGGTGGTTGGCGAGTTGTTCATTGGCGGCGTGCAAGTGGCGCGGGGTTACCTGAACCGGCCTGAGCTGACCGCCGAGCGCTTCCTCAAGGACCCGTTCAGCAGCGGCCGCATGTACCGCACCGGCGACCTCGGGCGCTTCCTGCCCGACGGCAATCTCGAATACCTGGGCCGCAACGATGACCAGGTGAAAATCCGTGGCCTGCGCATCGAACTGGGGGAAATCCAGGCGCGCCTGTTGGAGCATCCCGAGGTCAACGAAGCCGCCGTGGTCGCCCGCGACGATCGCCTCGTCGCCTATTACACCGGCACGCGGATCGGCGACTTGCGTGAACACCTGCTGAGCTGCTTGCCGGAATTTATGGTGCCCGCGTTGTTTGTGCACCTCGACGCCTTGCCCTTGAGCCCCAACGGCAAGCTCGACCGCAAGGCCCTGCCGGCGCCGGATGTAGAGGCGCTAAGTACACACGCGTACGAAGCGCCCGAGGGCGACACCGAGATCCTGCTGGCGCAACTGTGGGCCGAACTGCTCAAGGTGGAGCGGGTCGGGCGCCAGGATAATTTCTTTGAACTGGGCGGGCATTCGCTGCTCGCTGTGAGCTTGATCGGGCGCTTGCGCCAGGTGGGCATGGAAGCCGATGTGCGTGCGTTGTTCGAACAGCCGACCCTGGCCGGCTACGCCGCATTAACCGAACGAATGGAGATCGTCCTGTGAGCATCCTCGAACTGCTGGCGACACTGAAAACCAAGGATGTACAACTGGCGCTCAAGGGCGAGCAATTGTCGGTGCAAGGCAACAAGCAGGCGTTGAGCGACCCCTTGATCCTCGCCGCCTTGCGTGAACACAAACCGGCGCTGATCGAGTTGCTCAAGGCCGGTGAATACGCGGCCGCCAACGCGGTGCCGGCCAATGCCATCCCGGCCGATGCCGAGCACATCACGCCGGCCATGCTGACCTTGTCCAGCCTGAGCCAGGATGAAATCGAGCGCATCGTCGCCAGCGTCGACGACGGCGTGGCGAATATCCAGGACATCTACCCCCTGGCGCCGTTGCAGGAAGGCATCCTGTTCCACCATGTGCGCACCGCGCAGGGCGACCCCTATGTGATGCAGTCGCAGTTCGCCTTTGATAGCGTCGAGCGTTTCGATGCGTTTGCCCAGGCCTTGCAAGGCGTGATCGAGCGCCATGACATCCTGCGCACGGGCGTGGTGTGGGAAGGCGTGCAGCAGCCGTCGCAAGTGGTATGGCGCAAGGCAAACCTGCCGGTGCAAGCGGTTGAGCTGGATCCGGCCGACGGCGATATCGCCGCACAACTGCACGCCCGTTTTGACGCGCGCCATTACCGCCTGGACGTGACCCAGGCGCCGCTGCTGCGCCTGGCCTGGGCGGCGGACCCGGTGCAGCAGCGCATCGTCGCGATGCTGCTGTTCCATCACATGGCCCTCGACCACAGCGCCCTGGAGGTGGTGCGCCATGAAATGCAGGCGTTCCTGCAAGGCCAGGGCGCGCAGTTGGGGGCGGCGGTACCGTTTCGCGACTACGTGGCCCAGGCGCGGCTGGGGGTGAGCGAGCAGGAGCACGAGGCGTTCTTCCGGCAGATGCTCGGGGATGTGGTCGAGCCGACCTTGCCCTTTGGCTTGCAGGACGTGCAGGGCGATGGCCGGGGGATCAGCGAGCTCGATTGGCCGCTGGCGGATGCCCTCAATCAGCGCCTGCGCGCCCAGGCGCGGCTGCTGGGGGTGAGCGTCGCCAGCCTGTTCCACCTGGGCTGGGCCCGGGTGTTGAGCGCGCTGGCGGGCAAGTCCCAAGTGGTGTTCGGCACGGTGCTGATGGGCCGCATGCACGGCGGGCACACCACGGAGCGCGCCTTGGGGATATTCATCAATACCCTGCCGTTTCGCCTGGATGTGGGCGGTGAAGGCGTGCGCAGCGCCGTCAAGGCCACCCACGCACGCCTTACCGGGCTGCTGCGCCATGAACATGCGCCGCTGGCCCTGGCCCAGCGGTGCAGCGGCGTCCTGGCACCGACGCCGTTGTTCAGCACCTTGCTCAATTATCGTCACAGCGCCACCGGCAGCAGCGACGCGCAGGCCGCGTGGCAGGGCATCGCCACGCTGCGCTCGGATGAACGCACCAATTACCCGCTGACCCTGAGTGTGGATGACCTGGGTGACGCCTTTATCCTGCGGCTGCTGGCGACCGCCCAGGTCGATCCGCAGCGTGTCTGCGCCTACCTGCAAACCGCCCTCGAAAACCTGGTGACGGCATTGGAGCAGGCGCCGTTGACGGCGCTGGACCAGCTCGCGGTGGTGCCCGCCGCCGAACAGCAATTGCTGCTGGAACAGTTCAACGCCACTGGGGCCGATTTCCCCCAGGGCAGCACACTGCACGGGCGCATCGAAGCCCAGGCCGCCCTCACTCCGGATGCCATTGCCGCTGTGCAGCAAGGCCGGCAACTGACCTACAGCGAGTTGAATCAACAAGCCAACCTGCTGGCCCACCACTTGCTGGCGCTGGGCGTGAAGCCTGACGAGCGCGTGGCCGTCGTCGCGCGCCGTGGCCTCGACACCCTGGCCGGCTTGCTCGCGGTGCTTAAGGCCGGCGCCTGTTATGTGCCGGTGGACCCGTCGCACCCGGCCGAACGCCTGCACTATCTGCTCAGCGACAGCGCGCCGGTGGCGGTGCTCACCCAACAGGCGTTGCTGGAGCGCTTGCCGCCCCTCGACGTGCCGGTGATCCACCTCGACCGCTACACCTGGCAGCACCATTCGGCGTGCAATCCCCAGGTGGCGGTGACGGCGGCGAACCTCGCGTACGTGATCTACACCTCCGGTTCCACCGGCCAGCCCAAAGGCGTGATGGTGGAACACCACACGGTGGCCAACCTGGTGGATTGGCATTGCCATGCCTTCGACCTGCGCGCCGGGCGCCACACCGCCAGCGTCGCCGGTTTCGGCTTTGATGCGATGGCCTGGGAGGTGTGGCCGGCCCTGTGCGTGGGCGCGACCCTGCACCTGCCGCCGGCCCAGGACGGCAATGAGGACATCGACGCACTATTGGCCTGGTGGTGCGTGCAGCCGCTGGATGTGGCCTTTTTGCCGACGCCGGTGGCCGAGTACGCCTTCAGCCAGCGCATCGAGCACCCGACGTTGCGCACTTTGTTGATCGGCGGTGATCGCCTGCGCCAGTTTGGCCGTGGGCAGCGCTTCGAGGTGATCAACAACTACGGGCCCACCGAGGCCACGGTGGTGGCCACGTCCGGCAAGGTCGAGGCAGGGCAGGCGTTGCATATCGGCAAACCTATCGCGAATGCCACGGTGTACCTGTTGGATGAACAACTGCGCCCGGTGCCGTTAGGGGTGGCGGGGGAGTTGTATGTGGGCGGCAAGGGCGTGGCGCGCGGTTATCTGCATCGCCCGCAGCTGACGGCTGAACGCTTCCTGCAAGACCCGTTCAACGCCGGGCGCATGTACCGCACCGGCGACCTGGCGCGCTGGTTGCCCGATGGCAACCTTGAGTACCTGGGGCGTAACGACGATCAGGTGAAGATTCGCGGGGTGCGCATCGAACTGGGGGAAATCGAAACCCACCTCAACCAGCTGCCGAGCGTACAGGAGGCGGTGGTGCTGGTGCGCGAAGAACGCTTGGTGGCGTACTTCACCGAGAACCCGCAGCTGGACCCGCTGACCGTCGCCGAACTGCGCGCCCACCTGGTGGCGCACCTGCCGGACGCCATGGTGCCGGTGGCCTACGTGAAACTGCCTGCGCTGCCCCTGACCGCCAACGGCAAGCTCGACCGCAAGGCCCTGCCGGCGCCGGACATGGCCGCTGTGTTCAGCCGCGAGTACGCCGCGCCCGAGGGCGAGATCGAAACGGTATTGGCGCAGATCTGGGCCGATGTGCTGCAAGTGGAACGGGTCGGGCGACGGGATCACTTTTTCGAACTGGGTGGGCATTCCCTGCTGGCGATGCGCATGGTCTCGCAGGTGCGCCAGCGCCTCGGTGTGGAGCTGTTGCTCGGCGACCTGTTCGCCAACGCCGAACTGGCCGCCGTCGCCGACGTATTGGCGAGCGCCGGGCGCAGCACCTTGCCGGACATCCTCCCGGCCAATCGCGACGACGCCGTGCCGCTGTCGTTCGCCCAGCAGCGCCTGTGGTTCCTCGCGCTGCTGGAAGGGGCCAACACCGCCTACAACATTCCCATCGGCCTGCGTTTGCGTGGGCAGTTGCATGTGGAGGCGCTGCAACGGGCGCTGGCGCGGATCGTCGCGCGGCATGAAACCCTGCGCAGCCGCTTCGCCCAGCACGGCGACGAGGCGCGGGTGCTGATCCTGCCGCCGGAAGACGTGCTGCCCCTGCAAGTGCAGGACCTGCGTCATCACGCGCAACCGCAGCAAGCGCTGGAGGCGTTGATCCACGGCGAGGCCTCGGCGCCGTTTGACCTGGAGCGCGGCCCGCTGCTGCGCGGGCGCTTGATCGTGATGGCCGACGATCACCATGTGCTGTTGCTGACCCTGCACCATATCGTCTCCGATGGCGGCTCCATGGGCGTGCTCACCCGCGAGCTGATGGGGTTGTACAAGGCCTTCAGCCTGGGCCAGGCCGACCCGTTGCCGCCGCTGGCGATCCAGTACGGCGACTTTGCGGTGTGGCAACGCCTGTGGCTCAGCGGCGAAGTGCTGCATCGGCAAAGCGCTTACTGGCAGCAAGCGCTGGCCGGTGCGCCGGTGTTGCTCACCTTGCCCACCGACCGCCCGCGCCCGGCGCGGCAGGACTACGCCGGCAGCAGCGTCGAGGTGCGTTTGGATGAGCGCCTCACCGCAGCGCTCAAAGCCCTCGGCCAACGGCATGGCACCACGCTTTACATGATCATGATGACGGCGTGGGCGTCGCTGCTGACGCGGCTGTCCGGGCAGCCGGAGCTGGTGATTGGCTCGCCTGCGGCCAACCGTAACCGCGTCGAGGTGGAAGGGCTGATCGGCCTGTTCGTCAACACCCTGGCGGTGCGCATCGACACCTCGGGCGACGTGAGCAGCGAAGCACTGTTGGCGCGGGTCAAGGCCCAGGCGCTGGCCGCCCAGGCCCATCAGGACCTGCCGTTTGAACAAGTGGTGGAAATCACCCGGCCCACCCGCAGCCTGGCCCACAGCCCGCTGTTCCAGACCCTGCTGACCTGGCAGGACGGCAGCGCGCCGGCCCTGGCCTTGGGCGACCTGGCGCTGGAAGGCATCATCGAACACAGTCACTTCGCCAAGTTCGACCTGTCCCTGGACCTGGGCGAAGTGCAGGGCAGCATTATCGGCGCGCTGGAATATGCGCAGGCCTTGTTCGATGAAGCGACCGTGCGCCGTTATGCCGGTTACCTCACCCGCGTGTTGCAGGCCATGGTCGACAACGATCAGGCGGTGTTGGCCCATGCGCCGCTGGTGGATGAGCGTGAGCGTCACCAGCTGTTGAGTGAGTTCAACGCGACTGAAGTGGATTACAACCTCGACCAGACCTTGCACGGGATGTTTGAAGCGCAAGTGGCCCGTACGCCGGATGCCATTGCGCTGAAGTCGGGCAACGTGGTGTTGACCTATGCCGAGCTGAACGCGCGGGCCAACCAGTTGGCGCATCACCTGCTGGCGCAGGGTGTACAGGTGGATTCGCGGGTCGCCATTTGCATGGAGCGTGGCCTGGAGATGGTGGTCGGCCTGTACGCGATCCTCAAGGCCGGCGCCGCCTACGTGCCGCTGGACCCGGCGTATCCGCCGGAACGCCTGGCCTACATGCTCGAAGACAGCGCGCCCGTGGTGGTGCTGGCCCAAGGCTCGACACGCGCGCTGTTGGGGGCGGTGCCGGTGATCGACCTGGAACAGCCGACCTGGTTGCAGCAACCCGTCGACAACCCGCAGGTCAGCGCCGTGGGTGCCTATGTGATCTACACCTCCGGCTCCACCGGCCAGCCCAAGGGCGTGATCAACGACCACGCCGGGGTGGTCAACCGCTTGCTGTGGATGCAGGACGCCTACGGCCTGACCGCCGCCGATACGGTGTTGCAGAAAACCCCGTTCAGTTTCGACGTGTCGGTGTGGGAGTTCTTCTGGCCGCTGTGCACCGGCGCGCGGCTGGTGATGGCGCGCCCGGGTGGGCACAAAGACCCGGCGTACCTGTGCGAGGTGATCGAGGCTGAACAGGTCACCACCTTGCACTTCGTGCCGTCGATGCTTGACGTGTTCCTGGCCCACGGCGACGTGGCCCAGGCCGCCGGCCTGGTGCGCGTGATGTGCAGCGGCGAAGCTTTGCCCGGCAGCCTGGTGCGGCGCTTCAAGCAGCAGTTGCCGGGCAGTGAGTTGCACAACCTGTACGGCCCGACCGAAGCAGCGGTGGATGTGACCGCCTGGAATTGCGCGGGCGCCGTTACGCCGGACAACACGCCCATCGGCAAACCCATCGCCAACACGCGCATGTATGTGCTCGATGAGCAATTGCAACCGGTGCCGCTGGGGGTGGTTGGCGAGCTGTTCATCGGCGGTGTGCAAGTGGCGCGGGGGTATCTGAACCGACCTGAGCTGACGGCCGAACGCTTCCTCAAGGACCCGTTCACCGGTGCACGCATGTACCGCACGGGTGACCTTGGCCGCTATTTACCCGACGGCACTATTGAATATCTGGGACGCAATGACGATCAGGTGAAGATCCGTGGCCTGCGGATCGAACTGGGGGAAATCCATGCGCGTCTCATTGACTATCTGGGCGTCGATGAAGCCGCCGTGATCGCCCGCGACGAGCGCCTGGTGGCGTATTACACCGGCGTGCGCAGCGAGATCGACGCCCTGCGCGGCCATCTGTTGCAGCACCTGCCGGACTTTATGGTGCCGGCGCTGTTCGTGCACCTCGACGCGCTGCCCCTGAGCCCCAACGGCAAGCTCGACCGCAAGGCCTTGCCTGCGCCGGGCGCGGATTCAGTGATCACACGCGACTACGAGGCGCCCCAGGGCGACACGGAAATCGCCCTGGCCAGCCTGTGGGCCGAGTTGCTTAACGTGGAACGGGTGGGGCGTCACGACGACTTCTTCGAACTGGGCGGGCACTCGCTGCTGGCGGTGAGCCTGGTGGGGCGCATGCGCCGCCTCGGGCTGTCGGCGGATGTGAAAGTATTGTTCGGCCAGCCGACGTTGGCGGCGTTGGCCGCCGCGCTGGGCGGCGGGCGCGAAGTCGCGGTGCCGGCCAATCGCATTGCCGCCGATTGCACGCGCATCACCCCGGACATGCTGGCGCTGATCACCCTGGATCAAGCGGCCATCGACCGTGTGGTCGCCTGCATTCCGGGCGGTGCGGCGAATGTGCAGGACATCTACCCGCTGGCGCCGTTGCAGGCCGGCATGCTCTACCACCACCGCGCCACGCAGGGCAGCGACGACTATGTGCTGCGCGCGCAGTTCGCCTTCGACAGCCGCGCGCGTCTGGACGCGTTTGCCCAGGCCTTGCAGGCGGTGATCCAACGGCATGACGCGTTGCGTTCATCGTTCCATTGGGATGGCCTGGAAGAACCGCTGCAAGTGGTGTGGCGCGAGGCCGCGCTGCGCGTTGAAACCGGGCCGTTGCCGCCACGCCTGGACCTGGCCCAGGCGCCGTTGATGCGCCTGGTGTACGCCGAGCAACCGCAGCGCGTGGTCGCCACCTTGCTGTTCCACCACCTGGTGATGGACCACATCGCCCTGGACATCCTGCAGCACGAAATGCAGGCGTTCCTGCTGGGCACCGCGCACACCCTCGGCGCGGCCGTGCCGTATCGCAACTACGTGGCCCAGACCCGCCTGGGTGTGGACGATCACGCGGGGTTCTTTAGCGAGATGCTCGGCGCCATCGATGAGCCGACCAGCGTCGAAGCGCTGGGTGCCGATGAGCATGTGCAGCGCCAGCTTGATGCGCCGTTGAGCCAGCGCCTGCGGGTGCAGGCGCGGCAAGCGGGCGTCAGCGCCGCGAGCCTGATGCACCTGGCCTGGGCCCACGTGCTGGGCAAGGTTGCGGGCCGCGAGCGGGTGGTATTCGGCACGGTGATGCTCGGCCGTTTGCACGGTGGCGAAGGGGCCGAGCGCGCCATCGGGGTGTTTATCAATACCTTGCCGCTGCGGGTTGATCTGGGTGAGCACAGCGTACTGGACGCGTTGCGCGCAACCCATGGGCGCTTGACCCAGTTGCTCAGCCATGAACACGCGCCGCTGGCGCTGGCCCAGCGTTGCAGCGGCGTGCCGGTGGGCACGCCGTTGTTTGGCACGCTGTTCAACTATCGCCACAGCGCCGCGCCGGTGGGCAGCGAGGGCTGGCAGGGTATTCAACTGCTCAAGGCCGAGGAGCACAGCAACTATGGCTTGTCCCTGAGTGTCGATGAGCTGGCCGATGGCTTCACCTTGACGGCTGTGGGGCAGGGCGCGCGGCGCATCTGCGACTACCTGCACACCGCCGTGGAGCAACTGGTGCAGGCACTGGAGCACGACAGCGGGGTTGCCATCGGCCACTTGCCGATCCTGTCGATTGCCGAGCGTCGGCAGTTGGCCGGATTCAACGCCACCACGCGCCTGTTTCCACGGGAACACACGGTGCAGCGCCTGTTCGAAGCCCAGGCCCAGGCGCGGCCTGACGCGTTGGCGGTGGTGGAGGGCGCGCAACGATTGAGTTATGGCGAGCTGAACCGCCGCGCCAACCGCCTGGCCCATCACCTGTTGGGGCTGGGGGTGCGGGCCGGCGCTAACGTCGCGCTGCTGTTGCCACGTTCCGTGGACCTGCTGGTCAGCCAACTCGCCGTGCTCAAATGTGCGGCCGCCTATGTACCGCTGGACATCCACGCGCCCGCCGAGCGTCAAGGGTTCATGCTGCAAGACAGTGCCGCCGCCTGCGTGTTGACGCGCAGCGATGCCGTTGTCGATGGCGCGGTCCAACGCCTGGACCTGGACACCCTGGCCCTCGACCCGCAACCGAGCCACAACCCCGGCCTGTCGCAGTCGTCGGAGAGCGTGGCGTACATCATGTACACCTCCGGCTCCACCGGCACGCCCAAAGGTGTGTTGGTGCCCCATCGCGGCATCACGCGGCTGGTGCTCAACAACGGTTACGCCGACTTCAATGCCAGCGACCGCGTGGCGTTCGCCTCCAACCCGGCGTTCGACGCCAGCACCATGGACGTGTGGGGGCCGTTGCTCAACGGTGGGCAGATCCAGGTGATCGACCACGCCACCGTGCTCGACCCGGTGGCGTTTGGCGCGGCTTTGGCCGAGGTGACGGTGCTGTTCGTGACCACGGCGTTGTTCAACCACTATGTGCAACTGATCCCCGAGGCCCTGGCGGGTTTGCGCATCCTCCTGTGCGGCGGCGAGCGGGCCGACCCGGCGGCGTTTCGCCGGCTGTTGGCGCGGGCGCCGGCACTGCGCTTGGTGCATTGCTACGGGCCGACGGAAAGCACCACCTACGCCACCACCCATGAGGTACGCGCGCTGGCCGATGGCGCCGACAGCGTGCCCGTCGGCCGGCCGATTTCCAACACCCAGGTGCATGTGCTGGATGCGCACTTGCAGCCGGTGCCATTGGGCGTGGCCGGTGAAATCTGCATCGGTGGTGATGGCGTGGCCCTGAGCTATTTGAATCGCCCGGCGTTGACCGCCGAGAAGTTCGTCGCTGACCCCTTCAACGGCGGCGCGCTGCTGTATCGCACCGGCGACCTTGGTCGCTGGACGGCGGACGGCTTGCTGGAGTGCATCGGTCGCAATGACGACCAGGTCAAGATCCGTGGTTTCCGCATCGAACTGGGTGAGATTGAAGCGCGCCTGGGCACCTTGGCGGGTATCCAGGACGTGGTGGTGCTGGCCCGTGAGGACGTGCCGGGGGACAAGCGCCTGGTGGCGTATTTCACCTGGGCGGCGCAGCCCCTGGAGATCGACCAGCTGCGCGCCCATCTGCTCGACCAATTGCCGGAGTACATGCTGCCGTCGGCCTATGTGGCGCTGGCGCGGTTGCCGTTGACCGGCAATGGCAAGGTGGACCGCAAAGCCTTGCCGGTGCCGCCGTTGCAGGCACTGATCAGTCGTGAGTTCGAAGCGCCGGTTGATGCCCTGGAGCAAGCCCTGGCCCAGCACTGGGCCGAGGTGCTGAAGCTGGAACAGGTGGGGCGCCATGACAGCTTTTTCGAGCTGGGCGGGCATTCGTTGCTGGCGATTCGGCTGGTGAACGTGTTGGAGGAAGCGGGGTTGCCGGTGTCCCTGGCCGAGCTGTTCCAGCATGCCAATGTGGCCGCCGTCGCCGCGCTGTTGCGTCAGCGTAGCGACGAACCGCTGCGCGATAGCCCGGTGATCACCGTGCGCAGTGGAGGCACCCAGGCGCCGTTGTTCCTGGTCCACGAATTCAGCGGTATGGACGTGTATTTCCCGGCGCTGGGCCAGCATCTGCCCGGCGACTATCCGATCTATGGCCTGCCGGGCGTGGCCCTTGGCGAGCCGCACCTGGACAGCATGGAAGGCCTGGCCGCGCGACTGGTCGGCTTGATCCGTGGCATCCAGCCCCATGGGCCGTATCGGCTGGCCGGTTGGTCGTTTGGCGGCGTGCTGGCCTATGAAGTGGCGATGCAACTGCTGGGGGCGGATGAGCCGGTGGCGTTTCTCGGTTTGCTCGACAGCTACGTGCCGCGCCTGACCGATCAAGGCAAGGCGCGCTGGAGTGGGGCGGATGCGCTCAAGCGCCAGTTGCTGTTGCAGTGCACGGCGTACTGGAAAACCCAGGGTCGGGCAGATTTGCTGGCGAGTCTTGGGCAATTGGACGCGGACATCGCACAGCTGGAGTTTGCCGAGTTGCTGCAACAGTGCCGTTCGGCCGGTTTGCTGCACGCGCAAATGGCGGCGGCGACAGATGCCGACTTGGCGAATTACCTGGAACGGGAAGTCGGGCATGGGCATGCGCTGGCGCACTACAGCCTGTTCCCGTTGCCGATACCGGTGCATCTGTTCAGTGCGCAGGAGCGCCCCACCGAATTGGCGCGGCGTAGCGATTCGCTGGGCTGGGCAGGCGCGCTGGCGCCGGAGCAGTTGCGCCAAGTGCAAGTGCCGGGCGATCACCAGAGCATGATGCAGGCGCCGCATATCCAGGCGCTGGGCCATGCAATCACAGCGGCATTGGCGACCTGCGCGCCTGTGGCACAGACGGCACATTTGCCCTTGCTGCGCATTCAGAGCGGGCGCGCCGGGCATGCGCCGCTGTTCTGCGTACCGGGGGCGGGGGACAGCGTCACCGGCTTTGTCGGTTTGAGCGAAGCCTTGGGGCGCGACTGGCCGCTGTTTGGCTTGCAGCCCCGTGGCCTGGATGGCGAGGCGGTGCCCCACAGCCAGGTGGAAGCGGCGGCGCGGGCGAATCTGGCGGCGCTGGCGCAGGAATGTGCGCACGGTCCGGTGCATCTGGTCGGGCATTCGTTTGGCGGCTGGGTCGCGCTGGAGATGGCGTTGCAGTTGCAGGCGCAAGGGCGCGAGGTGGCGTCGCTCACGGTGATCGACAGCGAAGCGCCGGGTGGCGCGGGCCGCGCGTACACGACCACGGCGGCGTTGCTGCGCTTGATCGAGTCGATGCAGTTGGCGGCGGGCAAGTCCTTGGGGATCGACCCGCTGGACTTCGCCGGGCGCGATGAAGTGGCGCAGCGCCAAAGCTTGCATGCCGGCATGGTCGCGGTTGGCTTGTTGCCGGCGCGGGCCAGTGTGGCGGCGATGGATGGGCCGGGCCGCACCTACGCGGCGGCGTTGCGCACGGTGTATCGGCCGAGCCGGCGCTTTGACGGCGTGGTGCGTTTGGTGTTGGCGCAAGACCCGGCATTGGACGCGGCCGGCAATCAGCGCGAGCAGAGCTTGATGATCGAAGGCTGGCGCCGCCAGGGCCGGGAGTTGGAGGTGTGGTATGGCGGCGGCAATCACTTCACGTTGCTCAAGGCGCCGAATGTGCAGGGGCTTGCCCAGTGGTGGCGGGAAGGACTTGTGGGAGCGGGCTTGCCCGCGATGGCGGTGGCTCAGTCGCCCATGTATTGACTGACCGCCTGCCATCGCAGGCAAGCCAGCTCCCACATTCATCCCTTGTTTATGGTCATTTATGCACACTTCAAAATTTCGCAAAGTGGGTCTGTTCAGCGTGTTGGCCATTGCCGTTGGCCTGATTGTCTACACCGTGCAAGCGCCCGCCGAGGCTCCGCAGTACCTCACCGCCACGGCTGAGCGCGGCGATATCGAAAACGCCGTGTTGGCCACCGGTTTGCTGGAGGGCGTCAAGCAGGTCGATGTCGGCGCCCAGGTGTCCGGGCAGTTGAAGTCGCTCAAGGTCAAGGTCGGTGACAAGGTGAAGCAGGGCCAGTGGCTGGCGGAAATCGATCCGCTGATCCTGCAGAACACCCTGCGCAAGGCCCAGGTCGATGAAGAAAACCTCCAGGCCCAGCGCCGCGCCACGGCGGCGCAGCTCAAGCAGGCGCGCTCGGTGTATGAGCGCTACAAGGGCTTGCAGGATGATGAGTCGGTGTCGCGCCAGGATTTCGAGAGCGCGGAATCGACGTTCCTGGTGCAGCAGGCCAACCTGTTGTCCCTGGATGCGCAGATCAAGAGCGCGCATATCCAGATCGACACCGCCAAGATCAACCTGGCCTACACCCGGATCGTCGCGCCCATCGATGGCGACGTGGTTGGTATCGTCACCCAGGAAGGCCAGACGGTGATCGCCAGCCAACTGGCGCCGGTGCTGCTGAAACTGGCGGACCTGGACACCATGACCGTCAAGGCCCAGGTCTCGGAGGCGGATGTGATTCATATCAGCCCTGGGCAGAAGGTGTATTTCACCATCCTCGGCGAGGCCGACAAGCGCTACTACGCCACGCTGCGCGGCACCGAACCGGCGCCGCAGAACTTCCTCGAAACCCAGGCCGCCGGCACGCCCAAGCAGAACACGGCGGTGTTCTATAACGCGCTGTTCGACGTGCCCAACCCCGACCATCGCCTGCGCATTGCCATGACTGCCCAGGTGCGCATCGTGCTCGCCACCGCCCAGGCGGCGTTGATCGTGCCGGTGGCGGCGCTCGGTCCGCGCAACAACGATGGCCGTTATGGCGTGCGCGTGCTCGACGCCAAAGGTCGGGCGCAGAAGCGTGAGGTGCAGACCGGCATCAACAACAACGTCAAGGTGCAGATCCTTGACGGCCTGGTCGAAGGCGACACCGTGGTGATCGGCGACGCAATGCCCGCCGTGGCGGGGAACTGACGGATGAGCCAGCCACTGTTGGAACTCAAGGGCATCACCCGCAGTTTCATGGCCGGCGAGCGTGAATTCATTGCGCTCAAGGGCATCGATTTGAAGATCGAGGCCGGGGAAATGCTGGCGATCATCGGCGCGTCGGGCTCGGGCAAATCCACCCTGATGAACATCCTTGGCGGCCTGGATTACGCCACGGCCGGCAGCTACAAGATCAACGGCATCGAGACTCGTTCGTTGGGCGACGAGCAGTTGGCCGAGCTGCGCCGCGACTACTTCGGATTCATCTTTCAGCGTTACCACCTGCTGACGCACCTGAGCGCGTTGCACAACGTGGAAATGCCGGCGATCTACGCGGGCACGCCCCAAACCCAGCGTCACAGCCGCGCGCGGGAGTTGCTTGCGCGCCTGGGTCTGGCTGGGCACGTCAGCCATCGCCCCAGCCAGCTCTCGGGCGGGCAGCAGCAGCGGGTGAGTATCGCCCGCGCGTTGATGAACGGCGGTGAAGTGATCCTCGCCGACGAACCCACCGGGGCCCTCGACACGGCGAGTGGCAAGGAGGTCATGCAGATCCTCGCCGAGCTGCACGCCGCCGGGCACACGGTGATTATCGTCACCCATGACCCCAAGGTGGCGGCCAATGCCCAGCGTATCGTCGAGGTCAGCGACGGTGAAATCATCAGTGACACGCGCAATACCGGCTCGGAGTTGCCCAGCGACGCACCGATTGAGCCAAAGCGCAGCGGTGCACGGCGCCTGGTGGCGAGCCTGGGGTTGTTCAAGGAAGCATTCAACATGGCATGGGTGGCGCTGGTGTCCCACCGCATGCGCACCTTGCTGACCATGCTCGGGATTGTCATCGGCATCACTTCGGTGGTGTCGATCTCGGCCATCGGCGAAGGCGCCAAGCGTTATGTGCTCAAGGACATCCAGGCGATTGGCAGCAACACCATCGATATCTTTCCCGGCAGCAGTTTTGGCGACAGCCGCGCGTCGGCCATCGAGACGTTGCTGCCCTCGGATGTGGAGGCGTTGAACCAGCTGTATTACGTGGACAGCGCCACGCCGGTGGTGGGCCGCCACCTGTTGCTGCGCTTTGGCAATATCGACCTGGATGCGCAGGTCAATGGCGTCAGCGACCGTTACTTCAAGGTCAAGGGCCTCAAACTCGAAGCCGGCATCGCCTTCAGCGAGAGTGATGCGCGGCGTCAGGCGCAGGTGGTGGTGATCGACCACAACACCCGCCAGCGCCTGTTTGGGCCTAACGTTGATCCGCTGGGCCAGGTGATCCTGGTGGGTAACCTGCCGTGCACGGTGATTGGCGTGACGGCCGACAACAAGAACATGTTTGCCGCAAGCAAGGCGTTGAACGTGTGGGTGCCGTATGAAACGGCGGCGGGGCGGTTGCTTGGGCAGCGCCATCTGGACAGCATCACCGTGCGCATCAAGGACGGCCAGCCGAGCAAGGTGGTGGAAGACAACGTCAACCAGCTGATGCTGCAACGCCACGGCACCAAGGATTTCTTCACCAACAACCTCGACAGCATCATGCAGACGGTGCAGAAAACCAGCCGTTCGCTGGCGTTGCTGCTGTCGTTGATCGCGGTGATTTCCTTGCTGGTGGGCGGCATCGGCGTGATGAATATCATGTTGGTGTCGGTCACGGAGCGCACCCGCGAGATCGGCATTCGCATGGCGGTGGGGGCGCGGCAATCGGATATCCGCCAGCAGTTCCTGGTGGAGGCGGTGATGGTGTGCTTGATCGGCGGGATCATCGGGATCGCGTTGTCGTATGCGTTGGGTGGGTTGTTTTCGCTGTTTGTGAAGGAGTGGGAAATGGTGTTTTCCCTGGGCTCGGTGGTGACGGCGTTTGCCTGCTCGACGTTGATCGGGATTGTGTTTGGGTTTGTGCCGGCGCGGAATGCGGCGCGGTTGGATCCGATTGAGGCGTTGGCGCGGGATTGAGTCCGCTCAGACAATGAGGACTCAAAATGTGGGAGCTGGCTTGCCTGCGATGGCGGTGTATCAGCCAGCCTATGGGTTGCTGACCCACCGCCATCGCAGGCAAGCCAGCTCCCACAAAAGCCAGCTCCCACAGGGATTAGTGGTGTTTTAAAGAGATGAGCCATCCTCCGTGGCATACATCCACCGCAACAACGAATGCCGCCCGCTGATCCCCAGCTTGATCGACGCGCGCTTGAGGTAGCTTTCAATGGTGTTGACCTTCAACGCCAACTGCTCCGCCAACTCCGGCGCGGTGCGCCCCGCCAGCAGGCCGACACACACTTCCAGCTCGCGCCTGGACAAGGTCAGCCCCGATTGCACCAGGCGTTCTTCGATGCGTCGGCGCAGGGTTTCGATGCCTTGGTTCTGCGCCATCACCGAATCGGTGTCGAGCCGGCACGGCTGGATCGCGGCGATGTGTTTTTCCACCATGGGCAGCAACAGGGTGGAGAAGTCCTGCAACATGCTGCGTTCCTGGGGCGAGAAATTTTCCGAAGGGTGTGAGCGGTACACCGAGAGCACGTAGCGCACATCATCCTTGTGGCGCGTGAGGTGCAATTGGGCGGCGGGTTGTTCGTCACCCATGGCCGCCACCGAATCGGTGTAGACCGGGCTGATCGCGCGGCGGGTGTGGCCTTCGGAACTGACTCGCAGTTGCGTGATGTGGGTGGCGTCCACGGCCAGTTGAGTGAGGATCAGGTCATGCAGCATGCGTGGGAAATGGCGACTGCCGGTGCTGGCGATGACCTTGCCTATATGTGGGAACAGGTGTGAGTTCATCTGCTTCGTCCATGAGTTTCGAGTGCAGGTATTCAGCCATGACGCGACGGGAATCAACTAGTGCGAATACCCCACGATGAGAGCGCTTCCCGCCGAGACGTATGCTAGTACAGCGGGGCGGCGGGAAGGGGATCCAATCCGGATTAATCTAGATTAAAACTGCATAACGGTAGTCGGAGCGATCCGACCACCGTGTAGGAACAAATAACGTCCGACCTGCGGTTTATTTCAACGCGTGCTCGATCTTTTCGGCGTGACGCGGTGCTGTGCGCGTGCTTTTGGCCAGCGCCTGATGCACGTCCGCCAACAGGTCGGCGACATCCTCCAGGCCGACCGACAACCGCACCAGGCCTTCGCTGATGCCGTGGTGCGCGCGCTGCTCCGGGGTGTAGGTGGAATGGGTCATGCTGGCCGGGTGTTGGGCCAGCGACTCGGCATCCCCGAGGCTGACGGCGCGGGTGAACAGTTGCAGCGCATTCATGAAGCGGCGCCCGGTGTCGATGCCGCCCTTGAGTTCGAAGGCGATCATGCCACCGGGCATTTTCATCTGGCGCTGCGCCAATTCGTATTGTGGGAAGGATCGCAGCCCAGGGTAGGTCACCCACTGCACGGCCGGGTGGGCCTGCAAGGCTTCGGCCACGGCCTGGGCGTTGGCGCAATGGCGGTCCATGCGCAGGGCCAGGGTCTTGAGGCCGCGCATCAGCAGGGACGCATCCTGCGGCGACATCACCGCGCCGGTCAGGTCCTTGAGCCCTTGCAGGCGGATGCGTTGCGCCAGGGCGTGGCTGCTCACGGCAATGCCAGCGGTGATATCGCCGTGCCCGCTGAGGTACTTGGTGGCCGAATGCACCACCACATCGGCGCCCAGTTCCAGCGGGCGTTGCAGGTACGGCGTGCAGTAGGTGTTATCGACCACCACGGTGATATTCGGCTGGGCATGGGCCAGGGCGGCCACGGCGGCGATATCCACCAGTTGCAGGTTGGGGTTGGCGGGTGTTTCGCAGTAGATCATGCGGGTGGCGGGGCTGAGGGCGGCGCGCAACGCGTCCAGGTCGGTCAGGTCAACGTGGCGCACCTTGATACCGAACTCGCCGATGCCATGGTGCAGCAGGGCGAAGGTGCAGCCGTACAGGGTCTGGCTGACGATCACTTCATCGCCGGGGCGCAGCAAGGTCCAGAACGTCGCGGCAATCGCACCCATGCCGGAGCTGAACGCCACGGCGGCTTCGCCGTTTTCCAGGGTGGCCATGCGCGACTCCAGCAGGGCCAGGGTCGGGTTGGAAATGCGTGTGTAGAAGTGCCCGTTTTCCTCGCCGGCAAAGCAGGCGGCGCCGTATTCGGCGGTGGGAAAGGCGAACGTGGCGGATAGGTAAATGGGCGGCACGAGGGCGCCATGGTGGTCCTGAGGGTCATAGCCGTGATGGATGGCGCGGGTGGAAAAGCCGAATGCATTGTGTTTATTGTTCATGTCGGACGCTCCTTATTTCCTACAATGCTATGCTCATAACCACAGATGAACGTTGCAAAGTTTGCTGACATTTCCCGCGCCACGGGACGAAAAACCCATAAAAATAATGATTAGAGGCACGTTATGCCCGTAAGCCTGGACCGTACCGACAAAGCCCTTTTAAACGCGCTGCAAGGCAACGCCCGCCTGACGGTGGCCGAGCTGGCCGATCGCGTCTCCCTGACCACCTCGCCGTGCTGGCGCCGGGTGCGCAACCTGGAGGAGAGCGGGGTGATCAGTGGCTACCAGGCGATCCTGTCGCCCAAGGCGCTGGGGTATGGGGTGACCGCGTTTGTGAACATCATGATGGAAAGCCACACCCAGGAAATCGCCCGCGCGTTTGAGCAGCGTTTGCTGGAGATCCCGGAGATTGTGGCGTGCCATAACGTGTCGGGGCGTTATGATTTTTTGCTGGAAGTGGTGGCCAAGGACCTGGAGTCTTTTGGCGAATTTGCGCGGGAGGTGTTGCAGACGCTGCCGTGTGTCAAAGAGATTTATTCGAGCTTTTCCTACAAATCGGTAAGACCGTTGCGGGTGATTCCGCTGCCGGGCTGAAGGCTGCAAACCGGGGGGGCTTTTTGTGTGGGAGCTGGCTTGCCTGCGATGGCGGCGGCACTGGCAACATCCCAGCCAACAGACCCACTGCTTTCGCAGCCTCGCTAAAGCTCGACAGCTCCCACAGGGTATTGGGTTTGCAGGTTGGGGCAGGTGAACAGCTCCCGCACAAGCCAGCCTTCACAGGTGATCGAGGGGCGCAGGACGGCCTAAGCTAATGCCAAAAAGGTATTTATTACGATTTTTTAAGATCATTTAGATTGGTTGCTCCAACCCAAGACGTTCATGGAGTGAGCCGCCGATGTCGCAGCTTCAGTCAATCACCACCTTGCCGCTGCTCGACTTGTCGCAACTCGACGCCGGCCCGCAACCACGCCAGCAGTTTCTCGACGAGCTGCGTTTTGCCGCGCGGCATATCGGTTTTTTCTACCTCACTGGCCATGGCATCGACCCGGCGCTGCTCGCCCAGGTGCAGCAGCAGGCGCGGGCATTTTTTGCCCTGCCTGAAGCCGACAAGCTCGCCGTCGGCATGATCAACTCCCCGCATTTTCGCGGCTACAACCGCGCCGCTTCGGAGATCACTCGCGGGCAGCCCGACCTGCGCGAACAGTTCGACGTCGGCGCCGAGCGCGAGCCATTAAACGCGGCTCAATACCCAGCCGCCTGGGCCCGCCTGCAAGGCCCCAACCTGTGGCCACAGGCGTTGCCCGACCTCAAGCCGCTGGTGCTTGCCTGGCAGCAGGCAATGACGCAAATGGCCCTGCGCCTGTTGCGCGCGTTTGCCCAGGCCTTGTCCCTGCCGGAAAACGCCTTCGATGCGCTCTACGGTGAAAGACCCAACGAACATATCAAGCTGATCCGCTACCCCGGCCGCAATGCGCAGCAAAGCCGCCAAGGGGTCGGCGCGCACAAGGATTCCGGTTTCTTGAGCTTCCTGCTGCAAGACCAGCAAGCCGGCTTGCAGGTGGAAGTGGAGGAGGGCCGCTGGATCGATGCGTCGCCGCGCCCCGACACGCTGGTGGTGAATATCGGCGAATTGCTCGAGCTGGCCAGCAACGGTTACCTGCGCGCCACCGTGCACCGGGTGGTCTCGCCACCGGTGGGCAGCGAGCGTTTGTCCCTGGCGTTTTTCCTCGGCGCACAGCTGGACGCGGTGGTGCCGGTGTACCAACTCGCTCCCGAACTGCTGCGCGATGCCCACGGCCCCGAAAGCGATCCGCGCAACCCGCTGCTGCGCGATGTCGGCTGGAACTACCTGAAAGGCCGCCTGCGCTCGCACCCCGATGTCGCCCAACGTTTCTACGCCGACGCCACACTTCCCCAAGCACTGTCCGCCTGATCTGGAGCTCACCCATGTTGAAGAAATCCGCCCTTACCCTGGCAGTGTTGCTGGCCTCGTTCAACGTGTCGGCGGCCGACGCCTTGCGCGTTGCCGCCGACCCGATTCCCCACGCGCAGATTCTCGAATACGTACAGAAAATCGACCCGAGCCTGAAGCTGAAAATCATCGAGATCCCCAGCGGCGTGAACTCCAACGAGTTGCTGGCCCATGGCGATGTGGACGCCAATTACTTCCAGCACCTGCCGTATCTCAATTCCCAGGAGCAAGCGCTGGGGCAGAAATTCACCGTGGCCGCCACCGTACACATCGAGCCGCTGGGCATTTACTCGCGCCGCCACAAAAGCTTCGACCAGGTGCCGGACAAAGGCACCGTCGCCGTGCCGAACAACGTCACCAACCTGAGCCGCGCCCTGTACCTGCTGCAAGCCAATGGCTTGATCAAGCTCAAGCCGGGGTTCAACGATGCGGCCAAGGACCAGGCCACGCCCAAGGACATCGCCGAAAACCCCAAGCACTTGAAGATCCTCGAAATCGAATCGCCGCAGATCCCCCGCGCGCTGGATGATGTGGACCTGGCGGTGATCAACGGCAACTTCGCCCTGGAAGCCGGCCTGGAACCGGCCAAGGATGCGCTGGGCCTGGAAGCGGCGAAGGGCAACCCTTACGCGAATATCCTGGTGACCACGCCGAAACTGGCGCAAGACCCGCGCATCGAGCAATTGGCCAAGGACCTGCGCTCGCCCCAAGTGGCCAAGTTCATCACCGAGAAATACGCGGGCTCCGTAATCCCGGTGGCGGTCGAATGATCGCTGTCGAGGGCGTCAGCAAAACCTACGCCGACGGCCAGCCGCCGGCGTTGGATAACGTCTCGCTGCACATCGCCGAAGGCTCGATCTTTGGCATCGTCGGGCGCAGCGGCGCGGGCAAAAGCACCTTGCTGCGCTGCCTCAACCTGCTGGAGCGGCCGACCAGCGGGCGCATCCTGCTGGACGGCCGGGACCTCACGCAACTCACCGGCAAGGCCCTGCGCGAGCAACGCCAGCGCATTGGCATGATCTTCCAGGGCTTCAACCTGCTGCATTCGCGCAACGTGGCGGATAACGTCGCGGTGCCGCTGGAGATCGGCAATGTGCCCAAGGCCGAGCGCGCGGCGCGGGTCGCCGAGTTGTTGGCGTTGGTGGGTTTGAGTGACAAGGCGCAGGCGTTTCCATCGCAGCTGTCGGGCGGGCAGAAACAACGCGTAGGCATCGCCCGTGCGTTGGCGGCGCGGCCGGCGTATTTGCTGTCGGATGAAGCCACCAGTGCGCTGGACCCGGAAACCACGGCGTCGATCCTGGAGCTGTTGCGCGACATCAATCGCAAACTGGGGGTGACCATTGTGTTGATCACCCACGAACTGGAGGTGGTCAAGGCGATTTGCGACAGCGCGGTGTCCCTGGCCGATGGCCGCGTGGTGGAAAGCGGCACGCTGGTGCAATTGCAAGCCGATCCGGCCTCGCGCCTCGGTCGTTCGCTGGCCCCCAGCCTACAAGTGGTGAGGGCGGTATGAAGACCGATTGGAATGACATCCTGCAACTGCTGCTCAACGCCACCGGCGAAACCCTGTACATGGTGCTGCTGGCCGGCTTGTTTACCTTATTGATCGGCTTGCCGCTGGGCGTGTTGCTGTTTATCAGCCGACGCGGCGGGCTGTTGCCATTGCCACGCCTGAACCGGGGGCTGGGCGCGGTGATCAACCTGGGGCGCTCGTTGCCGTTTGTGGTGATGCTGATCGCGTTGATTCCGCTGACGCGCCTGATCGTCGGCACCACCTTGGGCAGCACCGCCGCCGTGGTGCCGATCACCATTGGCGCATTCCCGTTTTTTGCGCGCATCGTCGAAACCGCGCTGGACGAAGTGGACAAGGGCCGCATCGAAGCCATCGTGGCCATGGGCGGCGATATCCGCCATGTGATCCTCAAGGTGCTGCTGCCCGAAGCCCTGCCGGCGCTGGTGGCCGGGGTGACGTTGACCCTGGTGATGCTGATCGGCTTTTCGTCGATGGCCGGGGTGATTGGTGGCGGCGGGCTGGGCGACCTGGCGATTCGCTACGGCTACCAGCGCTTCAACAACGAAATCATGGTGGTGACGGTGGTTGTGCTGGTGCTGCTGGTGCAGGGCGTGCAGAGCCTGGGGGATCGCTGCGTGCGGTCGCTGGCCCATCGCCGCTAGTGCGGTGTTTGCGCAGGAGCGCCTCGAATACCTGATGTACTTGTGGCGCATCACTGTGTGCCACATTGAAGCGCATGGCCTCCGGCAGGGCCGGGTCGTAGCCGAACAACGTGCCCGGCGCCAGCACCATGCCTTGCTTCAAGGCGTCCTGGGCCAATAGCTCGCCGTTCACCCCCGGCGGCAGGTGCGCCCAGATAAACATCCCGCCTTCATAACCCATCGGCAATACGCAACCGCAGCGCTTGAGCCATTGCTCGACGCGCCCGCCGGCTTCCATCAAGCGCTGCTGCATGCGCTTGCGATGCTTGGCGTAACTGCCTTCGCTGAGCATGCGGTACACAACCTGTTCAAACAGCTCGGAGGTGATGCCGCCGCTCATCAGCTTCATGTTGGTCAGGTTGGCGGCCAGTTGCGGCGCAGCCACCACGTAGCTGACGCGGGTGTTGGCGCTGAGGATCTTGGAGAAGCCCGACAGGTAGGTGACCTGGTCCAGGCCGGCGAGGGCGGCCAGGCGCGGCGGCGGGTTGGGGTGCAGGTCGCCGTAGAGGTCATCCTCGATGATGTGGCACTGGTACTGGCGCGTCAGTTGCAACAGCCGGAACGCCTGGCCGGGGCTGAACGAATGCCCGGTGGGGTTATGCAGCACGCTGGTGGTGAGGTAGAGGCTGGGGCGATGTTCGGCCAGCAGCTGTTCGAGGGCGACAAAGTCGAAACCGTCGGGGCGCCGCTCGATGGTCAGCACCTTGACGCCGTGCAGGGCAAGGTTGGCGTGGAAGTTGAAGTAGCACGGCGCGTCGAGCAGCACGGTGTCGCCAGGGCGCGCGAGCAGGCGCATCAGCATGTCCAGGCCTTGCACAGTGTTGGGGGTGGTGATGATTTGCTCCACCGGCACCGACAAGCCTTCGCCGTGCAACTTTTGCTGCAAGGCCTGGCGCAGCGGCAACAGCCCGGCCGGCGTGCCCAGCCCGGCGATGCGCAACGACGGCGCGCGCACCACGCTGCGCAGGGTTTGGCGGATGGCGTCGCTGTCCAGCCAGTCTTCCGGCAAATGGCCGCCGCCGGGGCGCAGGTCGCCGTAGACGGTGGCCAGGGGCCGGCGCAGTACGCTGAGCAGGTCCTGGGGCAGCAGTTCGACCCAGGCCGATGACGCCGGGCGGGCGCTGTCTACGGCGACGAAATAGCCACGGCCCTGGCTGGACGTCAGCAGGTTGCGCCCGCGCAAGCGGTCGAGGGCTTCATTGAGGGTGAACTTGCTTACACCGAGGGTCTGGCCCAGTTCGCGCACGGACGGCAGCTTGCTGCCCGGCGCCCACTCGCCCGTCTCGATGGCCTGGCTGAACGCCTCGACGATCTGTTGCACCTTGGGTGTGCCTGGCACAAAGGCGATGGCGGAGACGAACATGGGGCTTCCTTATCTTTGCCGGTGATTTTACCGGTGAAGTTCGGGCGGATTAGGCCGTACTTTACCTGCCTTGCGCAAGGCCACTTGCCTAGACTGCGAGCCTTCTCCTTCAAGGTCCACGGCCATGACCAGCGCATTGACGCTCTCTTCGTTTCTCTACTTCCTACTGTTTTGCGCGACCCTGACCTTCAGCCCCGGCCCCATGACCATGCTGTTGTTGAGCCTGGGCCTGAAGGACGGCCTGCGCCGATCGATCCCCGCACAGATCGGCGCCAGCGTGTCGTACCTGATTTCCATCCTGATCTTTGCCGTGGGCTTTTCGGAGTTGATCAAGGGCAATGTCGCGATTACCCAGGGTATCCAACTGGTGGGCGTGGCCTACATCCTTTACCTGGCGTACAAGCAGTGGACCAGCAGCGGCGTGCCACTCGACAAGGCCGGCGCCGTTGAAGGCGCGCGCAGCCTGTTCAGCAAGGGCTTGCTGACGGGGTTTTCCAACCCCAAGGCGATCATCATGTTCAGCGCCGTGTTCCCACAGTTTGCCGGGGGAGGGGAGCACAACTCGGCGTCGGACATCGCCATCCTGGGCCTGACTTTCCTGGTGTTACAGTTTGCCAGTGGCTGCCTGTACTGCTATTTCGGCCAGCGCATCAAGCATGTCCTGGAAAACCCCGCACGGCGCGTGCTGCTGCAACGGGTCACGGCGGTGTTGCTGCTGGGGGTTGCCTTGATGCTCGCGCGGGGCTTTTCCCACTGAGGGCGCTGAGCTTATGAGCGGTAGTGGCGATTTGCCGTTGCCCTGATAGACTCCGAGCACGCCCTCAGGATCGCACCCCACCATGGCAGCCGTCGGAGGAAAGGGACTTCCGCTTGCTTCGCGCATGTACAAATCCCGCACCCTGGGGCTGACACTCGGCTTTGTGTGCGTGGCATTTGCGATGTACCCGCTGAACCCGCACCCCTGGGTGTGGGCGCTGATGCTGACCAACGCCTTCATTTGGCCGCATGTGGCATACCTGATCTCGCGGCGTTCGGAACATGCACTGCGCAGCGAGCGGCGTAATTTGCTGATCGACTCCTTTTGCGGCGGCTTCTGGGTTGGCGCCATGCACTTCAACCCGCTGCCCGCCGTGACCACCCTGTCGATGATGACCATGAACAACGTCGCCATCGGCGGGCTGCGCTTCATGCTCGCCGGTTGGCTCGCCCAAGGCCTGGGCATCGGCACCGCGCTGCTGGTGTTTGCCCCGGCCTTCATCGGCGTCACGACCCAGGCGCAACTCTATGCCTGCTTGCCGATCCTGATGTTGTACCCCTTGGCTCTCGGCTGGATCTGCTACCGCCAGGCCGTCACCCTGGCCGCGCATAAACGCGAACTGCTGGCCCTGAGCCGCACCGACAGCCTGTCCGGCCTGCTCAACCATGGCGCGTGGAAAGACCAACTGGAACTTGAATTCCAACGCTGCCGCCGTGGCCAGACCGGTGCTGCTATCGCGCTAATCGACATCGACCACTTCAAGACCATCAACGACACCTACGGCCACGTCACCGGCGACATTGTCCTACGCCGGCTGAGCAAAGTCCTACGCCAGAACCTACGCGCCACCGACCTGGCCGGACGCTACGGCGGGGATGAGTTCTGCGTGATTTTGCCGGATATGCCCCTCAACCGTGCCACGGAAGTGATGGACGCGTTGCGGGATCGTTTCAATGCGCTGGCCTATGCGCAGGACCCGACGTTGCGCGCGAGCTTGAGTATTGGGTTGGCGCCTTACCAACTGGGGCATGTGGATTCCACCAGTTGGTTGAATGATGCGGATTTGGCGTTGTATGAGGCGAAGAGCAGTGGGCGGAATCGGGTGAGTTCGGTGCAGGTTAGTTGGTTGAGGTCGGTGTAGGGGGTGTGGTTACCACGTTGACTGGTCTTCGAGGCTGGCTTTTTGGAGGTCGTCTTTCCAGACCTCATTGGCGAGTCGGTAGATGTCGGTGAAGAAACCTCGAGGGTCGGTTATTTCGGTTTCGTCCCAGGCCATTGTTATGTATTCGTCATGATCACTTTCGAATTCTTTCGCGAAGTCAAAGTCTGGTACGTTTAATGCCTTTTTTAGCATTGAAATTAATGCAAAGCGATGTCTGTAAGAAAGGTACATAAGCTCTTTCAAGATGAATTCTTTTACTATTATTTCTCTGTCAGTAGGGCTGTTTGGGTCAAACTTCCACAGTGCTTCTCCTTTAGTTTCTTCAAGGTCATATATTGATAGTGCTGCCAAAATGTAGGAGATTTTTGGCGTGAATGGGGCATCTATAAATGGTGATTTCAGCATTGTAGGTGCTCAATATGGGAATGCAGTAAATGGGCGGGTTTTGTTGTTTTTATCAAACCTGACTTCGACGTGATCCATGTTCTCTATGTACTTTGGGTTTTCTTTGTCTTTCTTGTTAGGTTTGTATCCGTGGCCAGCACCGGGCATTTCCATCTTGATTACCGGGTTGCCGGATGGATCATGCCCCGTGTATGACGGATTGCCGCCCTGCATTTTGTGGATGGCTTTGTTGAGCGCGTGCAGTTGAATTTTCCAGCTTTTGAATTGTGAGCTGGAGTTTACTTTTCCCTTTTTTCCGTTAGCTGGGTTAGTGCCATCTATTGAACGTTTTTGCATTGCTGTACTTGGTATCTCCTTGCCGTGCTTTGCGACAGTGTGCATGTCGTATTTTTCCTCTAATTCCAGTACCCGTCTTTTGGCGTTTGCTTCGGTTAAATCCTCTATTCGCGCTCGTCGTTCTTCCCGCGCGGGTTGAGGTATCGCGGGTTGTCGCTCATCAACCCTTGCCCTTTCATTTGGGGCTTCGAGCCCTGCTTTTGGCTTGCATCCGTCGGAACCAGGGCAGGTGCTTAACCCCAGCGGATCCACCCACCCCGTAGGATTAGGCACATACCGATACCCATTGATCCCCCCCGCCAACTTCACCGGGTCCGGCGTCAGGTAGCGACCAATATCGGGATTGTAGTAGCGATGCCGGTTGTAGTGCAGCCCGCTTTCCTCGTCGAAGTACTGGCCTTGGAAGCGCAGCGGATTGTCGATTGTTCCCACGTCCAGGCGGGTGATTTCGCCGTAGGCGCGGTAGTAGGCGGACCAGGCGATTTTGCCGTCGGGGGTTGTCAGTTCCTGGGGTGTGCCGAGGTGGTCCAGTTGGTAGTGGTAGGGCTGGGTGGCTTTGGGGCCGAAGCCTTCCAGCAGGGCCATTGGGCGGAAGCTGTTGGGTTCGTAGAGGTAGCTGCGATGGCGATCCGCATGGTGTTCGGCGATCAGTTTGTCGCCTTGCCAGAAGAACTCGGTCGTCAGGCCGTCAACGGTTTTGCTGATGCGTCGGCCAAACGGGTCGTAGCGGTAGGCGGCGGTTTGCCCGTTCGGTTGGGTGACGCCGATCAAGCGGTGCTGACAGTCGTAGCGGTATTCGGTGACGAGTTGGTGACCTTTGCCGCGTCGCTCACGGATCAGGTTGCCGAAGGCGTCATAGTCGTAGTGCCGATCCCCCTGGATCATCAACCGATTGCCCGCGACGATGTCGGGGCCGGGGCGGTTTTGCATGAGCAGGTTGCCCGCTGGGTCGTGGGCGAAGTGCTCTTGGTTGGAGCGAACTAGGCGGTTTAGCGGGTCGTAGCTGTAGTGGTGTTCGCCTTTGCGGGTGTCGAGGATGCGGCTCAGGTTGCCGGTTTTGTCGTAGTCGTATTGGCGACGGTAGAGGTGGTTTTGCTGTCGGGTAACGGTGTGGGCGTGCAGCCGTTGTTGGTCGTCGTGGTGATAGTGGCTGAGCAGTTGGCCTTGTTGACGCTGGTGTTCCTGGCCGGCTTTGAACAGGTGCGAGGTGAGGGTTTCGCCGTTGAGTTCGACGGTGGTGAGGTGGCCGCCTTTGCCGTGGTTGAACGTAACGCGGTTGTTGTCGGGCAGGCGCAGGTGTTGCAGCTGGCCGCAGGCGTCGTAGCCGTAGCGCAGGGTGCCCCAGCCTTGGTGTTCGGCGGTGAGGCGGTTTTGTCGGTCGTATTCGTAGGCCAATGACCAGTGGCCGTCTTCGACGCCAAGGAGGTTGCCTTGGCGGTCGTAGGTGTAATCCACAACTCCGCCGTCGGGCAGGGTTTTTCGTACGAGGCGGCCGGCGAAGTCGCGCTCGTAACGGGTAACGAGCTGACTGCTGTCATCACCGTATTCGGTCTTTTCCTGCAGATTGCCGTTGAGGTCGTAGAGGTAGGACGTGCGCTGGCCGTCGAAGCCGGTTTCCTGCTGGATCAGGCCGTTGGGGTGGTACTGCAATGCATAGGTTTCGCCGACTTCGTTTTCGATCTCGGTAAGCAGTAGCCGGACGTTGTCGTAGCGGTATTTGACCTGGGTGCCGTCAGCGTTAATCCGCCGACTGATGAGGTGTAGGCCATCGGCGTATTCGTAGCGGGTAACGTGACCCAACTCATCCCGCTCGAAGGTGATTTTTCCGTACGGGTTGTAGCTGTATTCCCGCGTCGAATCGTCTGGCAAAACCACACGAATCAACCGACCCAGGTTGTCCCACTGGTACTGGGTCAGCGCACCGTATTCATCCTCTCTCGCAACCTGCCGGCCAACATCGTCATAGCGATAACGCTTAACGCCGCCATTGGGCAACTGTTCCTCAACCAGCTGCCCACGTTCATTCCACACCAGCCGATGGCAACTGTGATCGGGATACCAAACCCCCGTCAGTTGCCCATATTTGTTGTAGCTGTAGTCCGTGACATTGCCGTCTGGATCCGTCCTACGCGTGACATCGCCCTGATCATTGCGCTCGTACTTCCAGACCGCCTCACCACGCCGCACAACCCGTACGAAGCCGTTGTCATGTTCGTAGGAGGTCGGCTCATCATCCCCTGGAAACAGCGCTACCAAACGTCCGGCGTCGTCGTACTGATACGCCGTCACCGCGCCCAACGGGTCTTGCTCGACCGTCAGCCGGCCCTTGTCGTCGTAGGATTTGAAGTGCGTCGAGCCATCTGGATCAACCCGCTGCACCAGCCGCGCCCGCTGATCGTGGACGTAGACTTCCTGGCTGCCATCGGCGTTAAACACCGTGACGCGCCCGTCGTCCCCCCAGGCATAGCGCGTGTCCATCTGCGCAAAGCTCGCCCAATGCCGGACACACCGCGCAGCCTTGCCAGACCGTTCCCACTCCCAAAAGAAACTCGCCCCACCGGCCAACCCACGCTCAAGAATCACATGCTGATCGTCGTAGCGATAAACCTCGCTTTCGCCTACGGCATTGGTCGCCGAAACCAACCGGCCAAGGTCGTCATAGGCGTAGGAAATAACGCCGTACTCGGTCATCCAGACGTAGGGATCAGAACCCTCGGCCCGCTGAATCTGGTAATCCACCGCCACAATACGGCTGGCCGAATACCGCAAAAACAGCGAACGCCCGACACCGTTGTCCAACCGTTCAATGCGCCCCAAAAGATCCCGGGAAATCCGCAGCCGGTTGTCATACGCATCGCTGATGGCTGTCAGCAAACCCTCTCGAAAGTGGTAGAAACGCGACGCCTGCGCCAGTACCAACTCGTCAGGCAAAGTCCCGAGATAGATCGCCACTTCGGCCAGGCTATTGGTGATCGCCGGCCGGGCAACCGTCGGCAAGGGCAGGGTGGTAGCCCGATTTTCATGATCCGTCCACACCACCGAATCGCCCGAAACACAAAGCCTGTGGGCCAGCGAATGGCTCCAGCCAAACCCCAACCCGCACTCCACGTCCACCGCACTGGTGCGATACAACCGCGTCCACTCAAACGGCAAAATCCCGTCGAGCACGCCGTCAGTCAGGGTGAGCAATTCTTCCCCGGTGACCATCGACACCGGACAGCCGTTGGTGGCGGTCTTGTCCGCAGAAGCCGCCGCATCACCGTTGGCATTCCTGCCGGAAGCAGGCACATCATCGACAGCTTCCTGGCGAACCAACACGGTCTGCTGCCGACCCTTGCCCCGCACCATCGGCACCGGGTTCGCAACCAACTGATCCCCAGCCTTCAACGGCACATCCGGGATCGTCTTGATCGCCGTTGCCGGACCACCCAGCAGCAAGGGCTTCGACGCCTCGACATGCGCGTCGAGCTTCGGCCCCACCACTTGATCAGCCAACCTCTGCAACCACTTACGCGCCTGCCCGGATTTCATATGGCCTAATACCTGGGCCCCCAGACGCACCTTCACCCCCATGCCGCGCGTGGCCCACACCAGGAACAGATTGATAAGCACCTCGCCGGTGATTTCGCCCAGCAATTCGTACATCTGCGGCGGCGGCAGCATGCGAATCCAGCCGACCATCGCTGATAAATAGATGAACAGCAGTGGTTCATCACTGAGCATCAAGAAACCTTTGGCGACCGCATCCTTGCCCAGTTTCAGCAGCTCATCCAATTCGCCTTGGGTGACGAATCGCAACAACTTCTCGCTGTTGGCCTTGAGGTCAGTCAGCAGGTCATACAGCTGTAAGATGTTGTCCCAAAGGTTGTAGAGCACGTTGCAAAGCCCATCCGAAAACGCGATACCCTGCTTTGCACTGCGCCCCCTGGGCGTGGCGTTGGCAAAGTCGGCCCATTGGGCTTGAAAGGTCTCTGTCCACTCATTGCGCAGCTGGCTTTCCAGCTCGCTAATCATTGATTGATAAGACGCATACAGCGCCTTGACGTGATCCTTGGAAACGTTGGGATAAAAGATGATTTGGTAGCGCTGGTTGCGGGTGCAGTCTGTAACTTCAAGAATGCCGCTGGGACCGATGGTGTGTGGGATCGGCGCACCTACCAGGCCGCCGTCCGGGGCAATCGGTTGCAGTGTCACCGGCGTGTTGCCGATGGGCACGAACCGCGTGCTTTCGAACATGTGCACCAGGGTCAGCGAGCCTTGGGCCTTGCACACGGCAACGGTACGCTTGGGTTTTTTGGAAGACGCCGGGGCGACGAGAGCGACCTCTTCGCCAACCTTGAATACCTGCTCGACTTCCAGCACCGAGCCACTCCAGAAGCTCTCAGCCCATTCGTCAAAGGTGTTCAGGCAATTACGGAAGTCACGTAGGACACTTTCGATATCCGGATTTTTGCCATCCATGGGGGCCAGGACAAAGCTGGCGATTACCGGAGTCAAGCGACAGCCCCGACAACTAGGACACTTAGAACTAAATCCATCTGCAATCCCTCGCACTGTGAAATCAGGCGAGGGACTTTGCAGAGGTTTTCAGGGGCAGGGAGTAGAGCTTATCCGGCGCTTACGTGGGACGTTTCGACAACTCGTGTCTTCTCTCGCCCCAGCACCAGGCTGCACAGCGCCGGCAGAAACAGCAGCGTCAACAACGTGCCCACCAGCACTCCGCCAATCAGCACGTAGGCCAGGGACGACCAGAACACCGACAACGTCAGCGGGATAAAGGCCAGCGCCGCCGCCAGCGCGGTGAGGATGACTGGCCGCGCACGCCTCACGGTGGCTTCCACAATGGCCTCGCGGATGGCCATGCCGTGTTCCTGGTTCTGGCGGATCTGGTCGGTGAAGATCAGCGTGTTGCGCATCAAGATCCCGCCAATGCCGATCAGCCCCAGGATCGCGTTGAAGCCGAACGGCTGGTTGAACAGCAGCAAGGTCGGCACCGCACCAATCAAGCCTAGCGGCGCGGTGGCGAAGACCATGAACATCACGCCGAACGAGCGCACCTGGAACATGATCACCGTGAGGGTCAGCAGGATCATGATCGGGAACAGCGCCGCCAGTGCCACGTTGGCCTTGGCGCTTTCTTCAACCGGGCCGCCGATGTCGATCCGATAGCCGGCGGGCAGCGTCGCTAGCAAGGGTTGCAGGTCTTTGTACACGGCCATTTCCACGTCGGGCGGTTGTACGCCGTCGATGATGTCGGCGCGCACTTCCACGGTGGCTGCGCGGTTGCGGCGCTTGAGGATCGGCTCCTCCATGACCGCCTGGAAGTGGCCGACCTGGGCCAGTGGCACCGCCGTGCCGGTGCTGTTGGTCAGGGTCATGTTGTTGAGGTTGCCGAGGTTTTCGCGCTGGCTGCCCTGGGCACGGGCGACCACTGACACGGTGCGGTTGCCTTCGCGCACTTCAGTGATGGGGTTGCCGCTGAGCAGGGCGTTGAGCTGGGATTTGACCTCGTTGGGCGTGAAGCCCAACAGGCGCAGGCGGTCTTGATCCAGCGCCAGGCGGTAGCCACTGGTGCGCTCGCCCCAATCGAGGAAGGCGTCCTTGGTGAGCTTGTTTGCGGCGACGACCTTGCGCACGTCTTCGGCCACGCCGCGCAGTACATCGACGTTGGGGCCGGAAACGCGGAACACCACCGGGAACGGCACGGGCGGGCCGAACAGCAATTGCGTCACCCGCACGCGGGCGGCAGGGAATTCGCCTGCGGCAATGCGCTCGCGCATGCGTAGCTTTAAGGCGTCACGGGCGTGGGAATCCGCCGTTTGCACGATCAACTTGGCGAATGCCGGGTCAGGCAATTCCGGGTTCAGCGACAGAAAGAACCTCGGCGCGCCGCCGCCCACGTAGGTGTCCACCAGGGTGGTTTGCGGTTCTTGCAGCAGGGCTTTTTCCAGCTGCGCGGCGACCATTTCGGTGCTTTTGAACGCACTGCCGGGCGGCATGTACACCTCAAGAATCAGCTCGGAACGGTCGGAATTGGGGAAGAACTGCTTGTTCACCGCGCCCATGCCCAAACCGCACAGCACAAACGCTGTGACTACCAGGCCGGTCACCAGCCAGCGCCGACGTACACAGATTTCGACCAAATCACGCAGCTTCTGGTAATAACGTCCGGCGTAAATCGCTTCATGCCCGCCGGGCACCGGTTTGACCTGCGGCAGCAGTTTCACGCCCAGATACGGGGTGAAGACCACCGCCACCAGCCAGGATGAAATCAACGCAAAACCGACGATCCAGAAGATATTGCCGGCATATTCCCCCGCACCTGAACGCGCAAAACCCACCGGCAGAAAACCGATGATGGTCACCAGGGTACCGGTCAACATCGGCGCTGCCGTGGAGCTCCAGGCGAAGGTGGCGGCGTGAATGCGGTCGAAGCCTTCTTCCAGTTTCACCACCATCATCTCGATGGCGATGATCGCGTCGTCCACCAGCAAACCCAGGGAAATGATCAGCGCGCCCAAGGTGATGCGGTCGAACTCGCGGCCGGTGAGCAGCATGATCACAAACACGATCGACAGGGTCAGCGGCACGGCGGCGGCCACCACCAACCCGACGCGAAAGCCCAGGGCCAGCAGGCTGATCAGCATGACGACGGCGAGGGCGACGAAGAATTTCAGCATGAACTCGTTGACCGCCAGGCGGATGTTTTTCGCCTGGTCGGAGACCTTGGCAAAGTTCACGCCCAAGGGCAGGTCGGCGTGGATTCTGGCTTCCTCGGCCTTGAGGCTTTTGTCCAGTTCCAGGCCGTTCCAGTGTTTTTCCATGATCACGCCGAGCATCAGCGCCGGGTCGCCCTGGTGGCGGATGCGGTAGCTGGGCGGGTCTTCGTAACCACGGCTGACGGTGGCCACATCGGCGATGCGCAGGACACGGCCGTTGACTTCCAGCGGCACGTTTTCGATCAGCGCCAGGCTGTCGAAAGCGCCGTCGATACGGATATAGGCGCGGGCGCCGGCCGTCTCGACGAATCCCGACGGCGCCACGGCGTTTTGCGCGGCCAGTGCGGCAAAGATCTGATCCGGCTTGATGCCCAGCGTCGCCAGGCGCTCGTAGGAAAACTCGACAAACACCCGTTGTGCCTGCTCGCCGAGGATATTGACCTTCTTCACCCCCGGTAGATTGAGCAAGCCCTGGCGCAGTTCTTCGGCCATCTGCACCTGTTGCCGGTGGGGCATATGCTCGGCTTCCAGTGCGTACAAGGCGAAGTACACGTCGGAATATTCATCATTGAAGAAGGGGCCGATCACGCCTTTGGGCAGCTTCGCGGCTTCATCGCTGAGCTTTTTGCGGGTCTGGTAGAACAAGTCCTGGATCTCGCCGGGGCGTGTGGATTCCTTGAAGGTCATGCGCATCGACACGAAGCCCGGCTGGGCGATGGTCTCGACGCGGTCGTAGTAGTCCAGTTCCTGCAGGCGTTTTTCCAGGCGGTCGGCCACCTGTTCCTGCATTTCCTGGGCGGTGGCGCCGGGCCAGGCGGCGGTGATGGTCATGACCTTGACGGTAAACGACGGGTCTTCGGCGCGGCCCAGTTTGCCGAAGGAAAAGATCCCGGCAGCGAGAATCGCCAGGATCAGGAACAGCGTGACCGCGCGGTGTTTGACCGCCAGTTCTGAGAGGTTGATGCCGCGCATGTTCAGTGGTCCTGCTTGCGGTTGAGGGCCAGTGCCTGGGCGGGCAGCAGGCGTACCGCGTCACCGCTGTGCAGCAGGTGGGCGCCAAGGGCGACGATGAGTTGGCCGGGGGCCACGCCGCTGTCGAGCAGGGCGTCTTCCTGGCCGAGGCTGACGACATTTACCGGGACGAAGCTGACGCGGTCGTCCGCGCCAATCAGCCACACGCCGGTGCCTTGCCCTGCATCCTGCAAGGCGCCGATGGGGACTCGGGTGTGTTGGGCCTGGCCGTTGCCTTGCAGGCGCACGGTGATGGTGGAACCGAGGGCGAAGCGCTCGACGGCGCCGTGCAACACGTAGCGGGCACGGTAGGTGCGGGTGGTGGGGTCGGCGCTGGCGGACAGTTCGCGCAGGGTCGCGGTCACCGCCTGATCCGGCGAACCGAAGGGGAAGGCCAGGGCACGCTGGGAGGCTTGGTCACGCTGGTTTTCCGGCAGGTTGACGATGGCTTCGCGGGCGCCGTCATGGGCCAGGCGCGCGACGACTTGGCCTTCGGCGACCACTTGGCCGCGTTCCACGCGCACGTCGGTGATGATGCCGTCGCCGTCGGCCTTGAGGACGGAATAGGTGCGGCGGTTTTCGATCTGGCTGGCGTCGGATTGCGCGGCGGCCAGTTCGGCCTCGGCGACGCGCAGGTTGGTCGCCGACTGGTCGAAGATCTGCCGCGACACCGCGCCGGTGCTGGCCAGGCGCTGGTAGCGGTTTTCGTCGTCACGGCGTTGGCGCAGTTGCGCCTGGGCGGCGTTGACGCGGTTTTTCGCCGAGCGCAGGGCCAGTTCGAAGTCGCCGATGTCCAGCACCAGCAAGGTGTCGCCACGGGAGACGTGCTGGCCGGGGTCGACCTTGCGTTCGATGACTTTGCCGCTGACACGGAAGCCCAGGTCACTTTCCGTACGCGCTGCGACCACGCCGGTGTAGGCGTTTTGTTGGGTGCTGGCGGCTTCGACTTTGGCCGCGAGCACCGGGCGTGGTTGGGGCGCTTGGGCGGCGGTGTCGGCCTGGCTGTTGCAGCCGCTGAGGATGATCAACAGGGCCAGGGGGGTGAGTAGGCGCAGGGGAGAAGGGTGCATGGCGGGCTCCGGGGGTATTACATAAAATTACGTCGGTAATATTTTGTTGAATATTATGATCGAAATAAAAATTAAGCCAGCCTCTTTTATCTGGATGCCGCCCAGTCATCGGAAACGATTGGGATCAAATGTGGGAGCGGGCTTTTGTGGGAGCTGGCTTGCCTGCGATGGCGTTCTGTCAGCCAAGGATGTGCAGGCTGACACACCGCTATCGCAGGCAAGCCAGCTCCCACATTTTGATCTCCATATGACTTTGAGGTGGGCGGGGGCGCATATGGCGATGTCACACTTTGTCCAAGTTATCCGGGCCTGGATGAGTACGATTCTCTTTTGAGTCCACTCCTAAGGTCCCCACCCATGCTTCCTGCTTTCCGCTTCACACCCTTGGCGCTGCTGGTCGCCGGCAGCTTTAACGCCTATGCCGACGAGCCCGTTGCCCTGCAACTCAACGATGTGGTGGTCACGGCTGCCGGCTTTGCGCAAAGCGTGGAAGACGCGCCGGCCTCGGTCACTGTGATTGATGGTGAAGCGCTGCGCCGCAAGTCCTACCGCGACTTGGGCGACGCGGTGCGTGACGTGGAAGGGGTGACGGTGAACGGCGGCGCCAATGAAACGGACATCTCCATCCGTGGCATGCCGGCCGACTACACCTTGATCATGGTCGATGGCAAACGGCAGAGCGCGCGGGAATCGCGGGTCAACGGCAACAGCGGCTACGAGCAGAGTTTTGTGCCGCCGGCCGCCGCCATCGAGCGTATCGAAGTGGTGCGCGGGCCGATGTCGTCGCTGTACGGTTCTGATGCCATCGGCGGGGTGATCAACGTGATCACGCGCAAGGTTTCGCCGACCTGGGGCGGCTCCATTGGTTATGACTATTCCGCGCGTCAACACAGCGACCAGGGCAACGCGCGCCAGACTCAGTTCTATCTCAGCGGCCCGCTCAAGGAAGACTTCCTCGGCTTGCAGGTGTGGGGTCGTTACCTCGACCGCCAGGCCGACGACGACATCGAGCAGACCAATGGCTTCAGCAACGCCGACCACCGCGACCTCACCGCGCGCCTGGCCTTCACCCCGAGCATCGACCACGACATTCTTCTGGAAGCCGGCGCTACCCGCCTGAAAAACGGTGACGGCACCAGCGCCAACTGGGCCACCCGCGAGCAGGAGAACAACCGCGATCACTGGTCGCTGTCCCACCAGGGACGCTGGGGTTGGGCCACGTCGGACGTCGCGCTGTCCCAGGAAACCTCCAGCCGTGAAGGCAAGGCCACGCCGGCACAAACCGATATCTACGGGCGCAAGCCCGAGATCAAGAACACCGTGTTCGACGCCAAGCTGGTGGTGCCCACCGCGCATAACGTCAGCACCGTCGGCCTGCAATGGAACAAAAGCGAACTGACCGACTGGAACCAGGGCCTCGGCGACCGTGTCGACTACACCTTCTCCGTTGCGCAAAAAGCCCTGTTCGCCGAGAACGAATGGTCGGTCACCGACACCTTCGCCCTCACCACCGGCCTGCGCCTGGACGAGCACGAAGAGTACGGCGCCCACATCAGCCCGCGCGTTTACGGCGTATGGCGCGCCAGCGAGCAGTGGACGTTCAAAGGCGGCATCGCCCGTGGCTTCAAGGCGCCGGAACTGCGCGCGGTGGTTGCCGATTACGCCTACCTGCGCCGCAACCGTTTCGTGATGTTTGGCAACCCCGACCTCAAGCCCGAGACCAGCACCAACTACGAAATCTCGGCGCTGTGGAGCAACCGCGACAACCTCTCGGGCGGCGTGACGCTGTTCTACAACGACTTCCAGGACAAGCTCTCCACCGTCACCACCGACCGCATGTGGAATGGCTACACCGTGGTTGAGCGGGTCAACGTCGACAAGGCGATCATCCAGGGCGTCGAACTCAACGGCCAATGGGACATCAACGACCGCGTGCTGCTCAAGGCCAACTACACCTACACCGATTCCGAGCAGAAAAGCGGCGCCAACAAAGGCGCACCGCTGGCCCTCACCCCCGAGCAAAAAGCCAATGTGCGTACGGAATGGAGCATCAACGACCGCACCCAGGCCTGGGCCTCGCTGAGCTACTACGGCGAAGAAACCGGCAACACCATTACCACCGACAAGCCGGCGCCGGGCTACACCACGGCGGACCTTGGCGGTTCGTTCGATGTGACCGACTCGCTGACCCTCAACGCCTCCCTCAACAACCTCACCGACAAGCGCCTCGACGATGAAACCTACGGCACGGTGAACTACGGCCGTACGCTGTGGATGGGTGCCACGCTGAACTTCTAAAGCGCGGCGGGCAAGCGCACCACGGCGCACAGGCCGGCGGGTGGGCGATTTTCCAGCAGCAACTCGCCGCCATGGGCCTGGATGCACGAGCGTGCAATCGCCAGGCCCAATCCCACGCCGCCGTCGCTGACGCCGCGTTGCACAAAAGGCTCGAAGACTTTGCTCAACCAGTCCTCGGGCAAGCCGTTGCCGTGGTCGAGGATGTCGATACGCAGCCAGCCATCGTCTTCGCGGCGCAGGCCCAGGCTGGCGTCGCCGGCATGGTGCAGGGCGTTGTCGATCAGGTTGGTCAGGGCACGTTTCAGCGCCAAGGGGCGACAGGTCAGCAGCAGCGGCGGCGCGCCGTGCCAGGTGACGGGCTGTTGCAGGCGCTGATAACGCTTGGCCAGGTCATCCAGCAGGCCGCTCAGGGACACGGTGGCGGTGGGTTCCTGCACCGCATCATCGCGCACAAAATTCAGGGTTTCGCGCACCATCGCGCTCAGTTCGGCGAGGCTTTCCAGCATGTCGTCGCGGGTCTCGCCGGGTTCCAGCAGTTCCACTTGCAGGCGCAGTTCGGTGATCGGCGTGTTCAGGTCATGGCTGACGGCTGCGAGCATCCGCGTGCGGCCTTCGACATGCCGCGCGAGGTTGGCTTGCATGGTGTTGAAGGCGGCGGTGAGGTCGCGGGCTTCCTGCGGGCCGGTTTCCGCCAGTGGGGCGATCCATTCACCGCGGCTCACGCGTTCGGTGGCCTGGGCCAGGGTTTTCACCGGGCGCACCACGCGGGCGATAAAAAACATCACGATCAACAGCACCGGCAGCGTGGTGACGGGCAGGCTGTAGGCCAATACGCGGCCCCATTCATAGGCGCCGGCAGGATATTGCACGGCGTTCAGATAGCTACCGTTGGGCAACGCAATGCTGCTGCGCAGGCGCAACGGCGCCCAGCCAGCGGGGCTGAACACGTGGGTGCGGGCGTTGGCGCCGCTGATACGTTCCAGCTGCATGCCGATGCTGGCGGCGTTATCCAATTGCAGCTGGCTGCGCAGTTCGTTGGCCAGGCGTTGTTCTTCCGGGCGCAGCTCAAACGGTGGGACTTCCGGCGTGGCGGCGATCCAGAAACGTGTGTCGCCCGTGCCCATGGCTTCCAGCAGGTGTGCGGTTTCAGTCGGCGGCAGGTCGATGGCCGTGTGGTGCGCAATCCCCAGGCGTTCCAGGCTGAAACTGCGGGACAGCGGGTGGATCAGGCTGCCGGTGCGTTGCAGAAACAGCATGGCAATGGCATTGGATGCGAGCAACGCCAGCAGCAACAACAGGCTCAGTTGCCGCGCCAGTGTGCGCGGCCACAGCCGGATCAGGGCGTGCACTCGCTGACCTCGGCGGCCAGCAGGTAACCACCGCCCCAGATGGTGCGCAGCAGGTCCGGCGTGGCATCGCCCTGGGCCAGCTTGCGCCGCAGGCGGCTGACCTGGCGGTCGATGGCGCGGTCGCTGACGTCGCTGTCGGCGGCGGCGGTCAGGTCGATCAGGCGTTCGCGGGGCAGCAGGCGGTTGGGGTGGTCGAGGAACACTTGCAGCAGGCGGCTTTCGGCGGTGCTCAGTTGAATCGCCGGGGTGTCTGCGCGCGTCAACATCGCGCTGGCAGCGCTGAAATGCCAGCCGGCGAACTGGTACGCGCGAGCGCCACTGGTGGGGGCGACGGGCCCGGTATTGCGGCCTTGGCGGCGCAGCACGCTGTTGATGCGTGCCACCAGTTCACGCGGTTCGAAGGGCTTGGTGACGTAATCGTCGGCGCCCAGGTCGAGGCCGCGAATGCGGTCGGCGGCGGTGTCGCGGGCGGTCAGCAGGATCACCGGGGTATTGCTGCGCCGATGCAACTGGTTGCACAACTCAAAGCCATCGCCGTCCGGCAGCAACACGTCGAGCACCACCACATCGAACGCCTGGCTCTTGAGCAACTGCCACATGCCGGCCGCGTCTTCGGCGGTGCGCACTTCAAAGGTGTGGCGGCGCAGATAGGTGGCCAGCGGTTCGCGGATTTTGCGGTGGTCATCCACCACCAGCACGCGCGGTGCGACAGTTGCTGCGGCAAACGGCATTGCAGCCCTCGGTGGGTTGAGCGGGAGAGGGCGGATATTACTACGAGTCATTATCATTAACGCGGATTTGTCGTGAGGTGCCGGTATGTCGTTCCATCAGTAGAACGATCAAGGCCGTTTTTGCCGTCTAGCGCATTATTGTTGTCGGATTTAAGGTGTATCCACTTTGGAGGATCACCATGAAAAAACTCATCGGCATCTACACCAGTCCACGCGGCCATTGGGTCGGCGACGGTTTCCCGGTGCGCACCCTGTTTTCCTACGACAATCTGGGCAAACACATCAGCCCATTTTTGCTGCTGGACCACGCTGGCCCGGCAGATTTCACCCCCACCGAGGAGCGTCGCGGCGTAGGCCAACACCCCCATCGTGGGTTTGAAACCGTGACCATCGTCTACGACGGCGAAGTCGAACACCGCGACTCCACCGGCGCCGGCGGCGTCATCGGCCCTGGCGACGTGCAATGGATGACCGCTGCCCGGGGCATCATCCACGAAGAATTCCACTCCGAAGCCTTCGCCCGCAAAGGCGGCGCGCTGGAGATGGTGCAACTGTGGGTCAACCTGCCAGCCAAGGACAAAATGGCCGATGCCGGTTATCAGACCATCGTTGACGGCGATATTCCCGTGCTGCCGCTGGCCAACGCTGCCGGGCAACTGCGCCTGATTGCCGGTGAATTTGCCGGCACCCAAGGCCCGGCGCGGACCTTTACGCCAATCGACGTGTGGGACCTGCGCCTCAACGCCGGCAAACCCGTGACCCTGGACCTGCACGCCGGGCGCAACACCGCCCTGGTGATCCTGCGCGGCACGGTGTTGGTCAACGGCGAGGAAGTCGCGCGCCAAGGGCAACTGGTGTTGTTTGAGCGCGATGGCAGCCAGATCAGCCTGGAAGCCAACGACGATGCCAAGGTGCTGTTGCTCAGCGGCGAGCCGATCGATGAGCCGATCGTGGGGCACGGGCCGTTTGTGATGAATACCGAGCAGGAAATTCATCAGGCGTTTGAGGACTTCCATTCGGGCCGGTTTGGCCAGATGCACGATTAACCGCCCACCGCCAAACCCCTGTGGGAGCTGGCTTGCCTGCGATAGCATCACCCCGGTGTCACTGACATACCGAGGTGCCCGCATCGCAGGCAAGCCAGCTCCCACATTTCGTTTTCCAGCGTTGCCATTTCATGCGATCTTCAGCGCATTCGCCCTGGAGTCGCCTGGATGCCGTCATTTATCTCCGATCACCCGATGTTCTGCGCCCTGGCGCTGATCTTCATCGACATCGCCGTCTGGCGCCTGATCTCCGCCAACCTCGCCAACTGGAAGCTCGCCGCGCGCCTGTTGATCTTCGCGGTGTTCAGCGCCGTGCTGTTCAACGATGGCATGAACCCCATGCAAGTCGCGCCGTATGCCGACAACACCGCCTTGCACCTGGCCGCCACGGCCTTGCAGATTGGCTGGTGGCTGTTCGCGGCGCGTACGCTGACGGTGTTGCTCGGCGCGGTGATGATGCAGCGGGTCGGGCACACCGGGCGGTTGTTGCAGGATTTGCTCGGTGCGGTGATTTTCCTGATTGCGATCATTGCAGCGTTGGCCTACGTGCTCGACCTGCCGGTCAAGGGCGTGCTGGCGACGTCGGGCGCGGTGGCAATCATCGTCGGCCTGGCGTTGCAAAGCACCTTGAGCGATGTGTTCTCGGGGATTGTGCTCAACACCACCAAGCCGTACCAGCTGGATGACTGGATTTCCATCGACGGTACCGAGGGCCGGGTCACCGACATCGACTGGCGTGCCACGCGCCTGCAAACCTCCCAGGGCAGCATGGCGGTGATTCCCAACTCGCTGGCGGCCAAGGCCAAGATCATCAACTTTTCGCGCCCGGCGGATATGTTCGGCCTGGCGGTCAGCCTGCAAGTCAGCCCCCATGCGCGCCCGCAGATCGTCATCGAGGCACTGGAGCGGGCGATGCAAGGCTGCCGGCCGCTGCTGGCCACGCCGGCGCCCAGCGTCGCGTTCAAGACCAGTGCCAGTGGTGGCGTGGAGTACGAGATCAGCGGCTTTGTCCCGGCCATGGCCCTCAAGCGCGAAGTGCGCAACCAGCTTTACGACTTGGCCTTCCGCCATCTGCAAGCGGCGGGTGTGAGCCTGTTGTCGGCCACCGAAGGCAGCACGCCGTCAGCGATGTCCGCCGCCCGCGCGCTGCTGGAGCGCTCGCCGATTTTCTCCACCTTGCGCCAGGAAGAAAAAGACACCTTCAGCCAGAACATGACCCTGCATACCTACCGCACCGGCGAGATGATCTTGCCGGCGGGGGAGGTCAGCGATCATTTGTTTATCGTCGAGACCGGCGTGGTCTCGGTGATGCTGATCAAGGACGGCCACACGTTCGAGGCCGGGCGCATGGGGCCGGGCGAGGTGATTGGCGAGGCGGGCATTCTCGCCGACAAGGCGGCGCTGGCGGACTTTTTGGCGAAGACCTTTTGCACGCTGTACCGCATCGAAAAGGAATACCTCAAGCCGTGCCTGGACGCGCGACACGATATTGGCGAGGCAATGAAGGCGTTGCTGGATTTCCGTCTGCATGCGGCGCAGGTGCTGACTCAGGAAGCGCCGGTGGTGCCGGTGAAGAAGGGCTTTTTGCAGTGGTTGCGCAAGCGCGGCCTGTAGTGCGATTGGTCACCTGTTCTTAGGCCGAATTGGATATTCCTCCCGAGCGGTACGGTGACTAATCTAGCCACCAATCCCCACCGTTCTGGAGTTCCACCATGCAAACCCGTACCGATTTCTACACCGCTTCCCCAGACGCGATGAAAGCCATGATGGCCCTGGAAACCGCCGTCGGCAAACTGTCCATCGAGCTGCCGCTGCTGGAGTTGGTGCGCCTGCGTGTGTCGCAGATCAACGGCTGCGCGTTCTGCCTCGACATGCACACCGCCGATGCCCGCAAGGGCGGCGAAACCGAGCGCCGCCTGTACACCGTGTCGGCCTGGCGTGAAACGCCGTTCTTCACCCCGCGTGAGCGTGCGGCACTGGCCTGGGCCGAAAGTCTGACCCTGATCAGCCACACCCACGCCCCGGACGAAGACTTCAACGCCCTGGCCGAGCAGTTCAGCGCCAAGGAACAGATCGACCTGAGCGTGGCCATCGCCACCATCAACAGCTGGAACCGCCTGGCGGTGGGTTTCCGCAAGATGCCTAAATAACACCGCTGTAGCTGTCGCTGAGGATGTGGCGAGGGAGCTTGCTCCCGCTGGAGTGCGCAGCGCTCCCAAGATTTTGGGGCCGCTACGCAGCCCAGCGGGAGCAAGCTCCCTCGCCACAGGTTTTGCGTCAGAAGTTGACTGAGGCACTCAGGCGCGCCGTCAGCGGCGCGCCCTGGAACAGATAGTCATCGCCCATGTACTCGCCCGCGTCGCGCCAGTAGCGCTTGTCGAACAGGTTGTCGACGCTCAGGCGGAACACCGTTTCATAGCCGTCCACCTTGGTGGTGTAGCGGCTGCCCACATTCACCACCGCGTAATCCCCTACCTCAACGGTGCCGTCGCGATTGGCCGATTTCTTCGCGCTGTATTGCACGCCGCCCAGCACCGCCAGACCGTTGACCCACGGCAACGCATAGTCCGCATACACACTGGCGCGCAGCTTGGGCACGTTGATCGCCTGGTGGCCTTCGTATTGCGGTGTGCCGCTGCCGGTGACCCGTGCACGAATGGCGGCGACGCTGGTTGCGATCTGCAAGCGCTCGGTGGCCCAGCCATTGGCTGACAGTTCCAGGCCGGTGTTCTTTTGCTCACCTTGTTGCACGTAGTTGAACAGGCCCGTGCCGTCGGGCTTGGCGTATTGGTAGGCCTGGCGGGTCTGGAACACGGCGGCGGCGAAGCTGATGCGGCGCCAGTCGTATTTCACCCCAGCTTCGATTTGGCGGGAGGTGGTGGGGGCGAGGGTTTCGCCGTCGTTGGTGGTTGTCCACGGTGCTTCACCGCCAAGGGACAGGCCCTTGCTGTAGCTGGTGTACAGCGACACGTTTTCCACGGGTTTGTAGATCAACGACGCCTGGGGCAGGAATTGGTATTTCTGGGTGTGGCGCTCCTGATCGCCATTCTTATCGAAGGCCTTTTCATCCAGACGTACTTCGCGCCCGCCGATGATGGTCTGCCATTGCTCGTTGAAGCGGATGCGGTCGGTGACGAACAGGCCGTATTGGCGGCTGTCGAGACGACGGTGCTTGTCGTTCAGCGGCACGTCGGTGGGCGTGAAGGTCGGCGCGTCGGTGTTGATATTGGAACTGCCGATGTACTCGTTGACCGACTTGCGTTTATCGATCACGCGGCGGAAGGCGCTGGTGCCGAAGGTCAGCTCATGACCCAGGCCAGCGGTGTCGAACAACCCGGTCATCGCCGCCTGCACTTCGTCGTCACGGCGCGTGTCATCGGGGCTGCGGTAGTCGTAGATGTCGTAGTCGCCCGTGGGGCCGAAGGTGGCGAGGCCGCAATCGGTTACGTAGAAGCAGCCGTAGGCAAACGAACTGTAATCGTCAATTACCACCTTGCTACGCGCCGCACTCACGCTGCCTTTCCACTGATCACTGAAACGGTACTCAAACTTGCCGTTGAGGTTCAGCGAATCAATCCCCACCTGCCTGGACCCACTCTGATGCCCCAGCAGTTTCTTCGGCGAAGCGTCGTGGGGCACCTCGGTGCCGCCCAGTAGCTGATAACCCGGCACCGAGCGCTGTTGCTTGTCCTGGTATTCGGCGTCCAGTTGCAGCACGGCGTCGGGGCTGATGTTCCAGTCGAAGGCCAGGGATAGGAAATCGCGCTGGCCGTTGGCGTGTTCGACGTAGGAGTTCAAATCTTCATGGGCGACGTTGGCGCGCAGGCCGAACTGTTTTTCGCTGCCAAACCAGCCGCCGACGTCGGTGGCGATATAACCGCTGCCACGGTCATCGGTGGCCACCGTCACCGAACGCACGTCTTCCGGGCGCTTGGTCACGTAGTTGATCACGCCGCTGGGCTCGGAAATCCCGCTCTGCAAGCCGGCGAGGCCTTTGAGCACTTCCACCTGCTGCTTGTTTTCCAGGGCGACGTTCTGCTCGCCGGTGATGGTGCGTCCGTTGATCTTGTAGCTGCTCGCCGCATTCAGCGAGAACCCGCGCACCACGAAGTTTTCGTAGTAGCCGATGGGCGCATAGCTGTCGCCCACCGAGGCATCGTTGCGCAGCAGTTCGCTGAGCAGGCGCGCTTGCTGGTCCTTGATCAGCGCGGCATTGAGCACGGTGATCGAGGCGGGGGTGTCCAGCAGCGGCGCTTCGTCGAAGCCACCCACCGACGCGGTTTGGCTGCGCAGGCCGGACTCATCCTGGCCTTGGACTTTCACCGCTGGCAGTTCCAGCTCAGCCGCAAAGCTGCTGCCAATACTGCCGCTCAGCAGCAGGCCAAGGGCGAAACGTGAAGTGACAACGGGACGAAAACGCAAAACCATGGGGGCAGGGCCTTAAAGCGCAGGGCGGGGGGCGCATAAGCTAGGCATAAGTGCGCGGTTTTACAAGTTTTCGAGAATGGTTCGCGGCTTGAGACGCCCCGTCTCAGCCCTCACGCCAATCCTGTTGCGCCTCGACAGCCATGGCAGGGACCTGCGATAGACAAGGCTTCCCTCATCGATTGCAGGAGAGTGTCATGGCTATTGCTGGAAAAGTTGCGCTGGTCACCGGCGCCGGGCAGGGCATCGGCCGGGCCATTGCGTTGCGTCTGGCACAGGACGGTGCCGACATCGCCCTGGTGGACATCAATGGCGCCAAGCTCGAAGCCGTGGCGGCCGAAGTGGTCGGGCTGGGCCGCAAGGCGTCGGTGTTCGTCGCCGATGTGTCCAAGCTGGAGCAAGTGGTGGCCGCCGTTGAACATGCACACCAGACCCTTGGCGGCTTTGACATCATCGTCAACAACGCCGGGGTGGCGCAGATCGATTCACTGTTGGACGTGAGCCCGGAGCAAGTCGAGCGCACCCTGGGCATCAACGTGCAGGGCGTGCTGTGGGGCATCCAGGCCGCCGGCAAGAAGTTCAAGGCGCTCAAGCAAAAGGGCAAGATCATCAACGCCTGCTCCATCGCCGGCCATGAAGGTTTTGCGCTGCTCGGCGTGTACTCGGCCACCAAGTTTGCCGTGCGCGCGCTGACCCAGGCCGCGGCCAAGGAATTGGCGAGCGCGGGGATCACGGTGAATGCATATTGCCCGGGTGTGGTCGGCACCGATATGTGGGTCGAGATCGACAAGCGCATGGCCGAGATTACCGGTGCTGAAATTGGCGCGACGTACAAAAAGTACGTGGATGGCATTGCGTTGGGCCGCGCGGAGACGCCGGAGGATGTGGCGGGGTTGGTGTCGTTCCTGGCGGGGCCGGATGCGGATTACATGACCGGGCAGGCGCCGTTGATCGATGGTGGCCTGGTCTACCGCTGATAAGGCAGGGTCTACTCGGTCTAATGTGGGAGCTGGCTTGCCTGCGATAGCGGAGGGTCAGTTTGCCCATTTGGCCCTGATACACCGCCATCGCAGGCAAGCCAGCTCCCACATTTTGAGCCCATTGTGTCAGGTGGTTTTGTTGGGCATGTGGATGCCCAGTTGGTTGACCCGACGATAGAGGGTGGCCCTGGATATGCCCAGCGCCTGCGCCGTCGGCAAAGGCTTCCAGCGATGGCGAATCAACGCGTCCAGGACTATCTGCCTTTCGGGGCTCACGCTCTCTTCAACCAACGCTTCTATCTGCTCCCCACGCACCTCCACCGGCAAATCCGCCACCTGCAGCGTATCGCCCTCACACACCGCGCAGGCATACGCCAGCACATGCCGCAGTTGCCGCACATTCCCCGGCCAGGCATAGCCCAGCAGCAACTCCAGCGCAGCCTGGCCGATGCCCACTGCAACCCCGCTGTTGCGTGCTTCCTGCTCCAGCAAGCGGTTGATCAACGCCAGCTTGTCAGTGCGCTCGCGCAACGGCGGCAGGCAGAAGCGTGCACAGCCAAGGCGAAAGTACAGGTCTTCACGAAAGCGGCCTTCACCGACCAACACCGCCAGATCCCGGTGGCTGGCGCAGATCACCTGGATCTCCACCGCACGGGTCTTCGCCGCGCCCAGTGGGGCCACTTCGCCCTCGGCCATCACCCGCAGCAGGCGCGTCTGCAAGGCCAGCGGCATGTCGCCGATTTCATCAAGGAACAAGGTGCCGCCATCGGCCTGTACCAGCAGGCCCGGCATGCCTTTGCTGGAGGCGCCGGTAAAGGCGCCGGCGACATAGCCGAACAGCTCGCTTTCAATCAGGTTCTCAGGGATCGCCGCGCAGTTCACCGCCACAAACGGCCCGGTGCGACGGGCGCTGCGCTCATGCAGTTGGCGGGCGAACACTTCCTTGCCCGCGCCGGTTTCGCCCTGCACCAGCACCGGCAGGTTGCGGTCCTTGACCCGCACGGCCAGGCGCAGGTGTTCTTCCACCCGCGCATCGACCTGCGGCGCCAGCGCGCTGCGTGCCGGTGTGCGGCGGGGCGCGTTGACGCGTGCGTGCAAGGCGCCGGGCTGTCCCAGCCAGTGCAATTGCTGGGCGGATTGATCGGTCACCGCGCGCAATGCGTCGAGGTCGAACACTTCGCCGATATGCGCCGGCACCTGGCCAAAGCGCAGGCGCAGGGCCTGGCGCGCCTTGCTGTTCAAGGCATGCAAGCGGCCGTCGCGGTCCCAGGCCAGCAGCAGGTCGGGTTGGCTGTCGACGAAGCCCGGCGTGCTGTGGGCCTGCAACACCCAGTGCTCGCGGGCGCTGTGCATGAAGAAGGCGTTTTCGATGGCTTCGGCACTTTGCGCCACCAGCTGGCGTACCAGGTGCTGGCTGCGTCGGTCGTCCGGGGATTGCAGCGCCGAGGCGTCCATCACCCCGAGCAGGTTGCCCTGGGGGTCGAAGATCGGCGCGGCGGAGCAGGTCAGGCCGATGAACGCGGCGCGAAAGTGGTCGCGCTTGTGCACGGTCACGGCGGCTTTGCTGGTGAGCACCGTGGCCACGCCGCAGGTGCCTTCTTCGGCTTCCGACCAGCAGGTGCCGAGGTACAGGCCGGCCTTGCGGCAGTCGGTGCGGATCGCGGTGTCTACGCGGTGGTCGATGGTCTGGCCCTGGGCGTCGGTGAGCATCACGCAGTAATCGGCGTGGCGCACGCGATGGTGCAGTTGGCCGACCGCTTCACCGGCGATGCGCATGAACAGCTCGGCGCGCTCGCGGCATTCCTTGAGCAAGGGTTCGCTGAGGATGCGTGGCCCCTGCAAGGAGCCGGGGTCCAGGTGATGTTGTTCCATGGAACGCCGCCACGAATCGAAAATCAGCGACGGCACCGGCGCCTGGGGCAGGCGGTCGGCGTTGCGGACCACGCGACTGACGCAGTCGACGTGTTCCCTGGAGTTCGCGGCGAGCATAAGGCCTCCGGTTCTCGATCTTTGTTGTTATGCCCGCCATTAAGCGCGCATGGGGCGCGTGGGACAAGCGCGGCCTGACCAACTGCCCGGGCTGAGACGCCGCGTCTCATCGCGCCTGAGACGCGGCCTGCGCCGTGCAATCCGGCGTCTCATTCTGCGATGCTGTGCCGCACCACTACAACTGCTCTGGATCAAGGCTTTGCCAGGTTTTTCCGGGCCTTGGCACAGGCTGTGCTGAAGGCCCTGTAGCTGAACACGATCAGCCTTTTGTGTGTCGAGACAACCTGGAGAACAACAAGATGTCCACTCACCTGTCCACCGATCAATTGCTGCATGCCTACACCGTGATGCGCACCATCCGTGATTTTGAAGAACGCCTGCACGTGGAATTCGCCACCGGCGAGATCCCCGGTTTTGTGCACCTGTACGCCGGCCAGGAAGCCAGCGCCGCCGGGGTCATGGCCCACCTCAACGATGAAGATTGCATCGCCTCCAACCACCGTGGCCACGGCCATTGCATCGCCAAGGGCGTGGATGTGTTCGGCATGATGGCCGAGATCTACGGCAAGAAAACCGGCGTATGCGGCGGCAAGGGCGGCTCCATGCACATCGCCGACCAGGAGAAGGGCATGCTCGGCGCCAACGGCATCGTCGGTGCCGGCGCACCGCTGGCGGCCGGCGCGGCGCTGGCGTCCAAGCTCAAGGGCAGCCAGGGCGTGGCCGTGGCGTTTTTTGGCGACGGTGGCTCCAACGAAGGCGCGGTGTTTGAAGCGATGAACCTGGCCGCGATCATGAAGTTGCCGTGCCTGTTCGTCGCCGAAAACAACGGTTATGCCGAAGCCACCGGTTCCGGCTGGTCGGTGGCGTGCAAGGACATCGCCGAGCGCGCCGTGGGCTTTGGCATGCCGGGGGTGATCGTCGATGGCAATGACTTCTTCGCGGTGCACGCCGCCCTCGGCGTTGCCGTCGAGCGTGCGCGCACAGGCCAGGGGCCGACGTTGGTGGAGGTGAAATTGAGCCGCTTCTACGGCCACTTCGAAGGCGATGCGCAAACCTATCGTGGCCCTGATGAAGTGAAAAACCTGCGGGAAAGCGCCGACTGCCTGGCGCTGTTCCGCCAGCGTTGCAGCGCCGAAGGCTGGTTGGACGCAGCGCAATTCGAACGTATCGACAGCGAGGTCGCGCAGTTGATCGAAGACGCCGTGCGCCGCGCCAAGTCCGATCCCAAGCCGCAAGCCGCCGACCTGCTCAGCGATGTCTACGTCGCCTATCCCTAATAAAAACAACATTTGGAGAGAATCTTATGGCTCGCAAAATCAGCTACCAGCAGGCAATCAACGAAGCCCTGGCCCAGGAAATGCGCCGTGACCAGAGCGTGTTCATCATCGGCCAGGACGTCAGCGGCGGCACCGGCGCTCCCGGTGAACAGGACGCCTGGGGCGGTGTGCTCGGCGTGACCAAGGGCTTGTACCCGCAGTTCCCCGACCGCGTGCTGGACGCGCCGTTGTCCGAGGTCGGTTACGTCGGCATGGCCGTAGGCGCGGCCACCCGGGGCATGCGCCCGGTGTGTGAATTGATGTTCGTCGATTTTATCGGCTGCTGCCTCGACCAACTGCTCAACCAGGCGGCCAAGTTCCGCTACATGTTCGGCGGCAAGACCACCACGCCGCTGGTGATCCGCGCCATGTACGGCGCCGGCCTGCGTGCGGCGGCTCAGCACTCGCAGATGCTCACCTCGATGTGGACGCACATCCCCGGCCTCAAGGTGGTGTGCCCGGCCACGCCCTATGACGCCAAGGGCATGCTGATCCAGGCGATCCGCGACAACGATCCGGTGATCTTCCTTGAGCACAAGATGCTCTACAGCTTGCAAGGTGAAGTCCCGGAAGAGCTGTACACCGTGCCCTTCGGCGAAGCTAACTTTGTGCGCGAAGGCCAGGACGTGACCCTGGTGACCTACGGGCGCATGGTGCATATCGCCCTGGAAGCCGCGGCCAACCTGGCGCGCCAGGGCATCGATTGCGAAGTGCTGGACCTGCGCACCACCAGCCCGCTGGACGTCGACAGCATCCTCGAAAGCGTGGAGAAAACCGGGCGACTGGTGGTGATCGACGAGTCCAACCCACGCTGTTCCATCGCCACCGATATCAGCGCATTGGTGGCCCAGCAGGCGTTCTCCTCCCTGCGTGCGCCGATTGAAATGGTCACCGCGCCGCACACGCCGGTGCCGTTTTCCGATGCGCTGGAAGACCTGTACATCCCCAACGCCGCGAAGATCGAGGCCGCCGTGCTGAAGATCGCCGACAAGAGGAACGCCGCATGATCCATACCCTGACCATGCCCAAATGGGGGCTGTCGATGACCGAAGGGCGCATCGATATCTGGCTCAAGCAACCCGGCGACCGGGTGGAGAAGGGCGAGGAAGTGCTGGATGTGGAGACCGACAAGATTTCCAGCAGCGTGGAAGCGCCGTTCAGTGGCGTGCTGCGCCGCGTCCTGGCGCTGAGCGATGAGACCTTGCCGGTGGGCGCGTTGTTGGGGATTGTCGTCGAAGGCGAGGCCACGGACGCTGAGATTGACGCGGTGATCGAAAGCTTCAACGCCGGGTTTGTCGCCAGTGCGGCCGAGGCCGAAGCGTCTGGGCCGAGTGCGCAGAAAGTCGAGATCGCCGGGCGTCTGCTGCGTTATCTCGACCTCGGCGAGGGCGGCACGCCGCTGGTGCTGGTGCATGGCTTTGGCGGCGACCTGAACAACTGGCTGTTCAACCAACCGGCGCTGGCTGCCGAGCGGCGGGTGATCGCCCTGGATCTGCCGGGGCATGGCGAGTCGGGCAAGCAGCTGCACAGCGGTGATGCGGGCGAGCTGAGTCAGGCGGTATTGGATTTGCTCGATCATCTGAAGGTGGACCGCGTGCACCTGGCGGGGCATTCCATGGGCGGGCTGGTGTCGCTGACCGTTGCCGACCAGTCCCCCGCCCGCGTCGCCTCGCTGACCCTGATTGCCAGCGCTGGGCTCGGCGCGGACATCAACGGCGATTACCTGCAAGGGTTTGCCGAGGCCAGCAATCGCAACGCCCTCAAGCCGCAACTGACGCAACTGTTCAGCGACCCCGCATTGGTGACGCGGCAGATGCTGGAGGACATGCTCAAGTTCAAGCGTCTGGAGGGCGTGGATCAGGCGTTGCGCCAGCTCAACGGCGTGCTGTTTGCGGGCGGGCGGCAGAACGTGGATTTGCGCCATGTGGTGGGGCGTCAGCCGAGCCTGGTGATCTGGGGCAGTGATGATGCAATCATCCCGGTGCGGCATGCGCAGGGGCTGGAGGCGCAGGTGGAGGTGCTGCCGGGGCAGGGGCATATGGTGCAGTTGGAGGCGGCGGAGCAGGTGAACCAGCTTATGGCCACCTTCCTCAAATCCCAAGCCTGATCGGGATCTAACTGTGGGAACTGGCTTATGTGGGAGCTGGCTTGCCTGCGATAGCGGTGTATCAGTGCCAAATGAGCAAGCTGACCCGCCGCTATCGCAGGCAAGCCAGCTCCCACAGTTTTTGACCGCGTTTTAACCATGGCGCTTTAGGGTTTCACTGGGCAGCTCTTTGAACAGCGCCCGGTAGCTGTTCGAAAACCGCCCCAGATGCCAAAACGACCAGTTCATCGCCACCTCGGCCACCGTTGTATCGGCGCCGCTCAACAACTCCCGCCGCGCCCCATTCAACCGGCGCAACCTCAACCACTGCGCCGGGCTCATCCCGGTGTAGGTCTTGAAGCCTTGCTGCAACTGGCGCAACGGCACGCCGGCGATCTGCGCCAGTTCCAGCAGGTTGACGGTCTCGTCCGGCACGTCCGCCGCCCATTCACCGATGCGTGCCATCAAACGGCGTTCTTCACTGCGTTTTTGCAATGAGCTGCGGTCCAGGCCCACGCAGGCGTTGTCGAGGATAAACAGGCAGTCGTCGAGCAGTTGCCGGGTGAGGCTGACGGGGTCGATCACGGTGGGCAGGCGCGTCAGCGTGCCACTGAGCCAGCGGGTGAACAGCGCATTTTGCTGACTGTTCAGCGGGGCCATGAACAGGCCTTCCAGCTTCGCCACATCCAGGCCATGGCGCTGTACGAACTGCGGGCCGAACACCACGGCCACTTCGCGGTAGTTTTCCGGGGTGATCCAGGTGTTGCGGCTTTCGCCGTTGAGCAGGTACAGCGCGTTATCGCTGCCGTCGAAGCAGAACGCCAACGAGCCCGGCGGTGCGTTGAAATGCTGCTCCACTCGCGTGTTCATGCACTCTTCGTACACCTCCACGCCTTGCAGGTCGAGGTAGCGGATCTGCCCGGCAAAATGCCCCGGGGACATCTGCTGGTACTGCTGCACCCAACCGGGCGTGGCACTGCATTGGGCGGTCACATCACCGGTGGTGAAGGCCTGGACGCGAGAGGCGGTTGCCTGGGTCATGGGAGATCCGTGCGCACTCTATTGGTGCGCTGTGGTTCGTGCAAAGTGGATAGATGCGGTTCGAAGGCCGGCCCAAGATAGACCTCAATGCGCTGGCAATACAAGCCGGGCAACCACGCCGAGGTCTTTATGAACGCCCCCTTCGATCAGCTGTCCGCTTGGCTGAAAGAACACAAGATTACCGAAGTCGAATGCGTGATCAGTGATTTGACTGGCATCGCACGCGGCAAGATTGCGCCCACCAACAAGTTCCTGCATGAGCGCGGCATGCGCCTGCCGGAAAGTGTGCTGCTGCAAACGGTGACCGGGGATTTTGTCGACGACGAGATCTACTACGACCTGCTCGACCCGGCCGATATCGACATGGTCTGCCGCCCGGTGGCCAACGCGACTTATGTGGTGCCGTGGGCCATCGAGCCTACCGCGATTGTGATCCACGATACCTTCGACAAGCAGGGCAACCCCATCGAGCTGTCGCCGCGCAACGTGCTGAAGAAAGTCCTCCAGCTCTACACCGAGCAGGGCTGGCAGCCGATTGTCGCGCCGGAAATGGAGTTCTACCTGACCCAGCGTTGTGAAGACCCGGACCTGCCGCTGAAAACCCCGGTGGGCCGCTCCGGCCGTGCGGAAACCGGACGCCAGTCATTTTCCATCGACGCCGCCAACGAATTCGACCCGCTGTTCGAAGACGTCTATGACTGGTGCGAAGCCCAGGGCCTGGACCTCGATACGCTGATCCACGAAGACGGCCCGGCGCAGATGGAAATCAACTTCCGCCACGGCGACGCCCTCGACCTGGCGGACCAGATCACCGTATTCAAGCGCACCCTGCGTGAAGCGGCGCTTAAGCACAACGTCGCGGCGACCTTTATGGCCAAACCGGTCGCCGATGAGCCCGGCAGCGCCATGCACCTGCACCAGAGCGTGGTGGACATCGCTACGGGCAAACCGGTGTTTGTCGACGCCGAGGGCAAGATGAGCGAGCTGTTCCTTCACCACATCGGTGGCCTGCAAAAGTACATTCCCAAGCTGCTGCCGATGTTCGCGCCCAACGTCAACTCGTTCCGCCGCTTCCTCCCGGACACTTCGGCACCGGTCAACGTCGAGTGGGGCGAAGAAAATCGCACCGTCGGCCTGCGCGTGCCCACCTCCAGCCCCGATGCGATGCGCGTGGAAAACCGCCTGCCGGGCGCGGATGCCAATCCGTACCTGGCAATTGCCGCTAGTCTGCTGTGTGGCTACCTGGGGATGATCGAGAAGATCGAACCGAGCGCGCCGGTGGAGGGCCGCGCCTACGAGCGGCGCAACCTGCGCCTGCCGATCACCATTGAGGACGCCCTGGCGCGCATGGAGGAATGCGCCACGGTCAGGCACTACCTGGGCGACAAGTTTGTGCGCGGCTACGTCGCGGTCAAGCGCGCCGAGCATGAGAATTTCAAGCGGGTGATCAGTTCCTGGGAGCGCGAGTTCCTGCTGTTGAGCGTCTAAAAAATCCATAAAAGGGGTGTCGATATGCGTCTTGTGAACAAACTTCTCCCGTTGGCCCTGGTGGCCGCCTTCAGCAGCACCAGCCAGGCGGCCCCGACGGTCAGCATCTACAACTGGACGGACTATATCGGCGAAACCACCTTGGCCGACTTCCAGGCCAAGACCGGGATCAAGCCGATCTATGACGTGTTCGACTCCAATGAAACCCTGGAGGGCAAGCTGCTCGCCGGGCGCACCGGGTATGACGTGGTGGTGCCGTCCAACCACTTCCTCGCGCGCCAGGTGAAGGCCGGCGCGTTCCTCAAGCTGGACCGCGCGCAGTTGCCCAACTTCAAGAACCTCGACCCCAAATTGCTGGCGCTGCTGGAGAAAAACGACCCGGGCAATGCGCATTCGGTGCCGTACCTGTGGGGCACCAACGGCATCGGCTACAACGTCGACAAGGTCAAGCAGGTGCTGGGCATCGACCATATCGACTCGTGGGCAGTGCTGTTCGAACCGGAGAACATCAAGAAGCTCAACCAGTGCGGCGTGGCCTTCCTTGATTCGGCCGATGAGCTGTTCCCGGCGATCCTCAACTACATGGGCAAGGACCCGCGCAGCGAGAACGCCGAGGACTACAAACAGGCCGAGGCCAAGCTGCTGACGCTGCGCCCGTACATTACCTACTTCCATTCCTCCAAATACATCTCGGACCTGGCCAACGGTGATATCTGCGTGGCCTTCGGTTATTCCGGCGATGTGTTCCAGGCGGCCAACCGTGCCAAGGAAGCCAAGAACGGGGTGAACATTGCGTACTCGATCCCCAAGGAAGGTTCCAACCTGTGGTTTGACCTGCTGGCCATTCCTGCCGACGCGAGCAACCCGAAACAAGCCCACGCCTTCATCAACTACCTGCTCGACCCTGAGGTGATCGCCAAGGTCAGCGCCTCGGTGGGCTACGCCAACGCCAACCCGGCGGCCAAGGCCTTTATGGACCCGGAACTGGTGAACAACCCCGAGGTGTATCCGTCCCAGGAGGTGCTCGACAAACTCTATATTTCCACCACGCCGACCCCGGCGACCATGCGCCTGATGACCCGCGCCTGGAGCAAAGTGAAGACCAATAAATGATGCAGCCCAGTGACCACGCCCAGTCGTACTACCGCGCTTCGGCGAATGCCATGCCCGAGCGCCCGGCGTTGGGCGGCGACCTGAGCGCCGATGTGTGCGTGATCGGCGGTGGTTTCACCGGCGTGAACACCGCCATCGAACTGGCCCAGCGCGGGCTTTCGGTGGTCCTGCTGGAGGCCCGGCGCATCGGCTGGGGCGCCAGCGGGCGCAATGGCGGGCAGTTGATTCGTGGCATCGGCCACGATGTGTCGGGGTTCGCCAAGTATGTGGGCGAGGAGGGCGTGCGTTACCTGGAGCGTGCCGGGATCGAGTCGGTGGCGCTGGTGGGGGAGCGTATCCGCGAGCATGGCATCGACTGCGATTTGCGCTGGGGTTTTTGCGAGCTGGCGAATACGTCGGCGCAATTCGCTGCGTTCAAGGGGGAACAGGAGCATTTGGCGGCGATGGGATATGCCCATGAAACCCGCCTCGTCGGCGCGAAGGATATGCCGCAGATCGTGGGTTCGACGGTGTATGCCGGGGGCTTGGTGGACATGGGCTCCGGGCATCTGCACCCGTTGAATCTGGTGTTGGGCGAGGCGCAGGTGGCCGAATCCCTTGGGGTGCGAATTTTCGAGCAGACCGAAGTGCTGGAACTGATCCACGGCGACACGGTGCACGTGCGCTGCGCCGGTGGCACGGTGCGCGCCAACAGCCTGGTATTGGCCTGCAATGCGCACCTCGAAGAATTGGAACCCCGCCTGAGCGGCAAGGTGCTGCCAGCGGGCAGCTATATCATCGCCACCGAGCCGTTATCCGAAGCATTGGCGAATGAGCTGATCCCGCAGAACCTGGCGTTGTGCGACCAGAAAGTCGGCCTGGATTACTACCGCCTGTCCGCCGACCGCCGCCTGTTGTTTGGCGGCGCCTGTCATTATTCAGGGCGTGATCCGGCCGACATCGCCGCGTATATGCAGCCGAAAATGCTCAAGGTGTTCCCGCAATTGGCAGGCACCGCCATCGACTTCCAGTGGGGCGGCAAGATCGGCATCACCGCCAACCGTTTCCCTCAGGTGGGGCGCTTGCAGCAGTACCCCAACGTGTTCTACGCCCAGGGTTACTCGGGCCACGGCTTGAACGTGACCCACTGGTGCGCACGTCTGCTGGCCGAGGCGATTCATGCCGGCCACAGCCAGGGCCTGGATATTTTCAGCCAGGTGCCACACATGACATTTCCCGGCGGCAAGGCCTTGCGTTCGCCACTGCTGGCATTGGGGATGTTGTGGTATCGGTTGCGGGAGTTGATGCATTGAGGCGCCGGGCGTGGCAGGCTGGGCGACGTTTTCCTACGACTTCTGGAGATTTAACGTGCCAACAGCATCCGCAGTAATTGAAATCCCGGTATCCGCTGACAAGGTCTGGGCGTTGGTCGGTGGCTTCAACGATCTGCCGAAATGGCTGCCGCTGATCGCCAAGAGCGAGCCGAGCGAAGGCGGGCGCCTGCGTCACCTGACGACCGCCGACGGTGCCGCGATCGTGGAGCGTTTGCAGACCTTTGACAACGTGGCGCGTACCTACAGCTACACCATTGAGCAATCACCGTTTCCGGTGAGTGCCTACCTGGCGACGTTGCAGGTTGAAGCGTTGACGGATGCGTCGGCGAAGGTGACGTGGTCGGGTGTGTTCACGCCGGTGGAAGGTGTGACGGATGCGGCGGTGGAAGAGTTGTTTGCCGGTGTCTACAAAGGTGGGGTTGAGGCGCTGCGGGCCAATTTCCCGGCCTGATTTGACACACGGCACATCCAATGTGGGAGCTGGCTTGCCTGCGATGGCGGTGGGTCAGCCAGCTCTAGTTGACTGACACGCCGCCATCGCGGGCAAGCCCGCTCCCACAGGGTTTTGTGGTGTTTGGACTACTCGGGCATCAGCTGCTGCCGGCACTCCAGCACCAACCGCGCACCGCCGCTCGCGCTGCTGCCCACTTCCAGCTTGAACCCGTGCAAGTTGATGATCGCCGCGACAATCGACAATCCCAAGCCAAACCCGCCTTGCTGGTCGCTTTCATCCACGCGATAGAAGCGCTGGAACACCGCGTTGCGTTCGGCAATCGGGATGCCCGGCCCCGAGTCGTGCACTTCGATGCGCGTGCTGCCGGCGTCGTTCACGGCGCGCAGGATCACTTCGCCGCCCGCCGGGGAGAACTTGATCGAGTTGCTCAGCAGGTTGGCCAGGGCTTCGAACAGCAGGGCGCGGTCGCCGGTGATCCACGGCAGGGAGTCCGGTGTTTCGAGCACCAGCTGCAGCTCGCCTTCTTCGGCCAGCGGCAGGTAGAAGTCATGCAGTTCGCGCAGCAGTGGCAGCGGGTCCATCACCAAAAAGCCCGAGCGACGCTGGTGGTCTTCCAGTTCCGAAATGCGCAATAGCCCGCGGAAACGCGCCATCAGCGTGTCGGTTTCGGCAATCGCATCATCCAGTTTTACCGCAAAGCCGGAGTCTTCTTCCGCCTCTTGCCTGATGCGGTACAACTGCGCCCTCAAGCGGGTCAGCGGCGTGCGCAGGTCGTGGGCGATGTTGTCGCACACACCCTTGACCTCGTTCATCAGCTTTTCGATGCGGTCGAGCATGGCGTTGACGATGGCCGCGAGCATGTCCAGTTCGTCACGCCGATTCGACAGTGGCAGGCGGTGGGTCAGATCGCCGGCGACGATGGCCTCGGCGCTGGCTTGAATGCCGCGAATGCGCCGCAGCGGGCGGCGGCGCAACAGGTGCCAGCCAGCGGCGCCGGGGATGATGGTCAACGACAGCGCCCACAGCAGCGCATGCCAGATGATCCGGGTCACGCCAAACAGCGAACCGTTGGCACGCACCAGCACCAGCCAGCGGCCGTCGTCGGTGTGGGTGGCCACGGCGTCGCAGCTGTCCTTGGGCAATTTGGGGTCGTCGGAGTCGACACAATTGGCCAGGGCGTGGATCTTGCCGTCCAGCGGCAGGTCGGGCGGCACGGCACGGATCGGCCCGCTCAGCGGGTTGAATTGCTCGTCGAACAAACCGTAGGCGTCCACGCCCTTCATGTCGAAGGTCATGCTGGTGGTCAGCGCTTCCACCAATTCCTCGCCGTCGAAGCGCTGGAACAGGTGCTGGCGCTGCATCAGGGAATGGCGCGAGAGGTCGCCGAGGTAACCGGACACCTCGTAATACAGCACCCCCATGAGGATGCAGCTCCAGGCCACGAACAGCGAACTGTACAGCGCCAGCAAGCGGCTGCTGGAAGAACGCCAGCCCTTAGAGGGGTTCAGCAATGACATAACCGGAACCTCGTACCGTGCGGATCAGCGGCGTGAGGCCCGGTGGATCGATTTTTTTGCGCAGGCGACCGATGTGCACGTCGATCAGGTTGGTGCCGGGGTCGAAGTGATAACCCCAGACCTCCTCGAAGATCATCATGCGCGAGAGGATCTGCCCGGTGTTGCGCATCAGGAATTCCAGCAGCTTGTATTCGGTGGGCAACAGGCTCAGCGGCTGCTCGGCGCGGCTGGCTTCGCGGCTGATCAGGTTGAGTTCGAGGTCGGCCACGCGCAGGGCGGTCTCGAATTCCTTGACCGTGCTTTTGCGCCGCAGCAGCACTTCGACGCGGGCGGCCATTTCATCGGAAGCGAAGGGTTTGGTCAGGTAGTCGTCACCACCGGCGCGCAGGCCGCGCACGCGTTCGTCCACATCGGAGAGGGCGCTGATCATCAGGATCGGTGTCGATACGCCGATGGTGCGCAAGGTGGTGACGATGGCCAGTCCATCGAGTTCCGGCAGCATGCGGTCGAGGGTGATCAGGTCGTAATCGCCGCTCACGGCGCGGACCAGGCCTTCGCGGCCGTTGTCTACCCAATCTACGTCCAGTCCATGGCTACTCAGCTCGGCGACAATCTCGCGGGCTGTTACGGCATCATCCTCGATGGTCAAAATGCGGGTCATAGGATTACCTGGTGAGCGATTCACACTAGAAGTGGGGGCATTTTGCCAAGAAATGCCTGAACGCTTCCTAAATTAAACTTCATGTTGGCAAAACCACCACAAGTTTGTGCCACGCCGCCGATCCCCTGTGGGAGCAGGCAAGCCAGCTCCCACAGGTTTTGAGTTCGGCTGGAGGTTGCATAACGCCTGCCCGGAAGAGGCGGTTCTTGCAAGTTGCATGGTTCTAGGAAGTTCAAGTTATTTAACTTGTTGAAAATATTGAATATTTAATTTTCAGGCGACTGGCACGTCGCCTGCACTGTCCCTCCCGAGACATGTAACACCATTTTTCCTGCCGGGAGCAAAACAACAATGATCACATCCTCATCCACGCTGCAAGAATCGAGCTCGCGCTCCGGGGTTTCCTGGGGCGCGATCTTTGCCGGGGCCGCTGCTGCGGCGGCGTTGTCCCTGATCCTCGTACTGCTGGGCTTCGGCCTGGGCTTTTCGGCGGTGTCGCCGTGGGCCAACAGCGGTATCAGCGCCAAGGGACTGGGCATTTCCACCATCATTTGGCTGGCCTTTACCCAGATCGTCGCCTCGGGCCTGGGCGGTTACATCGCCGGCCGTTTGCGGGTGAAGTGGGCCAATATGCATGGCGATGAGGTGTACTTTCGCGATACCGCCCATGGCTTCCTGTCCTGGGCCATCGCCACGCTGGTGGCAGCAACCCTGATCGTCGGCTCTGTGAGCAGTGTCGTCGGCGGTGGCGTGAAAGCCGGTGCCAGCGTGGTCTCGGGCATGTCTCAGGCCGTCGGCACAGCGGTGAAGGGCGACGACTTCGGTTACTACGTCGACAGCCTGTTCCGCGATGACCGCCCGGTTGCCGTCAGTGATGACGCCGCTCACGGCGTGGTTGCACGCATCTTCGCGCGCACCCTGAGCAACGATGGCCAGCTTGCCGCCGAGGATCGCGCCTACCTGGCCCAGTTGATCAGCCAGCGCACCAACCTCAGCCAGGCGGATGCCGAGGCGCGTATCGACAAGGTGTATGGCGACGCACGTAAAGCGGTGGAAGACGCCAAGCTCAAAGCCAAGCAGGCCGCTGATACCGCCGCGAAAGTGGCAGCCTACACGTCGTTGTGGACCTTCATTGCCCTGCTGATCGGCGCGTTCTTTGCCAGCTTCGCTGCCACCTACGGCGGTCGTCGCCGGGATGCAGTGGTGTATGTCGAAACCGAACATTTTGTCCGTTAACTCAAGGAGAACATCATGCGCTCGATACTGCTTTTTTTCCTCGGTGTACCTATCCCGGTCATCATCCTGATTGCCATCTTCATGCACTAAACCTGAGCCAGGCTCGATCCCCCTGTGGGAGCGGGCTTGCTCACGAAGGCGGTCTGTCAGTGACTTATCAGTTGACTGGCACACCGCCTTCGCGGGCAAGTCGAGTCGTCGCACCGCCGCTCCCACATTGGGTTTTGCGCAGGGTCAGCCAACTGAACACCAGTAGTGCAGTCGCCAAAGCGGTCATGATCACTAACGGCTTGGATGTACCATCGGACAACAACCCCGTCGCCCAACTGCTCAACGCCGTCAAAAACATCTGGGTAAAAAAGAACAACCCCGACGCGGTCCCCGCAATCGCGCCGTAAGGCTGCAACACCGCCAGCTGACAGGCTGGAATCACCATGCCCACCGACACCATGATCACCACCATCGGCAACACGATCGCCAGCCACTCCCCCGGCAACACGGCGGTCGCCGCCGCGAGCAGCATGCTGCCCAGCACATTCAACGCGATGGCCCCGGCGATCAAACGGTCGGCTTCGAACCGCAGCACCAGCCGGCGGAACAGGTTCGCGCCCAGCATGTAGCCGCTGATGGTCGCCGCAAATACCAGCGCATAGGCCGTGGCAGACAAGCCATAGCCCCGCTGCAACAACGCCGACGACTCAGCAATAAACGGAAAATAGGTGCTGTACACGCAGCCAATGGCCAGGGAATAGCGCAGGAAATAACGGTCGCGCAGAAGCTGCCCGTAAATGTGCAACAGATTACTCGGCGGCGCGGTGGCGACGGCTGGCGGACGGGTCTCGGGCAGCCGGCGAAACACCACCAGGCACAGCACGGCGCCAATCACTCCCAGCAGCACAAACAGGCCGCGCCAGTTGATCAACGGCAACATCAGGCTGCCCAGCACCGGCGCGGCCATGGGCGAGACGGCCATGGCCATGGAGATCAGCCCCAATAAACGCGCCTGTTCGTGGCGGTCGAAATGGTCACGCACGATCACGCGCCCGATCACCGTGGTGCAGCAACCGCCAAGGGCCTGGAACAAGCGGGCGATGATCAGCACCGTGAGGCTGTCAGCCAGGGCACAAGCCACGGTCGCGACGATATACAGCAACAGCCCGGCCAGCAGCACCGGGCGGCGGCCGAAGTGGTCGGTGAGCGGGCCGGCCACCAGCAGGGAAATCGCCGAACCGAGGGTGTACAGGGTCAGGGTCAGTTGCAGTTGGCTGTCGCTGCTGTGGAAGTAGTCGGCCATGGCCGGCAGGGCGGGCAGGTGCATGTCCAGGGTGATGCGCGGCAGGGCGATCAGGACGGTCAGCAGCACCAGCCAGAACCCGGTGGAAAGGGCGCGTTGGGTCATGGGAAGTTTCTTCGCAAGGAGTAGGACTCAAACTCTAGCGGCATTGTGGTTTAATCATTAGAGCCACTTAATGCTGAACGGACTGGACCACTATGAGCCGCGGAAAAGCAGCATCAGCCCTCGACCTGCCGCGCCCCGATAGCCTGGACGCCGGGAAGCAGCAGGGCGCCTACGACGCCCTGCGCGCGGCCATCCTCAATCGGCAGTTGCCGGCCGGCAGTCGCTTGCCGTCCACCCGCAGCCTGGCGCAGCGTTGGCTGGTGTCCCGGGGCACCTTGGAAGCGGCGTTTGATCGGCTGCACAGCGAAGGTTATGTGCAGCGGTTGGCCGGCTCGGGCACGCGGGTGTGTGCGGTGATTCCCGAGCAATTTATTGCGGCACCCATGGCGAGCGCCGTGCCGCGCCGCGAGGTTGTGCCTGATCAACCGGACGCAGGCGTGCAAAGCCATGTGCCCTTTGTCGCACGGCGCCCGGATGCCAGCCTGTTCGATTTGAAGAACTGGGCCCGCTGTATTGCCCGAGGCTTGCAGTCGGTAGGGCCGGGTGTGCTCGAAGCGGCGCATCCAGCAGGCCTGCCCGAGCTGCGCGCACAGATCGCGGACTACCTGCGCAGCTATCGTGGCATGCAGTGCGAGGCGGATGAAGTGATTGTCACCAGTGGCATCCGCCACGCCCTCGACCTGATTGCGCGCACGGTGCTCAAGCCGGGTGACACCACGTGTGTGGAAGACCCCGGTTATCTGCCGGCGCGACGTTTGTTCGGTATGGCGGGTGCGCAGGTGCACAGTATTCCCGTCACCGCCGACGGTCTCGACGTCGACCAACTCCCTGATACGGCACGCCTGGCCTACGTCACGCCGGCGCACCAGGCGCCGCTGGGCATGACCCTGTCGGTATCACGGCGCCTCGCGCTGCTGGACTGGGCCGCCCGCGCCGATGCCTGGGTGGTCGAGGACGACTACGACAGCGAATACAACTACAACGCCGCGCCGCTGGCGGCGCTCAAGTCCCTGGACAGCGGCGACCGGGTGATCTACTGCGGAAGCTTCAACAAAAACCTGTTCCCAGGGCTGCGCGTGGGCTTCATGGTGGTGCCCAAGGTGCTGCGCCGCTCGCTGCTGCGCACATTGCAACTCACCGGGCATTCGGTGGGGGCCACGGACCAGTTGGGGCTGGTGGAGTTTCTGCGCAGCGGCGCCTTCGTGCGCCACCTGCGCACTTCGCGCCAGGCCTATCAGACGCGCCGCGATGCCTTGCTCGCGTGCCTGCCTGATTGCACGGTCAGCGGCCAGCAGGCGGGTCTGCACTGTGTGTTGTGGTTGCCGCCTGGCGTTGCAGAAGAGGATTTGTGCCAGCGCGCCGCTGCCGTCGGGTTGACGTTGCAGCCGTTGGGCAAGTTCTGCACGCATGTGCGCCTGCCCGCAGCGGTGATCATCGGCTATACCGCGTTGACCCTGGCGCAGATCCGTTATCACGGGCAAGTGCTCGCACAATTGTTAATAGCGGCTTAACCCGTGCCTGGCTAGACTCGCGCCCCATGAGCCGCCTTCTGCGTTTAGTCCTGGTCTTGTTGTTAAGCCTCACGCTTCCCCTGGCCGGGATGGCGGGTGTGCCGTCGAGCAGCGAACCTTGCCCGATGAAAATCGCGGACATGCAGATGATGGGCGACATGTCGCCCGATTGCTGCCAGGACGGCGTTGATCACGGCAAGGCCTGCAAACCCGGGCAAGAATGCAAGACCGGCGGCGTGTTGCAGCTGGCGGTGCCACTGCTCAAGGCGCCGATGCCCCTGGCACATTCCTTGGCCGTCAACGGCGCTGCTGCCTTTATCCCCGACCGCACGCCGTCCGGCGTCTGGCGCCCGCCCCGGGGCTGATTCCTGTTGCACCTGAAGCCTCATCCCGCCTCCGGGATGGCCTTGCTGTGGGCCGCTTGAAGCGGCGCGCAGCGCAACAGACCAGGAATCTTCCCCATGAATTCCCTCTACATGCGCGCCCTGGTGGTGGGCGTGCTGGCGTGGCCGGCGTTGGCGAGTGCGCTGACCCTGGACGACGCCCTGCGCCTGGCGCAAAACAATGCGCCGTCACTGGCGGCCGAGGCGGCCAAGCTGCAAGCCGCCACCCAATCGGCCATCCCGGCCGGTGAACTGCCGGACCCCAAGCTGGTGGTCGGCCTGCAAAACTTCCCCATCGGCGGGCCCAATCGCGGCACGTTGTATGGCGATGACATGACCCAGCAGATGATCGGCATCCAGCAACAGGTGCCCAGCCGCGACAAGCGCAAGGCACGGGTCGAGCTGGCCGATGCGACCATCGAACGTACCGCCGCCGAAGGCCGGATCGAACGCCTGAACGTACGCCAGGCCACCGCCCAGGCGTGGATTCGCGCGTATGCAGTCGAACGCAAGGAAGCCTTGTTCAAGGACTTCTATCAACAAAACCGCCTGTTGCAAGACAGCGTGCGTGCGCAGTTGGCCGGTGGCCGTGGCCAAGCGACCGATGCGGTCATTCCCCGGCAAGAAGCCGCCGAGCTGGCGGGACGCGAAGACGAGCTGGCCGAGCAACGCGCCCAGGCCCGCGCAGCCCTCAAACGCTGGATCGGCCCGGCGGCCGATGCAGCGCCCAGCGGGCAGCTGCCCAATTGGCCCCTCGACACTCACGGCCTGAGCCACAACCTGCACCAGCACCCACAACTGCAGGCCTTTGCACCGCGCACCCGGGAAGCCCAGGCACGCGTGCAGGAAGCCAAGGCGCAGAAGACGTCGGATTGGAGCTGGGAAGTGGACTACGGGCATCGCAGCCGTGAGTTCGGCGACATGGTCAACCTGCAATTCACCTTTGATTTGCCGATCTTTCCCGGCCGTCGACAGAACCCCGGCATTGCCGCCAAGCAGGCCGAGGTGGATCAACTGGACGCCGAGCGCGAAGCCGCAACCCGTGAACACAGGCAGATGCTTGACGATGACCTGGCGGCCTACCAGCGCCTGGACCGCGCCGTGCAGCGCAGCCAGGACAGCCTGGTGCCGCTTGCAGAAGAGAAGGTCGCCCTCGGCCTGGCCGGTTACCGGGCGGGCAAGGGTGATTTGCTCACACTGGTCAATGCCCGCCGTGAACTGGTCGAAGCGCGCTTCAAGCAGATCGATGCCATCGAACAACGCGCCCTGGTCGGCGCCCAGCTGTATTTCGCCTATGGGGAACCTGCCAATGAATAATCGAATCGTCGCCGTGTGGGTGCTGGTGGGGCTGGGCGTCGGCTACGGGGCGGCGCAGTGGTTTGCGGCTGCGGCTGTTCCTGCAAAAGACGCCAAACAGGCGTTGTACTGGTTCGACCCGATGTACCCGCAACAGAAGTTCGACAAGCCCGGCAAGTCGCCCTTCATGGACATGCAACTGGTGCCGCGTTACGCCGATGGCGCCGCACCCAGTGACAGCGTGCAGATCGACCCACGGAGCACCCAGAACCTGGGCATGCGCCTGGCGACGGTCAGCCGTGGCGTGTTGACCTCGACCCTGGACGTGTCCGGCGTGCTCGCCTTCAACGACCGCGATGTGGCGGTGGTACAGGCGCGGGCCGCAGGTTTTGTCGAGCGGGTCTACGGCCGTGCTGCGGGGGATGTGCTCAAGGCCGGCGCGCCGTTGGCCGACGTGCTGGTGCCGGAGTGGGCAGCGGCCCAAGAGGAATTCCTGGCCTTGCGCCGCAGTGGCGACAGCAGCCTTTTGGCCGCTGCCCGCCAGCGCTTGCGCCTGAGCGGCATGCCGCTGGAATTGATCGCGCAGGTGCAGCGCAGCGGTCGGGTGCAGGCGGTATGGACCGTGAGCAACCCCTTGGGTGGCGTGTTGCAGACCCTGGACGTGCGCGAAGGCATGACCGTGGCCCCCGGGCAGACCCTGGCACGCATCAACGGCCTGGATGCGGTGTGGTTGCAGGTCGCGGTCCCGGAGGCCCAAGGCGCCGCGCTGGCCGTGGGGCAAACCGTGCAGAGCCGTTTCGTCGGCTTGCCGGGCAAGGTATTCGACGGCCGCGTCAGCGCCGTCCTGCCGGTCACGGCACAGGACAGCCGCACGGTGCAGGTGCGTATCGAATTGCCCAACCTCGACGGTGCATTGCGCCCCGGCATGACCGCCCAGGTGCGCCTGGCGCAGCCCACCGAACCCGGATTGCAGGTGCCCAGTGAGGCGTTGATCCGCACCGGCAAGCGTGTGCGGGTGATGCTCGCCGAGGAGGGCGGCCATTACCGTCCGGTGGACGTCGAGGTCGGCGCTGAAAACCAGGACCACACCCTTATTCTGCGCGGCTTGCAGGAAGGCCAGCAGGTGGTCGCCTCGGGCCAGTTCCTGCTGGATTCCGAAGCCAGCCTCAAAGGCGTGAGCGCCGCCGAAGCGGCGATGAGCATGCAACCGGGAGCCCAGCCATGATTGCCTTGTTGATCCGCTGGTCGGTGGCCAACCGTTTCCTCGTGCTGCTGGCAACCGTGTTCATCACCGCGTGGGGCGTGTGGGCGGTGCAGAACACACCGGTGGATGCGTTGCCGGACCTCTCGGATGTGCAGGTGATCATCCGCACGCCGTACCCGGGCCAGGCGCCGCAAATCGTCGAAAACCAGGTCACCTATCCGATGACCACCACCATGCTCTCGGTGCCGGGGGCGAAGACCGTGCGTGGCTTCTCGTTCTTCGGTGACAGCTACGTGTATGTGCTGTTCGACGAAGGCACCGACCTGTACTGGGCGCGTTCGCGGGTGTTGGAGTACCTCAGCCAATTGCAGGCGCGGCTGCCCGCGTCGGCCAAGCCGGCATTGGGGCCCGACGCCACCGGTGTCGGCTGGATCTACCAGTACGCGCTGGTGGACCGCAGCGGCCAGCACGACCTCGCACAGTTGCGCGCCCTGCAAGACTGGTTCCTCAAGTTCGAACTCAAGACCCTGCCCAACGTAGCGGAGGTCGCCACCATCGGCGGCCAGGTCAAGCAGTACCAAGTGCAACTCGATCCACTGGCCCTGGCCAGTCGCGGCATCACCCAGGCGCAAGTGAAGGAGGCCATTGCCCGCGCCAACCAGGAAACCGGCGGTTCGGTGCTGAACATGGGGGAGTCCGAGTACATGGTGCGTGCCTCCGGCTACCTGAAATCCATCGGCGACTTTCGCGCGATTCCTTTGCGCCTCGCCGCCAACCATGTGCCGGTGACCCTCGGCGATGTGGCCACGATTCAACTGGGCCCGGACTTGCGTCGCGGCATCAGTGAGCTGGACGGCGAGGGCGAGGCAGTGGGCGGCGTGGTGATCCTGCGCAGCGGCAAGAATGCCCGCGAAGCCATCGCCGCCGTCAAAACCAAGCTTGAAGCGCTAAAAAGCAGCCTGCCGCCCGGTGTGGAGATCGTCACCACCTACGACCGCAGCAAGCTGATCGACCGCGCGGTGGACAACCTCAGCCATAAACTGCTGGAGGAATTCCTGGTGGTGGCGCTGGTGTGCGGGATTTTCCTGTGGCATTTGCGCTCGTCGCTGGTGGCGATCATTTCGTTGCCGGTGGGGGTGTTGATCGCGTTTATCGTCATGCATGGGCAAGGGCTCAACGCCAACATCATGTCCCTGGGCGGCATTGCCATTGCCATCGGCGCGATGGTCGATGCCGCCGTGGTGATGATCGAGAACGCCCACAAGAAGATCGAGGCCTGGCATCACGCCAACCCCGGCCGTGAATTGCAGGGCGACGAGCATTGGACGGTCATGACCGAGGCGGCGGTCGAGGTAGGCCCGGCGTTGTTCTTCTGCCTGTTGATCATCACCTTGTCCTTCATCCCGGTATTCACCTTGCAGGCCCAGGAGGGGCGGCTGTTCGGCCCGCTGGCCTACACCAAGACCTACGCCATGGCGGCAGCAGCCGGGTTGGCGGTGACCTTGATCCCGGTGCTGATGGGTTATTGGATTCGCGGACGGATTCCCGATGAGCAGCGCAACCCGCTCAATCGCGGCCTGATCAAGCTCTACCAACCGGCGCTGGACGCGGTGCTGCGCAGGCCGCGTCTGACCTTGCTGGTGGCGCTGCTGGTGGTCGCCAGCGCGTGGTGGCCCTTATCCAGGCTGGGCGGCGAGTTCCTGCCGCCGCTGGATGAAGGCGACTTGCTCTACATGCCCTCGGCGTTGCCCGGTCTATCGACGCAGACCGCCGGCGAACTGCTGCAACGCACCGACCGCCTGATCAAGAGCGTGCCGGAAGTTGACCATGTGTTCGGCAAGGCCGGCCGCGCTGAAACCGCCACCGACCCGGCGCCGCTGGAAATGTTCGAAACCACCATCGCGTTCAAGCCCAGGGCGCAATGGCGCCCGGGCATGACCCCGGACAAACTGGTGAAAGAACTGGACCGTGTGGTGCAGGTGCCCGGCCTGACCAATATCTGGATTCCACCGATCCGCAACCGGATCGATATGCTCGCCACGGGGGTCAAGAGCCCGATTGGCGTGAAGGTCGCCGGTGCCAGCCTGATGCAGATCGACGCGGTCACCCAGGCCGTGGAAAAAGTCGCCAAGGGCGTGCCCGGGGTCAGCTCGGCGCTGGCCGAACGCCTGACGGGCGGGCGTTACATCGACGTGGACATCGACCGCACGGCGGCGGCGCGCTACGGGCTTAACGTCGCCGATGTGCAGGCCGTGGTGTCCGGTGCCATTGGCGGCGAAACCATCGGCGAAACCGTGGAGGGCCTGGCGCGTTTCCCCATCAGCCTGCGTTACCCGAAAGAATGGCGCGACTCGGTGACCGCGTTGGACAACTTGCCGATCTACACCCCGGCAGGCAGCCAGATCACCCTGGGCAGTGTCGCTCGGATCCAGCTCAGCGACGGCCCGCCGATGCTCAAGAGCGAAAACGCGCGGCCTTCCGGTTGGGTGTATATCGATGTGCGTGACCGCGACCTGGCATCGGTGGTGGCGGACCTGCGCGAGGCGATCAACCGCCAAGTGCACTTGCAACCGGGCATGAGCCTCAGCTATTCGGGGCAGTTCGAGTTCCTGGAACGCGCCAATGAGCGCCTGAAACTGGTGGTGCCGGCGACGTTGCTGATCATCTTTGTGTTGCTGTACCTGACCTTCCGCCGGGTGGACGAAGCGTTGTTGATCCTCGCGACCTTGCCATTCGCCCTGACGGGCGGGGTGTGGTTGTTGTACGGGTTGGGCTTCAACTTGTCGGTGGCCACGGGCGTGGGTTTTATCGCGCTGGCGGGGGTGTCGGCGGAGTTCGGCGTGATCATGCTGCTCTACCTGAGAAACGCCTGGGCCGAGCGCAAGGAGGGTGATCTGTTGGCGGCGATCACCGAAGGTGCGGTGATGCGGGTGCGACCCAAGGCCATGACCGTGGCGGTGATCATTGCGGGTTTGCTGCCGATTCTGCTGGATGGTGGTACGGGCAGTGAGGTGATGAGCCGCATTGCTGCGCCGATGATTGGCGGGATGCTCACTGCGCCGTTGCTGTCGCTGTTCGTCATTCCTGCGGCGTACTACCTGATGCGCCGCCAAGCCAGGGACTGAGCAAAGTGTGGGAGCTGGCTTGCCAGCTCCCACAGGGGATTTGTGGTGTCAGAAGACTAGTCGTCGAACCCGACTTGTTCGTGGATTTCATCCACCTTGAGTTCCAGGCGATACGCCACGGCAATGAACAACGCCTGGCACAGGCACAACGTCGCGCTCAACGAGCGGAAGGCGAACGACGACCCCTCGTTCACCAACAACACCGCGTTCGCCCGCTTGGCCAGGGGCGACAGGTTGCTGTCGGTGATGATCAACGTCTTGGCCTGGTTATGCTGGGCGATGCGCAGGCAGTGCTGGGTCTCTTTGCCGTAGGGCGTGAAGCTGATGGCGATCACCAGATCATTGGCGCGCACGCTGCGCATCTGCTCGCGGTAGCTGCCGCCCAGGCCGGAGATCAGGTGGATGCGTTTGTTGGTGTGTTGCAGGTTGTAGACCAGGTAATCGGCCACCGCGAAGGAGCGGCGCACGCCGACCACGTAGATGTTGTCGGCGTTCACCACCAGGTCCACGGCTTTGTCGAAGGCCACGTCATCCAGTTCCAGCCCCAGCCGCTCGATGCCGGACAAAGTCGCGTTCACGCATTCGCGCGCGAGGTCGCCGCCGCTGGCTTTCTGCGACTTGTTGGCGATCATGCTGCGGATGCGCTGCTGGTAGTTCTGCACCGGCGTGGTCTTGTGGGTGTAGGCCTCGCGAAACAGCGCCTGCATCTCGCTGAACCCACTGAAACCAAAGCGCTGGGAAAACCGCACGATGGCCGACGGGTGCACTTCGCACTCGCGGGCGATGTCGCTGATGCGGTCCACCATGATGCGGTCGCTCTGCTGGCTCATGTAGCTGGCGATGCGCTTGAGCTGGCGGGGCAGGCTTTCATATTCGTCGGTGATCAGCTGCAACAGACGTTCGGCATTGATCGGAGGGCTGGCGACGGTGTCTTCCAGGGTGGTCTCGGGATCGGTGCGGGACATGGGCAATCCTTCTGGCGTGTTGTTCTGTTGCGCTGATGGGTGGCGCAAGTCTACAGGGTAGGCGCAAAAAAATACCCCGGCATCACGGCCCGCGTGGCCTGCTGAAACGATGCACGGCGGCTGGCGTGCCCCTATGCTGACGTATTGGAAAAAATATTCCACTAAAAATAATTATGGAATAAATATTGATTGCCGCCGCCGGACGTTCTAGTCTGCATCCACCAAGAGCGTTTGCCGTCGCCACGGCGGTACAACGCAGGCTGATAAAAATAACAGGAGCCAGCATGGGCCAGACTCGTTTTGCCAGTGGGCGTCAATTGGATCTGATTTGCCTCGGGCGCCTGGGCGTCGACCTCTATGCGCAGCAAGTGGGTGCGCGGCTTGAGGACGTGTCCAGCTTTGCCAAGTACCTCGGCGGTTCCTCCGCCAATATCGCCTTTGGCACCGCACGGCTTGGCCTCAAGTCGGCGATGTTGAGCCGGGTCGGCGACGACCATATGGGACGCTTCCTCGTCGAATCCCTGGCCCGCGAAGGTTGCGATGTCAGCGGCATCAAGGTTGACCCGGAGCGCCTCACCGCGCTGGTGCTGCTGGGTCTCAAGGACCGCGAAACCTTCCCCCTGGTGTTCTACCGCGAAAACTGCGCCGACATGGCCCTGCGCGCCGAAGACATCAACGAAGCCTTTATTGCCTCCAGCAAAGCCCTGCTGATCACCGGCACGCATTTCTCCACCGACAGCGTGTACAAGGCCAGCATCCAGGCACTGGACTATGCGGCCAAGCACAACGTCAAGCGCGTGCTGGATATCGACTACCGCCCGGTGCTGTGGGGCCTGGCGGGCAAGGCCGACGGCGAGACGCGGTTTGTTGCCGACCAGAACGTCAGTGCGCATGTGCAGACGATCCTGCCGCGTTTCGACCTGATTGTCGGTACGGAAGAAGAATTCCTCATCGCGGGCGGCAGCGAAGATTTGCTCACCGCCCTGCGCCGCGTGCGCGAACTGACCCCGGCGACTTTGGTGGTCAAGCTCGGCCCGCAGGGTTGCACGGTGATCCACGGCGCGATTCCGGCCCGCTTGGAAGACGGCGCGATCTACCCCGGTGTGCGCGTTGAAGTGCTCAACGTGCTGGGTGCTGGCGATGCCTTCATGTCGGGCTTCCTCAGCGGCTGGATCAATGACGCCAGTGACGAACGTTGCAGCCAGCTGGCCAATGCCTGCGGCGGTCTTGTTGTGTCACGCCACGCCTGCGCACCGGCCATGCCGACCCCGGCGGAACTGGAATACCTGTTCAACAGCCCGGTGCCCATCACCCGCCCGGACCGCGACGAAACCCTGCAACGCCTGCACCGCGTGACGGTGCCGCGCAAAGCCTGGAAGCAGCTGTTCATCTTTGCCTTCGACCACCGCTGGCAACTGGTGGACCTGGCCCAGCGCGGCGGCCAGGACAGCACGCGCATCAGTGCGATCAAGCAACTGTTTATCCAGGCCATCGAACGCGTGGAGCGCAAGCTGAGCGAGCAGGGCGTCGAGGCCGATGTCGGCCTGCTGGCCGATCAACGCTTCGGCCAGGACGCGCTCAATGCCGCCAGCGGTCGCGGCTGGTGGATCGCGCGCCCGGTGGAAGTGCAGAACTCGCGCCCGCTGGCGCTGGAACACGGCCGTTCGCTGGGCAGCAACCTGATCGCCTGGCCCCAGGAACAAATCATCAAGTGCCTGGTGCAATACCACCCAGACGACGAACCGCTGCTGCGTCTTGAGCAGGAAGCCCAGCTTAAGGCGGTATATGACGCCTCCGTGGTCAGTGGCCATGAGCTGCTGCTGGAAGTCATCCCGCCCAAGGATCACCCGTCCACCTACCCGGATGTGTTGTATCGCAGCCTCAAGCGCCTGTACAACCTGGGCATCTACCCGGCGTGGTGGAAGATCGAGGCGCAGTCGGCCGAGGACTGGAAACAGCTCGATACGCTGATCCAGGAACGCGACCCGTACTGCCGTGGCGTGGTGCTGCTGGGGCTGAACGCCTCGGCCGAATGCCTGGCCGATGGCTTCCAGCAAGCCAGTCAGAGCACGACCTGCCGTGGTTTTGCGGTGGGCCGCACGATCTTCCAGGAACCGAGCCGTGCATGGCTGGCGGGGGAGATCGATGATGAGGCGTTGATCCAGCGGGTGCAGGCGACCTTTGAACAACTGATCAACGCCTGGCGCAGTGCCCGCGCTTAAGACTTGAAATGCAATCAAATGTGGGAGCTGGCTTGCCTGCGATAGCGGTCTTCCAGTGGCAGATTCATGGCCTGACACACTGCAATCGCAGGCAAGCCAGCTCCCACAGACAGCAGATCTCAGTGATCTCAGGCTAAAACAATAAAAGGTGCAGCCATGCCCGCAATCCGAATTGGCATCAACCCGATTTCCTGGAGCAACGACGACCTGCCGGCCCTGGGCGGTGAAACGCCCTTGAGCACCGCCCTGAGCGAAGGCAAGGAAATCGGCTACGAAGGTTTTGAACTCAACGGCAAATTCCCCAAGGACGCCAAGGGTGTCGGCGATGTGCTGCGCCCGTACGACCTGGCGCTGGTCTCCGGCTGGTACTCCAGCCGCCTGGCGCGGCGTTCGGTGGCGGAAGAAATCGAGGCCATCGCCGCTCACGTCGAGCTGCTCAAACAAAACGGCGCGACGGTGCTGGTGTACGGCGAAGTGGCCGATTCGATCCAGGGCTCACGCATCCGCCTGATCGAACGCCCGCGTTTCCACAGCGAACAGGCCTGGCAGGAATATGCCGACAAGCTCACTGAGCTGGCGCGTTTCACCCTGTCCCAGGGCGTGCGCCTGGCGTACCACCACCATATGGGCGCCTACGTCGAATCCCCGGAAGACATCGATCAATTAATGAAGCGCACCGGCCCGGAAGTCGGCCTGCTGTTCGATTCGGGCCACTGCTACATGGGCGGCGGCGAGCCCCTAGATGTGCTGAAAAAACACATCGACCGCGTCTGCCACGTGCACTTCAAAGACGTGCGCAAGCCGGTGGTGCAACTGGCGCGCAACCAGATGTGGAGCTTCCCGGATTGCATCGTCAACGGCACCTTCACCGTGCCTGGGGATGGCGATATCGAGTTTGGCGAACTGCTCGACGTGCTGCTGGCCGCGAAATACGAGGGCTGGCTGGTGGTGGAAGCCGAGCAGGACCCGGCCGTGGCGCCCAGCTATATCTATGCAAAAAAGGGCTACGACACCCTGCGCGCGCTGCTCACTGAGAGGACACAAGCATGAGCCTGTTGGTCAAGAGCAACAAACGCGGGCAAACCATGGTCGCCCTCGAAGACGGGCGCCTGGAGTACGTGGGCTTTAAAGCCTACCGTTTGAGCCTGGGGGAAACCCTGCCGGTCAGCGCCGGCGATAAAGAGTTGTGCCTGGTGCTGCTCAGCGGCCGGGTGAACATCGAAGGCGAGGGCTTCAACTGGCAGAACCTCGGTGATCGCCAGTCGGTGTTTGAAGACAAATCACCGTTTGCCGCTTACTTGCCGCCCGGCACTGCCGCCCAGGTGACGGCCTTGAGCGATGTGCAGATTGCTGTGTGCGCCGCCCCTGGCACCGAAGGCTATGAGCCACGCTTGATCCGCCCGGAGGACTGCAAGCGCAGCGTGCGCGGCAAAGGCGCCAACACCCGCTACGTGTGCGACATCCTGCCGGACACGTCGCCGGCCCATTCGCTGCTGGTGGTGGAAGTGCGCACGCCGTCCGGGCATTCGTCGAGCTACCCGCCGCACAAGCACGACACCGACGATCTGCCGCACCAGAGCTTTCTCGAAGAAACCTACTACCACCAGATCAATCCGCCCCAGGGCTTTGTGTTCCAGCGCGTGTACACCGACGACCGCAGCATCGACCAGGCCATGGCCGTGGAGAACAGCGACCTGGTGGTGGTGCCCAAGGGTTACCACCCGGTCAGCGTGCCGTACGGCTACGAGTCCTATTACCTGAACGTGATGGCCGGCCCCAAGCGTGCCTGGCATTTCCACAACGACCCGCAGCACAGCTGGCTACTGGACCTTTAAGGGGCGCGACATGACCACAACCCGACTGACCATGGCCCAGGCCCTGGTGAAGTTCCTCGACAACCAATACATCGAAGTCGATGGCGTGCAGAGCAAGTTTGTCGCCGGCGTGTTCACCATTTTTGGCCACGGCAACGTGTTGGGCCTGGGCCAGGCGCTGGAACAGGACGCCGGTGACCTGGTGGTGCACCAGGGTCGCAACGAGCAGGGCATGGCCCACGCGGCCATCGGTTTTGCCAAGCAGCACCTGCGCCGCAAGATCTACGCGTGCACGGCGTCGGTCGGCCCCGGCGCGGCGAATATGCTCACTGCGGCCGCGACGGCCACTGCCAACCGTATCCCCTTGCTGCTGTTGCCCGGCGATGTCTACGCCAGCCGCCAGCCCGACCCGGTGCTGCAACAGATCGAGCAGTTCCACGACCTGAGCATCAGCACCAACGACGCGTTCCGTTCGGTGAGCAAATACTGGGACCGTATCAACCGTCCCGAACAGCTCATGACCGCAGCGATCCATGCGATGCGCGTGCTCACCGACCCCGCCGAAACCGGCGCGGTGACCCTGGCATTGCCGCAGGATGTGCAGGCTGAAGCTTGGGATTACCCAGACTATTTCCTGCAAAAACGTGTGCACCGTATCGACCGTCGCCCGGCCACACCGGCGATGATTGGTGACGCGCTGGCCGCGTTCCGGGGCAAGCGCAAACCCCTGATCATCTGCGGTGGCGGGGTCAAGTACTCCGGCGCAAATGCCGCGCTGCAAGCGTTTGCCGAGCGTTTTGATATCCCCTTTGCGGAAACCCAGGCGGGCAAGAGCGCCGTAGTCTCCAGCCACCCGTTGAACGTCGGCGGCATTGGCGAAACCGGCTGCCTGGCGGCCAACCTGCTGGCGCCAGAGGCTGACCTGATCATCGGCATCGGCACCCGTTATACCGACTTCACCACCTCGTCCAAGTCGTTGTTCAAGCACGCGGATGTGAAGTTTCTCAACCTCAATATCAGCCCGTGCGACGTGTTGAAACTCGACGCGGTGCAAGTGCTGGGCGATGCGCAGCTGGCCCTTGAAGCACTGGGCGATGCCCTCGGCGATTACCGTTCCGGCTGGGGCGAGCAGGTCGTTGCGGCCAAGGCGCAGCTGGATGCCGAGGTCGACCGCGTGCATCAGGTGGAATACGACGGCGACGGCTTTGTGCCCGAAGTCGATGACCACCTCGACCGTGGCGTGCTGCGTGAATTCATCGAACTGACCGGCTCATGCCTGACCCAGAGCCGCGTGCTCGGTGTGCTCAATGCCACCCTGGCCGACGACGCGATCATCGTCGCCGCCGCCGGCAGCCTGCCCGGTGATTTGCAACGCGCCTGGCGCAGCAAGGGCGTCAACACCTACCACGTCGAGTACGGCTATTCGTGCATGGGCTACGAGATCAACGCCGCGCTGGGGGTGAAACTCGCCGAGCCGACCAAAGAGGTCTACGCCCTGGTCGGCGACGGCTCCTACATGATGCTGCACTCGGAGCTGGCCACCTCGATCCAGGAGCGACGCAAGATCAACGTGGTGCTGCTGGACAACATGGCCTTTGGTTGCATCAACAACCTGCAGATCGGCAATGGCATGGACAGCTTCGGCACCGAGTTCCGCTACCGCAACCCCGAGAGCGGCAAGCTCGACGGCGGCCTGGTGCCGGTGGACTTCGCCATGAGTGCGGCGGCCTATGGCTGCAAGACCTACAAGGTCAGCACCGTGGAACAACTGGAAGCGGCGCTCGCCGATGCGCGTACACAAACGGTGTCGACGCTGATTGATATCAAGGTCCTGCCGAAAACCATGATCCACGGCTACCTGTCGTGGTGGCGGGTGGGGGTGGCGCAGGTGTCCACCAGCGAACGCACCAATGCTGCTGCAAAAAAACTCAATGAACAGCTGGCGAAAGCCCGGCAGTACTAATAACAAGAGGAGTTTTTACATGTCGTTGAAGCTTGGAGTAATCGGCACCGGCGCCATCGGCCGTGACCACATCCGTCGTTGCAGCCAGACCCTGCTCAACAGCCAGGTGGTGGCGGTGACCGACATCAACCTGGAACAAGCGGCCAAGGTGGTGGCGGACTTGAACATCAGCGCCGAGGTGTATGCCGACGGCCACGCGCTGATCAACTCGCCGGAAGTCGAGGCGGTGCTCGTCACCTCCTGGGGCCCGAGCCACGAAGAGTTCGTGCTTGCCGCCATCGCTGCGGGCAAGCCGGTGTTCTGCGAAAAACCGCTGGCAGTCACCGCTGCCGGCTGCCGCAAGATCGTCGACGCCGAAGTCGCCTACGGCAAGCGCCTGGTGCAAGTCGGCTTCATGCGCCCGTATGACGAAGGCTATCGCGCCCTGAAAGCGGTGATCGACAGTGGCCAGATCGGCGAGCCGCTGATGCTGCACTGCGCGCACCGCAACCCGACGGTGGGCGAGAACTACAAGACCGACATGGCAATCACCGACACGTTGATCCATGAGCTGGATGTGTTGCGCTGGCTGCTCAACGACGACTACGTGTCGGTGCAAGTGGTGTTCCCGCGCAAGACCAGCAAGGCGCTGGCTCACCTGCGCGACCCGCAGATCGTGCTGCTGGAGACCGCCAAGGGCACGCGCATCGACGTGGAAGTGTTTGTGAACTGCCAATACGGCTATGACATCCAGTGCGAAGTGGTGGGGGAGACCGGTATCGCCAAATTGCCGGAGCCTTCGCAGGTGCAACTGCGCAGCGGCGCCAAGCTGTCCAATGCGATTCTGATGGATTGGAAGGACCGCTTTATCGGTGCGTATGACGTGGAGTTGCAGGCGTTTATCGACAGCGTGCGCGCCGGGCAGGTGGGTGGGCCGTCGGCGTGGGATGGCTTTGCGGCGGCGGTGGCAGCGGATGCGTGCATTGAAGCGCAGAACAGCGAGCAGATTGTGAAAGTGAGCTTGCCGGACCGCCCACACTTCTACGGCTGACCCACTGAAGAAACCGGATTCAAACTGTGGGAGCAGGCAAGCCAGCTCCCACAGTTGAATGGGGTTTGCAGTTCAAGTAAGGAGTGTATGTATGCGAATCGGACTAGTCGGCTACGGCCATGGAGGGCGCTTTTTTCATGCGCCGCTGATTGCAACCTTGCCCGGCGCCACCTTTGTCGGCGTCGTCACACGATCCCCCGAACGCCGCCAGCAATTGGCAAGCGACCACCCCGGCCTCAAGGCCTTCGACTCCATCGGCCAGATCGTCGAAGCCGGCGTTGACGCCCTGGTCATCTCCACCACCCTCAAAGGTCGCCCGGCGCTGGTGCTGGAAGCCATCGAACACGGCATCCCGGTGGTCAGCGACAAACCCTTCGCGGCCAACGCGGAACAGGCCCAGGCATTGATTACCGCCGCCGAACGCCATGAGGTGCTGCTCAGCGTCTACCAGAACCGGCGCTGGGATTCGGATTACCTGACCTTGCGCAAACTCATCGATGCCGGCGCCCTGGGCACCATCACCCGCTTTGAGTCCCGTGTGGAGCGCTACAGCCCGCAAGCCGTCGGCAATGCCAGCGGCGGCGGTTGGTTGCGTGACCTCGGCAGCCATCTGGTGGACCAGGCCCTGCAACTGTTCGGCCCGGTGGATCGCGTGTTCGCGCAATTGCAGTTCAGCCCGCAGCACCCGAGCCTCGACCACGGCTTCTTCGTCGCCCTGACCCACGCCAACGGCGTGATTTCCCACCTGTGGGGCAGCGCCCTGCAAAACAGCCAGTTACCGCGTTTTCGCGTGAGTGGCACCTTGGGTTGTTACACCGTCGAAGGGTTGGACGGCCAGGAAGAGGCTTTGATGGCCGGCAAGACCCCGAAAACCGAAGGTGAACATTGGGGCGCCGAAGAGCACCGACGCTGGGGCTGGTTCGAACAAGGCCCGGAGCGCGAGCGGGTGCCGTCGGAAAAGGGCTGTTGGACGCAGTTCTATCAGCAGTTGCAACGGGCTGTACAAGGTCAGGGGCCGTTGCCGGTGGACGCCTATGACGCGCTGGAAACCACCCGTATATTGGACGCCGCACGCCTCAGCGCCGAGCGCCAACAGGTGGTTTCAACAAAAATAGAATAAAATTCTAAAACAGGTTGATATGGAAATTATTTTCCAATAAAGTCTTTTCCAGGTTGCAAAAAGTACGTTCGGGCTCGACCTGCACGACTCAAACAAAAACAAGATCAAAAACAACCAGGTACCGTCAGATGAAAATCTTCAACGCTGTACTGCGAGTTTTACGCCCAGCCCTTGCGCCACGCGGCCTGCCCCGCGCTCGGCCGTTCTACTTCTCCTTTCTCAATGTGTTGTGCGTCGAAAACAAAGGCGCCCTGGTCTGCTGCATTCCAGGTGCCCCCGTCGTTCGGCTGCCTGCCGAACGCTGATAAACGCAACGTCCAAAAAAACCAACAAGAAAGTGGAGACAGACCGTTCATGAAGACCCCGATCCGTTTTACCGCGCTGGCCTTGTCCCTGTTGCTGGGCAGCGGTGCCGCGATGGCGGCCGATCTGAAGATTGGCGTGACCTTTTCCAGTTTTGACGACAACTACCTGACCAGCGTTCGCGGCTACATGGAACAGCACGTCAAGGCGCTGCCCAAGGGCGATGGCGTGCAGTTGCAGTTCGAAGACGCACGCGCCGATGTGGTCAAGCAACTGAGCCAGGTGGAGAGTTTCATCAGCCAGAAGGTCGATGCGATCATCGTCACGCCGGTGGACACTGCCTCGACGGCGCGCATCAGCAAGGCCGCGACCGAAGCCGGGATTCCACTGGTGTACGTCAATCGCCGGCCAGACCAGAAAGACTTGCCCAAAGGTGTAGCGGCGGTGACTTCCGATGATGAAGAGGCCGGCCGCTTGCAGATGCAGTACATCGCCGAAAAAATGGGCGGCAAGGGCAATATCGTGATCCTGCTGGGTGACCTGGCCAACAACTCCACGACCAACCGGACCAAGGGCATCAAGGATGTCCTGAAAAAATACCCCGATATCAAGATCGAGCAGGAGCAGACCGGTATCTGGCTGCGCGACCGTGGCATGACCCTGACCAACGACTGGCTGACCCAGGGCCGCGAGTTCAACGCCGTGCTGTCCAACAACGACGAAATGGCGATTGGCGCGGCCATGGCCCTCAAGTCCGCCGGGAGCAAGCCGGGCAGCGTGTTGATTGCCGGTGTGGATGGCACGACAGATGGCCTTAACGCGATCGCCAAGGGCGAAATGGCCGCGTCGGTCTTCCAGGATGCCAAGGGCCAAGGCGTCGGCGCGGTGGACGCGGCACGCAAGTTGGCGAACAAGGAGGCGACCGAACAGAACATCGTCATCCCGTTCAAACTGATCACGCTGGACAACCTCAAAGACTTCAAATAACAACAATAAGCCAGCAGGGCAGCTGTGCGGCTGCCCTGCCGATGGAGTACCTCCCTATGCTCGCTCAAGCCACTGTCTCGCAGCCTCCCGGTGTCCAGCCGATTGAGTTGGAAGAACCCTACCTGTTGGAAATCGTCAACATCAGCAAAGGCTTTCCCGGCGTCGTGGCCCTGGCCGATGTGCAACTGCGCGTACGCCCCGGGACGGTGCTGGCGCTGATGGGCGAGAACGGTGCGGGCAAATCGACGCTGATGAAAATCATCGCCGGCATCTACCAGCCCGACGCCGGGGAAATCCGCCTGCGGGGCAAGCCCATCGTGTTCGAGACGCCGCTGGCGGCGCAAAAGGCCGGGATCGCGATGATCCACCAGGAACTCAACCTGATGCCGCACATGAGCATCGCCGAGAACATCTGGATCGGCCGCGAGCAGCTCAACGGCCTGCACATGGTCAACCACCGCGAAATGCACCGCTGCACCGCCGAGTTGCTGGCCCGCCTGCGCATCAACCTGGACCCGGAAGAACACGTCGGCAACCTGAGCATCGCCGAGCGGCAGATGGTCGAGATTGCCAAGGCGGTGTCCTACGACTCCGACATCCTGATCATGGATGAACCGACTTCGGCCATTACCGACAAGGAAGTGGCCCACCTGTTTTCGATCATTGCCGACCTCAAGTCCCAGGGCAAAGGCATCGTCTACATCACGCATAAAATGAACGAAGTGTTTGCGATTGCCGATGAAGTGGCGGTGTTCCGCGACGGTCATTACATCGGCCTGCAACGCGCCGACAGCATGAACAGCGACAGCCTGATCTCGATGATGGTGGGCCGTGAGTTGAGCCAGTTGTTCCCGGTGCGCGAGACGCCCATCGGTGACCTGCTGATGTCGGTGCGTGAGCTGACGCTGGACGGCGTGTTCAAGAATGTCTCGTTCGACCTGCACGCCGGCGAGATCCTCGGCATCGCCGGGTTGATGGGCTCGGGCCGCACCAACGTGGCCGAGACCATTTTCGGCATCACCCCCAGCAGCAGCGGCCAGGTCACCCTGGACGGCAAGGCGGTGCGCATTACCGACCCGCACATGGCCATCGAGAAAGGTTTTGCGCTGTTGACCGAGGACCGCAAGCTCAGTGGCCTGTTCCCGTGCCTGTCGGTGTTGGAAAACATGGAAATGGCCGTGCTGCCGCACTATTCGGGCAACGGTTTTATCCAGCAGAAAGCCCTGCGCGCGCTGTGCGAAGACATGTGCAAGAAGCTGCGGGTGAAAACCCCGTCCCTTGAGCAGTGCATCGACACCTTGTCCGGTGGCAACCAGCAAAAAGCCTTGCTCGCGCGCTGGTTGATGACCAACCCACGCCTGCTGATCCTCGATGAGCCGACGCGGGGCATCGACGTCGGGGCCAAGGCCGAGATTTACCGCTTGATCTCCTTCCTCGCCAGCGAAGGCATGGCGGTGATCATGATTTCGTCGGAGCTGCCTGAAGTGCTGGGCATGAGCGACCGGGTCATGGTGATGCACGAAGGCGAATTGATGGGCACCCTGGATCGCTCCGAAGCCACCCAGGAAAAAGTCATGCAGTTGGCTTCCGGTATGACGGCAGTTCACTGACGTACAGAATAAAAAGGTGATTGGCTATGAACGCAATAACGGATAACAAACCGGCCACGGCGCCGACCAAAACCCGCCGGCGCATGCCGACCGAGCTGAGTATCTTCCTGGTGCTGATCGGCATCGGCCTGGTGTTCGAGTTGTTTGGCTGGATCGTGCGTGACCAGAGCTTCCTGATGAACTCCCAGCGCCTGGTGCTGATGATCCTGCAAGTGTCGATCATCGGCCTGCTGGCGATTGGCGTGACCCAGGTGATCATCACCACCGGTATCGATTTGTCATCCGGCTCTGTGCTGGCGCTGTCGGCGATGATCGCTGCCAGTTTGGCGCAGACTTCCGACTTTTCCCGGGCCGTATTCCCGAGCCTCACCGACTTGCCGGTGTGGATCCCGGTGGCGATGGGGCTGGGCGTGGGGCTGCTGGCGGGGGCGATCAACGGCAGCATCATTGCCGTGACCGGTATCCCGCCGTTCATTGCCACCCTCGGCATGATGGTCTCGGCCCGTGGCCTGGCGCGTTACTACACCGAAGGCCAGCCGGTGAGCATGCTCTCGGACTCGTACACGGCCATCGGCCATGGCGCGATGCCGGTGGTGATCTTCCTGGTGGTGGCGGTGATTTTCCATATCGCCTTGCGTTACACCAAGTACGGCAAGTACACCTACGCCATCGGCGGCAACATGCAGGCGGCGCGCACCTCCGGTATCAACGTCAAGCGTCACCTGATCATCGTCTACAGCATCGCCGGTCTGCTGGCGGGCCTGGCCGGCGTGGTGGCCTCGGCACGTGCGGCGACCGGGCAGGCGGGCATGGGCATGTCCTATGAGCTGGATGCGATTGCTGCTGCGGTAATCGGCGGCACCAGCCTGGCGGGCGGGGTAGGGCGCATCACCGGCACCGTGATCGGCGCGCTGATCCTGGGCGTGATGGCCAGCGGGTTTACGTTTGTCGGGGTGGACGCGTATATCCAGGACATCATCAAGGGCCTGATCATTGTGGTGGCGGTGGTGATTGACCAGTATCGCAACAAGCGCAAGCTCAAACGCTGATCGGCAAAAGGGGGCAGGCGCCTGCTGCCCCCTCTCGACGGCGGATCAGTCCGCCAATGGCAAGAACCGCTTGGCCAGCTCAGGGGTTATTTTGCCCCGGTGCACATCCACCACTTCCTGCGGGCTTTGCGCCCGCGCCAGCAATGAATGGTAACTGTCGGTGCGCTGCTCTTTGGTTTTCAGATGGGCGGCGGTGTACTGCTGCTTGGGCGTGTCCACCTTCGGGTAATGGAAGTGTGCGTACCACAGGGCACTGCCGCCTTTTCGGTTGACGGCGTACTCCTGAATGAAGTCTTCCCGCAGCGCCCTCCGTGCGCCGAGCCTGGTGAGTTGGATGGCGTCCTGTTCAAGCAGATACGTCACGCTGCTGTCGGTGGGGAGAATCTCCAGGGTGCGCTCGATACGCAACGTATGGCCTTTGGTCTTCAACGCGGCGTGTGCACTGCGCAATTCAGTGACCAGCGTGCGGTTTGCCTCTGTTTGCTGGTCCTCGGGTTGGGCTGAGATTGCGCGCTCCAGTTCTTGCGCCAAATAATCGAAACGTGCTGCCTCGGCCTCAAGGCTTTCCTGTATTTCGATCGGATACCTGGAAACTTTGGCGTAGCCGGTCTGACGGTCGGTGATCGCTTGCAGTTCGTTGACGCGCTTGCGCGCATCCCCCTTGACTACGTTCAGGGCGCGGGTGTCGGGTGGCAGTTTCGGCTGTGGTTTGCGCTCTATCTTGACGTCATCCCAGGCATCTTCGTGTTGGGTGTAAGTGCCTGGCAGGTCGTCGGCCTCGTCGAAGCGCACCTCCACCACCTCGATCGGAAGGGTGGTTCCGGCGGGTTTTACGTTGCCAATCAAAACCCCTTGTTTGCGGGTTTTGATGACTTTTTTCTGTGGCTTGCCCGGTGCGTTCAGGGCGCGCTTGGGAGGCTTCTTCTTGGCCTCGGCTACGGGTTTTACCTCGGCAGCCAGTTGCACCACTACATCTTGGTACAGCGAGTTCATCAAGGCCTGGGTTTGCTGGAAATAGACGGGGTTGAGTTTTTCTGCGTGAACCACTGCCATACCCTGCAAACCGTCGACGACCTGACCGTAGTGCTCCAGCAGGCTATCGAGCACGGCCAGGCGATCGGATGCAGATAGATTCAACTGGTTGAGCTCGCTATGGGTACGCACTTGCTGGCCCAGTGGGCTGAGCAGAAGGCCCAGCTCGCGGAGGAAACCTTGCTTGAGGTCTTTATTGCTCAGGTATTTCAAGTTATGCAATTGGCTGAATTTCAAGGCTACGGCGCTGAGCTCGGCTGGACGGCCCACGGTTAATCGGTTGTAGGCTTCTTCGCCCGGGCGCCCGAGATTGAATAGCTCTTGCAAGTAGTTGTCGGTGAGCTCCAGCGCGAGAATCTGCCGTTCGTTGATAGCGCTCAGATCCTTGACGAACTGGATATAGCCCGCCGGGTCGGCAATCACCATCGATGCCAACTGTTCGCCGGATAGCTTGAAGTTGGGGTGAGCGGCATACAGGACTTGGCGATCCAGGTCAGCATTTAGTACGGACTTGCGCGAGTTATTCACGGTGTTTTCCATCAGGCGACTGATGGTGCTGGCGTCCAGGGGAATATCCAGCCCGTTGCGCTCGGTGCGACTGTCGATAAGGCCCTTGAAGACCTGCGTTTGCTCATCAAGTGCGGTGTCGAAGGCCTTGCGCATCCTGGCTCGGTCGGCAGCCGTGGATTTTGGGTTGTTGTTGGCGAGGTTCATCAATCGCTCGGCAATATCGGCCTTTTTTTGCAGGGTCTCTTGCTGACTTTTTATTTCAACGACTCGACCTTCCTGTATCTCTGTCCTGGAGCGGATGAAATAGTCCCACGCTTGTTCCAGTTGCTGCTTGCGTTGCGCGTTTTGTTGGCGAATGGCATCCCGTCGCTTGGGCGGCATACCGCCGCGCAGGCGCATCTGCAAGTCGAGTGACCAGTTACCCTCGCCGTCCGATTGCAGGTAAGGCCCTTGGCGGCGGGTATTGAAGGGGTCGACAATCACCACCCGACCTGCCTCCATCCGAACCTGATACCAACGCCCGTCGATCACGGCGTACCAATCTCGCAGGTTGCTGTACAGGCCGCGGCGCGGGCCGCTTTGCACAGCCTCGGGGATGCTGTGGGGCCTGGGCGCCTGCAATTGCCATAGCCGCTGTTGCTGCTGCGCCGTCAAGCGATTGCGTGCACTGGAAAAACTGAAGTCAAATACTGTGTCTGACAGCCCTGCGTTGTTCCCGTCCAGCAGCACCGGTCCTTGCTCTACAACGGGGGCGGGCCACTGCTCGGCGAGTTGTCGTTCGAAGGGTGAGCGCAAGGCCTTCCAGCGGGCGTCTGCGGGCATTGGCCTTGGCTGGGGCGTTGATGGTGCGAGTTGGAACGTAAGCATCGCGATATTGACGAACAGGTCGACCCACGCCAGTTCGCGTGCGATGGGGTCTTCACTGTTGAGTGCAGGGATGTCCTTGATGGCGCTGGCCATGAGGCTGAGCAGCCAGCCGGCGAGCATCAGCGGGCCGCGCACCAGTGGCAGCAACAGGCTGTTGAACAGCAAGCCAGCCCCCTCCAGGAATACCGCCCAGCGACTTTCAGCGTTGGACACGGACTCGCGGTCAGCCTGATCCACCAGTGCGCGGGCATTGGCGCCATACAGGTATTCCATCAATTGGCCATTGGTGAGGTATTGCAGCAGCTCATCACTGGCGCCGTCAGTGGCCAATTGAGCCGGTTTGGGCACCTCCAGCGGGTCAAACTCTGTCCCCAGGCCAAAGCGCACGTAGTGCGGTTGCTGGAACCCGCCATTGTCATAAATCGGGCGGGCATTGTCCGAGAGCCAGGCCAACACGCTGGACTGCAGTTCCCCTGGGCTGGCAATTGCATCGAGCAATGACTGACGGCTGGAAAATTGCCGCAGGGTGTCGGCATACAACGGCCGGTACAAGATATGTGGCCCGGCCTGGTCGCTTTCGGATTCGATGATGTACATGTTGGCTACTACGTCTGGCACGGCCTGGGGTTTGCGCACCAGGGCCAAATGTCGGATGACCACTGCAGTACCGTTGACCTGGCGTTGCTCGCGGGTGTTGCCCATCAATGCTGCCACGTACGCGGCGCCCTCGCGGGTGAACCCCTGCTCTTGCTTGAGGCTCAGTTCAAGCGCCTGCATGGGCAAGAGCGCTTGGGCTTGCTCGGCAAACTGCTGCTCGCGCTGGGAGGGCGTGGCGTTGTCGCCAAGCAAGAGGGTGTTGAGGCGTTCTGGATAGGCCTTGCCGATGTCCGCCTGTTGGATCGGACCATCGCTGCCGTCGATGTAGTCCGCCGTGAGCCAGGAGGGCAGGGGGAGGGCGTTGCGGTGGGCGATGGTGAAGGTCCCACTGGGTTTAGCGTGCAGGTTTTTGATGGCAAGGTCCGTGAGGCTCATCTCCACCTTTTCCACAAAACCGAAGCCGCCTGGGTAACCGGCTGCGACGGAGAAGGTCAGCAACAGGTCGTCAGGCTGAAGCTCGAACGGCTGTGATTGATCGAACCGAACGGCATCGTTCTTGAGTCTTTGGGTCAAGGCCTCGCGTGTAAAAGCACGGATGTCCGGGACATCGCTGAGAAACGTGCGCCCCCCACTGAGTTTTTTCGCGCTCGCCAGCTGCAAGCAGTAGTGCCGATAGCGTGCACGATCGGCAGCCGGTGCTTGTTGCAACCAGGTCGGAGCCTGCAGTGCCACGGTTGCCAAGCCTTGGAATATTGGCGTTCCAGCGCCTGCAAAGTACCGGTAAGGGTCGGTGATATGGCGGTACACGGTTTCGAGGCTTTCGAGGCCCTGGGAGCCGGGGAGGCGGAGGGTCGCGATCTGTTGCAGTTGTTGATTGAGGATAAGCGCCGCCTGTGCGTCGAACAGGTTGCCGTCCGGCTCCAGGCGCTGCAGGGCGACGCGTTCTACCACAACCTCTTGCGTTACCCGTAGCGTCCAGGCTTGCAAGGCGGCCTCTGCACTGGAGAACCGCACACACGTGCCGGCGGGCGAGTACAGCAGTGCATTGGATTGGCCATTGACCAGCACGAGGTCCGGGCCGTGCAAGGTTTGTGTGCCATTCGCCGCTTGCAGCGTGGCAAGTGGGCAGTAGGCATGCACGGCGTTGTTGCCGAACTTGGCGATACGCTGATCGCGGTCGGGATAATCCACTAATTGATAGAGTGCCTGGCGGTCAGCTGTTTCCAGGCTTGCCTCGCGGATGATGATGAGGCTCAGGGTGTTCATCAGCACATCGCTGAGCCAGCGCCAGCGGCTGACGCCGGTGTCGGCAAGTGCGCGCCAGTAATCCGCCAAGTCATCTTGCAGGGCGCCAGGCAAGGCTGCGGGCAGGGCCTTGATCAATCCTTCGATCACTTGCGGGGACGGTAGCGTACCGTCGGGCATCTTCAGCCGGGTAGGCGGGCTGTCGGTAAAAAAGCAGGCATTTGCGTCGCGGTCGCTGAAGTCCACGGGGGTGCCGCGACCCAGAAAATCGAGTACCAGCGGCATCAAGGGCTGCAGCGTCCAACCGCCGCCTGAGGTCGGCGTGGCGAGCTGGGTGAGGTTCAAGTCCAGGTGCAGTGCAGGATAGGTATTGGCGATGTCGGCGCTGAACAGTTTTTGCACCACACTGGCCACATTGGAGCGGCTGCTGAACTCAGCGATGACAGCATCGGCAGGCGTTGAAAGAGGGTGGGTCGTCATAAAAGGTCCTTTTTTCACTGCGAACGTGCAGAGGCCACCAGCTGATTCCTTTTCTACCCCGCTCGGGTGTTATGTAATGCTGAGAGGCTGATCAACCGTTTGTCTTCTATATAGCTCCACAACACTGAATTTCTTGCTATAAACGCACTCCGATAACCGTCCAATAGGCCCGTCCTGGTGCTTTTAAGGGTTTTCTCGGAAAAATTGCCTGTCTTTTCAGTTGCTGCGCCCTCAAGTCGGCCTTAGACTGCCGCCCCTCGTAAATTGAGTGCCGGGTGGCGCTTGAAATGGACGGCGCCCTTCCGAGACCTGCAGAGGTCGGCCGGAACGCTCCCTTATTCGCCTTAATGCACGTATTTTTTATAGAGAAATCAATGACAAAGGAAAAGTTGCTGGCCATGCCGGCGGATGACTACATGAATGCCGAACAGCACGCTTTTTTTGAGCAGTTGCTGCAAGACATGAAAGTGGAACACCACGAGCGCATTGAGCAGAACCGTATCGCCATTGAAAGCCTGGACACCCCGGCCGACCCAGCTGACGCCGCTTCCGTTGAAGAAGAGCGTACCTGGCTGGTAAACGCCATCGACCGCGACCAGCGCATGCTGCCGCAACTTGAGCGTGCACTTGAGCGCATCAAGGAAGATTCCTTTGGCTGGTGTGATGACAGCGGCGAGCCTATCGGCCTCAAGCGCCTGCTGATCAGCCCGACCACCAAGTACTGCATCGAAGCGCAAGAGCGCCACGAGCAGATCGACAAGCACCAGCGCCAAGCTTGATGCGCTGAAGCTGGGGGCGCGCACATGGCCCCCAGGCAATACCCGTTACGCCCCGTCTATTGATCTGCTGCAAGCCACCCCACTAAAGGCCCATGGATAATGGCCAGATAGTGGCGTTTAATGCAGCAACAATAATGACAAACAGTGGGGTGACGAAGATGGCTGGAGACGGATCTCTGATGGGCGCAGCAGTGCCACCGCACACGGTGGCGCGCGGGCTGCCCGGCTGGCTGACGCCGCTCTTGCAGAGCACCGCCCTGGTGCTGATCCTGTTGGGCCTGGTGTTTGCCGGCCTGCCGCTGTACCTCTGCCTGCCACTGGTTTTGCTGGTGATCTGGCTACCTCGCCTGAAAAGTCCTACGCCCGTTGTCGCACAATCGTCCGCCGTTGATGCGATTGGCGAGTTGACGCGTGATTTGTCCCATACCACCAGCCATAACGCGCTGTCCGCTGCCGGCGTGGCCTACTCGGTCAAGCAACTGGCCGCTCGCCTGCAATCCCAGTTGAGCGCGGCCAAGCAGATCGTCAGCAGCGCCGAAGTGATGATCGGCACCGAGCAGGTCACGTCCCAGCTCAGCCGCCAGGCCCTCGGCGCCGCCAGCCAGGCCCATCAGCGCAGTACCGAAGGGCGTGAGGTGCTGGCGCAGTCCATCACGCGTATGCACCAGCTCAGCCAGCGCGCCAATGCCAGCCGTGAATTGATCGAAGCCTTGAGCCAGCGCAGTGAGGAAATCCAGCGGGTGACCCTGGTCATCCAGTCCATCGCCAGCCAGACCAACCTGCTGGCCTTGAACGCGGCGATTGAAGCGGCGCGCGCCGGTGAGCACGGCCGTGGGTTTGCCGTGGTCGCCGATGAGGTGCGCGGGTTGGCCGGGCGTACCGCCACGGCGACCGATGAAGTCGGGGTGATGGTCGCGGATATCCAGCAGCGCACGGCCCAGGTGGTGGAGCAGATTCGCCAGTTGTCGGCCGACCTCAACACCGGTGTCGAGCAGGTGGAACATGCCGGCGAACAGTTGTCGAACATCGCCAGCCTGGCCGCGGATGTGGAAGGGCAGGTCAATGAAATCGCCCAGGGTACCGATACCAACCGCACCCAACTCGACAGCCTGTTCCATGCCGTGGAACAAATGCGCAGCGACCTGGCCGTGAGTGACCAGCAGACCCGCCAACTGGCTGATGCCGCCGTGCAAATGGAAGGTCAGGCCGAAACCATCAGCGAGCGTTTGGCCGAAGTCGGGCTGGATGACTACCACCAGCGTATCTACGACCTCGCCCGTGAAGGCGCAAGCCGCATCGCTGCGCAGTTCGAGGCCGATGTGCTGCAAAACCGCATCAGCCTGGACGACTTGTTCGACCGCAGTTACACGGCGATCCCGAACACTCGCCCGAGCAAGTACCACACGCGATTTGACGGTTACACCGACCAGGTGCTGCCGGGGATTCAGGAGGCGTTGTTGCCGCGTCACGAGGGCTTGGTATTCGCCATTGCCTGCACGCCGCAAGGCTATGTGCCGACGCACAACAAGGCGTTTTCCCAGGCCTTGACCGGCGATGCCCAGGTGGATGCTGTGCAGAACCGCACCAAGCGCAAGTTCGAGGACCGCACCGGGATTCGCTGTGGCAGTCATCAGCAGGCGGTATTGCTACAGACCTACACCCGCGACACCGGCGAATTGATGCATGACCTGTCGGTGCCGATCATGGTCAAGGGCCGGCATTGGGGTGGGTTGCGACTGGGGTACAAGCCCGAAGGCGTTTAGGTGGGGCGGGGTTCAGGAAGTCAACGCCCCTGAATCGACGGCGGTCTTGAGGGCCTTTGCGGCTTCTTTTCCCGCAATTGCAGCGGCGTCTGCGGTCTTGAACCAACGGTCCTTTTCCACCTGGTGCGTGGTGACCGTCTTCAGTGGTGGCTTGGCGCGCATCACGATGACCGCTTGAAACTCCCCGTCCACTTCCCTGGCATCGCCATGGATGAAAAATTCGCCAATATCAAATTCCGTCACGTATAGCCTTCCCTTCAAGGTAACTGCACTGATGAAACCTGACCCGCGGGGGGCAAACTTCAATGGACGGGCCAGTATGGCAGTTGTTGGCGGGCGGCGGCGCAGTAAAGTTAGCCAGGTGACGAAACGATTGCGCCATGGAGGCCATACAGGTTGGCCTCCAATGCCTTGGCCAATTGGCAAGCCTGGATATGGTCGCTGCGAAAGCCTTTGATCCGGCCGCTGGTCACTTCGCGGATATGAAAGAAGTTGCGGCCGGCAGGTACAACTTGGTAAAGAACTGAATTCTCGTACCCACTGAGGCTGTGCAGGCAGTAGTATTGGCGCTCGTCGTGCCAGGATGAATGAGTGCTGGCAGACGCAGTGTTGTGTTGACGTGGTTGCATGGTCAGCTCCTTTCGGTCGATCTTCGTGACACGCCAGCAGCGTTTCAGGTGGTTTTGACCCGTGCTGCTGTTTTAGTATTGTCGTCGCCGGTCGATGTTAGGTTCCATGTCAGGTATGTGGTTTTGTGTAGCCTGTCGGAAGCTACGCTTTTTAATAGGGTTATTCTCTGAAGCGGGTCGCCCCGTATTCTCGGGTCGGCGAACCTGTGATTTGCTGTTATGCCTGGTGACCTTGCATAAGGTCCATCGAGTACGTCTGTACTCGTCTAGGGGCGCAGCATCGGGAGTCTCTTCAGTTTTTTCAATGAACAGGTTGTGTGATCGAGCCGTAACGGCCGTATTTTTGTGCTGTCCGCTCTGGCGGTCAGCACTTCTTTTAATGTGGGGGCGTTTCCTTGGCAGTCAGTAATCTGGATATGCATGCGTTATTCGTGCTGGGTGATTTGCGCGCAAAGTTGGTCAAGCTGTTCCAATCCCGTTTTGTTTATGTCACTGAACAGACGCCGGAAGGTATTTACATCGCCGAGATCGATACCGAGACGGCGTTGGTTGTTGATGACAAACAGCGCCTGGAACTCAAGGTGGGTGATCATTTTCGTGCGGCCGTATTGCCCAGTCGCGAAGGTGGCAAGTTTGAATTGAAGTTTCGCGATATCAAGTTGACGGTGTATGGCCTGGGTGATTACGCCTTTGTTTCCTCCACCGAAGGCCAGGGCATTGTGTTCAAGGAAGGCCACAGCGTGATGCTGGTGTTTGCCGCCACTGAGCAATTGCAGGAAGGCTTGACCAAGACCCTCAAGGCCGTGACCGGCAAGGCCGCCAAGTGGCGCAAGGGCGAACTCGTGACCTTCAAGGCCAGTGAGTGAGTTGTAAACACCACGTGTAATCCGTATCTCCCGGAACCTCTACTACAGTTGAGTTGACTTAACTATTCAGAGGCTTCGCGCATTGGCAGCAAAGCCGTCCGCTGTTGCTGCGAAAACGCGAGGTGCGCAGGCATGAAAGGATTTAGAGCGTTGTTGGCCGTGTCGCTTACGACACTGAGCCTGTCGATGGTTTCATTGCCGGTATCGGCTGCCCAGGCGCCGATTCATTTCGCCGACCTGAACTGGGAAAGTGGCAGCCTGATCACCGAAGTGCTGCGGGTTATCGTCGAAAAGGGCTATGACTTGCCCACCGACACCTTGCCGGGCACCACCATCACTCTGGAAACCGCCCTGGCCAAGAACGACATCCAGGTGATCGGCGAAGAGTGGGCCGGCCGCAGCCCGGTGTGGATCAAGGCCGAGGCCGAAGGCAAAGTGGTGGGCCTGGGGGATACGGTCAAGGGCGCGACCGAAGGCTGGTGGGTGCCGGAGTACGTGATCAAGGGTGACCCGGCCAAGGGCCTCAAGCCGCTGGCGCCGGACCTCAAGCGTGTGCAGGACCTGGCGCGCTACAAGGACGTGTTCAAGGACCCTGAGTCGCCCGGCAAGGGGCGCTTTCTCAACAGCCCGATCGGCTGGACGTCCGAGGTGGTCAACGCGCAGAAGCTCAAGGCTTATGGCCTGAGTGACAGCTACGTGAATTTCCGCAGTGGCTCGGGGGCGGCGCTGGATGCGGAGATTGCTTCGTCGATCCGCCGGGGCAAGCCGGTGCTGTTCTACTACTGGTCGCCGACGCCCTTGATGGGGCGCTACAAATTGATCCAGTTGGAAGAGCCGGCGTTTGATGCCGACGCCTGGAAGACCCTGACGGATGCCGATAACCCCAACCCCCGGCCGACGCGGTCGTTGGCGTCCAAGTTGAGCATTGGCGTGTCGACGCCGTTTCAGCAGGAGTATCCGCAGATTGCTGCGTTTTTCACCAAGGTTGAGTTTCCCATTGGGCCGTTGAACAAGGCGTTGGCGGCGATGAGTGAGAACCACACGGCGCCACGGGAAGTGGCGCAGGTGTTTCTCAAGGAACATCCTGAGGTGTGGAAGGCTTGGTTGTCGGAGGATGTGGCGCGCAAGGTTGAGGCTAGCCTGAAGTAACCTTGATGTCCCAGCCATGTGGAGATCCAAATGTGGGAGCTGGCTTGTGTGGGAGCTGGCTTGCCTGCGATGGCGGCTTGTCGGGGTACATACCCGTTGCTGCGGTAACGGCTGAAATTGGTTCCGCCCTTACGGCGGGTCACTTTTGGAAAAGAGCCCCAAAAGTAACCAAAAGGGCTCTTGCCCCAACACTCGGCACCTCGCCTAGGCTCGGTGTGCCCGTAATCCGACATGTATTTGGGGGGCCGCCGCCACGCGCCATCCATGGCGCGGGGCGGCTAAACCGGCATCCCTGCCGGTTTACCCCCCAAATCCATGCCGAATTCCGGCCAGCGTGTTTAACGGGGCGCCTAAGATCAAAAGCAAAGCGCGGCGGCCTAGTAGCCGACCGGTTTTTTGGAGCTGGCGTGTTCCCCTGTGGGAGCTGGCTTGCCTGCGATGGCATCGACTCGGTGTGCCTGATGTACCGAGGTGTCTGTATCGCAGGCAAGCCAGCTCCCACATCAGGTTTAGAACTGGGTTTGTACCGCCAACTCAAAAGTCCTTGGCGACCCCAGGTAGTAAGCCGGTGAAACATGCGCAAACTCGGCATACACCTCATTCGTCAGGTTGCGCACTCGACCCGTCACCGAGGTGTGTTGATCCACCTTGTAGCGCAGGAACGTGCCGAACAACGTGTACGCCGGCACGGTCAGGGTGTTGGCATTGTCCGCATACACCTGCGCCACATAGCGCGCATCCACGCCGCCTTGCCAGTCTTCAGCAAAGTCATAGGTCAGCCACAGGTTGCCCACGCGTTTGGGCACGTTGGTCGGCGTGTTGCCCTTGCGCGACACCACGGCGCCGCTGGCGATCTTCTCGTTGAACTCATCGTATTCGGCGTCCACCCAGGCGAAGTTGCCTTCGGCCAGCAACCGTGGGGTGATGCGCAGTGAGCTGGCCAACTCGATACCCCGGGATGTCTGTGCGCCCACGGGAATGCTGCTGGTCGGGTCCAGTGGGTCGGTGACGGCAAAGTCCTTGCGCTCGATCCGGTAGGCGGCAACGGTGGCCGAGCCACGGCCGTCCAGGTAATCGAACTTGCTGCCCACTTCCCACTGTTTGCCGGTGGAGACATCGAACACCTGGGTGGTGGTGGTCGGCTGTTCGGCGGCGGTGCTGTATTGCACGTAGACATTCGCCGAGGGGATGAACTGGTAGGTCAGGCCGACGCGTCCGGTCAATGGTTCCCAGCGGCGTTTGAAGTGGCGCGGGTTGGTGGCGGTCACTGTGCTGTGGTTGGTCACATCCAGGTCGATCGCGTCATAACGCAGGCCGGTCAACAGCGACAGTTTGTCGGTGAGGCCCAGGCGGTTTTCCACGAACAGGGCCCGGGTGGTGACTTCGTTGGTCTTGTCCTTGATAAAGCCGGGTTTGGTACCGGGGATGGCATAGAAATGCCCCGGGTCGAAGTGGTTTGGGTCCACCGCGCTGTTCCCCGCTGCGCGCAGTGGGCTGCTGGTGGTGCTGTTGATTTTGTATTCGAAGCCGCCAGACCAGGTGGTCGCCAGGCCAAAGATGCTGGCGTCATGGCGCAGCTCGAACTGGTTGCCGTTCTGCTCGCCCTGATGGCGCACCTGATACGCGGTCGAGCGGTTTACGGCGCTGTTGTCGGCGTTGTACTGGTAGGTTTCCAGGTTGCGGTAGTCGCGCTGGCTGTCGAGGTGATAGAGGGTGTTTTTCAAGGTGGTGCTGTCATTGATCTGGTAGTCGATGATCGACCGCGCCCACAGGGTGCGCTGTTCATAACGGCCATCGGCGACGTTGTAGTTGTTGAAGCGGTTGTGCCGGTCGATCTTCAACTCGCCCGCCTTGGGATTGAGCACCGGGGTGCCCCAGTACGGGCTGTCTTCATGTTCATCCTGGTATTCCAGGGCCAGGGTGTGGGACAGGTCTGGCGTGAGGTCGCTGAGCAGGGAAAACGCCAGGCTCCAGGCCTCGCGTTGGTCGCGCTCGATATAGCTGTGATTGCTGTTGCGGCTCACATCCAGGCGCGCGTAGTGCTGCACCTCGGCGCCCGGTTCGGTGAGGGCGTGGTTGAGGCCGAAGGCGATGCCGGTGGTGTCGTAGCTGCCATAGCTGAGCTGGCCTTGCGCAGCTTGTTCTTCGCGGCCGGCGAGCTTGGTCACGTAGTTGAGCGAGCCGCCCACGGAGCCGGCACCGTTGATCAGGGAGGAGGGGCCGCCCACCAGTTCCACGCGGTCGTAGATCCAGGCGTCCACCGGGCGGGCCAGGCCGGTCGCGACGTTGATCCCATTGAACATCTGGGTGATCTGGCTGCTGGTAAAGCCACGATAAGATACAAATCCACCAAGCCCCGGCGGAGCGCTGGCATTGACGCCGGGCAGGGTGTTGGCTGCATCGCGGAAGGTCTTGGCGCCGTGGCGTTCGATATCGTTGCGGTTGGCGATGGCCACCGACGCCGGGGTTTCCCGCACGCTCAGCCCAAGCCGTGAGGCCATGCCGCTGGATTGATCCAGCGTCAGGCCGGGTTCGGCGCTTTGCTCGCCATCGATGGTGGTGGGCGCCAGCTCTAAGGCCCAGCCGCAGACAGGCAGGCAGCCGAACAGGCCCGCCAACAGGGGTAAATGTTTCATGGTTGAATCCTGAAAAACTTGGCTTGAAAACAACGCACAGCCGCACGCACTCCCTGGGGGATGCGGTGCTCAGTGCAGATCAGACAGCGAAGGGATCAGGCGACAGCAGGTGGCGCGCGCGGGTGAGCCGTGGGCCAGGTAAAGCGGGCAGGGATGTCAGCGGCCAGCACCACGGCAGGCGGTGGCGCATGGGGTTGTGGCAATACCGCCACATTCAGGCTGGAACTGAGGGCCGGGCCCATGCCGCCGCTGGAACACAGCGGGCAACCGAACGCCTTGGCCAGGGTCGGCAGGCTCTCATCTGTGGAGTTGGCAGGAGCCGGCGCCTGGGTGCGCGGGTCCACCGTACAGAACTGGCCGCCGATGCCGTTGAGCTGCATGCCGACCATCTGCCCGTGACCGATGCTGCAGGCGAACACATTGAACAGGACGCAGCAGTAGAGCATCCAGGCAATGAGCGAGCGGTCGGTGCGGGCGAATTTCATGGGGCGGCACTTTACCATCAGCCGCCGACGAAATGCCTGCAGAAAATCACTGGGCGACTATCCTCTTTCGGACTTTTCCAGGGATAGCCAGTCATGAGCTTTGTCATTGCGCGATGGATCGTCGGGGTTTTTACCTGCATCAGCATGGTGCACCTCTATTGGGCTGCCGGCGGCAAACTCGGCAGCCTCGCCGCCATCCCCCAACTACCCGGCGAATTTGCCCGTGGGCCACGGCCGGCGTTCAAGCCGTCGGCCCTGGGCACCTTGCTGGTGGCGATGGGCTTGGTGGCGATTGCATTGCTCGTGTGCCTGCGCGCCGGTTTGTACTTTAGCGCGGTGTCCCACGGCGCGTTGCAGTGGGGCATCAGCGCGATAGCCCTGGTGATGTTTGCCCGGGCGATTGGCGATTCGGAGCTGGTGGGTTTTTTCAAGAAGGTCGGTGGGTCGCGGTTTGCCCGGTTGGATACGTATTTCTATTCGCCGCTGTGTTTGGTGTTGGGGGTGGGGTTGTTGGTAGTAGCGTGGGGTTGAAAATACACCTGCGCAAATAAAAACCGCTCTCATCCTTACCCGATCTTCCGAGCTGCCCGTCATGGTTAATAGAACCTCTATTACCCAGGACTTCCCATGTCGCTTGCCCGTCCCTTGCACCCACTGGCCCTGTCAGTGGCGATGGCTTTTGCTGCTGTGCCGTTGCTGAATACCCCGTCCGTTTGCGCCGCCGAGAGCGCCAGTACCGTGCGCGGTTTCTCGATTCCCGCTGGCGATTTGAGCCAGGCCCTCAATAGCCTCGCCGAGCAGGCTGGCCTGGTGCTGGCGTTCGATGCAGGCCTCACTCGCGGCAAACACAGCAACGGCTTGAGCGGGCAATACGCCACCGATGTGGCATTGACCCAGTTGCTCGCCGGCAGCGGCCTGCAGGCGCTGAAGATCGCCGCCGACCGCTACCGCCTCGAAGCCATCCCGGATAACGGCGCGGCCATGGAGTTGCAGGCCACCACCATCAGCGGCGCCTACCAGAGCGAAAGCCCGACCGGGCCCGTGGCCGGTTACGTGGCCACCCGCAGCCTGTCGGGGACCAAGACCGACACGCCGATCATCGAGACCCCGCAGTCAATCTCCATCGTCACCAAAGACCAGATGCGCGCGCAGAACGCCGAGAGCCTCAACCAGATCCTGCGCTACAGCGCGGCGGTGGTCCCGGAAACCCGTGGCGCCACCGCCTCGCGTCTCGACCAGTTGACCATCCGTGGTTTTTCGCCCGCCACTTACCTCGACGGCCTGCGCATGCCCTCGAGCCGCGACGCGTTGCCGCAAAAAGATGCCTTTGACCTGGAACGTGTCGAAGTCCTGCGTGGCCCGGCCTCGGTGCTGTACGGGCAGGGCACGCCCAGCGGTGTGATCAACATGGTCAGCAAGCGCCCGCTGGACACACCGTTTCATGAGGTAGGCGTGGAGTACGGCACCTTCGACAAGAAGCGTACGACGTTTGACCTGAGCGGCCCGGTGGATGATCAGGGCGTGTATTCCTACCGCGTGGCCGGGCTTTTCGACGATGCCGACGGGCAAGTGGAACACACCGAAACCCGCCGCCAGGCCCTATCCAGCGCCTTCACCTGGCGCCCGGATGACGACACCTCGCTGACCTTGCTCGGGCACTTCCAGAAGGACCCCAAGGGCGCGTCCTACGGCTCGGTGCCGGCGTGGGGTTCGGTGCTGCACAGCCCGACCGGGCACGATATCGATGTGGGCTTCTATGATGGCGAGAAGAACTTCGAGAAAAGTGACCGCGAGTATTACTCCATCGGTTACGCCTTCGAACACCGCTTCAACGACGTGTGGACCGTGCGCCAGAACGCGCGTTACCTGCGCAGCGAAGGCCAGTACCGCAGCCTCTACAGCAACTACCTGATGACGGACTACCGCACCATCCGCCGCTCGACCATCGCCAGCGACGTGAACATGGACGCGTACACCCTCGACAACCAGCTGCAGGCCAAATTCGATACCGGCCCGTTGCAGCACACCTTGTTGATGGGCCTCGACTATCAGAACACCAGCACCGACACCAAGTCCGGCTCCGGCGTCTACACCGCCGGGCCGACCCTGGATATCTTCAACCCGGTGTACGGCGCGGCAGTGCCGGTGCCGGCGTACACCACCGACGGCACGTCGCGCAGCGAACAGACCGGGGTGTACCTGCAAGAACAGATGAAGTGGGACAAGTGGGTGCTACTGCTGGGCGGGCGCTATGACTGGGCCAGCACCGATAACAGCACCCAGACGATCAGCACCGGCGCCAAGAGTAAGTCGTCCCTGGACAGCAAGGCCTTTACCGGCCGTATCGGCCTGGTCTATCTGTTTGATAACGGCCTGGCGCCGTATGCCAGCTACTCGGAGTCGTTCAACCCGCAGTCGGGTACTGGCTACGGTGGCTCGGTGTTCAAGCCGACCGAAGGCAAGCAGTATGAAATCGGCATCAAGTACCAGCCGCCGGGCAGCAACAGCTTTATCACCGCAGCGATTTTCGACCTGCGCCAGAGCAATGTGCTGACCACCGATCCAGATCCCACCCACCTGTGCGGCACCGGCCGCTGCCAGAGCCAGGACGGCGAAGTGCAATCCCGTGGCTTTGAACTGGAAGGCAAGGCCAGCCTCAACGACAACCTGGATATCACGGCGGCTTACGCTTACCTGGACAACCGCATCAGCAAGTCCAACAGCACTGTGCGCTATGCACCCATCAGCGACATCGGCGTAGGCCCGGCCATCGCTGCCGAAGGCACCACGACCTACGCCGTGCCTCGCCACACGGCGTCGGCCTGGGCGGACTATACCTTCCATGATGGCCACCTCAAGGGCTTCGGCGCCGGTGCCGGTGCGCGTTATGTCGGCTCGTCCTGGGGCGACACGGCCAACACCCTGAAAGTGCCGGGCTACACCTTGTTTGATGCGGCGGTGCACTACGACATCCCGAATATCACCAGCCTCAAGGACAACCTGCGCCTGGCCCTCAACGCCACCAACCTGGCGAATAAAGAGTACGTCGCATCGTGCTATTCCTACTCGTGGTGCTGGTATGGCTCACAGCGCACGGTACAAGCGAGTGCCACCTATCAGTGGTGATAAGGCACTTTAATGGCCCCTTTGTAACAAAATCCTCGGCAGAATCGCTTTTATTTTCAGTCGGTTAGTCGGGGATGTTAATGCGCACTGTTGGAATCATGCTGATCGCCTGCTCACTGGCAGGCGGCGCGGCTGCCGTGCAGGCACGGGAGCTGCGCGAGGGTGACAAGTACATGTGCAGCTGGGGCGCGGGCACGGCCGCCAGGGCCCAGGAGTTGAAGCTGTCGGGGGTGTCGTTGTATGCGGCGCGGCAGAAGATCCAGACGATCAAGTTCAACAAATCGTGGATGCGCATGATGGCCATGGGCATCACCGAACAGACCTATGACAGTCGCTCGCGGCTCAAGCCCGAAGCGATCCGCCAGAGTTTTTACCAGGATTGCGTGCGCTACAAAGTGGCGCGCAAATAGCCGGTTCAGTGCGACAGCGGTGAGCTGGCGTCTTCCTGGAAATACACCTTCGCCGTTTCAATAAACCGCCGATTGGCCTGGGACAGGTATTCGCTGCCCCGCCAGCACAGGTTGAAGTGCATGAACTGCGCGGGTTCGAATGACACCCCGGCCAAGCCGGGTTCCTGTTCCTGAACCGAACGCAGCAAGGTGGAAACGCCCATGCCGTTGCGCGTGGCGGCAATTACCAGAGGCACGAAGTTGCTTTCCAGGGCGATGTTGAAACGCACCCGGGCGTTGCTGCAAAACGCATCCAAAAGGTGACGTTGCAGGAAGGTGTTGTCGAACACCAGCATCGGTTCGCCCCGCAAGCGTTCTGCCGCGACCGAGGCTGCGGTCGCCAGCGGGTGCTGCTCATGCATGCACAACACCATTTCATCGCTGCCGAGTAACACCGACTGCCAGTCCGGATCGACGCGCCGCGACTCCAGCAGCGCCACATCAATATCCCGTGTTGCCAGGCGCGCGCTGATGTCATCGGCACTGCCTTCCACGACGTGCATGGCGATGCCGGGGTAATGCGCGCGGAACTGCATCAGCAACTCGGGAATATGCCGGATGCCGTACATCGGCGGGATGCCGACGCGGATTTCGCCGCTGTGCAAGTGCGTCAAGTCCTGCAACTCACGACGGGCCCCCGCCAACCCTTGCAGGCAGGCTTCGGCGCGGGCGAGGAACAACTGGCCTTCGGCGGTCACGCTGATTTGCCGCGTGGCGCGGTTGAACAAGGCCACGCCCAGCTCATCTTCCAGGCGGCTGACCGCCATGCTCAGCGCCGGCTGCGCCACATGCAGGGCCTGCGCGGCCTTGGTAAAGCTGCCTTGGCGGGCGATTTCGACGCAGTACTCCAGGGCTTTCAGGTTCACGGGGGCTCACATAACAAAGAGTGATGGAATGCTTCACAAATGGATATTTTTTGTGATGCCATCCAGTCTATAACCTGTCGGCACTCTTCTCCATGCCGGACTTCATCATGACCCTAAACCTTCGCCAGTATTGGCTTGTCACCCTGATTGTCGGCGCCTTGGGCGGCAGCCTTGCGCAGTGGGCCGGTTGGCCGTTGCCCTGGGTCATCGGTTCGTTGTTGGCGGTATTGATCAGCCGGTGTAGCGGGGCGATGGTTCCGCAAATTCCCCATGGGCGCGAAGCCGGGCAGTTGATTGTCGCCGTGGCCATTGGCTGTCATTTCACCTTGCCGGTGATGCAGCAAGTGGTCGCGCACCTCGGATTGATCGTCACGGCGGTGCTGCTGACGCTGGTGCTGGCGCTAGGTTCGGTATGGCTGCTGCACCGCTGGGGCGTGGCCTTGGGCACGGCGTTTTTTGCGCTGATGCCGGCCAACTCCACGGAGATGGTCCACCTGGGCCGCCAGCGCCAAGCCGACCCCGGTTTGATTGCTGCCGCCCACAGCCTGCGCCTGTTGCTGATCCTACTGGCAGTGCCAGCAGTCGCGACCTTTGGTTTGGCACATACCGCCGCCCCCGCACCATTGCCGGTGATCTGGCCCTGGCTGATCTTTATCCTGGGCATCAGCCTGCTGGCGGCGATCGGGTTCAAACGCTGCAACCTGCCCAATCCCTGGACCTTCGGCCCGTTCCTGATTTGCGCCGTGGGCGTCGCCTGCAACAACTTGTCGATGAGCATGCCCGGCTGGCTCAGTGGCGCTGGCCAGTTACTCATTGGCTGTGCATTGGGCGCGGCGTTTGAGCGCAGCTTTTTCCGGCGCGCCCCGGGTTATCTCGCCAAGGTGCTGGTGCTGCTGAGCGGCTCGATCATCGCCACTGCGCTGGCGGCCTGGGCGCTGGGGACGTGGCTGGAGATGCCGTGGCTGTCGCTGGCCTTGGGCATGATGCCCGGCAGCGCGCCGGAGATGAGCCTGACCGCCGAGGCCTTGGGGTTGGCCGTGACGTTGGTGACGGCGATGCAGGTGATGCGCATGCTGCTGATCCAGGCGGCGTGCTTGCCGTTGTATCGGCTGTTGAGCAGCTCTTGGATAGGCATAGTGAGCATTGCTGCTGGACCTGTGGCGAGGGAGCTTGCTCCCGTGACGGCCAGGCAGTCGGGGGATTTTTAACGGGTGTAAACCGGTTCAGTGTGGGAGCTGGCTTGCCTGCGATAGCTATGTGTTAGGCACTGAGGTTTTTTGGTCGGAGTACATATCCGTTATTTAGGTAACGGCTGAATAGGGTTCCGCCCTTACGGCGGCTCACTTTTGAAGAGCGCAAAAGTAAGCAAAACGCTCTTGCCCCACCACTCGGCACCTCGCCTAGGCTCGGTGTGCCCGAACGCAGGCTTGAATCCGTGGGCCGCCGTCATGGGCCATCCTTGGCCCAGGACGGCTAACCCGGCGTCCTGCCGGGTTACCCACGGATTCAAGCCTGCGTTCGGCCAGCGTGGTTAATGGGGCGCCTAAGATCCAAAGCCAAAGCCAGAGCCAGAGCCAGAGCCAGAGCCAGAGCTTCGGGTTTTGTCAGGTCCAGTCGTTGTGTAGATACCTATGCTTGGATAGGGCAAGCAGGGACTGTTGCCAAACCTGTGACCCGCTAACGAAGACGGTTTACAAAACCACGACAATTGCTGTGTTTCTATTTGCATACAATTGCACGCTTCGTCGCAAATAGAGCAGGTCGTTGCCGGACCATGTACCAGCCAGAGCCTTCATCAACCAACAGCCTGCGCCACTTCGCGGTCGGCGTGCTGTGTGTCGCGGTGTTGCTGGGCGGTTACTTCATGCATATCAACGCCAACGCGGATCGCCAGCGGGCCGAGGCGGCTGAGCGTTTGGTACTGTGTCAGCAAGTGGAACGTTTGGCCGGTGCCGCCGCGTCCGGTGGCTTGAAACTGGGCGACAGTTGCGCGAGCAACGGTGGCGAAGTGTCAGGTCGCATTAATCAATAACCATCTTTTATAAGGGGGAATATAAGTCGCACGCATCCCCTTACTTGCACCAAAAAGTGGCACTCAAATACCCGGCCACCTTAAAAAACATGTGGTTATTGAATGACTTACGGCTGTTTTAATCCGACGAAAGGATGGATTTTTACTTGTTACAGCTTTTTACAATCGCTACTATAGCCGGGCGTTCACCTCCCACGGTTTATGCATTTTTAAATCCCAAGTTTCCATCAGCTACTTGGGATTTTTTTTGCCCGTGATTTGACCTCGGCGTCAAACTTCAATAGCGGCAAACTCCGCGCGCATCCGTCCATTGCGTTTGGCCTGGTACAGCAACTTATCGACCTGTTCCACAAAGCCCAGCATCGCGCTGTTGGGTGTCACGGTGTGGGTGCCGACGCCAAGGCTGACGCTCAGCCATTTGGACACCGGGGAAAACCCGTGCTCGATCTGCCGTTGGCGCACCAGATGCAGGCAGCGTTGCGCCACCAACTTCGCCGATGCCGCGTCCGTTTCCGGTAGCAACCACACAAACTCTTCACCGCCGATGCGCGCGATGAAATCCCGTGGGCGGTTGGCCGCTTGCGAGAGGGTGTTTGCCACCTGGCGCAGGCACTCGTCACCCTTGATATGGCCGTAGTGGTCGTTGTACTGCTTGAAAAAGTCGATATCGAGAATGATCAACGATAGGGGCAACTGGCTGCGCTGGGCGCTGGTCCATTCGCGCTCCAGCACGGTGTCGAACATGCGTCGGTTGGCGATGCCGGTGAGGCCGTCCTGGAAGGAATATTCCTCAAGTTGTTTCTGCAGGCGGATCAGGTGTTCTTCGGTCTTCTTGCGTTCACTGATATCGAACATAAAGCCAATCAGCGCTTCGACTTCACCATCCTTGCGTACCACATGCACTACATCGCGGATCCATACGTAGTCGCCGTTCACCGTCAGCGCGCGGTAGTCGGCCTCATGGTCCACGCCGGCGCGGGATTGCGACACGCAGAAATTCACCACGTACTCACGATCATCCGGGTGCATGCGTTCGACCCAGTCATCCACGCTGACCCAGCTTTGCGGCGTCCAGCCCAGCAGCGTTTCGATCTGCGGGCCGATATAGCTGAAGGTCATGGTCTGCCAGTCGATGCGCCAGGGGATGGCCTTGGTCGATTCCAGCAGGGTTTTGTACACATCGCTGTCGGGCGGGCTCGGGGGATCGATGCTCATGGGCGGCGGCTCCGGGAGGGGCGAAAAGCCAAGAGCGTCTGGTGATCGCGGGTGGGAGTCAAGCCTTCGCCAATGCAGCAGACGAGAGGTCGTGTGCTGGGTTTTTGGCGCCAGCGGGCCAGCGTTTTGCGGGCAAAATGAGGCTTGGGTAACACTTTTGCATTAATTCTCCAGATGCGGCCAAACCTCAACTAATCTGGTCGAATCCAACCAGCAGGGTAGAACCCAGGGACGGGGGCTTATCATGATTTCCATCATCGAATTCAATCGCATCATGGCCGTGGGCTTTTTGCCGCTGTCGTGTGACTGCACCCTCAATGGCGACGGTTCGCTGCGCATCAGCGTGTTCGAGCCGGTCTCCGGGCGCGTCGACCTGTTGCTGACCCGCGTGTCCCCCGAAGGTCTGGACAGCATCCGTTCTATCTCAAACCTTATTGGTGAGTTGCGCACCGAGCTCAAGGCCGGGCGCCGGGGTTTTGCGGCGGTCGGTTAGCTGTTGACGGTGTCTGCGGTGGTTGTGACCGCGCCGTAATAGCGCCAGCAGCAATGGCGGTGTTCGGGCAGGATCACGCAGCCGCTGAGGCTGGCGATCAGCAGGGCGGCAACCAGCAGGGTTAGGCGACGGGACATGGTATTTCCTCTGGGTGTGTGCGGCGTTACTCCTTTAACGCCGGCGCCCGCATAAATCCGTCGCGCGGCTTTCAAATATTTCATCAAGCGCTGTCATCCCCTGGGCAATACTGCCCTTCAAGCACTCCCGGAAAAAACCTGCGTGCCCTGCGACGGATTTTCCGGCGCCCGCCGTTCAACCCATCAGCAGCGAACATTTTCGTCCGCCGCCTGAAGGAGTTGCCATGAGCACACTGGCCCAATTGCGCTATGCCTTGCTGGTTCCGCTGGTTTTTGCGGCGTTTGTCAGCACCCCGACGTTTGCCCAGACCGAAGTCATCATTCGCCAGGCGCCGCCGGTAGAGCGTGTCGAGGTGATCCCCGCCGGGCGCCCGGGTTATGCCTGGGACCGTGGCCACTGGGGCTGGCAGCGCGGTGCTTACGCTTGGGTGCCGGGGCACTGGCAGCCGGTGATGCGCAATGCGCGCTGGCAGCCCGGCCACTGGGAATCCCGTGGCCCGAACTGGTACTGGCGTGAAGGCCATTGGATGCGCTGAAACCTGATACTTAGCCTGCGGACCGAGAATTACCCGATTGAAAGACACTGACCCGGACGTTGAACTGCTGGCGCGTATCGGCAACAACGAACCTGCGGCCGTCAACGAAATGGTGACGCGCAAACTTCCGCGTTTGCTGGCGCTCGCCAGTCGGATCCTGGGGGATGCCGACGAGGCCAGGGACGTGGCCCAGGAGAGCTTCCTGCGGATCTGGCGCCAGGCGGCCAACTGGCGGGCAGGGGACGCGCGCTTTGACACCTGGTTGCACCGGGTTGCGCTGAATCTGTGCCGGGATCGCCTGCGTCGGCGCAAGGAGCGCCCGCTGAATGAAGATGAGGTGCTGCAACTGGCCGACACCGCGCCGTCGCCGGACGAGCACCTTGAAGCCGCCGACCGCAGCGCGCGGATGGCGGCTGCGTTGGCCGCATTGCCCGAGCGCCAGCGCGAAGCGATTGTGTTGCAGTATTACCAGGAGCTGTCGAACATCGACGCCGCGGCCCTGATGGAGATCAGCGTCGAGGCACTGGAGAGCCTGTTGTCACGGGCTCGCCGCCAGTTGCGCAATCAACTTGCCGATACACCAGGGCTTGCCCGCCCAGGAAGGGAAAAACCATGACGCCCGAACGATTCGCCCATTTGGCTGATGCCTACGGGGCCAGCCTGCATCGCTGGCCCCGCGCTGAACAGGCGCCAGCCCAGGCCCTGCTCGACAGCGGCAACCCCAGCGCCCGCCAGGCCTTGCACGAGGCCGCGTGGCTGGATACGCAGTTGGATGCGCACGCAGCGCCACTCACCGATCCGGCGCTGGCCAGGCAGATTCGCCAAGCCGTACCGCGACGGGCGTCATTTTGGTCGCGTTATGCCAACTGGCTGTCACCCGCCGGTTTGGTAGGCGTGGGCATTGCAGGCATCGCCGCCGGGGTGTTGGTGGCCTCGATGAGCGTGCCGTTGCCGATGCTGTCCTCCGAAGTGCTGCCCAGCGTCTTCGACCAGGGCGATGCGGAAGTCGTGTTTAGCGTCAACGCCGAGGAAACCGAACAATGACGTCCAAGTCCCTTAAACCGTGGTTGGCGGTATCGGTGTTGCTCAACGTGTTTTTGATCGGTGGCGTGGGCGGTGGTCTCTACCATTGGATGGCGACGGTCAAACCCGTCGAAGCCGTGGTCAACCAACATGGGTTGCGCCAGGCGATGTTCAAGCTGCCACCAGAGCGCCGCAAGGAACTGCGCCAACTGTTGCGACACAACCGCGCCGACAGCCAGCCGTTGATCATGGCCGGTCGCGAAGCGCGGCTTGGGGTGATCCAGCAACTGCAAGCGCCGACGCTGGACCGTGACGCACTGGTGAGCGAGTTGGCCAAGGCCCGTGAGGCCGATCTGTCTCTGCGGGCGCTGGTGGACACCACCCTGGCGGAGTTCGCCAGCCATCTGCCCCAGGATGAGCGGCAAAAACTGGTCGAGGCGCTGTACCAGCGTGGGCAGGCCAAGGCAAAGGAGAAGCTGACTCAAGTGGTGGCCAGTAAACCGCGCTCTTGAGCGGCTGTATCGGATTAAGATTTCGGCCAGGCACGCCGAAACAACGACTGGGATTGGGCGCCATCTTGCGCTCGGCTATTCAGCCGCCCGTCTGCCGTGGGGCGCTTCATGCAAAGGATGCTGTGCAGTGTGTTGAGCCTGGTGATGATCACGTCGTCGTTGGGCGGTTGAGCGGCGGCGCCGGTCAGGTCTGAAGTTACCGGGCCCGAAGTGTATGGCTATACCCTCTATCAAACGTTGAGCGGCAAACAATTCCAACCCCTCACGGGGACAGGCAAGCCCTTTGCCGACGACCTTGAGTTGTACCTGCAAGCGGCGCCGGACGGTGGTGTATTCGGGTTGTATGTCGGTAAAGACAGATGGCTGGATACCGTGAGCAAGACCAGCAAGCGGTATGTCACCGAACTTGAGTGCGAGGCCCCGGCCAGCAGTATCCGTATAAGGTCGAACCGCATCATTCGTTGGCCTTGGACATTGCCCTCTTGGCGGTCGCGATTCCGGTGGTGGTCGCGGTCGTGATCATGACGGGCGGCCAGGTGCTGTCCGATTGCACCTATGTGGGCACTGTCGAACAGGGCAAGAAAGAGTGTGATAAAAAACGCGAGGAGAAACAGGCAAGGGAGCACGAGCAGAACGCGGACAAGGAACGGCTGGAAAGTGGTTACCAATAGTTCGCCAGGCATTATTGATTGAGCGTCAGGCGTGAGCTGACGGCCGTGAATTTTAAGGAAGCGAATAAATGAAGTACTGGATGGTGTTGTGGCTGGTCATGGCCACAAGTGCAGCAGCCGCCCCGCGTAGCCAAGGGACGCCGGGAGAGTTTGATTTTTATGTGTTGTCGTTGTCGTGGTCACCGACGTTTTGCCTGACGCACCCGGACAACGAGCAGTGTTCGGGCAAAGGCTACGGCTTTGTGCTGCACGGTTTGTGGCCGCAGTATGCGCGGGGTGGGTGGCCGGCGTCGTGTGCGCCGCAGTCGCGGCTGAGCCGTGAGGAAATGGACAAGGGCGCCGCGTTGTTCCCTACCCGTGCGCTGCTCAAGCATGAGTGGGCCAAGCATGGCACCTGTTCCGGGCTTGAGCCCCTGGATTATCTGCAAAAGACCGATGAGGCGCTAGGCGTGGTCGTCATCCCGGAACAACTGCAGCCGTTCAACACCTCGCCGGCGTTGCCGGCCCGTGAGATCGAGGCGTTGTTTCGTGAGAGCAACCCACGCATGGGCAACCATGGGCTGGCAGTCATCTGCAAGGGCAAGGTGCTGTCGGAAGTGCGGGTGTGCCTGACCAAGGACCTGGCGTTCGCCGGTTGCCCACGCAGCGTGAAAACCCAGTGCCGCGACGGCGACATCCAGATTCCCACGCAGCGTTGATCAATGGTTGAGGTAGACCGGGCTATCACTGGACAGTGACGCCTTCACCCCATGACTGGTGTCGCTGACCAGCACTTCTTCGCGGCCCTCGGCCAGGGCTTGCAGGGTGAGGGCGACCACTTCCTGGGGCGTGCTTTTCGGCGCTTGCACATCGGCGACCATGTCGGTGTCGATGTAGGCGGGGTGCACGCCGATGACCAGGGTGCCTTGTTCGCGCAACTCGCCGCGCAGGCCGTTGGTCAAGCCCCACTGGGCAGACTTGGAGGTGCTGTAGCCGCCGGCGCCCGGCGGGCTCAGCCAGCTCAGTACCGAGAGCACATTGATCAGCGCGCCGCCGCCGTTGTGGGCGAGGATTGGTGCGAATGCGCGGCTCACGCGCAGGGTGCCGAAGGTGTTCACGTCAAAGTGCTGCTGCAGGTTCTCGACGCTGTCTGCGGCCAGCAGCGAACCGTACTTGAGAAAGCCCGCGTTGTTGATCACCACGCTGACGTCGCTGCACTGCTGCGCGGCGTTCTGCACGCTGGCGGTGTCGGTGATGTCCAGGGCGATCGGCGTGCTGCCTGGAATGTCCACGCTGGCGGGGTTGCGCGCGCCGGCGTAGACCTTGGCAGCACCGGCTTCGAGCAGGGCGGTGACGAATGCCTTGCCCAGGCCACGATTGGCGCCGGTGACCAATACCACTTTTCCACGTATGTCCATGCTGAGCTCCAGGCTGCGAATTAGGTTTAATGATGAAACCGTTTTTATCCTGGGCGTATCAGTCCTATAATGCAACCAAATTTTTCGGCTGGCTGGAGGCCTGACCATGAAACGCAAATGCCTGGAAGGTGACTGTTGCCCGGTGGCCCGCGCCCTGGACGTTGTGGGTGACTGGTGGACGCTACTGATTATTCGCGATGCCTTTGCCGGCGTGACGCGTTTCGGCGACTTCCAGAAGCACCTGGGCGTGGCCAAGAATATTCTTGCCGCGCGCCTCAAGGAGATGGTCGAGCAAGGCCTGTTGCAGCTCAGCGAAGTGGGCGCACGCAGTGAATACCAACTGACCGACAAGGGCCGCGCGCTGATGCCGGTGCTGGTGACGTTGGCGCAGTGGGGTGAGGCCCATACCGAACCGGAGCAGGTCGGTACCCGCTTGCTGGACGCTCGCGCGCTCAAGCCGTTGCGCAAGGTCGAGATCGTGTCCGAGGACGGCCGGGTGTTGGGCCTGGACGATATCGTGACCCAGGCCCCCGCGCTGGAGCAGTGAAAGCCCGCAGGGTGATTTTGTTCAATACCGCGTGGAATTTGCCCTTTACCGTGACGCCATCTTCAGCGTCACGACAAAAAAGGGAATCGCAATGAGCTTGATCATTTCCATGGCCGCCTTCGCCCTGGCCACCTCTATCACGCCGGGTCCGGTCAACGTGGTTGCCCTTAGTTCCGGCGCCCGCTTTGGCTTTGCCGCCAGCCAGAAGCACGTGTTTGGCGCCGCGGCCGGTTTTACCCTGCTGTTGGTATTGATCGGCCTGGGCCTGCATGAAGTGTTGGTGCGCTGGCCGTTGCTGACCCAATTGATCCAGTGGGGCGGCGTGGTGTTTTTGTTGTGGATGGCCTGGAAACTGGCCTCCGACGATGGCCGCCTGCAAGCCGACAACGCGGCCACCGCGCCGTCCATGCTCTACGGCGCAATCATGCAATGGCTCAACCCAAAAGCCTGGCTGGCCTGCGTGGCCGGGATGGGCCTGTTTGTGGCCGATGGCGACGCGCGGCAGGTTTGGCTGTTTGCCAGCCTTTACCTGGTGATCTGCTATCTGTCGGTGGCTTGCTGGGCGTATGCCGGTACGTTCTTGCGGCGCTATCTGAGCAATGCTCAGGGCATGCGGCTGTTCAACCGCTCAATGGCCGCGTTGCTGGTGGCCAGTGTGGGTTATCTGCTGATGGCTTGAGGATCTCGCGGTATTGCCCTGGCGTGGCGGCGAAATGCTGTTTGAAGGTGCGCTGGAAGTGCGCCTGGTCGGCAAAGCCGGCGGCCAGTGCCACATCGGCGATCAGCTCGCCCTGGCGCAATTGCCCACGGGCAAACTGGATGCGCTGGTTCAGCAGGAAGGCATGGGGCGTCAGGCCGTAATACTGCTTGAACGCGCGAATCAGATAGGACGGCGACAGCTCGGCGGCAGCGCAGATATCTTCCAGTTTCAGCCCTTGGGTGCAGTGTTCGCGGATGTATTCGCCCGCCCGTTCCAGCTTGTGGTTCAGCTCCCGCACAGGGGCGTCGCAGGGGTTCAGGCGCTGCTGCACTTCAGTGAAGAAGCTCACCAGCGCGCTCTGTTTTTGCAAGTGTTCCGCGTGCTCATCCACCAGTGTGCGGTAGAGTTCCAGCAGGCCATGGTACAGCGCGGCATCCCGCGTATAGGGCGTGGTGAACGGGCGATAACCCTGATCGGTGCTGAAGCCCAATTGGTGTTGCAGGTCGGTCATCCACGGCGTGTCGAGGTACAGCATCTGGTAGGACCAGGGCTCATTCTCGATCGGGTTGCAGGCGTGCACATCGCCGGGGTTCATCAAGACCACCGTACCGGCGTCGATCTGGAACGTATCCGCGCCGTAGTGGTAATAGCTGCGCCCGCGGGTGACCGCGCCGATGGAGAAGTGCTCATGGGCGTGACGGCTGTAGGTGACCTTGCGCCCGTCGGCGATCATCCGCGCCTCGATAAACCCCAGTGCGGGATCGCGCCAGAATTGTGGGGCTGGCGTGTGTGCAGATGAGGACATGGCAGCGACTCCAGAATAACGAGTGCTTACCTTATACGTCGGCGCCAGATGTTCAAGGCCTTACATGGAGGCGAGTGACACGCTGTGCATATAGTCGGCCCAAGGGTCCTGGCCGCTGCTGATCTGCTCCAGCGGCCGCGTCACCCTGGCTTGCACCAGCAGCGGTGTGGCCCCCAGCAAGAAATGCCGCCCGACCACCAGGCTCATCAGCTCGTGCGTGCGAGGTGAGTCCACGTGGCGCGGTACGCGGCGTCCGTGCACGTCCGGTTCTGGCACGGGGTCGACGGCATGCAGCACATCGGGGAGCTGGATAATGCCCAGGCGTTGCCCGCCGGCGGGCCTGGTGCTGCTGCCGGGTTCACTGCCCCGGGCGTAGGCGGGCCAGTCAAAGCCAAGGGCCGAGACATCCTGGCCTTTAGTGGTTGCGGCGTTTATCAGGGTTTTGTAGTCCAGGTCACGGCGGGGAATGAGCAACAAGTGGGTGGGGAAGCACTCATAAAGGTGGATGTCGCTGTAATGGCGCGCGCACAGGATCAAGCCAAAGCGGCCAATGCCTTGGGAGGGGTTGTTCAAGGCAAAAAACTCGACCCTGCCGAACTCCAACGCTTCGCGGCGTGGTAGCGACAGTGGTGGCAAGCAGTTGCGCAGGCACTCCACATAGGCGTCCTGTAGCTGGCGAAGTTGCGCGGAAAAGGCTTCGGTAAACAGATAGTTGAAGTCTCGGAGCCGGTCAAAACGGGTTGCCAGCTCCGCGTAATCCGCTCTTCCGTCCACGCAATGCCAGTGTTGCGAGCGGGCATCCAGGCGATTGGCCATGTACAAGTCGACGAACGAATACTGTTTCCCATCCCCTGGGCTGTCTTTGGATTGCCAGGTCCATATCAAATCTTCCAGTGTGGCCTGGTTCGGATATACACGAACCAACTCCTGGTGCGCGACGCTGCGCTGGCCGACGATGGGGCTCGCAAACGCATCATAGGCAACGCGCAAGCGTGCGCGCAGTGCATTGAGCTCGCGGATTGCAACATTGGTATCAACCACGCTGAAACGCTGCTGTTGGGCGAGCACGCCGTTGGTGATTGCCCAGGCCCGGATCGGTGGTGTCGCCCGGGAGCTTTCGAGGAACCGGTTCCAGCCGCGCTGGGCGGCAGGTAGGCAAGGTACATCAGTTCGTCATGGCTCATTTGCCGCGCTGCGCCGGGTGTGCGTTGCTCCAGATAGGTGGCGTATTGCTCAAAGAGCACCCAGGCCTGGGTGCACAGAAAGGGCATCGAATCTGGAATGTCGCGCACCAGCAAATGAGGGGCCTGGCCGCACAACATCAGATGTGCGGCAAGGGCGGCGGCCTGCGGGGTCAGCCCTCTGAAGCTGTTCTCTACCTGCAGGCGGACAAAGCTGACGGGTTCGCCCCAGAAGTCGTCTTGCGAAAGGTCTAGCTTATTGAACTGTGCCTGGCGTTCGCCGGCTTCAGGGTCCAGGTTCAGAATCAGCGCGGCCCACACCAGCGCGCTGCGGCTGGCCTGGGCGCTGAGGTCACTGGCATGGCTGCCGTGCCAATGCAGGGCCTCGGCCAACCGCTTGGCCAATTGTTGGGCGCGGGGCGAGGCGATCAGGCGAATCATCAGCAGGTCCGCTTCGGCACGCACATCCGCCACCGATTTGTGCGCCAGCACGGGGTCGCTGAGGTAGGTAAACAGTGGCACATCAAATTCGGACACAAACTGGCGACTGAGTGTTGCCACCCGCACATGGTCGGCTGTCGACAACGTCCAGGCGAGGGGTTGCGAGGCAAGAGTGGGTTTGAGTGCGCGCCAGTAATCGTTTTCGTACATGGCCAGGGGCGCGTTGACCCGCTTGCGTTGTGCTATCAGCCGTGCCTGCTCAAGTGTGGTGGGGACCTCGATCCTGTATAGCTTGAGTGCCTGGCGAAGGCTGACGGTTGCACTGGTGCGCAACTGGCCACCCAGGCGTTTGGCCAGCGCTGCCAGTCTTTCCACCTGCCGCGCGAGGACTGCGTTGGCCATCACGGGCTCCGTCAGCATCGTCCACTGCCCTTGCAGGTTGTGCGCGCCGACGCTGGCGTCGTCGCCGAGCAGGACATGGCTGGCAGGGTCGATGCCTTCCCGGGTGCGGATCGCGACAAACTCCGGTAGCGCCACCAGCGCCTCTAGCTGCTGGCGCCCGGGTTCCAGTGTGGCGAGCAACGTATCGGCGTCGGCCACAATCGCCGCATCAAGACCCTGGAGCCCGTCCAGCGTGCCAGCCTCGATCGCGCGGTAGAGCGCCTTGCGTATGGCGTATCGGTCATTGAGCAAACCGATGTAGCGGCTGTAGGTGGAGTGTTCATCCAGGTTGCGTGCGGCTGCGTACAGGGTGGGTGCGGGCGCTATCGACCATTGCCGCAGGCGTTCGACCAAGGCGTCGCGCTGGCCTTGGGTTGAAATGGGCGCGATGCCGTAAGCGTTCAGCATGGATACAGCGCTCAGGCTGTGGTCGGGGTAGATGTCGCTGCCCAATTGAGCGGCCAGTCGCACCAGCCGGTTCCAGCGCGGGTTTGGTGTTGTGGGGCGCAGCTCGCGCACACCGAGCTCTTGCCGTTCCAGGCGCGGCAGCACGCAAACGGCCTGTTTCACCCGGTCAAAATAGTAGGTGGACGGCAGGGTCTGGTGGTCTTCAGGGATGTTGTCCGCCATGACGGCCTGGAGTAACGGCGCCGCTTCGCGCAGGCTTCTGGCCAACAGCGAATCCGAGGTCAGTTGCAGGCGCAGCCTGGACAGCGCCGGGCCGTCGAACAGGTCAAGCGTTTGCAGGGCATCGGCCAATTGCTGGTAGTCGCGCAGCTGATTGACCCGTTCGGCGTGAATCAACGAGCGGTTCTGGCCCACTTCATCAACGGTGGGGAACGCCTGAGCGGTGCCCAGTTCCTCAATCATCACCTGGGCCTGCAGCCGGTTGGCAGGCATGGGGTAACCGTAGAAGGCCAGCACCCGATCCAGGGACAGGTGGCGCGCCACGTTGATCACCCGGTCGCCCAGGTAGGGCATGCCCAAGTCGGCGGGGTCCAGCAGTTGGGCAATGTACACAACCGGGCTGGCCACGCTCCACCACCCTGACGTGTCCGCCAGGGTGAAGGTGCTTGGCGTCTTCGCCGCGCCCGCGTCGGCCGATAATGTGCCATTGCGTATGTGCAGGGTCGCGAAATCCAGTTCAAGGCGATTGGCCCAGTCGATAAAGTCGAACCGATTGACGGCTTTGCAAAACACCTCACCCCATTGGCCCAACAATGAATACTGCGCCACGGTGATGGATTGGCTGGCGTTGGGCAGTGCCTGTCCAGGGTTGGTTTGCAGGGCGTTTATCAGTTCATGGATCAGCTCCCGGTCACCTTGTTGGCGCAGGTGTTCGCGATGACCGAAGTCGCTGTGGGAGGTGCTGTAGCTGACAATCGGCAGTTCTTCGCCGGACAACTCCTCGGGAGAGAGGGCAAGCGCATGCAGTTCGTCCATGGGAACGGCCTTCTGTAATGACGTAAGTGCACATCATTGGTCAATCGCAGCGCAGATCGACAGCAGGCCGTTCGTTCAACTCCGTGGTTCACCTCAGCCAGGATCGTAGGCGTCCGTCAGAAGTCCCAGCGCGTGGCCAATTGCAGGCTGCGCGGTTCGCCATAGAACCCGGTGCCGAAGTTGCCCAGGCCGGTGTAGTACTTTTTATCGAACAGGTTCTTCACGTTGAGCGTGGTGCTCAGGTGGTCGTTGAAGCGGTAGCGGGCCATCAGGTCCACCAGGTAGTAGCTGTCCTGGGTGATGCGCGCGTAGTCGCCGCCGTTGACGGCATCATTCGGATTGGGCTGGAACACGTTGCCAAAGAACTCGCTCTGCCAGTTCACGCCGCCGCCGACGGTGACTTTTTCCAGGGCGCCGGGCAGGCGATAGGTGCTGAACAGGCGCACTACCTGCTGCGGTGTAGTGGTTTGCAGCACCGAGCTGTACACGTAGCCGTCATCCGCATCGCGGGTGTGCTGGTAGGTGTAGCCGGCCGAGACGTTCCAGCCGTCCAGCACTTCGCCGGACAATTCAGCCTCGAAGCCCTTGGTGGTGGCACCGGCAATTGCCCGGTACACCGAGTCGGTATCAAAACCGGAAACGTATTGGGCGACGTTGTCCTGCTCGATGCGGAACACGGCAAAGCTGGCGTTCAGGCGGCCGTCGTAGAACGCCGCCTTGAGGCCGGCTTCGTAGGTGTTGCCTTCCACCGGGTCGAGCAGTTTGCGGTCGGCGTCCTTGCTGGTTTGCGGGCGGTAGATCTGGGTGTAGCTGGTGTAGGCCGACCAGGTGTCGTTGAGGTCGTAGACCAGTCCGGCGTACGGCGTGACCACGCCGCTCTGCTGATAGGTGGTGCGGTTGTCGGCTTTGGTCGGGTCGTAGAAGTCGGTGGTGTCGGTGCCGCTGAAATTGTTGACCCGTGCGCCGAGGATCACCGACAGGTCGTCGGTGGGCTTCAGGCGTGTGGCCAGGTACGCGCCGGTCTGGCGTTGCACGATGTCGTTCTGGCCGCTGCGGGGGATGTCCGGCTTGGCGTACTCGCCGTGCCAATCAAAGATGCTGCCGCCGACCGGTGGGTAGACCGAGCCGTACACCGGCACATCCTGTTTCGAGCGGGTGGCCATGAAGCCCATGATCAACTCATGCTCGCGCCCCAGCAGGCTGAAGGGGCCGCTGACGTTGATGTCCAGGGTGTTTTGCACCTGGTCGCCTTTGTACTTGCCCATGAACATGTACATACCATCGCCCGTCGCCGGGTCCGGGTTGCCGCCGCTGGCGGAGGCGAGCAGGGTGTCGTGCTGGCTGCGCTTGCGGTCGAGGCTGACTTTGAGCGACCAGTCGTTGGCCAGTTTCTGTTGCACGGAGGCAAAGATTGTCTGGTTGGTGAAGTCGCGGCGGCTCCAGTCTGCCGCCGGGTTGAATGAGCGCGAGAAATTCGTGCGCGAACCGTCGCTGAAGAACATCGGGAAACCGGTCCAGGTCGCGCCACGGGAACGGGTGTTTTGCTGGTCGATGCCGAAGGTCAGCAGGGTGTCGGGCGTAAGATCGGCTTCGAGGATGCCGTAGGCGATGTCCTTGGTGTTCTGGTAGTGGTCCAGGTAGGACTGGCGATCCTGATACACGCCGACAAAACGCCCGCGCACATTGCCGGACTCGGTCAGCGGGCCGGAGATATCACCTTCGGTGCGGTAGTTGTCCCACGAACCAAAGGTCTGCGTCACCGAAGCCTTAAAGGCGGCGGTGGGTTTTTTACGGATCAGGTTGACCGTCGCCGACGGGTCGCCGGAGCCGCTGAGCAAGCCCGCCGAACCCTTGATGATTTCCAGGTGGTCATACACCGCCATGTCGGTGCTGGTGGTGCCGTAGTCATACACGCCGTCGTAGGTCGAGTTGACGCCGTCGTACTGGAAGTTGGTGATCGGCAGGCCGCGCCCGGAAAACTCCCAGCGCTCGCTGTCGTAGTTCTGCACGCTGATGCCGGGGGCGCGGCGCAGGGTGTCGGCAATGCTGTTGGAGCCTTGGTCGTCCATTTGTTGGCGGGTGATCACGGTGACCGATTGCGGGGTTTCGCGCATCGACAGCGGCAGGCCGGTAGCCGAGGCCATGGACCCGGTGGTGTAGGAATGGCTGTCTTCGGTGATGGCGCCCAGTTGCTCGCCGGAAATCGTCGTGGCGCCCAGCTCCAGGGCGCCAGTGTTGGCCGGGATCAGTTCGAGCACGTAGCCGTTGTTGCCTTGGGGTTGTGCCTGCAAGCCGCTGTCCTGCAACAGGCGCTGCAAGCCACTGGCCGGCGTGTAGTTGCCATTGAGCCCGGGGCTGGATTTACCGGCGGCAAGGCTGTTATGGCCAGCGATGAAAATGCCCGATTGCGCGGCGAAACTGTTCAGCACACTGACCAGGGAGCCGCCCGCGATACGGTAGTTGCGCGTGGCTTGCTGGGTCGAGTCCGGCTCGGCGGCATACGCCGTGGGTACGCCGAGGCAAAACAGTGAAGTGGCCAGCGCCAATGGGCGCAGCGCGAAACGAGCAGGTTGCGACATGAAGAGTTCCCTTTGAATCAGATCGAACGGCGAATTGAAAGCGTCTGCAGGGTTAACCGGACGAGTGTTCAAAAGGGGAACTGGCGCGTGCAGATTTTTATCGGGGGACGACGGTGACCCACCAAGGGAGCGGGCTGTCGAGGCGAATCGGCAGCGCGGCTTGCAGCAGGTGCAAGGCGTGGGCGCTGTCCTTGAGCGGGAACGAACCCATCACCGGCAACTGCGCCACCGCCGGGTCACAGCCGAGGTGGCCGGGGCTGTAGCGGTTGAGCTCGGCGATCAGTTGGCCCAGCGGCAGGTTGTCGGCCAGCAGTACGCCGTGGCTCCAGGCTTCACGGGCGGGGGACGCGGCGGCGCTGCTGTCGACGTGTTCGCGGGTAAACCAGACTTGCTGGCCGGCTTCGATAATGCGCACTTGCCCGTTGAGCGTGCTGACCTGCACGCGGCCGTCGAAGACGTTCAGTTGGGTGCGCTGTTCGTCATGCAACACGCTGAAGCGCGTGCCCAGCGCTTGTAGGCGGCCGTGTTCGGTGTCCACCAGGAACGGCCGGTGGGCGTCCTTGGCGGTGTCGATCAGCACCTCGCCAAAACGCAGGCGCAACAGGCGTTGCGCCGTATCGAAGCGCACATCCAGCGCGGTCAAGGCGTTGAGCCACACATGGCTGCCGTCGGCCAGCAACGCATCGCGGGTTTCGCCACGGGTGGTGGCGTAATCCGCGCGCCAACCGCCCACCAGCCGGGGCAGGGCGGTGTTGCGCCAGGCGCCCCAGGCCAGTGTCGAACCGCCGCACAGCACGAGCAGGGTCTTGAGGGTTTGGCGCCGGGAACTGCGCAAGGCCCGGCCGGCGCTTTGCGGTTGTTCCAGCAGCGGCGCAAAGCGTTGGCTGACGCGCTCCACATACTGCCAGGCGGCCAAGTGCTCGGGGTTCTGCACAACCCAGGCCTGCCAGCGCTGTTGCTCCTGGGCGCTGCCGGGGGCCTGCAAGCGCACGTACCATTGCGCCGCCTGCTCCAGGCTGGCATGGCTGAGCGTGCCGGGGCTGTTCATTGCACCAGCATCCCGTCCAGTTCGGCTTCGAGGATCGCGCAGTGCAGCAGGGCCTGGGCCATGTATTTCTTGACCATGCGCTCGCCCACGCCCAGCTGTTCGCCGATCTGCTTGTAGCCCAGGCCGTGGAGTTGGGCGAGCAGGAAGGCTTCGCTGACCTTTCGCGGCAAGCGGGCGAGCATGGCGTCTACTTCGTAGAGGGTCTCGACGATGATTGCGCGCTGTTCCGGCGACGGCTGTGTGTCTTGCGGGCGCAAGGCCAGGCTGTCGAGCCAGGCTTTTTCCAGTTGGCGACGGCGCCAGTGATCGATGCACAAACCCCGGGCGATGGTCGCCAGGTAGGAGCGCTGGCGCAGGTGATCGGTCTCGTTGGGTGGGCGGTTGAGGATGCGGATGAAGGTGTCGTGAGCCAGGTCGGCGGCATCCCAGCGGTCATTCAGGCGGCGGCGCAACAGGCCGAGCAGCCAGCTGTGGTGGGTGCCGTAGAGGTGGGTGAAAGAGGTCGACACAATATCCATCCAGCGCAAAAGGATTGGCGTAAATAAGAATTGGTCGCGATTAAAGCAAAGGGAGGAGGTGGGCGCAAATGGTATTGGAAGGCTGGGGTGGGCACGTCCAAATGTGGGAGCGGGCTCCTGTGGCGAGGGAGCTTGCTCCCGCTGGGCTGCGTAGCGGCCCCAAGATTCTGGGAGCGCTTCGCACTCCAGCGGGAGCAAGCTCCCTCGCCACAACAAGCCCCACATGTTGAACTGTGTTGTGTCAGGCCGGTACGAGGAAGGCGGCTTCTAGCAGCTGTTGGGTGTAAGGGTGCTGCGGGTCGGCGAAAATCGCCTTGGCATCCCCTTGCTCCACCACCTGGCCCTGCTTCACCACCATCAACTGATGACTCAGCGCCTTCACCACCGCCAGATCATGGCTGATAAACAGGTAGGTCAGGTTGTACTTGGCCTGCAAACTACGCAGCAACTCCACCACCTGGCGTTGCACCGTGCGGTCCAGCGCCGAGGTGGGTTCATCCAGCAGGATCAGCCGTGGCTTGAGCACCAGGGCACGGGCGATGGCGATGCGTTGGCGCTGGCCGCCGGAGAACTCGTGGGGGTAGCGGTGGCGGGACTCCGGGTCCAGGCCGACTTCCTTGAGCGCCGCGATAATCGCCGCTTCCTGCTCCGCTGGCGTGCCCATCTTGTGAATGCGCAAGCCCTCGCCGACGATCTCGCTGACGCACATGCGCGGGCTCAGGCTGCCAAACGGGTCCTGGAACACCACCTGCATTTCCCGACGCAGCGGGCGCACCTGCTGCTGGGTGAGTTGGTCCAGTTGCTGGCCTTCAAAACGAATGCCGCCCTGGCTGCCGATCAGCCGCAGGATCGCCAGGCCCAGGGTGGATTTGCCCGAACCGCTCTCGCCGACAATCCCCAGGGTTTGCCCCTGGGGCAGGCTGAAGTTGATGCCGTCCACCGCCTTTACGTAATCCACGGTGCTGCGCAGGAAGCCTTTCTTGATCGGGAACCAGACCTTCAGGTCATCGACTTCCAGCAACGGCGGGCCCACCACATTGGTCGCCGGGCCACCGCTGGGCTCGGCCGCCAGCAGCTCCTGGGTGTAGGGATGCTGGGGCGATTGGAACAGGGTTTCGCATTCCGCCTGCTCAACGATGCAGCCCTTCTGCATCACGCACACCCGATGGGCAATGCGCCGCACCAGGTTGAGGTCATGGCTGATCAGCAGCAAGGCCATGCCCAGGCGGGCCTGTAATTCCTTGAGCAGCTCGAGGATCTTCAACTGCACGGTGACGTCAAGGGCCGTGGTCGGCTCATCCGCAATCAACAATTCCGGCTCATTGGCCAGGGCCATGGCGATCATCACCCGCTGGCGCTGGCCGCCGGACAATTCGTGTGGCAACGCCTTGAGGCGCTTGTGCGGTTCGGGGATGCCCACCAGATCGAGCAATTCCAGGGTGCGCTGGGTGGCGACCTTGCCTTGCAAGCCCTTGTGCAAGCCGAGCACTTCGTTGATCTGCTTCTCGATGGAGTGCAGCGGGTTCAACGAGGTCATCGGCTCCTGGAAGATCATCGCAATGCGGTTGCCGCGAATATGGCGCAGGGACTTTTCTTTCAGGGTCAGCAGGTCTTGCCCGGCGTACTCGATGGTGCCGGACGGGTGGCGTGCCAATGGGTAGGGCAGCAGGCGCAGGATCGAGTGGGCGGTCACCGATTTGCCCGAGCCGCTTTCGCCTACCAGCGCGATGGTTTCGCCGCGCTTGATGTCGAAACTGACGTTGCTCACCACGCGGTGGGAATGCTCGCCGGTGACAAACTCGACGCTGAGGTCGCGGATTTCGATCAGATTGTCCTGATTCATCTCATTTCCTCGGGTCGAAGGCATCGCGAGCGGACTCGCCGATAAACACCAGCAAACTCAACATGATCGCCAGCACGGCAAAGGCACTCATGCCCAGCCACGGCGCTTGCAGGTTGGATTTGCCCTGGGCCACCAATTCGCCCAGGGACGGCGAGCCGGCTGGCAACCCGAAGCCGAGGAAATCCAGGGCGGTGAGGGTGCCGATGGCGCCGGTGAGGATGAAAGGCATGAAGGTCATGGTCGAGACCATCGCGTTGGGCAGGATATGGCGGAACATGATCGCGCCGTTCTGCATGCCCAGCGCCCGTGCCGCGCGCACGTATTCAAGGTTGCGCCCGCGCAGGAACTCGGCGCGCACCACGTCCACCAGGCTCATCCAGGAGAACAGCAGCATGATCCCCAGCAGCCACCAGAAGTTGGGCTGCACGAAGCTGGCGAGGATGATCAGCAGGTACAGCACCGGCAAGCCGGACCAGATTTCCAGGAAACGCTGCCCGGCCAGGTCGACCCAGCCGCCATAGAAGCCCTGCAAGGCCCCGGCGATAACCCCGATGATGGAGCTGAGCACGGTGAGCGTCAGGGCAAACAGCACCGACACGCGAAAGCCGTAGATCACCCGCGCGAGCACGTCGCGGCCCTGGTCATCGGTGCCCAGCAGGTTGACGCTGGACGGCGGCGCGGGGGCCGGCACTTTCAGGTCGTAGTTGATGCTCTGGTAGCTGAACGGGATGGGCGCCCACAAGGTCCAGGCGTCCTTGGCCTTGAGCAGCTCCTGGATATACGGGCTCTTGTAGTTGGCTTCCAGGGGGAACTCGCCGCCAAAAGTGGTCTCCGGGTAACGCTTGAGCGCGGGGAAATACCAGTCGCCGTCGAAGTGCACGGCCAGTGGCTTGTCGTTGGCGATCAATTCCGCGCCCAGGCTGAGCACGAACAGGATCAGGAACAACCACAGCGACCACCAGCCACGCTTGTTGGCCTTGAACCGCTCGAACCGGCGGCGATTGAGGGGGGACAGATTCATCTCAATGCTCCCGGCTGGCGAAGTCGATGCGCGGATCGACCAGGGTGTAGGTGAGGTCGCCGATCAGCTTCACGATCAGCCCCAGCAAGGTGAAGATAAACAGCGTACCGAACACCACCGGGTAGTCGCGGTTGATCGCCGCTTCAAAGCTCATCAGGCCCAGGCCGTCGAGGGAGAAGATCACTTCCACCAGCAGCGAGCCGGTGAAGAAGATGCCGATAAAGGCCGATGGGAACCCGGCGATCACCAGCAGCATCGCGTTGCGGAACACATGGCCGTAGAGCACGCGGTGGTTGGTCAGGCCCTTGGCCTTGGCGGTGACCACGTATTGCTTGTTGATCTCGTCGAGAAAGCTGTTCTTGGTCAGCAGGGTCATGGTGGCGAAGTTGCCGATCACCAAGGCCGTGATGGGCAGCGCCAGGTGCCAGAAGTAATCGAGGATCTTGCCACCCCAGCTCAGCTCGTCGAAGTTGTTGGAGGTGAGTCCGCGCAACGGGAACCAGTCGAAATAACTGCCGCCGGCAAACACTACGATCAGCAGGATCGCAAACAGGAACGCCGGGATCGCGTAGCCGACGATGATTGCCGAGCTGGTCCACACATCAAAGTGGCTGCCATGGCGCGTGGCTTTGGCGATCCCCAATGGGATCGACACCAGGTACATGATCAGCGTGCTCCATAACCCGAGGGAGATGGACACCGGCATCTTTTCCTTGATCAGGTCGATGACCTTGGCGTCACGGAAGAAGCTGTCGCCAAAATCCAGGCGGGCGTAGTTCTTGACCATGATCCACAAGCGTTCCGGCGCCGACTTGTCGAAGCCGTACATCTTCTCGATTTCCTTGATCAGCGCCGGGTCCAGCCCCTGGGCGCCACGGTAGCTGGAACCGGCCACCGCGACTTCGGCACCGCCACCGGCGATACGGCTGGTGGCGCCGTCAAAGCCTTCGAGCTTGGCGATCATTTGCTCCACCGGGCCACCGGGGGCGGCCTGGATGATGATGAAGTTGATCAGCAAGATCCCGAACAGCGTGGGGATGATCAGCAACAGGCGGCGAAAGATATAGGCCAGCATTTAATCGCCTCCGCTCGCCGGGTCGGCGCTCGTCTGGGGGGGAACCGGCGGTTGCACATTCGGCTTGCTCCACCAGGTGGAGATGCCGACGTCGTACAGCGGCGAAACCTTTGGATGACCGAGGTTGTTCCAATAGGCCACGCGGAAAGTCTTGATGTGCCAGTTGGGGATCACGTAGTAGCCAAACTGTAGTACGCGGTCCAGGGCCTTGGCGTGGGCGATCAGGCTGACCCGGGTGTCGGAATCGATCAGTTGCTCCACCAGTTGATCGACAGCCGGGTCTTTCAGGCCCATATAGTTGCGGCTGCCGGGCTTGTCGGCGCTGGTGGACTTCCAGAACTCGCGCTGTTCGTTACCCGGCGACGACGATTGCGGGAAGCTGCCCACCACCATGTCGAAGTCCCGCGAGCGCAGGCGGTTGATGAACTGGGACACATCGACCCGGCGAATCACCAGATCAATCCCCAAGTCGGCGAGGTTGCGCTTGAACGGCAGCAGGATGCGTTCGAACTCGGTCTGGGCCAGCAGGAACTCGATGGTCACCGGTTTGCCGGTGGTATCGACCATCTTGTCGTCGACGATCTTCCAGCCGGCTTCCTGCAACAACTGGTAGGCCTCGCGCTGCTGGGCGCGGATCATGCCGCTGCCGTCGGTCTTGGCCGGTGCGAAGGCTTCAGTGAAGACTTGCGGCGGGATCTTGTCGCGCAGCGGTTCGAGGATCGCCAGCTCGTCCGGGCCGGGCAGGCCGGTGGCGGCCATGTCGGAGTTTTCAAAGTAGCTGCGGGTGCGGGTGTAGGCGCCGTTGAACAGTTGCTTGTTGCTCCATTCGAAATCCAGCAACAGGCTGATGGCCTTGCGCACGCGCACGTCTTCGAACATCGGCTTGCGCACGTTGAACACAAAGCCCTGCATCCCCGTGGGGTTGCCGTTCGGGATCTCTTCCTTGACCAAACGCCCTTCGGCCACCGCCGGCACGTTGTAGGCATTGGCCCAATTCTTCGCGCTGAACTCGGCCCAGTAGTCAAACTGCCCGGCCTTGAGCGCCTCCAGCGCCACGGTGGCGTCACGGTAGTAGTCGGTGATGCGCTGGTCGAAGTTGTACAGGCCCTTGTTGATCGGCAGGTCTTTGCCCCAATAGTCCTTGACCCGCTCGTAACGCACCGAACGCCCGGCCTTGACCTCGGCCACCTGGTAAGGGCCGCTGCCCAGCGGAAATTCCAGGTTGCCCTTGTTGAAGTCGCGGGTGGCCCACCAGTGTTTCGGCAATACCGGCAATTGGCCGAGGATCAGTGGCAATTCGCGGTTGTTGGTGCGCTTGAACTTGAACAGCACGCGCAACGGGTCTTCGGCGACCACTTCGTCCACATCGGCGTAGTAGGTGCGATAGAGCGGGGTGCCGTCCTTGATCAGGGTCTCGAAGCTGAACACCACATCGTCGGCGCGCATCGGGTGGCCGTCGTGGAAGCGCGCTTCGGGGCGCAGGTAGAAGCGCACCCAGCTGTTGTCCGGGGCCTTTTCGATCTTGCCGGCCACCAGGCCGTATTCGGTGAAGGGTTCGTCGAGGCTTTGGGTGGCGAGGGTGTCGTAGATCAGGCCGATATTGTCGGCGGGCACGCCTTTGCTGATAAACGGGTTGAAGCTGTCAAAGCCGGTCAGGCTGGATTCGCGGAAGGTGCCGCCCTTGGGCGCGTCGGGGTTGACGTAGTCGGTGTGCTTGAAGTCGGCGGGGTATTTGGGCGGTTCGTTGTACAGCGTTAGCGCATGTTGTGGGGCGGCGTGGGCCAGGTTGCACAGCAACAGGCCGGCGATCAATGCGTTGCGCACATACGTCATTGGGCTTTCTCCGAAGCTTTCAGCCACCATGCGCTCAGGCCCAGGCTGTAGGGCGGCGTGGTGACAAAGGCGAACCGGTTGCGGTACGCCAAGCGATGATAGTTGAGATACCAGTTGGGAATGCTGTAGTGCTGCCACAGCAGCACCCGGTCCAGCGCGCGGCCGGCGGCCAGTTGTGCGTCACGGGTCTGCGCCGCGAGCAGTTGTTCCAGCAGGTGATCGACAATCGGGTTGGCGATGCCTGCGTAGTTCTTGCTGCCCTTGATCGCCGCCTGGCTGGAGTGGAAGTACTGCCACTGCTCAAGGCCGGGGCTCAGGGTCTGGTTGAGGGTGATCAGGATCATGTCGTAGTCGAATTGATCCAGGCGCTGCTTGTACTGGGCGCGGTCAACCGTGCGCAGGCGTGCGTCGATGCCGATACTGATCAGGTTCTCGACATAGGGCTGCAGGATGCGCTCCAGGTTCGGGTTGACCAGCAGGATTTCGAAGCGCAGCGGTTGCCCATCACTGTTGAGCAGGCGCTGGCCGGACAGCTTCCAGCCGGCCTCGCCGAGCAGGGCCAGGGCGCGGCGCATCGTGTCGCGCGGGATGCCACGGCCGTCGGTCTGCGGCAGGCTGAACGGCTGGGTGAACAGGTTCACCGGCAACTGGTCGCGGTACGGCGAGAGCAGCAGCCATTCATGGCCCAGCGGCACGCCGGTGGCCGCGAATTCGCTGTTGGGGTAATAGCTCAGGGTTCGTTTATAGGCGCTGCTGAACAGGGTGCGGTTGGTCCATTCAAAATCGAACATCAGCCCCAGGGCTTCGCGCACCTTGGTCTGACTGAACGTGGGCCGGCGCGTGTTCATGAACAGGCCCTGGCTCTGGGTCGGGATCTGGTGGGCGATTTGCGCCTTGATCACGTCGCCACGGTTGACCGCCGGGAAGTTGTAGCCGGTCGCCCAGTTCTTCGCCTGATGTTCGATATAGATGTCGAATTCGCCGGCCTTGAAGGCTTCGAAGGCCACGTCGCTGTCGCGGTAGAACTCCACCTCGACCTTGTCGTAGTTATAGAAACCCTGGTTGACCGGCAGGTCCTTGCCCCAATAGTCCTTAACCCGTTCGAACACCAATTGCCGGCCTGGGGTGACCTTGGTCACACGGTACGGCCCACTGCCCAGCGGCGGTTCGAAGGTGGTGGCCTTGAAGTCGCGGTCTTTCCAGTAGTGCTGGGGCAGCACCGGCAACTCGCCCAGGCGCAGGATCAGCAACGGGTTGCCGGCACGCTTGAAGACAAAGCGGATGCGGTGACGGTTGAGCACATCGACCCGCGCCACCTCTTGCAGGTTGGTGCGGTACTGCGGGTGGCCTTCGGTCAGCAGGGTGCGATAGGAGAAGGCCACGTCATAGGCGGTGATCGGCTTGCCATCATGGAAGCGCGCTTCCGGGCGCAGGTTGAACACCACCCAGCTGCGGTCCTCGCTGTACTCCACCGACTGCGCGATCAGGCCATAGCTGGACGTGGGTTCATCACCGGATGGCGCGTACTGGCCAGTACCGACCACCAACGGCTCGTTCAGCTCATTGACGCCGTATTGCAGGAAATTGGGGGTGGAAACCGGGCTGGAGCCCTTGAAGGTGTAGGGGTTGAGCGTGTCGAAGGTGCCAAATGCCATGACCCGCAAGGTCCCGCCTTTCGGCGCTGCAGGGTTTACCCAATCGAAGTGGGTGAATTTGGCCGGGTACTTGAGCACGCCGAACTGCGTATAACCGTGGCTCTCGGTAATGGTCGCGTTCGCGGTAAAGCTCAAGGCCAGACTTATTAGTAGAAGGAGGGGACGCTTCAAGTCAGAGATCCGATCCAGGCGGCTTGGGCTTTATGATCGGTACAGTAACAGCTTGTTCCGGTTGGAAAAAGCATCTTGAAAATGGCAACAAGCCAATGTGGGAGCGGGCTTGTTGTGGCGAGGGAGCTTGCTCCCGCTGGGCTGCGTAGCGGCCCCAAAATCTTGGGAGCGCTTCGCACTCCAGCGGGAGCAAGCTCCCTCGCCACAGGCAAGCCTTGCCCCGGACGCTGAGTTATCAGCGCGGCCCGGAAACCACCAGCATCTGCCCCGGCTTCAAGGCCTGGCCAGTGCGCGGGTTCCAGCGCTTGAGATGTTGCATCTCGACGTTGAAACGCTTGGCGACGATGTACAGCGAGTCGCCTTTCTGTACCTTGTATTGCACGGGCTTCTTGCTGCCGGCCTTGGCCACCAGCTTGCGCGTGTCCTGCATCACCAGGGTCTGGCCGACTTTGAGCTGCTGGCCATTGAGCTTGTTCCAGCGTTGCAGGTCATGCACATCGACCTTGTTGGCTTTGGCGATCAACGTGAGGTTGTCGCCACTGCGCACCTTGTAGCTGCGGCTGCGCCCGGCAACGGCCTTGGTTTCAACTTCGTCGAACACCGGCTTTTTCGGACGCATGCTCAGCAATTCTTCCGGCTTCATCGTCGAAAGGGTGCTGGTCAACAGTTGCGCCTTGGAGGTTGGCACCAGCAGATGCTGGGGGCCGTCCAGGGTGGTGCGTTGCTTCAGGGCGGGGTTGAGCTGGAACAGTTCGTCTTCGTCGATCTCGGCCAGCGCGGCAACCCGGGACAGGTCCATGCTTTGCTTGACTTCAACCACTTCGAAGTACGGCTGGTTGGCAATCGGGTTGAGGTTCACGCCGTAGGCTTCGGGCGCCAGCACCACCTGGGACAGCGCCAGGAACTTGGGCACGTAGTCCTTGGTTTCCTGGGGCAGTGGCAGGTTCCAGTAGTCGGTGGGCAGGCCGAGCTTTTCGTTGCGCTCGATGGCCCGGCTCACGGTGCCTTCGCCAGCGTTGTACGCGGCAAGGGCCAGTAGCCAGTCGCCGTTGAACATATCGTGCAGACGGGTCAGGTAGTCGAGGGCGGCGGTGGTGGACGCGGTGATGTCGCGGCGGCCGTCGTAGGCGCGGGTCTGACGCAGGTTGAAGTAGCGCCCGGTGGAGGGGATGAACTGCCACAAGCCGACCGCATCGCTGCGCGAATAGGCCATTGGGTTGTAGGCACTTTCAATCACTGGCAGTAGCGCCAGCTCCAGGGGCATGTTGCGTTCTTCGAGGCGTTCGACGATGTAATGAATGTAGAGGCTGCCGCGTTCGCCGGCGTTCTCCAGGAAGGACGGGTTGCTGGCGAACCACAGGCGCTGTTGCTCGATGCGCGGGTTGACGCCAACGCCGTCCTGCAATTGAAAGCCCCGGCGCATGCGTTCCCATACATCCTGGGGCACTTCCGGGGCAGGCTTCTCTGAGAGCCAGATAACGGGTTTCTGCTTGATCTTGGCAGCAAGATTCGGTTTGGGTTGCACGGTGGATTGTGCAGCGTAATTTGTCGATTGGCAGCCCGCCAGAGTCGCGGACACAGCCACCGCCACGGCTTGAGCCAGGCGGGTCAATGCGTCTGAAGAGATGGATTTACGAATAGATGACGACATTGGCTGGAAGTAAGTTCCGGGCAAAAATGTCGGGCGATTCTAGAAAGCGCTTTGGTTCCGGTCAACCATTCAGAAATTACGTATCAGATTGCGTTGCCTTAGAACTTATCTTTCCAAGCCCTTAAGCTAGCAAACACCTCGGCCCCAGAGCGGTTGTCACGTCCATTCCGTTCGTCCGCTTTTTGTTTAACGGATGTTTCAGCGGTACGCAGGAAGGGGTTGGTACGCTTCTCCAGGGCCAGGTTGGACGGCAGCGTCATCTCACCGCGGGCCCTTAGCTGGCGGACGTTTTCCACCCGTTCGGTTATATCGGCGTTGTGCGGTTCCACCGCCTGGGCAAACTTGAGGTTGCTTTGTGTGTATTCGTGGGTGCAGTACACCAAGGTGTCGGCAGGCAGGGCGGCCAGGTGTTCGAGAGACGCGTGCATCTGCTCCGGTGTCCCTTCGAACAGACGCCCGCAGCCGGCGGCGAACAGGGTGTCGCCACAGAACAGCACGCCCTGGTGATAAAAGGCGATGTGGCCGAGGGTATGGCCGGGCACGCTATAAACGTCGAAGTCCCAGCCCAGTACGCTGATGCGGTCGTTGTCGTTCAGGGCCACGTCTCGCGCCGGGATTTTTTCGTTCGCCGGGCCGTAGACCTTGGCGCCTGTAACACTTTTCAGTTGCTCGACACCGCCGACATGATCATGGTGATGGTGGGTGATCAGGATGTCGCTGAGGGTCCAGCCGGGGTGCTGTTCGAGCCAGGCCATTACGGGCGCGGCATCGCCGGGATCGACCACGGCGCAGCGGTGGGTCTTGGGGTCTTGTAACAACCAGATGTAGTTATCGGTGAAGGCGGGCAGGGCACTGATCTGTATCATTCTTCGATTCGCCAAGCTGAACACATTGGTGCATCTTAGAACGTCTAGGCGAGTTGGAGAATGCAATGACTGATAAAGCGTTCGCCCAGGCCGATCCTGAGTGGCTGGCCCTGATCAGCGCCGCCCGCGAATGGCTGTCGGGGCCGATCGGGCAATTCCTGTTGGATGAAGAGCGGCGCATGCTCGAAGACGAGCTGGGCCGGTTTTTTGGTGGTTACCTCGTGCATTACGGCCCCTCGGCCCAGACCCCGCCGTCCGCACCGCAGGTGCAACGCAATGTGCGCCTCGGCGCACCGCTGCCGGGGGTGGAGATTGTCTGCGAGGAACAGGCCTGGCCGCTGAGCGAGCACGCCGCCGATGTGGTGGTGTTGCAGCATGGCCTGGATTTTTGCCTGTCGCCCCACGGCCTGCTGCGTGAAGCGGCGAGCAGCGTGCGCCCGGGTGGCCATTTGCTGATTGTCGGCATCAACCCCTGGAGCAGTTGGGGCCTGCGCCATGTGTTCGCCCACGACGGCCTGCGCCAGGCGCGCTGTATCTCGCCTTCGCGGGTGGGCGACTGGCTGAACCTGCTGGGCTTCGCGCTGGAGAAACGCCGCTTCGGGTGCTATCGTCCGCCGCTTGCCTCGACCAAGTGGCAGGCCCGGCTGGCCGGCTGGGAACGCCGCGCGGGCGCCTGGCAGCTGTCGGGTGGCGGCTTCTATTTATTGGTGGCGCGCAAGATCGTGGTGGGCCTGCGGCCCGTGCGCCAGTTACGGCGCGAACCCATGGGCAAGCTCGTGCCGATGCCGATGGCCAAGGTCAACCGCAAGCAAAGCGAACCGTAAAACTTCTTTTTGATTTCGAACCGAGTAACCGATGACCGATACCGTAGAACTCTTCACCGACGGCGCCTGCAAGGGCAACCCGGGCCCTGGCGGCTGGGGCGCGTTGCTGGTGTGCAAGGGCGTGGAGAAGGAGCTGTGGGGCGGCGAAGCCAACACCACCAACAACCGCATGGAGCTGATGGGCGCCATTCGCGGCCTGGAAGAGCTCAAGCGCCGCTGCAACGTGCTGCTGGTGACCGACTCGCAGTACGTGATGAAGGGCATCAATGAGTGGATGGTCAACTGGAAGAAGCGTGGCTGGAAGACTGCCGCCAAGGAACCGGTAAAAAATGCCGACCTGTGGCAACTGCTCGACGAGCAGTGCAATCGCCATGACATCACCTGGAAATGGGTGCGCGGGCACATCGGCCATCCTGGCAACGAACGCGCCGACCAGTTGGCCAACCGGGGTGTGGACGAAGTGCGCGGTTACAAGCAGAGCTGACGCCTACAGCGCAGCGATGGCCTGGGCCAGTTGCATATCACTGTAGGTTTGCCCGGGCAGGCGTTCGCGCACATGCGCCAGCGCCGACTCCAGGCGCACACCACGGATCTCGCCGTCGCTGGCGACGAAGGCTTCGGCGTCATCCCTGGCGGCCTGGACAATCTTGTCATCCTTGAATGAAGAGCTGGTGCCCTTGGTGGCGCTCATGGACAGGCTGACCATAAAGTCGGTGGTCATCACAAAACTGGTGGCGTGCGCCGTGCAGGCGCCGCCCATCAGCAGCAGGGTACACAGGGCTTTTGAGAGGTTCATGGTGTTGCGCAATCCGTGGTTGGCTGGGGCGTGCAGGCTAGCAAGAGGGCCTCGGGCAAACTGCGGCGGCTTTGCGAAAGAGTGTAAGAAACTGTGGAAACGTTAAGGCCTTGGGCCAGCCTTGGGCTGCTTGGGGCATGACGTGCTAATATCCCGGCCTTTGAAATACACCACCCGTTGAGAGCTGAACCCTGATGGCCATCCGATCCGTTGTACTCGATACCGAAACCACCGGCATGCCGGTGACCGATGGCCACCGGATCATTGAAATCGGCTGTGTCGAACTGATGGGGCGACGCCTCACCGGTCGTCACTTCCACGTCTACCTGCAACCTGATCGCGACAGTGACGAAGGCGCAATCGGCGTCCACGGCATCACCGACGAGTTCCTCAAAGGCAAGCCACGCTTTGCCGAAGTGGCCGATGAGTTTTTCGAGTTCATCAACGGCGCCCAGCTGATCATCCATAACGCGGCGTTCGACGTCGGCTTCATCAATAACGAATTCTCCCTGATGGGGGCGACGGATCGCGCGGACATTTCCAAGCACTGCTCGATCCTCGATACCTTGATGATGGCCCGTGAGCGCCACCCGGGTCAGCGCAACAGCCTCGATGCGTTGTGCAAACGTTATGGCGTCGACAACTCCGGCCGTGAACTTCACGGCGCCTTGCTCGACTCCGAGATTCTTGCTGACGTCTACCTGACCATGACCGGCGGGCAGACCAGCCTGTCCCTGGCCGGTAACGCCTCGGATGGCAGCGGCTCGGCGGAAGGCTCGGGCAACCGGCCTTCGGAGATCAGTCGCCTGTCTGCGGATCGCAAGCCCATCACCATCATCCGTGCCAGCGAGAAGGATCTGGTCGAGCATGCGCAGCGGTTGGAAGCGATTGCCAAGTCGGCGGGCGCGCCGGCACTGTGGACTCAACTGACCGAACAGTAAGCCCGGGCTGAATGTCATCCAAAATGTGGGAGCTCCCACACAAGCCAGCTCCCACCATTGAGCAGCAGTGCTTTCAAAATCTTCATTCGCTACATCCGCTCCCAGCTTCTACCCTTGAGTGCATAGCCCTCAGGACTCCGCGCACTCATGTACAAAGACCTGAAGTTCCCTGTGCTTATCGTGCATCGCGACATCAAGGCCGACACCGTTGCCGGTGACCGGGTTCGCGGCATCGCCCGAGAGTTGGAGCAGGAAGGCTTCAGTATTTTTTCCGCAGTGGACTACGCCGAAGGCCGGCTGGTGGCGTCCACCCATCATGGCCTGGCGTGCATGCTAATCGCCGCCGAAGGCGCCGGCGAGAATACCCACCTGCTGCAAAATATGGTCGAGCTGATTCGCCTGGCGCGGCTGCGGGCGCCCAACCTGCCGATCTTCGCCCTGGGCGAGCAAGTCACCCTGGAAAACGCGCCGGCTGATGCCATGAGCGAGCTCAACCAGCTGCGCGGCATTCTCTATCTGTTCGAAGACACCGTGCCGTTTCTCGCCCGACAAGTGGCCCGCGCTGCCCGCGCTTACCTGGACGGCCTGCTGCCGCCATTCTTCAAGGCGCTGGTGCAACACACCGCCGACTCCAACTATTCCTGGCACACCCCCGGCCATGGCGGTGGCGTGGCCTACCGCAAAAGCCCGGTGGGGCAGGCGTTTCATCAGTTCTTCGGGGAAAACACCTTGCGCTCGGACTTGTCGGTGTCTGTGCCGGAGCTGGGCTCGCTGCTGGATCACACCGGCCCGCTGGCCGAAGCGGAGGCGCGCGCCGCACGCAACTTTGGCGCCGACCACACGTTCTTCGTCATTAACGGCACGTCCACCGCGAACAAGATCGTCTGGCATTCCATGGTCGGCCGCGACGACTTGGTGCTGGTGGACCGCAACTGCCACAAGTCGGTGCTGCATTCGATCATCATGACCGGCGCGATCCCCCTGTACCTGTGCCCGGAGCGCAACGAACTGGGGATCATCGGCCCGATTCCATTGAGTGAGTTCAGCCCGGAATCGATCCGCGCCAAGATCGACGCCAGCCCGCTGACCCGTGGTCGGCCGCCGAAGGTGAAGATGGCGGTGGTCACCAACTCCACCTACGACGGGCTGTGCTACAACGCCGAACTGATCAAGCAGCAATTGGGCAACAGTGTCGAAGTGCTGCACTTTGACGAAGCCTGGTACGCCTACGCGGCGTTTCACGAGTTCTTCGCCGGGCGCTACGGCATGGGCACCTCGCGCACGCCGGACAGCCCTCTGGTGTTTACCACGCACTCCACGCACAAACTGCTCGCGGCCTTCAGCCAGGCCTCGATGATCCATGTGCAGGACGGTGGTGCGCGCCAACTGGACCGCGACCGTTTCAACGAAGCGTTCATGATGCATATCTCCACCTCGCCGCAGTACAGCATCATCGCCTCGCTCGACGTGGCCTCGGCCATGATGGAAGGCCCGGCCGGTCGCTCGCTGTTGCAGGAAATGTTCGACGAGGCCCTGAGTTTTCGTCGCGCCCTGGCCAACCTGCGTCAGCATATCGCTGCCGAAGACTGGTGGTTCTCCATCTGGCAGCCGCCCTCGGTCGCCGGCATCGACCGAGTGGCGACGGCGGATTGGTTGTTGCATCCCGAAGACGATTGGCACGGCTTTGGTGACGTTGCCGAGGATTACGTCCTGCTTGACCCGATCAAAGTTACGCTGGTGATGCCCGGTCTCAATGCTGGCGGAGCGCTGAGCGATTGCGGGATTCCGGCGGCGGTGGTCAGCAAGTTCCTCTGGGAGCGTGGACTGGTGGTGGAGAAGACCGGGCTGTATTCCTTCCTCGTCCTGTTTTCCATGGGCATCACCAAAGGCAAATGGAGCACCTTGCTCACCGAGTTGCTGGAATTCAAACGCAGCTACGACGCCAATGTCAGCCTCGCCAGTTGCTTGCCCTCGGTCTATGCCCAAGGCGTGGTGCGCTATCAGGGTCTGGGGCTGCGCGACCTGTGCAACCAATTGCACAGCTGCTATCGCAGCAACGCCACGGCCAAACACCTCAAGCGCATGTACACCGTGTTGCCGGAAATCGCGATGAAACCGGCGGACGCCTATGACCAATTGGTGAGGGGCGAAGTGGAGGCGGTTTCCATTGATGCCTTGCCAGGACGCATCGCAGCGGTAATGCTGGTGCCTTACCCGCCGGGCATTCCGCTGATCATGCCTGGGGAGCGGTTTACCGAGTCGACGCGGTCGATCATCGACTACCTGGCGTTTGCCCGTACGTTCGATAGCAGCTTCCCGGGTTTTGTCGCAGATGTTCACGGGTTGCAACACGAAGACGACGGCAGTGGTCGTTGTTACACCGTCGATTGCATCAAGGGTTAAGAATGTTTATGCAAGCTGTAATGAACCCGAAGTATCCAGGGCTCAGTGTGCGGGTCGCCGACGAGGGCTTCGATGCCTACGTGTGGGGCAATGACTTCAGCTTTGAGGTCAGCGCCTATGGCGTGCCGGAGATGGACGTGCGAGTCGATCAATGGGCGGTGGAACGCATCCTGCCGTACCGCAAGTGTTATGGCATCGACCCGGAAGAGTTCGCCAGTTTCCGTGATGCGCCCGACAGCGCGATCTTCATGGCCTACCTCGACGATCAAGCGGTGGGCCACATCGTGGTCAGCACCAACTGGAATGGTTTTGCCCATGTCGATGAATTGGCGGTGGCGTTGCCCGCACGGCGTCATGGGGTGGCGAAGGCGCTGCTGGATGTGGCGCAATTCTGGAGCCGCAAGAAAAACCTGCCGGGCATGATGCTCGAAACCCAGAACAACAACCTCGGCGCCTGCCGCCTGTACGAGCGTTGCGGCTACGTGATGGGCGGCATCGACCACTTGCGCTATCGCGGTATCGATCCGCAAACCCGTGAGGTGGCGATCTTCTGGTATCGGCTGTTCAAGAGCGAAGGCGCCAAGCCTTAACCCGCCAACAGGTCTTGCGCCTTCTGCGTGACAATCTCCAGCAATGCATTCAGTGCCGGGGAGGTTGCGCCGTCCTTGAGGGTCAGCGCATAGAGGTTGACCAGGATCGGCGGTGACAGCGGGCACGCATCCAGCCCGGCGTCCCGTGCGCCAAAGGCCGTGAACGGATCGACAATCGCCAGGCCTTCGCCGGCTTCTACCATGCTGCGCATCATCTGGTAGGTCTGCACGCGGGTCTGCACCACCGGCAGTGGGCGCAAGGCTTGCAGCTTGGCGTCGAGCAGGCGGCTCAGCGGGTCTTGGCCCTCCAGGCCGATCATCGACTGCCCGGCCAGGTCGGCCAGCGCAATGTACTTTTGCTTGGGCTTGAGCCAGCCGTGGGGCGCGAGCAATTGCAGTTTGCCCTGGGCCAGCACGGTGCTGTGGATTTGTGGGTGTTCCGGGTCATGCAGGCTCAGGCCGACCTCGGCCTCGTGCAGCAGCAGGCTCCTGACAATCTCTCGGGTCGGCTGGCTAGACAGGTTGCACGGCGTGTCCTGGAAGCGTCGGCGCAGTACCGCAATGCTTTGCGGCAGCAATTGATTGGCCAGCGGCGGGGTGCACAAGGCGCGCAGGGGCGGGGCGTGATGGTGTTTCAAGCGACTGGCCAGGCGTTGTACCGGCTCCAGCGCTTCGTACACCTGAGCGATGGTGGCTTGCAGCTCCAGGGTTTCGCGCGTGGCCTGCAGGCGCCCGCGCACGCTGGCGAACAGCATGAAGCCCAGTTGCTGCTCGGCGTCCTTGAGCGCGGCATCCACATCGCCCACGGGGAGTTGCAACCATTCGGCGGCCGTGCCGAGGTGTCCGGTCTGCAAGATGGCCTGAATCACTTCGATATGACGTAAACGCATCGGCGGAGTCTATGTGCAGCGCGCCGGGGATTCAATAGAATGGCTGCGCTGATCAACAACGACCAAAGCCGGCTCCCGGCACTTACAACAAAAACAGGTCTGGTCCCATATGCCTCTACCCTCGACATTCTTCGGGGTAACGGCCAAGCAACTCCTGGTCCTGGTGACCGTGGGGTGTGTGGCTGCTTATCTCTTCGACCTTCATGACAACACCACGCCGGACAATCTGGCACTTGAAGCGTTTGTCCGCTCGCAGGAGCAGGTGACCGAGCAGGTGGGCGCTGTGCTGGAGATTGCACTGGTCCGGCAGGTGGTTGCGCACCCCAGCAATGATGCCGCGGGCTACAAGCGTTCGTTGTATGCCGTAGAGGGCGAGCGGGGGAAGGTGTTGGTGGCGCTGAAGGAAGTCGAAGGTGAGCAGGGGATAGAGGTCACGCAGATCCGCCGCCCTTGATCACCCCGACCCAGTCAACGCCGTGCATGGCCAGGACTGAGCGGGTGGACAGGGCGTGGTCTTATGAAGCGAGGGTCGTTTCCGATTCGCGCACAATGATGATGCCCGACTGAATCAATTTGAATTCATCGCCTTCCAGCTTTTCTACACGGTCGCCAATGGCCAGCTTGTAGGTGGTGGTAGGCGCAGAGCCAGTCACATCGCCTTGCACCGGGTTGGATTCCTGGAACTCATGCACCGAATACACGCGTCCCTCTGCGTCTCTGGCATGAAACTGTCCGACTAGTACTGCTGCCATCTGTTTAGAACCTCTGGAGATAATCACTCGATTTGCGGTTCTGTAGACCGTCATGGAGCGGTGTAGTTTACCTACGTGAAAAAAATACTATTCGCTGTCGTTTTGAGACTATTCCTACAAGGTAAGGCACTTGGGGGATTCTCAAAACCTTCTGGTGAACGTGCCGCGAAGACTCTATAACTACACACTCCTTTAGTCAGACGTCGGGAAAACCTCCATGAGCAAGGTCTACACGATTGCCGTCCTGGTTGGCAGCTTGAGAAAAGAGTCGATCAACCGCAAGGTCGCCCTGGCCTTGGCCGCACTGGCCCCTGCCAACCTCAAGTTGAACATCGTCGAAATTGGCGATTTGCCGCTCTACAACGAAGACATTGACGGCGCGACACCGCCGGCAGCCTACAGTAGTTTCCGTCAGCAGGTGAGTTCATCCGACGCGGTGTTGTTCGTGACCCCGGAATACAACCGCTCCGTGCCGGCACCGTTGAAGAATGCGATTGATGTGGGCTCGCGCCCGTATGGCAAAAGCGCCTGGAGCGGCAAGCCCGGCGCGATCATCAGCGTGTCGCCGGGCGCCATCGGTGGCTTTGGTGCCAATCATCATCTGCGCCAGTCGCTGGTGTTTCTCGATGTGCCGTGCATGCAGCAGCCGGAAGCCTACCTGGGCGGTGCGGGGAGTGTGTTTGATGAGGCCGGCAAGCTATCGGAAAAGACCCGGCCGTTCTTGCAGGCGTTTATCGATGCCTATGGCCAGTGGGTAGCCAAGCAAAAAGCCTGACTTGGTAATGAGATCAAAATGTGGGAGCGGGCTTGCTCGCGAATTCAATCTGTCAGTTGATAAATACACCGACTGACACACCGCATTCGCGAGCAAGCCCGCTCCCACATTAGGTTTAGCGAAGCCAGTTGGTCCGCGCCAGCTCAATGACCTCGTCGCCACGCCCACTCATCACCGCCTTGAGCATGTACAGGCTGAAGCCTTTCGCCTGTTCCAGCTTGATGCTCGGCGGCATCACCAATTCCTGAGTCGCCGTCACCACATCCACCAACACCGGCCCATCATGTTCCAGGGCGCGGCGCAATGCAGGCTCCAGATCTTCGGACTGCTCCACGCGAATCCCCAGGATGCCCATGGCGTTCGACATGGCCGCAAAGTCCGGATTTTTCAGCTCGGTGCCGGCGTCCAGGTAGCCTGCGGCTTTCATCTCCATGGCCACGAACCCCAGTGAGGAGTTGTCGAAGACGATGACTTTTACCGGCAATTTCAACTGCGCCAACGAGATGAAATCCCCCATCAGCATGGCAAAACCGCCGTCGCCAGACATCGAGATCACCTGCCGGCCGGGAAATGCCGCCTGTGCACCGATGGCCTGGGGCATGGCGTTGGCCATGGAGCCGTGGTTGAACGAGCCGATCAGCCGGCGCTTGCCATTCATCTTCAGGTAGCGCGCCGCCCATACGGTGGGCGAGCCCACATCGGCGGTGAAGATCGCATCATCGTCCGCCAATTCACTGAGTAGGCGCGCCACGTATTGTGGGTGGATCGGTCGGTTGGCCTTTGAGGGCTGCGCAAGGTCATCCAAGCCCTGGCGGGCTTTCTCATAGTGCTTTAGCGAGGTGTCAAGAAAGCTGCGATCTGTTTTGCGCGTCAGGCGCGGCAGCAGGGCGGCGATGGTTTCACTCACGTCGGCGCAAATGCCCAGGTCCAGCGTGGCGCGACGCCCCAATGCTTGCGGGTTGCGGTCGATCTGGATGATCCGTGCGTCGGTGGGGTAGAACTGGCGGTAGGGAAAGTCAGTGCCGAGCATGATCAACGTGTCGCAGTCGAGCATGGCGTGGTACCCAGAGCTGAAGCCGATCAAGCCGGTCATGCCCACATCGAACGGGTTGTCCCATTCCACGTGTTCCTTGCCGCGCAAGGCGTGCACCACGGGCGCGCCCAAGGCATCGGCCAGGGCAACGACCTGGTCATGAGCACCGGCGCAACCGCTGCCGCAGAGCAGGGTGACTTTTTGGCTGTGTTCAAGGATGTCGGTGAGGCGTTGCAGATCCTGTTCCGCCGGCAAGGTGCGCGGGGTGTGCAGGGCAGGCCAGGGCTTGAGTTTGCTCTCCACTTCCAGCAACGACACATCCCCTGGAATCACCACCACCGCCACGCCGCGATTGAGGATCGCTGCGCGCATGGCGCGGTGCAGCACGTGGGGCATCTGCTCAGGGTTGGTAACCAGTTCGACAAAGTGGCTGCACTCCTTGAACAGTTCCTGGGGATGGGTTTCCTGAAAGTAATTAAGGCCGATCTCAGTGGACGGAATCTGCGCCGCAATCGCCAGCACCGGTACATGGTTGCGATGGCAGTCGAACAGGCCGTTGATCAAATGCAGGTTGCCTGGCCCGCAACTGCCGGCGCACACCGTCAACTCACCGGTGGCAGCGGCTTCGGCACCGGCGGCGAATGCGGCGACTTCCTCGTGGCGCACATGCATCCATTCGATGCTGTCCATGGTGCGCAAGGCGTCGGTGAGGCCGTTGAGGCTGTCGCCGGTCAGGCCCCAGATGCGCTTGATGCCCGCCTGTTCAAGGGTGGTCGCCAACTGCTGGGCCAGGTTGATTTTCGCCATGAAGAACTCCAATCGTCAGTGAGGTTAAAAACTGCTGATCAATAGGGGACAGTTCGATCATGGCGAATGCTCAGCCTTTATTGTGAAGATTGCGTCATGGCGGCGCGGTATTGGCGCGTACGCCGTGCGATAAACCACTGGTCGCGCACCAGCGCCATGCACGGCGCAACGTTGGCCTTGGGCCGGTGGCCACGGCTGAGGCGATGCATCTGGTAACGCACCACAGCGAGGATCGCCAGGGATGCCAGGGGCTTGCGCTTCCAGTCAATCGGCTTGAGTTGCGGGTTGGGATCGCGCCCCTCACGCCAGTGCTTGATCAGTTGCGGTTCCAGGGTCAGGGCGGTGGCGATCCCGGCCATGGCGATGCCGCTGTCGAGCACCTGCTGCACGATCGGCAGGCGGCGGATGCCGCCGGTGACCATCACCGGCATCTGGGCAATGCTGGCCAGCTCCGTGGCCATGTCCAGGAAGTACGCCTCGCGAGCCAAAGTGCGCCCGTCCCGCGCTTCGCCCTGCATGGCCGGTGCTTCGTAGCTGCCGCCGGACAGCTCCAACAGGTCGATGGGCAGCGGGTTGAGCATCTCGACCACCGCGCGGGCATCAGCCTCGGCAAAACCGCCGCGCTGGAAGTCTGCCGAGTTGAGTTTGACCGCCACGCAAAAGGACGGGCTGACGCTGGCACGCACAGCGTGGATCACCTCCAGCAGCAGGCGCGCACGGTTTTCCAGCGGGCCACCCCAGCGGTCGGTGCGTTGGTTGCTCAGTGGCGAAAGAAACTGGCTCAGCAGATAGCCGTGGGCGCCGTGGATTTGCACGCCGGTAAACCCGGCTTTCTCGGCCAGGCGGGCGCTGGTGGCAAAGCGCTGGATCACCTCCTGGATCTCGGCCTCGGTCATGGCCTTGGGCTTGGCGAACATCTTTGAAAAGCCGCCCAGGTCGAGGGCTACGGCGGAAGGCGCCACGGCTTGCTGACGCAGATTGGCCGGGGTCTGGCGCCCCGGATGGCTGAGTTGCACCCAGAAGTGCACGCCTTTGCCCCGTGCGACATCGGCCCATTCGCGAAAACTGTCCAGCTGTTGCTCGTCTTCCAGTGCGACACCACCGGGGCCGGTCATGGCGCGACGGTCAATCATCACGTTGCCGGTAATCAGCAGGCCCGGCTCACCCTCGGCCCATGCCTTGTAGAGTTGCTTCAATTCGCGGGACGGCGCCTGATTACCATCGGCCATGTTTTCCTCCATCGCGGCTTTGGCGATGCGGTTGGAGATGACTTGGCCATTGGGCAGTTGCAAGGCTTCAAAGGGTGACATGGGTTGACTCCTGAGCGGGGGAGGCCTCAGGCTAAGCTTAAAGTTAACTTTAATGTCAAGCAGGCGTTGGCGATGAATATAGGTGAGTTGGCAAAACAGAGTGGATTGGCGGCGTCACGCATCCGTTTTTATGAAGCTGAGGGGCTGATCAGCCAGGTGGGGCGCCAGTCCAATGGTTATCGGCGCTACTCGGCGGAGGCGTTGCAGACGCTGCAACTGATCCAGAGCGCACAACAGGCCGGCTTTACCTTGCAGGAACTCAAGGCGTTGATGCCAGCGCCAGGCGAGCACAAGCGTGAGGAGCTGATCGAGGCGCTGGAGCGCAAGGTGGTGCAGATCGAGGAGATGCAGGCGCAATTGGCCCACAGCAAGGCGCAGTTGTTGGGCGTGATCGAGGCGGTGCGGGCGCAGCCGGAAGGTGTGCCGTGTTCCATGGGGCAGAAGCAGGTGCTGGCGTCGATCAAACTCAATGGATAAAAAAAGCCCTGGCATGCCAGGGCTTTTCATGTGCCAGGACGCGGAGCGTCCGGGGCGGCGTTCCCACGCAGAGCGTGGGAACGATCATTAGCGGCGGCGGAACAGCGGCAGCGGTTCATCCGTTGCGGCCTGGTACGTCACGGAGAAGTCCTTGAGGCTTTCCAGTGCTTCATACGGGTCTTTGTCGGCGCGCAAGGCGAAGGCATCGAACCCGCAGCGGTGCAGGTAGAACAGTTGGTCACGCAAGATATCGCCAATCGCGCGCAGTTCGCCTTTGTAACCATAACGGTCACGCAGCAGGCGCGCGTTGGAGTAGTTGCGCCCATCGGTGAAGGCCGGAAAATTCAGCGCGATGACCTGGAAGTGCTCCACGTCAGCGCCGATCTCTTCGGCTTCTTCGTCGGCGTCCAGCCACACACCCAGGCCGCCATCGCGGGCCTTGAGGGCGTGCCCATGCTCGCGCCACAGGGCCAGCGGCACGATCAGGTCGTCGCAGTTGGAAATGCCATCGAAGCTCGCGTCCTTGGGCAGCAGGTGCCAGGTTTCGTCGAGGACTTCGTTGTTCTTAATGATTCGCTGCATAGACGCGCTCCTTGAACAGGTCGATGCCGATGCGCTGGTAGGTGTCGATGAAACGCTCATCTTCGGTGCGCTGTTCGATGTACACGTCGATCAGCTTGCCGATCACCTCGGGCATGGCTTCCTGGGCGAACGATGGGCCCAGGATCTTGCCCAGGCTCGCATCACGGCTGGCGCTGCCACCCAGGGACACTTGGTAGAATTCTTCGCCTTTCTTGTCCACGCCCAGGATGCCGATGTGGCCAACGTGGTGGTGACCACAGGCGTTCATGCAACCGGAGATGTTCAGGTCCAGCTCGCCGATGTCGAACAGGTAGTCCAGGTCGTCGAAACGGCGCTGGATCGATTCGGCAATCGGGATCGACTTGGCGTTGGCCAGGGAGCAGAAATCGCCACCCGGGCAGCAGATGATGTCGGTCAGCAGGCCGATGTTCGGCGTGGCGAAACCGCCTTCGCGCAGCTCGCCCCACAGGGTGAACAATTGGCTCTGCTCAACGTCCGCGAGAATGATGTTCTGCTCGTGGGAGGTACGCAGTTGGCCATAGCTGTAGCGGTCGGCCAGGTCGGCAACGGCGTCCAGCTGCTTGTCGGTGATGTCGCCCGGGGCAACGCCGGTCGGTTTCAGCGACAGGGTCACGGCCACGTAGCCTGGCTTCTTGTGCGCCAGGGTGTTGCGGCCACGCCAGCGGGCGAAACCTGGATGTTCCAGGTCGAGGGCTGCGAGCTCGGCGCCCTGGTTGCTCAGGGCCTTGTATTCAGGGTCGACAAAATGCTTGGCAACGCGATGCACTTCGGCTTCGGTCAGGGTGGTCTGGCCGCCGCGCAGGTGTTCCATCTCGGCGTCGACTTTCTGGGCGAACACCTCAGGCGTCAGCGCTTTAACCAAGATCTTGATCCGGGCCTTGTACTTGTTGTCACGACGGCCGTAGCGGTTGTAGACCCGCAGGATGGCGTCGAGGTAGCTCAGCAGGTCCTGCCATGGCAGGAACTCGTTGATGAACGCGCCGACTACCGGCGTACGGCCCAGGCCGCCACCCACCAGTACGCGGAAACCCAACTCGCCCGCTGCGTTGTACACCGGCTCCAGGCCGATATCGTGTACTTCGATGGCGGCGCGGTCCGAGGTCGAGCCATTGATGGCGATCTTGAACTTGCGCGGCAGGTAGGCGAATTCCGGGTGGAAGGTGGTCCATTGGCGGACGATTTCACACCAGGGGCGCGGGTCGATCAGTTCGTCAGCGGCAACGCCGGCGAATTGGTCGGTGGTCACGTTGCGCAGGCAGTTACCGCTGGTCTGAATGGCGTGCATCTGCACAGTCGCCAGTTCAGCCAGGATATCCGGCACGTCTTCCAGCGCCGGCCAGTTGAACTGTACGTTCTGGCGGGTGCTGATGTGCGCGTAGCCTTTGTCGAAGTCGCGGGCAATCTTGCCCATCATGCGCATCTGACGCGAGGTCAGTTGGCCATACGGCACGGCTACCCGCAGCATCGGCGCAAAGCGCTGAACATAAAGGCCATTTTGCAGGCGCAGAGGGCGGAACTCTTCTTCGCTCAGTTCACCTGCTAGGTAGCGTCGGGTCTGATCACGGAACTGCTTGACGCGGTCCTCGATGATGCGCTGATCGTATTCGTCGTATACGTACATATAGGTCCTGTTCTCGGCAAATCTGCGCGCACGGCCGCGCACTCCCAACGGAGCCGGCGCACGATACCAGTTTGCGTTTATGCGCAAAAGTGATGTTTGAGTATATGCAAATAACCAAAATGACTAATGAGACTGGTTCTCGCGATAACCACATTTGTCATGCGGACAATCATCGACTTTACTGAGGTCGAGTCTTAGTGCAGTCACCTATAAAACCGACAAGAGGCGATGCGATGAGCAATCCGACAAAAGCCCGTAAACCCGACAGTACCGTTGATGCCTGGGCCATTCTGTTCTTGATTATCCTAGTGGTGGGCACCGCCGTGTTCTGGGTGAGCCACCAATAAACGACGTTGATTGAGCCTCGATTGAGCAGCTAATTGCCACTATCATGGCGGTCATTGCTCAAGGCTTGAATGACGATGTTGAAGGTTCTGATTACGTGTGTGTGGTTGTTGGGGGCGGCGTACGGGGCTGTGGCTCATGCGACGTCTGTGGTGTTTATCAACCCGGGCCTGTCAACGGAAACCTTCTGGGTCAGTTACACGCAATTCATGCAGGCCGCGGCCAAGGACCTCGGCCTGGATTTGCGTGTGCGTTATTCCGAGCGTGATCCCCAGAATTATTTGGTCCAGGCCAGGGACGTGCTGCAAGGCACTGCGCGGCCCGATTATCTGGTGCTGGTGAACGAGCAATACGTGGCGCCGCAGATTCTGCGCATGGCCCAGGGCAGCGGGGTCAAGCTGTTGATTGTGAACAGCCTGCCAACCCCCGACCAAGTGCAGATGCTCAACGGGCGCAACGCCGCGCAATGGATCGGCAGCCTGGTGCCCAACGACGACGAAGCGGGCTACCTGATGCTCACCGATCTGCTGCGCCAGCACGGTCCGGTTGCCCCCGGCCAGTTCCTCGACCTGTTGGCGTTTTCCGGGGTCAAGAACACCCCCTCTGCGCAGTTGCGCGAACAGGGCATGCGCCGAGCGTTGGCGCAGCATCCGCACGTGCGCCTGCGCCAGTTGGTCTACGGTGAGTGGACGCGCGAGCGCGCCTTCGAGCAAGCGACGCAACTGTTCAAGCGCTATCCGCAGACAGCGCTGGTATGGTCGGCCAACGATCAAATGGCCCTGGGCGCGATGCAGGCCCTGCAACGTAGCGGGCGCACACCGGGCAAGGACGTGCTGTTCAGCGCGATCAACAGTTCACCGGAGATATTGCAGGCACGCCTCGATGGGCGGTTGAGCACCTTGGTGGCCGGGCATTTCACCCTGGGTGGCTGGGCGATGGTGTTGATCAGCGATGATGCCGCGGGTGTGGATTTGGCTGCGCACGGCGGGCGTGACCGCCAGGCTGCGTTATTCCAGTTGATCGATGGCGCCCAGGCGCAACGATTGCTCGGGCCGCTGCCGGCGGTGAACTTCCGCGCTTTGTCGGCCAAAGGCAAGCCGGCGTCCTACCGCTACCCGTTCAACCTGCAACTGCTGCTGCGCTAAATCCCGGCGAGGTGCAGCACCAGCTTGACGATACCGAACAGCGTCAAGGCAAACACCGCCGTGAACAGGATGCCCAGGATCACAAAGTGGCTGGGCTTGCCGTGGGTAAAGTCGCGGGCGCGGTTCTTGCCGCTCTGTACGCCAAAGGCTGCCGCCATGACGCTGTGGAGCATCTGCCAGAAGGTTGGGGGCTTGTTGTCTGTTGGATCGTCCATACATCCTCCGCTGCAAAGAGCCTGAGGACAGCATAGACGCTGTGGCGAGGGAGCTTGCTCCCGCTGGGCTGCGTAGCGGCCCCACGATCTTGGGAGCGCTGCGCACTCCAGCGGGAGCAAGCTCCCTCGCCACAAGAAGCCTGCTGTCAGTTGTCGTAACCCAAGTTCGGCGCCAGCCAGCGCTCGGTCACGCTCAAGTCCTGGCCTTTACGCGCGGTGTAGCTCGCGACCTGGTCCTTGTCTATCTTGCCCACGGCAAAGTACTGCGCTTGCGGGTGCGCGAAGTACCAGCCGCTGACCGCCGCCGCCGGGAACATCGCGTAGTGCTCGGTGAGGAACACGCCGCTGCGACCGGCTTCCATCTCGCGCGCTTCGGGATCGAGCAGTTGGAACAAGGTGCCTTTCTCGGTGTGATCCGGGCACGCCGGGTAACCCGGGGCAGGGCGGATGCCGCTGTACTGCTCCTTGATCAGCGCCTCGTTGTCCAGTTGCTCGTCCTTGGCGTAACCCCAGTAGTCTTTACGCACTTGCTGGTGCAGCCACTCGGCGCAGGCTTCGGCCAGGCGGTCGGCCAGGGCCTTGACCATGATCGAGTTGTAGTCGTCGCCCGCGTCCTGGTATGCCTTGGCCACTTCCTCGGCGCCGATGCCGGCGGTGGTGATAAAACCACCCACGTAGTCGGTTACGCCGCTGTCTTTTGGCGCGACGAAGTCGGCCAGGGAGAAGTTCGGCTTGCCGTCGGTCTTGATGATCTGTTGGCGCAGGTGATGCAAGGTCGCCAGGGGCTGGCCATCATCGCCATAGACTTCCAGGTCATCGTCCTTCACCTGGTTGGCCGGCCAGAAGCCGAACACCGCGCGAGCGCTGATGAGCTTTTCGTCGATCAGCTTGGCGAGCATTTCCTGGGCGTCGGCGTACAGCGCGGTGGCGGCTTCGCCGACGACTTCATCGGTGAGGATGCGTGGGAACTTGCCGGCCAAGTCCCAGGAAATAAAGAACGGTGTCCAGTCGATGTACTCGGCCAGTACCTTGAGGTCGATGTTGTCCAACACCTTGGCGCCGGTAAAGGTCGGCGTCACCGGGGTGTAGGTGCTCCAGTCGAACTGCGGCTTCTTGGCGATGGCGGCCGGGTAGCTCAGGCGCTCGGTGCGGGCGCTGCGGTTGGAGGTGCGCTCGCGCACGTCGATGTAGTCCAGGCGAGTTTTCTCGACGAAACCGGCCTTCAATTCCTTGGATAGCAACTGCGTGGCCACGCCCACCGCGCGGGAGGCGTCGGTCACGTAGATCACGGCATCGTTGCTGTACTTGGGTTCGATCTTCACCGCCGTGTGCGCCTTGGAGGTGGTCGCGCCACCGATCATCAGCGGCAAGTGGAAGCCCTGGCGCTGCATTTCGCGGGCGACGTGGACCATTTCATCCAGGGACGGCGTGATCAGGCCGGACAGCCCGATAATGTCGCACTTCTGCTCCTTGGCCACCTGCAGGATTTTCTCCGCCGGCACCATCACGCCCAGGTCGACGATGTCATAGCCGTTGCAACCCAGCACCACGCCGACGATGTTCTTGCCGATGTCATGCACGTCGCCTTTCACCGTGGCCATCAGGATCTTGCCCTTGGCTTCCGGTTTGTCGCCTTTTTCCAGCTCGATGAACGGGATCAGGTGGGCCACGGCCTGCTTCATCACGCGGGCGGATTTCACCACTTGTGGCAGGAACATTTTGCCCGCGCCAAACAGGTCGCCGACGATGTTCATGCCGGACATCAGCGGGCCTTCGATCACTTCGATTGGCCGCGCGAACGACTGGCGCGACAGCTCGGTGTCTTCGACGATGTGGGTGGTGATGCCTTTGACCAGTGCGTGCTCCAGGCGCTTGTTGACTTCCCAGCCACGCCATTCCTCGGTCTCGGCTTCCTTGACGCTGCCGTCGCCCTTGTACTTGTCGGCGATTGCGAGGAGGGCGTCGGTGCCTTCCGGGGTGCGGTTGAGCACCACGTCTTCCACGGCGTCACGTAGCTCGGCCGGGATCTGATCGTAGATCTCCAGTTGGCCGGCGTTGACGATGCCCATGGTCAGGCCGTTGCGGATCGCATGCAGCAGGAACACCGAGTGGATCGCCTCGCGCACCGGGTTGTTGCCACGGAACGAGAACGACACGTTGGACACGCCGCCGGAGGTCAGCGCGTACGGCAGTTCGTCGCGGATGTAGGCACAGGCGTTGATGAAGTCGACGGCGTAGTTGTTGTGCTCCTCGATGCCGGTGGCGACCGCGAAGATGTTCGGGTCAAAGATGATGTCTTCCGGCGGGAAGCCCACTTCATTGACCAGGATGTCGTAGGAGCGCTTGCAGATCTCTTTCTTGCGCGCTTCGGTGTCGGCCTGGCCGGCTTCGTCGAACGCCATCACGACCACCGCTGCGCCATAGCGCTTGCACAGCTTGGCGTGATGAATGAACTGCTCGACGCCTTCTTTCATGCTGATGGAGTTGACGATGCCCTTGCCCTGGATGCACTTCAGGCCGGCTTCGATCACTTCCCACTTGGATGAGTCGATCATGATCGGGACGCGGGAGATATCCGGCTCGCCGGCGATCAGATTGAGGAAGGTCACCATGGCCTTCTTCGAATCCAGCATGCCTTCGTCCATGTTGATGTCGATGATCTGGGCGCCGGCTTCCACCTGCTGCAGAGCGACTTCAAGGGCTTCGGTGTAGTTGTCCTCACGGATCAGCCGGGCGAAACGCGCGGAGCCGGTGATGTTGGTGCGTTCGCCGACGTTGACGAACAACGAGCTGCGATCAATGGTGAATGGCTCCAGGCCCGACAGGCGGCAAGCCTTGGGAATGTCCGGGATCGGGCGCGGTGCGTAACCGGCCACGGCCTTGGCGATGGCTTCAATATGGCCCGGCGTGGTGCCGCAGCAACCGCCGACGATATTGAGGAAGCCGCTCTGGGCGAATTCTTCGATGACCTTGGCAGTTTCCGACGGCAGTTCATCGTATTCACCGAATTCGTTGGGCAGGCCGGCGTTGGGGTGCGCGGATACGTGGGTGTTGGCCTTGTTCGACAACTCTTCCAGGTACGGACGCAGTTCGCTGGCGCCCAGGGCGCAGTTGAGGCCCACGGAAATCGGCTTGGCGTGGGCGACGGAGTTCCAGAACGCTTCGGTGGTCTGGCCCGACAGGGTACGGCCGGAGGCGTCGGTGATGGTGCCGGAGATCATGATCGGCAATTCGATATTCAGCTCTTCGAACACACCCTGCACGGCGAAGATCGCCGCCTTGGCGTTAAGGGTGTCGAAAATGGTTTCGATCAGAATCAGGTCGGCGCCGCCTTCGATCAGGCCTTTGGTGGCCTCGGTGTAGTTTTCCACCAGTTCATCGAAGGTCACGTTGCGGTAGCCGGGGTTGTTCACATCCGGCGACAGCGAGCAGGTACGGCTGGTCGGGCCGAGCACGCCAGCGACGAAGCGCGGCTTATCCGGGTTTTCGGCGGTCTTGGCGTCAGCGATCTTGCGCGCCAACCGTGCGCCTTCTACGTTGAGTTCGTAGGCCAGTTCTTCCATGCCGTAGTCGGCCATGGAGATGCGCGTGGCGTTGAAGGTGTTGGTTTCGAGGATGTCGGCGCCAGCATCCAGGTAGGCTTTTTCGATGCCGCCGATCACGTCGGGACGGGTGAGCACCAACAGGTCGTTGTTACCCTTGACGTCGCTTGGCCAGTCGGCGAAGCGTTTGCCACGGTAGTCTTCTTCTTCCAGTTTGTAGCTCTGGATCATCGTGCCCATACCACCGTCGAGGATCAGGATACGTTCCTTGAGGGCTTGATGAAGGGCTTGCAGACGAACGCTACGATCGGACATGGGACTACTCTAGGTCAGGCATTACGGAGGGCGTGAATCATAGCAAACCTGTGCCGATTTAGAGCATGTGCAGGTTTTGCATGAATATCGTTCATGTTGCTTGGGGGTGTGGCCCGGTAGAATCAGCGGCAAATTTTCAGCGCACGCATTGAATCGGGACCGGGTACATGTCATTTCGTCTTATCGTCAGCGCCGTCCTGGCCTTGATCGCCAGCACCGCCCAGGCCGCAAGTCCCGCCCCGGCGATTTCCTACACCCGCGATGTGCAGCCGATCTTCACCGAGAAGTGTGTGGCGTGCCACGCCTGCTACGACTCCGCGTGCCAACTCAACCTGGGCAGTGCCGAGGGCGCGGCCCGTGGTGCGAGCAAAATGCCGGTGTACGACGGCGAGCGCAGCCAGGCCACGCCGACCACGCGCCTGTTCTACGACGCCTTTGGCAAGCAAGCCTGGCAGCAGAAGGGCTTCTATTCGGTGCTGGACGCCCAGGGCAGCCAGGCGGCGCTGATGGCACGCATGCTGGAGCTGGGCCACAACGCGCCGCTGCAACCCAATGCCAAGTTACCCGAAGAGATCGTGCTGGGGCTCAATCGCGAAAACATGTGCGCCACGCCCGGCGAGTTCAACGCCTACGCCGGTGCCCATCCCAGGGAAGGCATGCCGTTGGCCGTCACCGGCCTGACCGACCAGCAATATCAAACGTTGCAACGCTGGCTGGCGTCCGGCGCGCCGATTGACGAACAAGGCCTGGCGCCCAGCGCCAAGGAAGCCCTGCAAGTGCAGCAGTGGGAAAACCTGCTCAACCAGCCTGGCGCCCGGGAAAGCCTGGTGGCGCGCTGGTTGTTCGAGCATCTGTTCCTGGCGCACATCTACTTTGAAAATGGTGAGCCGGGGCATTTCTTCCAGTGGGTGCGTTCGCGCACGCCCAGTGGCCAGCCGATTGACCTGATCGCCACCCGTCGGCCGAACGATGATCCGGGCACCCGCGTGTATTACCGCCTGTGGCCGGTGCAGGGCGTGATCGTGCATAAAACCCACATCACGTACCCGTTCAGTGCCGAGAAGATGACGCGCATCAAGGAGCTGTTCTACGCCGGCAACTGGCAGGTCAACGCCTTGCCGGGGTATGGCCCGGGCCGTCGCGCCAACCCGTTCGAAACCTTCGAAGCGATCCCGGCCAAGGCGCGTTACCAGTTCATGCTGGATAACGCCGAATACTTCGTGCGCACGTTCATTCGCGGGCCGGTGTGCCGTGGGCAGATCGCTACGGATGTGATCCGCGACAACTTCTGGACCCTGTTCCAGGACCCCGACCACGACCTGTACATCACCGATGCGCGCTATCGCGGCCAGGCCACGCCCTTGCTGGCCATGCCGGGGCAGAACGATGATGTGGGCAGTGTGCTGAGCCTGTGGCTGGCCTACCGTGACAAGCGCAACGAATACGAGGCCCTGCGCCGCGACAGCTATGCCGATGTGCCGCCGCCGAGTTGGTCGAGCCTGTGGGCCGGCAATGACAATGCCTTGCTGAGCATCTTCCGCCATTTTGACAGCGCCTCGGTGAACAAGGGCTTGATCGGCGAAGTCCCGCAAACCCTGTGGCTGTTCGACTACCCGCTGCTGGAGCGCACCTATTATCAGCTGGCGGTGAATTTCGATGTGTTTGGCAATGTCTCGCACCAGGCCCAGACGCGGCTGTATTTCGACCTGATCCGCAACGGCGCCGAGCAGAACTTCCTACGCCTGATGCCGGCGAATTCCCGCGATGACTTCCTTGATGACTGGTACCAGAACAGCGGCAAACTCAAGCTGTGGCTGGACTACGAAGCCATTGACGACGACAAGCCCACCGGCCTGCACCTGGACGCCAAGGACCCGAAACGCGACTTCGCCAACCAGTTGCTCGCCCGCTACGGCGACCTGAATGCCAGCCCGGACCCGATCAACCGTTGCGCGGGCGCCTTCTGTTCGCGTGATGGCATCGACCCGGCCTTGCAAGACGCCGAGCAAGCGCTAAGCCGCCTGACATCACGCCCGGCGGCGGGCCTCAAGGTCATTGACCAACTGCCCGAAGCGACCATGCTGCGTGTCGAAACCGCCAGCGGCAAACGTGTGGTCTACAGCATGCTGCGCAATCGAGCCCACAGTAACGTCGCCTTCCTGTTGGGTGAGGCCTATCGCTACCAGCCCGGCTTGGATACGGTGACCATCTACCCTGGCGTACTCAGCAGCTATCCGAACTTCATGTTCAACATTGCGGCACAGGACGTGCCCGAGTTCGTCGCTGAAATGGAACGGGCCAAGGATGCCAAGCGCTTTGAGAAAATCGTCGATCGCTGGGGCGTGCGCCGCAGTCATCCGTTGTTTTGGCAGTACTTCCACGATCTGTCGCAGTACATCCGCGAAACCACCCCGGTAGAAGAGGGCGTGTTGGACATGAACCGCTATGAGAACCTATAACTAGGAGTGTGATCCGGTCATCTCTCCAAGCGGGCGCTGAAGCAGTCGGATGTCTACCTCGCAGGACTTGGAAAAGGTACGCCGATGATGTTGATTTCAGTGCAGGCGCTTCGGGCCTTGGCGGCATGGGTGGTGGTGGGGCATCACTTCACCCAGGTGTTTTTCAATTTTGAGGTAGATAATCCGCTGGCCTACCTGTTCGCCGACAAGGGCGGCATTGGGGTGGATGTGTTCTTTGTCATCAGCGGCTTGGTGATTTTCCTCGCGACCGCCGACAAAGCGCTGACCCCTTGGCGTTTCATGCTGATGCGTGTGGCCAGGATCGCTCCGGCGTATTGGTTCTATACCTTTGTCATGGCCTTGCTGTTGGTGGCGTTGCCATCGATGTTTGCAGAAACCCATCTTGTGCCGAGTCATCTGCTCTTGTCGCTGCTGTTTATCCCTGCGCAAAACCCTGGGGGCTTTGGCGTCTATCCGCTGGTGGACGTCGGGTGGACCCTGAACTTCGAGATGCTGTTTTATCTGCTGTTCGCCTTTGCCTTGCTGGTGCGTAGCTCTTATCGGTTGTGGGTGGTGGCGGCACTGCTGTATCTGGTGTGCTACGTGATCACTCCCGCCACCAACCTGGCCAGCGGGTTTTATCAGAATGACATCGTCATTGAATTCTTGATGGGCATCGTGATCGGCATGCTCTACCGCCGCGGATTCTGTCGGGCGAGGCCGTGGCTGCCGTTGCTGGGGGTCGTGGCAGCGTCAGCGGCGATTTATCACGGAGCGGATTTGCCACGTTCGTTGGAGTGGGGTGTGCCCAGCGCGATATTGGTCATCAGTTTCGTGACGCTGGAGCCTTGGTTCCGCGGTTCGCGTTTGTTGAAGCTGCTGGGGGATTGCTCCTACTCGGTGTATTTGCTCCACACCATGGTGCTGTGCGCTGGGCGATGGTTCGGCGAACGCCTGGGAATAGATCCCTATACGATGTTGCCGGTTTGCCTCTTGGTCACCGCATTTGGCGCTTATGGCAGCTACCAATGGCTCGAAAGGGCCACCTATCACAGGCTCAAACATTGGCTTGGCGTGGACGGCCCAGTCGTCCTTTCCCGACAAAAATACTAGGACTTTGTACCTGCGTAATATTTTGGCGTAAACTGCCGGCAAGCCTGTGAGGAGTTTCCATGACTGCCATAACCATTACCGACGCCGCCCACGATTACCTGGCTGACCTGCTGTCCAAGCAGAACACCCCGGGTATCGGTATCCGCGTCTTTATCACCCAGCCTGGCACCCAGTACGCCGAGACGTGCATTGCCTACTGCAAGCCTGGGGAAGAAAAACCTGAAGACACTGCGCTGGGGCTGAAAAGCTTCACCGCCTACATCGATGCCTTCAGCGAAGCCTTCCTTGATGACGCTGTGGTTGACTACGCCACCGATCGCATGGGCGGCCAGTTGACCATCAAGGCGCCCAACGCCAAGGTGCCCAACGTCAACGCCGACAGCCCGGTGAACGAGCGCATCAACTACTACCTGCAAACCGAGATCAACCCAGGCTTGGCCAGCCACGGCGGTCAGGTCAGCCTGATCGACGTCGTGGACGACGGCATCGCCGTGCTCAAGTTCGGCGGCGGCTGCCAGGGTTGCGGCCAAGCGGACGTGACCCTGCGCGAAGGCATCGAGCGCACCCTGTTGGAGCGTATTCCAGAGCTCAAGGGTGTCCGTGACGTGACTGACCACACGCAGAAAGAAAACGCCTACTACTGAGTAAGGCGTTCACTGCGAAGAAAAAAACGGCGCCCCGTGAGCGCCGTTTTTTTATGCTTGTTTTTCAGTGTCTTGCGCTATCTACCTAACAAAGCAGATCAACTGTGGGAGCTGGCTTGCCTGCGATAGCGGTACATCAGCAGACCCATGTACTGCCTGACACAACGCCATCGCGGGCAAGCCCGGCTCCCGCAGGGGGTTGCATTGATCTCTGGATTGCTCAGGGGCGGTAGAGGTGTGCGTGGCCGGCCCGGTACAGCGACGACTCGCTAAAGTTTTCACTGGCCAACACCCGGCCCACCACGATCAACGCCGTACGCCGAAACCCCTTGGCTGCAACCTTCTCGGCAATATCACTCAGCGTGCCAACCGCCCAGTCCTGGTCCGGCCACGTCGCCCGATGCACCACCGCAATCGGGCAGTCCGCGCCATAGTGCGGCAGCAGTTCAGCGACGATTTTCTCCAGATGATTGACCCCCAAGTGAATCGCCATGGTCGTGCCGTGGCGGGCCAGGCTGTCGAAATCCTCACCGGCTGGCATGCTGGTTTTATCGGCATAGCGGGTGAGGATCACGCTCTGGGCGATATCCGGCAGGGTCAACTCTGCCTCCAGCAGCGCCGCGCAGGCGGCGACCGCCGTCACGCCAGGGATGATCTGAAACGGGATGCCCAGCTGGCGCAAATGGCGGATCTGCTCGCCAATCGCCCCGTACAGGCTCGGATCACCGGAATGCACGCGCGCCACATCCTGGCCGTTTGCATGGGCCGCCTTGATCAAATCGATGATCTGTTCCAGGTGCAGTTCGGCGCTGTTGACCAGGGTTTCTGCCTGATGGCCTTCCAGTACCGCCGCAGGCACCAGCGAGCCGGCATAGATAATCACCGGGCAACTGCGGATCAGCCGCTGGCCTTTGACGGTGATCAATTCCGGGTCGCCGGGGCCGGCGCCGATGAAGTAGACGGTCATGGAGAATTCCTGTTGAAAAACGGGCGAGCATGAAGATTGCTCATGATCGAGAAGGCCGATTATCGGGTTTTTAGTCGGCGCACGCCAAGGCAAAGGTGGCCTGGGCGGTTTTTTTACGGGTGATCAGTAGGCGGGCAGGGCTGCCGGCGAGGTGTTCCGCCACGGCCAGCGCAGCGCTTTCGGCAATCCCGTAACAGCCGGTATGGGCGAAGGCGATCGCGGATTTGTGGCTCAGGCGGTCGGCATACGCCGCCAACTGCATAGCGTTGAAGCAATGGAGTGGCAGATTCAACTGCGCGGCCAGGGCCAGCAATCCGGGTTCATCGCTTTTGCGGTCGATACTCGCCAACGCGGTGATGCGGTGACGCTCGATACCGCCCTCGGCGAGGGCGGATTCAAGCAGGCCCAGCAGGGTGTGAACCTCACAACCCCGCTGGCAACCCAGGCCGACCACCAGGGTCATGCCGAGTATTGATCGTCACGGTTGCGGCGGAACAACCAGGCGCTGATCAGGCCCAACGCCAGCCAGAAGACGACGTTGGTCAGCTGCGAAGCGATCTTGAACTGTGCTTCAAGGGCTTCGGGTGCGAGCATCGAATGCACTTCCGGTTGCGGTGCGCCAATTACATGGGGCACTACCAGGATCGCTGCGCCCAGCGCTTTAAGCAGCCAGTTGCGCCCGAATACAATCAGCGCGATACCGGCCGCGGTGGACGCTGCGGTACCGATCCACCAGGTCTGGCGCAGTGCGAGGTCGGCGGCAGCCGTGCCTGGCAACTCAGGTGGCAGGCCCAGGGTGGGTGCCAGCACAAAGGTTGCGTAACCGGCCAAACCCCACAGCAGCCCTTGGGCGGTGCGAGTCGGTGCACGCAGGGTGTACAGGCCGGCCAGCATCAGTGCAAAACCGACGGCCACCACCAGGTTGCCACCGGTGGTGGACAGCACGCGCTGCCAGCCGTCTTCCGGCTCCCAGGCTTCGGCGTCATGGGTGTGGGCGGCGGCACCAGCGGCGTGCTCATGCACCACTTCGGTGGCGGCCGGGGCTTTTTCAAAGGTTTCCGCCTGCAAAATCAGCGGGGCGACCCAGAAGCTTTGCAGCAGGGTCAGCAGCAGGGCGGCCAGCAAGCCGGTGAAACCTGCGGTTTGCGCAATACGCTTGATCATGTCGGCAGGTCTCAGTGGCACGGGAACGCGGCGCTGTGGCGGGTATCATGGGCGGCGTTGTGCACGGCCTCGATATGGGAGAAACCGGCGAAATACACCAGGCACGCGCCGAGGATCGACGCACCGATGGCGGCGGTCAGGCGTTGGCTCAAGGTAGAGGTGCTGCTGGCGGAGTGCGAGGTGCTGCTGATGATCGACATGGCGCGTCCCTTTCAGGTGTCAGGGTGAAGCGAGCGCATGAAAACCCCGCGAGCCAGGCACGCAGGGTTCTGAACAGCGCCCGCCCACCGCGGGTTTGTTATCTGATTTTTTCGGGCCGGTCTCCGGGCTTGCGAGGGGCTCAATGCCTGAAAACGTCGCCTTCCCATGCTGTCTGGCACAGTGGATATGACGTTTCGCTCGCTTACCGTTGCGGGGGCAGCACCGGACTGGTCATATCGCTATGACGCACCGGTTTCCCGTTTCACCCTTTGCAGGGCACCCGAAACAAGATGTGTAGGAGAGCATGGGGGTGGGAGGGGAGTCAATTGGGATGTGGGTTTTGGCGGTTTTTGGTGGTTTTTGGTGGTGGTGGTGGTGGTGGTGGTGGTGTACATATCCGTTATTTAGGTTGCGGCCACTTAGGGTTCCGCCCTTACGGCGGGTCACTTTGGAAAAGCCCCAAAGTAACCAAAGGGCTCTTGCCCCAACACTCGGCACCTCGCCTAGGCTCGGTGTGCCCGAACGAAGGCTTGAATCCGTGGGCCGCCGTCATGGGCCATCCCTGGCCCAGGACGGCTAACCCGGCGTCCTGCCGGGTTGCCCACGGATTCAAGCCTGCGTTCGGCCAGCGTGTTTGACGGGGCAAGTGAGATCAAAAGCAAGAGCGCGGCGGCCTTAGAGCCGACCGGTATTTGTCCTGTCGATCTCGGTTAAAAATGTGGGAGCTGGCTTGCCTGCGATGCAGACACCTCGGTACATCAGGCAAACCGAGTTGATGCCATCGCAGGCAAGCCAGCTCCCACAGGGAAACGCGCACGCTTCAACGATCAGGTCGGCTACTAGGCCGCCTCGCTGTGTTTTTGATCTTGGGCACACCGAGCCTAGGCGAGGTGCCGAGTGTTGGGGCAAGAGCCCTTTTGGTTACTTTTGGGGCTCTTTTCCAAAAGTGACCCGCCGTAAGGGCGGAACCCTAAGTGGCCGTTACCGCAGCAACGGATATGTACACAAACCAAACCAAACCAAACCAAACCAGACCCAGCCCATCATTGACCATCCCCCAAGCACTGCGTAGCCTTGCACCCTCGAGGTTCTTCAGCCCAGGCCGAAGCTAAGAAGGGAACGCGGTCCAAGCCGCGGCTGCCCCCGCAACTGTAAAGGGTTCATCTGACTGCCACGCCACTGCCAAACCGGCGGGAAGGCGCAATCAGCGCCGGTCGCAAGACCTGCAAGCCCCAAGCCAGGAGACCTGCCTCGCAACCGATTTTTCAATTCAACCGGGCGGGGTGATCCGGTGACGAAAACCGCTGCTGCGCGCCGTCGCAGGGCCTATCGTCCCGTATGCCCGCCCCCAAGGGCATCCGATGAAAACACTGGCCAAACTCCCCGTCACCATCGTTACCGGCTTTCTCGGCTCGGGCAAAACCACCTTGCTGCGCCATATGCTCGACAACGCTCAGGGCCGCCGTATTGCGGTGATCGTAAACGAGTTCGGCGAGTTGGGCATTGACGGTGAAATCCTCAAGCAGTGCTCCATCGGTTGTACCGAGGAAGAAGCCAACGGCCGCGTGTATGAGCTGGCCAACGGCTGCCTGTGCTGCACCGTGCAGGAAGAATTCTTCCCGGTGATGCGCGAATTGGTCGCCCGTCGTGGCGACCTCGACCACATCCTCATCGAAACCTCCGGCCTGGCCCTGCCAAAGCCGCTGGTACAAGCCTTCCAGTGGCCGGAAATCCGAAGCGCCTGCACCGTTGACGCAGTGATCACCGTGGTCGACAGCCCGGCCGTGGCCGCCGGCACTTTCGCCGCGTTCCCGGATCAAGTGGATGCCCAGCGCAAACTCGACCCGAACCTGGACCACGAATCGCCACTGCACGAGCTGTTCGCCGACCAACTGGCCAGCGCCGACCTGGTGATCCTCAACAAATCCGACCTGATCAGCGCCGAAGACCTGGCCCGCGTGCGCCTGGAAGTGGCCGAAGAACTGCCGCCAGCGGTCAAGATCATCGAAGCCAGCAGCGGTCGCCTGCCGTTGGACGTGCTGATCGGTCTGGGCGCCGGCTCCGAGGAGCATATCGACGGCCGCCACAGCCATCACGATCACCACCACGAAGGTGAAGACGATCACGATCACGACGCCTTCGATTCGATCTCCATCGATCTGCCGCAAGCCGACGAAGCGCTGCTGCTCGACGCCCTGACCCAACTGGTGGTGCAACACGGCATCCTGCGTGTCAAAGGTTTCGCGGCGATCCCGAACAAGCCGATGCGCCTGCTGATCCAGGGCGTGGGCACGCGTTTCGACAAGCATTTCGACCGCGCTTGGGGCGCTGAAGAAGCACGCATCACCCGCCTGGTGCTGATCGGTCAAGACCTCGACGCAGCGGGCCTCGAAGCGCAATTGCGCGCCGCCCTCAGCGTTTAACCCATGCACCTGCTCAGGACCCAGCCCGGTGGTTTCGTCTCGGACGACAATATTGCCGACCTTGGCCAAACCCCTGCTGAACTGGTGATCCTGTGCAGCGGTGATTCCAGCCTGGCGCTGCTGGCCGAGGCGGCCCAGCAGTTGCCCGACGACTACCCGAGCCTGCGCCTGGCCAACCCGATGCAGGTGCAGAACCACGCTTCGGTCGACTTATACGTTGATGAAGTGCTGCGTCATGCCAAGGTCATCCTGATCTCGCTGCATGGTGGCATCGGTTATTGGCGTTACGGTATCGAGCGGCTGGTGGAATTGGCCGAGCGCGGCGTGCAGCTGATTTTGGTGCCGGGGGATGATCGCCCGGACCCGGAACTCAGCGGGCTGAGCACCGTGGGTGCGCAAGAGCGCGACCGCCTGTGGCACTTCCTGCGCCAGGGCGGCTTGGGCAATGCGCTGGATTTCTATCGCTGCTTGGCCAGTACTTACCTGGCGCGCGACTACGCCTGGGCCGAGCCGCAAACTTTGCCGCGCACGGCGATTTATCACCCGCATAACGCCAACGCTCGCCTGAGTGACTGGCAGGCGGACTGGCACGCCGAATGGCCGGTGGCGGCGGTGCTGTTCTACCGCTCCCATTTGCAGGCCGCCAATACCGGGTTTATCGATGTGTTCTGCCAACGCTTGCAGGCGGCGGGCCTTAACCCGTTGCCGATGGCGGTGGCCAGTTTGAAAGAGCCTGGCTGCCTGACGGTGGTCGAGGACCTGCTGGATGAAGTGGGCGCGGCGGTGATCCTGAACACCACCGGTTTTGCCCAATCCAGCCCTGAAGCACCGCATTTACGGCCGTTTCGCCGCAATATCCCGGTGATCCAGGCGATTTGCGCCCAAGACAACGAACCGGGCTGGCAAGCCAGCGAGCAAGGCCTCGGCCCGCGCGACTTGGCGATGCATATCGCCTTGCCCGAGCTGGACGGGCGCATTATCAGCCGGCCGATCAGTTTCAAGGACCTGGCCTGGCGCAGTGAGCGCAGCCAGTCGGATGTGGTGTGTTATCGCGCCGCGCCCGAGCGCATGGATTTTGTCGCCGAGCTGGCGCGGCGTTGGGTCGAATTGGCGCGGGTGCCCAATCGCAAAAAACGCATCGCGCTGATCCTCGCCAACTACCCGACCCGCGATGGCCGGATCGGCAACGGTGTTGGCCTGGACACACCGGCAGCGGCGTTGAATATCCTGCGCGCCCTGCAAGCCGAAGGGTATCCGCTGCCTGCCGACTTGCCGCAGAGCGGCACGGCGCTGATCCATGACTTGCTCGGCGGCGTGACCAACGACCTCGACAGCCTCGACCTGCGCCCATGCCACCAAAGCTTGGGCCTGGAAGACTACGAGGCGATGTTCAAGCGCTTGCCCGAAGCCAACCGCCAAGCGGTTATCGAGCGCTGGGGCACGCCCCATAACGATCCGATGTGCCGCGACGGCCGCATGATGATCGCCGGCCTGCGCCTGGGCCTGACCTTCGTCGGCATCCAGCCGGCGCGGGGTTACCAGGTGGACGCCAGCGCGGTGTATCACGACCCGGATCTAGTGCCGCCCCACGGCTACCTGGCGTTCTATTTCTGGCTGCGCCACACCTACGGCGCCCACGGCGTGATCCACGTCGGCAAGCATGGCAACCTGGAATGGCTGCCGGGCAAGGGCGTTGGCCTGTCGCAACACTGCTGGCCCGACGCGCTACTGGGACCATTGCCGAATATCTACCCGTTTATCGTCAACGATCCGGGCGAGGGCGCCCAGGCCAAGCGGCGCACCCAGGCGGTGATCATCGACCACCTGATGCCGCCGCTGACCCGCGCCGAAACCTACGGGCCATTGCGCGACCTGGAGCTGTTGGCCGACGAATATTACGAAGCGCAGCTACTTGACCCGCGCCGCGCGCTTGAGCTGCAAAAAGACATCCTCAAGCTGGTGCGTGAAACCCGTATCGACCAGGAGCTTGAGCTAGACAACGATGCCGATGCCGCCATCTGGCTGCCGCGCCTCGACACGTACCTGTGTGATCTGAAGGAGTCGCAGATCCGCGATGGCCTGCATATCTTTGGTGAGTCGCCTGAGGGCCGCTTGCGCATCGATACGCTGCTCGCGTTGTTGCGCATCCCCCGTGGCGACGGGCGTGGCGCGCAATCGAGTTTGCTGCGGGTATTGGCCAAGGCGTTCGAGCTGGGCTTTGATCCGTTGGATTGCGCACTCGCCGAACCCTGGACCGGGCGCCGTCCGCAGGTGTTGCAAAGCATCGATCCGCAGTTGTGGCGCACCGCCGGGGACACCCGCGAGCGCCTGGAATTGTATGCGGCGCGGTTGATCGAGCAGGCACTGGAAGGCCCGCTTGAGCAGTTGGAAGAACCCGGTTGGGAGGACGTGAAGGCGGTTGTCGAGAGCTTGCGCATTGTCGTCGCGCCGCGGCTGGATGCCTGCGGCCCGGCCGAGATGCGTGGTTTGCTGGACGCCCTGGGCGGCCGTTTCGTGCCGGCGGGGCCAAGCGGTGCGCCAAGTCGCGGGCGCCTGGATGTGTTGCCCACCGGGCGTAACTTCTTCACCGTGGACGTGCGCAACCTGCCGACCACCACGGCCTGGCGCATCGGTTTTCAATCCGCCAACCTGATTCTTGAGCGGCACTTGCAGGATCACGGCGACCATCTGCGCCAACTCGGTTTGTCGGTATGGGGCACCGCCACCATGCGCACCGGTGGCGACGATATCGCCCAGGCCATGGCGCTGATGGGCGTGCGCCCGGTGTGGGCGACCGGCAGCCAGCGGGTGGATGACTTTGAAATCCTGCCGACCAGCCTGCTGGACCGCCCACGGGTTGACGTGACGCTGCGGGTGTCGGGCTTCTTCCGAGATGCCTTTGCCAACCTGATCCGCCTGTTTGATGCGGCGGTGCAGGCGGTGGCCGCATTGGATGAACCGGACGACATGAACCCGCTGGCCGCCAAGGTGCGCAGCGAGCGGGCCGCGTTGATCCAGTCCGGCCTGGACGAAGAGGCCGCCGCAAAACAGGCCGGCTGGCGCATCTTTGGCGCCAAGCCCGGGGCCTATGGCGCGGGCGTGCAGGGTGCGATCGATGGTCGCCTGTGGCAAAGCCGCGAGGACCTGGCCGAGGTGTACCTGAACTGGGGCGGTTATGCCTACGGCGGCGCCGATGAAGGCACCGCCGCCCGCGAACAATTCGCCCAGCGCTTGAGTCAGGTGCAAGCCGTTTTACAGAACCAGGACAACCGCGAGCACGACCTGCTCGACTCCAACGACTACTACCAATTCCAGGGCGGCATGCTCGCCGCCGTGGAAACCCTAAGCGGCGACAAGGCCGCCAGTTACCATGGCGACCATAGCCAGCCCGACTTGCCGAAAATCCGCACCTTGAAGGAAGAGCTGAACCGGGTGATCCGTTCCCGCGCCGCCAACCCCAAGTGGATCGAAGGCGTGAAGCGCCACGGCTATAAAGGCGCGTTTGAAATGGCCGCGACCGTGGACAACCTGTTCGCCTTCGACGCCACCACCGCGCTGATCGACGATCATCAATACGCCTTGCTCGCCGATGCTTATTTGCTCGACCCCGACACCCGCGCCTTTGTGCAACAGCACAACCCCGATGCCCTGCGCGACATGACCGAACGCATGCTTGAAGCCCAGCAACGCGGCATGTGGCAAGAGCCTGGGGCTTATCGCGAAGCGTTGGAAAACCTGTTGCTGGATATAGAAGAAGACAGCTGATGGATCGTTCCCACGCTCTGCGTGGGAATGCAGTTCGTGACGCTCTGCGTCACAAGAGCGGACGCTGAGCGTCCATTGATACGTTCCCACGCGGGAGCGTGGGAACGATCGTAAAGAGAGTGTGCATGACTGATATTCCCCATTTTCCGCTGTCCGCCGTGGTCGGCGCCGATGAGTTGAAACTGGCGCTGTGCCTGACCGCCATCGATCCGAAGATCGGCGGCGTGCTGATCGAAGGCCCGCGCGGCATGGCCAAGTCCACCTTGGCGCGGGGTTTGGCTGACCTGCTGGCCAGCGGCCAGTTTGTCACCTTGCCGCTGGGTGCGACAGAAGAACGCCTGGTCGGCACCTTGGACCTGGACGCTGCGCTGGGCGAGGGCCGGGCGCAGTTTTCGCCGGGCGTCTTGGCCAAGGCCGATGGTGGCGTGCTGTATGTCGATGAAGTCAATCTGCTGGCCGACCACCTGGTGGACCTGCTGCTGGACGTGGCTGCCAGCGGTACCAATCTGATTGAACGTGACGGTATTTCCCATCGCCATTCGGCGCGTTTCGTACTGATTGGCACGATGAACCCGGAGGAGGGCGAGTTGCGCCCGCAATTGCTCGACCGCTTCGGTTTCAACGTGGCCTTGAGCGGGCAGACCTTGCCGGCGGAGCGCGGGCAGATCATCCGTCGCCGCCTGGACTTCGACAGCGATCCGCTGGCGTTCTGCGCGCAGTGGGTCGGGCAGCAAGCCCTTCTACAGGCGCGTTGCACGGAGGCGCGAGCACGGCTCGATGCCATCGAGTTGGATGATCAGGCCTTGGCACAGATCACCGAGCGCTGTTTTGCCGCGGGTGTCGACGGCTTGCGTGCGGACCTGGTCTGGCTGCGTGGCGCCCGTGCCCACGCGGCCTGGCGCGGTGCCGATGCAATCGCCGAGGAAGATATTGAAGCCGTCGCGGAGTTTGCCTTGCGCCATCGTCGCCAGGAGCAATCTCCACCGACCAGCCCGCCGCACCAAGGACAATCCCCCAAACCCAGCGACACCTCGCCGGGCCAAGGCCAATGGGGCGACATGCCCGCACCCGCTTTGCCCACGGGCGCACGCCGGGAAGTCCCCACCTGGCCAAAAAAGCCCTAGGCATTCGCCCTCGACCTGACGCGGGGGCGGATGCCCGGCCCAAGGCAGGGCGATTGGACCACGGCAGGCAGGGTAAGGCGCGCAGCGCACAGCGAGGTGCAATCAACTGGCCCGGCACCTTGCTGGGCGGCCGCCCGCAGTCGCGGGAGGATTTGCTGTTTCACCTACGCAGTCGCTCGGCCCACGAATTGTGGCTGGTGATCGTCGACGCCTCGGCCTCCACCCGCCGCCATCACGCATTGACTGATGCGAAGGGCTTGTTGGCCCAATTGTTTGACGACGCCTATCGCCAGCGCGCACGCATGGCGTTGCTGACGGCCAGTGGGCAATCGCCAAAATGGCAAGTGCAAGGCCTCAAAGCCGCCAAAGGCCTGACCGGCTGGCTGGACCAGCTCGGGGCAGGCGGCGGCACACCGCTGCTCGCAGCACTGACCGAAGCCGGGCATTGGTTGGTGGCACGGCGCAAGCGCTATCCAGCCGAGCAACAGCGGTTGCTGGTGATTACCGATGGACGACTCAAGGCTATCGACGGGTTGCCGGTGTTGGAATGCCCGGGGTTGTTGGTGGATATCGAGCGTGGGCCGGTCAGGTTGGGGCGGGCGCAAGCGCTGGCTTCGGGGCTGAAGATTGATTACCGGCATATCGATGGTTTGTAGGTTTTGAGGGGAGATTGGGAAGGGTCGGTCTTTTAAAGTCGAATCTTCTGACATTCATCGTTGATAGAAACTCTTTACTCTTTGGGCTTTCACGCGATAAGGAGTAAAGGGATGCCTTTCAGTGTGTTGTCGAGTTCATGTTCTAAATTCCATATCTGCAAAAGCGTGTTCTGTTGGCGCTGGGGCTTGTCCGTTTCTCGTTGTGCTGAAGTTGCGGCGCGGCAGAAAATCATAATAGTAGCGAATTTAAGAAAATCATTAGTGTGTGGCGTATATGTACTGTTGGGGCTGTCAATGTTTGGTTGCTCTGCGGCCGGCCCTGAGATGGTAGCGGGTAATATACAGGCGGTTAACCATACGACGGGAGGGATTAATTGGTTTTCGGTGAATGGTTATCGGGCGCATGGAGGCGGCGGGCGGTCGTGTTGTGTGGTTACGCCGGCTGTGTGGCGACCTGGTTTAAAGGCTGCCATTGAGTGGGAGGTTGATCCTGAGCCTTATGCGAAAATAAAACGAAAAGAAACTGGGTATGGCTTTGACGAGGACGCATGGCGACAACATGTAGAAAAATTCCGGCGTCATAGCACCATTGTGGATATACCAGAATGGCCAGGAACAGACTCATGTGACCTGAAAGTTCACTTTTTAACCTGTAATCAGGTACAGGTTACTACGTCGTGCTGGGCTCATGGCTCACCCAATTATCCTATTAAATATCCCGACGACATGCAGGAGCCTACTGTATGCCCGGAGTAAATATGATTTCAAAAAACAACGTTTGGGCCCCGTCCAGTTTTCCGCTTGCAGGGCGGTTGCCACGAGAGACTTTGAAAGTAGTCGAAAATTATGAAGCGCAGACATCTGAAGAAAAACGCTTTCGCCAGATGACTAACAGCGATGGACGCAAACAGCATTCTGAGTGCTGTCATAGCTTACATATCAGTCTGTTCTTCGATGGCACCAATAATAACGATGATAACGACAGCAAAAAAAATCATCCCAGCAATATAGCAAAGCTTTTTCATGCGTCGTTGGGAGGCAAAAAAGCAGAGGCGCGAGGCTATTTTTCTTATTACATGCCCGGAGTCGGAACGGCTTTTCCCGAGGTTGGGGAGCTGGATTACAGCGAGGGCGGGTTGAAGTATGCAACGGGAGGTGAGGACAGAATTAATTGGGCTCTAGTTTCTGTAGTACATGCGCTGACCTCTGCCCTGACAAAGCAGGACCTTTCCAAAACTGAAAGAAAGCATGCTGTCGGGTCCATGAGCACCTGGAAAGCCCCCCTGATGATTGCTATGGGCAAGGGCAATCGCCGGCGCACGATGGACAAACTGCTTAAGCCATTGCAAGACCTCACGGGGAGGGCCAGGCCTCGCGTGCTGGGTATCAAACTGTATGTTTACGGGTTCTCCCGTGGCGCCGCACAGGCGCGCACGTTCGTCACGTGGTTGAGTGAGTTGTTCGATACCCCGCCGGGGGCCGAAAGGCCGTCGCAGAGCCTGATTGGTCTACCCGTCAGTGTTGAGTTTCTCGGGGTGCTGGATACGGTCGCTTCGGTAGGCATTGCCCATGCGGCCCCTTTTTTTGCCGGGCATATGGATTGGGCTGATGACACTCAACTGCTCCCGGATGCCCAGCGTTTGCCGGGCCTGGTCAAGTGTTGTCGGCACTTTGTCGCGGCCTTTGAGCAACGCTCGTGCTTTCCGTTGGATTCGATTCGTAACGAGGACGGCCAATATCCCGACAACACCTATGAAGTGGTGTATCCCGGGGTTCATTCTGATGTCGGTGGCGGTTATCCGCAGAACGATCAGGGCAAGGCGCGTGGTAGCACCCAGGAATTGGTGTCGCAAATCGTTTTGCATGATTTGTACGCGTCGGCTTTTGCTATTGGTGCACCCTTGCAAGTGCCGGAGGAGGTGTTACCGAAAACCCTACAGCCGCAGAAATCCTGGCGGGTAATGAGCTCCACGACAGATGGAGAGTTTGGGCTTAGCGAGCAGCTAGTCGAACGTTTCAACACCTGGCGCAAAACCCTGCCCGGCATCCCCGCCGACGAGCCCATCCCCGATTCCCCCGAGCTCTACCAGCCCCTGCGGCTTAACGCCCCCGTCGAGGCCGTGCTGGCCGACCAACTCGCCTGGATCACCGGCTGGCGCATCGGTCGTTACGCCAATGATCGCGACGGCACCAACGACAGTTACAAGCGTCAGCCATTCTTCAAGCAGGCGGTGGAAGCCACGCCTCACCAGGCCAGTGAACAACTCAAGGCCTATGAACAACATAAAAAAGACCTCGCCGACCTGCGCTTGAGAACACCCGAAGCCGCCACGAAT
>NZ_JBRFJB010000008.1:0-209723 GCF_053456465.1 Pseudomonas acericola (SeqCode) | reverse complement strand
CCATCCCGAACTCAGCAGTGAAACGATGCATCGCCGATGGTAGTGTGGGGTTTCCCCATGTGAGAGTAGGTCATCGTCAAGATTAAATTCCGAAACCCCATTTGCGAAAGCAGATGGGGTTTTGTTTATGTAGAAGTCCATGAATTTCATCGGCACGTTGCTAGCGCAACGGTCCGGTACACAGAATTTCTTGACGACCATAGAGCATTGGAACCACCTGATCCCATCCCGAACTCAGCAGTGAAACGATGCATCGCCGATGGTAGTGTGGGGTTTCCCCATGTGAGAGTAGGTCATCGTCAAGATTGAATTCCGAAACCCCTGTCTGCTAACCCAGACAGGGGTTTTGTCGTTTAACAGGCACAAAAAAGCCAGCGCCTAATCACAGGCGCTGGCTGGATTCGAGCGCTAGCTAATCAGAACTGATAACTTACCGTTGCGCTCACATTACGTTCCTCCCCCAGGTAGCAGAAGTTCAGGCTGGCACAGGACGCAACATACGTCTCATTGGTCAGGTTGTTGGCATTCACCCGCACATCCATACCCTTCAACCCAACCTTGCCCAAGTCATATCCGATCGAAGCATCAAGCAACGTATAGGCCGGGACTTTCATCGTATTCTCCGCATCCGCCCAGCTATAGCCGACATATCGCACCCCGCCTCCAAGCCGTAAACCGTCCAATACACCGCTATTGAATTTGTAATCCGCCCATACCGACGCCATATGACGAGGCGCCTGCGTCGGCGAGTTGCCCTTGTTCTCGATCAGATTGTCGGCCGTGCTCAAGGTGCTCACCATCGACTTGGAATACGCGATATCGGTGAACGTATAGCTACCCAAAAGCTTCAGGTTATCCGTCAGTTGCATATGCGCTTCCAGCTCAAGCCCCTGGGAGCGAACGGCACCTACAGCACGATAGAAGTTTTCCTGCGGCAGTTTGGTCGCCAGATTCTCCTGATCAATGCGAAACCACGATGCGGTAAACAGGTTGTCAGTACCTGGCGGCTGATACTTCAAGCCCACTTCCCACTGCGTCCCATCAGTGGGTGCCAGCGGGTTGCCTGCGCTGTCCGAATAGGAGTTGGGATTGAAGGATTCTGAATAGCTCACATAGGGCGCCAAGCCGTTATCAAACAGATATAACGCACCTGCGCGCCCAGTCAGCTTGGTGCGCTTATCACTGATCTCGGTGCCTGCTGGCCGGTTCGCTTCAGCAATCCGATTTTCATCGGACGTCTCGACCCAGTCCTGACGCAGCCCGAGGGAAAACCGCCATTTATCCATTTCGATCAAGTCTTGTAGATAGACGCCGGTCTGCTCCAACCGTCGCAAGTAGCTGGTCGGGTTGTAATAGCTGATCGCCGAATTGCCATACACCGGGTTGAACGCGTTGATTGGCTGCAACGACCCACTGGTCCAGTCCACCACCGTTTTACGTCGCTGGTAATCCGCCCCCATCAGCACAGTGTGTTTGGTCGCCCCGGTAAAAAACTCAGCTTGCAGCATGTTGTCGATGATGAAGGCATGCAGCTTCTCGTCACCCCCGGAGTAGTAGCGATTCAGCTCGCTACTGGTCGGGCTGGTCCAGCCATAGGCATACACCTGATCCAGTCGCACCTTGGAGTCCAGATAGCGAAAGTTCTGCCGCGCAGTGAAGACGTCATTGAAGCGATGTTCGAATTGATAGCCAAACGACTGCTGATCACGCTTGTAGCCATCGACCCCAGGCTCACCCTCGAAAAAATGGCTGGAGATACGCTGGCCGTTGCGCTGGTGCAATGCGCCATCCGCCGGCATGCCGCCGTGATAGCCGCCGTCAGGATCATGTTGCAGATAGGCTTGCAGCGTTAGTGAAGTGTCTTCGGTAAAGTCGATGCTGACTGTCGGAGCCAGTGCGAAGCGTTTTTCCTTGGCGTGGTCGAACTGAGTGTCGGACTTATCCGCCAACCCAGTCAGCCGATAGGCAATACGCTTGTCGTCATCTACAGGCCCGCTGAAGTCAAAACCCATGCCCCGTTGCCCGTTACTGCCCAGCGTCGTCTGAACCTGACGATAAGGCTCAAACAAGGGCTTCTTGCTGGTCAACGCCACCAGCCCGCCGGGCGAACTGCGGCCATACAGCACTGAAGACGGTCCCTTGAGGATATCCACCCGCTCCAGGAAATACGGATCGACCTGCATCGTGCTGTAGGTGCCGCTATCCCCCATGGATTTGAGCCCATCCAGGTAAATGTTATCCACCGAGCCGTCGTTGAAACCGCGCATCGCCACATAGTCGTAGCGATGCGTCGCGCCATAGGGGTTGGTCAGCACACCCGGGGTGTAACGCATGGCTTGAGCAACGGTCTGGGAACCTTGGTCGTCCATCTGCTCGCGGGTGACCACCGAGACGGTTTGCGAGGTCTCCAGCAAGGCGGTGCTGGTCTTGGTCGCAATCTGGCTGTGAGTCGCGTTGTAGCCTTCCATGCTGCCCAAGGCATTACCCAGGGCAAAGCCTTTGATATCGGTGGTTGGTAGGGTAAGAGCGCTGTCTTCTGGTGCCTTCTGCACTACAAAGCCCACGCCATCCGAGGAAACAGCCTGCAACCCTGAGCCGATGAGCAAGTGATTCAAACCCTGCTCGATGGAATATTCGCCGTATAGCCCAGACGATTGCCGGCCCTGGGTGTGCGCCGGTGTGCTGGACAGCGTGATCCCCGCCTGTCGCGCAAACTGGTTGAGCACCGCGCTCAGCGGGCCGGCAGGAATCTCGTAGCGTTGATGGGTCTGCTCGGCGCCCGTTTGCGCGGCCATGCCGGCCAGGGGCACTGCACCGATACCCATCGCCGTCGACAGCAGCGCCGCACGCACGGCTTTGCTCAATAATGGGTAGGACGAGTTACGGGGGAAACACACAGTCATGGTCAGGATCCGTGAAGGCAGATAGAAGGCTTACTGTCTAAGCCGGACTCACGGAAAAAAGCCGCCAAAAAAACTCAGGCCGATCGCTCCAGGCTTACCCACCAACGGCTGCGGTAGCGCAATCGAACCGGCAACGTTTGCGGCAGGATCGCCAGCAACTTGTCGGTGTCCTCCAGGCGAAAAACCCCCGATAGCCGCAACTCGGCAATATCAGCCGAGCAGCCCAGGTAGCCATGACGATAACGCCCGACTTCCGCAAGGAAGTCGGCAAGGCGCATATCCCGCGTCACGATCAACCCGTCCGCCCAAGCGCCAATGTCCATATCCAACGGCGGGGCGAGGAGGGCACTCGTCTGACGCACCAGATAGCTTTCTCCGGCATGAACCTGCGTCGAAAGCCCATTCGCCTGATGCGGTGAGTGGATGGCCACATTGCCGCTGACCACACTCAACCGCGTGCAGTCACTCGCCTGGCGCACAGCGAAACGCCCGTCGATCCCTTCGAACAAACCATGGCGTGTCTGCACCCACAAGGGCGCCGAAGAAGCAGTGCCGCATGTCACCAGAATTTCCCCACGCAGCAACGTAATCATTCGTTGCTGCGTGTTGAAGTCCAGGTCCACTGCACTGTCGGTGTTGAGTTGCACACGAGTGCCATCCGGCAACTGCACGCTGCGGCGCTCGCCGGTGGCGGTAGCGAGGTCTGCGGTCCAGCGCTGCCAACCGGTGAGATCCCGGCTGAGCCACGCCGCCGAGCCCACTACCAGCACGCCAGACAGCATCTTTAATGCCTGGCGCCGGCCCAGGCCCTGCGCGCTGTTTTCCAGCGCCCTATGCGCCCCCGGTATCGTCGTCAGCTGGCTGTTCAGCTCCTGCTGCAACGCCTGCACCCGCTGCCAGGCCAATTCGTGGTCGCCGTGGGCCTCTCGCCAGTGTTCACATTGCGCGTGCAGGCGCAGATTGGCGCGGTTGTTACGCAAGCGCAGCATCCAGTGGATAGCCTGTTTGACCACCTCGGGGCTGGGGCCGAAGCGAACCGCGTTATCCACGGGTGTCATCTTTCATAACGCAGGACATAACAGTGGTAGAGCGCTTCGGCGACGTAACGCTCGACCGAGCGCAGCGATACACCCATCTGCTGTGCGATCTGCTTGTACGCCAGCCCGTCGCACTGAGCCAAAAGAAATGCCTTACGCACCTTGGGCTTCAGCCCTTCAAGCAGTCGGGCAATTTCTTCAAGCAACTCCAGCACCAACGCACGGGATTCAGCGCTGGGCGCCAATGCTTCGGGTAGGTGGGCGATGGACTCCAGATAAGCCCGTTCGATTTCCTCGCGGCGCCAGTGGTCAATCACCAGGCCCCGGGCGATGGTGCGCAAAAACGCCCGAGGCGCCTTGAGCTCAAAGCGTTCGGTCTTCTGTAACAGGCGCACAAAGGTGTCTTGCGCCAGGTCCGCAGCATCGCAGGCGTTGCCCAGGCGGCTACGCAGCCAAGTGTTCAGCCAGTTGTGATGGGTGAGGTAAAGCGTCTGTACAACGCTTTCACGCGGGATGTACTCAGAAGATGGCATTCACACAGACCTAGCCAAACGTCACAAATGATAATTAGTCGCATTGTTTGGGAGGTCGAAAAATTTTGCAACTCTGATCCTTGTACGACAACCGCTGGTCGGTTTCCTACGTAAAAATCAGATACATCCCACAATTTCCTAAGTTTTGCCCAGGCTTGGCCGAAAGCCTGACGAGCCATGCGTGCACCGAAATAGAGCGGCCGGCTCCATGCTCTGCTCGGCACGCTAACCCCCCTTTGGCAAAAAGAAGTCGATGAAATGAATCTCAAGTTCAGTCATAAAATTCTGTTGGCCGCGTCAGGCGTCGTGGTTCTAGCCTTCGCGTTATTCACGCTTTACAACGACTACCTTCAGCGCAGCACCATCAAGCAAAACCTCGAATCGTCCATCCAGCAATCCGGTGAGCTCACCGCCAGCAGTGTGCAGAACTGGCTTAGTGGGCGCATCCTGGTCCTCGAGAACCTCGCGCAAAACGTCGCGCACCAGGGCAGTGCTGCGGACCTTCCAGGGTTGGTCGATCAGCCGGCGTTCACCTCGAACTTCCAGTTCACCTATGTTGGCCAAACCAACGGCGTATTCACCCAGCGCCCTGACGCCAAAATGCCCGACGACTATGACCCGCGTCAGCGCCCCTGGTACAAGCAGGCCGTAGCTGCCGGCAAACCCATGTTGACGCCGCCGTACATGGCCGCCGTGGGTGGGCAGATCGTGACCATCGCCATGCCGGTGAAGAAAAACGGTGAACTGCTCGGCGTGGTCGGCGGTGACCTGAGCCTGCAAACCCTGGTGAAGATCATCAACTCGGTGGACTTTGGCGGCATCGGCCATGCGTTCCTGGTCAGCGGTGACGGTCAAGTGATCGTCAGCCCGGACCAGGACCAGGTGATGAAAAACCTCAAGGACATCTACCCAGGCGCCCAATTGCGCATCGAAAAGCTCAACCAGGACGTGGTCCTCAACGGCCAGGACCGCATCCTGTCGTTTACCCCGATCAGCGGTTTGCCGGGTGCCGATTGGTACATCGGTCTGTCGATCGACAAAGACAAAGCCTACGCGCCGCTGGGTAAATTCCGCACCTCGGCGTTGATTGCCATGCTGATTGCCGTGGTTGCGATCGCCGTGCTCTTGAGCCTGCTGATCCAAGTGCTGCTGCGTCCGCTGACCACCATGGGCGTGGCCATGCAAGACATCGCCCAGGGCGAGGGTGACCTGACCCGCCGCCTGGCCGTGACCAGCAAAGATGAGTTTGGCGAGGTTGGCAGCGCGTTCAACCAGTTCGTCGAGCGTATCCACGCCTCCATCTCCGAAGTGTCGTCGGCCACACGCCAGGTGCATGACCTGTCCCAGCGCGTGATGGCCTCTTCCAACGCCTCGATCATCGGTTCCGACGAGCAAAGCGCGCGCACCAACAGCGTGGCGGCGGCGATCAACGAACTGGGGGCTGCCACCCAGGAAATCGCCCGCAACGCCGCGGATGCTTCGCAGCACGCCAGCGGTGCCAGCGAACAGGCCGACGATGGGCGCAAAGTGGTGGAGCAAACCATCCTGGCGATGTCTGAGCTGTCGCAAAAAATCAGCCTGTCCTGCACGCAGATCGAAACCCTGAATGCCAGCACCGACAACATCGGCCATATTCTTGATGTGATCAAAGGCATCTCTCAGCAGACCAACTTGCTCGCGCTCAATGCCGCGATCGAAGCGGCCCGTGCCGGCGAAGCCGGGCGTGGGTTTGCCGTGGTGGCCGATGAGGTGCGCAACCTGGCGCACCGTACTCAGGAGTCGGCCGAAGAGATCCATAAGATGATCACTTCGCTGCAAGTGGGCTCGCGTGAGGCGGTGACCACCATGAACGCCAGCCAGGTCTCCAGCGAAGAAAGCGTCGAAGTGGCGAACCAGGCCGGTGAGCGCCTGATCAGCGTGACGCAGCGGATCGTCGAGATCGACGGCATGAACCAATCGGTTGCCGCCGCGACAGAGGAGCAGACCGCCGTGGTGGAAACCCTCAACGTGGATATCAACCAGATCAACCTGCTGAACCAGCAAGGCGTTACCAACCTCAACGAAACGTTGAAGGATTGCGACGCGTTGTCCCAGCAGGCCAGCCGCTTGAAGCAACTGGTCGACAGCTTCAAGATCTGACGACGTGCGCAGGAGCGAGTGTTCTCGCTCCTGCCGCTTAGTCGAGCATCCGCTGCACGTTGTCCAGGGCACTGTCGGCAAACGCCTGCATGAACTGTTCAAACCCCGCCTGCGCCGCCTCTGCCGGCTCGGCAACAATCGTCCACGTGGCCCTGGCGCTGTGTTCGCCCAGTGCCTCCACACGCATCGCCGCCCATAGCCTGGCAATTCCCAACGTGTTGTAGAGCGTCGTCCAGGTCATGCACATGGCATCGTCGTCCCGGCTGTTGAGTTGCTCGACCGCGCAATGCCCATCGCGGAAAAATTTCGTCCGCAAGGCGCCGATGCCAGCGCCGGTCATGGTGATGTGCGACAGCGCTGGGATAAACGCATCAAAGCCTGCGAAATTACCGACCAACGCCCAAAGCCGAGCCGCATCGCAGGCGGCTACCACCGAAGCCACCACCGGTGCGCCAACGGGGTTGCGGATCAATGTATCGGGTTGCAGCGGTTTCATGGAGATGTCCTGGCGCGGTTCAGAGAAAGCCGATGGCCTGTAGGTAGTCGCAACCCCGACGTAACAACGCCGGGGTTTTTTCCGGGTAGTGCGCACGCATTTTTCGCACGCCCCGGCGCGCGTTGGCGTGATGGATCATCGCGGTATCGCCGATGTCTTCACCCAGGCCTTCCAGGTAAAAGCCCAACACGCCAAACAAGGCGTTGTCGCGGCCTACCGTTTGCAGCGCGCGTTGCCAGCAGGCCACGCTGACCCGCTCGAACCGGTAACCTGCCTGGCTGAACGCATCGAGGTAGTCATTCCAGCTCAGTGGCTGTGGATTGTGCAGGTTGAATACGTTGCACCCGGGTTCACACTGGCCACAATGGAAAGCGAGAAACTGCGCGAAAAAGTCCACCGGCATCAGGTCGTGGTTCGTCTCCAGGCGTGGCATCAAACCCAATTGCAACGAGCCCTTGAGCATCAGCATCAGGCGGTTCTTCTGCGGCTGACAGACCCCGCTGCGGCTGTTGAAGCTGATATTGCCCGGACGCAGGATATTCACCCAGGCGCCTTGTTCCACCGCACGCCCGATCAGCCGCTCGGCGACCCATTTGGACAGGTTGTAACCGTTCTTGATGTACAGCGGCAGGCTGCTCGCGGCAGGTGCTTCGAGGACGTGCCCTGCGGCGTCGATACTGCTGCACGCCGACAGCGTCGAGATGAAATTGAAGACCTTCTTGCAGCAGGTTTCACACAGGCGCAGGCATTCCAGTACCGGATCGACGTTGTCCGGGGCCAGCGTGGCATAGTCCAACACGTGGTTGACCCGCGCCGCGTTGTGCACCAGCACACCGAAGTCCCCCGCGAGGTGTTCGTACACTTCATCGGCCAGGCCCAAGCGCGGCAGGCTGATATCGGCGGCGTACACCTGCACCCGGCTCAGGTCGAGGTGTTCCAGGCGGTACTCGCCCAATGCCTGGGCAAAGCGGTCCTGCGGCGAATGCCCGGGTGACTCGCGCACCAGGCACGCGACCTGGGTGGCCCCACCGGCCAGCAGCGCCTCGACGATATGCACACCGATAAAACTATTGGCGCCCGTCACGATGACCTTGCGCGAGTCGCCCGCGCGGTCCGTGGCCAACATCTGCATTGACAGCGCCCGCTCGGCATCGCGAATTGCTTGGTTGCACGGCGCGGTAGAGGGAACGCCATCCGCCATCAGTGAGGCGAGTGTGCGAATCGTCGGTGCTTCGAAGAACCGGTTCAACGCGAGGCTGCGGCCAAACCGCTCGCGGATACGCAGCAGCAGCGTCGAGAGCAAGATGGAGTGCCCGCCGAGGTTGAAGAAGCTATCGTCGATAGACAACTCGGCCACGGGCACTCGCAACAACTCGCTCCACAGGTCTGCCAACTGTGCTTGAAGCGGTGTTTGCACCGGCTGGTCGCTGGCACTCGACATCTCTCGGTCCGACAAGCTCAGCAGTGCCTGGCGATCGACCTTGCCGTTGCTGGCGCGCGGCAGGTTCGGCAACTCGGCCCACACGCCAGGTTGCATGTAGTCCGGCAGCCGCTGGCGCGCGTACAGCTTGAGCGCCGTTAGCGTGGCACCGGGCTCTGGCTGGGCGACCACGGCATGGATTCTGTGCTCAGGCCCCACCACCACGGCCACCTGGCGGTACAGCCGACTGTCGCGCAGGCACTGCTCCACTTCCTGCGGCTCAACGCGAAACCCGCGAATCTTCACCTGCCGGTCACGCCGCCCGCCGAGCACGATGCCGTCGCTTGTCCACTGCGCCATGTCCCCACTGCGATACGCCTGCAAGGTCTGGCCGTCGGGCAATGCCAAGGTCACGAACGGGTTGTCCAGCGGTTGCACGGCGTCCACATACCCCAGGCTCACCCCCGGACCGACGATAAACAGTTCCCCCATCACCTGTTCGTCCACCGGTTGCAGGTCGTCGTCGAGAATCAGCACTTGGCTGTTGGCGATGGGATGGCCCAGGGCGCAATTGCTGTCACCCGGTTGCAGGCGCCGGTGGGTGACCAGCACCGTAGCTTCGGTGGGCCCGTAGAGGTTGTGCAGTTGGCACTGGCCGGCCAACCGCTCGATCACATGGGGTTCGCAGGGTTCACCGCCCGTCAGCAAGTGCTGCACCCCCAAGGGCGGGTCCGGCGGCAGGATGCTAAGCAGCGCCGGCGGCAGAAACCCATGGGTGACGCGCTGCTGGCGGATCAGGGCGACCAATTGCTGCGGATCACAGCGTTGCGCCTCGCTGGGCACGATCAACTGTGCGCCGGCGATCAGGCTGGGGAAAATATCCATCAGCGAAGCATCGAACCCCAGCGAGGCGAATTGCAGCACGCGGCTGTCTTCACTCAGGGCCATGCAGCTGGCAAACCATGCGGTGAAATGCGCGAGGTTGCCTTGGCTGAGCTTGATGCCCTTGGGCCGGCCGGTGGTGCCTGAGGTGAACAGCACCATGCAGGGGGCATCCAGGCTGGGTCTGTGTTGCAGCAATGCTGGCGTGGTGGCCTGTTTGTCGATGGCGCTGACATCCAGCGCAACAAATTGCTCGCGCAACGGATGCCGACCATTGTCGAGCAACACGCAGGCCCCGGCGCTTTCCAGCAGCGTGAGCTGGCGTTGCGGTGGATGTTCCGGCGCCAACGGCAGGTACACCGCGCCGCAGCCCAGCAGCGCAAGAACGCTGGCGTACAGCGCAGCGGACTTCTCCAGGCACACACCGACCACTGCGGGTGCCGCAAGATTGCCCAGCAGCGGTCGTAGTTGTTGCTGGATCGCCAGCGCCTGAGTGTGCAATTGCCGATAAGTCAGCACATCGCCCGCGATGTTCAACGCCGGCCGCTCGGCGAAGGCCTGAAGGCTGGCCTGCAAGCGTTCGATCATGGGCACTTGGGCGGCTTGCAGCAGTTGAGGGTCAGCCGTGCGATTGAACCGATGCAGGAACGCCATGGCGTCCAGGCCCAGCAAGCCCTGTTCAGGCCACGTGTTGGCGCAGGCCTCGCTGGGCCAATAGCCTGGGTCGCGGGCGAAGCCGCTGATGTGCAGGGCCACCCATTGCGCCAGTGTGTCGGTCGCCCGCTGACGCAAGCGCTGGCCGTTGCCGCTCGGTTCCTCGGGTGTCTCCAGGGTGGCTAGCAGCCGTTGTTGGTGGTCGTAAGCGCGCAGTTGCAAGGCGGGCAGGCCGTGGTCGGTCAGTGGGCCAACCCCCAGGCGCAGGCTGATCCTGGGCACTTGGGCCAGGTGGGCTGGTAGCGGCAGGCTGGTATCTTCGATGACCAGATCGGCCACCTCATGCGCAGTCCCATGACCGTATTGTTCGACCCACTGCTGCACGGCCTGCAAGGCTTTGCTGGTGCCAACCCAGCCGATGTGCAGGCGCCTCATGACGTGCTCCCGGCGATGGGCAGAAAATCCCCCAGCGCCTGCGCCACACTGGGCGTGTGCAGCAAACCGCTGCGGTTCAGGAAGGCCATGATGTTGCCGACCAGCGGGTGATGGCGTGTGATGGGAAACACCAGTGCCTCGACTTCATCTCTCAGTGCCTGGCGGACCGCCGTGTTGACGTTCAGGTGTTCGATCAATTGCAGGTCAAAGCGCTGTTGCAGGTCGTTGGTCAGGTAGTGCGCCAGGAACGTGGGTAGGACGTGGGCGATGGCGTCGCGATCCGCCGCGCTTGCCGCTTGCCAATAATGCTGCACCAGGTGTGTCCAGAACTGCGCATGACGCCCCTCGTCACACAGATGATCCGCCATCAAGCCGCGCACGGATGCTTTCACGCTGTGGTCTTTGGCGAATGCCGCCACATCGTGGGTGACGGTATTTTCCGCAATGGCCACGCCGATCAGTTCCACGGCATCGTGCAGGTGCTTTGGAGTCTGGGCCAGCGCGAGCGGCAGGGCGCGGCTCAGTTCGATCTGATGCGGCAGGTCGAGCGGTGGGATGCCGGTCATGTCCACGGTCTGTTGCAGGAAGTCCAGCGCGACCAGGGCGTGATAGTCCTCATCCACCACCACCGTCATCGCGGCGTAACGGACGGTGGCAGGGAAGGGCAGCGGGAAGCGGTTCTTGGCAATGCTGCGCGCGGTCTTGTCGACGATCTCGGTCTCGAAGATCACCACGTCGTTGATGAATTTGTAGAAGCTCTGCAGCAACACAAAGTCGCGCCATTGCGGGCACTGTTCAATAAACGTCGCGCTGAGCGCCAGCGGTTGGCGTGACAGCGGATAGACCAACTTGTCGTCGTCTTCCAGCAAGCGGCGCGGGCGTGTGCGGACGGTGGCGCGACGCTCCCAGTCTTCGGCCACGCGGTGGTAATCACTGACATTCATGGGCGCACCTTCTGCAACGCGGCGCGCACGTCGTCCCAGAGCGCGATGCGACTGTCCACGGCCGCGAGGGCGATGTCGGCAGCTTGCTGCTGGCGCTCGGGGTCTGTGCCGGTGAGGCATTGCAGCAAGCGCTGGGCGCCTGGCCCGTGGTCGTGGGTGTCCAGTTCGATATGGCGATTGAGGTAATGGCTCAGGGTGGGGGCTCGACGCTGGATGATTTCGCAGCCCTTGAGCAAGCGTTCGAACATGGCTGGGATAACACTCTCCCGACCATGCAGGAAGGCCGCTGCCACGCAGTGCGTCGGCGCATGCAGCGCGATATCCATGGTCTTGGCGACAAAGCGCACCAAGCCCGGCAGGACATCAATTTGTTGCAACGCGGCAGTGGCGTTCACACCTTGGCGTTGCAGGGCGATGAAGGTGTCGATGGCGAGGGTGCTGGCGCCTACTTCTGCCATCGCATCCCGGTACAGCTCGAAATGACTGCAATGACCGCGCTCCAGGTGCTCGTCCGACTCTTCGCTGAGCACGATTTCATTGATCAGCCGTGCGGCCTCGGAGTTGGTCGGTGGGAGCCAGGGCAGCTGTGTGCATGTCAGGTCTTGTTGCAGACGTTTGGTCAGGGTCATGAAGTCCCAGACGGCAAACACATGGTTCTGCATAAATACTTGTAACTTGCCAAGTGAATTGATTTCGGTAAATAACGGATGAGTGCACATCAGTGATTTTTTTTGTTCTAACACAAGTTGGTACATGGTTGATGCCTATGAGTTGCGGCGACTGCTCTGACAGCCGTAATGGCTTTTACAGATGAAATAAGACCCGTAATGCTTAAACAGAATGCGCAGGGCGCCTGCAAAAGCACGGGCTTGCGCAGTCGATTGAAGTATTGGATTTATTGAAAAGATAATAAGCTGATTAAACGTTTGGATGAGCTTATGAATGCATTAGATGTTTTTTCGAAAAGTTACTGTGTGCGTAACTTGTAGAGTTGTTAGTGAGACGTTTCCCTGGCAAGTGCAGGCTTTATTTAATGGAATGTTTTTATAATCGCGCGGGGTTTCCTGGATGGGACGGTTACCCCGCAATGCCCGAAGTGCACTAACGTGCATCTTTCCTGTTGGCAGCCTCAAGACTGTTCAGGTAGGTGGTGATCACCTCCATGCCGCGCGTCAGGTGATTGCGCAGCGTCAGCACGCTTTCATCGACTTTCTTCTGCGTCACCAGGCTCAGCAGTTCACGGTGGTCTTCCTGGGACGTCTCGCCCAGGCCCATCGCTTCAAGGTTGAAGCGCAGGAAGCGTTCTTCCTCGTTCAAACCGTGCTCAACCAGCGTCAGCAGCCGCTGGTTGGGCGCCTTGCCATACAGCGCCATGTGGAACAGACGATTGAGGCGGCCCATCTCGGAGTAGTCCTTTTCCCGCTCCAGGGCACTGATGCAGGCGTCCGCCTCGGCGATGTCGGCCTCGGTGAGCAGCGGAATCGACAGGCGCAGCGCTTCGGACTCCAGCAACATGCGCAGGGCGTAGGTTTCCGCCGAATTGTCTTCGATCAAGGGTGCAACCACGGCGCCTTTGTGGGTCACCACATGCAGCAATGATTGGGCTTCGAGCTGGCGCAAGGCTTCGCGCACCGGCATGCGGCTGACCCCGAACAGGCTGGCCAGCTCTTGCTGGCGCATGGCAGTGCCACAGGGCAAGCGGCCGTCGAGGATGGCATTGCGCAAGGTTTCTTCAATCACGGAACGAGCTAGATGGGCGGGGATGGGCCCGCTGACTCGGATGCTACTCAAGGGGTTCGGCTTCTGCGTCACGACTACGCTGTCCTCCTTATTAAAATGGGCTGGCGCCAATTGGATCCAAAGAACACTAGAGGCTGCCCTACGGCTTGTCAAACAGGCAAGAATTGCCGCTTGTAAGCGGTTAAACACCTGGCTCAAGGCGCCCACATCGGGCTTTTGCAGCGTCTTACACGTCGGTGTCATAGTGCTATGAACTGAGCGCTTCGTCGCCCTTGTTTATGCCTTAACCGCCGTACGGCATGGGTTTCGGCGGCACTTTCCCGTATATGTATATTCGCTAACGGTATTTAAAGTGCGGTTCTTATATCTATAAAGTCACTCTCCTGTCTGACCGGGAGTGACCTCATGTCCGCCACCTCTACTCTTCCAACAGTGACTTCTACCGCCCAACGTTTTGAGATTCGCCCGCTGCCCGGCAGTGTCGGCGCCGAGATCATTGGCCTGGATTTGTCCCGACCGGTCAACGACGAGGATTTCGCGCGCATCCACCGCGCGCACCTGGATCACCATGTGGTGGTGTTCCGCGACCAACGCATCACCCCTGAGCAACAGATCGCCTTCAGCCGCCGTTTTGGTGTGTTGCAGATCCATGTGCTCAAGCAGTTCCTGCTGGCCAACCACCCGGAAATCCTGATCGTCTCCAACATCATCGAGAACGGCCAATCCATCGGCCTGGGGGACGCGGGCAAGTTCTGGCATTCGGACCTGTCCTACAAAGAACTGCCGAGCCTGGGCTCGATGCTGCACGCCCAGGAGCTGCCGTCCGAAGGCGGTGACACGCTGTTCGCCGACATGCACAAAGCCTGGGACCAACTGCCCGAGCACCTGCGCCAGGCCGTCGAAGGCCGCAGCGCCGCGCATTCCTACACCGCGCGTTACAGCGAGACCAAATTCGAAGGCAACTGGCGCCCGACGCTGACCCCCGAGCAGCTCGCCCAGGTCGCCGAAGTGGTGCACCCGATTGTGCGCACCCACCCGGAAAACGGCCGCCAGGCGCTGTTCGTCAGCGAAGGTTTCACCACCCGCATTGTCGGCCTGCCGGAAGACGAAAGCCGCGACCTGCTGGCCCAGCTCTACGCCCACAGCGTGTTGCCGCACAACATCTACCGCCACCAATGGCAGCCCCACGACCTGGTGTTCTGGGACAACCGCTCACTGATCCACCTGGCCGCCGGTTGCCCCAGCCACCTGCGCCGCAAACTCTTTCGCACCACCATCCAGGGCGACGCGCCTTTCTGATTCGGAGCATGACCATGTCCAAGAGAATTCCATTCGCACGGCTGGCCGCGACTGTCGGCCTGGGTGTCAGCCTGTTGGCCGGCAGCCTCGTGGCGCCGACGGCCGCGCAGGCCGAAGGCGAGATCCGCATCGCCGAGCAGTTCGGCATCGTCTACCTGCTGCTTAACGTGGTGCGCGACCAGAACCTCATCGAGAAATACGGCAAGCAGGAAGGCATCGACATCAAGGTCGACTGGACCCAGCTTTCCGGTGGCGCAGCGGTCAACGACGCATTGCTGTCCGGCTCCATCGACATTGCCGGCGCCGGCACCGGCCCGCTGTTGACCATCTGGGACCGCACCCACGGCAAGCAGAACGTCAAGGCGGTCGCCTCCCTCGGTAACTTCCCTTACTACCTGGTGAGCAACAATCCGAAGGTCAAGACCATCGCCGACTTCACCGAAAAGGACCGCATTGCCGTGCCGGCAGTAGGCGTTTCCGTGCAGTCGCGTTTCCTGCAATACGCCGCCGCCAAGCAGTGGGGCGACAAGGAGTTCAATCGCCTCGATAAGTACACCGTCGCCGTCCCGCACCCCGACGCCACCGCAGCATTGATCGCCGGCGGCACCGAGTTGACCGGGCACTTCTCCAACCCGCCGTTCCAGGACCAGGCCCTGGCCAACCCGAACGTGCACGTGGTGTTGAACACCTACGACCTGTTCGGCCCGAACTCGCCGACCGTGCTGTTCGCCACCGAGAAATTTCGCAACGACAACCCGAAAACCTACAAGGCCTTCATCGACGCTCTCACCGAAGCCGCGCAGTTCGCGCAGAACGACAAAGGCGCCGCCGCCGACACCTATATCCGCGTGACCAAGGCCAAGATCGACCGCGCCGAGCTGCTGAAAATCATCGACAACCCGCAGTTCGAATTCAGCATCACGCCGAAAAACACCTACCCGCTGGCGGAATTCCTCTACCGCGTCGGCGCCATCAAGAACAAGCCTGAATCGTGGAAGGACTACTTCTTCCAGGACGCCAAGCCGCTGCAAGGAAGTTGAGATGAACGCGCCCTTGCAAGGCCACGCGGCCAGCAACCTGCACACCGCCGCCCCGTTGCTGGCGGTGGATAACGTCAGCCTGGAATACCGCACCCCCGAGCGCGTGGTGCGGGCCACCCACCAGGTCAGTTTCGAGATCGACCCGGCCGACCGCTACGTGCTGCTCGGCCCCTCGGGTTGCGGCAAGTCCACCTTGCTCAAGTCCATCGCGGGGTTTATCAAACCCTGCGAAGGCGAGATCCGCCTGCTCGGGCAAAAGGTCGAGCAACCGGGCCCGGACCGCATCGTGGTGTTCCAGGAATTCGACCAGTTGCCGCCGTGGAAAACCGTCAAGCAGAACGTGATGTTCCCCTTGCTGGCGTCCAAAACCCTCAAGCGTCGCGAAGCCGAAGAACGTGCGCTGCACTACCTGGAAAAAGTCGGCCTCAGCGCCTTTGCCGATGCTTACCCGCACACCCTTTCCGGCGGCATGAAAGCCCGCGTGGCGATTGCCCGCGCGCTGGCCATGCAGCCGAAAATCCTGCTGATGGATGAACCCTTCGCCGCCCTCGACGCCCTGACCCGACGCAAGATGCAGGAAGAGTTGCTGCTGCTCTGGGAAGAAGTGCGCTTCACCCTGCTGTTCGTCACCCACTCCATCGAAGAAGCGTTGGTGGTGGGCAATCGCATCCTGTTGCTGTCGCCCCATCCGGGACGTGTGCGCGCAGAAATCCACAGCCATCAATACGACCTGCACAGCCTGGGCGGTGTGGAATTCCAGGCGTCGGCGCGGCGGATTCATCGCCTGTTGTTCGATGAAGCGCCCGAGGCCGAGCAGGCGCTGGGCTTCGCCGATATTCGCATCGCTTACTGAGGGGCAACCTGTGCGCCAAGAATACGAAATACACCTCGAACCCCTGCTCAGCGTCCCCGTGGAACGCGAGCTGCCCCTGCGCCAACGCCTGTGGCAACAAGGCTGGCTGCGCAAAGGCCTGATCCTCATCGTGCTGGCGATCCTCTGGGAAGCCGTCGCGCGCTACCAGAACAATGACCTGCTTTTGCCGAGCTTCCTGCAGACGTTTGCAGCGCTCTACGACGGCCTGCTCAGCGGCGAGTTGTTGAGCAAGGTGAGCATCTCGCTGGTGGTGCTGCTCAAGGGCTACCTTATCGGCATCGTGCTGGCATTTGCCCTGACCACGCTGGCGGTCTCGACCCAATTGGGCCGCGATCTGCTCAGCACCCTGACCTCGATGTTCAACCCGCTGCCGGCGATTGCGCTGTTGCCGCTGGCGTTGCTGTGGTTCGGCCTGGGGCAGAACAGCCTGATCTTCGTGCTGGTGCATTCGGTGCTATGGGCGTTGGCGCTGAACACCTATTCGGGGTTTCTCGGCGTGTCCGAAACCCTGCGCATGGCCGGGCGCAACTACGGCCTCAAGGGCATGCGCTTCGTGTTGTTTATCCTGATCCCGGCCGCACTGCCGTCGATCCTCGCCGGCCTCAAGATTGGCTGGGCGTTCGCCTGGCGCACGCTGATCGCCGCCGAGCTGGTGTTTGGCGCCACGAGCGGCAAGGGCGGGCTGGGCTGGTACATCTTTCAGAACCGCAATGAGCTGTACACCGACAAGGTGTTTGCCGGGTTGGCCGTGGTGATCCTGATTGGCCTGCTCGTGGAGAACCTGGTGTTTGACACCTTTGAGCGCCTCACCGTGAAGCGTTGGGGCATGCAGCGCTAAACAGGAATGATTGCTCTTTGTCCGCCGTGAACCCGATAATGCGGGCCGATTTCGACGCTGCGATGGCGTCGAGCGGTTCTGGTAAAAGGATTTACGAATATGCGCTTTTTTGTCTTGGCGGCGGCCTTGTTGTTATCGACCTCGGCGTTGGCGGAGTTTGTGCCCGAGGCGGTGTCCATGCCCAAACCGGTTTATCCCGCGTCGTTGACCAACACCCAGGGGCACGCGCGCATCAGCCTGAACATCCACAACGACGGTTCGGTCAGTGATGTAAAAGCGCTCTCCGCCACCCGCCCCGAGTTCGGCGTAGCGGCGGTGGAGGGCGCGCAGCAGTGGCGCTTCAAACCCTGGACGGTGACGGCCGAGCGGCTGGCCGTGCTGGAGGCGCAGAACGACATGATTTTTACGCCGGAACCGCCGAGGAAGGAATCCGAACAGCTGACCTTCACCCAAACGACCTATCAATCCTGCAGCGCGTTGAACGACGAAGTCAGTCAGTTCCGCCGCGATCACCCCTCCCGCCCGCTCGTCCAGATGAAGAGCTTTGCCATCACCCGTGTTGCGGTAATGTTCTCGGCGCTGAGCGGTAAAAGCGACTACAACGAAAGCCTGGTCCAGGCCGACGAGCTGGAAAACGCCCTGCCGGACATCGTGAAAAAGTGTCAGGCGAACCCCAAAGCCACCTACGCCAATTACCTGCCCCGCAGCCTGCGGCGCTACCTGTAAAGCCTGCTACGATTGCGTGCAATTCACTCCCAACGAACCACGAGTGCTTGGCATGCAACTACCGGACATGAACCTGCTGGTCGCCCTCGACGCCTTGCTCGACGAGGGCAGCGTCGTCGGTGCCGCGCGCCGCATGAACCTCAGCCCGGCGGCCATGAGCCGCACCCTCACGCGTATTCGCGAAGCGGTCGGTGACCCGATCCTGGTGCGCGCCGGTCGCGGCCTGGTGCCGACGCCAAAGGCGTTGCAGCTGCAAGCCCAGGTGCGCAACGTGGTGGAGCAGGCGGCGCTGGTGTTTCGCTCGGCGGACCAGGTGGACCTGAGCACCTTGCGCCGTCGTTTCAGCGTGCGCGCCAATGACTTTTTCATCGGCGTGTACGGCGGCCGCCTGTTCGACACCATGGAACGCATGGCCCCGCTGTGCGAGCTGTGCTTCGTGCCCGAAGGCGACACCGACGACGAAGCGCTGCGCGAAGGGCGCCTCGACCTGCGGGTGAGCAACACCCAGCCCGCCAGCCCCGAAGTGAAGGTACAGAACCTGTTCTCCACGACCTTTGTCGGCCTGGCGCGGGAAGACCACCCACTGTTCGACGAAGAAATCACCGCCGCACGCTTTGCCAGTTACTCCCACATCAGCATCTCGCGGCGCGGCATTGCCCGTGGGCCGATCGATACCGCGCTGAACGCCCAGGGCCTGGAGCGCCGCGTGGCGATGATCGCGCCGGGGTTCCACGGGGCGATGTTCATGCTGCCCGACTCCGACCTGATCCTGCCGGTGCCCAAGGAAGCGCTCTACAGCGCCAACCGCCTCAAGCTGCCGCTGCGCGCGTTCGCCTTGCCGATCTCTCTGCCAACGCTGGTGTTGGCGCAATCCTGGCACCCGCGCTTCGACAAAGACCCGGCACACAAGTGGCTGCGCGAGACCATGCGCGAAAGCTGCCACGCCACCTGGCTCGAAGCCCAGCCCACCTAAACGTTGTGAACCCGGTCCATGTGGGAGCTGGCTTGCCTGCGATAGCGGTCTGCCAGTTGATACAACTGTGCCTGACCCACCGCTATCGCAGGCAAGCCAGCTCCCACAGGATTTTGCGTTGGGTTTGGGAGTTGCGTCTGGCGCACTTATAAGCTGCCGACATGTAACTTTTTGTCATGGGTTAGCCTGATTAAACTGCTCGGGTATTTACCATTCCGAGTTACCCGTTCATGACTTCCCTCGCTGCCCCCGCACTCCAGGCCGCAGCCAAACCCGTTGCCATCACCCCGCCCGTGTTCGGCCCGCGCATCATCATCGGCCTGGTCGGCGTGTTGCTGGCGGTGCTGGTCTCCGGCCTCAATGAGATGGTCACCAAGGTCGCCCTTGCGGACATCCGTGGTGCGCTGTACATCGGTTTTGACGAAGGCACCTGGCTGGTCGCTGCCTACACCGCCACCTCCGTCGCGGCCATGGCGTTTGCACCCTGGTGTTCGGTGACGTTTTCCCTGCGCCGTTTCACCCTCTGCGCCATCGGCCTGTTCACCTTGTTGGGCATACTGTGTCCGTTCGCGCCGAACTACGAAAGCCTGTTGCTGCTGCGCACCGTGCAAGGCCTGGCCGGTGGCGCGCTGCCGCCGATGCTGATGACCGTGGCGCTGCGTTTCCTGCCGGCCAACGTCAAGCTGTACGGCCTGGCCGGCTACGCGCTCACCGCCACCTTCGGTCCGAGCCTCGGCACGCCGTTGGCGGCGCTGTGGACCGAATACGTCGGCTGGCAATGGGCGTTCTGGCAGATCGTCGCGCCGTGCCTGTTGGCGATGGCCGCCGTGGCCTACGGCCTGCCGCAAGACCCGCTGCGCCTGGAGCGCTTCAAGCAATTCAACTGGCGCGGCCTGCTGTTGGGGTTCCCGGCGATCTGCATGCTGGTGATCGGCATCCTCCAAGGCAATCGCCTGGACTGGTTCGAGTCGGGGCTGATCACCTTCCTGCTCAGCGGCGGCACGCTGTTGCTGGTGCTGTTCATGATCAATGAATGGTCGCACCCGATGCCGTTCTTCAAGCTGCAAATGCTCGGCCTGCGCAACCTGGCGTTTGCCCTGATCGTGTTGGCCGGGGTGTTGATGGTGCTGACCTCGGTGATCATCATCCCCTCGAGTTTTCTCGCCCAGGTGCAAGGCTATCGCCCGCTGCAAACCGCGCCGGTGATGTTGCTGATGGCGCTGCCGCAATTGATCGCGCTGCCGCTGGTGGCGGCGCTGTGCAACCTGCGCTGGGTCGATTGCCGTTGGGTGCTGGGCATCGGCCTGGGCATGTTGGTGCTGTGCTGCGTCGGCAGTGCGCACCTGACCTCGGCGTGGATTCGCGACGATTTCTACGGCCTGTACCTGCTGCAAATCTTCGGGCAACCGATGGCAGTGTTGCCGTTGCTGATGCTCTCTACCGGCAGCATCCAACCCACCGATGGGCCGTTCGCCTCGGCCTGGTTCAACACCGTCAAAGGCCTCGCCGCCGTGATCGCCACCGGCGTGATCGACACGCTGACCACCCAGCGCCTGCACTTCCACTCGACCATGTTGGTGGACCGCCTGGGCAACTCGCCCCTGGCCGACGGCGACGCGCCGGGCCTGGCGCACCGCCTGCACGAGCAGGCCGTGGTGCTGACTTCTTCGGATCTGTATTACGTCATGGCCGCGGTCGCGGTGGCGTTGATCCTGCTGATTTTCTGGATGCCCACGCGGATCTTTCCGCCCCGTGCACCGACTTGATTAAAGGACTGTTCATGAAACGCAAAGACAAAATTGCCGTCACCGTTATCGCCGTATTTGCCGTCGGCGTGCTGGTTTATCTGGTTGCTCCGAGCGTGCTCGGCAGCAAGCGCCAGACCACCAACGACGCCTTCGTCGCCGCCGATTTCACCCTGGTGGCGCCGCGTGTGGCCGGCTTTATCAAGGAAGTGCTGGTGGAGGACAACCAGCGCGTCAAGGCCGGGCAACTGCTGGCGCTGATCGACGACCGCGACTTTCGCGCCGCCGCCCAAGCCGCCGACGCCGATACCCTGGTTGCCCGCGCCCAACTGAAAAACGCCAGCGCCACCCTGGAGCGCCAAAGCTCGGTGATTGCCCAGGCCCAAGCCACCGTCGCCGCCGACCGCGCCGAAATGGCCTTCGCCGAACACGAGCTGAACCGCTACAACCACCTCGCCGGTGTCGGCGCGGGCACGGTGCAGAACGCCCAGCAGGCCAAGACCCGCATCGACCAGGCCACCGCGCGCCTGGCCAACGCCACGGCGGTGCTCGCGGCCGAACGCAAGCAGGTGGAAATCCTCAGCGCCCAGCGCGACGCCGCCGAAGGCGGGCTCAAACGCGCCCAGGCCGCGCTGGAAATGGCCAGCTATCAACTGTCGTACACGCGCATCGTCGCGCCGGTGGACGGCATGGTCGGCGAGCGTGCGGTGCGCGTCGGCGCCTATGTGACGCCGGGCAGCAAGATCCTCGCGGTGGTGCCGTTGGCCGAGGCCTACGTGGTGGCCAACTTCCAGGAAACCCAGCTCTCCCATATGCACGCCGGCCAAGCCGTGCAGGTGCGCGTCGATAGCCTCGACGGCGAGTTGCTCAACGGCCATCTGGAAAGCCTCGCACCGGCGACAGGGGTGACGTTTGCTGCGGTCAAGCCGGACAACGCCACCGGCAACTTCACCAAGGTGGTGCAACGCATTCCGGTGAAGATCGTGCTGGAGCCGGGCCAGGCGTTGACTGAACGCCTGCGCGTCGGCATGTCGGTGGAAGCCAGCGTCGATACGCAACCGGTGGCACAGCAGCGTGAGGTGGCCCAGCAATGAAACGAGTTGCCTGGCTCACCTTGAGCCTTATCAGCCTGAGCGCTTGCACCGTCGGCCCGGATTTTCACAAGCCGCAAAGCGCAGCGGTGACGCAATGGAGCGAACCCCAAGGTCGTCAGGCCGCCAGCCGCGCCGTCAGCGATCCGTTGCAAGAACGTTGGTGGGACGTGTTTCACGACGAACAACTCTCGGCCCTGACCCGCCGCGCGTTCACCGACAACCTCGACCTGAAACTCGCCAGCAGCCGCCTGCAACAAAGCCGCGCGGTGCGCCAGGTGACCACCGCCGAGCGTTACCCCAACGTCGACGCCAGCGGCGCTTACCAGCGCAAACGCAACAGCGGCAAAGGCTTGAGCGACCCGTCCGGCGAGAACGGCCGCGCGGCGTTCAACCAATGGGATGCGGGCTTCTCGGCGTCCTGGGAGCTGGATTTCTGGGGCCGCGTCAAACGCGAAACCGAAGCCGCCGACGCCACCTTGCAAGTCGCCGAAAACGACCGTCGCGCCGTGCTGCTCGCGGTGCTCGCCGAAACTGCCCAGGACTACATCCAACTGCGCGGCGTACAAAACACCCGCGCCGTCACCGAGCAAAACCTCGACGTGGCGCGCCACAGCCTCAAGCTCTCGCAACTGCGCCTGGCCGACGGCGTGGCGACCGACCTGGACGTGGCCGAAGCCGCTGCCCAAGTCGCCACCATCGAAGCGCGCCTGCCGGATTTGCAGCAGCGCCAGGACCAACTGATCAACGCCCTGAGCCTGCTGATGGGCGAGCCGCCGCAAGCGCTGCACGCGCAACTGTCCAAAGACGCCGCCGTGCCGCAAACCCAGCGCCAGGTCGCCATTGGCCTGCCGTCGGAGTTGGCCGAACGGCGCCCGGATATCCGTCAGGCCGAAGCGCGCTTGCACGCGGCCACCGCGAATATCGGCGTGGCCAAGGGCGATTTCTACCCGCGCATCACCTTGTCCGGCAGCCTGGGTTCCCAGGCCATGCAATTGGCGGATTTCGGCTCGTGGGGCTCGCGCGCTTTTGCCTTCGGCCCGCAGTTCAGCCTGCCGCTGTTCAATGGTGGGCGTCTGGAAGGCATGCTCAACCTGCGCGAAGCCCAGCAACAGGAAGCGGCGCTGGCGTACCAGCAAACCGTGCTGCGCGCCTGGCATGAGATCGACGACCAACTGACCCGCTACAACGCCAGCCAACTGCGGCGCGACAGTCTCGCCGAAGCGGTGCGGCAGAACCAGATCGCCCTGGTCACGGCGCAACACCAGTACGTCGAAGGCGTGGTGGATTTCGTCAACGTCCTCACCGTGCAAGGCGCGCTGCTGGCCACGCAAGAGCAGTGGGTGGAAAGCTCCACCGGCGTGTCCCTGGCCATGGTTGGCCTGTACAAAGCGTTGGGCGGCGGTTGGGAATCGGTGTATCCGCTGCACACCGCCGGGCGTTAAGTACAAAGAGTTTTTGTCAGTCGCGAAATAAACTGTAATGATAATTGCTCTCAATAGTGTATCTGAGCTTTTTCATGGACAGCGCGACTGACGGCCAGCAACAGCTTCACCTCCTGTACCGCGACCATCACGGCTGGCTGCAAGGCTGGCTGCGCCAGCGCTTGGGCGACCGTGAGCACGCCGCCGACGTGGCCCAGGACACCTTCCTGCGCTTGCTGGTGTCGGGGCGTTTTCCCGGTGACAAGGAAAGCCGCAGCTACCTGGTGCAGATCGCCCGCAACCTGGTGATCGACCAATGGCGGCGCCTGCGCATCGAGCGCGCCTACCTGGAAAGCATCGCGCACCTGCCCGAGCCCGAGTCGCCGTCCCTGGAAACCCGCGCGCTGATCCTCGAAACCCTGATGCAGATCGACGCCATGCTCGACCGCATGCCCGACAACGTGCGCCGTGCCTTCCTGCTGTCGCAGTTCGAAGGCCTGAGCTACGCGCAGATCGCCAAACGCCTGGGCGTCAGCCTCAGCTCGGTGCAGAAGTACATGACCCGCGCCATCGTCGCTTGCTACCAAGTGGCCTACGCCGAATGAGACACGACGCACCCATCGCCCCGGCCGTTGTCGAGCAAGCCAGCGAATGGCTGATGCTGCAATGGGGCGGCGACCTGCAGGTTGAGCAACGCCAGGCCTTTGCCCAGTGGCAGGCCGCCGACCCGGAACACCGCCGCGCCTGGCAACGCTTGCAGCACCTGCAACAAACCCTCGGCGGCGTGCCCGCCGACAGTGCCCGCGCGGTGTTGCGCGACACCCCGGACCCCCAGCGCCGCGCCGCCCTCAAGCTGCTCGGCCTGCTGCTGGTGGCTGGCGGCAGCGGCTACCTGGTGCAGCGCAGTGAACCCTGGCAAGCGGCGTTCGCCGAACATCGCACCGCCACCGGTGAAATCCGCCACGTCACCCTCAGCGACGGCACGCGCCTGGACCTCAACAGCGACAGCGCGGTGGACCTGCGCTTCAGCGCCACCGAGCGGCGCATCCGCCTGATCCGTGGCGAGATCTTGTTGACCAGTGGCCACGACCCTTCACGCCCGCTGATCGTCGAAACCCCGGCCGGTGATGTGCAGGCGCTGGGCACCCGTTTTGCCGTGCGCGAATTGGCCGACGGCAGCCGCGTCGATCTGTACGAAGGCCGCCTGCGCGTGACCCCGCTGCACGGCGCGGCGGTGCAGATGAATGCCGGCGACAGCCTGTGGTTCAACCCCCGGCAAACCTCGGCGCTGACGGCGGTGGACGTCAACCGCAGCAGTTGGACCGAGCACCGTCTGATCGCCGAGCGTCAGCCGCTGGGTGAGTTCGTCGCGCAACTGAGCCGCTATCGTCCCGGGCTGCTGCGCTGTGATCAGGCGGTGTCCGGGCTGTTGCTGACCGGCGTGTTTCCGCTGGACGACACGGACGCCATCCTCGCCGCGCTGGAGCGCTCGTTGCCGGTGCAGGTCCAGGCAGTCACGCGCTACTGGGTGACGATCAAGGCGCGGGTCTGAAAAAAATTTTGCAAAGCACTTGTCGGTTTCTGCGGCCCGCTCGGGATACCTCTTGAAAGCCAATCAAGAAGCGATTTCACGGGGAGTCCAGTAATGCCGCACCACCCAATCCAACCCTTGGCCCGCGCCCTGCGCCGTGGCTTGTTTGTCGGCCTGCTGGCGACGGTGCCTTTGGCGCCGAGCCTGGTGCAAGCCGCCGAAAGCGCCGAAACACAGCGCGCCTACAACATCCCGGCGGGCAACCTCGACCAGGCGTTGAACCGCTTCGCCAGCGCCTCGGGGATTTTGCTCTCGGTGGACGCGTCGCTCACCGAAGGCAAGCGCAGCGCCGGCCTGCAAGGGCGTTTTGCGGTGGGCGCCGGGTTGGAGCGGTTGCTGGCTGGCAGCGGGTTGGTAGCGATGCAGTCCCAGGGCGGTTGGTCGTTGCAGGCGATTTCCGGCGGTGGCCCGTTGCAATTGGGCGCGACGCAGATCAGCGGCGAGCAGGCGCAAGAAAACGCCTGGGGCCCGGTGGACGGCATCGTCGCCACACGCAGCGCCTCGGGGAGCAAGACCGACTCGGCGCTGGTGGAAATCCCCCAGACCATCAACGTGATCACCGCCGCCGAGATCAAGGCGCGCGGTGCCCAGAGCGTGACCCAGGCGTTGCTCTACACGCCGGGCATGGCGGCGGGCGGCTTTGCCGACCGGGTCAAATTATTCGATGAGCCGACCTCGCGCGGCTTCTCGCCGACGCCGCTGTACCTCGATGGTTTGCACCTGCCCTACGGCGGCGGCAGCACCGGTGGCGCGTTGCAGATCGAGCCGTACTCGCTGGAACGCATCGAAGTGCTCAAAGGCCCGGCCTCGGTGCTGTACGGGCAGAACCAGCCGGGCGGCATCGTCAACATGGTCAGCAAGCGCCCCAGCGAAACGCCGGTGCATCAGGTGGTACTGGAAGCCGGTACCTATGAGCACAAAAGCGCGGCCATCGACCTCAGCGGCCCGCTGGATGAGCAAGGGCAGTTTCTCTATCGCCTGACCGCCTTGGCCAACGACGGCCAGGACGAGATCAATTACGTCGAAAACAAGCGCCAGTTCATCGCCCCCAGCTTCACCTGGCGGCCCAACGACGACACCAGCGTGACCCTGTTCGCCCAGTACCAGAAAGACAAAGGCGTGCCCGAGGCCCAAGGTTTGCCGGCGTCCGGCACGTTGTGGGCCAACCCCAACGGCAAGATCAAGCGCGACCTGTTTATCGGCGAGCCGGGCGTCAACCAGTACAACCGCGAGCAGTACGTGCTGGGCTACGAGGTTTCCCATCGCCTCAACGACACCTGGACCCTCAAGCAAAACGCGCGCTACGCCGAGGTCGACGACCGCTATACCGCGCCGTTGCACGGCTACGCATTCATCGCCAACCCGGCCACCGGTGTGCAGGACCAACGCTACCTGCAACGCTACGCGGTGGACTGGGCGCAGAACAACAAAGTGTTTGGCGTCGACAGCATCGCCCAGGCCGAATTCGACACCGGCGCGCTGGCCCATACGATGATTTTCGGCCTGGATTACTACCACTCGGGCTCGTTGTTCCACGGCCTGTACGACCGTACTGCGCCGGCGATCGACCTGTTCAAGCCGGTCTACGGCCAGCGCATTGACTATCGCCAGCCGTACCGCTGGGACCGCACCCTGAGCCAGACCGGCCTATACGTGCAGGACCAGATCAAATGGGACAAATGGGCGCTGGTGCTCGGCGGACGTTATGACTGGGCCAGCGTGGTCAACAAGGAGCCGATGCAGGACAGCCGTTTTGCCAGCAAGGACGAAGCCTTCACCGGCCGCGCGGGCCTGGTGTACCTGTTCGATAACGGCCTGGCGCCGTTTGTCAGCTATTCCGAATCCTTCCTGCCGCTGACGGGCACCAATGCCGATCACAAGCCGTTCGACCCCTCTACTGGCAAGCAATATGAAGTCGGCGTGAAGTACCAGCCACCGGGTCAGAAGAGCTTTGTACAAGCCTCGGTCTACCAGCTCGACCAGGAAAACGTCATCAACACCAAGCCCGGCGACACCTACAGCACCCAGAGCGGCGCCATGCGCTCACGGGGCGTGGAGCTGGAAGCCAAGGCCGTCCTCAGCGACGCCTGGGACATCATCGCCTCGGCCGCGCGCAACGACATCAAGTACACCAAGGACGAAGAGGGCCGCCAAGGTCGCCACCCGGCCGGCATCTCGCCGCTCACCGCGTCGATGTGGGTCAATTACACCGTGGTCGGCGACACCCCGCTGGCCGGCCTCGGCGCAGGCCTGGGCGTGCGTTACGCGCGGCAAAGCCTGGGCGATTACTATGAAGGCGCCTTCAACGTGCCGTCGTACAGCGTCTACGACGCCAGCCTGAGCTACGACCTGAGCCGTTCGCCGCTGAAACTCAAGGGCGTGAAACTGGCGCTGAACGTGCAGAACCTCACCAACAAAACCTACGTGTCGCAGTGCACCAGTGACCTGGATTGCTACTACGGCGAAGGGCGTACGGCGGTGTCGAGTTTGACGTACGACTGGTAGGTATTCCTTTGTAGTGAGCGGGCTTGCCCACTCACTGCAAGATGGGTCTGACGCGGGCGCCTATCGGGGGTTTTGCAAAAACACCACATACCCCCGAAACCACTCACTCCCTTTCAAATACCCCGGCTCCTCCCACACCCCACCCTGAATCAATCCCACCTTGAACGGCAGCCCCATGCGATTCATCCGTGGCAAATACGCCGCGTAATCCGCAATGCTGTGTCGCCCTTGATAGGTCTGCACCACCACTTCATCCACCACGCCCTTGAGTTGGGCGATGGCGGCCGGGTCGGCGTTGCTGCTCCAGTCCATCAGGCCGGTGATGCTCAGGCGCAGGTCGGCCGGCAGGCGTTGGCGCAGGTCGCGCAGGAAGTCGGCATATTCGTGCAGGTATTGGGTGCGGGCGTCGAAGTCGATCTGGATGCCGACCACCGGGTTGCCGGCATCGCGCCAGCGTTGCACCTGGCCGAGCACTTGGGTGTAGACCGGTTCGGGCCAGTGCAGGGTGTGGGCGCGGTAGACCACCCAGATGTCGCCGTGGGTCAGGCGCGGTACGCCGATGCCTTGGGCGATGAGTTGCACACCGCGTTGGGGCGCGCGGCGGGTGGAGTTGATCTGGCCCTGGAGGATGTACAGGGTGTTGGCCTGCTTGAGTACCGGCTGGGGCGAGACGCCGCTCCACAGCCAGAAGGCGTCGTAGTCGCGGGCGTCCACCGCGGCGAACGCCGGGCTTGCCAGGAGCAGCAAGCCGAGCCACAGGTGCTTCACCAGTAGTACTGCGCCGATTTGCCCCACTGGGTGTCGGCGAAACCGCTTTTGAGCTGGCGGAACCAGGCTTTGCGCACCGCCGGCGTCACGTCCTGGCCGCCGCAGCTGTTGTAGCCGGCCGGTGCGTAGCAGTTGATCGCCCGGAACAGCGCGTAGGCCTTGTCGTTCTTCGGCGCCTTGGCGTCGCCGATCACCTGTTTGTAGCCGTCCAGGCGCGAGAAGGTTTCGCCCTTGAAGTCCGACGCGCTACTGCCCAGGCTGCCGGCAGCGCGGGCCTGTTCCAGTGGCATGCCGTCGAGGTTGTTGCGCAGGATGAACTCACCGAGGCAGTTCAAGCCCTGTGGGTTCTTGGCGTCGGCCTGCAAGGTGGCGGCAGTTTGCGCGATGCTCGGGCAGGCATAGCCGGATTCGGCCTTGTCGCCGTTCCACTGAAACAACCGCAAGGTCTGGCTGGCGCTGTAGACATAGCCGAGGCTGGTGCCGAGCTTGTCCTCGGGGGCCGGCGTCGGCAGTTGCTTGAGGTCTTCGGCGAAGCTGGCGAACTGGCCGCGCAGCAGGTTTTTGTAGAGCAGCACAAATTGCGCCGTTTCACGCTCCAGCGGGTCGCTGGCCTGGGCGAGCTGTTGACGCAGCAAGTCAGGCCCGGCGACGTTGCGCAGCAAGATGTAGCGCACCTGCTTAGCGCTGATCGGCGAGTCGGCGGTAAACACTTTGGCCAACTGGCCGCTGCGCTCGTAATTCATGGCCAGGGCCAATTCCAGCTGGTCGCGTTGCAGCGGCTGCTTGGCCAGCGGCAGCAGTTGCAGCCACAGGGCCTCGGCGGCTTTCCAGTCTTTTTTATCTTCCAGCGCCAGTGCGCGCAGGGTCTGCTGGCTGAAGGCGAAATAATCCAGGCTCGACGGTACCTGCGAAGGCAAGTGCTGCAAGGCGCTGTCGGGTTGATGCTCGACGTACAGCGCATAAGCCGCGAGCAGGTAGTCGTACAGCGCCGGCTCATTGGCAAACACGGCTTTGCGCGTTGCGAGATCTTCACGGCTCAGCGTCGGCGGGTTGTGAGCGCGCATCCGCATCAGGTCGCTGACCAGTTGAATCATCGGCGTGTCGATCGGCCCGCCGGTCACCGACAGCAGTTTCACGTCGGCCTCTTCCACCAGCTCATCCACCGACACATTGCGCTGCGCCTCTGTCGCTTGGGTCAGCCCCCAGGCGTAGGCGTCGGCGAGCTTGGCGTTGTCGTCCGCCAGCCAATACACGCGACGCAGCAGGCCACGGGCGGAGGCGGTGTAGGCGCCTTGTGGATAAGTCTTCACGTAGTTGCCAAAACCCTGCTCGGCAGCGGCCAGCGCGGACTTATCCACACGCTCAAGGTTGGGCACACCGTATTCATCGTAGGTGTTGGCCTGGGCCTGGTTCAGCGCGGTGCGGGCGGTCATGTACAGCGCGGTTTCCTTCAGCCAGGGCGAGTTGGCGCTGGCGAGCGCCGAGAAGCCGCGCTCGGCCTCGGCAAAACGGCCGCTGTAGAAGTCGGCGGCAGCTTGTAGGTAGGTGCGAAACAGTTGGCCGTCGCTGGACTGGATCTGCTGCGGGTCGGCGATGACCGGGCCGTCCAAGTTGCAGGTAGTCAACAGTTGCAGGCGTGATTGAGCCAGCAGCGTACGTTCGGCTGCCGGCATGTCGGCCTTGACCACTTGGCGGATAAACGCGGTGGCGCTGTCATCGTCGTTGCTGCGGCAGCGGCTGCCTTCGCCGTTGAGGAAGGCTTCGCCGGCGGTTTTGTAGTCCTCGCGCTTGATGCCCAGGGGGGCCAGCAGGGTGTCGAGTTCGGCGGTGGGTGAGTCGTCGGAGTCGGGTTGCGTCTCGCCGCTGCCGACCGGGGTCAGGCGATACACCGCAAAGGGCACCGGGCCAAAACCCTGGGCCAGGTCATCTTCGTTCAAGGCGTTGGGGGTCAGTGCTACGGTCTTTTTGTCGGCCAGTAACAGGCGCAGGTTGACGCGGCTGTCGTTGCCCGGGCTCAGGAAGGGCAGGTTGTTGCACGTGTCGAGGCTGTCACGCGAGACCCGCCAGTCGGGGTAGCAAGAGTCGTCGGAGCTGGCCAGTGCCGGCAGGGAAGTACTGGCCAACAGAGCCAGTGCCAGGGGTGACAGAAAACCGATGCGCATGACGTGTCCTTGATCCTGAGTCCTTGGAGGGAGGCAATCATAGCTTGATCCGACAATCGCTTCGGTGAAGCCCTACACAAATCGTTGGTTTGTCCGATTGAGGGTAGTGGCAATTTAATCTCGCTGACATAGACTGCGCTGAATGTCAGGGAGTCGACCGTATGAAGCAGTTGAGTGCATGGATGTTGGGTGTTTCCTGCCTGTTGGGCGCAGCGTCGATGGCCATGGCCGAAGACCCTTTGTTGGACCAGCCGCCGGCGACTGCCGCCAGTGCCACCAGCGAGGCGCGCGGCGTGCTGCGGGCCCGCGACCAGGCGATGCTGGCCAGTGAGTTGTCGGGGCGCATCGTCGAACTGCCGTTCAGCGAAGGCGAGTCGTTCAAGAAAGGTGACACCCTGGCGCGCTTCGATTGTTCGGCCTACCAGGCCCAACTGAACGCCGCCCAGGCCGCCAGCCGTGGCGCCGGTGAAGAACTGGCGCACAACAAACAACTGGCCTCGCTCAATTCCGTCGGGCGTTTCGAAGTGGCGCGAGCTGAAGCCAAACTCACCGAGACCCAGGCCCAGTCCCAGGTCTATCAGGTGCAGATCAAGCGTTGCAGCGTGCTGGCGCCGTATGACGGCCAGGTGGTGCAACGCAAGGTCCAGCGTTATGAAAGCGTGTCGGCGGGTGCGCCGCTGCTGGAAATCGTCGACAACCGCAGCCTGGAAATTCACCTGCTGGTGCCGTCGCGCTGGATGGGCAAACTCAAGCCCGGGCAGACCTTCAATTTTACCCCCGACGAAACCGGCCAGGCGTTCAGCGCCACGGTCAAACGCCTCGGCGCGCGCATCGATGAGGGCAGCCAGACGCTGCTGCTGGTCGCCACCTTGCCCAATGCCGCCGGCTTGATGGCAGGTATGAGCGGCACCGCCCACTTCGCGCAACTGCAATGAACGCACCGATGGCGGGGAACACCGAGCGGGTGTTCGCGCAGTTTCTCGACCTCGAACGCCAGACCCGCGCTGCCCGTACCACTGAGCAGTTGGCCTACAGCCTGGTCAACGATGGGCAAGCGCTATTCGGCTATCGCCACGCCGCGCTGTTGATCGCCGGCAAGGTGCAGGCGGTCACGGCGGTAAGCAGCATCGACCCGAACGCGCCGTTCGTGGCGTTTGTCGAGCAGGCGGTGGCGCAGTTGCACAAACTGGATCTCGGCCAGACCGCGCGCGTGGTGCCCGCCGAACAATTGAGCGACGCGGTGCGCGCCGACTGGCAGAGCCTGTCGGCCGAGCATGTGTTCTGGTTGCCGCTGATCAACCCCCAAGGCCAGGTGTTTGGCGGCCTGTGGCTGGCGCGGGACACACCGTGGAACCCGGCCGAGCACGTCTTGCTGGCGCAACTGGGCGACACCTACAGCCATGCCTGGCATGCGTTGCAACCGCGCCAGCCGTGGCGCCTGCGCCTGACCCGCAAGCGTCAGGTGGCGGTGGTGGTCGGGTTGCTGCTGATGCTGCTGATCCCGGTGCGCCAATCGGTGCTGGCGCCCGCCGAAGTGGTGCCGCTGGCCGGGCAAGTTGTCGCGGCACCCTTGGATGGAGTGATTGCCGAGTTCCTGGTCAAACCCAACCAAAGCGTAAAAACCGGCGACCTGCTGCTGCGCTTTGAAAGCACCACCCTGACCGCCCAGGCGGACGTGGCAGCACGGGCCCTGGGCGTGGCGGAAGCGGAGTTGAAGGCCAATTCCCAGCGCGCCTTTGCCGATGCCGAATCCAGCTCGCGCATCGACCTGCTGGCCGCGCGCGTCGAGCAAAAACGCGCCGAACGCGACTACGCCCGCGAGCTGCTCAAGCGCAGCGAAGTGCGCGCCGAGCGCGACGGCATCGCGGTGTTTGCCGACGCCGAGCGTTGGACCGGCAAACCCGTGCAAACCGGCGAGCGCCTGCTGCAGATCGCCGACCCCGGCCAGGCCGAGCTGCGCATCGAGCTGGCGGTAGGCGATGCGATTGCCCTGGCGCCCAATGCACAGGTCGCGTTGTTCCTCGACAGCGACCCGCTGCAACGTCACCTCGCCACCCTGCAACGGGCCGCGTACGAGGCGCAGCCTACGCCGGGCGGGCAGTTGGCCTATCGCCTGGATGCGCAATTCGATGACGCACCGCCGCGTATCGGCCTGCGTGGCACCGCGAAGCTGTATGGCGACCGCGCGCCGCTGGCGCTGTACCTGCTGCGGCGACCGTTGGCGGGCCTGCGCCAAAGCGTGGGCCTCTGATGAGCCTGCCCAAGCTGCGTGACGACCTGCAACTGTCCAGCGCCGGCGCGGCGTTGGACGGTTCGCCGCGCTGGACTCTCGCCGACCCGGTGCGTGGGCGCTATTTCAAGCTGGGCGCCACGGCCATCCGCCTGCTGCGGCATTGGTCCCTGGGCGATGCGGAAAAAGTCCTGCAAGCCGCCAACCGCGAGCCGGGCTTGCCCCTGGGGGACGGCGAAGTCACCGAGCTGCTGAGTTTTCTGCGCGCCCACGACCTGATCGCTGCCCTCGACCCGGAGCAACGCGCCAGCTACCTGTATAAAGCCGCCGCGCAGAAGCAGGGCCTGTGGCAGGTGCTGCTGCATCAATATCTGTTTTTCCGCATCCCTCTGTGGCGCCCGGACGCGTTTCTCAACCGCGCCTGGCCGTGGCTGGCACGGTTTGGCCCGGGCCTGTTGCGTTACGGTTTACCGATGATCCTCGGCCTCGGAGTGTTTTTGGTGGCGCGCGATTGGCAGCGCTTCCTGGCGACGTTCCCGCATCTGTTCAGCCTCGGCGGCGCTCTGGCGTTTGGCGTGGCGCTGTTCTTCGCCAAGCTGTGCCATGAATTCGGCCACGCGTTCATGGCCAAGCGCGCCGGCTGTCGGGTGCAGAGCATGGGCGTGGCCTTCATGGTGCTGTTGCCGATGTTCTACACCGACGTCAGCGACGCCTGGCGCGTCAATGATCGCCGCGCGCGCCTGATGATCGGCGCCGGTGGGGTGATGGCCGAGCTGCTGCTGGCATGCATCGCCTTGCTGGCCTGGTCGCTGCTGCCGGACGGACCGGCACGCACCGCGGCGTTCATGCTGGCCAGCGCCACCTGGCTGACCACCCTGGCGATCAACCTCAACCCGTTCATGCGCTTCGATGGTTACTTTTTGATCAGCGATTTATGGGGCGTGGACAACCTGCAAGGCCGCGCTTTCGCGCTGTGCCGCTGGCGCCTGCGTGAGTTGCTGTTCGGTTATGGCGAACCGGCGCCGGAACCGTGGACGCCGACCCTGCAGCGACGCCTGTTGTGGTGGGGCTACCTGGCGTGGCTGTGGCGTGCGGCGCTGTTCCTCGGGATCGCGTTGGCGGTGTATCACCTGTTCTTCAAACTGCTTGGGATCTTCCTGATGCTGGTGGAATTGGCGTGGTTTATCTGCCTGCCAATCTACAAGGAGTGGCGTGAATGGTGGAGTCGCCGCAGCCAGGCCCATGCCCCACGGGTATTGCTCAGCAGCCTCGGGTTGGCGCTGATCGTGCTCGTGCTGGTGGTGCCGTGGCGCAGTGCGGTGGAGCTGCCGAGCATGCTTGAAGCGGGTCGCGTCAGCGCGTTGCATGCGCCGGTAGCGGCGCGGGTCAAGGCGCTGCGGGTGGTGGACGGGCAGGCGGTGACCCAGGGCCAGGTGCTGATCGAACTGGAGTCACCGGACCTCGACGCGCGCCAAAGCATTGTGCGGCGCGAAGTCGATATCCTGCAGTTGCAGATGCGCCGCCAGGCCGGCCGCAGCGAAACGGCGGCCGACGCCGGGATCAACGATCAACGTCTGTCCCAGGCCCTGGCCGAATACCGTGGGCTCGCCGCCCAGCGCGAACGCTTGCTGTTGCGCGCGCCCCATGCGGGCACGGTGCGCGATGTGCTGCCGCAATTGAGCGTGGGTCGCTGGCTGTCGCCCAAGGATGCGCTGGTGCAGGTGGTGGAGGCGGGGGCGCGCTTGCGTGGGTATCTGGCCGAAGCCGAGCTGTGGCGCGTTGCGCCAGGGGCCACCGGGCGGTTTATCGCGGATGACCCGATGCGCGCCGCGATCCCGGTGCAATTGACCGATATCGACGCCAACGGCGTGGCTTATCTGGATCAGGAGGCGCTGACCTCTGATCACCACGGGCCGATTGCCGTGCGCCGCGACGAAAACCAGCGCCCGGCGCCGGTTCAAGCGCAATACGGTGCGCGCCTCAAGAGTCTGGAGACGATCGACACGCCCCAGCAGCCGTTGCGCGGCGTGGTGCTGTTGCAAGGGCGCAGCGAGTCGGTGCTGGGCGCGGCCTGGCGGCGGGCGGCGGCGTTGGGGGTTAGGGAAAGCGGGTTCTGACAAGGCGTTGCAGCGATGATGAACAACACCGGCGGGTTGGCGCCTGGTTGATCGGAATAGATCGTCGCGCCGACAAGCCCATGTCCATCGATCCGGCGTCATCGCAGTGCGTAGACCTACTTTTGCGCGGCGCCCGGCCATTGCGAAACCGCGAGCGAAACCCAGGCGTTTGCCCTAGAGTTGCGCTTGTTTGCGCATGCGCAGCTTTTGCCCGGGGAACCGGCAGTATCAGTGGATTTGAGGTGTGACGGTCTGTGGTCGAGCAAGAGGAAAAAGTGGGCCCATTTGCTGTGGTGGGCGCGTGGGAAGGCAGCCGTTGGCTGAGCCGGTTATGGTGGGTGCCGATCCTCGCGCTGGCGATGGCCGTGCGGTTCTATGGCCTGACCGCGGCGGCGATCTGGGGCGATGAAGGCTCCAGCCTGCTGCTCAGCGAATACGCCGTTGACGACCTGTGGTTTCACGCCGCCCACGATGTGCACCCGCCGCTGTACTTTTTCATCCTGCGTGGCTGGATCGAGGTGTTTGGCGACGGTATCTGGTCGATTCGCGGCATGAGTGCAATCCCGGGCGTGCTCGCCGTGGGCCTGGGCGTGTGGCTGATGCGGCAACTGTCCACGCGTCGCGCTGCCGTACTGGCCGGTGTGCTGCTGGCGCTGTTCCCCAGCGCCGTGCGCTACAGCCAGGAAGTGCGTATGTACTCGCTGCTGGCCGTGTGGTTGCTGGGAGCCACGCTGGCGCTGGTGTACTGGGTGCGCCGGCCGGAGCGCACGCGTTGCCTGGTGGCTTATGTGCTGCTGATGGCGGCCGGTTTTTATACCCATTACTTCACGGCGTTGTGCGTGCTGGTGCATTGGGCCTGGCTGGGCCTGTTGTATCGCTCCCAGGCGCCTGGCCAGCGCTTGCTCACGCGTCCGGCGTGGTGGTGCGCAAATGCGGCGATTGTCGCGTTGTACCTGCCTTGGCTGCCGAGCCTGCTGGGATTGGTCCAGCATGTCGAACAGCTCAAGGTCGGCGGCGACATTGGCTGGGAAGACCCGGTTACGCTGATCTCCGTGCCCTCGATGATCTGGCAGTTCGTACTGCAGGATGAAGGCCTCGACTTCTGGGCGCCGCTGTTCTGGTTGTTCCCGCTATCGCTGATGGCGGTGGTTGCGGTGACCGCCTGGAAAGACCGTGAAAACCTGCGGCCGGCGCGCCTGCTGGCGCTGTTTTTGCTGCTGCCGCTGCTGCTGGTGTACGGCGTGTCGTTTGTATCGCCGGTGTTTATCGAACGTTACCTGACGGTGTATGCCATTGGCTTGCCGCTGCTCATGGCCTTGGCCATCGATCGTTTGCCCAGCCGTCTGTCGTGGCTGGGAGCGGCGTTGTTCGTGGTGTTTGTCGGCGTTGAACTGCTGGGGTTGAAGAACAACGCCACGGTGGATGTGCATGACCAATTCAACGTGCCGGTGGAGTTCGTCAATCGCAATTACCAGGAAGACGACCGCATCGTTCTCAGCGACATGATGTGGTACCTGAGCTACGTGTATTACGACCAGACCGACGCCCAGTTGCAGCTCTACACCCCGCCCAAGCCCGACGGCACACCGACCCGGCCGAATGCCTATGGCTTCGGGACGTTGGTGGATCAGGACGGCGGCCGCATTTACCTCGACCGCTTGTCGGCCTTACCCTCCGAAACCCGACGCGTCTGGCTGATCAGCAGCAATGAAATGCCCGACGATTTCGCGCCGATCCCCGACGGTTGGCGCCAGATTTTGCAGCAAGATGGCGGCGGGGCTAGGGCCCGCCTATTTGTGCTGTGCCGGGGGGCGGAGCCTTTGCAGCCACAGGAGTGTCGTTAATTTCGAATCGGTATTAATTCCGCTGCAAATAGTGGCATTTACCCACTAGTGATTGTAACAATCCTGAGCTATTCTCCGGCGACAAAAGGAATTGTCCGACAAAGTGGTGAATGGATTGCTGTATCACTTTATCTCCGGCTTGCCGCGCTCCGGCTCGACCCTGCTTTCTGCAATCCTGCTGCAGAACCCGCGCTTTCATGCGGGCATGAGCAGCCCCGTAGGCCCACTGTTCAACGGTGTGCTGGGACAGTGCAGCGCCGGCAGCGAGTTTGGTTCGGTGATCGATGCCGACACCCGCCGCCGTCTGTTGCGCGGCCTGTTTGACTCCTACTACGCCGACAAAACCGCCACGCCCGTGGTGTTCGACACCAATCGCCAATGGTGCGCGCGCATGCCCGCGCTGCATGACCTGTTTCCCCAGGCCAAGGTCATCGCTTGCGTGCGCAACGTCGCGTGGATCATGGACAGCCTGGAGCGCCTGTACCGCGCCAATCCCTTCGAAAACACCAAGCTGTTCAACGATGATGTCGAGCGCAATACGGTGTACAGCCGCGTCGAAACCCTGGCCCAGCGCAACCGCATGGTCGGGTATGCGTGGTCGGCGCTCAAAGAGGCGTACTACGGCGAGCACGCTGATTCGCTGCTGATCGTCGACTACGACCTGCTGGCCCAGGCCCCCGAGCGGGTCATGCGGCTGATCTATGAATTTATCGGCGAGCCGTGGTTCGAGCATGACTTCAACAACCTCAGCTACGACGCTCCCAGTTTCGACCAGGACCTGGGCGTAACCGGCCTGCATAAGGTCAAGCCACGGGTGGCGCTGCAAGCGCGACGCAGCCTGTTGCCGCCGGATCTGTTCGAGCAATTTGCCCATATGGATTTCTGGCGTGACGGCAGCTTGAGCGCCGCCAATGTGATTCGCACCAAAGCCGATGCCGCGATCAGTTGATCGCGGTTTTTTTATTTGCGGGTATCAGCATTCGACAAGCGGGTGAGCAGCATGTGGTGGAGCAAAGGAAAGGCACGGCAAACGACAACAGGCGCCCACACTCAGGCGACGCCGATGATCATGTCCCTGGAACCGCGCATGCTGTTCGACGGCGCGGTCGCCGCCACCGTGGCCGACGTGGCGCAAGCCGACAGTCATGCCACGGCCGCCGATGCGGCCGCCAAGGCGCCGACCACCGAGCACGCCGGCACCGGTAGCGAAACCCATGCGCAAACCGATGCGCCCGTGACCCCGGCCCCGGTCGCCGTACCGGGTGAAACCGTGGTGTTCGTCGACGCGCGGGTCAAGGACTCTGCCGAGTTGCTCAAAGGCGTTGCCCCCGGCACCCAGGTGGTGCAACTGGACGCGAGCAAGGACGGCCTGCAACAGATCGCCGATTACCTGGGCAGCCACCAAGGCGTCAGCTCGGTGCAGATCATCGCCCACGGCAACGCGGGGGACCTGTGGCTGGGCAACACCTATTTGTCGGCAGACAACGTCGCGGCCCGCAGCGAAGTGCTGGCGCAGATCGGCCAGGACATGAACGTCGGCGGCGACATCCTGATCTACGCCTGCAACACGGCAGCGGGCGACAAGGGCATCAACTTTGTCGACTCGCTGGCGCAGCTGACCGGGCGCGATATTGCCGCGTCCACCAACCGCACCGGCGCAGGCAGCGACTGGACCCTGGAAATCGCCACCGGCTCCATCGAGAGCCACACCGCGCTGTCCTACGGTGGGATGTCGGGGTATCAGTACAGCCTGTCGACGATCACGGTGGCCAATGATGGCGACAGTGGTGTCGGCAGCTTGCGTCAGGCCCTGAGCGACGCGGTGTCGGGGGATTCCGTGGCCTTCGCTGCTGACATGACGATCAACCTCAACAGCCAGTTGATCATCACCAAGAACCTCACCATCGACGGCGATCGCAACAATGATGGCGTGGCGGACGTGACCCTCAGCGGGCAGTACAAAACCCAGGTACTGAAGGTCAACGCCGGGGTCACCGCGACCCTGGATGGCCTGATCATCACCAAGGGCCTGGCAGCCGGCAACGGCGCTGCGGCGGGCACCGACGGGACCGCGGCGATGGGCGGCGGGATTGTCAACGCCGGTAACCTGACCTTGAACAATGTCACGGTGACCAGCAACGCAGCCTCGGGCGGCGGCGGCGGTGGCGGGGTGACCTCGCCTTATGTCGGTGGCGCGGTCGGTGGTGGCGGTGGCGGTGGCGGCGCGCTCGGCGGGCAAGCCGGTGGTCACGGTGGTACTTCCGGCTTTGGTACAGGCGTGTATAGCGGTACTTCCGGGAGTACCAACACCGGCGGCAACGGCGGTGGCTATAACCCCAACTACATGGGCGGCAGGGGCGGCAGCAGCTCCGGCGGCGCGGGCGGTGTGGGCGCGGCCAACTACAGCAGTGGCGGCGCCGGTGGTACGGCGAACAATGGCACTATTTCCATTGGCGGCGGTGGCGGCGGCTCCGGTTGGGACAAACCTGGCCGGGCGGGTGCCTCGGCCAGCGGCGGTATCTACAATGCTTCCACCGGCACGCTGACCGTTGTTGGCACGTCGGTGATCTCCAACAACATCGCTGCCGGCGGCGGCGGTGGTGGCGGTGGTGGCCTGGGTGGCTCCGCCTCTTCGGGCGGCGCGGCCGGCAAAGGCGTTGGTGCGATCTGGAACAAAGGCACGCTGTTGATGACGGCTGCCAACTTTGCGGCCATGAGCGGCAACGTCGGTGGCAGCGGCAGTGGTGGCCCTGCGTTGGGCGGCGGTTCCACGGGCGCCTCTGTAGCGGCTGTGGACAACATCTTCAATGACGGCGGCACGCTGAACACGGCTTATTCCCCGGGGCCGACCGCGACCATCGTGATGTCCGATACGGCGCTGAAAATCGGCGATACCTCGCTGGTCACCATTACGTTCAGCCGTGCGGTGACCGGTTTCACCAACGCCGACTTGACGATCGCCAACGGCACCATGACCGGTGTGACCAGCAGCGATGGCGGCATCACCTGGACGGCGACGTTCACGCCGACCACCAGCATCACCGATGCCACCAACCTGATCACCCTCGACAACACTGGGGTGGCCGCGATCAACGACAGCGTGGCAGGCGCGGGCACCACCAATTCGGCCAATTACACGATCGACACCGTGCGGCCAACCGCGACCATTGTGGTCGCCGACAGCGCGTTGAAAATCGGTGACACCTCGTTGGTCACCTTTACGTTCAGCGAGGCGGTCACCGGCTTCACCAACGCCGACGTGACCCTCGCCAACGGCAACCTCACTGCCGTCAGCAGCAGCGACGGTGGCATTACCTGGACCGCGACGTTCACCCCGAGCGCGAGCATCTCCGACACCACCAACCTGATCAGCCTGGACAACACCGGCATCGCCGACGTGGCGGGCAACGCCGGCACCGGCACCACCGACTCGAACAATTACGCGATTGACACCGTGCGGCCAACCGCAACCATCGTGGTTGCCAACCCGACGCTGAGCGTGGGGCAAACCTCACTGGTGATCGTGACCTTCAGCGAAGCGGTGAGCGATTTCACCAATGCCGACTTGACGGTGGCCAACGGCACCCTGAGCGCGGTGAGCAGCAGCGACGGCGGCATCACCTGGACCGCGACGTTCACGCCGACCAGCAGTATCAACGACACCACCAACGTGATCACCCTGGGCAACAGCGGCATCAGCGACTTGGCGGGCAATGCCGGTAGCGGCACTACGACTTCCAACAACTACACCATCGACACCCAGCGCCCGACCGCGACGATCATCGTGGCCGACAACAGCCTGAAAATTGGCGAAACCTCGTTGGTCACCATCACCTTCAGCGAAGCCATCACCGGCTTTACCAACGGCGACCTGACGATTGCCAATGGCACGTTGAGCGCGGTAAGCAGCAGCGACGGCGGCATTACCTGGACCGCGACGTTCACCCCGAGCGCCAGCACCAGTGACGCCACCAACCTGATTACGCTGAATAACACCGGCATCGCCGACCTGTCTGGCAATGCCGGCTCCGGCACCACCGATTCGAACAATTACGCGATTGATACGGTGCGCCCAACCGCAACGGTCGTGGTCGCCGAGAACGTGTTGATCATCGGTGAAACCTCTCTGGTCACCGTGACGTTCAGCGAAGCCGTCAGCGGTTTCACCACCGCCGACCTGACCGTCGCCAACGGCACCGTGACCGGCCTGAGCAGCAGCGACGGCGGCATCACCTGGACCGCGACGTTCACGCCGTCCATCAACGTTACCGACACCACCAACCTGATCACCCTCGACAACACCGGCATCGTCGACCTGGCCGGTAACGCGGGCAGCGGCACCACCGACTCCAACAACTACGCCATCGACACCCAGCGCCCGACCGCGACCATCGTGATTGCCGACCCGAACCTGACCGCCGGTGAAACCTCGTTGGTGACCATCACCTTCAGCGAAGCCGTCAGCGGCTTTACCAACGCCGACCTGGCGGTTGCCAATGGCCAGCTCACTTCCGTGAGCAGCAGCGACGGCGGTATCACCTGGACCGCCATCTTCACCCCGACCGTGGGCGTCAAAAGCGCCACCAACCTGATCACCCTGGTCGGCACGGGCATCGCCGACCTGGCCGGTAACGCGGGCTCGGGCGCCAGCCACTCAGGAAACTACAGCGTTGACACCGTGGTGCCCACGGCGACCATCGTCGTGGCGAACCCGGCCTTGAATATTGGTGCAACCTCATTGGTGACCATCACCTTCAGCGAAGCCGTCACGGGCTTTACCAACGCCGACCTGACCGTCGCCAATGGCACCTTGAGCGCGGTTTCGAGCAGCGATGGCGGCATCACCTGGACGGCGACCTTTACGCCGACCAGCAATATCACCGACGCCACCAACGTCATCGTCCTGGACAACACGGGTATACAGGCAGCGGCGTCGGGGAACGCTGGCGTCGGCACGACCGACTCCAACAACTACGGCATCGATAACCAGCGCCCAACCGCCACGGTGGTGGTCAGCAATCCCGCGCTGGGGATCGGCGGATCGTCCGTGGTCACGATCACGTTCAGCGAAGCGGTCACAGGCTTTACCCTGGCTGACCTGACGGTCGACAACGGCACGCTGTCGGGTCTGTCCACCAGCGACAACATCACCTGGACCACGACGCTGACACCTGCGGCAGGCATCAACCAGGGCAACAATCATGTGGTCTTCGACAACACCGGCGTGGCCGACACCTCCGGCAACTCCGGGTCTGGCACCACCAGCTCGAACGCCTACGCAGTCGACAGCGTGCGCCCGACTGCGACCATCGTCATCGCCGACCCGACCCTGAGCGCCGGTGAAACCTCGTTGGTGACCATCACCTTCAGCGAAGCGGTCACCGGGTTCACCAACGCCGACCTGATCGTGCCCAACGGCACCCTCACGGCGGTGAGCAGCGCGGACGGTGGCATCACCTGGACCGCCACCTTCACGCCGACCGCGGGTGTCCACGACACCACCAACCTGATCAGCCTGAACAATGCTGGCGTGAGCGACCTGGCCGGCAACGCCGGCATGGGCACCACCGACTCGGCTAACTTCACCATCGACACCGTGCGCCCCACGGCGACCATCATCGTGGCGAACCCGGCCCTGAATATGGGTGCAACCTCATTGGTGACCATCACCTTCAGCGAAGCGGTCACCGGCTTTACCAACGCCGACCTGACCATCGCCAACGGCACCTTGAGCACCGTGACCAGCGTCGATGGCGGCATCACCTGGACCGCGAACTTCACGCCGACCAGCAACATCACCGACACTAGCAACGTGATCACCCTGGACAATACCGGCGTCGCCAACGCCTCCGGCAACGCCGGCAGCGGCACCACTGACTCGAACAATTACGCGATGGATACCGCGCGTCCTACGTCCACCATCGTGGTCTCGGAAACGACGCTGAGCATCGGTCAAACCTCATTGGTGACGATCACCTTCAGCGAAGCGGTCACTGGCTTTTCCAACGCCGACCTGACCATTGCCAACGGCACTTTGAGCTCGGTGAGCAGCAGCGACGGCGGTATCACCTGGACTGCAACCTTCACACCAAGCGCCAGCATCACCGATACCAGCAACGTGATCACCCTGGACAACACCGGCGTCAACGACTTGGCGGGCAACGCTGGCAGCGGCACGACGGATTCGAGCAACTACGCTATCGACACCCAGCGCCCGACGGCGACTATCGTGGTCTCCGACGCGAGCTTGAGCGCCGGTGAAACCTCGCGGGTGACCATTACGTTCAGCGAGGCGGTCAGCGGTTTCACCAATGCCGACCTGACTATCCCCAATGGCACCCTGAGCGCGGTGAGTAGCAGCGACGGCGGTATCACCTGGACGGCCACCTTCACGCCAGACGTGGGCATTCGCGACACCACCAACCTGATCAGCCTGAACAACGCGGGCGTGGCTGACCTCGCCGGCAACGCGGGTTCGGGCACCACCAGCTCGGCCAACTTCAGCATCGACACCGTGCTGCCAACGGCGACGATCGTGGTGTCGAACCCTGGGTTGAACATTGGTGAAACCTCGCTGGTCACTATCACCTTCAGCGAAGCCGTCACCGGTTTCACCAATGCTGACCTGACCATCGCCAACGGTACGCTGACCTCCGTGAGCAGCAGCGACGGCGGCATCACCTGGACCGCGACCTTCACGCCGACCACGAGCATCACCGATGCCACCAACCTGATCACCCTGGACAATTCCGGCGTGACCAACGCCTCGGGCAATGCCGGCAGCGGCACCACCGATTCGAACAACTACACGATTGATACCGCGCGTCCTACCTCGACCATCGTGGTGGCGGATACGGCCCTCAGCGTCGGGCAAACCTCGCTGGTGACCATCACCTTCAGCGAGGCGGTGAGCGGTTTCACCAATGCCGACCTGACCATCGCCAATGGCACCTTGAGCGCGGTGAGCAGCAGCGACGGCGGTATCACCTGGACCGCCACGTTCACCCCGGCGGCCGGCATCACCGACACCAGCAACCTGATCACCCTGGACAACACCGGCGTCGCCGACCTGGCGGGCAACGCCGGCAGCGGCAGCACCGATTCCAACAACTACAGTGTCGACAGCCAGCGGCCGACGGCCACGATTGTCATGAGCGACAGCGACCTGCGTCCGGGCGAAACCGCGTTGGTGACCATCACCTTCAGCGAGGCCGTCACCGGCTTCGACAACAGCGACCTGAGCGTGGCCAATGGCACCCTGGGCAACGTCAGCAGCAGCGACGGCGGCATCACCTGGACGGCGACGTTCACGCCGACGCTGAGTGTGACCGACACCACCAACCTGATCGTGCTGAACAACACCGGTGTCTTTGACCTCGCGGGAAACAGCGGCACCGGCACCACCAGTTCCGCCAACTATGCGGTGAACACCGAGGTGCCGACGGCAACCATCGTGGTGGCCGACACGCAACTGAAGGCGGGCGAAACCTCCCAGGTGACCATCACCTTCAGCCAGGCCGTCAGCGGCTTTACCAATGCCGACCTGATCCTCGCCAACGGCAGCCTGAGTGCGGTGAGCAGCAACGATGGCGGCATTACCTGGACGGCGACATTCACGCCGACCAGCAATATCACCGACACCAGCAACCTCATCGTGCTGGACAACAGCGGCGTGGCGAATGCCTCGGGCAACAGCGGCGTCGGCACCACTGTCTCCAACAACTACAGCATCGATACCCAACGGCCGACCGCGACCATCACCGTGGCCGACGCCCTGCTGGGCATCGGGCAAACCACCACGGTCACCGTGACCTTCAGCGAAGCGGTCAGCGGCTTTGATCTGTCGGACCTGAGCGTGGCCAATGGCACCTTGTCCAACCTTGTCTCCAACGATGGTGGCAAGACCTGGACCGCCACGTTGACGCCCACCGTCGCGATCACCGACCCGACCAACCTGGTAGTGCTGGACGCCAGCCTGGTGACCGACGCGGCGGGCAACGCCGGTGCGGGCATCGCGATTTCCAACAACTATGCGCTCGACGCCAGCCGGCCGACCGCGACGATCTCCGTCGCCAACCCGAACCTGACCGTCGGCCAGAGCACCACCGTGACGTTCACCTTCAGTGAAAAAGTCAGTGGTTTTGACCTGGATGATCTGAGCGTGGCCAACGGCACCTTGTCCAACCTCGCCACCAGCGATGGCGGCAAGACCTGGACCGCCACCCTGACGCCGACGGCCAACCTTAACGATCCGAGCAACTTCATCACCCTCGACACCAGCCTGGTGACGGATGCGGCGGGCAACGCCGGCAGCGGTTTCAGCAACTCCGGCAACTACGCGATCAACACCATCGCGTTGACCGGCGACCCGCTGTTCCGCGTCACCGGCCCGACGGCGCCACCGGGCGCGCCGGACGCGCCGCTGCAACCGATCATCTTTGGTCAGCCGAGCGGCAACCTGGGTTCGCCGATTGGCTTCCCGCCGTTGTTCGAGCAGCGTGAGTCGGGTAGCGGCTTGCCGCCGATCGGCAACATCTTTATCCGCAACAACGCCCTGGCGCCGAGCTATATCGCCCAGGTGTTCAGCACCGACGGCGGCAATGCGGCGAGTGCCGCCGGGTTCCTCGGGTTTGGCGGCGGCGATGGCGGGGTGTTCGGTTCCAGCACCTTGTCGGGCTTGTTCAATCGCGAAACCCACGGTGACGACGGTGGTTTCAAGGCTTTCGACGGCAAATCGATCAAAGGCCTGGGCGCCGGGTTGGGTGCACCGACCCTCGGTCAGCAATTGCAGCAGATCAACGACGTACAACAACGCCAGGTGATTGACCTGGCGCAAGCACTGCAACAGGTCGGCATCAACGAAATGCAGGCTTGAACACACTTAATTCAAGGCGCGGTAACAGGGGCAGTCCACGGATGAATAAAAGTCATAAGTTGTTCGGCGCCAGCTTGCTGGCCCTGGCGATCAGCGGTTGTGCGGTCACCAGCAAGCCGATTGAACGCAGTGTCAGCGAGCAGCGCGCTCGCAGCGACCTGCAAGGCATGTACAAGGATCAGGAACCGCTGAGCGGCCCGTTGACCCTGCACCAGGCCATGGCCCGTGCGGTGAAGTACAACCTCGAAGGTCGTTTGAAGGTGATGGAAGAGGCGCTGGCCAAGCGTCAATCCGATCTCTCCAGCTTTGACATGCTGCCGCGCATGGCGCTGTCGGCCGGTTATGCCGGGCGCAACAACACCAACGCCTCCAGCAGCCAGAGTGTACGCACCGGCACCCAGTCCCTGGAACCGTCCACCTCCCAGGACCGCGACCGTCGCGTGGCGGACCTGACCATGGTGTGGAACGTGCTCGACTTTGGCGTCAGCTACATCAGCGCCAAGCAGCAAGGCGACCAACGCCTGATCATCCAGGAACGCCGCCGCAAGGTGATCAACACTATCGTGCAGGACGTGCGCTCGGCCTACTGGCGCGCCGTGGCGGCCGAACGTTTGCTGGGCCAGATCGACAGCCTGATGGCGCGTGTCGATCAGGCCCAAAGCAACAGCCAGAGCATGAGCGAGCAACGCATCGGCGATCCGGTGCAAGCCCTCGGCTACCAGCGTTCGCTGATCGAGGCCACGCGCCAGTTGCAGGAACAGCGCCGTGCGTTGTCCCTGGCCAAGACCGAACTGTCGACCTTGATCAACCTGCCGATGGGCACCGACCTCAAGCTGGCCACGCCGGACGACTACAGCGTGCCGCAACTGAAGGTCAACCTCGCCAGCCTTGAGCAGGAAGCCCTGGCCAACCGGCCTGAGCTGCGCGAGCAGGACTACCAGACCCGCATCAGCGCCGCCGAAACCCGCAAAGCCATGCTGCGCTTGCTGCCGGGCCTGGAATTCAGCGCCGGCGGGCACTACGACAGCAACTCGTTCCTGGTGGACAACCGCTGGGCCGACTACGGCGCCAAGGTCACCTGGAACCTGTTCAACGTGATCTCGGCCCCGGCCGCCATCGACGTGGCCAAGGCCGGTGAAGAAGTCGCCACCGCCCGGCGCCAGGCGATGTCCATTGCGGTGCTGGCGCAGATCTACGTGGCCAACGCCAACTACCAGGACGCCGTGCGTCAGTTCAAGACCAACGAGCAACTGGCGAATATCGACGGGCAGATCCTCACCCAACTGCGCAACCGCCACCAAGCTGCCGGCCTGGGCGAGCTCGACCTGATCCAGGGCGAACTCAACACCCTGCAAGCCGACCTGCGCCGCGACCTGGCCTACGCCGACCTGCGCAACGCCTACGGCCAGATCTTCGCCAGCGCCGGTCTCGACCCGCTGCCCGAACAACTGGACTCCGACCGCGTGCAGACCATCGCCACCGCCCTGGCCGGCCGCGAATCGGCGTGGGCCGCGGGCAACATCGCAGCGCCGGTGCCGCGTGCCGTCGCCCAGTAATTTGGTGGCGCCGACGGCGAGCATCACTCGCCGTCAACGCGAGGCCCGCAATGGGCATCGCGGCATGGCGATCCTGCTCACCGGCTTGCCCGCGTCGGGCAAGTCCACCCTCGCCCAGGGCCTGCAAGCGGCGTTGTTCGAGCAAGGCCGACAGAGCGTGGTGCTTGACGGCGACGCCTTGCGCGGCGGCCTCAACCGAGACCTGGGGTTCGCCGACAGCGACCGCCTGGAAAACATCCGCCGCGCCAGCGAACTCGCGGCATTGCTGGTGGACAACGGCCAGATCGTGATCCTCGCGCTTATCGCGCCGTTGGTGGAGCTGCGCGCGGTATTCGCCGAGCGCCTGGGTGGCGACTATCGGGAAGTCTGGTGCAGCGCCTCGTTGGCGGTGTGCGAACGGCGTGACCCGAAAGGGCATTACGCCCGTGCGCGACGCGGGGAGTTGCCCGGGTTTACCGGGGTTGGCTCGCCCTATGAACCGCCGCCGCATGCGTCACTGGTGCTGGACACTGGCCTACTGTCGGCGCAGCAATGTGTCGAACGGTTGTTGGCATGGCTGGCGCCTGGGCTAGACTCGGGTGACTCATCTTCTTAGGAATCCGTTATGGAACCGCCTGTACATAGCTTGTCGTCGCTGTTCAAGCAGTTGGGTCTACCGAGTGACGCGCAGAGTATTGATCAGTTTTTGGCCGTTCACTCGCCGCTCAAGCCGGATCTGGAACTGGCCGATGCGTTTTTCTGGACGCCAAGCCAGAGTGCGTTTTTGCGTGAAGAGAAACGCAAGGACGCGGATTGGGCGGTGTTGGTGGATGAGTTGGACGTGTTGTTGAGGAAGGGGCGGGGGGTGTAAAAAACTTCGCGAAACCCCCAAAAGTTGAAAAAACGGGGGGTTATTTGGTTTTTAGAAAACGCTGGCATTACAGCGTTTTATATATTCGGTTTAACCGTGCTGATGCTTATTTCCATACCGCTTTCCTGTCTGCTGTTCTTTCTGGTGCTTGACTGACTGGCATTGGGGAAAGCCCGCCCTCGTTTTTCCACTCATCCGCGAAATTGTTTCAAAACTTGACGGCCTCCCGTTCATCCACCATATTGATAGTTAGCAAACTAACTGTATGCGAACTATCCAGTGCCTCAATCCCTCGAACAACTCCAGATGAACCTCAGCAGCAGCATGGTGGTGGGCGCCCGTAACTGGCGCAAAATCTGCCAGACCACGCTGGTGAGCTACGGTATTTCCGAAGCCTGCGCCGTGCCGCTGTTGATGATCGGCCGCCTGGGCGACGGTGTGCATCAGGTCAAAGTAGCCCAGGCGTCGGGGATGGAAAGCCCGTCGCTGGTGCGCCTGCTCGACCAACTGTGCAACGGCGGCTACGTGTGCCGCACCGAAGATATCCACGACCGCCGCGCCAAGGCGTTGAGCCTCACCGAACGGGGCCGTGAGCTGGTGCAAGCGGTGGAAGTGCAACTGGTGCGCCTGCGCAAGGAAGTCCTCGCCGACATAGCGCCCGACGACATGGCCGCCGCCTTGCGCGTGCTGCGTGCCTTTGAGGCGGCGACCCTTTGAACGGATTTTTCAGCGGCTTCCCGCCGGCCCGCGACTGGTTCTACGGCGTGCGCACCTTCGCCGCCTCGATGATCGCGTTGTACATCGCCATGCTCATGCAAATGCCGCGTCCGTATTGGGCGATGGCCACTGTTTATATCGTCTCCAGCCCGTTTGTCGGCCCCACCAGTTCCAAGGCGCTGTACCGCGCCATCGGCACTTTGATGGGCGCGGCGGCGGCGGTGTTTTTTGTGCCGATGTTTGTGCAGTCGCCCTACGTGTTGGTGGTGGTGATTGCCTTGTGGACGGGCATCTTGCTGTTCCTCTCCATGCACCTGCGCACCGCGAACAACTACGCGCTGATGCTGGCCGGTTACACCTTGCCGCTGATCGCCTTGCCGGTGGTGGATAACCCGCTGGCCGTGTGGGACGTGGCCGAAGCGCGTACCGAAGAAATCTTCCTCGGCATCGCCGTGGCGGCGGTGGTCGGCGCGATGTTCTGGCCACGGCGCCTGATGCCGGTGTTCGACGGCTCGGTGAGCAAGTGGTTTGCCGACGCCCAGGTCTACAGCCAGCGCTTTTTGACCCGCAACGTGACGCCGGAAGAAGTCAGCAGCTTGCGCGGCGGCATGGTCGCCACCTTCAACACCCTGGAATTGATGATCGGCCAGTTGCCCCACGAAGGCGCGCGGCCACAGACGGTGCGCAATACCAAGGAACTGCGCGGGCGTATGATCCACCTGCTGCCGGTGGTGGAGGAACTCGACGATGCGCTGTATGCCGTCGAGCAGCGCGCGCCGCAGTACCTCGATCAACTCACGCCCCTGTTGGAAGCCACCAGCCAGTGGCTGCAAAGCAGCGCAGAAAATCCCTCGATGGACAGCTGGCGCGCCCTGCGTGATCAGGTCGAAGCCCTGCAACCCCAAGGCGAAGCGCTGGACGAACGCCCCGCGCTGCTGTTCTCCAACGCCCTGTACCGCCTCGGCGAATGGATCGACCTGTGGCAAGACTGCCGCAGCCTGCAAGCCGCCATCGCCTGCGAAAGCCAGGTCACCTGGCGCGCCGTCTACCGCCACTGGCGCCTCGGTCGCCTGACCCCGTTCCTCGACCGTGGCCTGATGTTCTACTCGGCGTTTTCCACCGTCACCGCGATCATCGTTGCCTCGGTGCTGTGGATTTTGCTGGGTTGGACCGACGGCGGCAGCGCCGTGATCCTGGCCGCCGTGGCCTGCAGCTTCTTCGCCTCAATGGACGACCCCGCGCCGCAGATCTACCGGTTCTTTTTCTGGACGGCGATGTCGGTGCTGTTCGCCAGCCTCTATCTGTTTCTGGTCCTGCCCAACCTGCACGATTTCCCGATGCTGGTGCTGGCGTTTGCCGTGCCGTTTATCTGCATCGGCACCCTCACCGTGCAGCCGCGCTTCTACCTGGGCATGCTGCTGACGCTGGTGAACACCTCGTCGTTCATCAGCATCCAGGGCGCCTACGATGCAGACTTCCTCAACTTCGCCAACGTCAACCTGGCCGGGCCCGTGGGCTTGCTGTTTGCCTTTGTGTGGACGCTGATTGCGCGCCCCTTCGGCGCCGAACTGGCGGCCAAGCGCCTGACGCGTTTCAGTTGGCACGACATCGTCGGCATGACGGAGCCTGCGACCCTCAACGAACACCGTCACCTCGCCGCGCAAATGCTCGACCGCCTGATGCAACACCTGCCGCGCCTGGCGATCATCGGCCACGACACCGGCGTCGCCCTGCGCGACCTGCGGGTGGCACTGAACCTGCTCGACCTGCTGGCCTACTCGCCGCGCGTCCTCGGCGTGCCACGGGTGCTGCTCAACCAGGTTGTCGAAGGCGTCGGCGGTTACTTCAAGGCTTGCCTCAAGGCCGGTGAACGCTTGCCCGCGCCGAGCGGTCTGCTGATGACCCTCGACCGCACGCGCCGCGCCCTCAACGGCCAGGGCCTGCAAGACGCAGACGACACCCGCGTACACCTGCTGCACGCGCTGGCCGGCCTGCGCCTGGCGCTGTTGCCTGGCGTGGAATTCATTGGCGGCACCGAGCAGGAAGCGCCGCTACCCGATGGAGCGCCTTTATGATCGGTGATCTGGATATCAGCGGGGTGTTCCTGCCCACGCTGCTGGTGCTGATGGGCATTACGTACGTGTTGTTTTTGGTGGTGCACGGGTTGTTGACCCGGCTCCACTTCTACCGCCTGGTCTGGCACCGGGCATTGTTCAACGTGGGGCTCTACGCGCTGTTGCTGGGCGCGGTGGACTCACTCAGTCGATACCTGATGACATGAAAAAACCCTTTTTGACCATCGGCCGTGTAGTCCTCACGTTGTTGATCGTGACCTTTGCGGTCGTCGTGGTGTGGCGCATGGTCATGTACTACATGTTTGCGCCCTGGACCCGCGACGGGCACATCCGTGCCGACATCGTGCAGATCGCCCCGGACGTATCCGGGCTGATCCAGCAAGTCGACGTGCGCGACAACCAATTGGTGAGCAAAGGCCAAGTGCTGTTTGCCGTCGACCAGGACCGCTTCAAGCTGGCGCTGCGCCAAGCCCAGGCCGCCGTGGCCGACCGCCAGGAAACCCTGGCCCAGGCCAGCCGCGAATACAAACGCAACCGTGGCCTGGGCAACCTGGTGCCGAGCGAGCAGCTGGAAGAAAGCCAGTCCCGCGTGGCCCGTGCCCAATCGGCCCTGGCCGAAGCCCAGGTGACGGTGGATTCGGCCCAGCTCAACCTCGACCGCTCGGTGATCCGCAGCCCGGTGGACGGTTACGTCAACGACCGTGCGCCGCGCAATCAGGAGTTCGTCACCGCCGGGCGCCCGGTGTTGTCGGTAGTGGACAGCAATTCCTTCCATATCGACGGCTACTTCGAAGAGACCAAGCTCGACGGCATCCACGTCGGCATGGCGGTGGATATCCGCGTGATCGGCGACAACGCCCGCCTGCGTGGACGTGTGCAAAGTATCGTCGCCGGTATCGAAGACCGCGACCGCAGCAGCGGCGCCAACCTGTTGCCCAACGTCAACCCGGCGTTCAGTTGGGTGCGCCTGGCCCAGCGCATTCCAGTGCGGATCGCGTTTGAAGAGGTTCCGGCGGACTTCCGCATGATCGCCGGGCGGACGGCCACCGTGTCGATCATTCCCGACACGGTCAAAAACGGAGAGCAGCCATGAAGCAACGGCTGGCGATTGCCGCGCTGGGGCTGATGCTGTCGGCCTGCCAGGCGGTGGGCCCGGATTACACGCTGCCGAATGAGGCCGCGGTCAAACGCGGCGACCTGCAAGGGCAGATCGCGGGCGAGGGCAGCAACGTGGTGTCGGCGCCGGTGCCGGCAGATTGGTGGAAGCTGTACAACGACCCGCGCCTGGATGAGCTGGTGCGCCAGGCCATGGTCTCCAACACCGATTTGCGCGTGGCCGCTGCCAACCTGCAACGCTCGCGTTATCAGGTGCAGCAGGCCGAATCCGCCGGCGGTTGGAATGCCGGCGTGAAGGCCGAGGCCCAGCGCTTGCAGGAGTCCGGCGAGGCGTTTTTGCTCGCGGATAAAGTCCCGGTGGCGAACATCGGCAGCGTGGGCATCAGCACCTCGTATCAGTTCGACCTGTGGGGCACCTTGCAACGCGGCATCGAGAGCGCCCAGGCCAGCGCCGACGCCGCCCAGGCGGCCGCCGATATTGCGCGCATCACCCTGGTGGCCGACGTAGTCCGCTCCTACACCCAGGTGTGTGCGGCCAACGAAGAACTGGCGATTGCCAACGAATCCCTCGACCTGCAAGGCCAGAGCACCAAGCTCACCCAACGCTTGCGCGACGCCGGGCGCGGCGATGAAACCCAGGTGACCCGCTCGCAAACCCAATACAAATCCTTGCGCGCCGACATGCCGCGCTACGAAGCGGCGCGCCAGGCGGGCTTGTTTCGCCTGTCGATGCTGCTGGCCAAACCGCTGGACCAACTGCCAGCGGGCACCGGAACCTGCGCTGAGCTGCCGCATATCGCCCAGTTGCTGCCGGTGGGCGACGGCGCCGCGCTGCTCAAGCGCCGCCCCGATGTGCGTCAGGCCGAGCGCCAACTGGCCGCCGCCACCGCACGCATCGGCGTAGCGACCGGTGCGCTGTACCCGGACATCAGCATCGGCGCCACGGTGGGCACCGTCGGTATTCTCGATAACCTCGGCACCGCGCCCACCAACCGCTGGGGCTTTGGCCCGCTGATCAGTTGGACCGTGCCGACCAACGGCGCACGCGCACGCATCCACGAAGCCGAAGCCGCGACCCAGGGCGCGCTGGCGCATTTCGACGGCGTGGTGCTCAACGCCATCCGCGAAACCCAGACCGGGCTGGCGCAATACACCGCGCAACTGCAACGTCGCGACGCCCTGAACGAAGCTGGCGAGTCAGCCAAGGAAGCGGCGGACCAGACCCACCGCTTCTTCCAGGCCGGCCGCGCGTCGTTCCTCGCCGACCTGCAAGCCACGCGCACCTACACCGATGTGCGCGCGCAACTGGCGGCGGCGAACACCCAGGTTGCCATGAGCCAGATCGACTTGTTCCTGGCCTTGGGCGGCGGTTGGGAAAGCGGACGAACGCAAGCTGCGCAGGCCAGCAAACCCTGAGCGAATAGCTATGCTTTGACAGGCGGGCCGCCGTGATGGCCCGCAGGTCACTGCTCGCGTTTGCTCATGGGGATTCCAATAATGAAAAACCCTTATGCTCCCGCTTTCTGGTGCGTGTTCTTCGCACTGGTGTTGTTATCGGCTGCCTATTTCTACGGCGTCATGCTCGCTCACCAAATCGACAAGGCCATGGTGTTTCTCGACAGTGCCTGCCTGGTGATCGGCACCTTGTCCATCGGTGTGGTGGCCTGGGCGTCCTACCAGAACCAACGGGTGAAGCGAAAACTGCTCGAACAAGGCAAGACCCGCGTGGCGATCTGGGACACCAAGGTGGCGCTGCGTCGCGTCGAAACCGTGTTTGACCGCTATTTCTGGGGCAGCTACTGGCAGCCGGGGCGCACCTTCCAGGAGGTCATGGGCGAGCTCACCGGCACGCCCCTGGAAAAAAGCCTCGAAGCCTTGAAAAAACAGTGCGTGGCGTTGGATCAGCAAGTCGCCGACGGTAGGCATTGGCTGAATAACGCGCGGGAATTGTCCGACGTCGCCACGCAAATGGCCCGTGAGCGCTACCAGCTGGACTTCTGCGACCCCAAGGCCGACACCCCGGGCAACGCCGTGATACACCGCGAGTTTGAGGTGTTGGTGTACACCTGGACCGCGCGGCTGAAGAGTTTTGATCACCAGCTCGATGAGATTGAATCGGAATATTCGTGAACCATCTGCTGACCTGACCCCTCTGAAAAGCTGGGCCGTTCGCGGCCGCCAGTGCTAATCTTCCCCCGCTTTTGGCGGGCTTGAGCCAACCCTTTCGGGGTTCAAGGAAGACAGCCCACTTCTCACAGGATTTGATCAGGTCACTTCATGAATAAGCCAGCCGTAGTTCTTTTGGGTTTTGTCGTCGCTGTAGGCGCTGTCAGTGCAGGCGGCGCCTGGTACACCGGCAAGCAGCTGGAGCCGGTGCTGCAAACGGCGGTGCAGGACGCCAACAAGGAACTGCAACGTTCCATGGCCGGCGTCGATGGGCGTCTGGACCTGGAACTGGTGTCCCTGGATCGTGGCCTGTTCAGCAGCACCGCGCACTATCGCCTCAAGGCCCAGGGTTCGTTCTTTGGTGAGCAGAACCCGAACCCGGAATTGCTTTTCGTCGACCATATCGAACACGGCCCGCTGCCGTTCTCGCGCCTGGTGTCGCTGAAGTGGCTGCCGGTCATGGCCACCAGTCACTATTCGCTGGAAAAGAACCCGACCACCGAAAAATGGTTCGCCGCCGCCAAAGATGTGTCGCCGCTCAAAGGCGTGGCCAATATCGGCTACAACCGTTCGGTCAGCGGCAATTTCGAGTTGCTGCCGCTGGAGTTCAAGGACGACAAGTCCTCGGCCAGCTTCTCCGGCCTCAACCTGGACTTCGACAGCAGCGCCGAAGGCAAGAAGGTCAAGGTCAACGGCTACATGAACAGCCTCAAGCTGACCGCCGTCGATGGCGACGGCACGCCCTTTGCGGCCGATCTGGCCGGCCTGACGGTGGCCAGCAACCTGGAAAAATCCACCTTCGGCTTCTACACCGGGCAGAACACCGTTGAGCTGACCGACACCAAGCTGACCTTCGGCCCGCAACAAACCGTGCTGACCCTCAAGGGCTTCGAGCAGAAAGACACCAGCGACGTCAAAGACAACACCATGGCCGGCCGCGTTGACTACAAGATCGACGAGATCGGCTACCAGGGCAAACCGGTCGGCTCCGCCGCCATGGCCGTGAGCGTGAAGAACATCGACGTGCCGTCGGGCCTGCTGCTGACCAAGTTGTACCAGGACAAGATGCAGCCGGTGCAAGCCGCTGCCGCTGCGGGCCAGCCCGTGCCGGAACTGCAATTGACCGAAGCCGAGCAAACCCTGGCCGAAGCCAACGTCAACCAGTTGCTGGCCGCCAAGCCGCAAGTGGCGTTGGAAAACCTGTCGCTGAAAACCACCCACGGCGAAAGCAAGTTCAACCTGATCCTGGACCTGGCCAAGCCATCGTCCATGGAGCTGCCACCGGTTGAACTGGGCAAGCAGATCATTGCCTTGCTGGATGCCAACCTGACCCTGTCCAAGCCCATGATCGGCGACATTGCCGCCCTGCAAGCCCAGGCTGGCGGCGTGACTGACCCGAAAGCCATCGAGCAGCAATCGCAGATGGCGGCCGAGATGGTCAGTGGCATGGCGGTCGGCACCCAACTGGCGACCCTGGTGGGCAACGACGTGGTCTCCAAGCTGCACTACGCCAACAATGAAGTGACCTTCAACGGCCAGAAGATGACCGTGGAGCAATTCATTGGCTTCGTCTTGGCCAAAGCCGGTGCGATGAGCGGCGCGCAGTAAAGATTCTGCCTTCACCCAGAAATAAATAATGGGGGAGTGGAAGTGCCGGTAATCGGGGTCAAACAATCGACGCTCAGGTCTATTGAAGCCCCGTTATCACTGGCAAGTCCGCTCCCCCATTCGTATTTCAGATTCGCTGCCAATTCTGAACAATTGTTATGAATTGGGCTTTCCCCTACTTTCTTAAGGGATAGTTCCTACAGGAAAGCTAGGTCGGGTCACGAGACGCCGACACCCTGATGCAAATTGCTCAGGACCACCTATCGTTACAGCTTTCCGTGTGTAAGGAAGCTCACGATATGCTGCGAAACCTCCCACTCAGTGCATCAGGCCGGTTACGACTGCTGATCGGGGCAGCCTTGTGCAGCCAGTTGCTGATGCCCGCTTTCGCGGTGGCCGACCCTGCCTACGACGCCTTGATCATTCAGGCGCGCAACGGCAATTTCACGCCGGCCCTGACTCAATTGCGTCAACTCCCTGCCGAGCGCCAGACGCCGGGCCAGGTCAGCGATCACCTGGTGATTGCCGGCTGGGCCGGGCAGGACGCCGAAGTGCTCAAGGTGTACGAAGCCCAGGGCAAAAACCGCACCTTGACGCCCCAGGCGCTCGCCACCGTCGCGCGTACCTATCGCAACCAGAAGCAGTGGGCGCAAGCCGAGGCGGTGTATCGCCAGGCGCTTGTGCGTGAGCCGAACAATGTCGACCTGCAACTGGGCCTGGCCCTGACCGAGGCCGACGGCGGTAAAACCACCGAAGCGGTGCAACGCGCCCGCGCGCTGGTAGCGGCCAACCCGAATGATCCCAACCGGCGCATGGCCCTGGGCTACGCGCTGACCCGCGCCGGTTTCAACTACGACGCGCTGTTTGAGTTCGACCAGGCGTTCATCCGCGCCGGTGATAAACCGGAAGTCGCCCGCGAATACATCGTCGCCCTGCAAAAGGCGCGCTTGCCGGAGCCGGCATTACGCCTGGCGGCCAAGCGCCCGGGCCTTATCGACCCAGTGACCCAGCGCCGCCTGGAAGGTGACCTCGCCGCAGAACGCGTGCGCATGGCCGAGTTCGCCACGCGCAGCGAAAAGGAACGCTACGTCATTGCCGACCGCGCCCTGCAGGATTACGACAAGCTCCTCGCCCGCTGGACCCCGGACCCCACCGCCAAGGACGACGTGGTGGTGTGGCGCATCGACCGCCTCGGCGCCCTCAAGGCACGGGCGCGTACGGCTGAGGTGATCCGCGAGTACGAAACGCTGCAGGCCGAAGGGGTGAAATTGCCTACTTATGCTGTGCGTTGGGTGGCGGCGTCCTACCTCGACCAGCGTCTGCCGGAAAAGGCCGCACCGCTGTATCGCCAGGCCATTACGGCGCCCGATGCCGACGTCGGCGACCGGGTTGAAGACAGCACTGCCTTGTTCTACGCCTTGCTCGAAAACGACCAGGTGGACGAGGCGCGCACCGTCGCCAAGAACCTGGCCGACAGCCAGAAACCCCGGGTTGAACTCAAGGGACTGCCCATCGGCAACCCTAACGATGAGTGGATGGACGCCCAACAATTGGCCGCACAGGCCGGCACCTATGGCGCCGATCTGCCGTCCAGCGAGAAATCCCTGGAAGAGCTGGTGGGCAAGGCCCCTGGCAGCATCGGCCTGCGCCTGGCGCAAGCGGAAATGTACCGCGCCCGCGATTGGCCACGACGCGCCGAGCGTGTCCTCAAGGAAACGGAGGCGCAAAGCCCGCGTGACATCGGCCTGGAGATGTCCCAAGGCTTCACGGCCCTGGACCTGCAGGAATGGCGGCAACTCGACATCCTCACCGACGATGTGGTCGCCCGTAACCCGGACAACCGCCAGGTCCAGCGTCTGAGCCGCCTGCGCGATGTGCATGACATGGCCGAGCTGAAGGTCGAGGCGTACACCGGCAAAAGCTTCGGCGGCGGCAACAACGGCGATGCCGGGGCCGTCTCGGGCAGCCGTGACTGGGGCATCGAAAGCCGGATCTACACGCCGCCCATCGATGAGGATTGGCGCGTGTTCGCCGGTGCCGGTTATGCCACCGCCGACTTTGAAGAAGGCACCGGCCACCACCGCTGGCAGGTGGTCGGCGTCGAGCGGCGCACCCGCGACATGACCATCGAGGCCGAGGTGTCCAACCACTCCTACGGCGATGGCTCCAAACAAGGCGCGGCGGTGTCGATTGCGCGCGACATCAACGACAACTGGCAATACGGCGGCAGCCTCGGCTACCTGCTGTCCACCACACCGCTACGGGCGTTGAACGAGGGGATCACGGCCAACGGCGGCAGCGGGTTCATCCGCTGGCGTGCCAACGAAAGCCGCGAGTGGAAACTGACCCTCAGCCCGTCCCATTTCAGTGACGGCAACGACCGCTTCGAAGCCTTGCTCAGCGGTCGCGAAGGCCTTTACAGCTCGCCGAAAGTGCAAGTGGACCTGGGCCTGGAAGTCGGCGCCAGCCGCAACAGCAAGGAAGACACGATCTACTTCAACCCGAAGTCGGACTTCACCGTGCTGCCGGTCATCAACATCAACCATGTGCTCTATCACCGCTACGAGACTCAGTGGAGTCAGCAGTTCCAGGTCGGTGCGGGCACCTATAGCCAGCAGGATTATTCCACCGGTGGCATCGGTCTGGTGGGTTACGGCCAACGCTACCGCTGGAATGACGTACTGGAAGCCGGCGCGAACCTGAGCCTGATCAGCCGACCTTACGACGGCGATCGCGAACGCGATCTGCGCCTGCTCGTCGACCTCACTTACCGTTTCTAGAAGAGCCTGACCATGACCGTCCTCAGCCGTTGCCTGTTGATTCTGGGCGTAATGCTGGCCAGCGCCTGCGCCCAGCAACCCGCACCTTTTACCCCTCCCGCCGAGCGGCCTGTTGCGCCCAACGAAGTGGCGTGGCCGAAAAACCATTTCCTCGGCATTGCCTACCATGACGTCGAGGATCGCGACCCCGATCAGGCGGTGGTGGCGGTGCGTACCGAACGTTTGATCGAGCAACTGGCCTGGCTGCGCGAGAACGGCTACCAGGCGGTCAGCGTCGATCAGATCCTCGCGGCCCGCAACGGTGGGCCGGCGCTGCCGCCCAAAGCCATCATGCTCAGCTTCGACGACGGCTATTCCAGCTTCTACACGCGGGTGATGCCGATCCTGCGTGCCTACCGCTGGCCGGCTCTGCTGGCGCCGGTGGGTTACTGGATCGACACGCCGATGAACCAGCCGGTGGACTTCGCCGGCCAACCACGGCCGCGCGGCGAGTTCCTGACCTGGCAGCAGATCCGCGAAGTGTCCCAGTCGGGCCTGGTGGAAATCGCCGCGCACACCGACAACAACCACAAAGGCATCCTGGCCAACCCCCAGGGCAATCTTGAACCGGCGGCCACCTCGCTGCGTTTTGATCCGGCCACCGGGCGCTATGAAAACCAGGCGCAATTCGACGCGCGGATGCGGGCTGACGTCGTGGCGATTTCCAACAAGATCCAAAGCGTGACCGGCAAGAAACCACGGGTGTGGGTGTGGCCTTACGGCGCAGCCAAAGGCACCGCGCTGACGATCATTGGCGAACAGGGCTACCAGATGGCCCTGACCCTGGAAGATGGCCTCGACAGCTCCAGCGACCTGATGAACAGTCCGCGCTTCCTGGTGGCCTCCGACCCGGACGGCGAGCATTTCGCCAACAGCATGGTCGCGGTGCAAACCAAGGCACCGATGCGCGTGTTGCACGTGGACCTGGATAACGTCTACGACCCGGACCCGGTCCAACAGGCGCGCAACCTCGACCAACTGGTGCAGCGCGTGGTGGACATGGGCGCGGGCACGGTGTTCCTGCAAGCGTTCGCCGACCCCAAGGGTGACGGCCTGGTGCATTCGCTGTACTTCCCCAACCGTCACCTGCCGGTGCGTGCCGACCTGTTCAACCGTGTCTCCTGGCAGTTGCACACCCGTGCCCATGCCAGCGTGTATGCGTGGATGCCGGTGCTCAGTTTTGCCCTCGACCCCAAGCTGCCACGCGTGACGCGCTGGGACCCGAAAACCGGCCAGGTCGGCCTCGACCCGGATCAATACAAGCGCCTGTCGCCGTTTGACCCGCAAGTGCGCAAGGTCATCGGCGAGCTCTACGAGGACCTGGTGCGCAACAGCTCCGTCGACGGCGTGCTGTTTCACGACGACGCGGTGTTCAACGACTTCGAAGATGCCAGCCCTGCCGCACTCAAGGCCTATGCCGCCGCCGGCCTGCCGAACACCATCGAAGCCCTGCGTGCCGACCCGGCCGTGATGCAACGCTGGACCCGTTTCAAGAGCCGCTACCTGATCGACTTCACCAAGGAGCTGACCGCCAAGGTCCGCGCCATCGGTGGGCCGCAGCTGCTGACCGCGCGCAATATCTTCGCCGAGCCGATGCTCAACCCGCAGAGCGAAGCGTGGTTTGCGCAGAACCTGGATGATTTCCTCCAGACGTACGACTGGACCGCACCGATGGCCATGCCGCTGATGGAAGGCCAGGAGTACAGCAACTCGAATGTCTGGCTGGAGAAGCTGGTCGCCACGGTCAAGACGCGCCCTGGCGCGCTGGAACGTACCGTGTTCGAACTGCAAGCTAAAGACTGGCGCACCAAGGCCGCTCCCGACATCGACGCCAAGCAGATGGCTGAATGGATGGGCGTCCTCAAGCGCCAGGGTGTCACGAGTTTTGGCTACTACCCGGACAACTTCCTGGAAAATTCCCCGGACCTGAAGACTGTGCGTCCGGCCCTTTCCAACCAATGGAACCCTTGACCATGTTCGACAGAATCCTGGCTTTATTCGTGCTGGCATTGGTGTTGGGTGTGCCCCTGGGCCTGATCTTCCTGGTCACCGGGCAGTTCCTGATGGACTTCGTGTTTTTCTACCCGCTGTTCATGTCGGCGCTGTGGATTGCCGGCGGCCTGTACTTCTGGCTGCACTGGGAACGCCACTGGCCGTGGGAAGAGGACACACCGGCGCCGACCCTGGCCGGCAACCCGCTGATCTCGATCATCATCCCTTGCTACAACGAGGGCGATAACGCGGCCGAGACCATTCATGCGGCGCTGGACCAGGTGTACCCGAACATCGAAGTGATCGCCGTCAACGATGGCTCCAAGGACAACACTGCCGCAGTCCTCGATGCCCTGGCCCTGGAGCACCCGCGCCTGCGTGTGTTGCACCTGGCGCAGAACCAGGGCAAGGCCGTGGCCTTGCGCATGGGCGCGGTGGCCGCGCGCAGCGAGTACCTGGTGTGCATCGACGGCGATGCGTTGCTCGACCGCAATGCGGCGGCGTATATGGTCGCGCCGATGCTCGATAACCCGCGCCTCGGCGCGGTGACCGGCAACCCACGCATCCGCACACGCTCGACCTTGATCGGCCGGGTGCAGGTGGGCGAGTTCTCCTCGATCATCGGTTTGATCAAGCGTACGCAGCGGGTGTTCGGGCGGATCTTCACGGTGTCCGGGGTGGTGGTGGCGTTCCGTAAAAAGGCGCTGGACCGCATCGACTACTGGAGCACCGACATGATCACCGAGGACATCGACGTCAGCTGGAAGCTGCAACTCGATCACTGGGCGATCTTCTACGAGCCGCGTGCACTGTGCTGGATCCTCATGCCGGAAACCGTCGGCGGCCTGTGGAAACAGCGCCTGCGCTGGGCCCAGGGCGGTGCCGAAGTCTTGTTCAAGAATATCCGTGGCATCTGGCAATGGCGCCACCGCTACCTGTGGCCGCTGCTGTTCGAGTACTGCCTGTCCACCGGTTGGGCCTTCACCTTCCTGCTCTCGGTGATTTTCTGGGGCCTGGGTAAATTCATGGTGTTGCCGCAAGCGATTGCCGTGGATTCCCTGGTACCACCGGCGTTTACCGGCCTGGTGCTGGCGATGGTGTGCCTGGTGCAGTTTGCCGTGAGCATCCTGATTGACCGGCGCTACGAAAAAGACCTGTGGAAAACCCTGTTCTGGACGGTGTGGTACCCGATGGTGTTCTGGCTGGTCAGCTTGTTCACCACCCTGGTCAGTTTTCCCAAGGTGCTGTTCAACCAGCACCAGAAACGCGCGCGCTGGGTCAGCCCGGACCGCGGGATCAAACCAGCCAATGAGGACGTGTGATCATGAAACTGATCAGAACTCGCCAAAACTCGGTGATGTGGATCATCGACGTGGTGCTGACCCTGTTGGCCTGGGCCGGGTTGATCTGGCTGCTGGCGCGCGGGATCAACGCGATGCTGGAAACCCACGGCGGCCCGCGCATCGAGGCGCCGATCTTCGCCGCGCTCAACACCCTGCAGATCTACATGTGGATCGCGTTGTTCAACGCACTGATCCTGGTCTCGTGGGCGCGCTACCAGCAACGCAAGGGCCGCAAATTCGCCCAGCGCCGCGCCGAGGCCAACGCACTCAGCGACAAGAACCTCAGCGAAAGCTTCAAGCTCGGCGAGGGTGACCTGGAGCAACTGCGCAAACCGGGTGTGCTGGTGATCCACAACGACGAAGAGGGCGGTGTGGAGGAAGTGAAATCCCATGTCTCCCGTGATGTGGAAAAGCCGACATTGACCTTGGTGCCCGGCCAGGATCGCGGCAAAGACGCCAGCTGATCTGCGCGCTGTAGATCCTTTGGAATGCAGTCAATGTGGGAGGGGGCTTGCCCCAGTGACGGCCTGGCAGTCGGGCGATTTTTACCGGGTGTAAACCGGCTCTAGTGTGGGAGCTGGCTTGCCTGCGATGACTATGTGTATGGCGCTGGGGCTTTAAGGTCGGAGTACATATCCATTGCTGCGGTAACGGCCACTTAGGGTTCCGCTCTTACAGCGGCTAACCCGGCGTCCTGCCGGGTTGCCCACGGATTCAAGCCTGCGTTCGGCCAGCGTGGTTAACGGGGCGCCTAAGATCAAGATCAAAAGCCAGAGCCAGAGCCAAAGCTTCGGGGTTTGTCAGGTCCAGTAGTTGTGTAGATATCTATGCCCCGATAGCCCAATGTCTGCCAATGAGCTGGCGGAGGTGAGCAAGGGGTTGGAAGAGATATTGAGTTAGGATCGAAGGCCAAATAATCAAAACGCCACAATGGATTTGAGGTATCTGAAATGCCGCAATGGTCATCGCTGCGCAACTCAAGAGCCGCGGACATCGTCAGCGTACGAGAACCGAGTGTGCTCGCTTTGGAAGACGGCGTTTATAAAATTTCAGACGATCAATACATCCTGGCGGATGCTTTTCTCGATGAGGGAAATGAAAAACACCGGTTGGTATCCGTCTACTGGGCCAGCAGTGAGCCTGGCTTTCGAAGAGCCTACTCCATGGACATTGAAAACGATGACCTGGCTGTACGCCCGCCACCGCCCGAATTGCTGCCGGTGGGGGCCGATGGGACCTATGGCCAGATAAAAAACGCGCTAACTGAGGCCTCGTATATGGAGTGCGCCTCTTACCGCGTGATGACTGACGGCGCATTTATCCACAAGAGCTTGGAAAACGCGTCTGCCTCTTATTTTTTTCGCTCGCCTGAAATCCTGAGCGACGAGTTGCCTTTCGCAATCGTGTGGAAGTGTCGATGATCGCCCCCTGATTGCGACCCAGTTCACAAAGCGCCACCCCCTGCGCACTTCGTTTGAACATTCCGTTTATTCCAATGTCATTACCCCGCCCACCCCATAACTGGTCGGGCTGCATGGACTGCAGCGTTTTCAAATGACATTAAGGATTGATGTGAACCTTCCCCCCTTATTCCCCTGCCTGCCACCGCCCCTTGCGGTGTGCCTTCGTGCGCCCGGGTTTTATGCGGGCGCCCTGGGGGAATGCATTCGGATCAATTGATCCCTTCACTCGGTACACCGACTGCCGCCGGGCGTTTTGGCGGCAGTGAGCCGTAGTTCATGGAGTTAGAAATGAAGCGCAAGCCGTTCCAGAAAACCCTGTTGGCCCTGATGGTCAGTGCAGGTGCCGCGCAGGTCAGCGCGGTGGAATTCGACATCAGCAGCGGCCAGAACACCTGGAACAACCAGGTGTTCAGCGAGCCAGTGACTCTGGTCGGTTCACGCAATGTCGTGGCCACCCAGCGCAGCACCGACGGCGTGAGCATTGCCAACACTGATATCCAGGGCTCGCTGATCAACCGCGCGGACATCACCCTGGATGGCAGTGGCCAAGACGTGCGTGGGTTTGTCGTGGACGGCGCGCTGGACCCGGGCGGCATGAGCCGTGGCGGCACCATCACGGGTGATGTGATCCAGGCCGGCACGATCAACCTCACCAACCAGATCTGGGCCGAAGGCTTTGAAGTGGGCGCGGCCACCATCGGCGGCAGCGTGATCAACTCCGGCACCATCATCGCTGTTGACGTACCGGGTTCAGGCTCGCTGAGTGACGGCGAGGGCATGTACCTCAATGGCACCGCCGTCGCCGGTGATGTGGTCAACTCCGGCCTGATCGATGTGACGTCCTTCTACGGCTACGGCCTGATCCTGGACACCCACAACAACATGCCGGTGACCGTCGGCGGCAAGATTCTCAACTCCGGCACCATTCGGGTGACCGGCGAAGAGGCGCTCGGCTTTGTCATCGAAACCGACACCAACGACCTGAAAATCGAAAACAGCGGCCTGCTGACCGTCACCGGTGAGCGAGCGAAGGCGGTGCAGTTCTACAGCGGCAATATCGACTACCTGCTTAACACCGGCACCATTGAAGCCAAGGGCACCGAAGCGATCGCGGTGGACCTGCGCGGCGCCAACTTCACCAGCAACTTGCCGAGTGGCGAGCGCGGCATCGTCAACCGGGGCACGATCAGCGCCGGTTCGACGGCGATTTTCATCAACCCGACGATGCAGCTGACGCCGCTGGAAATCAACCAGCAAGCCGGTGAAATTCGCAGCAACTCCGGCACCGCGATTGACGCCAATAACCTCGCCAGCCTGAACTGGACCGGCGGCAAGATCGTCGGCGACCTGCTCAACCTCAGCGCGGTCAATATCGCCGGCCAGGCCGACTTCACCGGCAACCGCATCATTGCGCCGGTCTCGGTCAACTCCGGCTCCTTGAATCTTTCCGCGCAAGGCACCGCCATCACCGGCGACCTCAATGTCGCCAACGGCGCGGGCATCGACATGCACCTGTCCGACAGCGTCGTGCCGACCACGGCGTACCTGACGGTCAACGGCAACGTTACCTTCGCCAACGCCTCGAAGCTGACCGTGAGCGCCAACCCTGGCGACTTCGCCAGCACCAACGACGGTACGCAATACACCCTGCTGCAAGCCACCAGCGTGCAAGACAACGGCCTGTCGGTGAACAGTGCTTCGGCATTGCTCGACGTGCTCAGTTACTCGGCCGATGCGCAAACGGTCAAGGCCGTGGTGGCGGTCAAGGCCGACGCGCAAGTCCAGGAAGAGCTCGCCGGTGTAGGCGCCAGTGCGGCTTCGGCCACGGCGGTCAACAGCTTCAAGAACGGCGTGCTCAGCCGCCTCAGCGGTGACGACCAGGTCTTCCAGGCCCTGGCCAACGCCGGCACGGCCGCGCAACTGGCGCAGATCAGCGACCAGCTCCAGCCGGACGTCAACCGTGGCGCGCTGGACGTGGCTTTGTCCGGGCAAACCGTGGTCAACGGCGCGATCTTCAATCGCCTCACCGAACAACGTGAAAGCCAGCAACGCGGTGGCGTGTGGGTGCAGGGCCTGAGCAGCAACATGGACCAGGACGGTCGCGGCGGTGCCAACGGTTACTCGGCCAACAGCAGCGGCATGGCGGTGGGTGTGGACGGTCGGGTCAACGACACCACCACCCTCGGCGTGGCCTACAGCTACCTCAACTCCAACATCCATTCGGACCTGGGCAACAAGACCGACGTCGAAGGCCACGCGTTGTCGCTGTACGGTAACTGGTCGCTGCAAAACTGGTTTGTCGATGGCAGCCTCAGCTACGGCCATAACGCCAACGAGAGCAAGCGTCACATCGCCGGCACCACTGCCAAGGGCAGCTACGACAGCAACGTGTTGTCCGCCAGCGTGATCGGCGGCTACAGCTTCAAGCCGTCGCAGGCGGTAGTGATCGAGCCACGCGTGGCCGCGCGTTATGCCAATGTGCGCATGGACGGCTACGACGAGAAGGGTTCGTCGGCCGCGCTGAGCACCCGTTCGCAGCGTTATGAAGTGGGCGAGTTGGGCGCCGGTGTGCGCCTGGCCGGCAACCTGCCGATGGGCGCGGGCAGCTTGCAGCCGGAAGCGACACTGATGGCGTATCACGACCTGATGGGTGATCGTGTCGCGCAAACCTCCAACTATGTGCTGGGTGGTTCGGCGTTTACCGTCACCGGCGCGTCGGTGGCGCGTGACAGCTATGAAGCCAGCGTGGGCGTGAATTACCAGGTGTCGGACTTTACCGTCGGCGCCAGCTACACGCGCCAGGCGCGCAGCGGGTTTGATGCCGATGGCGTGATGCTCAAGGCGCGGTACGCGTTCTAACGGCAACTGCTGCACTTGTGGCGAGGGAGCTTGCTCCCGCTGGGCTGCGAAGCGGCCCCAGAATTTTTGGGAGCGCTGCGCACTCCAGCGGGAGCAAGCTCCCTCGCCACAGGGTTTTGTGTATTTTTTGGAGAGGGGCTATGGATCGATATGCAGGTAAACCGTTTCTGCGGCTGTTGGAGTGCTATGTCCTGGACGCCATCGGTGAACTGAGCGATGAGCAACAGGCCACCTTGCGTGCCATGGAGCCCAAGCTGCACGAGGTGTATGGCGTGTCGGGCAGTTGGCAGGCGGTGATCGAGGCGCAAATGGATTTCCCCGCGACGGTCGCCGACAAGATCAGAGAGATATGGCGCACCAACGCCGAGAAGTTTGCCAGCGCCGGGACCCCGATCAACGCTGAAGACTTCGCGCAACACTTTGTGGACACCAATTTTTCTTAAGGACCCTCAATGAAACCCGCAAAACTCTCCCTGCAAGCCTTCCTGATGTCCTGCCTGGTGGCGGGCTGGGGCCTGGTCTACGTGGGCCGGATCAAATGGGCGATCTGGGTCGCCGCGATTTTGTACGGCGGCGTGGTGTTGCTCGGCGTCTGCGGCCTGATCGCGTCGCCCATCGGGCTGTACGTATTTGCCGCCTTCGCGATTACGGTCAAGCTCAGTTCGGCGATCGTGTCGGCGGTGTTGGCGCGTCGCTACGACGGCCCGCCGGATGTGCCGCGCAAACGCTTCCACGCGCTGTATGTGGGCGTGTTGATGGTGCTCACCTTTGTGCTGCTGGAAGTGCTGCGGGGGCCGTTGCTGGGCTTCAAGAACTACTACATTCCGTCGGGCTCGATGGCGCCGACGCTGTCGATCGGCGACTACATCGTTTCCGATCTCAAGGCTGGTGCGCCGAAGGTCGGCGACATCGTGGTGTACCGCTGGAACGGCACCGAGGCGGTCAAGCGTGTGGCCGGCGTGGGCGGCGATACCTTGGCCATCGTCAATGGCGAGCTGATCCACAACGGTGAAAACCTCGGCCTGTTCCATGCCCCGGCTGACCGCGTGAACGGCGCGGCGTCGATGGAACTCGCGCCGCTCAAGGTCGAACCGGGTCACGTCTACCTGCTGGGTGACAACCGCAACAACAGCAACGACAGCCGCTTCATGGGCCAGGTCGCCGTTGAGGATGTGGTCGGCAAAATCACCGGGATCTGGTTTTCCGAAGATCGGTCGCGCATCGGGACGACGTTCCCATGACCAGAAGCTTGATGTTGCTCTGCCTCGTCGTGCTTGCTGGCTGCCAGGGCGTGCCCTATCGCGGCGCCGAGGATCAGGCGCGGATCAACAACGACCTCGCCCTGGCGGCAACCCCGGCGCAGTTCATCCCGTTGCGTTGGGCCTATTCGAACTACGGCGTTCAAGACGGCGTGCAGACCGAGGACGCGGTGGCCGTTGTGCAACCCGGGCTGGTCACGCTGGTGGGATATGAGGACGGGCACTATGTGCGCAAGGCCAGTTTCCCGGCGGCGGCGGTGGATTGTGCCTACGTGTTTGCCAGCGAGAGCAGTAATCGGCCGGTGTGGTTGCTACAGCAGGAGCGCTACGTGTTCCTGTCGCCGAGCGACCATCGTGGCAATGGCGATAGGGCCCGGCGGGTGCAATTGGTCAAGCAGCTGGCTAGCGGCGGATTCAGGATTCAGACCGATGCCCAAGGCTCGGCGTACCGTGCGACCGGGAAGTCGGAGCGGCAGTTGGTGCTGAATACGGTGATTGGGCATCACATGGAGGAAGTGGCCGAGAACCAGGCGTACAACGTGTGCCGGCCTCAATAATTGCGGTGTTTGGGCGAACGCCATCGCGGGCAAGCCCGCTCCCACCTTGGAATGCAGTCAACTGTGGGAGCGGGCTTGCCCGCGATAGCGGTGGCCCAGGCAACGACAATGCCGAGTGACAGCGCACGCAACTGACCAAATACACTTGAGAACCCCTCCTAACTCCGTAAAATGCCGCGATTGTTTAAAGCTCGATACTGTTCAGGGATGAATTCATACATGCGCTTGCTTGTCCTCTTTTTCGCCGTCTGCCTCATGGCGGGCTGCGCCTCCAAGCCGGAGTACTACGTCTCCCCGGCGCCGGTCACCATTCCCAAGACTGCAACCTTCTGGCTCGACACGTTTGATGTTGAGGTGGTGGGTAAAAACGAGCGCTTCCTGCCCGACGACAAGGTTCGCCAAGCGCTGGGGGTCGATATGGTCAACCGTTTGCTCAAGGCCGGTCGCTACGCCACCAGCAAGGACAAGGCCGACTATCTGCTGGATATGAACATTGTGTACACGCGCCATATCCAGGACTCGAAAGGCGGGCTCGCCACCCTGATCGTCGACGACAACAAGCTGCTGCTCAGTGTCGATTTCAGCTACAAGGTCGCGGTCAAGAAGAACGGCACCGAGGTGCTGCACTTTTCCAAGGCCCTGTATGACCAGGTGCCCGGCGGCGTGATCGGCAACTTCGAGCAGTACAAAACCATGGGCGCCCTGGTGACGAATAAAAGCAACGCCAGTGTCGAAGGCTTCTACTTCAGTGTTTATAGCCGCGACATCGTCAACGACATACGCAACATTCCCACCCGTTAGTTTTACCTGCTGCACCTGCTGATTTCTCACTCTAGGAGCACTCTGTGAAAGCACTGTCCAAAATCCTGCTGTCGGGCTTCACCGCCGCAGCGCTGCTCGGCGTGGCCGGTTGCGCCACCGAGAGCAACCGCGCCCTGCCGGTGGAAAAAGTCGCCAGCGCTGGCGTCGTTTACAACGGCGTGCGCGTGCCGATTGCCGTGGGCAAATTCGACAACCGCTCCAGCTACATGCGCGGCATCTTCTCCGACGGCGTTGACCGCCTCGGCGGCCAGGCCAAGACCATCCTGATCACCCACTTGCAACAGACCAACCGCTTCAGCGTGCTGGACCGCGACAACATGGGCGAAATCTCCCAGGAAGCGGCGATCAAAGGCACCGTGCAGAAGCTCAAGGGCGCTGATTACGTGGTCACCGGCGACGTTACCGAGTTCGGCCGCAAAGAAACCGGCGACCGCCAGCTGTTCGGCATCCTCGGTCGCGGCAAGACCCAGGTGGCCTACGCCAAAGTCGCGTTGAATATCGTCAATATCAGCACTTCCGAAGTGGTGTATTCCACTCAGGGCGCCGGTGAATACGCGCTGTCCAACCGTGAAGTGGTCGGCTTCGGCGGCACCGCCAGCTACGACTCCACCCTCAATGGCAAGGTCCTCGACCTGGCCATGCGCGAAGCCATCAACCGCTTGGTAGACGGCATCAACGCCGGCGCCTGGAACCCGCGCAACTGATCAGCAACACCTCAAGGAGCAGTACACGGATGAGCAAGGCAGTGAAGTTGGCGCTGATGCTGACAGCAAGTGCAGTAGTCGCCGGGTGCCACACGGCGCCCCAGCCCCTGTATCAATGGGAAAGCTACCAGCCGCAGGTTTACGAGTACTTCAAGGGCGAGCCCAAGGAAGCGCAGGTCGAAGCGCTGGAACGGGATCTGCAAAAGATCAACGCCAGTGGCCGTAAAGCCCCACCGGGTTACCACGCGCACCTGGGCATGCTGTACCTGAGCATGGGCAAGGATGACCAGATGGTGCAGGAGTTTCGCACCGAGAAGGCACTGTTCCCCGAGTCTGCCTCGTACATGGACTTTTTGCTGAAAAACGCCAAGACCGGAGTCGCCACTAAATGAGCCTGTTGAAACTCACCGGCGCCTTGCTGGCCCTGGCTTTGCTCGGCGGTTGCGCCGCGCCCAAGACCGTGGATTACACGGCGTACAAACAGGCGCGGCCCAAGTCGATCCTGGTGCTGCCGCCGCTCAATGAGTCGCCGGAAGTGCAGGCGTCCTACAGCCTGGTGTCGCAAGTCACCTACCCGTTGGCCGAAGCCGGCTACTACGTGTTGCCGATTGCCCTGGTGGACGAAACCTTCCGCCAGAACGGTCTGACCACGGCCAACGATATCCAGGCACTGCCACCGACCAAGCTGCATGACATCTTCGGTGCGGACGCGGCGTTGTACATCACCGTTACCGAGTACGGCACCAAGTACATGCTGATCGCCAGCGATACGGCGGTGACGGCCTCGGCCAAACTGGTCGACTTGCGCACCGGCACCACCCTGTGGACCGGCTCGGCGCGGGCTTCCAGCGAAGAAGGCAACAACAACGGCGGCGGCCTGGTGGGCATGCTGATCACGGCGGCGGTCAAGCAGGTGATCAACAGTTCTACCGACGCGGCGCATCCGATTGCCGGGATTACCAGTGCGCGGCTGCTGTCGCCAGGGCAACGCACGGGGATTCTGTACGGTCCGCGTAATCCGAAGTACGGTACTGACTAAGCCCGTTGTGCTGTAGGCAAAAGCCCTCTCTGGCAGTACGCGGGGAGGGCTTTTTTCGTTGTGGAGCGATTCAGCCACGGCGCCTGCGCAGGCGCTGCTTACGCTTGCGTTTGGACTTGCTCGCGGGCAATGGCGCGGTCTTGAGCTGAATGATGTCTTCCGGTTTGACCTGGCCACGGGTGTTGATCAGCAGGTCGGCACGCCCGTCGCCGGTCAGGTCGATGGAGACGCTGCCGTGTCCGGTTTTTTCGTCGTACACCAGCACCGTTTCGCCCGCCTTGCTGCTGAACGCTTGGACAAGCATCAGCGTGGCGGTATTGGCATTTTTCATCGCGCCAGACACGTCAATCTTATCGATGCCGCTGGTGAAGTCCATCAGGGTGTCGGGGTGCTCGGGCGTAGAGTCGCTGGCGTTGTTATAGATGAAGGTGTCGGCCCCGCCGCCTCCCTGCAGTTGGTCGCCCCCCGCGCCACCCGTGAGCCGGTTATCGGCGTCGTTACCAATCAACGTATCGTGGCCATGCCCGCCGATGGCATTTTCAATGATGCAGTCCCTGGCGATGGAGACGTTACCCTCCAGCCCGCCGACGTCCGAGAACGAGCCCGCCCGCAGGTTGATGTTCTGGTTCGATTGATAGCCGGAGACATCCAGCGTGTCATTGCCGGCGCCGTCCCAGATGCAGGCGATGAATCGATCCTGGGCAGAGTTGAGTGTGTAGTAATCCCGCTGGGTATTGGAGTTGAAGCCGTAGGTGTTGTCTTCTTTTCGTGTTTGATGATTGGCGCCGTACTTTTCCTGGATCGCTGCAATGTCATCCATCATCGGTGCGAGGGGTTTTGCGCCGAGTTGTTTGCCACTGTATCCAGCGTTGAAGTAACTCATCACGGTATGGGCGGTGGAGTCCTGCGCATACACTCGCTGGTGTTCTTCCGCACGGCCATCGTAGTTGCCGGGGTGATTGAGGCCGAGGGCGTGCCCGGTCTCGTGGATCATCATCTCGCGCGTCGCCATCGCGGGGTTGTAGACGGTTTCGCCTCCCCGTCCGCCATGGGGTGTCGGGTGATTCGCGTATGCGGTCCTGACCGAGTTTGAAATGGCAAACGTCACTCGACCTTCGGCGGCACCACCGTCTTCTGTAAATTCCAGGTTGGCCAGATCGCTCCAGGCGGTTAACGCCTGTCGGGCATCCTGTTTCTGCTGGTCGTTGAACCCACCTTGTTTAAATGAGTAGGCAATCTCGGTCTTGTTGTTTCGATTGGTGTCTTGCCATGTGGAGATGCCGCGTGTGAGTTGCTCGATCGCCCGCTGCCTGTCGTAGGACTGCTTGTTCACCTTGGCGATGTAAGGGTCGTCCTGGCGCTGGGTCATGTCCTTGCCCTCCCAGTTGCGGGGGCTGCTGCTGTCCGGGTTTTGCAACGAGACACGCGCGGTACGGGTGGTCGGTTGCTGTGGTTGCTGTGGTTGACGCAAGGCTGGGTGCAGGAACGGCCGCAGCCAAGGGTGGCTGATGAAGGGTTGGATGAAGGGCCGGAAAATAAGTGGCAGATTGAACGGGCGGAAGAAGTACTGCGGCCTTGGTGGCTTGATGAAATGGGTGAAAAACGCAGGTGCTCCAGGGGCAATTATCATGGTCAGACTGTCCTAACACTGTTTCTTTTTCCTTGGTGAGGTTTGTAGGCAATCTCCGTTTGCGTCTGAACACGTTTGCATTGGGGCAATGCCTGTGCCAATTGCGCAAATGTTACGGGTCAGGCGCTAAACGACACTGTCGTGCGTTGTAGCAACTTCTGGCGCTTCGTGTTTTTTTCTAGAGGTTTGAGTTAGAGCAAGTTCCCATCGGATCTGTTTTTTCATTTTGCTAAAACAGCTGAGATAGAAAACAACTGACTCACATATACGTTCACAGGAAACACCTCAACGTTTAACCCGAAACTGGCCAGGTTTGCGTCTGAAGGAATGAATACACCCTTCATCCCCGAGGTTTCGCCGCCATGATCCGTCCTACACTGCCGCTCCTGCGTCCCGTCGCCCAAGGCCTTGCTATCACCTCGTGGATCGCGCTGGCCGGGTGTGGGGCGTCGACGTCCCCAACCCCGCATACGACCGTCGAGCCGGTGGTGGTCATGCCCATCGCCGCGCCACAACGTGAGCAGTTGCGCGCCGAAGGCGCCTTGGTCAAGCGTGCGGCGCCTGCGCCGATGATGCTGAGCGACTCGGTCGTCAGCCAATACCGCAGCGAACCTCGCGAGCAATACGCCAATTTGCCGGATAACCCGGTACACCGTGTGGCCGAAACGCCCGTCTCTACCTTCAGCGTTGACGTCGATACCGGCAGCTACGCCAACGTCAGGCGTTTCCTCAACCAAGGCAGCCTGCCGCCCGAAGGCGCTGTGCGATTGGAGGAGATGGTCAATTACTTTCCCTATCATTACGCAATGCCCACCGATGGCTCGCCCTTTGGCGTGACCACCGAAGTCGCCCCTACGCCGTGGAACCCGCACAGCCAATTGTTGCGCATCGGCATCCGCGCGTCCGACCACGCCGTGGCAGACCTGGCGCCGGCCAACCTGGTGTTTTTGGTGGACGTATCCGGCTCCATGGACCGCCGCGAAGGCCTGCCGCTGGTGAAAAGCACCCTGAAACTGTTGGTGGATCAATTACGCGAGCAGGACCGTGTGTCACTGGTGGTCTACGCCGGCGAGTCGCGCGTGGTGCTACAACCCACCTCCGGTCGCGAAAAGGCCAGGATCCGCAACGCCATCGATCAACTGACCGCCGGCGGCTCGACGGCTGGCGCATCGGGCATCGAACTGGCCTACCAGATGGCCCGCGAAGGGTTTATCGACAAGGGCATCAACCGCATCCTGTTGGCCACCGACGGTGACTTCAATGTGGGTGTCAGCGATTTTGACAGCCTCAAGCAAATGGCTGTCGAGCAGCGCAAAAGCGGTGTATCCCTCACGACCTTGGGGTTCGGTGTGGATAACTACAACGAACACCTGATGGAGCAACTGGCCGACGCCGGCGATGGCAACTACGCCTACATCGACAACCTGCGCGAGGCACGCAAGGTGCTGGTGGATCAGCTCGGCTCGACCCTGGCAGTGGTGGCGCGGGATGTGAAATTGCAGGTGGAATTCAACCCGGCACGCGTCAGCGAATACCGTTTACTCGGCTATGAAAACCGCGCCTTGAAGCGTGAGGACTTCAGCAACGACAAGGTGGACGCGGGTGAGATTGGCGCAGGGCATACGGTAACGGCGCTGTATGAAATCGTCCCTACGGGCGAGAAAGGCTGGTTGGAGCCGTTGCGCTACGCTGCCGGGTCCAAGGTGCAAAACAAAGCCGATGAACTGGCAATGTTGCGCGTGCGCTACAAGCCTGTTGCAGGCGGTGCGAGTCAGCTGATTGAGCGGCCCATCAACAACCTGTCCACAGCGGCCAGCGATGACCTGCGGTTCTCGGCTGCCGTGGCCGCCTTCGCCCAACAGCTCAAGGGCGATGGCCGCTACACTGGCAGCATGAGCTTGCGGGATACCGCCGCACTGGCCCGCTCGGCCCTCGGCGATGACCCGTTTGGGCTGCGCCATGAGTTCGTGCAGTTGGTGGAGTTGGCGCAGAGCCTCAAACACTGATCCCGCATACACCAACGCTCCATTGTGGGAGCTGCATTGATCCATCGAAAGGAGTTCGCCATCGACATGGCCGTTCCAGAGGATTCACCCAGCGACGAATCGCTGCTGGCCCGCTATCGAACCGGTGATGCTGCCGCGTTCGAAGTCTTGTACGCGCGGCATCGCCAAGGCCTGTATCGCTTCCTCGTGTCCCTGAGCAACAAAGCCGAACTGGCCGAGGAAATCTACCAGGAGACCTGGCTCAGCCTGATCCGCAGCACCACCCAGCCACAGGGCCGGGCGAGTTTTCGTACGTGGTTGTTCCAGATTGCCCGCAACCGCCTGATCGACCATTGGCGCAAGCACGGCATCCATAACCCACTGCACGACAGCTACGACGAGCAGCTGCATGCCCAGGCCGACGACAGCGCCGGCCCCGAGCAGCAACTGAGCCTGAGCCGCGACCAGGCGCGGCTCGACGCGGCGCTGCAAGACTTGCCCGAAGACCAGCGCGAAGTCTTCCTGCTGCGTCTGCACGGCGACCTCGAAGTGCCGCAAATCGCCGCGCTCACCCAGGCCCCGCTGGAAACCGTAAAAAGCCGCCTGCGCTACGCCCAGCAGAAACTGCGCCGCCTGCTGGCCGAGGAGATACCCGCATGACCGACTCCCGACACACTTCAGATGCCGACGACGTGCTGCTCCAGCACTACCGTCAACAGTCCACGGGCGAGCCACCCGCGTCCCTCGACGCCTTCATCCTCGCCACCGCCCGCCGCGAAGCCCCGGCGCCGCAACCGAGCCTGTGGCAACGCTGGCTGCACGCCTGCCAACGACCGCGCTGGCAAATGGCATTCGCCACCGTCGCCGGTTTGGCGCTGATGGTGGGCGTGGTCACGCGCTCGCCCGTGCCGCAGCCGGAAATCTCCACTGCGACGTTCTCGGCGCTGCATGAAGAGGCCGCCAGTCCACCGCCGCCCATGATGTCCGCGCCGGCGCCGGTGGCGCGAATGGCTGCCGCGCCGAAGGCTGAGAGCGTGCAGGTCATGGGGGCGATGGCGGATGAGTCCAGCGCGAAGCTCAGTAAGCGTGCGCCGGTGGCGTTGCCTTCGTTGGAGGAGGGGTTGCGGGAGATTGTGCGGTTGCGGGCGGCGGGGCAGAGCAAGGCTGCGGATGAACAGCTGCTGGCGCTGCATGAGCGCTTTCCCGAGGAGGATTTGCCAGCGCGGTTGGAGGCGTTGAAACAACGTTGATTCAACGTCCACAAAAAAGCCCCAGGCCTTTCGACCTGGGGCTTTTTCATCTGGATCTGGTGCACCCGGCGGGATTCGAACCCACGACCCCTGCCTTCGGAGGGCAGTACTCTATCCAGCTGAGCTACGGATGCTTGTGCGGGCGACATCATACCCATGTCGCCCTTGGGCGTCCATGCTGGTTTTTGGCCGCTGAACCGTAGGAAATCGGCGCGCTGGCGCCCTAAGTCGGGCGCCGCCGGTCAAGGCGGCGGAACCCGGGCCAATCACGCTGATCCGAAAGATCCGGCAAATGCGCCGTTTTCGTTCTTTTTTTCGAACAGACTATTGCCCTGTACCCCCATTGATCCTAGGATTCGTTTGAGATTTCAAACGCTCTGTCTCCCGCGTGCGCTTCACTTATCCCGCGCGCTGGGGCTGATTTCCCTGACGGCAGCCCACAAGGCGCCTTTCAACAACTCTAATTCGCTCCGCGTGCGCGCGGTGCTGTTAAGGAAAGCCGACATGCAGCTTAAAGATGCCCAGTTGTTCCGCCAGCAAGCCTTTATCGATGGTGCTTGGGTCGATGCGGACAACGGTCAGACCATCAAGGTCAACAACCCTGCCACGGGCGAGATTCTCGGCACCGTGCCAAAGATGGGCGCCGCGGAAACCCGCCGCGCCATCGAAGCCGCCGACAACGCCTTGCCGGCCTGGCGTGCGCTGACCGCCAAGGAGCGCGCGAACAAGCTGCGCCGTTGGTTCGAACTGCTGATCGAAAACCAGGACGACCTCGCGCGCCTGATGACCCTCGAACAAGGCAAGCCGCTGGCCGAAGCCAAGGGCGAAATCGTCTACGCCGCCTCCTTTATCGAGTGGTTCGCCGAAGAAGCCAAGCGCATCTACGGTGACGTGATTCCCGGCCACCAGCCCGACAAGCGCCTGATCGTGATCAAGCAGCCGATCGGCGTGACCGCTGCCATCACCCCGTGGAACTTCCCGGCCGCGATGATCACCCGTAAAGCCGGCCCGGCCCTGGCCGCCGGTTGCACCATGGTCATCAAGCCTGCTTCGCAAACCCCGTTCTCGGCCCTGGCCCTGGTTGAACTGGCGCACCGCGCCGGCATCCCGAAAGGCGTGCTGAGCGTGGTCACCGGCAGCGCTGGCGACATCGGCGGCGAGCTGACCAGCAACCCGACCGTGCGTAAATTGTCCTTCACCGGCTCGACCGAAATCGGTCGCCAGTTGATGGCCGAATGCGCCAAGGACATCAAGAAAGTTTCCCTGGAGCTGGGCGGCAACGCGCCGTTCATCGTGTTTGACGACGCCGACCTGGATAAGGCCGTCGAAGGCGCGATCATCTCCAAGTACCGCAACAACGGCCAGACCTGTGTCTGCGCCAACCGCCTGTACATCCAGGATTCGGTGTACGACGCCTTCGCCGAAAAACTCAAAGTGGCCGTGGCCAAATTGAAAATCGGCAACGGTTTGGAAGACGGCACCACCACAGGCCCGCTGATCGACGAAAAAGCCGTGGCCAAGGTTCAGGAACATATCGCCGATGCCCTGAGCAAAGGCGCGACGTTGCTGGCGGGCGGCAAGGTCATGGAAGGCAACTTCTTCGAGCCGACCATCCTCACCAACGTGCCGAAAAATGCCGCTGTGGCGAAGGAAGAAACCTTCGGCCCGCTGGCGCCGCTGTTCCGTTTCAAAGACGAAGCCGAAGTGATCGCGATGTCCAACGACACCGAGTTCGGCCTGGCCTCCTACTTCTATGCCCGCGACCTGGGCCGTGTGTTCCGTGTGGCCGAAGCCCTGGAATACGGCATGGTCGGCGTCAACACCGGGTTGATCTCCAACGAAGTGGCGCCGTTCGGCGGCATCAAGGCCTCGGGCCTGGGCCGTGAAGGCTCCAAGTACGGGATCGAGGATTACCTGGAAATCAAATACCTCTGCCTGGGCATCTAAGCCCTGTAAGAGATTGCAGTGAACGCAGAGGGCACGAGAGCGCTGACCCTTTGCGTGTTTCAAGACGTTATTCGTAGTGGCCGGGAACGCTGTGGCAGTCGATCATCGCATGCTGCCGCAGTTGCCTCCCCGCCACGTATTCCTTGGACCACGCCACCCGATGAGTGGCGAATGAGGACTTTATGAGCAAGACCAACGCATCCCTGATGAAACGCCGCGAAGCCGCTGTACCGCGCGGTGTCGGCCAGATCCACCCGATCTTCGCCGAATCCGCGAAGAACGCCACGGTGACCGACGTTGAAGGTCGCGAGTTCATCGACTTCGCCGGCGGTATCGCCGTGCTGAACACCGGCCACGTGCACCCGAAAATCATCGCCGCTGTGACCGAGCAGCTGAACAAGCTGACCCACACCTGCTTCCAGGTCCTGGCCTACGAGCCGTACGTCGAAGTGTGCGAGAAAGTGAACGCCAAGGTGCCTGGCGACTTCGCCAAGAAAACCCTGCTGGTCACCACCGGTTCCGAAGCGGTGGAAAACGCCGTGAAGATCGCCCGCGCCGCCACTGGCCGTGCTGGCGTGATCGCCTTCACCGGCGCCTACCATGGCCGCACCATGATGACCCTGGGCCTCACCGGCAAAGTCGTGCCGTACTCGGCCGGCATGGGCCTGATGCCCGGCGGCGTGTTCCGCGCGCTGTACCCGAACGAACTGCACGGTGTGAGCGACGACGACTCCATCGCCAGCATCGAACGCATTTTCAAGAACGATGCCGAGCCGCGTGATATCGCTGCCATCATCATCGAGCCGGTGCAGGGCGAAGGCGGTTTCTACGTCGCGCCGAAATCCTTCATGAAGCGCCTGCGTGAACTGTGCGACAAGCACGGCATCCTCCTGATCGCCGACGAAGTGCAAACCGGCGCCGGCCGTACCGGCACCTTCTTCGCCATGGAACAGATGGGCGTTGCTGCCGACCTGACCACCTTCGCCAAATCCATCGCTGGTGGCTTCCCACTGGCTGGTGTGTGCGGCAAGGCTGAATACATGGACGCCATCGCCCCAGGCGGCCTGGGCGGCACCTACGCCGGTAGCCCGATCGCGTGCGCGGCTGCGCTGGCGGTGATGGAAGTGTTCGAAGAAGAGCACCTGCTGGACCGTTGCAAGTCCGTCGGCGAGCGCCTGGTGACTGGCCTGAAAGCCATCCAGGCCAAGTACCCGGTGATCGGTGACGTGCGTGCCCTGGGCGCGATGATCGCCGTCGAGCTGTTCGATGGCGGCGACACCCACAAGCCAAACGCTGCGGCCGTGGCTGCCGTGGTGGCCAAGGCGCGTGACAAGGGCCTGATCCTGCTGAGCTGCGGCACCTACGGCAACGTGTTGCGCGTACTGGTCCCGCTGACTGCGCCGGACGAGCTGTTGGACAAAGGCTTGGCGATCATCGAAGAGTGCTTCGCAGAGCTTTGAGCGGCAAGCTATAAGCTGCAAGTGATACACGGCTTGCAGCTTGCAGCTCGAAACTTGCAGCTCAAAGAAGCCGCCCGTGAACAAAAAAACCGCATATGCGGTTTTTTTTTGCTCGCGGGCGGCTTCTTTGACTAAGGTGCAAGCATTGCCGATGGAGCGTGCTGGATGACTGCTGTTGATTTACCCGCTGTACCCCGTGTGTTGATTGCCGAAGCGGACCCTTGGTCGCGGGACCTGCTCAAGCAAGTGTTGTTGAACGTGCGCTGTGACGCACGGCTGGATGTGTGTGCCGATGGTCAGCAAGCGGCTACCTTGCTGCGGGAAAAAGCCTACGACTTGATCCTGGCCGATTGGGAGCTGCCGGGCATTGATGGCCTGAGCCTGCTGCGCAGCGTGCGCCAGAAGCGCCGCTCGCCCGCGCTGCCGTTCATTCTGTTGAGCAGTCGCAATGACAGCGCCAGTGTGCGTGAAGCCCTGCCCCTGGCGCCCACGGCGTACCTGACCAAACCCCTGAACATGGAAAGCCTGACCCAGCGTCTGCAAGACCTGCTGCTCAATGAAGGCGAAACGGTGTACTGCGAAATCCCGCCGCTGGCGCCGGGCATCACCCTGCCGGCGTTCCTTGAGCGCCGTCGTGAAGCCTCTGACGGCGCACCGTTGCGCGTGGATGTGAAAGACGCCGTCCAAAAAAGCCTTGGCCCCGAGGGCCTGGACCTCAAGCGCCTGGAAGACCAGGTGCGCATGGACCCGCAAATCACCGCCGTGCTGATTGCCGCTGCCAACAGCGCCGGCCATCACGGTACGCCGGTGCAAACCCTGCCGGCGGCGTTGCACAAGCTGGCTGCCGGGCAAAGCATGAACCTGATCCTCGGCCTGTCCCTCAAGCACAACGTGGTGCTGGGCGACCCGGCGTTGGTGGCTTATGCCGAGCGTCACTGGCAGTTGTCCCAGGACACCGCCGACTACGCGCGTCGTCTGGCGCGCATGCTGGAGTTGGATCACGAGCGCTGCTACAGCGCCGGCATCCTGCACCGGCTCGGCGACCTGGCGTTGTTGCGCTGCCTTGAGGACTGGCGTCAAGGCGGCGGTGAGTTGGATGACGAAGCGATTGGCGAGGCGCTCTACACCTTCGGCGCGGCCTATGGCTCAGCGTTGCGTGCGCGTTGGCGCTTGCCCCATGAGTTGCGGCAGTTGATCGCGGCGATCTATTCGCTGGAGGGCGGGGTGTATGCCCGCGATGCGCTGGTGGTGAACCTGGCGGCGCAGATGGCGCGGTTGACTGAGCATGAAGGGTTGGAGGCGCTGGCCAATGGCAAGACTGCGCGATTGCTCAAGGTGGGTTTGTCGGAGCTGATGCGGGTGCGCAAGGCCTAGAAGACACGGCGATCAAAAATGTGGGAGGGCTTGTTGTGGCGAGGGAGCTTGCTCCCGCTGGGTCGCGCAGCGGCCCCAAAATCTTGGGAGCGCTTCGCACTCCAGCGGGAGCAAGCTCCCTCGCCACACAAGCCCACATTGGATCTGCTCCACAGTTGGATCTGTGCCTAGCTCGCGACCACGCGATTCTTACCCAGCCGCTTGGCCTCATACATTGCCGCATCCGCGCGGGCGAACAGCCTGTCCAACGTCGAGTCCTCTTCGCTCAGGCTGGCCAAACCCTGGCTCACCGTCACCGTAAACGCCAAGCCTTCATAGTTGAAACTCAACGCCTGGATCTCCTTGCCCAGCCGTTCAGCCACCTGCAATGCCATCTCCGGCGCACAACCGGGCAGGACGGCGGCGAATTCTTCGCCGCCAATGCGCCCGAACAGGTCGCCACGGCGCAACACGCCGCGACCGCTCTCGGCGATACGCCGCAACACCTGGTCGCCTTCCAGATGGCCGTAGGAGTCGTTGACGTCCTTGAAGTCATCGATGTCCAGCAACAGGAACGCCAAGGGCGCGCCTTGGGCGCAGGCGCTGTCGAATGCCTGGTTGGCGCATTCGAAGAAGTGCCGGCGGTTGCTGCTCTGGGTCAGCACGTCGGTGGTGGCGAGGCGATGCAGCTCCAGTTCCAGCTGCTTTTTCTCGGTGATGTCTTCGGCCATGCCGACCACGATCACCGGCTCGCCAGGTTCCACCTGCTGGTTGATGTAGCACTTGTCGCTGAGCCAGCGGATCTGCCCGTCGGCGGTGATGATGCGGTACTCGCGGTCTTCCACGGCGCCCTGTTCCAGCACGCGGGCGAGGCTGTGTTCGGCGTAGTCGAGGTCTTCGGGGTGAATGCTGTTGCGCCATTCCCGGTGGTCGGCCAGCAGCAAGCCGGCCGAACGCCCAAATACTCGCTCATAGGCCGGGCTCACGTACAACACGCGGCGCGTTTCCCAATCGATGGCCCATAGCACGGCGTTCACGCTGACCAACAGTGAGCTGAGCAATTGTTCGCGCTCGCTCAGCCGCTCGACTTCGCCCTGGGCGTGCATCAGCGCCAGCAGCGTCGCCGCCGCTGCGGGGCGCGGGTGCTCGGCGCTGGGGGGATCGGGCTGGTAGGGCTTTTCGTGAACCATCGGCACAACTCTCTCTGGGCGCGCCGCAGGATGGAACAGCGGTCACAACAAGGGGCCACCATGATGGCGAAGTGTTCATTGAGAGAGGGGAATTGCAGCGAAGTTCCGTCATCGGACGTGATTGACGGTGTCCGAGAAATGGCGCCAAAAAGCCGGTGGGTGGGAGGGCTAGCCCTCCCACCGTAGGGTCAGACCGCTGCAGGACGCAGCGAATAGGTCTTCAATTGGTGGGCAAAATCGCGCAGGGACTGGATGCCGCTGGCCTCGGCCTCGTGCACCCATTCCTTGATGGCGGCGAGCATGTCGTGGCCATTGGTGCTGGTCTTGAGCCAGATCTGTTGCAGTGCCAGGCGCTTTTCGTAGATCACTTTCAGGGCCTGGCTGTGCTCCAGCATGCTCTGGATGCGCAGGTGATGGCGCTCATCCAGCAGGCTGGTTTCCCGTGAGAGCAAACGCTTGGCGCGGTGGAACTGGTGGCGCACCGAGTGATCGACCTTTTCCAGCTCTTGCTTGACCAGCGGGCCGATCACCAACTTGCGGTACTGGGCCATGATCTGGAAGCGGTTGTTGAGGATCGCCATCGCGGTGTCCATGTCCAGGTGGCCCTTGCCCTCGACGCGGTGGGCAATCGGCGCCACGCGCTGCACCTTGGCCAGGCGCAGCCAGCTGAACACCTTGATCCAGGCCCAGCCCAGGTCGAACTCCCATTTCTTCACCGACAGCTTGGCGGAGTTGGGGTAGGTGTGATGGTTGTTGTGCAGCTCTTCGCCACCGACGATGATGCCCCACGGCACCAGGTTGGTCGCCGCGTCACGGCATTCGAAGTTGCGATAGCCCACGGCATGGCCCAGGCCGTTGATCACGCCGGCGGCCCAGAACGGGATCCACATCATCTGGATCGCCCAGATGGTGATGCCGATGGTGCCGAACAGCAGCAGGTCGATCACGCCCATGATCGCCACGCCCAGCAGTGGGTAAGGGGTGTAGATTTTGCGTTCGATCCAGTCGTCCGGGCAGTTTTTGCCGTAGATGCGCAAGGTCTCGGGGTTTTCCGCCTCGGCGCGGTACAGTTCGGCACCTTTGCGCAATACGGTGGACAGGCCTTTGATCACCGGGCTGTGCGGGTCATCGACGGTTTCGCATTTGGCGTGGTGTTTACGGTGGATGGCGGTCCACTCGCGGGTGTTCTGCGCCGTGGTCAGCCACAGCCAGAAGCGGAAGAAGTGTTTCAGGCCGGCATTGAGTTCCAGGGAACGATGGGCTGAATAGCGGTGCAGATAGACGGTGACCCCAACGATGGTCACGTGGGTCATCAACAGAGTGACTGCCACCAGTTGCCAGGCTGACAGGTCAAGAAAACCGTTGTACCACATAGGCTGTATGGCCCTCAGATATAGAAAAAAACAGCTCACGCATTATCACTAAGCCTACAGAGAAAACCAGCCACCCTTTCAGATAGGAGTGACTGGATGTTTCTTATTCTATAATCCGCAGCCTTTGTAGGGCGATTCTGTTTTTTTAGTAAGGATTACTGAGCATATGCTGCTTTCATACCGAGGTGCCCTGCGTGTAGGGCTGGTATACCTGCTGGTGTCCATTGTCTGGCTCCAGCTCAGCAACCAGGTATTGATCAACTTTCTCGATGAGCCGAGGGACTTGGGTCATTGGTTTCAGGTGCGCGGCTATGTGTGGGTGGCCCTCAGCGCGCTGGCCATTTACCTGATCTGTGCGCGGTTTGACCGGGCCCACCGGCTTGCCCAGCCCCTGCAGGAAAATCGCGAGCGCCTGCGCCAGGCCGCCGCCGTGTTCGACTGCACCCGCGAAGGCGTGCTGGTCACCGACGCCAAGGGCCTGATCGTGCATGTGAACCGCGCCTTTGTGGAGATCACCGGCTACCGGCGTGAAGACGTCATGGGCCAGCAGCCGAGCCTGTTCAAGTCCGGGCGCCATTCATCGGGTTTTTATCAGCAGATGTTCCAGGCGCTGGGGCGTACCGGCGAATGGAGCGGGGAAATCTGGAACCGACGCAAGAGCGGCGAGATTTATCCACAGTGGCAAACCATCCGCGCCGTGCAGGATGACCTCGGCCACGTCAGCCACTACGTCGCAGTGTTCTCCGATATCAGCGCCATCAAGCATTCCGAGCACGAACTGGCGCACTTGGCGCACCACGATCCACTCACCGACCTGCCCAACCGCCTGCTGTTCACCGACCGCGCCGAGCAGGCGCTGGCCTCGGCGCAAGTGCACAAGCGCGGCTGTGCCTTGCTGCTGCTGGACCTGGACCACTTCAAGATCATCAACGACAGCCTCGGCCATAACGTCGGCGACCAACTGCTCAAGCTGGTGGGCGAGCGGCTCAAGGCGCTGTTCGGCCCCGGCGTGACTCTGGCGCGACTGGGTGGCGACGAGTTCGCCGTGCTGGCGGAAAGTTGTCCACAGGTGGTGCAAGCCGCCGGCCTGGCGCAACGCATGCTGGACGCGATGAAACAACCGTTCATCTTTGATGGCCACCAGCTGTTTATCAGCGCCAGCGTCGGCATCAGTCTGTTCCCCAGCGATGCCCTGAGCGCCGAGCAACTGCTGCGCAACGCCGACTCCGCGCTGTTCAAGGCCAAGAGCGCCGGGCGCGAAGGCTACGCGCTGTACACCGAAGAACTCACCGCCCACGCGCAAAACCGCGTGGAAATCGCCAGCGAACTGCGCCGCGCCCTCGACCAGCACGAACTGCGCGTCTACTACCAGCCCGTGCACGACCTGCAAGACAGCCGCCTGATCGGCGTCGAGGCGCTGGTGCGCTGGGAGCACCCGGAGCGTGGCCTGGTGCCGCCGGGGGATTTTATTCCCATCGCCGAACGCACCGGGTTGATCGCCGACATCGATGCCTGGGTGCTGGACCAGTCTTGCCGCCAGATGGGCCAATGGCTGGCCGATGGCGTGGCGCTGAATTTTATTGCGGTCAACGTCTCCAGCCGTCTGTTCGCCCGTCGCGAGCTGTACGACCAAGTCGCCCAGGTGCTGCACGCCACCGGCCTGGACCCGGCTTTCCTTGAGCTGGAAGTTACCGAAAGCGCGGTGATGGACGACCCCGAAGCCGCCCTGGAGCAACTGCACCGCCTGCGCGAACTGGGCTTGCGCCTGGCCATCGACGACTTCGGCACCGGTTATTCCTCGCTGCTGCGCCTCAAGCGCCTGCCGGTGCAGAAACTCAAGATCGACCAGGGCTTTGTCGCCGGCTTGCCGTGGGACGAAGACGACGCCGCCATCGTGCGCGTGGTGATCGCCCTGGCGAAAAGCATGGGCATGCAGGTGCATGCCGAAGGGATCGAGCAGGTGGAGCAGGCACGGTTCCTGTTGGAGCATGAATGCGATCTGGGGCAGGGCTACTGGTTTGGCCGGCCGGTGCCGGCGAGTGAAATCGATTGGAACCGAGCCCCCCCAATCCAGAACTGAAATGTGGCCAAAAATGTGGGAGCTGGCTTGCCTGCGATAGCGGACGATCAGCCAGTGATGTGCTGACTGACACACCGCTATCGCAGGCAAGCCAGCTCCCACATTTGGATTGTCATAAGGCTTTATTTCAGCGTGCGGGCATAAAACCCGCACGCAACCCCACGTCCCACCAGAAAATTCTTTCTGGTTATATAAACATTCTTAAATAGTATTTTTAAGAATATCCGCGCTTATCTACTATCGCTCTCACGCCACCCGCAGTGCCGCCACTGCAAGGCACTCTTTATTTCAGGAGCGAGACCATGAGCGCATCTCTACGTAGCGTCGACGGCCAGGACGAAGCAGCCATTTTGCGTGAGATCCAGAGCGCATTGCGCGACCTGCGCTTTGGCGCAGTGGAAATCACCGTGCATAACGCGCAAGTGGTACAGATCGAACGCAAAGAAAAATTCCGCCTGCAGAACCCGGGTAACAAACCGAGCTAAGCAGTCACGGCGATTCGCATGCTAGACCCGCACTTATAAGAAAAAGCCAACACCCAGAATTTTCAGGAGCTTCTATGTCGTCGATTCGCCGTTACGCCCTGGCCGCCCTGGCCAGCGCCGTGTTTGCAGGTTCCGCCGTTGCCAAGGACTACGAGTTGCTCAACGTCTCGTACGACCCGACCCGTGAGCTGTACCAGGACTACAACGCTGAGTTCACCAATTTCTGGAAACAGTCCCACCCCGGCGACAACGTGAAAATCCAGCAGTCCCACGGTGGCTCGGGCAAGCAAGGCCGCGCCGTGATCGACGGCCTGCGCGCCGACGTCGTGACCCTGGCCCTGGCCGGCGACATCGACGAAATCGCCAAGCTCGGCAAGACCCTCCCGGAAAACTGGCAGACCCGCCTGCCGGACGCCAGCACCCCGTACACCTCGACCATCGTGTTCCTGGTGCGCAAGGGCAACCCTAAAGGCATCAAGGATTGGGGCGACCTGATCAAGAAAGACGTTTCGGTCATCACTCCGAACCCGAAAACCTCCGGCGGCGCCCGCTGGAACTTCCTCGCCGCCTGGGCCTACGGCCTGAAAACTGGCGGCAGCGAAGCCAAGGCCCAGGAATACGTGAAAGAGCTGTTCAAACACGTGCCTGTGCTGGACACCGGCGCACGCGGTTCGACCATCACCTTCGTCAACAACGGTCAGGGTGACGTGTTGCTGGCCTGGGAAAACGAAGCCTTCCTGGCGCTGAAGGAAGACGGCGGCGCCGACAAGTTCGACATCGTCGTGCCGTCCCTGTCGATCCTCGCCGAGCCGCCAGTGGCCGTGGTCGACAAGAACGCTGAGAAAAAGGGCAACACCGAAATCGCCACTGAATACCTGAAACACCTGTACAGCCCGGCTGGCCAGGAGATTGCGGCGAAGAACTTCTACCGCCCACGCGATGCGAAAGTCGCCGCCAAATACGCCCAACAGTTCCCGAAACTGGACCTGGTGACTATCGACAAAGACTTCGGCGGCTGGAAAACTGCCCAACCGAAATTCTTTAACGACGGTGGCGTGTTCGATCAGATCTACACGGCGCAGTAAGCCAAAGTACCTGTAGGAGCCTCGCTTTTCTGTGGGAGCTGGCTTGCCTGCATCGCAGGCAAGCCAGCTCCCACACAAAGCGCGCTCCTACAGTGGTTTCTACCCTTTTACCAAGGACTCTTATGTCGCGTCGTATCTCCCCCGTCATACCCGGCTTCGGGCTGACGCTGGGTTACACCGTGGTGTACCTCAGCCTGATCGTACTCATCCCCCTCGCGGCGATGTTTGTACACGCCGCTCAACTTACCTGGGATCAGTTCTGGAACATCATCTCCGCCCCGCGCGTGCTGGCGGCCTTGAAGCTGAGCTTCAGCACTGCGCTGTATGCGGCACTGATCAACGGCGTGATCGGCACACTGCTGGCCTGGGTGCTGGTGCGCTACACCTTCCCTGGCCGCAAGATCATCGATGCGATGATCGACCTGCCCTTCGCCTTGCCCACCGCCGTGGCGGGTATCGCACTGACCGCCTTGTATACGCCTAATGGTTTTGTCGGCCAGTTCGCCGCCGACCTGGGCTTCAAGATCGCCTACACCCCGCTGGGCATCACCCTGGCGCTGACCTTTGTCACGCTGCCATTCGTGGTGCGCACGGTGCAGCCGGTACTGGCCGATATCCCCCGGGAAATCGAAGAAGCCGCCGCCTGCCTGGGCGCCAAGCCGTTGCAGGTGTTCCGCTACATCCTCGTGCCGGCGTTGCTGCCCGCCTGGCTCACCGGTTTCGCCCTGGCGTTCGCCCGTGGCGTGGGTGAGTACGGTTCGGTGATCTTCATCGCCGGCAACATGCCGATGAAAACCGAGATCCTGCCGTTGCTGATCATGGTCAAGCTCGACCAATACGACTACCGCGGCGCCACCTCCATCGGTGTGCTGATGCTGGTGGTTTCCTTTGTCTTGCTGCTGCTGATCAACTTGTTGCAGCGGCGCATCGAACGTCCATAAGGAGGCGCGGAACATGTCCCAATCGTCTATTTCCGCCGCGTCCTCGGCCAACGCTGCCCGCCGTGGCAGTGCGGTGTCGCGACGTATCCTGATCAGCCTCGGCTGGCTGGTGTTCGCATTGTTCCTGCTGTTGCCGCTGTTGATCGTGGTGACCCAGGGCTTGAAGAACGGCCTCGGCGCGTTCTTCACCGCGATCCTCGAACCCGACGCGCTGTCGGCGCTGAAACTCACGGTGATCGCCGTGGCGATTTCGGTGCCGCTCAACGTGGTGTTCGGCGTCAGCGCCGCCTGGTGCGTGAGCAAATACTCGTTCCGTGGCAAGAGCATCCTGGTGACGCTGATCGACCTGCCGTTCTCGGTGTCGCCGGTGATCGCAGGCCTGGTCTACGTGTTGATGTTCGGCGCCCAGGGCTTCTTTGGCCCGTGGTTGCAGGACCACGACATCCAGATCGTGTTCGCCTTGCCCGGCATCGTGCTGGCGACCATCTTCGTCACCGTGCCGTTCGTGGCCCGTGAACTGATCCCGCTGATGCAAGAGCAGGGCACCCAGGAAGAAGAAGCCGCGCGCCTGCTGGGTGCCAATGGCTGGCAGATGTTCTGGCATGTGACTGTGCCGAATATCAAATGGGGCCTGATCTACGGCGTGGTGCTGTGTACCGCACGGGCCATGGGTGAGTTTGGCGCGGTGTCGGTGGTGTCCGGCCACATTCGCGGCGTCACCAACACGCTGCCGCTGCACGTCGAGATTCTCTACAACGAATACAACCACGTCGCCGCGTTTGCGGTGGCTAGCCTGCTGCTGATCCTGGCGCTCTTTATCCTGCTGCTCAAGCAGTGGAGCGAGAACCGTATCAACCGCCTGCGCAACAGTGCCGGTGAGGAATAAGTCATGTCGATCGAAGTCCGTAATGTCAGCAAGAACTTCAACGCCTTCAAGGCCCTGAACAGCATCAATCTGGACATCCAGAGTGGCGAGCTGGTGGCGTTGCTGGGTCCGTCCGGCTGCGGCAAGACCACCTTGCTGCGCATCATCGCCGGCCTGGAAACCCCGGATGACGGCAGCATCGTGTTCCACGGTGAAGACGTCTCCGGCCACGATGTGCGTGATCGCAACGTCGGCTTTGTGTTCCAGCACTACGCGTTGTTCCGCCACATGACCGTGTTCGACAACGTCGCCTTCGGCCTGCGCATGAAGCCGAAGAACCAGCGCCCGAGCGAAAGCCAGATCGCCAGCAAAGTCCACGAGCTGCTGAACATGGTGCAGCTGGACTGGCTGTCCGACCGCTACCCGGAACAACTCTCCGGTGGCCAGCGCCAACGGATCGCCCTGGCCCGCGCCCTGGCGGTGGAACCGAAAGTGCTGCTGCTGGATGAGCCGTTCGGCGCCCTCGACGCCAAGGTGCGTAAAGAACTGCGCCGCTGGCTCGCACGCCTGCACGAAGACATCAACCTGACCTCGGTGTTCGTGACCCACGACCAGGAAGAGGCCATGGAAGTCGCCGACCGTATTGTGGTGATGAACAAGGGCGTGATCGAGCAGATCGGCTCACCGGGCGAAGTCTACGAAAACCCGGCCAGTGATTTCGTCTATCACTTCCTCGGCGATTCGAACCGCCTGCACCTGGGCGAAGACAACCATGTGTTGTTCCGGCCCCATGAAGTGTCGCTGTCGCGCCATGAACTGGAAGACCACCACGCCGCCGAAGTGCGCGACATCCGCCCGTTGGGTGCGACCACGCGCGTGACGTTGAAAGTGGAAGGCCAGAGCGAGCTGATCGAAGCCGAAGTGGTGAAAGACCATGACAGCCTCACCGGTTTGGCCCGCGGAGAGACGTTGTTCTTCAAGCCCAAGGTTTGGCAAAAAGCTTAAAAACACTGCAAAACCCACTGTGGGAGCGGGCGCTTGTGTGGGAGCTGGCTTGCCTGCGATGCGGACACCTCGGTACATCAGTTGCACCGAGGTGATGCCATCGCAGGCAAGCCAGCTCCCACACAAGCCCGCTCCCACATTTAAATCCCGCTAGGCTTTAGATCGCGGCGCGCCACCGGCCCCGAGCGCTCCTCGATCTGCTGCTTGAGGTCATGCCGCAGCCCCACGAGAAACGCCAACTCCGCCACCACAAACAACGGCCCGACGATCAGCCCCGACACATCATCCACAAACGCGGGCTTTTTACCCTCGTAATAGTGGCCGACAAACTGAATCACCCAGCCCACCACAAACATCCCAATCCCGCTGCCCAGCCACACCAGCGTGCTCTGCGCCGCCAACACATGCCCGGCCCACACCGACAAGCCCATCAGCCCCGTCATCAACACGCCGAGCGCCAGCTCCAGGCGCAGGTAGAACCACGCCGAAAACAACGCGAGCAGCACCGCCGGTGAAATCCACAGCGCGCCCACCGGCCATTCGGGACGCGATAGCAGCACGGCCACCGCGACCACAATCAACGGGATGCCGATAAAGTGGCTGGCGATATTGCGCGGGTCGCGGTGGTAGGCAGCGTATTGGCTGAGGTGATCGACGAGGCTTTTCATTGTTGTTCCTCCTGTAGGATGTTTGATCATGCCCTGTCAGCCTTTGCCTGACTGTCAGCTGGGCGACAATCTTCGGAGTTCCCATGGATGCAGCGCAATGGCACGCGCAACTGGCGACAGGCCAGTGGTTCAGTCACCTGCCCGCACCGTTTCAGACTAGCTTGCTGGCCCACGCCCGGTTGCGTCAGCTGTCGGCGGGGCAATACCTGTTCAAGCGCGGTGACCCGCCGTGCGGCTTGTATGCGGTGCTCGAAGGCAGCTTGCGCATCAGCGCGGTCAATGAACATGGCAAGGAAGCGGTATTGAGCCTGGTGGAGCCGCCTTTCTGGTTTGGCGAGATCTGCCTGTTCGACGGCCTGCCGCGCACCCACGACGCCTGCGCCGTCGGCCCGTGCACGCTGTTGCAGGTGCCGCAGCAGGCGCTGTTGAAAAGCCTCGATGAAAATCCGCGCTACTGGCGCGACCTGGCGTTGTTGATGAGCCAGAAGCTGCGCCTGAGTTTTATCGGCCTCAAACAACTGCGCCTGATGCCGGCGTCGGTGCGCCTGGCCCATCGCTTGCTGATGATCATTGACGGCCACGGCGACATCGAGCCCGCGCGGCGCATCGTGCAACTGCCCCAGGAAGACCTGGCGGCGATGCTCAGCCTGTCGCGCCAGACCACCAACGCCTTGCTCAAGGACCTGCAAGCCCAAGGCATCGTGCGGCTGGGCTACGGCGAGATCGAAATCCTCGACGCCGGGCGGTTGCGGGAGGCGGCGCACACCTGAGGGTGTTAGCCTGCTGGCCTGATCAATCGAGGTGTCTTATGCGCGTGCTGTTAGTGGAACATGAATCCGACGAGGCACAGCGGATGGCCCAGGGCTTGAACGAGGCCAGCTACAGCGTGGACGTGGCGGCCAACGGCATGGCCGCCCAGCGTCTGGTTGAGGACGGCGAGTACGACCTGGTGATCCTCGACGTGATGCTGCCCGGGCTGAATGCCTGGAAATTGCAGCAAGCGATTCGACAGAAGGGCGACACGCCGGTGTTGTTCCTGACTACGCCCGGCGGCATTGAAGACCGACTGCGTGGGTTGGAATTGCATGAGGATGACTACTTGCTCAAACCGTTTGAGGCCAAGGCGTTGGTGGCGCGGGTGAGGTCGGTGTTACGCCGTGACCGGGGGCGCTGACCTTACGGGCGCCATCGCGGGCAAGCCCGCTCCCACAGGTGACCGGGTTCCAACCTTGGAATGCAATCAAATGTGGGAGCGGGCTTGCCCGCGATGAGGCCCTCAAAACCAACACAAATCCCCCTATCGCAACCCCTCCCGAAACTGCCCCGGCGTCACCCCCGTCCACCGCTTGAACGCCCGGCTAAAACTGCTGGTATCAGCAAACCCCAACAAATGGCTGATCTCCGCCAACGAACACTGCGGATCCCGCAAGTGCAGCAACGCCAAATTCTCCCGGCACTCATTGAGCAACGCATCAAACCGGCAGCCTTCGTCCGCCAGATGCCGCTGCAAGCTGCGCAAACTCAAGTGCAACGCCTGGGCGACCCGTTCTGCACTCGGCTCGCCGTCGGGCAGTTGCGCTTCGATCACCCGGCGCACCTTGCGCTCCCAAGTCAGCGGTTGCAGCTGGGCGAGGGTGCGTTTGAGCACGGTTTCATTGTGTTCGGCCAGTTCGGGGTTGGCGTCGTCGAGGTGGCTGTCGAAGTCCTGGGCGGCGAATTCCAGGCGGTCTTCCTCGGCGCCAAAAAACACCGGTGCGCGAAACACCGTGTGCCAGGGCTGGGGATCGGCTGGCTCGGGGCGCCGCAAGTAAACGGCTAAGGGTGCGTAGTCACGGCCCAGGCGATTGCGGCACGTGCGCACATAAATCGCCGCAAACGCATCAATGGCTTCGAACGCCGGCGCCGGGCTGCCGGCGGGTTGCAGCAGGCGAAAGCGATAGCGTTCTCCATCGCCGTCCAGCGTCAGGGTCAGGGCGTCGCTGACCACCTGGTGATAACGCACGATGCGCTCGAACACCTCGCGCAAACTGCCACTGGCCACCAGCGCATAACCCAGCGCATGAAAGGTGGTGGGGCTGACAAACCGTGACACCCGCAAGCCAATCGCCGGGTCGCCGCTGGCCTGTACCGCCAGTTCCCACAGCCGCGTGGTGGCCGACAGCGGGTAGCGTGCATTGGGGTCGTCCATCTGCTGTGGATCGAGCCCGGCTGCCACGCACAGCGCGGCGCTGTCGAGGCCGAGGGCGTCGAGTTGCTTGCGCAGGGCGCGGGTCCAACTGGCGAGGGAGGTGGGTTCGGGCATGGCGATTGGCGCTTGCGGTCAACAGGTTGGCGTCCGGGGCTAGCGCCCTGCCAGATCGCGTGGGGCAGGATGGACGCATCAATAACCAGAGGATGGAAGCATGGACGGTACTTCTGCAAGTCCCCAGCAGATGAACGCGCAACAGCGTTCGGCGCATATCCGTGAAGTGGTGCTGGCCGAAGGCGTGCGCTTGCGCCAGCAGCACCCGTGGCTGCGGCATCAGGACGCGCTGGGTGCGGGCATCCTGGCGTTTGCGCTGCTCGGCATGCTGGGCTCGGCAGCGCTCTATATCACGGGCCACATGGCCTGGTGGGCGTGCTTGTTGATCAACGCGTTCCTGGCCTCGCTGACCCACGAGCTGGAACACGACCTGATCCACAGCATGTACTTTCGCAAGCAGCGCATCCCCCACCACCTGATGATGGGCCTGGTGTGGCTGGCGCGGCCGAGCACGATCAACCCGTGGATTCGCCGCCACCTGCACCTCAACCATCACAAGGTGTCCGGCACCGAGACGGACATGGAAGAGCGCGCCATCACCAACGGCGAGCCGTGGGGTTTTGCGCGGTTGTTGATGGTCGGCGACAACGTCATGTCGGCGTTTATCCGCCTGCTCCGGGCCAAGACCTGGAAGCACAAGCTCAGCATCCTCAAGCGCTCGCTGCTGGTGTACGCGCCGCTGGCGCTGCTGCATTGGGGCGCGTGGTATGTGTTCCTCGGTTTCCATGCGGCCAATGGCATCGCCAGCCTGCTGGGCGCGCCGATCGAGTGGTCAGCCACGACCTTGCAGGTGATGCAGGTGATCGACATCGCCGCCGTGGTGATCATCGGCCCCAACGTGCTGCGCACCTTTTGCCTGCACTTTGTCAGCTCCAACATGCACTACTACGGCGATGTGGAACTGGGTAATGTGATCCAGCAGACCCAGGTGTTGAACCCGTGGTGGCTGTGGCCGTTGCAGGCGTTCTGCTTCAACTTTGGCAGCACCCACGGCATCCACCATTTTGTGGTGAAGGAGCCGTTCTACATCCGCCAGATGACCGCCAAGGTGGCGCACAAGGTGATGGCGCAGATGGGCGTGCGCTTCAATGACTTTGGGACGTTTGCGCGGGCCAATCGGCTTGGTTTTCCACCGCCAGCAACGTCTCGATCAACGCCTTCGCCGCAGGCGACAAGCGCGCCCCAGCGCGGCTGATCACCCCGCAGCGGTTGCTCAAACTGTCGAGGGCGTGGGGCAGGTTGCGCCAGTGCAGCACCTGCAACGCGCCGCTAGCGAACTCATCGACGAAGGCTTCTTCGGTGCCCAGGCCAATCGCATCGGACTGGCGCACGATGCTCGCCAGTGCGGCGAACTGCTCCAGCTCGATGGCCGGCGCAAAGTCGATGCGCCCACTGAGGTTGGCCAACAGTTTGCGAATGCCCGGCGCGATCAACGGCGTGGCCAGCGGGTAGCCGAACAGGTCGTTGGTGGACAGGCTGTCCTTGGCCAGCAGCGGGTGCCCGGCACGGCAGAAAAACACGCTGCGCCGGGGCGTCAGGGCCTGGGTCTGGAAGTTCGGGTCGGCCTCGAAGTGGCGCACGTCGGCGATAAAAAATTCGATCTCCTCGCGGCTCAGGCTGCGCCCGAGCCGCTCCCAGTTATCCACCTGCAAGGCACTGCGCACCTTGGGGTAGGCGCTGACAAACCGCGCCAGCGCCTGGGGCAGCAGGTTGACCGCCGCCACCACGTCGCAGCCCAAGCGCACCTCGCCGGCGTCGAGCTTGGTCATGCGCGTGACTTCATGGCTCAGCAACGCGGCGCCTTGCACTAGGCTCAGGGCATGTTGCAGCACCACCTGGCCTTCCGGGGTGGGGCGCAGCTCTTTGTGGGCGCGGTCCACCAGCACGCAGCCGAATTCTTGCTCCAGGCCTTGGATGCTGCGGCTGAACGCCGGTTGCGTGATGCCCATGGCGTCGGCGGCGCGCACGAAACTGCGGTGCTCATTGAGCGCGATGAAATAGCGCAGTTGGCGAAGATCCATGGGGGGCCCGGCGTCCAAGAGGAGAACCGGGATTTTAAGCGGCGTGCTTATTCCGTCAATGAAGCATGTTTGTTTTATCTAGATCTTAAACGCATAACTATAGAGCGGGCGCCGTGCGGTAGGTCGCCGGGCTGAATACCCGCGTGACCACCAGCATCGCCACGGCGGTGACGGCCAGCACCACCCAGGCGCTGATGAAGTTGCCGGTGAGTTCACGCAGCCAGCCGGTCATCCACGGCGACACGGCGTTGATCAAGAAGCCCACGCCTTGCACAAAGGCCGCCAGTTGCCCGGCCTGGCGCGGGTCGCGATGGTGGTCGAGGGTCAGCAGCAGGCTCAGGGCAAAACACGCGCCGAGGCCAAAGCCACACAACGCGACCCACAGATGGGGAAATTGCAGCGGTGCAATGATGAGGCCCAGATAACCCACGGTCTGCGCCAACAGGCTGATGCCGAGCAACGGGCGCCGGTCGATCCCGCGTTGTGCCAGCACCGGCATCAACAACGCGGCGAGCACCTGGAAGATGGTCATGAACGCCAGCAACGAACCGCTGGGCAGCACGTCCCAGCCTAGCTGTTGATAAAACGCCGGCAGCCACGCCACCAGGCTCATATAGCCGCAGTTCACCAGGCCGAAATACAGCGCCAGCAACCACGCGCGCCGATTGCGCAGACCCTTGAACGCCGGGATCTCCCTGGCGCTTTTTTCCGCGCCCAGTGGCAACCACGCCCACAACAGCAACGCGCCCAGCGCCGGCAACAGCCACACGCCCAGGCCCGCCTGCCAATCGCCGAACTGCGTGGCCACCAGCGGGCTGAGCAGCGCCGCGAGCCCGCCGCCGGCCATCAATGAGGCCGAGTACACGCCCATCGCCACCGGCACGCGGTGCTGGAATTCGCGCTTGATCATCGCCGGCACCAGCGCCTGGATCAGCGCCACGCCAGCACCGCCCAGCAACGCCGTGACCAGCAGCGCAGCGCCCTGGCCCATCAGCCAGCGCGCGAGGCACGCCAGCAGGATCATCATCAGGCCCAGGGCGATGCCGCGCCGCTCACCCAACTGCGCCTCGACACGCACGCCGACCAACGCCACCAAGCCCATGCAAATTACCGGCAGGCTGGTGAGCAGGGCGCTGCTCTGGAAACTCAGGCCGGTGGCCAGGCGAATTTCGCCGAGCAATGGGCTGATGGAACTGAGGATCGGCCGCAGGTTGAGGCCCAGCACAATCAGCAGGCCCCAGCCGGCGAGGGATTTATTGAGGGTCATGCAGCGCCCTTGCGGCAGATAAATGAGGCGTGAGTATGGCCAGTGGCGCAGGTATTCTGAAATTAAATATAACCATGAAAACCAGTGGCAAATGGAATGGTGAGCGCCATGTTCGATCCCGTGTTGTTACGCAGCTTTGTCGCCGTGGTGGATTGCGGCAACTTCACCCGCGCCGCCGAGCGCCTGCACTTGACCCAATCCACCGTGAGCCAGCAGATCCGCCGCCTGGAAGACGTGGCCGGCTGCCAGTTGCTCGACCGCGACCAGCGTCATGTGGTCGCCACCACCGAGGGTGAACGCCTGCTGGCCTACGCGCGGCGCCTCCTCGCGCTGCATGAAGAGGCTGCCGATGTGTTGATCAACCAGCAGAGTGACGGCGTGTTGCGCCTCGGGGTGCCGGAGGATTTTGCCTCCGAGCGCCTGATGCCCTTGCTGTCGGCGTTTGTGCTGGCGTATCCACGGGTGCGCCTGGAAGTCACCAGCGGCCTCGGTCCGGAGTTGCAGCGCCAGTACCGCAGCGGCGAATTCGACGTGTTGCTGGTCAAGCAAATGGGCGACAGCGACGACTGCCTGGCCTCCTGGCCGGAGCCGCTGTGTTGGGTGGACAGCCGCAGCACGCCATCCCTGGGGCGTGACCCGCTGCCGCTGGTGGCGTTTCCGGTGGGCGGGTTGTACCGCAATGAAATGCTGCAACACCTGGAAGTGGGCGGCTGGCGCTGGCGCATTGGCTACTCCAGCGCGAGCCTGGCCAGTGTGTGTTCGGCGGTGGCGGCGGGGTTGGGGATCAGCTTGTTGCCGCGTCGTGTGGTGCAGGCGGGGCACCTGATCCTCGGCGAAGACAGCGGTTTGCCGGCGGTGCAGGGCGTGCGCCTGGCGTTGTATGCGCGCAACGGCTTGGGCGCGGCGGGGCAGTGTTTGCAGGGCGAGTTGTTCGATTTGTGCGCAAACAATCCCCATTGAGGCATGCCTTTGCTGAATATTTTGTATGCCTGTAAAGCATTGAAAAAAAACACCTCAGCGCCAGGCCACGGAAGACGTGGCTTTGGCGTTTCTGAATGTTTCGTTTATTCAGTTTAGATCTATGTATAACTTTAAAGATTACTTTAAGAGATAAGCGTCTGGCCCCGATGATTCAGCCCTCGACGGTCTTCCACGCAGGCCCGTCGGTTTTTTTGTTTCAAGACCGTAGGGAGTGAATCAATGGGCAATGTCCAGACCGCCGCCAGTGCACAAGAGGCGCAATGGCGCCAGGCACCGAGTGGTGAGTTGGTCGACCTTGGGCGGCCGCACCGCGCGCCGTTGGGGCAACTGCGAACGCAGAAGACCCCCAAGCGTTTCTCCAGCCGTCGCGAAGGGATTCTGCTGGGCCTGCTGGTGCTGGCCCTGCACGGTGCGGTGATCTACTGGGTGGCGCAGAAGCCCACGCCGGTGCTGCCGATCGTGCCGCCGGAAATTCCGCCGATGACCATCGAATTTTCCCAGCCGGCGCCGCCGGTGGTTGAACCGCCACCGCCCGTGCCGCCACCACCGCCGCCGCCTGTGGTCGAGCCACCGCCGCCGGTAGTGGATGAGTTGGCCGCCAAACCGGCGCCGCCAAAACCGATTCCAAAACCCAAGCCAAAGCCGGTGCCGAAGCCTGAGCCCAAGCCCGCACCGAAACCGGTCGAGCAACCGCCCGCGCCACCGACACCCGCACCGCCAGCGCCTCCTGCTCCACCGGCGCCGGCCCCGGTCACACCGGCTTCGGCCAACGCCGCGTACTTGAAGAACCCGGCGCCCGAATACCCGTCACTGGCCCAGCGCCGGGGCTGGGAAGGCACGGTGTTGCTGCGGGTGCATGTGCTGGCCAGCGGCAAGCCGGGTGAGATCCAGATCCAGAAAAGCAGCGGTCGCCAGCAACTCGACGACGCCGCACTGGCAGCGGTGAAGCGCTGGAGCTTCGTACCGGCCAAGCAGGGCGACGTGGCCCAGGACGGCTGGGTCAGCGTACCGATCGACTTCAAGATTCACTAACTATTCGGCTGCGGTGTGTTGCACACACCGCGACCTGCACAGAGGGAACACATCATGGCATTAGCATCTCCACTTGAATCCATCGAAAGCGCGGTGATCTGGCTGCTGGTGGTCTTTTCGGTCGCGACCTGGGGCCTGGCGCTGTTGAAGGGCGTGCAGTTCGGTCGCCTCAAGGCGCAGGATCGCAAGTTCCACAAACAGTTCTGGGCGGCGTCGAGCCTCGACTCGGCCGCCGAGCTGGCGGAAACCCAACCCGGCGCCGCTGCTCGTGTGGCCCAGGCCGGTTACGCGGCGATCCAGGTCGGTGACACCCCGCACGCTGCGGATTTGAGCCAGGCCATCAACCACCAGGACCGCCTCGAACGCGCCCTGCGCCAGCAGATCGTGCGTGAGCGTCGCTCCCTGGAAACCGGCCTGGCCGTGGTCGCCAGTATCGGCAGCACCTCGCCGTTTATCGGCCTGTTCGGCACCGTGTGGGGCATCATGGAAGCCCTCAAAGGCATCAGCGCCGCCGGCTCCGCCAGCCTCGAAACCGTGGCCGGGCCGATTGGTGCCGCGCTGGTTGCAACGGGCGTTGGTATTGCCGTCGCCGTGCCGGCGGTGCTGGTCTACAACTACTTCCTGCGTCGCCTCAAGCTCACCGCTGCCGACCTCGACGACTTCGCCCACGACTTCTACAGCCTGGCGCAGAAAAATTCGTTCCGCGTGCTGCTGCACCCGGCGCTGAACAAAACTGCGGCCGGCACCCCGCAAAAAGTGAAGGAGGCGTCCTGATATGGCCTTCTCCACGCAAGACAGTGATGAGGTGCTGAGCGAGATCAACGTCACGCCGCTGGTGGACGTGATGCTGGTGCTGCTGGTGGTGTTTATCGTCACCGCGCCGCTGCTGACCAACGCGATCCCGATCAACCTACCGAAGACCGAGGCCGTGGCGCCGGTGGAGCAGAAGGACCCGCTGGTGGTGAGCATCGACGGCGCTGGCAAAGTGTTTATCAACAAGGACGAAATCCAGCCGAACCTGCTGGAATTCAACCTGCAAGCGGCGAAGGCCAAGGACCCCGATGTGCGGGTGCAACTGCAGGCCGATGATGGCGTGAATTACGGCGAAGTGGCGCGCGCCATGGCGTCTATCGAACGCGCGGGGATTACCAAGCTGTCGGTGATTACCGCTCGTTAAGCGACACAAGCCTCGACAATTTTTTGGCCGTCTCCTTGGCAGGGTGCGGCCTTTTTTTTGCGCGCAATTTAACGAAAACCACCTTTTCCAATTTGGAACAGGGTCAATGTGGGAGCTGGCTTGCCTGCGATGCAGGCACCTCGGTGTATCAGTTGCACAGAGGGGATGCCATCGCAGGCAAGCCAGCTCCCACACAAGCCAGCTCCCACAGGTTGACTATCTGTGGGTTGTGAGTTTTTGGTTATTAATAAATAGCTTCTTATTCCTTAACGAATATAAAACCCGTCCCTATACTGTCCTACAACGTTAAACGCTGCAGGAGGGCACACCCATGCACAGCGAGTCGATTCGTTATCTGATCGTGCCGGGCTGGCAAGGATCGCCAGAAGATCATTGGCAAAGTCATTGGCAGAACAGCCTGCCCAACAGCGCCCGCGTGGAGCAGGCCGATTGGCTGACGCCGCGCCGCGAAGACTGGGTGGCCGCGCTGGCCGAGGCCATCGCCGCCGACAGCACGCCGGTGATCCTGATCGCCCATAGCCTGGGCTGCATCACCGTGGCGCATTGGGCGGCGACGGCGCCTGTGCAGTTCTTGCGGCAGGTGCGTGGCGCCTTGCTGGTGGCGCCGGCCGATGTCGAACGGCCTGCTTGCTCGCCGGCCCTGCGCAATTTCGCGCCGATTCCTACCGACCTGCTGCCGTTTCCGAGCCAGGTGGTCAGCTCCGACAACGACAGTGCCGTCAGCGCCCCACGGGCCCTGGAGTTGGCGCGTCAGTGGGGCGCCGAAGCCGGCATCCTCTCGGGCGCCGGGCATATCAATGTGAAATCCGGCCATCAGCGCTGGGAGCAGGGTTTTGCCTACCTCTATCGCCTGCAAAACCGCCTTGAGCACCACGCCCGCCGTAGTGCCTGAACATTTTTCAACGCCCCGTCCCTGAGTGGAGCCGGGGCGGGAGCCTGCCATGAGTCTGCATGAAACCTACGGCCAGCCACTGCTGACCTTTCCCGACGCCGATAAAAGCCCGCTGAGCATCCGCGCCAAGGCGCTGGTGTTTGTCGACCCCCGTTCGCGCCAACTGCGCGAAGACCTCGAAAGCCTCGCGCCGCGCGCCTTGCCCGTGTTGATTCGCGGCGAGACTGGCAGCGGCAAGGAGCTGCTGGCACGCCACATCCACCGTGGCAGCGATCGCGGCGGCTTGTTTGTGTCGGTCAACTGCGGCGCGATCAGCCCGACTTATGCCGACGCCGAGCTGTTCGGTTACGCCGCCGGCAGCCACAGCGGCGCCGCCAGCAGCCGGGCCGGCTGGTTTGGTTCGGCCAATGGCGGCACCTTGTACCTGGACGAGATCGGCGATTTGCCGTTGCCGATCCAGGTCAAACTGCTCGCCGCCCTGGAAAACCACGAAGTCACCCGTGTCGGCGCCCATCAGCCGAGCCCGGTGGATGTGCGCCTGGTCGCCGCCACCAGCATCGACCTGGCCCAGGCCGTGGCGGCGGGCAAGTTCCATGAGCGGCTGTTTCATTACCTGAGCGAAGGCCAGCTGGAACTGCCGGCGCTGCGTGAGCGAGTGGGCGATATCTTGTCCCTGGCGGAATATTTCCTCGGCATCTATAGCCAGCGCCTGGACCTGCCGGTGCCACTGATCAGCGACGCCGCCCAGCAGGTGCTGGAACAGCACAGCTGGCCGGGCAACACTCGCGAGCTGGAAAACGTTATTCACTTTGCGTTGCTGGTGAGCAGTGGCGACGAAATCCTGCCCGAACACTTGAACCTGCCGGTGGCGGGCTCGCCGCTGGAGCAAGTGCAGCGGATCTTCAACGCTGCCAGCCCGGCTGAGCAGGAAACGTTGAGGAACTTTCTATTTCAAAAAGCAGCTACATGAGCAAAATGGAATATCAAAGTGAATAAAAGATATTGTTCGGGAATAAAAAATCTAGGTATTGTCCGTTTCACGCCGCGATAGCACATCGCTGGCACATCACATAACAAGCGGCCGTCACCGACGCCCCGGAATTAAGGACACTGCATGAAAAAGGTTCTGTTGTTTACCGCGCTGGCGGCTGCCCTGACTGCAAGCTTCGCCCAAGCCAACGAGAAACTGGTGGTTGCTGCCACGCCGATCCCGCACGCGGAGATCCTTGAGCTGATCAAGCCGACCCTGGCCAAAGAAGGCGTGGACCTGGAAATCAAAGTCTTCACCGACTACGTACAACCCAACGTCCAAGTGGCCGAGAAGCGTCTGGACGCCAACTACTTCCAGACCCTGCCGTACCTGGAAAACTTCAACAAGGGCAAGGGCACCAACCTGGTGACCGTGGTCGGCGTGCACGTTGAACCGTTCGGCGGCTACTCGAAAAAGATCAAGAAAATCGAAGACCTGAAAGATGGCGCCACCGTGGCCATCCCGAACGAAGGCTCCAACAGCGGCCGTGCCCTGTTGCTGCTGCAAAAAGCTGGCGTGATCACCCTGAAAGATCCGACCAACGCCCTGGCCACGCCGAAAGACATCGCCAGCAACCCGAAACACCTGAAATTCAAAGAGCTGGAATCGGCCCTGCTGCCACGCGTGCTGGACCAGGTTGACCTGGACCTGATCAACACCAACTACGCCCTGGAAGCAGGCCTGAACCCAGCGAAAGACGCGCTGATCCTGGAAAGCTCGGATTCGCCGTACGTGAACTTCCTGGTGGCCCGCCCGGACAACAAGGACAGCGACGCGATCCAGAAACTGTCCAAGGCCCTGACCAGCCCGGAAGTCAAAGCCTTCATCGAGAAGAAGTACAGCGGCGCGGTCGTGCCGGCGTTCTGATGTAGCTGAAAACCCCCTTCAAGGTTTCAACGCCGACGGCTCCCACAGCGTCGGCGTTTTTTATTGGGCCTGGAATACGCTTAAAACTGTGGGAGCTGGCTTGCCTGCGATAGCGGTGTATCAGCCAGACCATCTGTATCTGACAGACCGCCATCGCAGGCAAGCCAGCTCCCACAGGGGATTTTTGCAAGTTTGCGGCAGTTAGGTTTTTGCGTGATATCAATATGCTATTTGGGTATTTAAATATTTGTTTTTATACCTTTAAAGTCTGCGCTACCCGACGTTACCCACGCCGGATCGAACCGCGCACGCCGCATTACCCCTGCGGCGTTTTGGACTGCCGATGACCTTCGATTTCGCATTTATCCTCACCACCCTGCCGGCGTTTTTAAAAGCCGTGGGGGTGACGCTGCAAGTGGGCCTGATCGCCATCGCCACCTCGCTGTTGGTGGCGCTGATCAACGCCGCGCTGCTGGTGTTTCGCACGCCGTACCTGTCACGCCTGGTGGCGCTGTACGTGGAGCTGGCGCGCAACACGCCGCTGCTGATCCAACTGTTTTTCGTCTACTTCGCGCTGCCGGCCCTGGGCTTCAATATCTCCGGGTTCTGGGCGGCGATCATCACCATGACCTTCCTCGGCGGCGCCTACCTCACCGAAGTATTGCGTGCCGGTGTGGAAGCGGTGCCGCTGGCGCAGATCGAGTCGGGCAAGTCCATCGGCCTGTCCGACTGGCAGCTGCTGCGCCATGTGATCCTGCCCCAGGCCGGCATTCTCAGCCTGCCGGCGCTGTTCGCCAATTTCATCTTCCTGCTCAAGGAGACCACCGTGGTCTCCGCCGTGGCGGTGCCGGAGATTCTCTACACCACCAAGAGCTACATCGCCCTCTACTACAAGACCTACGAAATGCTCGCCGTGCTGACGCTGATTTGCGTGCTGCTGTTCTTGCCGCTGTCGCTGCTGCTCAGCCGTCTGGAAAGGAGGCTCCAGCATGGCCAGTTCGGGTCTTGAGTTGTTGTGGGTGTCGTTGCCGCAACTGGGCAAGGGCGCTGCGCAAACCCTGTCGATTTCCTTCTTGAGCATCGCCTTCAGCACCGTCGGCGGCGTGCTTTACGGCGTGCTGCGCACCTTGAACAACAAGCTGATCAACGCGGTGTTGCGGGTGTACTTGGAACTGTTCCGCGCGATCCCGGTGCTGGTGTGGTTGTACCTGCTGTTTTTCGGCCTGCCGATTTTCTTCGGCCTGAGCATTCCGAGCTTCTGGTGCGCGGTGCTGGTGCTGTCGCTGTGGGGCGCCAGTGAGGTCGGCGAAGTGGTGCGCGGCGCGTTGCATTCGCTGCCCCGGGGCCAGCGTGAAGCGGGCTTGTCGATTGGCCTGTCCGATCCGCAGCTGTACGGCTATGTGCTGCTGCCCCAGGCACTCAAGCGCATGACGCCACCGACCATCAACGTCTACACGCGCATCATCAAGACCAGCTCCCTGGCGGTGCTGATCGGCGTGGTGGACGTGATCAAGGTCGGCCAGCAAATCATCGAACGCACCTACGAATCCGTGTTGATTTACGGCGTGCTGTTCCTGTTTTTCTTCTTTATCTGCTACCCGTTGTCGGCCGCCTCCAAGGTGCTGGAACGGCGCTGGGCCCAAGCATGAGCGCATTGATCGAGTTTCAGGGTTTCAACAAATATTTCGGCGAAGCGCAGGTGCTCAAGGGCATCGACCTGAGTGTGCAAAGCGGCGAAGTGGTGGTGATCCTCGGCCCCAGCGGCTGTGGCAAAAGCACCTTGCTGCGCTGCCTGAACGGGCTGGAAGTGGCCCACAGCGGTAGCCTGCGTTTTGCCGGAAACGAGCTGTTGGACAAAAAAACCGACTGGCGCCAAGTGCGCCAGGACATCGGCATGGTGTTCCAGAGCTACCACCTGTTCCCGCACATGAGCGTGCTCGACAACATCCTGCTCGGCCCGCTGAAGGTGCAAAAACGTGACCCCCGCGAAGCCCGCGAGCAAGCCGAAAAACTGCTGGAGCGCGTGGGCCTGGCCGACAAGCGCGACGCCTTCCCGCGCCAGCTCTCGGGCGGCCAGCAGCAACGCATCGCCATCGTCCGTTCGCTGTGCATGAACCCGCAAGTCATGCTGTTTGACGAGGTCACCGCCGCCCTCGACCCGGAAATGGTCAAGGAAGTGCTGGAAGTGATCCAGGGCCTGGCCCGCGATGGCATGACCCTGCTGATCGTCACCCACGAAATGGCCTTCGCCCGCGCCGTCGCCGACCGCGTGGTGTTTATGGAGGCCGGTCGCATCCTCGAACACAACACCCCCGAGGCATTCTTTACGAACCCGCAGACCGCACGCGCGCAGCAGTTCCTGGAGAAGTTCTCCTTTGTTTCAACACTGCCCAAAAAGACCAAGGAACTGGAGCTGACATGAAAAAACTACTGCTGCCACTGTTTGCCGTCGCCCTGCTGGCCGGCTGCGATAAAAAGGCCGAAGAGCCTGCCAAACCCGTCGCCGCTGCCGCGAGCGCTATCGACAAGATCAAGGCCCGCGACAAGCTGATCGTCGGCGTATTCACGGACAAGCCGCCGTTCGGCTTTGTGAACGAAGCCGGGCGCTACGTGGGTTTTGATACCGACATCGGCCGCCAATTCGCCAAGGATTTGCTCGGCGATGAAAACAAAGTCGAATTCGTCGCGGTCGAGCCGGCCAGCCGCATTCCGTTCCTGCAAAGCGACAAGGTCGACCTGATCCTCGCCAACATGACCGTGACGCCGGAGCGCAAGGAAGCGGTGGACTTCACCAACCCCAACCTGAAAGTCGCGGTGCAGGCCCTGGTGCCCAACGACAGCGTGGTGAAAAGCCTGGATGACCTGGCGACCCGCACCACCATCGTGACCACTGGCACTACCGCCGATATCTGGCTGACCAAAAACCACCCGGACTGGAAACTGCTCAAGTTCGAGAAAAACTCCGAATCGCTGCAAGCGCTGTCGGCGGGCCGTGGTGATGCGTATGCGCAAGACAACCTGGTGCTGTTCAGCTGGGCCAAGCAGAACCCGGGCTACCGCGTGCTGGAAGAGAAACTCGGTGATGAAGCGCCTATTGCGCCAGCGGTGAAGAAGGGCAACATCGAACTGCGCGACTGGGTGAATGCCGAGTTGGCGAAGTTGGGCGAGGAGAAGTTCCTGCTCAAGCTGTATGACCAATATGTGCGCAAAGAGCTGAGCGATGACACCAAGCCTGAGAGTGTGATTGTTGAAGGCGGTAAGTGGCAGGGTTGATCCCTTGCTTATGCGGTGAATGATCTACCGCTATCGCAGGCAAGCCAGCTCCCACATTTGAAGGTGTTCACCGTGCAAAATGTGGGAGCGGGCTTGCCCGCGATGAGGCCCTCCCAGTCACCCCCTATTCCGGCCAATGCCAAGCCGGCGCATCCAAAATCCCCTGCCCCACAATCCGCGTCTCCCCCAAGACCTTCTCCAGCACAATCGAATTGCACCCTTCATCCTGCTGCAACGCCGCAATCAACCGGCTGGCATGGGACACCACCCACACCTGGCACAGCCGGGACGCCTGGATAATCAAGCGCGCCAACGCCGGCAACAGGTCCGGGTGCAAGCTGGTTTCCGGCTCGTTAAGCACCATCATGGTCGGTGGCCGTGGCGTCAGCAGCGCCGCGATCAGCAACAGATAACGCAAGGTGCCGTCGGACAACTCCGCCGCCGACAACGGCCGCAGCAAGCCTTCCTGATAAAACTCAATTGCAAAGCGCCCACCCTGCAACGGCTGGATATTCAGGCGGGCGCCGGGGAACGCGTCGCTGACCGCGCGCTGCAATGCCTCGGGGTCGCCAATCTCACGGATGGTCTGCAACGCCGCCGCCAGGTCGCGCCCATCGTGATGCAGCACCGGCGTGCGCGTGCCCAGTTGCGGCTGGCGCACGGGCGCGTCCACATCGCTGCGAAAGTGATCATAAAAGCGCCAGCCGCGGATGTTTTCCCGCAGGATCAGTACCTCCGGCGAGCCACGCAGGCTGCCGACCTGATCGAACAGGCTGTGGTAGGTCGGTGTGTGCTGGGCCAGCACATCCCAGGCGCGCCCCTCCCGGGCACGTACCATGGGGCCGGAGCGCTGCACCAGCAGGCTGGCTGGACGATAGAGGTGGCCGGCCCAGATGCATTCCTTTTTGATCTCGGGGTCCAGGTAAAAGTAGCTGATACCCGGTGAAGGCAGCCCCATGGAGATGGCGTAGCTGAAGTCTTCGCCGGCGAACCCGAGCCGCAGGCGTTTGGTGCTGTTGCGCGCGCTGGCTTGTATCGGCACCTCGCCCTCACGCATACGCTTGCTGATAGTCTCTGGCCCGGCCCAGAAGGTCGAGTCCAGCCCGCCCTCACGGGCCAGCGCATTGATCACCCCGCCTTGGGCGGTTTCCGCCAGCAGGCGCAGGGCGCGGTACAGGTTGGATTTGCCGCTGCCATTGGGGCCTGTCACCAGGTTCAGCCGGTCCAGGGGCACCACCAATTTATTGATCGAGCGGTAATTGGCCACCGCGAGGGTCTTGAGCATGGGCATTCAATCATTGGGGGAACCGCTGGAGTATGGGAGCCTGCATACAGTTTAGGAACCCTCAACTAAGCTCACAGTCGCATACACATCTGGTTTATCGCATCACGCAAAAGGAGCCTGCATGGGCGGTCGTATTTGCACCTGTATTTTCGGACTTGGCCTACTGACGCTTCTAAGCGGTTGCGGTGAGGAAAAGGCCGAGCCCAAGCAGCATTCACGGGTCTTTGTGCAGACCGTGCAACCGGCGGATTTCGCCGCGGCGGTGACTCTCACCGGCGACATCCAGGCCCGCGTGCAAACCGATCTGTCATTTCGCGTCGGCGGCAAGATCATCCAGCGCATGGTCGATGTGGGTGACCGCGTCAGCGCCAAGCAAGTGCTGGCCAAGCTCGACCCCAAGGATTTGCAGACCAACGTCGATTCCGCCCTGGCCCAGGTCGTGGCCGAACAGGCGCGTGTCAAACAAACGGCGGCAGCCTTTGTGCGCCAGGAAAAACTCCTGCCCAAGGGCTACACCAGCCGCAGCGAATACGACGCCGCTCAGGCGGCCTTGCGCAGCAGCCAAAGCGCCCTGGTCGCCGCCCAGGCTCAATTGGCCAACGCCCGCGAGCAACTCGGCTACACCGCATTGATTGCCGACGCGCCCGGTGTGATTACTGCGCGCCAGGCCGAAGTGGGCCAGGTGGTGCAGGCCACCGTGCCGATCTTCAGCCTGGCCCAGGATGGCGAGCGCGATGCGGTGTTCAACGTCTACGAATCGCTGCTGGTGGAGCCACCGCCCGACGCGCCGATTACCGTGAGCCTGCTGGATAACCCCAGCATCAAGGCCCAAGGCAAGGTCCGCGAAGTCACCCCGGCCGTGGCCGCCAACACCGGCACCGTACAGGTGAAGATTGCCCTGGAGGCGCTGCCCAAGGGCATGCAGCTGGGCTCGGTGGTCAGCGCCACCGCCAATGGCCCGGCCAAACCGAGCATCGAACTGCCCTGGTCGGCCCTGACCAAAGACCTCAACGAACCCGCCGTGTGGTTGATCGACGGCGACGGCAAGGCGCAGTTGCACAAGGTCAGCGTGGCGCGTTACCTCACCGGCAAAGTCATCGTCAGCGAGGGCCTCAAGGGCGGCGAAAAGGTCGTGGTGGCCGGTGGGCAATTGCTCCACCCGGGCATGCTGGTCGAGATTGCCCAACAAGGAGCCCAGCCATGAAGCGCCTGACGGTTTTGCTCACCGCCAGCCTGTTGCTCGCGGCCTGCTCCAAGGAAGAGGCGCCGCCCGAACAGGTGCGCCCGGTGCTGTCCATGGAAGTGAAAGCCGAAGACCAGGCCAACCTCGGCCGCTTCGCCGGCACGATCCAGGCACGCTATGAAAGCAACCTGGGTTTCCGCGTACCCGGGCGCATCGCCCGGCGTGCCGTGGATGTCGGCGCCGAAGTGGAGCAGGGCGCCTTGCTTGCGGTGCTCGACCCCACCGACCAGCAAAACCAGCTGCGCGCGGCCCAGGGCGACCTGGCCAAGGTGCAGGCGAAATTTATCAACGCCCAGGCCAACGCACGCCGCCAGCAGGAGCTGTTCAACCGTGGCGTCGGCGCCCAGGCTCAGTTGGATGTGGCCCAGACCGACCTGAAAACCACCCAGGCGTCCCTGGATCAAGCCCAGGCGGCGGTCAACCAGGCCAAGGACCAGCTCAACTACGCCGAACTGCGCACCGACCACGCCGGCATCGTCACCGCCTGGAATGCCGAAGCCGGCCAGGTGGTCAGCGCCGGCCAGCAAGTGGTGACCCTGGCCCGCCCGGACATCAAGGAAGCGGTGATCGACCTGCCGGCTGGTCTGGCCGAACGGCTGCCGCCCGACGTGGTGTTCCTGGTCGCCGGGCAACTCGACCCGAGCGTGCACACCACCGCCATCGTGCGCGAGATCGAACCCCAGGCCCAAAGCGCCACGCGCACCCGTCGTGCGCGCCTGACCCTGGCCGAGACCCCGCCAGCCTTCCGCCTGGGCACGGCGATCAGCGTGACCCTGAGCACCGCCATCGCGCCGCGCATCGAAGTGCCGCTGAGCGCGTTGCAGGAGGTCGATGGCAAAACCCGCATCTGGCTGCTCGACACCCAAAGCCGCACCGTGCAACCGCGTGACATCACCGTCATCAGCCGTGACGCCGGCAGCGCCGTGCTCAACGGCGGCGTCAAACCCGGCGAGCGCATCGTCACTGCCGGCGTGAACAGCCTGAAACCCGGGCAGACAGTCAAAATCGACGAGGACAGCCCGCGATGAAAGGCAGCTTCAACTTATCCGACTGGGCCCTCAAGCATCAGTCCTTCGTCTGGTACCTGATGTTCGTCGCGCTGCTGATGGGCGTGTTCTCCTACATGAACCTGGGCCGCGAGGAAGACCCGTCCTTCACCATCAAGACCATGGTGATCCAGACCCGCTGGCCCGGCGCGACCCAGGAAGAAACCCTCAAGCAGGTCACCGACCGCATCGAGAAAAAACTCGAAGAGCTGGATTCCCTCGACTACGTGAAAAGCTACACCCGGCCGGGTGAGTCAACGGTGTTCGTGTTCTTGAAAGACACCACCAGCGCCAAGGACATCCCCCACATCTGGTACCTGGTGCACAAGAAGATCGACGACATTCGCGGCAGCTTCCCCCAGGGGTTGCAGGGGCCGTCGTTCAACGACGAGTTCGGTGATGTGTTCGGCTCGGTGTACGCGTTTACCGGCGACGGCCTGTCGATGCGCCAGTTGCGCGACTACGTGGAGCAGGTGCGCGCCGAGATCCGCTCGGTGCCGGGGCTGGGCAAGGTCGAGATGATCGGCCAGCAGGACGAAGTGATTTACCTGAATTTTTCCACGCGCAAACTGGCCGCACTGGGCATCGATCAGCGCCAGGTCGTGCAAAGCCTGCAATCGCAGAACGCGGTGACGCCCGCCGGGGTGATCGAGGCCGGGCCGGAGCGGATTTCGGTGCGCACGTCCGGGCAATTCGCCTCGGAAAAAGACCTGGCCGACGTCAACCTGCGGCTCAATGACCGCTTCTATCGGCTGGCGGACATCGCCGAGATTAGCCGTGGCTACGTCGACCCGGCGCGGCCGATGTTCCGTTTCAACGGCACGCCGGCGATTGGCTTGGCCATCGCGATGCAGAAGGGCGGCAATATCCAGGCATTCGGCAAGGCCCTGCATGAACGCATGGACGAACTGACCGCCGACCTGCCGGTGGGCGTTGGCGTGCACAAGGTCTCTGACCAGGCGGAAGTGGTGGAAGAGGCCGTCGGCGGCTTCACCAGTGCACTGTTTGAAGCGGTGATTATCGTGCTGGTGGTGAGTTTTATCAGCCTCGGCCTGCGTGCCGGGCTGGTGGTGGCGTGCTCGATCCCGTTGGTGCTGGCGCTGGTGTTCGTGTTCATGGAATACAGCGGCATCACCATGCAGCGCGTGTCGCTGGGCGCGTTGATCATCGCCCTCGGCCTGTTGGTGGACGACGCCATGATCACCGTGGAGATGATGATCACGCGCCTGGAAAAAGGCGAAACCAAGGAACAGGCGGCGACCTACGCCTATACGTCCACGGCGTTCCCGATGCTCACCGGCACGCTGGTGACGGTGGCGGGCTTCGTGCCGATTGGTCTCAACGCCAGCTCGGCGGGCGAATACACCTTCACCCTGTTTGCCGTGATCGCCGTGGCGATGCTGGTGTCATGGGTGGTGGCCGTGCTGTTTGCACCGGTGATTGGCGTGCATATCCTCAGCGCCAAGGTCAAACCCCACGATGCCGAGCCTGGGCGGATTGGTCGCGCGTTCAACGGCGGCATGCTCTGGGCCATGCGCAACCGCTGGTGGGCCATCGGCATCACCGTGGCGCTGTTTGTGGCGTCGGTGTTTTCCATGCAGTTCGTGCAGAACCAGTTCTTCCCGTCGTCGGATCGCCCGGAAATCCTGGTGGACCTGAACCTGCCGCAAAACGCCTCGATCAACGAGACGCGCAAGGCCGTGGACCGCCTTGAAGCGATCATCAAGGACGACCCGGACATTGCGCGCTGGAGCACGTACATCGGCCAGGGCGCGATCCGTTTCTACCTGCCGCTGGACCAGCAACTGGAAAACCCCTACTACGCGCAACTGGTGATCGTCAGCAAGGGCCTGGAAGAACGCGGTGAGTTGATAAAACGCCTGCAGAAGCGCCTGCGCGATGACTTCGTCGGTATCGGCAGCTTTGTGCAACCGCTGGAAATGGGCCCGCCGGTGGGGCGGCCGATCCAGTACCGCGTGTCCGGCAAGGACATCGACCAGGTGCGCAAACACGCGATCGAACTGGCCACGCTGCTCGACCAGAACACCCACCTGGGCGAGATCATCTACGACTGGAACGAACCCGGCAAAGTGCTGCGGGTGGACATCGCCCAGGACAAGGCGCGGCAACTGGGGTTGTCGTCGGAAGACGTCGCACAGTTGATGAACAGCGTGGTCAGCGGCGCCTCGGTGACCCAGGTGCATGACGATATCTACCTGATCAACGTGGTCGGCCGCGCCGAAGACGCCGAGCGCGGCACGCCGGAAACCTTGCAGAACTTGCAGATCGTTACGCCCAACGGCACGTCGATCCCGCTGCTGGCGTTCGCTACGGTGCGCTATGAGTTGGAACAGCCGCTGGTCTGGCGGCGCGACCGCAAGCCGACCATCACGATCAAGGCGTCGGTGCGCGATGAGATGCAGCCGACGGATCTGGTGAAACAGCTGGCGCCGACCATCGACAAATTCAACGCCGATTTGCCGGTGGGCTACAAGGTCGCCACTGGCGGCACCGTGGAAGAAAGCGGCAAGGCCCAGGGCCCGATTGCCAGCGTGGTGCCGTTGATGTTGTTCCTGATGGCGACGTTCCTGATGATCCAGTTGCACAGCGTGCAGAAGATGTTCCTGGTGGCCAGCGTCGCGCCGCTGGGGCTGATCGGCGTGGTCCTGGCGCTGATCCCCACGGGCACGCCCATGGGCTTTGTGGCGATCCTCGGCATCCTCGCGCTGATCGGCATCATCATCCGCAACTCGGTGATCCTGGTGACGCAGATCGACGAGTACGAAGTGGCCGGTTATTCACCGTGGGACGCGGTGGTGCAAGCCACCGAACACCGCCGCCGCCCGATCCTGCTGACCGCCGCGGCGGCGAGCCTGGGCATGATCCCCATCGCCCGTGAAGTGTTCTGGGGGCCGATGGCGTACGCGATGATTGGCGGGATCATCATTGCCACGCTGTTGACGTTGTTGTTCCTGCCGGCGCTGTATGTGGCCTGGTACAAGATCCGCGAACCAAAGCCGGAACAAAAGGCCGAATGAGGTCAAAAATGTGGGAGCGGGCTTGCCCGCGATAGCAGTCTGTCAGTCAACAATTTAGTGGCTGACCCACCGCAATCGCGGGCAAGCCCGCTCCCACAGTTGGATCTCCACAGGGCTGAGGGTCTGTGGGAAACCTCCCGAAACATCTATCACTGCCCTGTCAGGCAGCAGAGTGTTCTACCCTCCCGACCTCCACCCCGCCCGGTCGAACGCTATGAACTGGCATCGTCATCTTTTACTGCTCTGCACATTCCTCATCTCCCCGCTGGCCCTGGCCAGCACCGTCCTCGAAAACCCGCTGTGGCGTGTCGAACTCGACCCCGCCACCCTCGCCATCCGCGTAACGCCCAGCGGCCAGGCGCCGGTGCAGGCCTCCAGTGGTGTTGCGGCGCGTGCAGTCAGCGAACTCGCGCAGGACACCCGACAGGCCAGTTGGCAGTGGGGAGCATTCCGTGTGACGGCCAGCCTTGCGCAACGCGACTTGACGCTTGCCATCACCGCACGCGAGCCGGGTGAATTGCCGATCCTTCAACAACCCGCCAGCGCCGTTGGCAAGGGCTTGATCTGGCCATTGGCCGAAGGGCATTACGTGCCCGCCGACAATGCCGTCTGGAAAGCCTTCCTGCTGGAGCAGGGCGACATCAACACCACCCAGGACCTCAGCCTGCCGTTGTGGGGCATGGACCACGGCGGCTTCACCCTGAACTGGCTGCTGACCAACCCCTACAACAACCGCTTGCGCTGGCAGGACGACATGGCTTTGTCAGTGGCCCATGAGTTCACGGCGCTTGATCCCGCTGCACCCATGACCCTGATGCTGCATTTGGGCGATGCCGATCCCTTGGCAAGTGCCAAGCGCTATCGCCAATGGCTGGTTGAACAGGGCCGTTATGAGCCGCTTGCGGATAAGCTGCAACAGACACCCGAGGGCGGGAAATTGCTGGGGGCCAGCCACGTCTATCTGTGGGGCAATGACCTGCTGGCCCTGGATGATGTGCAGGACTGGCCGCTGCTGCTCAAGCGTCTGCGCGCCCATGAACTCAAGGGTCTGCTGGACAAGGAAGCAACGAACGTCTTGGCACAGACCGCACCGCTGAATCGCTACGAACAGACGGTGTTGCTCCGTGGCCTCAACGCGGCGATCAACAAAAAAGCCCGGCAAAGCTGGCAGGTAGACGAGCCCGACATGACGCGCCTCGCTGCGCGCTATGGCGAACTCCGCAGTGAACTGGCCATCGAGTTTGCCGGGGCGCTGCGCGACACCCCGGGCACGTGGGGCAGCCAGACGATCCAAGCATTGAGCCGTGCAGGTCTCCCACGCTTGCTGGTCACCCTGGGCGAAGGCTGGGAAGGCGGCCTCTGGCACCCCGAGGCGATTCGTACCGGAGTGGACGCCGGTTTCCTGATGGCGCCCTACGACTCCTATGAAACCGCCTTGTCCGCCAGCGAAAACCCCGACTGGACCACCGCTCACCTGGGCAGCCGGGCCTACCGTGACTGTGCGATTGTGTTGAAAACCGGCAAGCTGAAAACCGGTTTCCAGCAGTCGGGCCACTACACCGACCCACGTTGTGTGCGGCCGTTGTTGGAGGCGCGGGCGCAAGCGGTGCAAGCCAAGGCCGGCTTCAACGCCTGGTTCCTCGATGCCTACGCCACAGGCATGGTCTTCGACAGCTATCGCGACGGCGCGCCAATGACCCAGGCGCAAAATGCGGCTGGCAATATCGACGCATCGCGCTGGCTGAACGCCGCGCGCCAGTTGCCGACCGGTTCCGAGGACGGCAACGCGATCACCGCCCAGGGCATTCTGTTCGCCCATGGCATGCAGACGCCGGTGATTGGCTGGGGTGATCCCGCGATGACCCAAGACAAGCAATCGCCCCATTACGTCGGCAACTGGTACCCGCCGGAGCAACCGACGGTGTTTTTCAAACCGGTGCCGCTACAAGAACCGTTTCGCACCGTGCATTTCGAGCCGAGCATGCGCCTGCCGCTGTATCAGACGGTGTTCCATGGTTCGGTGATCACCACCCACCATTGGCTGTTCGACAGCCTCAAGCTGAGTAATGTGCGGGTCGAGAATGAGCTGACGCAGCTGCTCTACAACGTGCCGCCGCTCTACCACTTGAGTGCTGCGACGGTTAAGCAGCGGTTGCCGCTGATTGCGCGCCAGGACCGGTTTTTCCGGCCGTTGCACCAGCGGTTGGCGACGCAGGCCATGACTGGGTTTCGGTGGCTGACGGTGGATCGGTTGGTGCAGGAAACCACCTTTGCCGATGGCACGCGGTTGGTGGCGAATTTTGCTGCGGTCCCAAGAGAGGGGTATGGCGCGCGCAGCGTTACAGCGTTGGTGGTGGGTGAAAAACCTTTGGTGTATCAGGTGAAATAGCTATCGCAGGCAAGCCAGCTCCCACAGGTGAACGCATTCCAAATCGACAACTTGGTCAACTGTGGGAGCTGGCTTGCCTGCGATGAGGCCGGTCCAGTCAACCCACCTCTACAACTTGCGCCACACACTGGCCAACCAGGGCTGCTGCTCTCTCGGCAACCCCGCCGGTCGATAGTAATGCTCCAACTCCACAAACCCAGCCTCGCTCAGCAATGCCTGCCACGCCTCAAGGTCGTGATACGACCCATACCGCGGCCCATTCCAACCCTCCTGGTTCTCACCCCGAGGGTTGGAGCTGAACAACACGCCCCCGGCCTTCAACGCGCCATGCAGCTGCTTGAGCACACGCGGCAGTTCCTGCTTGGGGATATGAAACAGCACGGCATTGGCAAAGATCCCGTCGAAGCGTTCAGCCGGCAGGTCCAGCTTGAGGAAATCCTGTTGCAACACCTCACACCCGCTGTCTTCCCGCGCCATCTGTGCAAAACGCTCAGAGCCGTCCAGGCCCACGGCGGTATGCCCCATGCGCGTGAAGGTCTGCAAGTCGCGTCCCGGGCCGCAGCCGAAATCCAGCACGGTAAACGGCGCCGAGCCCTGGATATGGCGCAGCAGCGCGTCGATGTTCTGGCTCACATCGTGGTCGCGGGTGCCTGCACGGAAATCCTCGGCCACTTGGTTGTAGTGGCCGAGGGTGGTGGAGGTGATCTGGTCGAGGTCGTCGGGCTTGAGGGCCATGGTGGGCAATACCGGGTGCGGAGATGCCCTGACTATACCTCAGCGCTTGTTCAGCACCCGCGCCAACCGATCGCCGCCGAGCTGGATGAACGCCACCAGCACCACCAGCAGCACAATCACCGTCAGCATGATCTGCGTGTCAAAACGCTGATAGCCGTAGCGATAGGCAATGTCGCCCAAACCACCGGCGCCAATGGCCCCGGCCATGGCCGAGGAGTTGATCATCGTCACCAGGGTGATGGTGAACCCGCCGACAATCCCCGGCAGCGCTTCCGGCAACAGCACGTGCCAGATGATGTGCCAGCGCCGGCAGCCCATGGCCTGGGCGGCTTCGATCAAGCCATGATCGACCTCGCGCAAGCTCACCTCGGCAATCCGCGCAAAGAACGGCGTGGCGGCGATGGTCAGCGGTACCACCGCGGCCCACACGCCATAGGTGGTGCCGACGATCAGCCGGGTGAACGGGATCAACGCCACCATCAGGATCAAGAACGGAATCGAGCGGAACAGATTGACGAACGCCCCCAGCACGCGGTTCAACGCCGGTGCCTGGTAGATGCCGCCCTTGTCGCTGGTCACCAAAAACACCGCCAGCGGAATCCCCACCAGCAACGCGATCAGCGATGACACGCCGACCATCAACAAGGTGTCGATGGCGCCCTGCAATAAACGATCAAACCACATAGCCCAGCACCTCCGCCTGTTGTGCCCAATTGCCGGCGCGCTTGCGCAATTCATCGGCGCTGTGAGGCGAACCACTCACCGCCAGCAGCAATTGCCCCAAGGCATGGCCCTGGATGCGTTCCACACCGCCTTGCAGCAAGCGCACACGCCCGCCGAGGGCGCTGAACAGCGCGGCCAGGTCCGGCTCGTCGGCATCACTGCCGGTGAACTGCAAGCGCAGCACCACGGCCGCGTCGGCCGACGTCGAAGTGGCCTGCAGACGGCTTAGCAGTTCCTCCGGCAAGCCGTGTTGCAGCGGCGCCAGGAGGGTTTTGCTGACTTCATGTTGCGGGTCGCCAAACACCTGCCACACCGGGCCTTGCTCGACGATGTGGCCGTGCTCCAGCACCACCACGCGGTCGCAGATCTCGCGGATCACCGCCATCTCGTGGGTGATCAGCACGATGGTCAGGCCCAGGCGCCGGTTGATCTCGCGCAGCAGGCCGAGGATCGACTGGGTGGTCTCCGGGTCGAGGGCCGAGGTGGCCTCGTCGCACAGCAAAATCTCGGGGTCGTGCACCAGCGAGCGGGCGATGCCCACGCGCTGTTTCTGCCCGCCGGACAACTGCGCCGGGTAGGACTTGTGCTTGTCCTGCAAGCCCACCAAATCCAGCAGCTCGCGCACCTTCTGTTCGCGTTGGAGCTTGGGCACGCCGGCCACTTTCAGTGGCAGCTCGACGTTCTGCCACACGGTCTTGGCCGACATCAAATTGAAGTGCTGGAAGATCATGCCGATACGCCGACGCAGCGCCACCAGGCGGTCTTCGTCGTAGTCGCCGATGTCCACCTGATCGATCAGCACCCGCCCGCTGCTGGGTTGTTCCAGGCGGTTGATGGTGCGGATCAACGAGGATTTGCCGGCGCCGCTGCGGCCGATGATGCCGAACACCTCACCGCGCTGGATCGCCAGGTCGATGCCTTGCAGGGCATGCACCTTGCCGTCGTAGCTCTTGCCCAGGTTGATAAAGCGCACATGGGCGCGGTTAAGGTCCGGGTGCAGTTCGGTCTGCTCGGCGTCCCTGGGCGGTGTGCCCAGGTCGCGCAGTTGGGAGTGGGCGGCGGTCATTTTTTAGTTTCCCAGCCGACTTGGTAGAGCTTGCCCAGGGACTTGTCCAACGCAGCGCGCACCACCGGCGAGTGCTGGTAGATATCGACGAACTTGATCACGCGCGGGTCGGTGGTGCCCTTGGGCTGGGTGACGAACTGGATCACGTATTCCGGGTGGTCGAGGCCGTCGAACAGCAGCGCCGACTCGGCATCGAAGGTCTTGGACAGGCGGATATAGGCCGGGTAGCCCTGCACCAGATCGGCGTCGTCATAGGCGCGCACCAGTTGCACGGCCTCGACTTGCAGGATCTTGATCTTCTTCGGGTTGCTGACGATGTCTTCTTCGGTGGCCTTGTAGCCCACGCCCGGCTTGAGGGTGATCAGCCCCGCCTTGGCCAGCAATTGCAGGCCGCGCCCGCTGTTGATCGGGTCGTTGGCGATGGCCACGCTGGCGCCTTGGGGCAGGTCGTTGATGCTTTTGAATTTCTTCGAGTACAGGCCGACGTTGTTGATGATCCCCGGCGCGTACGGCACCAGGTCAAAACCGGCGGCGGCCTTGGCGTTTTCCAGGAACGGGATGTGCTGGAAGTAGTTCACGTCGATGTCGCCGGCGGCCAGGCTGACGTTGGGCGCGATCCAGTCGGTGAACTCCACCAGCTCGACTTTCAGGCCTTGCTTGCCGGCTTCGGCCACGGCGGCTTCCAGGGGGATGGCGAAGGCGGCGGTGGTGCCGACTTTCAGCGGCGCGTCGTTGGCGAACACCGCCGAGCTGAACAGGCCAAGGGCCAGGGCCAGTGCTTTGACTGGGTGGGCGAGCAGTGTTTTTTTCATAATGGTTTTCCAGTCATAAGGTAGTGATACAAACAATGGAGATCCCCTGTGGGAGCTGTTCACATTTTTAATTCAGTGTCGGTAGGTAGATCCGGTGTGTTGCTCAGGCAGGCGCGCGGTGTTGTGGAAAACTTTTTCCCTTAGTGTTCCAGTCTCATAAGCGGTCTTGTACGACCCACGCTTCTGCAACTCCGGCACCACCAGTTCAATGAAATCCACATAGCTTTCCGGCGTGACAATGCGCGTCAGGTTGAACCCATCCAACCCGGTCTCGCTGATCCACGACTCCAATTCATCCGCCACCTGCTCGGGCGAGCCCACCAGGGTGATATAGCGCCCGCCCAGCGCGTGTTGCTCCAGCAATTTGCGTCGGGTCCAGTCGTTGTTTTGCAGGTTCTTGGTGGCCGACTGGATCGCGTTGCTCTTCACGTACTGGATCGGTTCATCCAGTTCGTATTGCGAGAAATCAATCGCCGTGGACGCCGAGAAGTGCGCCACGCCGGCTTCCGCGCTGGCATAGCTGAGGTACTCGGCGTGCTTGGCCCAGGCCGCCTCTTCGGTGGCGCCGACGATGACGTTGAGGCCCATGAACACCTTGATGTCATCCGGGTTGCGCCCAGCTTCGACGGCGCTGGCGCGCACCTTGTCCACCTGGATCTTGGTCGCGGCCTTGTTTTGCCCACTGATAAACACGCACTCGGCATGCCGCCCGGCGAACAGCAAACCGCGATCCGAACTGCCGGCCTGGAACAGCACCGGCGTACGCTGCGGCGACGGCTCGCACAGGTGATAACCCTCCACCTGATAGAACTCGCCGTGGTGCTCGACCTTGTGCACCTTGCCCGGCTGGGCATACACCCGCGCCTGCGCGTCGTTGAGCACGGCGTCGTCTTCCCAGCTGCCTTCCCAGAGTTTGTAGAGCACCTCCAGGTACTCGTCGGCCTGGTCGTAGCGGCGGTCGTGCTCGACTTGCTCGGTGAGGCCCATGGCCTTGGCGGCGCTGTCGAGGTAGCCGGTGACGATGTTCCAGCCGACGCGGCCACGGCTCAGGTGGTCCAGCGTGGACATGCGCCGCGCGAACAGGTACGGCGGCTCGTAGGTGAGGTTGGCGGTGAGGCCGAAGCCGAGGTTTTTCGTCACCGCCGCCATCGCCGAGACCAACAGCAACGGGTCATTTACCGGCAGTTGGATCGACTCTTTGAGCGGTACGTCGATGGAGTTTTGGTAGACGTCGTACACGCCGACGATATCGGCGATGAACAGCCCGTCGAACAGCCCGCGCTCGAGGATTTGCGCCAGCTCGGTCCAGTATTCGATGGTCTTGTACTGGGTGGACGTGTCCCGTGGGTGCGTCCACATACCGTGGTTGATATGCCCGATGCAGTTCATGTTGAAGGCATTGAGCAGGATTTTTTTCTTGGCCATCAGATGGTCCCCCGCAGCGGCGGGTTTGCATCGTTGAGGTAGTAATTGCCCACCGCGTGGTACTTCCAGCGCACCGGGTCGTGCAGGGTGTGCACGCGGGCGTTGCGCCAGTGGCGGTCGAGGCCGTGTTCGGCCAGGGTCGCCTGGCTGCCGGCCAGTTCAAACAGCGTGCTGCCAGCGGCCAGGGAAATCTCGGTGCTCAAGGCGCGCACTTCGGCTACCGCAATCGAGGCGGCGGCGACGGTGTCGGCGGTGCTGTCGGCCTGGGCGCGGTCGAGGAATTCACCGGCGCGCTCAAGTAAAGCCTCGGCGGCGTGCAGACGGATGCTCAGGTGGCCGAAGCTTTTCAGGGTCAACGGGTCTTCGCTGGCTTTGTCGTTGCCGGAATCGATCCACGGGCGGGTCTTGGTGCGCACGAAGTGCAGCGCATCCTCAAAGGCGGCGCGGGCGATGCCGGTGTCGATGGCGGCGTGCAGGATCTGCGCCAGCGGGCCGACGGTGGTCGGGCGTTCGAAGGCGCTCTGGAACGGGATCACGTCGGCGGCGGCGACCCACACGTTGTCGAACACCACCGAACCGCTGCCGGTGGTGCGTTGGCCGAAGCCGCTCCAGTCGTCGATCACTGTCAGGCCGTCGCTGTCACGCGGGACGAAGGCCAGTTGCTGCACGCCGTGTTCGTCTACCACCGAAGTGGGGATGCGTTGGGCGTAGATCGCGCCGGTGGAATAGAACTTGCGGCCGCTGATGCGAAAACCATCGCCGTCGCGGGTGATCGAGGTGACGCGGTCGTGGGCGGTCTTGGTGCCCAGTTCGGCCAGGGCGTTGCCGAAACGCTGGCCGGCCAATACCTCGGCGTACAGGCGTTGTTGCTGCGCTGGCGTGCCGTTCACGCGCAGCACTTCGAGGGCGTAGAAATGGTTTTGTGGGATCTGGCCCAGGGAAGCATCCGCCTGGGCAATCAGCGCGATGACCTTGGCCAGGGTGACGTTGGATACGCCTGCGCCGCCGTACTCTTTTGGCACGCTGATGCCCCACAGCCCGGAGCGGGAAAACACGTCCAGTTCGGGCAAGGGCAGGCGGCGTTCGCGGTCGCGCTGGGCGCTGTCGCGGCGGAAGTCTTCGGCCAGGTCGCTGGCGACAACAAGGGCTTGTTCATCGCTGGTGATAACCGCGACGTTTGCAGAGAAAGTCATATGTGCTCCAGAAGCTTGTAGAGGAAGTGTTCTGGTCGGTTAAATCCAGGAGTGACGAGCCGGCAACGTGCCGTTCAATCGGTAGGCGCCGATGGCGTGATACTTCCAGCGCACCGGGTCGTGCAGGGTGTGCACCCGGGCGTTGCGCCAGTGGCGGTCGAGGTTGAACTCGGCGAGGGTGGCGCGGCTGCCGGCCAGTTCGAAGAGCTTTTCGCTGACCAGCAGCGACACTTCGGTGGTCAGCACTTTCGCTTCGGCCACGGCAATCGAGGCACGGGCGGCGGATTGCGCGGTGATTGGCGCGGCGCTGACCTGGTCCAGCACTTGGCCGGCCTTGCGCAGCAGCGCTTCGGCGGCGTGCAGTTCGATCTTCAGCTTGCCGATGTCGGCGATCACATACAGGTCATCGCTGGCGCGTTCGACCTTGGCGTCGATCCACGGGCGCGAGCGTTCGCGGACGAAGGCGATGGTGTCGTCGAGGGCGCCACGGGCGATGCCGGCGTCGATGGCGGCCTGGATCAGCTGCGAGACGGCGCCCTGGATGTTCGGGGTTTCGCCGATGCGCCAGTTTTCTACCACCAGCTCGGCGTCCACCGGTACCTGGTCCAGCAATACCGTGCCGCTGGCGGTGGTGCGCTGGCCGAAGCCCGACCAATCGTCAACGATGCGCAGCCCTTCAGTGCCACGGCGCACAAACGCCATGACCTGCTTGCCGTCGTCGTTGAGCGCCTTGACCGCCACCCAGTGGGCGAACAGCGCGCCGGTGGAGTAGAACTTCTGGCCGCTGATTACATAGCCGTCGCCCTTGGCGGTGATGCGCGCCTTAAGTTCCAGGGTGTTCTTGGTGCCGCGTTCCGGGCCGCCATTGCCGATGCGCCAGCCGTCGAGGACGCTCTGGAACAACTGCTTTTTCTGGCGTTCGGTGGCCGCGCCCTGCACCAGGTGCAGAATGCCGAAATGGTTCTGCGGGATCTGGCCGAGGGCCGGGTCGGCCGCGCTGATGATGGCGAATACGTCGGCCAGGGTCACGAAGGACACCTGCGGGCCGCCGTATTCACGGGGAATGGAAATGCTGCCCAGGCCACTGCGGGTGAACTGTTCGAGCTGTGCCCATGGCAGTTTGCGTTGCTGATCGCGCTGGGCGGCTTGCAGGCGTGCGGCCTGGGCCAACGCATGGGCAGCGTTCAGCGCCTCTGCGTCGTTGCGCAGCACGGTGGCTGGCAACAGCAGGGGGGCGACGTCCAGATCACTCTGGGGGGGTGTTTGAGCCAAGTTAGACATCAGCGCCGCTCCTTGGCTGCACGTAATGCCCTGGCGTTGTGCACCGGGGTAATTCTGACCATACCGACCTCGCATTCAATGAAATGAAAACAGAAAAATCAAAGATGTCCGGTGGTCCGGTGCATATACCCTAAGCGTGTTAAATATTTAAATAAACGTGATTTTTGGAATAAGCATAGAAGGTCCGTCACCCAGGTTCGCAGGGCGAGCCGATGGGGCGCGGCTGATAGATCAGCGCCGTCCCGGCCGGGCGGGTCGGCACCCCGGCGGCGATGCGCAAAGTGCGTGTTGGTGCCCAGCGTGAATTGTTGCCGACATGATCGAGGATGCAGTACGTGACCTCCAGGCGGCTGTCGTCGCCGGCTTCGACAATCACCGCCGAAGGCACCCACACCCGCACAGGCAGGCCGATGTCCCTGGCCTGGATCTTCGGCAGGTCCAGGCGCACATCGCCCCAGCGCAGGGTGATGGCGTCGCCGCGGGTCATGTTCAGGTAGGGCTCGATCGTCAGGGGGACGCCGCGCCGCACCTGGTTGGCGTTGACGCCGTAGCGGCGAATGGTCTCGGGCAGGCTGGCGGGGGCGAGGTTCAGGTTTTCGTCGCAGTACAGGGCAGAGGGCTGACCGCCCGGGTAGTTGGTCTTCACCCGCACCCGTGTCACGGCCGAGCGTGCGGCGGCGTGGCCGACTTGCATGACCTGATAATGCACCTGGGCCGGGCCATCCTGCACAAAGCTTTCCGGCACACGCAGGTGCGTGGGTGTGCCGACCTTGCAGGCGGTCACCCGGCGCGAGGCGGCAAAGCAGTTGTTCCAGAACAGCTCGATCAGGTCGCCTTCATCCATGTGGGGATAGGGTGCGATATCGACCTGCAGTTGTGCGGCAGCCAAGGCGTTGATGCCGTTTCGCAGGGCCTGTGGCAGGGTCGGCGCGGTGAGCAGGGTGTGCGTCATAAGTAATCTCCTTGATGCAGCCAGCAGCAATCGTTCCGGCCCTTTGCGCGGGTGCGGGCAGGGGCTGGAAAGAACGATTCAGTGAGTAGCCGGGATAGGATCCAATCCTCAGGGCGCTAGATAAGAGGGTTGGCCGAGAGGCGTCAATGGCGGCAAAGGGCTAAACGGCGGGTTGGGGGAGATTCAGAAGGGTCTGACTGGCGCGGGGAGATTCAGGTGGGGATGTAGCGACGGTTTACCTGTTGTTGCGAGGACTTTGTGTAGGAACAGCTGTGGCGAGGGAGCTTGCTCCCGCTGGAGTGCGCAGCGCTCCCAAAAATCTTGGGGCCGCTTCGCAGCCCAGCGGGAGCAAGCTCCCTCGCCACATTGAAGCTCACTTGCGAAGGGGGGTCAGTGCGCGAGGAATTTGCTCAGGAACTGCTTTGTGCGTTCTTCCTTGGGGTTGGCAAACAACGCCTTGGCTTCGCCTTGCTCGACGATCACGCCCTTGTCGAAAAAGATCACCCGGTTGGCCACGTCCCGCGCAAAGCTCATCTCGTGGGTGACGATGACCATGGTGCGGTTTTCTTCGGCCAGGCTGCGGATGGTCGCCAGCACTTCGCCAACCAGTTCCGGGTCGAGGGCCGAGGTGGGTTCGTCGAACAGGATCACTTCCGGCTCCATGGCCAGCGCCCGGGCAATCGCCACGCGCTGTTGCTGGCCGCCCGAGAGGCGTCGCGGGTAGGCGTCTTCCTTGCCCGCCAAGCCGACCCGTTCCAGCAGCTTGCGCCCGAGGGCGGTCGCCGCTTCGCGTGGCATCTTCTTGACCACGATCGGGCCTTCGATGACGTTTTCCAGCGCGGTGCGGTGGGGGAACAGGTTGAAGTTCTGAAACACAAAACCCACGTGCTGGCGCAAGCGCCGCACCAGGCCTTGTTGCTGGTTGATCGGCCTGCTGGTGTCGATCTCGATGTCACCCACCTTGATCCGGCCGCTGGTGGGTTGTTCGAGGAAATTCAGGCAGCGCAGAAAGGTGGTCTTGCCGGAACCGCTGGGGCCGATGATGGCGATGACTTCGCCTTCCTTGACCTCCAGGTCGATGCCGTTGAGCACCACCTGGCCCTTGAATTGTTTGGTCAGTTGTTCAACCACGATCATCGATCAAGACTCCAGGTCATGCCGGTTGACCCGGTCTTCCAGACGATTTTGCAAATGCGCCAGGATGCTCGCCAGAATCCAGTAGATCAGGGCGGCGGACAGGTACATGGTGAAGATTTCAAAGGTGCGTGCCGAGACCAGTTGCGCTTGGCGGAACAGCTCGGGCACCTGGATGGTGGCGGCCAGCGCCGTGTCCTTGACCAGCGAAATAAAGCTGTTGCCCAGTGGCGGCAATGCGGTGCGCATGGCCTGCGGCAGGATGGCCCGGCGCAGGGTTTGCGCGCGGGTCATGCCGATACTGGCCGCGGCTTCCCACTGGCCGCGCTCGATGGAGGCGATGGCGGCGCGCAGGATTTCACAGGCGTAGGCGGCCATGTTCAGCGAGAAGCCGATCATGGCGGCCGGGATCGGATCCAGCTCGATGCCCACTTGCGGCAAGCCGTAGTAGATCAAAAACAGCTGCACCAGCAAGGGCGTGCCGCGAAAGAACGACACGTAGACTCGGGCGGTCCAGCTCAACAGCTTGAAGCGCGATAAACGCATCAAGGCCAGGCCGAAGCCCAGCAGCAAACCGAAGAACATCCCGCCGAGGCTGAGAATCACCGTGTAATACGCGCCCTTGAGCAGAAAGGGCGCGGAGTCCAGCGCGAGTTGGAAACCTGCTTCCATTATTGAGTGACGTCAGCGGCGAAGTACTTCTCGGACAGCTTCTTCAAGGTGCCGTCGGCGCGCAGCTTGTCGAGGGCCTTGTTCACCGCGTCGAGCAGTTCAGGCTCGCCTTTGCGCAGGGCAACACCGGCTTCCTGGCGCGAGAACGCAGCGCCGGCAGCGGCGGTGTCGGTGGCTTTCTTGGCATATTCGAGGGCGGCCAGACGGTCGATCAGGATGGCGTCGGTGCGGCCGATGCGCAGGTCCTGGAACTTGGTTGGGTCGTCGTTGTAAGTCTTGATGATGGCTTTAGGCTGGTTGTCCTTGAGCCATTGTTCGTAGTTGGTGCCCAGGCCCACACCGACTTTCTTGCCGGCCAGGTCGTCGGCGGTCTTGATGGTGTCGACGTTTTTCGCCAGGGTCAGCGCTTGAATGCCGGAAACGGTGTACGGCTTGGAGAAGTCGTACTTCTTCTTGCGCTCTTCAGAGATGGTCACTTGGTTGACCACAGCGTCCAGGCGCTTGGATTCCAGGGCGGCGAGGATGCCGTCCCACGGTGTGGCTTGCAGCTTGACCTTGACGCCCAGCTCCTTGGCCAGGGCTTCGGACAGCTCTACTTCGAAGCCGCTGAGCTTGCCGCTTTCATCGACAAAGCTGAACGGTGGGTAGGTGCCTTCCAGGCCGATCTTGATTTCGCCGGCTTTTTTGATGTTGTCCAGCTGTTCGCCGGCAACGGCTTGGCCGATCAGGCCAGCGCCGAGTGCCAGGCCCAAAGTGCCCACCAGCAACGTGCGACGGAATACGGAAATAGTCATGAAGAGCCCCTGTGTTTTTGTGATGAGCGAAGCAGGTGACGCAGTAGTCGTATCCTGCCTTAAAGCGCGTAGCGCGTCTTCGCCTACGGCGCGATGATAAAGCCGGTTTTTAAGACTTGAAAATAATATAAAACTAATTTCATATTCCATTAAAGAATATGAGGCGATCTAATGTGGGAGCTGGCTTGCCTGCGATGGCGGTCTATCAGTTACAGATGAGCAAGCTGACCCGCCGCTATCGCAGCGATGCGGCGGCCCGACAAGCCAGCTCCCACATGTTGATCCCTGTTCCTTCAGCTAAATGCGGCGCCATAGGCAAACAACGCCGGCGCCCCACCGGTATGCAGGAAAATGATCGGCCCATCCTCAAACCGCTGACGCCCGATACCATCCAACAACCCGGCCATGGCCTTGCCAGTGTAGACCGGGTCCAGCAGCAAGCCTTCCTGGCTGGCCAGCAGCTTGATCGCCGCCAGGGTGCCGGCATTCGGCTCGCCATAGCGCGGGCCGAAGTATTCGTCCCAGAGGATCACCTTGAACGCCTCGGGAATCGCCACGCCGAGCAGCTCGGCGGTGCGTTCGGCCAGGCCTTCGACTTTCGGGCGCTGGGCTTCGTCGGTGCGCGAGACGGTGACGCCAATCACCGGCAAATCCGGCAACGTTTCGCTCAAGGCCAGGGCCAGGCCGCTGTGGGTGCCGGCGCTGCCGGAGGCCAGGACCACGGCGGCGAATTCGATCCCGCTGTCTTCGATCTGCGCGGCCAGCTCCAGGCCGGCGCGCACGTAACCGAGGGCGCCGAGGGCGTTGGAGCCGCCGATGGGCACCAGGTACGGCTTCTTGCCGTTGCTGCGCAGGCGCTCGGCGAGGGCGTGCAGTTGCTCGTCGGCGTTGTCGAGGTTTTCGACCAGCTCGACCTTGGCGTCGAACAACTCCAGCAACAGGCGGTTGCCGTTGCCCAGGTAGTTGGGGTCTTCGGTGCCGGTGGGGTTTTCCAGCAGGGCGACGCAACCGAGGCCGAGCTTGGCGGCCAGTGCAGCGGTCTGGCGCACGTGATTGGACTGGATCGCGCCGGCCGTCACCAGGGTGTCGGCGCCTTGGGCGATGGCATCGGCGGCGAGGTATTCGAGCTTGCGCAGCTTGTTGCCGCCCATCGCCAGGGGCGTGGTGTCATCGCGCTTGACGTAGATGTCGCGGCCCAGCCAGGCCGACAGCCGTTCGAGTTTTTCCAGGGCGGTGGCGCCGCCCAGCAGTTCCAGGCGGTTAAAGCGGTCGAGCTGTTGTTTGATCATGACTGCGCACGGTGGCTAAGTGATGGGGCGACTATAGGCAGGCACTTTTCATCGGGCAACCGCCAATCTGCTTATGCTCGATGGTTCTTAGCATCACACCATTGGTTCTTAAGGGCGGCCCGCCTGCATACCGTAAAGTGATGGCCATTTCGTCAGGAGTGAATACCGTGAGTGAGCGTTCCAGTCATTGGCAGTTACAGACCATCGTCAGCCAGTTGCGCGGCGCCCGGGACCAGTGGCGAACGCGCAATGGCCGCCTGAGCGGCGAGCATGGCGGGCGCGAGTTGCCGTCGCGCGAAGCGGTGGCGCAGATCCTTGAATCACTGTGCGGCGCGCTGTTCCCGATGCGCCTGGGGCCGGTGGACTTGCGCGAGGAAAGTGAAGACTTCTACGTCGGCCATACCCTCGACGTGGCGCTCAATGCCCTGCTGGCCCAGGCCCGCCTGGAACTGCGTTACGCCGCCCGCCAAAGCGGCCAGGATGACAGCGCGGTAGACGCCCATGCCATCCGCCTGATCCAGGACTTTGCCCTGGCCTTGCCGTCCCTGCGCAGCCTGCTGGACACCGACGTGCTGGCCGCCTACCACGGCGACCCGGCCGCGCGCAGCGTGGACGAAGTGCTGCTGTGCTACCCCGGCATCTTTGCGGTGATTCACCATCGCCTGGCGCATCACCTGTACCGCGCTGGGTTGCCGCTGTTGGCGCGCATCAGTGCGGAAATCGCCCATTCGGCCACTGGCATCGACATCCATCCCGGCGCGCAGATTGGCCCGAGCTTTTTTATCGACCACGGGACCGGCGTGGTCATCGGCGAAACCGCGATCATCGGCGAGCGCGTGCGTATCTACCAGGCTGTGACCCTAGGCGCCAAACGCTTCCCGGCGGATGAAGACGGGCAGTTGCAAAAAGGCCATCCACGCCACCCGATTGTCGAGGATGACGTGGTGATCTACGCCGGGGCGACGATCCTGGGGCGCATCACCATCGGCAAGGGCTCGACCATCGGCGGCAACGTGTGGCTGACCCGCAGCGTACCGAGCGGGGCGAATATCACCCAGGCCAACTTGCAGCACGATGACGGTACGCAAAAGTAAGCCCGTCACTCATCCAGCCGCGCCAGTGACAGGCGCGTCTGCTCGCGCAGCCACTCCTTGCGACGCTCCGCCAGGTCGTTGAAGAGTTGGTCGTACAACACGTCGGACATGACCTGGTCGGGCACCACGCGATCCTCGATTTGCAGCTGTTCCACCAGGCTTTTGATTGACGCAAGCAGCAGCGCTTTTTGCGCTTCGTCAGCAGCCTGGGCATACGCTTGCTGCTCGCTTTGCAGTTGGTCGAGCAGGATGAACTGTTGGTCGTTGCTTTCTTCGTTGGCCTGGTAGTCCTGGGCGTAACGCTCCTTGAGGAACGCCTCCCAGTACGGCTCCAGCAACATCTGGTTCACCAGCCCATCGCCCTCGCTCAGGGTGTCTACCGCCATGTAGGCCCGGGCGATGGAGGCTTTTGGCACATTGGCAGTGTCGCGATACACCATGTTGTCACTGACCCAAGGCAGTTCGAGGCGGTTCGACAGGCGCGTCTGATAGGCCAGGTAGATGCCCACTTCGTCCACGCTGCCAGGCTGGCCATCGACCACGTGGCTGGTCAGCCGCAAGCCCTTGCCGCCCTGGTCGAGCGGTTTGAGGCGGTCGGCGATGTCGGCGCGGACCACGTCGTTCAAAAGTTTGAGGCGCGCGGCACCCCTGGCCAGCTTGACGAGACGGTCTTCACCCTCGGCCGGCGTGCGGCTGTAAAGCCGTGCCTGGTGGGCGGTGACCTGGATGCCCATCTCGGTGAAGATCTGGCTGCCGGCGTCGGGGCACAGGCCGGGGAAACTGGAGAGGCGGAACAACACCTGACGCACTTGCGCGTCGTTGTGCATGCTCGACAGCATGTAGCGCACCTGGGATCTCAGGATCTGGCGGTTGCGTTCATAACGCACCTCGTCGGCCGGGTCTTCGAAAAACTCCGGGGGTTCGAGTTTCTTGATGACTTCGAAAAAGCCTTGTGAGCCATGTTCGTCTTCCAGTTCTGCCCAGATAGTGTCGAAGTGCTTTTGGTTGTCGTCGTCCAGGTCGGCTGTCCAGAAGTCGGATTCGCCTTTGGGCGGGTAGGTGCGATAAGGGTCAAGCCCGAGTGCGATTTTATGTTCGTCCCAAAGGTCCCGGGCTTCTGCGCTCAAGGTGGCGCGGTCCAGTCGCGCATACACCACGATGAATGCCTCTTCAGAGCCCTGGGTGACCGCTGGAATCGTGGTGATGGGATTGCCTGAAAGGTGCAGGTGAAACAGCGCGCCGCGTTCCTGCGCAAACAGCCCGACCGGCCAGTCGCTGATGCCGGTGCGAGACAGATCCAGCTCATCCAGTTCAGGCATCTTGCTGATATCTGGCGCCCGGCCCAGCGGGTTTTCCGCCAGGTAGATCAGGCGTAGCCGCGATAACTGCCGCAACTGCGCCACGGCAGCATCATCCAGGACAATCTGATTGCCACTCAGATCAATCGCCCGCAGCCGGCGCATCGCGGCAATCGGTTCGGGCAGCTTGTCCAGATGGTTGCTCGACAGATCAAGCTCTTTGAGGTTGGGAAAACGTTGCAGGAATTCGCTGTGCTCTGAGGTGAAGGCGCAGTCCTTCATGTAGAGGTGTGTGACGTGTGTCATCTCGATGGGCAACATCGGCAGTTCGTGGGACCACTCCACTTCACTCAAATCCAGGACGACATTTTTATCGGCGGGCCCGTATTTGTCGTGCAGCTTCGTGTAGCTGTCACGCCAGGCCTCTTTGAGTTTGCCTGCCAGCCGCGTCCTGACGCTACGTGTGACGGCTTCCAGGCGGCTTTGCGCAGGCCACGGGGTGGGCGCGCCTACATAGGCGTCCAGCGCGCGCTCAAGGGCTTTGCCTTCACGCTCCACATGCTCCAGTTGCGCCAGCCCCTCTGGCGTTTCGGCGTGGAGTGCAAAGTGCTTCACGCCTTGCTCGGACATCTGCGGCAGCCAATGCTTGACGCGCCCGCGCAGTGTCACGGGCGTGACCTCGACCTCGCGCAGGCTGCTGCTGTTGCCGCCGCCCAGCAGCGTCAGCGTTTCGGTGCGCGCCCGAGCGGGGATCGGCGGTTCGCTCAGGGCCAGCCGGCGTGTGGCGGGGGCCGCATTTTTTGCGATCAGCCATGTGCGCAGCTTGTCGCCGTCGGCGAAGGGTTTTTCGGCGGGCAGCGCCTGGAATACTGCGCTGTAGAAGTCCGTGGCGCCGTGGATCAGTTTGCCCTGGGGGTCGAACACCCGGTACAGGCCTTTGCGGTTGCGCACCAGGACCCTGATGTCGGCGGCGTCCTCGGCACCGACTTGGGTGCGCAGTTCGCCCCAGTAGGTGCGTTCACGCACCTCGATGCGCAGATTCGCCAGCCCGTCGGAGTAGATCCTGAGGGTATTGAGTGCCAGGTTTTCGGTGCTCGCCGACGGAGTCTTGCCATAGAAAATCTGCTCGAACATGCGCGAACTGGCGGCTTCGAAATCCAGCTCGCGGGCCTGGTTTTTCACCTCCAGCGGCAGGCGGTGCGCTTCGTCCATCACCCGCAGATCACGCCGACGGGTATGACGCACCAGGCGCTGGGCGATGCTCAGGGGGAGGTCGGGGTAATGGCTGCGCAGCAACTGGATGCGCGGGTCGTCGCTGGTTTCCTGGCGGGCGTAGACGTCGCGCGCGAGGGTGTCGCTCTGCTGTTCCACGTACTCCGCCAGGCGCTCGCGCAGCGCTTGTACGCGTTCCTCCGCCGGCAGCTGCCTGCCGAGCAGCCGGGCCAGTTGCAGGTCATCCAGGAAGGCCACGACTTTTTCCGCCAACCGGCCCGACATCACCTCATGGATGCTCAGGCTTAAGGCATCAGGGCCTTGCGCCTTGGCATGGCCATATCGGCGGGGCTCGCCGCTCAAGTCACTGCGTGGATACACCAGCAAGGCCTTGTCGCGGGGCCAGCCGTCCAGTTCGGTGATCATTTGCTCGAACCAGTCGGCCGCCGGGTCCAGGGGCAGGCCGGTGCGGATCGTGTCCACAGTGTTGCTGATCTGTTTGTCACAGTTGAAACGCTTGAGTGTGTCGGCCAGCAAGGGCGGCGTCGGCTCGTTGGTGAGGTACATATGGCGCAGCGCGCCGAACTCCACACCGCTGATCAGCCGCACCTGCGCCAGCTCACCGGCGCTGAGGCCGTGTGTCTGCGGCCCCAGGCGCCGTAGCAGGCGGCCATTGTTCCAGGTTCGCGGTTGTTCGCCGGCAAACACGCAAGCGCCGCTGCCGTTGAGCATGGCTGGCGGCCGGTAGGCGTCGGCGCGTTTGGGATGGGCGAGGTGGAACGCTTGGGTGATGGGGTCTTGGCGTACTTCATAGCGCTGGTTTTCCACCTTGGCAATCTGTTTGCCCCGATGCTGGTGCAGACCGTTTTCTGCGGGCATATGCCCGCGGGGCAAGCGCAGATTGATTTGCTGGTAGGGCGTGAGGTCCGGGTTCCATAAGCGCGTTTCACCGAGGGGTGTTTGTACCGGTTGCAGGCGTTCGACAAACGGCGACAGCTTCACCTTGGCGATCTCGGCGATGCCGCTGCCGACGTGGAACAGCGCGAGTTGCAGCACGTTGTCGGCCACCGCCAGCAGGTGCTCCCAGCCTTCGCGCTGCAACCCTTCGGTCCAATCGACGATGCCTTCGAACACATCATCCAGCATCTGGTAGGCGGTGTAGGCCAGCATCAACTCGCCCAGCACGGGCACAAATGGCGTGGCCACCAGCAGCGCAGCGTTGAAGATATCCGCGAGCATTTTTTCCAGGTTGTCCCACCAGGCCCAGCGTGCCATGCGGTCGGCGTACTCGGTGCTGATGGCGATTTCCCGCGCGTCGTTGACTAACTGGTTCAGCTTGACCCGGTAGAGGTAGTGCCAGAGGTTGTTCTGGTCGGGGTCATTGATACGGTTTTGCGTGTCGTCGCGGATGGCTTGGGTGCGAAATTGCAGGTTGGGTGCCTCCACCGGGTCTGGGCGCCAGCTGGGGCGGCTGTCTCCGGGTGTTTTGGCATGCCAGCGCACGGTGGCGAGCAGTGTGTTGAGCTGGTCGAAGAAACGCCCGCGTTCCGTGTGGGCCACGAACTGGCTGAAAAACTGTTGGTAGCTGGGGCGTGATGAATCCGCTGGCGGTGTGTTGTCGCGCAATTGGCCGGTGAGTTCTTTGATGAAGGCTTGGGAGGACGGGTATTCCTTCAAGGGGTGGGCGGGGTCTTCGGGGATGTAGACCAGAATCCGGTTGGGCCGCGCGTCCAACTGTGTGGGGGCGATTATCAGGATGCCGGTCAGGCGCGTGCCCAGGAGGTCGAGGGTGTAGAAGTCGACGGTTTGTCCAGCCAGTCGCAGCGGGCCTTCCCTTCGCAGCAGGGTCTGGATGAGAGTGTGGCTGTCTTCGGCGATGTCTTTTCGGGCCCGCGCCATGTGTGCCGCGCTGTTCAGGCCGGCCTTCAGGTTGGCGATGAGGGTGTGCCGCAGGGTGACGGCGACCGAGGCGTTATCGAAGCCCAGTGCCATCGCGAGGTGATGCCGGTAGCGCGCGCCGAGATCCAGATTGCGGCACAGGGTCTTGAAGGTTTCAGCGGTCAGGGGTTGGCCGGTCGTGGCGTGGACAAAGACCAGCGTCTCGCGCTGCCCCCGCGCATCCGCTGGCGCCAGGAATGCGTAATCGGAGAAGGTTTCAGCGGAGGAAAAATTGTGCAGGGCGGCTTCCAGTAGGGTGGTCGTGCGCGTGCTGACCCCCGGTCGCACATTGATCGCCCACCACGGCAGTTTGGCCGGGGCATACAGGCGGATCGAGGTGCTCATTACGTCGATATTGCCGTAGTCGCGCAGGGCATTTTTCAGCAAGGGCTCGGCGAAAGCCTTGAGGTCGTTGAGCGTGGCGAGCCGCTTGTCCACCGCATCCTGGCTGGCCCAATGGCTGCCAAGTGCTTGTTTGAATGCCGAGCGCCGAACCGCAGCGGGAGCAAGGCGCTGTAACTCGGGGATGTCGGGGGAGTGCTGCGCCAATGCCTTGAGGCGCTGTGGCGAGGTGCCTGGCAACCAGCGCGGTAGCCGTTGCTGGATGAAGTCAAAATGAATCGGTGTTTCAGACATGGCGCGATGACCTTTCGAAGGAGCCTGGGTCCTGCGATTGTGTTGAGCCTGCCTGTTGGAAAACCGCACATATTGCTCGGCGTTGTATGAAGACTCCGAAAAAATTGTGCTGAACGTTTTGTTAGCGCCACCCGTCATACCCATCCTTGGGCTAGTGTAGGAATTGTCTACCGCTCAGCCCTGCGATTAGTCCCGAACCGCCTATCCATGTTTAACTTGAATGCTCGTTCAAGTTAAACCCGGTGGTTCGCTGCCCGCTCACAACAGGAGGCTTACCTTTGCTGAGTCCGTTTTTTACAGCCACATCCCTCACCCTCGGGGTGCATCGTTCATGAGTGCATCGTCCACCCCACCCAGCGGCCTGGTGCGCATGAATGCGCCGGTCTTCTACTTTGCCGCCACCTTCATCCTGCTGTTCGGCTTGATTGTCATCGCGATTCCACAACAGGCCGGTGCCTGGCTGCTGGCCGCGCAAAACTGGGCGGCCAACACGGTCGGCTGGTACTACATGCTGGCGATGACCCTGTATCTGGTCTTCGTGGTGGTCACCGCGTTATCGGGCTACGGCAAGATAAAACTCGGTGCCGACCACGACGAGCCCGAATTCAGTTACCTGTCCTGGGCCGGCATGCTGTTCGCCGCCGGGATCAGCATCACGCTGTTTTTCTTCTGCGTCTCCGAGCCGCTGACGCACCTGGTGCAACCGCCGCAAGGCGCGCCGATGAACGCCGATGCGGCGCGCCAGGCCATGCAGATCCTGTTTCTGCACTGGGGCCTGCACGGCTGGGGCGTGTTCGCGTTTGTCGGCATGGCCCTGGCGTATTTCGCCTACCGGCATAACCTGCCGCTGGCGTTGCGTTCGGCGCTGTACCCGCTGATCGGCAAGCGCATCAACGGCCCCATCGGCTACGCGGTGGATGGCTTCGGCATCATCGCCACGGTGTTCGGCCTGGGCGCCGACATGGGCTTTGGTGTGCTGCACCTCAACTCGGGCCTGGACTACCTGTTTGGCATTGCCCATACACAGTGGATTCAGGTCGGCCTGATCACGTTGATGATGGGCGCGGCGATTATTGTCGCGGTGGCCGGCGTCGATAAGGGCGTGCGGGTGATGTCCGACATCAACATGCTGCTGGCCTGTGCGCTGCTGCTGTTTGTGTTGTTCGCCGGGCCCACCCAGCATTTGCTCAACACCCTGATCCAGAACCTCGGCGACTACCTGGGCGCCTTGCCGACCAAGAGTTTCGACGTGTACGCCTACGACAAACCCAGCGACTGGCTGGGCGGTTGGACGGTGTTCTACTGGGCCTGGTGGATTGCATGGTCGCCGTTCGTGGGCCTGTTTATCGCGCGTATTTCCCGTGGCCGGACCATCCGCGAATTCGTGTTTGGCGTGCTCCTGATCCCGCTGGGTTTCACCCTGGCGTGGATGTCGATTTTCGGCAACAGCGCCATCGACCAGGTGCTTAACCACGGCATGGCCGCGCTTGGCCAGTCGGCCATCGACAACCCGTCGATGAGCCTCTACCTGCTGCTGGAAACCTACCCGTGGAGCAAGACCGTGATTGCGGTCACGGTGTTTATCAGCTTTGTGTTCTTCGTCACCTCGGCCGACTCCGGCACCGTGGTGCTGTCCACACTGTCGTCCAAAGGCGGCAACGCTGATGAAGACGGGCCGAAATGGCTGCGGGTGTTCTGGGGCGTGATGACCGGGCTGGTCACCAGCGCGCTGCTGTTTGCCGGCAGCATCGACTCGCTGAAGTCCGCCGTGGTGCTGACCTCGTTGCCGTTCTCGCTGATCTTGCTGTTGATGATGTGGGGGCTGCACAAGGCGTTCTACCTCGAATCCCAGAAGCAGATCGCGCAGCTGCATTCGCTGGCGCCGGTCTCGGCCTCGCGCAGGGGCCGTGGCGGTTGGCGCCAGCGCCTGAGCCAGGCCGTGCACTTTCCGTCGCGGGATGAGGTGTACCGTTTCCTTGAATCGACGGTGCGCCCGGCGATTGAAGAAGTGACGGCGGTGTTTGTCGAGAAGGGCCTGAATGTGACGACGCAGCCCGACCCGGCCAACGACAGTGTCAGCCTGGAAATCGGCCATGGTGAGGAACATCCGTTCATCTACCAGGTGCAGATGCGTGGCTACTTCACGCCGTCGTTTGCCCGTGGCGGCATGGGTTCCAAAGAGCTCAACAACCGCCGCTACTACCGGGCGGAAGTGCACTTGGCCGAGGGTAGCCAGGACTATGATCTGGTGGGCTACACCAAGGAGCAGATCATCAACGACATCCTTGATCAGTACGAGCGGCATTTGCAGTTCTTGCATTTGGTGCGCTGATAGCCGGTTTGTGAAGCCAGCTCCCACAAAAAACCGCGCAAGGCCATGAATTACGGGGCTTTCTTAAACTTAATTTCATCCGTCGCACGCCGGTTTTGACGCGCAACTGTCATCTGTCCACCGCCTAATTGTGTGAAGCGTTTGACGCTTTCATTTCAGAACAGTGACGGAGACCGGTACCAATGAAGACGTTATTGAGCCCTATGGTGGGTGCCGCCATGGCGAGCTTTATGCTGTCCGCCCATGCCGATTTTATCGATGACAGCCACGCCGACGTGACCCTGCTCAATCGCTATCTCAACCAGCAGGGGCGCGATGTGGTGAACAGCAACGCCAAGGCCCACAGCATTCGTGATTGGGGCCAGGGTTTCGAGTTCAACTTCAAGTCCGGTTACACCGACGGGCCGGTGGGTTTTGGCCTCGACTTGCAGGCGTTCTACGGCTTGAAACTGGATTCCGGTGGCGACCTCAACGACAAGGATCACCAGAGCCGCTACCCCGGCAGCATGTTCCCGCTGGACAACGGCAAATCCGCCGACCAGTTCGGCGTGCTCAGCCCGACGTTCAAGATGCGCTTCGCCAAGGATGAGCTGCGCGTGGGCACGCTGTACGGCAACAACCCGGTGCTGGCCAACACCGACGGCCGTCTGTACCAGCAAACCAATACCGGTGTGCAACTGGTGTCCAAGGACCTCAGCGATTTCACCTTCACCGGCGGCGATATCTTCAAGACCAAGATCCGCAACGAAACCGGCGACCAGGGCATGATCACTGCGGGCGGCACCAAAGAGAGTGATCGCTTCCTGTTCGGCGGCGCCGACTACACCGGCATCCAGAACACCACGGTGAGCCTGTGGTATTCGAACCTTGAGGATTACTATCAGCAGTTCTTCGTGGGCGCCAAGCGCCATGACGCCTTGTCGGTGGGCGCACTGGACACCGACGTGCGCGTGTTCCGCAGCCTGGGTGTAGGCGGCAACGCCGACGGTGAAAAAGACTACGCCGCCAGCGGCCTTTACGGCGACGGCGTGAACAAGGGGCGCATCAACCAGACCACCGCCAGCCTGCTGGAGAGCTACAGCCTGGACGGCCACACCGTCGGCCTGGGCATCCAGAAAAACAGCGGCGAAAGCGATTTCCCCTACCTCGACTCCGGCCTGAACAGCGGCGACAACCGCCAGGGTCCTGGCTCAGGCGCCGACACGCCGGCACTGACCAACATGCAGTTGAACAAATTCCAGCACGCCGGCGAACGCACCTGGCTGGCGCAGTACAAATATGACTTGGGCAAACTCGGCGTACCCGGCCTGACCTTCTCGGCGGCCTATGCCCACGGCGATGACATCCGCACCGCACAAGGCACCACCAGCGAATGGGAGCGCAACGTGGCGGTGGCCTATCAAGTGCCGACCGGCACCCTCAAAGGCCTCGGTGTGACCTGGAAAAATGCCCACGCCAGCCCGGACATTACCGGCGCCACCGTGCAGGATGAAAACCGCTTTTATGTCAGCTACGTCGTTCCACTCTGGTAGGAAATTGCTGTAAAACGGAAGGGCAGACTTAAGCGATTCAGCTGGTTAAAAGGCCTGGGAATAAGGTTATTCCCAGGCCTTATTTGCCCTAAGCCCAGAGAGGATTCGATGACGTACATTGCTGCCGAAAACCGCTATGAATCTATCCCGTATCGCCGCGTAGGCCGCAGTGGATTGGTGCTGCCTGCACTGTCCCTGGGGCTGTGGCACAACTTTGGCGACAGCACCCCGATCGACACCCAGCGCGCCCTGCTGCGCACCGCGTTCGACCTCGGTATCAACCACTTCGACCTGGCCAACAACTACGGCCCGCCGTACGGCAGCGCCGAGATCAATTTCGGCCGTTTGCTGCGCGAAGATTTCAAGCACTACCGCGATGAGCTGATCATCTCCAGCAAGGCCGGTTGGGACATGTGGCCCGGCCCTTACGGCCAGGGCGGCGGCTCGCGCAAATACATCCTCGCGAGCCTGGACCAGAGCCTGCAACGCCTGGGCGTCGACTACGTGGACATCTTCTACTCCCACCGTTTCGACGCCGACACCCCACTGGAAGAAACCGCCAGCGCCCTCGCCACTGCCGTGCAACAGGGCAAGGCGTTGTACATCGGTATCTCGTCCTACTCCGGCGTGAAAACCCGCGAAATCGCCGCCCTGCTCAAAGAGTGGAAAGTGCCGCTGCTGATCCATCAGCCGGCCTACAACCTGCTCAACCGCTGGGTGGAAAAAGACCTGCTGGACACCACCGAAGAGCTCGGTGCCGGGGTGATTGCGTTCACGCCATTGGCCCAGGGTTTGCTGACCGACAAATACCTCAACGGCGTACCGGCCGACGCGCGGGTAAACCGCCCGGGTGGCGGCTCGTTGCAGGCCAAGCACTTGTCCGAAGCGAACATTGCCCACGTGCGCGCGCTGAACGAAATCGCCCAGCGTCGTGGTCAGAGCCTGGCGCAATTGGCCTTGGCGTGGACGCTGCGTGATCCACGGGTGACCAGTGCGCTAATCGGTGCCAGCCGGCCAGAGCAGATCATCGAGAACGTTGGGGCGTTGAAGAACCTGCATTTCAGCGCAGAAGAACTGGCGGAGATCGACCGGTTTGCCCAGGAAGGCGGGATCAACCTGTGGGAAAAGCCATCCACCGCTGAGTAACCGGCAGGCAGTACTCGGTCAATGTGGGAGCGAGCAAGCCCGCTCCCACATTGGATTTATAGCGTTGCGAAGAGCGCTGGTACACCCCGATTAGTGTGGGAGCCGGGCTTGCCCGCGATGGCGGTGGGTCAGTTGATGAAGTGTTGCCTGATCCACCGCTATCGCAGGCAAGCCAGCTTCCACACTTTGATCTTCATAAGGCGGTCCACGGGTTGATGATACTTACCCCGGTGTCTTCGAAATCTTTAACGTTTCTTGTTGCCAGCTTTGTTTGTCGCGCACGACAGATCGCGGCTATCTGTGCGTCAGCTAACCCAACAGGTTTCCCAGATTTTTCGCGAGTGGTCACTAGCTTCGAGTAATGCAGTGCCGCGCCTGCATCGAATGGCAGGATGCGGTCAGCAAAGTCGTCTTCGAACATCGCCAATGCGTGAGTTTGTAGACTGTGCTTGCGTTTCCCGTCAGGCAAACGCTCGATGCCGTGAAGAATTTCCGACATCGTAATGGCGGTGATGAACAGCTCTTCAGCGGCTTGGTTGTCAATCCAGCGAAGCACTGCTTCTGCAGGCGCAGCTCGCATCAATTCAGACAGGACATTGGTATCGAGTACGATCATTCATCGAACTCCACCGTCCTCACGGGGGTATTGCGCTCGGGTAAGTCCAGATCCAGGCCACCTGCTTGTGCAAAACGCGCATGAATTCTGCTACCCAGCCCTTGGCTTTTGCCGACGGTTACCAAGGACTTGCGCAAAATCAGACGAGCTTCTTCTTCCATAGAGTGCCCGTTGTGGGCGGCTTCGATGCGCAAGAGCTCCTTGATGCTGTCATCTAGATTACGAATGGTAAGGCTGGCCATGGGACTGTCCTCATGCAATCAATGAAATCATTGATAGCATAGCGGCTGTCCTGGGGATTCGACGAGCCCGCCCATCGGATCCTCAGAACGGCACATCCCCCAAGATCGTCGCCCGGTGCATCACCCGCCGCTGCGGCCGGTAATCATCCACGGCGTAATGCTGGGTCACGCGGTTGTCCCAGAACGCGACGTCGTTTTCCTGCCAGCGCCAGCGAATGGTGAACTCCGGACGCGTCGCGTGGGCGAACAGCAGCTTGAGAATCGCCTCGCTTTCCGCCGGTTCAAGTTCATTGATCCGGGTGGTGAACCCTTCGCTGACAAACAACGACTTGCGCCCACTCACCGGATGCGTACGCACCACCGGGTGGGACAACGGCGGATTCTTCCTGCGGGTTTCTTCCCAGCGCGCCAGGTCTTCGGCGCTGTTGCCAAAGCGCTCCAACGGGAAGGATTTGGTGAAGTCGTGTGTCGCCGTCAGCCCGTCGAGCAAGCGCTTCAGTGGCGCTGACAGCGCTTCATACGCCGCAATCCCGCTGGCCCACAACGTATCGCCGCCAAACGCCGGCAGCAGCTTGGCACTGAGTACCGCGCCGAGCGCCGGGGTGGGCAGGAAGGTTACGTCGGTGTGCCATACGGCGTTGTCACGTACGTCGGTGACGGCTGTGTCGAGGATCAGCACTTCCGGCTGTTCCGGCACGTTGGGGTAGATCGGGTGGATATGCAGGTCGCCGAAATTCGCCGCGAACCGCGCTTGCTGTTGCGGGGTGATGACCTGGCCCCGGAAGAACAGCACCGAGTGGGTGAGCAACGCCTGTTCGATGGCGTCGCGCTGTTCGAGGTTCAGCGGCTGGGTGATATCGACGCCACTGATTTCGGCGCCGAGGGCGATGCTCAAGGGGGTAACGGTCAGGCTGCTCATGCTGTTCTCACTCAATGTGCCTGGCCATGCCATGGCACCAATTTACGCTGCAGGGCACGCAAGCCCATTTCCATGGCGAAGGCGATCAGGGCGATGACCAGGATGCCCAGCACCACCACATCGGTGACCAGGAACTGCGCCGCCGACTGCACCATAAAGCCCAGGCCGCTGGTGGCCGCGATCAATTCGGCGGCGACCAGCGTAGACCAACCCACCCCCAAACCAATGCGCACGCCGGTGAGGATGTCGGGCAGGGCGCTCGGCAAAATCACATGGCGGATCAACTGGGCGCGAGTTGCCCCCAACGACTGCGCCGCACGCAGCTTGGCCGGGTCAACAGTACGCACGCCGGTCGCGGTGGCGATGGCGATCGGCGCAAAGATCGCCAGGTAGATCAGCAACACCTTGGACAGCTCGCCAATGCCGCACCAGATCACGATCAACGGCAGGTAGGCCAGCGGCGGAATCGGCCGGTAAAACTCGATCAACGGGTCGAGAATACCCCGGGCGATACGGTTGGAACCGATGGCAATCCCCACCGGTACGGCGGTCAGCACGGCAAAACCGAGGCCCAGGCCGATGCGGCTGAGGCTCGCGCCCAGGTGCTGCCACAGGGTGGAATCCATATAACCCGTGGTCGCCAGCAGCCAGCCCTTTTGCAGCACGGCGGACGGCGGCGGCAGGAACAGCGGCTCGATAAGGCCGGTGGCAGTCACGGCCCACCAGATTGCCAACAGGGCGATAAGGGTCAGTACGCTGATCCAGCGGGTGCTCAAGCTGCGGCGCACGGGGATAACCGCATGTGCCGCTGGCTTAGCGACGGCGGGGATTTCGTAGCTGCTCATGCGGACACCTGCCGTTGGGAGAACACTTTGCCCAGCACGTGTTCGCGGGTTTCGATAAAGCGTGGGTCGGACTTGATCGCCCGCGCCGATTCACCGGCGGCGTAGCGCTGGCCGAAGTCCAGGCTCAGGCGTTCGACGATTTGCCCTGGGTTGGGCGCAAGGAGGATCAGGTCCGTGGCGAGGAAGACCGCCTCTTCGATGTCGTGGGTAATCAGGAACACCGGCTTGGCCGTGCGCCGCCAGACTTGCAGCAGCAACTCCTGCATCTGTTCGCGGGTGAACGCATCGAGGGCGCCGAAGGGTTCGTCCATCAGCAATACGCGTGGGTCGGCGGCCAGCGCACGGGCCAGGCCGACGCGTTGTTTCTGGCCACCGGATAGTTGCCAGATGCGACGGCTGTCGAAACCGGCGAGGTCCACCAGCGCAAGCATTTCCCGGGCGCGCACTTCACGTTGCGCCTTGGGCACGCCGGCCAGCTCCAGGCCGAAGCCGACGTTGGCCAGCACGTCCTGCCAGGGCAGCAGGGCGTCGTCCTGGAACACCACGCCGCGTTCGGCGCTGGGGCCTTTGACCGGCACGCCGTCGAGGGTGATGCGCCCGGAAGAGGGTTCGACAAAACCGGCGATCAGGTTCAACAGCGAAGTCTTGCCACTGCCGGACGGGCCGAGGGCCACCAGCAATTGCTGGGGCCCCAGGTCGATTGAGATGTCAGACAGTACCGGTTCTGTGGCGCCTGGGTACTGTGCGCTGATGCGCTCCAGTTGTAGCAAGGCCATCGCGATGAACTCCTGATCAGTTGGTAATGAACTTGGCGCTGACGTAAGGGGCGTAGTCCGGCAGTACGGCGTCGACCTTGCCTTGTTCCTTGAGGAACGCGGCGGTGTCGGTCACGGCCTTGGTGGTCGGCGCGCCCAGCAGGGTCACCTGGTCGGCGGCCAGCGGGTAGACGTTGCCTTGCAGCAGCAGCGGGATATCGCTGGCCTTGGCGCCGGAGAGTTTCACCAGCTTGTCGACGTTGCCTGTGTCGGCGATCCACGCTTGTGGGTCTTTGCGGTAGGCGGCGTAGGCATCCAGGGTGACTTTGGCAAAAGCTGTGACGATTTCCGGGTGCTTGGCGGCGAAGTCCTTACGCACGATCCAGGCATCGAAGGTCGGTGCGCCAAACTTGGCCAGTTCGCCGGAGGTGATCAGCACCTTGCCGTTTTCCTTGGCCACGCCCAGGGCGGGGTCCCATACGTAGGTGGCGTCGATGTCACCACGCTTCCAGGCGGCGATGATCGCCGGTGGCGCGAGGTTGAGGATGGTCACTTTCGACGGGTCGATGTTCCAGTGCTTCAGCGCGGCCAACAGGCTGTAGTGGCCGGTGGACACGAAGGGCACGGCGATTTTCTTGCCGATCAGGTCCTGCGGGCCGTTGATCCCCGAACCATTGCGCGCCACCAGGGCTTCGGCGCCGCCGATCTGGGTGGCGACGAGGAAGGTTTCCACCGGCACTTTGCGGGTGATGGCAGCGGTCAGCGGGCTGGAACCGAGGTAGCCGATCTGCACGTCGCCGGAAGCAATGGCGGCGATGATGTCGGCGCCATTGTCGAATTTGCGCCAGTCGATCTTGGCGTTGGTGGCTTTTTCATACGCGCCGTCGGCCTGGGCGACTTTGGCCGGGTCCACGGTGGTCTGGTAAGCGATGGTCACATCCGCCGCCTGGGCAAACAGGCTGGCACCGGCCAGGGACAATGCGGCCAGGAGGCGCAGAGGGGTCAGTAGTTTCAAGGGGAAGCTCCTCAATCAGGCGGCCGAGGGTCGGCGTGTGAGGAGACTAAATGATCTAAGAACTCGAAAATAAATAACATTTTCGAATTAGCTTATGAGGAGACGCGTGAACGCAGATCTTCAGCGCGCAGGTGTAAATGTGGGAGCTGGCTTGCCTGCGATAGCGGTGGCACATTCAACATAGTTGTTGACTGAACCACCGCTATCGCAGGCAAGCCAGCTCCCACACAAGCCAGGCTCCACAGAGGGGCCGGGTTCTGTTTTAGTTGCTGATGGCGAGAATGCTGGCCTGGTACGAGCCAACAAACACATCAAAATCACCCACTTCGTTCTGCTCCAGCTCTGCCTGCTGTGCCAGCGACTTGCGCGCCAGTTCTTCAAAGTGCGCTTGCTCTGCCGCCGGCAGCGGTTCGCTGCGGAAATGCTCGGCATGCACCTGGCTCTGGTGCAGGGAGAACTGCGCAAAGCTCTGTTTACGCTCGGCCATCGCCGCCAGCACCTGGGCCGACGGGGTCAGGGACGGGTCCTGGACCTTCGCCAGCTGGGCGTCCAGCGCCTGGCTGTGTTCGTTGATGCCGTGGCTCTCATCGAGCAGGGCGGCCAACGGGGCGATCTTCTCCAGTAGCTCGGTGGCCCATTCCTTCATGCCCACAGGCTGGCCGTCGCGCTGCAATTGCAGGCCCGGACGGCGACCTTCCTTGACCACGCTGAGGAAGTTGGCCGTGGCATTGCCGCACTCGTTGCTGGCGAACAACGGGCTGTCGTTCAGCGCGCAGTACAGCAGGAAGGCGTCGAGGAAACGCGACTCCGGCAGGTCGATGCCCATCGGCAGGAACGGGTTGATGTCCAGGCAGCGCACTTCGATGTACTGGATGCCACGGGCCATCAGCGCCTGGATCGGCCGCTCGCCGGTGTAGGTCACACGTTTTGGGCGGATGTTGGAGTAGTACTCGTTTTCGATCTGCAGGATGTTGGTGTTGAGCTGCACCCACTCACCGTCCTTGTGCGTGCCGATTTCGACGTACGGCGCGTAGGGCGTTGCTACCGCTTCACGCAGGCTGTCGGTGTAGCTGTTCAAATCGTTGTAGCACGGCGTAAGACCGGCCTGGGCATTGCTCTGGTAACCCAGGTCGCTCATGCGCAGGCTGGTGGCGTACGGCAGGTACAGGGTGTCGGCGTCGAGTACTTCGAGCTGGTGCGAGCGACCGCGCAGGAAACCGGCGTCCAGGGCCGGCGAAGCACCAAACAGGTACATCAGCAGCCAGCTGTAGCGGCGGAAATTGCGGATCAGTGCGATGTAGGCCGTGGACTGGTAATCGCGGTCGGTGCCGACAAATCCCTCAGTCTCCTTGAGCAACGGCCACAACTGTTCCGGCAGGGAGAAGTTGTAGTGGATGCCGGCGATGCACTGCATGGTCTTGCCGTAACGCAGGGCCAGGCCTTTGCGGTACACGTACTTGAGCTGTCCGATATTGGACGTGCCGTAGTAGGCAATTGGAATGTCTTCCTCGGCCGGCAGCGGGCACGGCATCGAGGGGCTCCACAGGTATTCGCTGCCGAGCTTGGTGTAGGCAAAGCGATGGATCTTGTCCAGGCTGCTCAGGGTATCGGCCGGGTTGGGCAGGGCGGGAGTGATGAACTCGAGCAACGATTCCGAGTAGTCGGTGGTGATCTGTTCGTGGGTCAACGCGGCGCCCAGGGCTTCGGGGTGCGGCGTTTGTGCCAGGCGGCCTTCGCCGGTGACGCGCAGGCATTCGCGCTCGATGCCGTGCAAGCACTGCTCTAGCAGGGAGAGGTGTTCGCGCTTGCCGAGCAAAGCCAGGCGGCGGTTGAGAAGTTCGCTCAAGTTGGATTCCTTCACGCGTCAGTCGCCCCAATATGGGGGTGGGCAGGACGGTCTACAAGGGTGAAGTTAAAACTGGCGTGATCGCCTGGTCTAGAGTCGATTTGACCCGCTCTGAAAAAGCCGACTTCACTCCATGAATTGGGCTATAGCGCAGCAAGAAAATTCCGACGCTGTTTAGTGCAGCGCCGAAATTAACTCAAATCGAGGGTGGGGAGCTATAGGACAGCGAAGGTGCCTTGTGCTTTTGCGACCAGTTTTTCGTCCTGGTACACATCCGCCTCGACCACCAGGGTGCGTCGCCCGGCGTGAATCACCCGGCCGGTGCACAGCACGTCACCGTCTTCGACGGCGCGGATGTAGTTGATTTTGCACTCGATGGTCGCGCTCTGCTGGTCGAAACCATGGACGCTGGAACAGGCCAGCCCCATCGTAATGTCCACCAGGCTGAAAATCGCCCCGCCATGGAGCTTGCCCGCGCGGTTGCGCAGGTGCGGCTCCAGGGTCAGGGCCACCTCGGCAACGCCTTCCTCAAGGCGTTGCAGGCGGCAGCCGATCAGTTCGCTGAACGCGCTCTGGGTCAAGCCGGCCGGGATTTCCATCAGCGTTTCTTCAACTGCTTGGCGTTGGCGAACAGCGAGGCCATGGCGTTGTTGCTTGGCGCGGCGGTCGGGGTTTCCTTGCGCGGCGCGTTTTCCGGGCGGTTCTGCGACTGGCGCGGCGCCGAGCCTGGGCGGGCGCCACGGGCACCGTCGATTTTCTCGCCAGGGGTGTCGCTCATGCGCATCGACAGGCCGACGCGTTTGCGCGGGATATCGACTTCCATGACCTTGACCTTGACCACGTCACCGGCTTTCACCGCCTCACGCGGGTCCTTGATGAATTTCTCCGAAAGCGCAGAGATATGCACCAAACCGTCCTGATGCACGCCGATATCCACAAACGCGCCGAAGTTGGTCACGTTGGTCACCACGCCTTCGAGGATCATGCCCAGCTCCAGGTCCTTGAGGTCTTCGACACCGTCCTGGAACTCGGCGGTCTTGAACTCGGGACGTGGGTCGCGGCCAGGTTTTTCCAGCTCTTGCAGGATGTCGGTGATGGTTGGTACGCCGAAGGTTTCATCGGTGTACTTCTTCGGGTCCAGGCGCTTGAGGAACGCGGCGTCGCCGATCAGCGAGCGGATGTCGCGGTCGGTCTCGGCGGCGATGCGTTGCACCAGCGGGTAGGCTTCCGGGTGGACGGCGGACGAATCCAGCGGGTTGTCGCCGTTCATGACGCGTAGGAAGCCTGCGGCTTGTTCGAAGGTTTTTTCACCGAGGCGCGCGACTTTTTTCAGTGCGGCGCGGGTTTTGAAGGCGCCGTTTTCGTCACGGTGGGTGACGATGTTCTGCGCCAGGGTGGCGTTGAGGCCGGAGATCCGTGCCAGCAGCGCTACGGAAGCGGTGTTCACGTCCACGCCCACGGCGTTTACGCAGTCTTCCACGACCGCATCCAGGCCGCGCGCCAGTTTCAGCTGCGACACGTCGTGCTGGTACTGGCCGACGCCGATGGATTTCGGGTCGATCTTCACCAATTCGGCCAACGGGTCTTGCAGGCGGCGGGCAATGGACACCGCGCCACGGATCGACACATCGAGGTCCGGGAATTCCTTGGAGGCCAGTTCCGACGCCGAGTACACCGAAGCACCGGCCTCGGAGACCATGACTTTGGTCATCTTCATGGCTGGGTATTTCTTGATCAGCTCGGCGGCCAGCTTGTCGGTTTCACGGCTGGCGGTGCCGTTGCCGATGGCGATCAGGTCCACGGCGTGCTTGGCGCACAGGGCGGCGAGGATCGCCAGGGTCTGGTCCCACTTGTTGTGCGGCACGTGCGGGTACACGGTGGCGTGGTCCAGCAGCTTGCCGGTGGAATCGACCACCGCGACCTTGCAGCCGGTACGCAGGCCCGGGTCGAGACCCAGGGTCGCACGCGGGCCGGCCGGTGCGGCCAGCAGCAGGTCGTGCAGGTTGTGGGCGAACACGTTGATCGCCTCGGTTTCGGCGCCGTCGCGCAGCTCGCCGAGCAGGTCGGTTTCGAGGTGGGTGTAGAGCTTGACCTTCCAGGTCCAGCGCACCACTTCACCGAGCCACTTATCCGCAGGACGATTCTGATTCTGGATGCCGAATTGTTGACCGATCATGCCTTCGCACGGGTGCATGGTGCCCGGCAGCTCGTCGCCGACTTTCAGCGCGGAGCTGAGAATACCTTCGTTGCGCCCGCGGAAAATGGCCAGCGCACGGTGGGACGGCATGCTCTTGAGCGGTTCGTCGTGTTCGAAGTAATCGCGGAACTTGGCGCCTTCTTCCTCTTTGCCGGCGATCACGCGGGCGCTGAGGATGGATTCCTGCTTCAGGTACGTGCGCAGTTTTTCCAGCAGGCTGGCGTCTTCGGCGAAACGCTCCATGAGGATGTACTTGGCGCCTTCGAGGGCGGCTTTGACGTCGGCGACGCCTTTTTCTGCGTCGATGAAGCGTGCGGCTTCGGTGTCCGGGGTCAGCGATGGGTCGTTGAACAGGCCGTCGGCCAGCTCGCCGAGGCCGGCTTCCAGGGCGATCTGGCCCTTGGTGCGGCGCTTCTGTTTGTACGGCAGGTAGAGGTCTTCGAGGCGGGTCTTGGTGTCGGCGAGCTTGATGTCGCGCTCAAGTTGCGGGGTCAGCTTGCCCTGTTCTTCGATGCTGGCGAGGATGCTGATGCGCCGTTCGTCGAGTTCTCGCAGGTAGCGCAGGCGCTCTTCCAGGTGACGCAGTTGGATGTCGTCGAGGCTGCCGGTCACTTCTTTACGGTAACGGGCGATGAAGGGCACCGTGGAGCCCTCATCCAGTAGAGCGACGGCCGCTTCGACCTGTTGCGGGCGTACACCGAGTTCCTCGGCGATGCGGCTGTTGATGCTGTCCATAAAACCACCTGAAATTCTGAAAGCAGCCCGCAGGCCCGTAAAACAAGGCCTTGCGCGGCTGGTTGAGCGGCCCGACTGGCGCCGCTGCCTGGGTCAAGAGGCAGCCTATTGACCCTCGAAATCGAAAAAATCACGACAAGCGGGTAAAAAAAGCCCGGCAGTAAACGGTAACGATCTGACGTTGCCCTGCACGAAGGCGCCGCATTATAACCAGCGTTCTGTCCTTGGGGGGACTGTGCCAAAGGTTGTAGGGCGCGGGTTCGCTGGCAGTAGAGGAAAAATCTGCTAACAATGCACACGGTGCGTATAACGGCAGCTACGCCATAATGCGCGCCGAGATAAGAGGAGCATCCAATGAGCAGCACTGCACAAACTGCTGAAGGCGAAAAAATTCTCATCGTTGACGACGATCCGGGGCTGAGCAGCCTGCTGGAGCGTTTCTTCAACTCCAAAGGCTACCGTGCCCGCGCGGTGCCGAACACCGAGCAGATGGACCGTCTGCTGGGGCGTGAAGTATTCAACCTGGTCGTCCTCGACCTGATGCTGCCCGGCGAAGACGGCCTGACCGCCTGCAAGCGCCTGCGCAGCGCGAACAACCAGATCCCGATCATCATGCTGACCGCCAAGGGCGATGAGCTGAGCCGCATCAAGGGCCTGGAACTGGGCGCTGATGACTACCTGGCCAAGCCGTTCAACCCGGACGAGCTGATGGCGCGGGTCAAGGCCGTATTGCGTCGCCAGGCACCGCCGGTTCCAGGCGCACCGGGCAGCGAAGACGAAAGCGTCACGTTTGGCGACTACGAACTGTCGCTGGCGACCCGTGAGCTCAAGCGTGGCGATGAAGTGCACATGCTGACCACGGGCGAATTCGCCGTGCTCAAGGCGCTGGTCATGAACGCACGCCAGCCGCTGACCCGCGACAAGCTGATGAACCTGGCCCGTGGCCGGGAATGGGACGCCCTGGAGCGCTCCATCGATGTGCAGATCTCCCGTCTGCGCCGGATGATCGAGCCGGACCCGTCCAAGCCACGGTATATCCAGACCGTGTGGGGCGTGGGTTACGTGTTTGTGCCGGACGGCACTGCAACCAAGTGACCGAAGATTTGCAGGAACGGGCATCCATGGGTTCGGCTCCGTGAGGGTCGACGGGATGCCCGGCGTCTGCAATTCTGCGAGCGCCGCTCATTCCTGCAAGGTGTCTAGCTGTCTTCTATGAAAACCCCGCTGTGGTTCCCGCAAAGCTTTTTCTCCCGCACCCTTTGGCTGGTGCTGATCGTCGTTCTGTTTTCCAAGGCACTCACCCTGGTTTATCTGTTGATGAACGAGGACGTGCTGGTGGATCGACAATACAGTCACGGTGTCGCCCTGACGCTGCGCGCCTACTGGGCTGCCGACCCTGAGAACCGCGAGAAGATCGCCAAGGCCGCCACCCTGGTGCGCGTCGCCGGCGCCGGTGTGCCGGAGGGCGAGCAGCATTGGCCCTACAGCGAGATCTACCAGCGCCAGATGCAGGCCGAACTGGGTGAAGACACCGAGGTGCGGTTGCGCATGCATGTATCGCCCGCGTTGTGGGTGCGTGCGCCGAGCCTGGGCGAGGATTGGCTGAAAGTGCCGCTGTACCCGCACCCGTTGCGGGGGCAGAAGATCTGGAACGTGTTGGGATGGTTCCTGGCCATTGGCTTGCTTTCTACGGCGTCCGCGTGGATTTTTGTGCGCCAGCTCAACCAGCCGCTCAAACGCCTGGTGTTTGCCGCCCGCCAACTGGGCCAGGGGCGCAGTGTGCGCCTGCCGGTCAGCGACACCCCCAGTGAGATGACCGAGGTGTACGGCGCGTTCAACCAGATGGCGGAGGACGTCGAACAGGCCGGGCGCGAACGCGAGCTGATGCTGGCGGGGGTGTCCCATGACCTGCGCACGCCGTTGACGCGTTTGCGGCTGTCACTGGAGTTGATGGGCAACCACAACGACCTCACCGACGACATGGTGCGGGATATCGAGGACATGGACGCGATCCTCGATCAGTTCCTGGCATTTATCCGTGATGGCCGTGACGAAGTGGTGGAGGAAGTGGACCTGACGGACCTGGTGCGTGAGGTGGTAGCGCCTTACAACCAGAATGGCGAACAGGTGCGTATGCGCCTGGAACCGATCCAGCCGTTTGCGCTGCGTCGGGTGTCGATGAAGCGCCTGTTGAACAACCTGATCGGCAACGCCTTGCACCACGCGGGTTCCGATGTGGAAGTGGCGGCGTACGTGTCCGGCGACAGTGCTGCGCCTTATGTTGTGCTGAGCGTGATGGACCGTGGCACCGGGATCGACCCGGCGGAGCTGGAAGGTATCTTCAACCCATTCACCCGTGGCGACCGTGCCCGGGGCGGCAAAGGCACTGGCCTTGGGCTGGCGATTGTGCGGCGGATTGCCTCGATGCATGGCGGCAATGTTGAGTTGCGCAACCGTGAAGGCGGGGGGTTGGAAGCGCGGGTGCGGTTGCCGTTGGGTCTGATGTTGCCGAGAGACGCGGTCTAAGCAACAACTCAGATCAAATGTGGGAGCGGGCTTGCTCGCGAAAGCGGTCTTTCAGTCACTGATGTGCTGTCTGATCCACCGCTTTCGCGAGCAAGCCCGCTCCCATATTGTTTTGTGGTGTTTCAAAAGCCGCGTTTTATCAGCCCTTGCCCTTGGTCCGCGTCATATTCGGCCCGCCATTCTTCTCCAGGTGCTGAATGATGATCCCCGCCACATCCTTGCCTGTGGTGGTTTCAATCCCTTCCAGGCCCGGCGATGAGTTGACCTCCATCACCAGCGGCCCGTGGTTGGAACGCAAGATATCCACACCTGCCACGCTCAACCCCATGACCTTGGCCGCCCGCAGCGCAGTCATGCGCTCTTCCGGGGTGATCTTGATCAGGCTGGCGCTGCCGCCACGGTGCAGGTTGGAGCGGAACTCACCCGGCTTGGCCTGGCGTTTCATCGCCGCAATCACCTTGTCGCCCACCACGAAGCAGCGGATATCCGCACCGCCGGCTTCCTTGATGTATTCCTGCACCATGATGTTCTGCTTGAGGCCCATGAATGCCTCGATCACCGACTCTGCCGCCGTCGCAGTTTCACACAGCACCACGCCGATACCCTGGGTGCCTTCCAGCACCTTGATCACCAGTGGTGCGCCGTTGACCATCTCGATCAGGTCGGGGATGTCGTCCGGGGAGTGGGCAAAGCCGGTGACCGGCAGGCCGATGCCACGACGTGACAGCAGTTGCAGCGAGCGCAGTTTGTCCCGCGAGCGGGCGATGGCCACCGATTCGTTGAGGGGGAACACGCCCATCATTTCAAACTGGCGCAGCACCGCGCAGCCATAAAACGTCACCGAAGCACCGATACGCGGGATGACCGCATCGAAGCCTTCCAGGGGTTTGCCCCGGTAGTGGATCTGCGGCTTGTGGCTGGCAATGTTCATATAGGCACGCAACGTGTCGATCACCACCATTTCGTGGCCACGTTCGGTGCCGGCCTCGACCAGGCGGCGGGTGGAATACAGACGCGGGTTTCGCGACAGCACAGCAATCTTCATGCAGCACCTGGGGCAGAAATAGTAGAGACCGGGAACACCGGCTTGTCTTGTACGTACTTGACGCCGGGATTGACCACCAACTGGCCGTCAATCAGCGCCTTGGAGCCGAGCAACAGGCGGTAACGCATGGCTTTGCGGCAGGCCAGGGTGAATTCCACCCGCCATACCCGATCACCCAGCGCGAGGGTGGTGCTGATCACATAGCGCACCTGCGCATGGCCGTTGGAGCTCTTGATGGTTTTCATCGTCACCAGGGGCGCTTCACAGCGGCGGTGACGCAATTGCACCACGCTGCCCAGGTGCGCGGTAAAGCGCACCCAGTTCTCACCGTCGCGCTCAAAAGGCTCGATATCGGTGGCGTGCAGGCTTGAGGTGCTGGCGCCGGTGTCGATCTTGGCGCGCAGGCCGGCCACTCCCAAGTCGGGAAGTGCCACCCACTCACGCAGACCCACAACGGTCAAATGGTCAAATGTCTTCAATATGGGTAACCGGTCATTCAGAAATGTTTCGAAGTCTTCGAGGACAGTAACGTCCAACTGCGCATGGATTGTGACAATCCCCGACCATCCGTGACGGGGCGGCGCCGAATTCGCGGTATTCACGCAGAATATTCGGCAAATGGCGACAGATATCGCTCAGGTGCCGGTAATCAGTCGATGCAATGGAAAGTCACGTAAAACTCCAGCCGCCTGGCGTATCTTAGGTGAGCCTTGAGGTTTATGCGTCGAAGGGTTTCAACAGTAAAGTTGCGACATTTTTCAGAGCGAGGAATTCAAGTGGCTCAAAAGCAGGAAGAGGAAGAAAAGGTCCGTTTGGACAAGTGGTTGTGGGCGGCGCGTTTTTATAAAACCCGTGCCCTGGCCAAGGCCGCCATCGAGAGCGGCAAGGTGCACCATCGCGGCGAGCGCTGCAAGCCGGGCAAGGAACCGCGCGTCGGAGATGAGTTTCAGATTCGCACAGGGTTTGATGAAAAGACTGTCGTAGTGCAGGCGCTTTCCGCTGTACGCCGTGGCGCACCTGAAGCCCAGGCGCTGTACGCTGAAACCGAGGCCAGTATCGCCAAGCGCGAAAATGCGGCAGCGATGCGCAAAGCCGGCGCCATCGGCATGACCACCGATGGCAAACCGAGCAAGAAACAACGTCGCGACCTGTTCAAGTTTCGCGGTAGCGGAAACGACGACTGAGGCCACCGGCAATCGCCCAAAGTGTCACTTGGCTTGGAACTGCCTCGGTTTGTTCATAAACTGCTGCATCTTCGCGTCAATATTCTTCAATTCAGATACCCAGACCTATGACTGATCTACCGGATACCGACTTCACCCAACGCTTCATCTTCGACGAGACCGACGCCCGTGGCGAACTGGTGTCGCTGGAGCGCAGCTACGCCGAAGTCCTCGCCAAGCACGCCTACCCTGAGCCGGTCGCACAATTGCTCGGTGAGTTGATGGCGGCTGCGGCGCTGCTGGTGGGCACCATGAAGTTCGACGGTTTGCTGATCCTGCAGGCCCGTTCCGAAGGCCCGATCCCGTTGCTGATGATCGAGTGCTCCAGCGAGCGCGATATCCGTGGCCTGGCCCGTTACGAGGCCGACCAGATCGCCCCGGACGCGACCCTGTCCGACCTGATGCCCAACGGCGTGTTGGCGCTCACCGTCGACCCGACCGAAGGCCAGCGCTACCAGGGCATCGTCGACCTCGACGGCGAGACCCTGTCGGATTGCTTCACCAACTATTTCGTGATGTCCCAGCAAGTGGGCACCAAGTTCTGGCTCAACGCCGACGGCCATCGCGCCCGTGGCCTGCTGCTGCAACAACTGCCCGCCGACCGCATCAAGGACGACGACGATCGCGCGGAAAGCTGGCGCGGCCTCACCGCCCTGGCCGGCACGCTTACGGCGGAAGAACTGCTGGGCCTGAGCAACGAAACCATCCTGCACCGCCTCTACCACGAAGAAGCCGTGCGTCTATTCGACGCACAGTCCCTGCGCTTCAATTGCAGCTGCTCACGCGAGCGCTCGGCCAACGCGCTGGTCAGCCTGGGCCTGGACGATGCACAGAACCTGGTGGTGGAACACGGTGGTCATATCGAGATCGACTGCCAGTTCTGCAATGAGCGCTACCTGTTCGATGCCGCCGATGTAACGCAATTGTTCGCCGGCGCAGGCATCGACACCCCTTCCGATACCCGCCACTAAAACGTTTAAGCACAGGTAAATCACCTGACAAACGCCGGATTAGCGCAGTTCTGACGGGAGGGCCCTACTCTTTTTGGGCTTTTCTGGCATAATCCGGCCCACTTTTTTCGCGGTAGTAGTGCGCAACTTTCTACTACAAAACGTTTGGAGCACTCGGCCATAGGCCGACGGGGAACCTCATGACGCAAGCCAATAACGCCGTATACACCGATCTGAGTGTTGACGATCTGGTCAAAGAAGCCCTGCAGCGCGGTGAAGGCGTGCTTGCCGATACTGGCGCGCTGGTCGTAGAAACCGGTCACCGTACCGGTCGTTCGCCAGTCGATCGTTTCATCGTTGAAGAGCCTACTACCCAGGACGCCATCGCCTGGGGCCCGATCAACCGCAAGTTCCCGGCCGACAAGTTCGATGCCCTGTGGGCTCGCGTCGAGGCGTTCAACAACGCGCAAGAGCATTTCGTTTCCCACGTTCACGTAGGTGCGGCCGAAGACCACTACCTCGCCGTGAAAATGACCACCCAGACTGCCTGGCAGAACCTGTTCGGTCGTTGCCTGTTCATCAACCCGGCGCAGTACAACCCGGCCGGCCGTGATGAATGGCAAGTGCTCAACGTGGCCAACTTCGAGTGCGTGCCAGAGCGTGATGGCACCAACTCCGACGGTTGCGTGATCCTCAACTTCGCCCAGAAGAAAGTGCTGATCGCCGGCATGCGTTACGCCGGTGAAATGAAGAAAGCCATGTTCTCGGTGCAGAACTTCCTGCTGCCAGCTTCCGACGTACTGCCAATGCACTGCGCCGCCAACATCGGCGAAGCAGGCGACGTGACCCTGTTCTTCGGTCTGTCGGGCACCGGTAAAACCACCCTGTCCGCCGACGAAAGCCGTTACCTGATCGGTGACGACGAACACGGCTGGGGCGAAGGCGTGGTGTTCAACATCGAAGGCGGTTGCTATGCCAAGTGCATCGACCTCTCCGAGAAGAACGAGCCAGTTATCTGGAAAGCCATCAAGCACGGCGCCGTGCTGGAAAACGTCGTGATCAACGACGCCAAGCACGCCGACTACACCGACGTCAGCCTGACCCAGAACAGCCGCGCCGCCTACCCGCTGGAGCACGTTGCCAAGCGTTCCGAGAAGAACCTGGGCGGCGAGCCAAACGCGGTGATCTTCCTGACCTGCGACCTGACTGGCGTACTGCCGCCGGTGTCGATTCTCAGCGAAGAACAAGCGGCCTACCACTTCCTGTCCGGCTACACCGCACTGGTGGGCTCGACCGAAATGGGTTCCGGCGGCGGCATCAAGTCGACCTTCTCCACCTGCTTCGGCGCACCATTCTTCCCGCGTCCGGCTGGCGAATACGCAGAGCTGCTGATCAAGCGCATCCGTGGTTTCGGCTCCAAGGTCTACCTGGTCAACACCGGCTGGACCGGCGGCGGCTACGGCGTTGGCAACCGCTTCAACATCCCGACCACTCGCGGCGTGATCGCAGCGATCCAGAGCGGCGCGTTGATCGGTGCACAAACCGAACACCTCGACACCATCAACCTCGACGTGCCGTTGGCCGTACCGGGCGTTGAAACTGGCCTGTTGAACCCACGCAACACCTGGGCCGACAAGGCTGCCTACGATGAAGCCGCGAAGGCGCTGGCTGGCTTGTTCATCGAGAACTTCAAGAAGTTTGAAGTGAGCGATGCGATCAAGGCTGCGGGTCCTAAGTTGTAAGATTCGGTCGTTGTGAAAAAGCCGCCTCTTGTGAGGCGGCTTTTTTGTGCGTGTAAGGTCCTTGCTGGTTCGTGCGCGGCTTGCCCTAACCCCATCAGTCAAGAGCAAAGACTGTACCTGTGGCGAGGGAGCTTGCTCCCGCTGGGCCGCAAAGCGGCCCCAGTCTTTTAAAAAAATGGGACTGCTGCGCAGTCCAGCGGGAGCAAGCTCCCTCGCCACAAATCACTGTCCCCCCATATGTGGTTGGGGTCAGCTTAGGTTTTCCAGGGTTTGCGTGTCCCAGCTGTGGGTCTTGATCGCTAGGTACAGCATGCCGATGGTCAGCGGGATTTTGTCGCCTCGACCCTTGGCGCGATGCTTCAGGAAGACATCGAACACCGGTGGGTTGAAGTAGCGATACGCGTCGTAGTCGCCCATATCGAGCGCAAATTCCTCCTCCATAGCTTCCATGAACTGCTTGGCCTCCGCACCGTCGCAACCGAGGTCGAAGTTGATCGCGGTTTGCAGGCGCAGGGTCTTGTGTTTCGGCAAGCCGATTTCTTCGTGCAGCAGTTGCAGGAGTTGCTGCATGGCGAGGTCTTCGGGGAAGTCGGCGGCGAGGTTCATGGTGGGGGCACGCAGGAGTGGGTGAGGGGGATGGTTGTGGTGCAGGCGGTATTTGTTGCGGGTGATGAAGAGTGCCAAGCCTATCAAGATTAGGGCGAGAGGTAAGAGTTGGATGTTCAGGATGATGGCGACGTAGGGTAGCCAAAACAACAAGGTTAACCCCGTTGCGATGAAGGTGACGGCGAAGCGTTTTCTTAAGATGCAGTCGGTTATTTTGTAATAGAGCAGTAGATGGAGGGCAAAAAACAGTGCTGTTTGTAGGTAGACCCACTGACTAAGATTCATCTGAGTACACATGTATTGAGATGCTTGAACGCTGTGGGCCTATGCCCCCGCTGACCTGAGCATCTAGGCCTATGATGATGTCTGCGCTATGGAAATTGCGGAGCCTGCGAGATATCAAATCGCTGACAGCATTTTCTACTATCGACTCTGCTTTGCTGGAAATGAGCCCCACAGGGGCTGCCACGGCACCAGAAATGATTTCTTTGATGAGGTTGTTTCGGTTGTTCAGACTGTCGGCCTGTTTTCTTGTCAGGGGTTTTGAAATGACCACGGTCATGAGGCACGGTAGATCTCCGGCGAGCATTTTTTCGTAAAGGTTCAGCAGTCGCATGCGAATTTCTACGGCCGAAGTTTTTGCGTCTAGCAGGCAAAGGGTGTTGAGCGCTCGTCGGTCGCTGGGCATCACTCTGAGGCGAATCACCGTGAAAGTGACGCCGTAGTGCCCGATGTATTGAGTCCTTTCGATGTTCACAGGGTGTTGTCCAGGCCGTGGAAAGAGCGCTAGTTTCGGTCAGGCGAATGTGGGTTTTGTAGAGGGGCGCGTGAGTGTTTTCAGCAGTTTAGGAAGCGGATGGCGCGGTGTTTGGCGGTTTCTTACAGTGCCGTCCGGCATTGGTAGCTTGGCAGTGATTTCACAGGAAAAACGCGCCAACTGTGGGAGCCGGGCTTGCCCGCGATGGCGGTGGGGCAGGTAGGGAATTATCGGCTGAAACACCGCGATCGCAGGCGCGATAAAAACCACGTCACATTTTGTACAAAAAAACTGCCAGCTCGCTGAATTCAGCGTATGTTGCAGCGCAAAATCTTGTAGGGCGATTCTGCCCACTACTTAAAGGGAGTTAAGCATGGGTTTGCTTCGTGTCGCCTCGGCGATGTCATTGTGTGCGGTAGCGTTTTCAGTCCAGGCCGAACAGTTGCCGATTGAAGTGCTCAGCGCAGTGGTCAAGGACCAGAAAATCGCCGACGCCGAAGTGCTGCTGCAACGCAACGGCGCGCAAAACGTCGTGGGCCGCACCAACGCCCAAGGCCAGGTGGTCCTCACCAGCGCGGCCGCCGATGATGGCAGCAGCCTGCTGATCATCAAGAAACCCGGCTATTCCAACCTGGTGGTGAAGTGCCCGTGCAAGGGCATGACCTACGCGATCAGCCCTGTGATGGAAAACCTCGACGGCCTGCGCGTCGTGCTGACTTGGGGCCGCAACCCGTCAGACCTCGACTCCCACATGATTTTCCCGGGCAACAACATCTACTACGCCAGCAAAAAGGGCACTGATGCCGAGCTGGACGTGGATGACACCGACAGCTACGGCCCGGAAACCATCACCCTGCAGAAAAAACACTACGGCGAAAGCTACGTGTATGCCGTGCATGACTACTCCAACCAGTCCTACCCGAATTCGAGCCAGCTGTCCGACAGCGAAGCCAAGGTGTTCGTGTACATGGGGCAATCCCTGGTCCGCACCTACTACGTGCCGAAAAACCGCACCGGCAACCTGTGGACCGTGTTCCGCATGACTGGCAGCGGCGACTTCCAGGACATCAACAGCTTCACCGGCGTCACCGTGGATGCGGCGAACGTACTGAACGAAGTCAAACCGTTGCTGGATGACAGCGTGGCCGTTACCGAAGTGGTTGTCAGTTCTTCCGTACAGGCTGATGCGAAGAAGCTGAACCTGAAAGGTGAAGCGGCCTACCAGGCGGGTAACCTGGATCAGGCGATTGACTACTTCCGCCAGGCCATCGATTTGGATAACAGCTTCGGCAAGGCCTACGGCAACCTGGGCTTGGCGTATCAGAAGGCCGGCAACACAGCCGAGTCGATCTGGGCCAACCGCAAGGCCATCGCGTTGGCGTCGGGTGCCAATGCGGCGACCGTGCGTGCCGGGTCTTACTACAACATTGCGCGGATCTATGAAGCGGCCGGGCAGTTCCAGGATGCGTTGCGTCACTACCAGTTGGCCAAAGAGCAAAAGGCCAACCCTGTGTATGACACGGCAATTGAGCGCGTGAAGAACCGCTGATTCAGCCATAGCGCAGAACACAAAATGTGGGAGCGGGCTTGCTCGCGAATGCGGTGTATCAGTCACAGATATTTCGACTGGACTACCGTATTCGCGGGCAAGCCCGCTCCCACATTTGGTTTTGTGTTTTTCTGTTATATCTGTGGAAAATTCCTACTTCGGCCCTGGGCCATCCCCTGCGCTGTGTATCATCCTGTCTCTTTTTTCCATGCGACCTTTCTCGATCCGCTGAACTTCCCGGGCTATGTTTTCAAGCCAACTCAGCGGTCAATGGAGTGACAGCCTATGCACGACACCCTCCAGCAGGTCTTTGGTTACCCACAGTTTCGTTTGGGCCAGGAACAGACGGTCAGCGCCGTGCTGGCCGGCCGTTCCGCCGCCGCGATTTTCCCCACCGGCTCAGGCAAGTCCCTGTGTTACCAGCTGTCGGCCGTGCTGCTGCCGCACCTGACGCTGGTGGTGTCACCGTTGTTGGCGTTGATGCAGGACCAGTTGGGTTTCCTGCAACGCCATGGCATTTCAGCGGGCAGCATCGACTCGGCGCAGAGTCGTGAAGACGCCAATGACGTGATGGCCCGCGCGCGCTCGGGTGAGTTGAAAATTTTGATGATTTCCGTGGAGCGCTTGAAGAACGAGCGCTTTCGCAACTTTCTGCAAAGCGTGCAGATTTCGCTGTTGGTGGTGGATGAGGCGCACTGTATTTCCGAATGGGGCCACAACTTCCGTCCGGACTATTTGAAGCTGCCGGACTACCAGCGGCAGTTCAATATCCCACAAGCACTGCTGTTGACGGCTACAGCAACGCCCAAGGTGATTGCCGACATGCAGGCGAAGTTCGCCATCGCCCCAAACGATGTGGTCACCACGGGCTTCTACAGGCCCAATCTCAACCTGTTGGTGGAGCCGGTCAGCGGGGCGGACAAGCGCCGGCGGCTGGTGCAGTGGATGAGCGAGCGGGCGAACCAGCCGAGCATCGTCTACGTCACCCTGCAAAAAACCGCCGAGCAGATTGCCGAGCACCTCAATCGCAACGGCATCCAGGCCGAGGCCTATCACGCTGGTTTGCCCCACGATAAGCGCGAGGGCATCCAGCAGCGTTTCATGGGCGGGCGCTCCAACTGCATCGTCGCCACCATCGCGTTTGGCATGGGCATCGACAAGAGTGATATCCGCAATGTGGTGCACTTCGACCTGCCCAAATCCATCGAGAACTACAGCCAGGAAATCGGCCGCGCGGGGCGAGATGGGCAGCCGTCCGACTGCCTGGTGTTGGCCAACCGCGATAGCCTCAACGTGCTGGAAAACTTCGTGTATGGCGATACGCCAGAGCAGGACGGCATCCGCCGTGTGCTGGAGGAGTTGCAGGCGGCGCGGGGCGATGGGCAGTGGGAGTTTCTGCTGCGCTCGCTGTCGGACCACAGCAACATCCGCGAGTTGCCGCTGAAGACCCTGTTGGTACAGTTGGAGCTCAAGGGCGTGATTGCGCCGCGCTACGCGTTTTATGCGGAATACCGCTTCAAGTACCTGATCGAGCCCGACGCGTTGTTGGCAAGGTTTAGCGGTGAGCGGCAGCAGTTTGTCGCGGCGATTGTCGAGGTGTGCAAGCGTGCCAGGACCTGGGCCACGGTGGATTTCGACGCGCTGTATCAACAGCACAACGCCGGACGCGACCGTGTGGTGAAGGCGCTGGATTATTTCCAGGAACAGGGCCTGATCGAGTTGGAAAGCAAGCAGATGACCGAGGTCTACAGCCTGCTGGACACGGATTTTGATCCACAGGCGATGAGCGCCGAGTTATACACAGGCTTCAAGCAACACGAGGTCGGCGAGGTGGCGCGGATTCACGCCATGCTCGACCTGTTCGCCACCGAGCGCTGCCTGGGGCAGCGCCTGGCGCAGTATTTTGGAGATGAAAACGCGCCGCTGCGCTGCGGGCATTGCTCGGTTTGCCACGGTGATGTTGCGCACTTGCCGGCGCCGCCCGCTTTGCCGCCGCTTGTGGATAAAAACTTCATGGGGCTGTGCGGTGATTTTATCCACAGGCATCATCAGTACACCGGCCAACTGCCCGAAGCGGAACGCCTGACGCGGTTCCTCGGCGGCATCAGCGTGCCGTTGTTTACCAAGTTGAAGGCGCGGAGTATTCCGGGTTTTGCTGCGCTGGAAGACTATCCGTATGCCGAGGTCCGCGAGTGGGCCGAAGCCCATTTGCAGGACCTTTAAACCCACCTACACGAGATGCGCCCGATGCCCGATTCAGTGCCCCAACGTGCCGACTACCTTCACTTCCAGCCGATCATCACGCGCTGGCACGACAACGATGTGTATGGGCATGTAAACAACGTCACCTACTACAGCTTTTTCGACACGGCGGTGAACACCTACCTGATCGAACAGGGTGGTTTGGATATTCACGACGGCAAGGTGGTGGGCTTTGTGGTGAGCTCGGCGTGCGACTACTTTGCGTCGATCGCCTTTCCCGAGCGCATCGAGATCGGCCTGCGGGTGGGCAAGTTGGGCAATAGCTCGGTGCAATACGAGTTGGCGGTGTTCAAGGCGGGCGAAGATGACGCCTGCGCGGCGGGGCGCTTTGTGCATGTGTTTGTGGAGCGCGGGTCGAACCAGCCGGTGGCGATTGCGGGGGTTTTGCGCGAGGCGTTGCAGCGGTTGGTGGTCTGATCGCAATCAGTGGAGATCAAATGTGGGAGCTGGCTTGCCTGCGATAGCGGTGTGTCAGGTTAAACAGTATTGCCTGACAGTTCGCCATCGCGGGCAAGCCCGCTCCCACATTTTTTAGCCTGCGGTGCCTTTTAGATCGCGGGCTTACCGGTGACGGTAGTGATGCTTGTTCTTGCGATGCCCATAGGCATGCCCACGGCCACGATGATCATCACGATCATAACGACGGTTGTCGCGCGAACGGCGATCATCGTCATCGCTCTTGTTGCCCATGTAGTTACCCAGCGCACCACCCGCACCACCGCCGGCGGCTGCGCCGATCAGGCTGCCAGTGCTGCCGCCGACACTGCGGCCGACCACGTTGCCGCCGGCTGCGCCCAATGCGCCGCCAATGGCTGCTTCGCCACGGCTGCGTTTGTCGGCGCCGACCGCACTACCACCCGCGCCGCCCAGGGCTGCGCCGATGGTCGAGCCGGTGTTGCCGCCGAGTTGCTGGCCAACAACCGAACCTAGAACCCCGCCCAATGCGCCGCCTACACCGGCTTCGGTGGTGCCACCGGCCATGGCTGCGCCACTGACCAGGCCAAGGGACAACAAGAGAATCGAGGAGAACTTCATTCAGGGAAACCTCAAGGGGATGACGGCGCGATCCTGAGGCTGTATCGACATTGTGACAATAGAAATCCGACCAGTAACACGAGTTGTGCACAATTAGCTAAGTTATTGTTTTAAATAGGGAACTTAAGTCGATTTGGTAGGTCTTTAGCTCTTCGGAACGGCCGCTTTTATGCAAAAGCGGCCTTTTTTGTGCCCGTGATTTACGCCGTGCGCGCCATGATCAAGCCGTTGTCACTCGCCGCTTCCAAACGAATCGCGACAAATTTCGACGTTGGTGTATGGCTGCCGTCCCCCGTGCTTTCCAGCGGCACCAGCGGGTTCACTTCCGGGTAGTAGGCGGCTGCCTGCCCCGCCGGAATATCAAACGCCAGCAAGGTGAAGCCTTTCACCCGGCGCTCACGGCCGTCTTCCCACAGCGACACGATGTCCGCCTTCTGCCCCGGCTTGAAGCCCAGGCGGATGATGTCGGCTTCGTTGACGAACAACACGTCACGCTGACCCTTGACCCCACGGTAGCGGTCGTCCAGGCCATAAATCGTGGTGTTGTACTGATCGTGGGAGCGCATCGACTGCATGATCAGGTCCGGCACGCGGCCCGTGGCGTGGGTGCGTTCGTGGATCAGGTCCTTGGGCAGGATGTTCGCGCGGAAATTGGCGCGTCCCGAAGGCGTGTTCCAGCGCCGTGCGCCGGCGGAGTTGCCCAGGTAGAAACCGCCCGGGTTTTTGATCTTCTCGTTGAAGTCCTTGAAGCCTGGAATGGTGTCGGCGATCAGGTCGCGGATGCGCCCGTAATCGGCCACCAGCCAGTTCCAGTCCACCGGCTTGCTGCCCAGGGTGGCAGCGGCGATGCCGGCGAGGATGGCGGGTTCGGATTTCATCAGCTTCGACAGCGGCTGCAACTGGCCGTTGGAGCCGTGGACCATGCTGAACGAGTCTTCCACCGTTACTGCTTGCGGGCCATCGGCCTGGATGTCGATGTCGGTGCGGCCCAGGCACGGCAGGATCAGCGCGTCTTTTCCGTGCATCAGGTGGCTGCGGTTGAGCTTGGTGCTGATCTGCACGGTCAGGTCGCAGTTGCGCAAGGCTTGAAAGGTGCGCGGGCTGTCTGGTGTGGCTTGGGCGAAGTTGCCGCCCAAACCGATAAACACCTTGGAGCGGCCTTCGAGCATGGCGTGGATCGCTTCCACCACGTTGTGGCCGTTTTCCCGCGGCACCTGGAATTGGAAGCGACGCTCCAGGGCGTCGAGGAACGCCACCGGTGGCCGCTCGTTGATACCCATGGTGCGGTCGCCCTGCACGTTGCTGTGGCCACGCACCGGGCACAGGCCGGCGCCGGGGCGGCCGATGTTGCCGCGCAGCAGCATCAGGTTGGCGATTTCCTGGATGGTCGGCACCGAGTGGCGGTGCTGGGTGATGCCCATCGCCCAGCACATGATCACGTTCTTGCCTTTGGCGTACATGCGCGCCGCTTGCTCGATCTCCACCAGGGTCAGGCCGGACTGCTCGACGATTTCATCCCAGGAGGTGTCGTCGATCTTGGCCAGGTAATCCAGCACGTTGACCGTGTGTTCGTTGAGGAAGTCGTGGTCGAACACAGCTTCCTTGCCTTCGGCCTGGGCCTGGCGTTCCCACAGCAGCAGGAACTTGGCCATGCCGCGCAGGATGGCCATGTCGCCACCCAGCGCTGGGCGGAAGTAGGCGGTGTTGGTCGGTTTGTCGCCGTTGGTGAGCATTTCCAGCGGGTGCTGCGGGTGCTGGAAGCGTTCCAGGCCGCGCTCTTTCAGCGGGTTTATGCACACCACCTGGGCGCCGCGTGTGACCGCTTCGCGCAGTGGTTCGAGCATGCGCGGGTGGTTGGTGCCGGGGTTCTGGCCCCAGACGAAGATGGCGTCGGCATGTTCAAAATCGTCAAAGGTCACGGTGCCTTTGCCCACGCCCACGCTTTGCGCCAGGGCGACGCCGCTGGCTTCGTGGCACATGTTCGAGCAGTCCGGGAAGTTGTTGGTGCCAAACGAGCGCACAAACAGCTGATACAGGTACGCCGCTTCGTTGCTCGCGCGGCCCGAGGTGTAGAACTCGGCCATGTCCGGGCTGGGCAGGGCGTTGAGGTGCTTGCCCACCAGGTCGAACGCGGCTTCCCAACTGATGGGCTGGTAGCGGTCTGTCTCGGCGTCGTAGCGCATCGGCTCGGTCAGGCGGCCCTGGTATTCCAGCCAATAGTCGCTTTGTGCCGTCAGCGAAGTGACGCTGTGCTTGGCGAAAAACGCCGCATCCACGCGGCGCTTGGTGGCTTCCCAGTTCACCGCCTTGGCGCCGTTTTCGCAGAACTTGACCATGCCGCTTTCCGGCGAGTCACCCCAGGCGCAGCCCGGGCAGTCGAAGCCGCCGTTCTGGTTGGTCTTGAGCATCATGCGCAGGTTTTTCAGGGCGTTGTCGCTGGTCAGCCAGGCCTGCGCCACGCTGATCAGCGCGCCCCAGCCGCCAGCCGCACCTTTGTAGGGCTTGTAGCGCGGGGTTGGGGTTTGGTCGGCTTGGTTATGATTGCTCACGGCTGGTTCTCCATCACAGGGCTGTAGACCCGCGGCGCACTTTTCTGCGGCAGGTGGATGAGATTGAGGTTATGCCGGCGGGCCCATTGCAAGGCCAGGCCGGTGGGCGACGACAGGCTGACCAGGGTCTGGATGCCCGCGCGCAAAACTTTCTGGATCAGCTCCAGGCTGCAACGGCTGGTGACAATCGCCAGGCCGCCGTCGGTCGGAATCTTTTGGCGGACCAGCGCGCCGATCAACTTATCCAGGGCGTTGTGCCGGCCGATGTCTTCGCGGCCCAGCAGCAATTCGCCCTGATGGTTCATAAACACGGCGGCATGCACGGCGCCGCTGTGCTGGCCCAACGGTTGAAACGCGCTGATGCGCTGGCGCAGGCCGTCGAGCCACTCGGCAGGCGGCAATGGCGCGCCGGGCAGCACTTGCAGGTCGGGCAGGGCTTGTTCCACCGCCTCCACGCCGCACAGGCCACAGCCGCTGGTGCCGGCCAATTGGCGGCGCTGCTGCTTGAGATTCCAGAAGGCACGGCTGGAAATCTGCACCTGGGCATAGTGGGCTGAGCCCGAACCGCTGAGTTTCAGGTCATAAATGTCGCTAACGTCGGTGATAATGCCGCTGCCGAGACTGAAGCCAACGATAAAGTCTTCCAGGTCGGTGGGTGTCACCAGCATGACCGCCTGGCTGATGTCGTTATAGGCAATCGCCAACGCCACTTCTTCCGCCAGCGCGGTGCTGGCGACTTCGGTGTGTTCGAGATTGCAAAACTGGTAGCTCTGACTGGCGGCGGGCGCGGGCGTTTCAGAGGCGGGCGCCGCGCAGACTGGGCGCTTGGCGTTCATGGGGCTGTACCACCGGCGGATTGATCAGTGTTTAGACTAGGCGCGACAAAGCGTCGCGTCTAATTGCCAGTACTGATCTACCGATAGATGACGTCGATCAAGGCGGGTTTTGCGATTTCTGAAACAGCGCGAAACACGCTTCGGCCAATGCTGAGCGCGGCGCGCTGCGGCGCATGATCAGCCCGAGGCGCGCCAGGGTGTGGGCGTCTTCGATCGGTTGCAGGCGCAGATGCTCGGTCAGCGCGTCCAGGCCGCCGTCCAGTGGCATCACCGCGCAACACAGGCCGCCGTGCACAGCTTGTAACAACTGATGGACGGCGTCGGTTTGCAGCAGCGGTTGCGGGTTGAGCCCACGGCTGTGGAAGTTATGGTCGATGGATTGGCGAAAGTGCATGCCGCTGGTGAGCATGCCCAAGGGCAATTCCGTCAGCGCCTCCCAGCTCAGCGGTTTGTCGCCAAAGCTGAAGAAACGCTGGTCGTAGAGCAGGCCCATACGGGTTTCGCCCAAGGCCAGGGAGTCGAAGCGTTCATTGTCCAGGCGCTCCAGGTAGGACACGCCGAGGTCCAGGCGGTTGCTCGCCAGTTGTTCAAGGATTTGCTCGGAGCTGAGCGCCGACAGCTCAAACCGCAGGCTGGGGTGCTCTTTATGCAGTTGTTGCATCAAGGCCAGCGGATCAAAGCTCGACAGCGGCACCACACCCAGGCGCAACGTACCGACCAGGTTGCCGCGACAGGCGGCGGCTTCGGCCTGCAAGCCGTCATAGGCGGCCAGCACCGTGCGGGCCCAGGCCAGCACGCGTTCACCGGGGGCGGTAAAGCCTTCGAAGCGTTGGCCGCGATTGACCAACGGCAGGTCGAGTTCTTCTTCGAGGCTGCGCAGGCGCATCGACAGGGTCGGCTGGGTAATGTGGCACCGTGCTGCGGCTTGGCCGAAGTGACGGGTTTCGTCGAGGGCGATGAGGAATTTCAGCTGTTTGATGTCCATCTTCGCTCCGGGGCTTGTTCCAATGGCGGGGGGGATTCTAGCGCGTGTAGGAGTCGTCTGGTCATTGGTCGGGCTGGAACCAGGTTCTGTAGGACTGGTCTAGTCTTTGGCATCTGGAACTTAAACCCAAAGGAGAGCGAACCATGAGCATTTTTAGCTTTGTTAAGGAAGCGGGCGCGAAGTTGATCGACCTGTTGACACCGGGCAATGCCAACGCCGGTGAGAATCTGAAAAAGCATATTGAAGATGTGGGGCTGGGCAACCCGAACGTGCATGCCACCGTTGACGGCGACAAAGTGACGATCACCGGTGAAGTCGCCAGCCAGGAAGAGAAAGAAAAGATCATTTTGGCGGCAGGCAATATTGCTGGTGTTGCGAGTGTTGAAGATCAGATTACGGTGTCTGGCCCAGTGGTTGCGGCCGCTCGTTTTGTCGTGGTGAAGAAGGGTGACACGCTGAGCGCTATTTCCCTGGCGGTGTATGGCAACGCCAACCAGTACAACAAGATCTTCGAGGCCAACAAGCCGATGTTGTCGCACCCGGACAAAATTTACCCAGGGCAGACGCTGCGCATTCCTGAGTAATACACGGACCAAAATGTGGGAGCGGGCTTGCTCGCGAAGGCGGAGTGTCAGTCACCAGATTAATTGACTGAACCACCGCCTTCGCGAGCAAGCCCGCTCCCACAATGGGTTCAGAGTCCGCCAATGAGATCGCGGTAGTCTTCGACTGCGGCAAATTCCCCAGTGTCTTTTGGACCTTTTTTACTGTCCGGCTCTTTCACCGCCAACAAATGCCCCACCCCAAACGCCCGCGCACTGCGCAAAATCGGCAAGGTGTCGTCGATAAACAGGCTGCGTGCCGGGTCAAAGCCGATATCGGCTTGCAGCGCATCCCAGAATTGCGGGTTTTCCTTGGCGAAACCGTAGTCGTGGGAGCTGATCAACCGTTCGAAATACGGCGCCAGTTCAATGCGTTCCAACTTCAATGACAGCGAGTCGCGATGCGCGTTGGTGATCATGATTACGCGCTTGCCGGCCTGCTTGATCGCCGCCAGAAAGGTATCGGCATCCGGGCGCAGGGCAATGAGGTGGGCGGTTTCCAGCTTGAGTTCGCGCACCGGCAGCTTCAGTTCGGCACTCCAGAAATCCAGGCAATACCATTGCAACTGTCCGGCGTTACGCTCGAACAGCGGCTGCAGTTCCATCTCGGCCATGGCCCGGCTCACCCCGTGCAACTCGGCGTAGCGTTGCGGCAGGTGTTCCATCCAGAAATGGTTGTCGTAATGCAGGTCGAGCAAGGTGCCGTCCATGTCCAGCAGGACGGTGTCGATGGCGTGCCAGGGCAAAGAGGGCATGGGGCAGTCTCATGTAAGTAGAAATATCCGACACAAACAATCGGAAAAGCCACGGTATAGTAACCCGATCACGCCAAGGAGCCGCTTATGCGCCAGAAACCCACCGTCCTCGCCCGCGAAATAGTCGCCAGTAGCCGTTTGTTCCGCGTGGAGGAAGTGCAATTGCGCTTCTCCAATGGCGTTGAACGGACCTACGAGCGCCTGGTGGGCCGCGGTGCCGGCTACGGCGCAGTGATGATCGTGGCGATGCTCGATGACGAGCATGCGGTGCTGGTGGAAGAGTACTGCGGCGGCACCGACGAGTATGAATTGTCCCTGCCCAAGGGCCTGATCGAACCCGGCGAAGACGTGTTGGCGGCGGCCGAGCGGGAGCTCAAGGAAGAAGCGGGCTACGGCGCACGCCAGCTGGAGCTGATTACCGAGCTGTCGTTGTCGCCGGGGTACATGAGCCAGAAAATCCAGGTGGTGCTGGCCACCGATCTCTACGAAGAACGCCTGGAAGGCGATGAGCCTGAGCCGATGCGCGTGGACAAGGTCAACCTGCGCGAGCTGTCGCAGCTTGCGCAAAACGAGCAGTTCAGCGAGGGCCGCGCGCTGGCCGCGTTGTATCTGGTACGAGACCTGTTGACCCAGCGTGGAGCGTTTGACGCATGAGCGAATTGTTTTTGGGCCACCCGTTTATTGCCCCGGTGATCGAGCTGGCGCGTCAAGCTGGCGAAGTGATCCTGCCGTACTGGCGCGCCAATGTGGCCGTGACGGCCAAGGCCGATGACTCGCCGGTGACGGCGGCCGACCTGGCGGCGCACCATCTGATTCTTGCCGGGCTGACCGCGCTGGACCCAAGCATCCCGGTGCTGTCCGAAGAAGATGCCGATATCGACCAGAGCGTACGCGCCGGTTGGCAGCGCTGGTGGCTGGTTGATCCGCTGGATGGCACCAAGGAGTTTATCGCCGGCAGCGAAGAATTTACCGTGAATATCGCCTTGATCGAGCAGGGTCGCGTGGTGTTTGGCGTGGTATCGATGCCCACCAGCGGGCGTTGTTATTTCGGCGGTGCGGGCCTGGGCGCGTGGCGTTCGGACGTGAACGAAGCGCCCAGGCAGATCCAGGTGCGCACAGCCCCAGCGGCGGGCGAAGCGTTCACCGTGGTTGCCAGTCGGCGCCACAGCAGCCCGGAGCAGGAGCGTTTGCTGGCGGGATTGAGCGAAGGCTTGGGTGAGCTGAAACTGGCGAATATCGGCAGCTCGTTGAAGTTCTGCCTGTTGGCGGAGGGCAGTGCGGATTGCTATCCGCGCCTGGCGCCGACGTCGCAGTGGGACACCGCAGCGGCCCAGGGGGTGCTGGAAGGCGCGGGCGGCGAAGTGTTGGAGTTGAGCGGTGTGCCGTTCAGTTATCCGGCGCGGGAATCGTTGTTGAATCCGTTCTTTTTGGCGTTGCCGGCAAAAGCGGCATGGCGCGAACGTTTACTGGCGTTGGCACGCTCCTGAGACTTGCATAATTCAATGTGGGAGCTGGCTTGCCTGCGATGGCATCACTGCGGTTTAACTGACAGACCGAGGCGCCTGCATCGCAGGCAAGCCAGCTCCCACATAAACCCCTTTCACAGTAGTTTTGTGTGAAGGCTTTCAGCGGTGCAGGACGTACTGGCCAGTGAAGGTCACTGCGCGGTCTTCGCTGCCCTCATTCACAATCCACGTCTCCAGCGTCAACCTTGCGCGACCATAGCGCTTGTACGTCGCCACAAACCGCTTCCACACCTTGTCTTCCGGCGCCTGACACACCACCGTCGCATCCCGCGTGACGGGCAACGGATAACTGATCTGCCCCTCTTGAATCACAATATGCCCGTCTTCAATCCCTTCCTCACGCAACTGCAAATGCAGCCAGCCCCAACCCGCCAGCACCGCGCCGCAATACAGGCTGCCGCCAAACATGGTGCTCTTGTGGTTGATATTGGCCTGCAACGGCAGGTGCAGTTCCAGCCGCCCGTGTTGCCAGTCGCGCACTTTGAGGCCCATCTCCCGGGTCAGGGGGATGTCGTGGTGCAGCACCGATTCCAGGTAATCGCTGGCGTGGGTCATTCGTCGTCACCGCTTTGGTTGGCGAAGTTCAGGCCGTGCTTGCGCAGTTTGTCGTGCAAGGTCTTGCGCGGCACGCCCAAGGCTTCGGCGAGGCTGCGCATGGAGCCGTGGGGGCGGGTCAGTTCGGCGGCGATCAGGCTTTTTTCGAACTGCTCGACCTGCTCGCTCAAGCCGCCCGACGTGGAGGTCAAAACACTGGCGAAGGGATTGTCCGGCGTAGCGTCCAGCGCCAATTCCAGCCCGAGGGCGAAGCGTTCGGCGGCGTTCTGCAACTCACGCACATTGCCCGGCCAGCTGTGGCGCAGCAGCAGCGCGCGCTGGCCCGGTTGCAGTTCGTGCAGTGTCAGGCCGTGGCGGCTGCTGGCTTCATCGGCGAAGTGCTGGAACAGCATCAACGCGTCTTCACCGCGCTCACGCAGGGGCGGGATGCGCAGCGAGGCAACGTTGAGGCGGTAATACAAGTCGGCGCGAAAGCGGCCCTGGTCGGCCGACTGGCGCAAGTCTTCCTTGGTGGCGGCGATGATGCGGATATCCAGCGGGATCAGCTGATTACCGCCCAGGCGTTCTACCACGCGCTCTTGCAGGAGGCGCAGCAGCTTGACCTGCACATCCAGGCTCATGCTTTCGATTTCATCGAGGAACAGCGTGCCGCCGTTGGCGAATTCGAACTTGCCGATGCGACGTTTCTGCGCGCCGGTAAACGCGCCGGGCTCGTGGCCGAACAGCTCACTTTCCACCACTGATTCGGCGAGGGCGCCAGCGTTGATCGCCACGAACGGTCCGCTGCGCCGGCTGGACAGATCGTGCAACGCCCGCGCGACCACTTCTTTGCCGGCGCCGGTCTCGCCGAGGATCAGCACATCGGCCTTGGTCGCCGCCAGGGCGCCGATCTGCTCGCGCAGGCGCAGCATTTGCGGCGAGTGGCCCACCAGGCGCGTGCTCAGTTGCTGGCGGTCGCTGAGGGCCAGGCGCAGGCTGCGGTTGTCCAGCACCAGGCGGCGCAGGGCCAGGGCGCGGCGCACGCTGTCGAGCAGGGCGTCGCTGGCGAAGGGTTTTTCCAGGAAATCATAGGCACCAGCGCGCATGGCCTGCACCGCCAGCGGCACGTCGCCATGGCCGGTGATCAGCAACACCGGCAGGTCCGGGTCCTGGCCGTGCAGTTCGGCGAGCAGCTCCAGGCCGTCCATGCCGGGCATGCGGATGTCGCTGACCACCACCCCCGGCCAATCCCGCGACAGGCGCGCGGTGAGGCCGCTGGCTTCGCCCAGGGGCAGGACTTTCAGCCCGGCCAGGTCCAGGGTCTGGCACAGGGCCTGACGCAGGTGTGGATCGTCGTCGATCAACACCACCTGAATCCCGTTGTCGATACTCATACGCTGCGGTCCTCGGACGGTTGCAGACTGACGCCCGGCGAGCCGGCACGCAATTTCAGGGTTAACAGCGCGCCGCCTTCCTTGTGGTTGGCGAACAACAGTTCGCCGCCAAAGGCACGCATCAAGGTGTCGCAGATCGCCAGGCCGAGGCCAAGGCCCTGGGTGCGCGTCTTGGTGGTGTAGAACGGCTCGCTGGCGCGGCCCAGGGCTTCCATGCAAAAGCCCGGGCCGTTGTCGCGAATGTACAGGTTGACGCCCTGTTCGGTGGTTTCGGCACTCAACCAGAGTTTGCGCGGCGGGCCTTTTTCGGTGAGGGCGTCGAGGGCGTTGGCCAGCAGGTTGCCGAGCACCTGGCGCAGACGGGTTTCGCCGGCCTGCACCCACAGCGTTGCCTCGGGCATGTCGCGGATCAGTTCGACTTCCATCGAGCGCCGTCGCTTGGCCAGCAAGGCCAGCGCGTCGTCCAGCGCCGGTTGCAGGCCGACGCTTTCCGGCGCATGCCGGTCGCGGCGAGCAAAGGCGCGCAGGTGGGCGATGATCGAGGCCATGCGCCCGGTCAGTTCGCTGATCAGCTTGAGGTTGCCGCGCGCATCGTCGGTGCGCTGGTGGTCGAGGAGGATCTCGGCGTTTTCCGCATAGCTGCGGATTGCCGCCAACGGCTGGTTGAGCTCGTGGCTGATACTCGCCGACATGGTGCCCAGCGCCGACAGCTTGCCCGCTTGTACCAGGTCATCCTGGGCGCGCACCAGTTCCTGCTGCGCCTGTTCGCGTTCCAGCACTTCCTGTTTCAGGCGCCGGTTCAGGCCTTCGAGGTCGCTGGTCCGCTCGATCACCCGCGCTTCCAACTCGCGGCGCGCCTTGGCTTCGAAGGCGATGCGCTCCAGGTAGTGGCGGCGGCGCTGCATCATCAATCCGAGCAACAGCATCAGCACCAGCAACGTCGCGCCGCCGACGGCGACTACGGTGCGCACCGGGCGGTTGATCAAGGATTGCGGCGCGAGGATTTCCACGTTCCAGCCGGTCTCGGCAATCGCCGTGGATTGGCGTAGCCAGGCCGTGGAGCTGAGGGTCAGCGGCTGCGGATCGCGGGTCGGGTAAGGCTGGATGGCGATGATCGCCTGGCGCTCTTCGGCGGTCAGCGGGCGGGTCGCACGGAAGCGCCATTGCGGGCGTGAGGTGAGGATTACCACGCCGTTGTGGTCGGTCACCAGCAGTTGTTCCGGGGTGTTGCCCCACAGGCTTTCGGTGTGGTCCAGGTCGACCTTGACCACCAGCACGCCAATGATGTTGTCGCCATCGCGCACGGCGGCGGCGAAGAAGTAGCCGCGCTTGGCCGAGGTGGTGCCCAGGCCGAAAAACCGCCCCAGGCGCCCGGCCATGGCTTCGCTGAAATACGGCCGGAAGGAAAAATTACGCCCGACAAAACTGTCCTGTTTATCCCAGTTCGACGCGGCCAGGGTCTTGCCGTGGGTGTCCATCAGGTACATCACCTCCACCCCGGCCTGGGCGGCGACGTCCTTGAGCAACTGGTTGGCGTTGGTCAGGTTGGTGCTCACCTGCGGCGCGTCCAGCGCCGTGCGCAGGGCCGGCAGGTCGCCGAGGATCTGCGGCAGCACCTCGAAGCGGTGCAGGGTGCCGAGCAGGTTGGCGACGTACAGGTCGAGGGTCTGGCGGTTCTGCCCGGCCAGTTCGTTGCGGTAATAACGCTCGGCCAGATGCTCCAGCGGCCATAGCAGCGGCGCCAGGCACAACGCCAACAGGGCGAGGCTGCGCCAGCGGGGTCTTCGCGGGAGGGTTGGAGTCATGGGAGTCGGGCGCCTGTGGGTACAGGCGCATTATGCCTAGTGCTGCGCGGCAAGACACTCGCGCAATGCGTCCTGCCAGCGGGGTTGGCTGACGTGCCACTGCTGTTGCAGGCGGCTGCAATCGAGGCGCGAGTTCAGCGGGCGCTGGGCGGGTGTGGGGTAGGCGCTGGAGGGGATCGCCTCCAGTTCGGCGCAGGCCTTGCCCTCGGCGCGCAGCTGTTGGGCGATGGCTTGGGCGAAGCCGAACCATGAGGTTTCGCCCTGGGCGGTCAGGTGATAGACGCCCCATTCACCGGCTGCGCTGGCCTGCCAGCGCTCGATCAGGGCGCGGGTGCTATTGGCGATGCTGCCCGCCCAGGTCGGCGCGCCGATCTGGTCGGCGACGATGCGCATCTGCGGCTTCTCTTGCAGCAGGCGTTGCATGGTCAGCAGGAAATTCTTGCCGTGGTTGGAATACACCCAACTGGTGCGCAGGATCAGGTACTCGCCGCCCACCGCCGCAATCGCCTGCTCGCCGGCCAGCTTGCTTTGGCCGTAGACGCTCAGTGGGTTCGGTGTGTCGCTTTCGGTGTAGGGCGCCGATTTGCGGCCATCGAACACATAGTCGGTGGAGTAGTGGATCAACGGCACGCCCAGGGCCTTGGCTTCTTCGGCAAGGATGCCGGGCGCGATGGCGTTGATCGCGAACGCGGCGTCCGGCTCGCTTTCGGCCAGGTCTACGGCGGTGTGGGCGGCGGCGTTGATGATCAGGCCGGGGCGGTGGGCGCGGACTTGCTGGCGGATGTGCTCGGGGTTGGCCAGGTCCAATTGGTCGCGGCCGAGCACGATGAGTTCGCCCAAACCCTGGAGTCGCTGTTGCAGTGCCTGGGAGACTTGGCCGTGTTGGCCTGTGATCAGAATCTTCATGGGAAAAGATCGGCTTCCATCAACAATTTTCCCGCCTGGTCCTTGGCCGACAGTTGCGGCACTTCGCGCAACTCCCAGTCGATGGCCAGCGTCGGGTCATTCCACAGGATGCTACGCTCGGCACTCGGCTGGTAATAGTCGGTGGTCTTGTACAGGAACTCGGCGAAATCGCTGAGCACCACAAAACCATGGGCGAAGCCTTCCGGCACCCACAGTTGGCGGTGGTTCTGCGCCGACAGCCGCACGCCGACCCATTGGCCGAAGTTCGGCGAGCTGCGGCGGATGTCCACGGCCACGTCCAGCACCTCGCCGGCGGTGACGCGTACCAGTTTTCCCTGGGTGTGTTCGAGCTGATAGTGCAGGCCGCGCAGCACGCCTTTTTGCGAGCGTGAGTGGTTGTCCTGCACAAAGTCACGCTGCAACCCGGTGGCCTCGGCAAAGGCCCTGGCGTTGAAGCTTTCGTAGAAAAAACCGCGCTCGTCACCGAACACCTTGGGCTCAAGGATCAGCACGCCGGGCAGTGCGGTGTCGACCACGTTCACTGGTTGTCTCCCGCCAGCGAATAGAGGTACTGGCCGTAGCTGGTTTTGCCGAAATACTTGGCGCGTTCGAGCAAGTGTTCGCGGTCGATCCAGCCGCTGGCGTAGGCGATTTCTTCGAGGCACGCGACCTTCAAACCCTGGCGGCGCTCGATGGTCTGCACGTACTGCGAGGCGTCCAGCAGGCTGTCGTGGGTGCCGGTGTCGAGCCAGGCGAAGCCACGGCCGAAGCGTTCCACCTGCAAGTCGCCGCGACGCAGGTAGGCGTTGTTGACGTCGGTGATTTCCAGCTCGCCCCGGGCCGATGGCTTGACCGCCTTGGCGATCTCGATCACGTCGTTGTCGTAGAAATACAGGCCGGTCACCGCATAGCTGGACTTGGGCACCGCCGGTTTTTCCTCGATGGACAGGGCGCGGCCTTCGCTGTCGAAGTCGATCACACCGAAGCGTTCCGGGTCTTTGACCCAGTAGCCGAACACCGTGGCGCCTTTGCCGCGCTGTACCGCTGCGTGTAACTGCGCGCTGAAGCTTTGGCCGTGGAAGATGTTATCGCCGAGGATCAGGCACACCGGGTCGCTGCCAATGAACTGCTCGCCAATCAGGAAGGCTTGCGCCAGGCCGTCCGGCGACGGTTGTTCGGCGTAGCTGAACGTGACGCCGAACTGGCTGCCGTCGCCCAGCAGGTTGCGGTACTGCGGCAGGTCGGCCGGGGTGGAGATCACCAGGATGTCCTTGATGCCGGCCAGCATCAGCACCGAGATCGGGTAGTAGATCATCGGTTTGTCATACACCGGCAACAGCTGTTTGGACACACCCAGGGTGATGGGGTGCAGACGCGTGCCGGAGCCACCGGCCAGTACGATTCCTTTCATCATGCGATCAGATCCTTCATGTCGGTGTTGCCCAATCGTTGACCCTGATAACTGCCGTCCTGGACCCTGCGGCACCATTCCAGGTTATCGAGGTACCACTGCACGGTTTTGCGTAGACCGGTTTCAAAGGTTTCCTGCGGCACCCAGCCCAGTTCGCGCTGGATCTTGCCTGCATCGATGGCGTAGCGCTGATCGTGGCCGGGGCGGTCTTTGACGAAGGTGATCAGGTCGGCGTAGTGCGTCACGCCGGGCGGATGCTGCGGCGCCAGTTCTTCCAGCAGCGCGCAGATACTGCGCACCACGTCGATGTTCTTTTGCTCGTTGTGGCCGCCGATGTTGTAGGTCTCGCCCACCACGCCTTGCGTCACCACCTTGAGCAGCACCCGTGCGTGGTCTTCGACAAACAGCCAGTCGCGCACCTGCAAACCATCACCATAGACCGGCAACGGCTTGCCCGCGAGGGCGTTGAGGATCACCAGCGGGATGAGTTTTTCCGGGAAATGGTACGGCCCGTAGTTGTTTGAACAGTTGGTCAGCAGCACCGGCAGGCCGTAGGTGCGCTGCCAGGCGCGCACCAGGTGGTCGGACGCTGCCTTGCTCGCGGAGTAGGGCGAGCTGGGGGCGTAGGGCGTGGTTTCGGTGAAGAGGTCGTCCACGCCGTGCAGGTCGCCGTACACCTCGTCGGTGGAGATGTGGTGGAAGCGGAATGTGCTTTTTGCCGCTGGAGCGAGGGTCTGCCAGTAACCCCGGGCGGCCTCCAGCAAGCTGTAGGTGCCGACGATATTGGTCTGGATAAAATCCGACGGGCCGTCGATGGAGCGGTCCACGTGGGACTCGGCCGCCAGGTGCATGATCGCCTGCGGCTCGAAGCGCGCGAGCACGGCGCTGACGGTGGCCTGGTCAATGATGTCGGCCTGGACGAACTCGTAGCGGCTGTTGGACGCGATGGACGTCAGCGATTCCAGGTTGCCGGCGTAGGTGAGTTTGTCGAGGTTGAGCACTTCATGCTCGGTGTGCTGGATCAGGTGACGCACCAGAGCAGAACCGATAAAACCGGCGCCACCGGTAATAAGAATGCGCATGTCGGGGCCCTTTTCCTTTTGACGGACATTTAGCGAATGGAGCATAGCCTGTGTTACTGCGCGGGGTGGGGCAGGATGTGTCAGGGGGTTGCACAAGCCCCCTGAACAATGGCGAACTAAGCACCTGATAAAAATACCGAGGTTGCCCCGATGCTGCTCGCCACGCTGATTCACCGCGCCAGTCTACCCTGCCCGCAAGTGGGCCCCGAGCAGGCAGCGCAATTGTTGGGGCAGCATTATGGCCTGGCTGGCACCTTGCAATCATTGGGCAGCCAGCAAGACCTCAATTACAAGGTGGACAGCCCTCGCGGCCGATTTGTTCTGAAAATCTGCCGGGGCGACTACGCAGCCGTGGAGCTGCAGGCCCAGCACGCTGCGCTCAATAGCCTGCAAGGCGTGCGCGTGCCCAACGTGATCAAGGCGCTGAACGGCGAAGAACTGCTGACCGTCACCCTCGACGGGCAAACCCTGCACCTGCGCGTGCTTGATTACATCGACGGCCAGCCGCTGACCCATCTGCCGCACCTGGGGCGCAGGGTGATCGCAGGCTTTGGTGAACTGTGCGGGCGCATGAGCCTGGCCCTGGCGGAGTTCGCCCATCCGGGCCTGGAGCGCACGTTGCAGTGGGACCCACGCCACGCGCGGGAGCTGATCGCGCACTTGCTGGCGACCTTGCCAGAGCTGCCGCACCGCGCCGCGCTGGAACAGGTCGCCGCGCAGGTTGAAGCGCGCATCCATCCGCTGGCGGAGCAATTGCCGTGGCAAGCCGTGCACATGGACATCACCGATGACAATGTCGTGTGGCAGCGCGATGCCGCGCGGCAGTGGCAGGTCGAGGGCGTGATTTATTTCGGCGACCTGGTGCACACCTGGCGTATTGCCGACCTGTCGGTGACCTGCGCGGCGTTGCTGCATCACGCCGAGGGCGATCCCTTTGCGATCTTGCCGGCGATCCAGGCGTGCCACGCGGTGACGCCGTTGCAGCGCGCCGAGCTACAGGTGCTGTGGCCGCTGATCGTGGCGCGTGCGGCGGTGTTGGTGTTGAGCAGCGAGCAACAGCAGGGTCTGGACCCGGATAACACTTACCTGCTGAAAAACGCCGAGCACGAGTGGGAGATCTTCCACGTGGCCACGTCGGTGCCGTTCGAGTTGATGGAAGCGGCGATTCTGCGCAGCGTCGGCGAAGACCTGCCGGCGGTGGCCAGCGCGGATTTCGCGCCGTTGTTGCCGGGGCTGGTGGGGCGCGAATTTGCCTTGATCGACCTCGGCGTACTCAGCCCGCATTTCGAGGCGGGCAACTGGGAGCAACCGGGGATTGATCGCCGTTTTCTGGATGAAGCGGCGGCGGTGCATGGGCTGGCGGCCAGCCGTTATGGCCAGTATCGGCTGTCGCAGACCTGCCCGGACAGTGCCGTTGAACCGGCGACGTTCCCGCTGCATGTCGAGCTGCATATGCCCCACGGCACGCTGTTGGAAGTGCCGTTCGCCGGGACGTTGCAGCACGGCGCGGACGGCCTGCTCAGTGTGCAGGGCGTGGCGATGAGCCTGCGCTTGTGGGGCGTGAACACCGTGTTGAACGCTGGCGCGCTGCTGGTCGAGGGCCAAGTGCTGGGTGAGGTGCATGGGCCGTTGACCGTGCAACTGTGCCGCGCCGAGGTGGAACCGCCGCTGTTCTGCACGCCGTCGCGGGCGCAGGCGTGGCAAGCCTTGTGCCCATCGCCCGCGACTTTGCTGGGGCTGGCCTGCGACGCCGAACCGGAGCTGGACCCGGAGGCCCTGCTGGCGCGCCGCGATGCCAGCTTTGCCCGCTCGCAAAAACACTATTACGTCGACCCGCCGCGCATTGAGCGCGGCTGGCGCAACCACTTGATCGACATGCAGGGCCGTTCCTACCTGGACATGCTCAACAACGTCGCGGTGCTCGGCCACGGTCACCCGCGCATGGCGGCGGTGGCGGCGCGGCAGTGGTCGCTTCTCAATACCAACTCGCGTTTCCACTACGCGGCAATTGCGGAATTTTCCGAGCGTTTGCTGGCGCTGGCGCCGAAAGGCATGGACCGGGTGTTCCTGGTCAACAGCGGTACCGAAGCCAATGACCTGGCGATCCGCCTGGCCTGGGCCTACAGCGGCGGGCGCGACATGCTCAGCGTGCTGGAGGCGTATCACGGCTGGTCGGTGGCGGCGGATGCGGTATCCACCTCGATTGCCGACAACCCCCAGGCGTTGAGCAGCCGCCCGGACTGGGTGCACCCGGTGACCGCGCCGAATACCTATCGCGGCGAGTTCCGTGGGCCGGACAGTGCGCCGGATTACGTACGAAGCGTGGAACACAACCTGGCGAAAATCGCCGCGAGCAAACGCCAACTGGCGGGTTTCATCTGCGAACCGGTGTACGGCAATGCCGGGGGCATCTCGTTGCCGGCCGGCTATTTGCAGCAGGTGTACGGGCTGGTGCGCGCCCGGGGCGGCGTGTGCATCGCCGACGAGGTGCAGGTCGGTTACGGGCGCATGGGCCACTTCTTCTGGGGCTTTGAAGAACAGGGCGTGGTGCCGGACATCATCACCATGGCCAAGGGCATGGGCAACGGCCAGCCGCTGGGCGCGGTGATTACCCGTCGCGACATCGCCGAGGCACTGGAGGCCGAGGGGTATTTCTTCTCGTCGTCGGGGGGCAGCCCGGTCAGTTGCCGCATCGGCATGGCGGTGCTGGACGTGATGGCCGAAGAAAAGCTGTGGGAAAACGCCCAGGTGGTTGGCGGGCATTTCAAGGCGCGGTTGGAAGAACTGATCGACCTGCATCCATTGGTCGGCGCGGTCCATGGTTCCGGCTTCTATCTGGGCCTGGAGTTGGTCCGCGACCGTCAGACCCTGGAGCCGGCCAGCGAAGAAACCGCGCTGCTGTGTGATCGCCTGCGCGAGCTGGGCATTTTCATGCAGCCGACGGGGGATTATCTGAACATCTTCAAGATCAAGCCGCCGATGGTTACCTCTAAACGCAGTGTGGATTTCTTCGTCGACATGCTGTCGAAGGTGCTCGGCGAGCAATTATAATTAATCGATTCTTATCGGCTATTTAATGTCATATTTATCGCCGATGATCCTTGAGCGCTTTTAACGCCGATTTTTATCCGTTATAAAGTCGGCCTTTACCCCCATTCGGAGTCTTGATCGCCATGACCACCCTGCACAGCACCCCCCGCGCCGATGGCTTTCATATGCCTGCCGAATGGGCGCCACAAACCCAAACCTGGATGATCTGGCCCGAGCGCCCGGACAACTGGCGCCTGGGCGGCAAGCCGGCGCAGGCGGCGCATGTGTCGGTGGCCAAGGCTATTGCGCGTTTCGAACCGGTGACCGTGGCGGTGTCTGCGGGCCAGTACGAAAATGCGCGTGCGCGCCTGGATGTGCCGAATATCCGCGTGGTGGAGATGTCCAGCGACGACGCCTGGGTGCGCGACACCGGTCCGACCTTCGTGATCAACGGCAGCGGCGAAGTGCGCGGCGTGAACTGGGATTTCAACGCCTGGGGCGGCTTTGACGGCGGCCTGTACGCGCCGTGGAACCGCGACTCGCAGGTGGGCGGCAAGATCCTCGAGATCGAACGCGCGCCACGCTACCGCACCGAAGGCTTCGTGCTGGAAGGCGGCTCGATCCACGTTGACGGCGAAGGTACGCTGATCACCACCGAAGAGTGCCTGCTCAACCGCAATCGCAACCCGCACCTGGACCGCGCGGCGATCGAGGCGGTGCTCAGCGCCAACCTGGCTGTGGATAAAATCATCTGGCTGCCGGACGGCCTGTTCAACGACGAAACCGACGGCCATGTGGATAACTTCTGCTGCTACGTGCGCCCCGGCGAAGTGCTGCTGGCCTGGACCGACGACGCGCAAGACCCGAACTACGCACGCTGCCACGCGGCCATGGACGTGCTGCAAAGCAGCACCGACGCCCAGGGCCGCGCGTTTACCGTGCATAAAATGCCGATCCCGGGGCCGCTGTACGCCACCGAGGAAGAATGCGCCGGTGTTGACCCGGTGGACGGTTCGCAGGAGCGTAATCCGACCGTGCGCCTGGCGGGTTCCTACGTGAATTTCCTGATCGTCAACGGCGGCATCATCGCGCCAAGCTTCGATGACCCGATGGACGGCCCGGCGAAGAAGATCCTGCAGGACCTGTTCCCGCAGCACGAAGTGGTGATGGTGCCGGGCCGTGAACTGTTACTGGGCGGCGGCAATATCCATTGCCTGACCCAACAACAGCCGGCTCCGCAGAAAAAGTGAGTGCAGTTGTAACAGCAGCATGACGGTGACCGGGTACTGAGCAGTTCCGGCAGTCATGGCAAGCCCGCGGCCCAGCAAGGTCGCGGGCTTTTTTGTGGGTAAATGCCTACAAAAACCGGGGGTTGGCATAGCTCTTGTATCGCTGTTGCAACAGTGATCGAGGTTTATGACTAAGCAGTTCTGTCATAAACCTTGAGTAAGTTAGCCGCTCAAGCAGTAGGAGAGAGCGCTGAAATGAGTCCTCAAATCAACCTGATGTACACGCGCACGTTTCACCCGATGCGGGTCAACGGCGACGCGATCCAAGCACTGGGGCTCTGGTTGAAGGAAAACGGCTCACGGAAGAGCAGGCTGCCTGATTTGCGCAGTGTGTTGAGCGAGCGGTATCCGGTGGGGCTGTTCAGTGAGGATGAAGTGCACGTGTTGTGTGACCTGCTGAAAAACTAAAGAACACTGCAATCAAAAATGTGGGAGCTGGCTTGCCTGCGATAGCGGTGTGTCAGCCCCACATCAGGTGCTGACCCACCGCTATCGCAGGCAAGCCAGCTCCCACATTGGTTCTGTGCTCGGGCTTAGAAGCTGTAGGTACCGGTTACGACCAGGCTACGCGGCTCGCCCGGCTGAATCTGCGCCACACTCGTCGCCGACGCGTAGTAGTTTTTGTCGGCAATATTGTTCAGCGCCGCGCGTACATCCCATTCTTTCTGACGGAACCCGGCCAACGCATCCCAGCGGCCGTAGCCCGGCAGCACCACGGTGTTGAGGCTGTCGGCGTAACGGTCGCCCACCAGGGTCAAGCCGGTTTCCGCGTACCAGCCCATCTCCGGTTTCCAGGTGATAAACAGGCTGCCATTGCGCTTGGCCACGTCGTTGACGCGCTTGCCTTCAAAGCCGTTGTTGTCCTTCACCACGGTGGCGTCTTGCACGCCGATCCCCCCGCGTACGTACCAGTTGCCGACGATCTTGCCGGTGGCGGTCAACTCGACGCCGCGTGAACGTTGCAGGCCGCTGAGCAGGGTGATGGTGCGGTCCAGTGGGTCGGCAGTGCGGCGGTTGTAGAGTTCCAGCTCGTACACGGCCAGGGTGGTGCTCAGGCGGTCGTCGAGCCAGTCGCTTTTGACGCCGATTTCCTTTTGCTTGGTCAGCTCGGGGCTGAGGTCGTTGGCGCCGGGGGTGGCACTCGGGGTGATGCCGATCAGGCCGCCGCCGGCTGGGGAGAACGTCTTGCTCCATGAGGCGTAGAACGAGTGGTTTTCCAGGGGCGTCCACACCAGACCGATGCGTGGGCTGGCGTTGTGGCTGTCGACGTTTTGCTGGAGGTTGTTCAGTTTGTTTTTTGTGTCGACTTCAAAGCGGTCGTAGCGCAGCCCGGCGAGGACTTGCCATTGATCGTTCAGGCGCAGTTGGTCCTGCACGTAAATGGCACGGCTTTCGACTTCGGTGTGGTTGTTGCTCGATACGCTCATGCGCCCGATGTGGCTCAGGTGGCGGTTGGGCTGGTTGAGGTCGAGGCTCGGCACGCTGTTGCCACCGTTGTAGAGCTTCGGATCGCGACGTTGGCTGCCCATTTCGACGCCGGTGAGCAGGCGATGCTCGAGGCCGAAGGTGCTGAAACTGCCTTCCAGCTCGACGTTGTTGGTGATGTTGAAGGTGCGCAGGTCCTGCTGCCAGCGCTGGCGCGTGACGCTGTTGGTTCTCGGCACGTAAGCGACTTGATACGTGTTGTCGAAATCGCTGTCGAGCTTGAACAGGCCGAGGGTCTGGCGCAGTTGCCAGTTGTCGTTGAGCTCATAGGCGAGCTTGGAGCGCAGCGACTGGGACTTGTCATCGATGTAATCGCGGCTGTCGCCGTAGGTGGTGCTGCGGCTCACATCGGCCGGGCGGCCATTGACGCCGGGGATGCCACGGTCGGGCGTGCGGTTGTAGCGGCTGTATTCGTATTGCACCAGCCAGTTCAGGTCGGGCGTGAGCTGCCAGCTCATGGACGGTGCGAACAGTTGGCGGTTGCCGCTGACGCCATGACGGAAGCTGTTGTTGTCCTGGTTGCCCATGTTCAGGCGCAGGCTGATGGTGTCGCTGGGGTCGGTGCTCAAGTCGGCGTACAGGCTGCGCAAATCATTGCTGCCGCCTTGGGCTTCGATGCTGGATTTGTGCCCGGCGGTGGGCAGTTTGCTCACGCGGTTGACGATCCCTCCCTGACCGCCTCGCCCGTAGAGTACTGCGGCCGGGCCCTTGAGCACTTCGATGCGCTCGATGTTGTGCAGGTCGCGGATGTATTGGCTGTCGTCGCGGATGCCGTCGAGGTAGAAGTCGTTGCTTGCGTCGAAACCGCGAATGCGCAAGCTGTCGAAGCGCGTGTCGGCGCCGCTGCTGACGTTGGGAATGCCGCTTAACGCCTGGCCCAGGTCATTGGTGCCGTAGGACCGCAGGCTTTCCGTTTTCACCGAGTCGATGGCCTGGGGCACATAACGCACCGGGGTGGCGGTGCGCGTGGCGGTGCTGGTTTCCTTGATGCGCGGGTCGTCTTCGTCAGCTTCGGCGCTGATCGAAGTAGTGGGCAAGGTGGTGGCAGCACAGGCAAAACCAGCGGACAGCAGAACGGAGAGCCCAAGGGTGATGGGCGTCAGGCGTGGGGCAGGCATGGGGAAATGTATCCGAATTGTTTGGGAGGAGAATTGCGCGTTAATGGTAATGCTTTGCATTAACGCTCGTTATGGATTCCCAAATGTATCGGCTTTGAAATGTGTTACAGAATGTGTTTAGAGGGTCGTTTGATCGGGGTTTTTGTCGTTTTCAGAGGCGCTGTAGGCCGTTGCTTAGAATTATTTCGCCTAAATACAGACGATTCGCGAAATTGACACATAGTTCCGGGCGCGACTAGGATTGCGCCCAACGCCTGTGGCTAACAGCCATGACTCATCCAATAAAAAAAGGCCCGCGGCAGTTTAGTCGTCCGCGGGCCTTCTTTTTTCCGGGAAAAGTCGACACCAGAAAGCAATACGGAGCCTGGTGTCATAGCGCGTACTCAACCAGTAATAAGGAATATAAGAAATGTTGAAGCAACGGATGAGTCTGATCGCTCTGGGGATTTTGAGCGCATCGACAGCAATGGCCAACGACCAGGAACAGTCCAAGGGTTTCGTTGAAGACAGCCACCTGAACATCGCGGCACGTAACGCTTACATTAGCCGTGACTACAAAAACCACAACCAGGACAAAGCTGAATGGGGCCAAGGCTTCATCGGCAAGTTCGAGTCCGGTTTCACCCAAGGCACCGTGGGTGTGGGTGTGGACGTACTGGGCCAATACGCTATCCGTCTGGACGGTGGTAAAGGTCGCAGCGGCGGCGGCGGCATCGACTTCTTCAAGCAAGGCGACAGCGGCGCTGCAGCCAACGACCTGGCCAAGGGCGGCGCAGCGGTGAAGGCGCGTATCTCCAACACCGTACTGAAATACGGCCAGCAACTGCCGAACGTACCGGTCCTGGCCTACGACAGCGGCCGTCTGCTGGCGGAAACCTACGAGGGCACCTCGATCGTTTCCAAAGAAATCGCCGGCCTGCAACTGGACGCTGGTCATTTCACCAAGCAAGGCCGTAAAAGCGCCGAAGGCAGCGACAGCGGCCACCTGAAGAGCATCGACTACGTCGGCGGTAGCTACAAGTTCACCGAAAGCCTGTCGGCCGCGCTGTACGCTTCCGATATGCAGGACGTGCTGAAGAAGCAATACGTCAACGTGAACTACGTGCTGGCCCTGCCAGAGAAGCAGTCGCTGACGTTCGACTTCAACGGCTACAAAACCAAGCTGGACAAAGATTTCGCCCAGCTGACCCAAGGCGATCAAGACGCCCGCGACAACAAAATCTGGAGCCTGGCGGCTACTTGGGCTGTTGGCGCACACAGCTTCACCGTCGCTCACCAGCGCAGCACCGGTGACACCGGCTACCTGTACAGCGGCTACCACCAGGACAACAAGAACAGCGGCATCGGCGACGGTGGCAACACCATCCTGCTGGCCAACTCCTACTGGTCTGACTTCAACGGCAAGGACGAGCGTTCCTGGCAGGTTGGCTACGGCCTGGACTTCAGCGCCTACGGCGTGCCTGGCCTGAGCTACAACGTTGCCTACGTGCGCGGTACCAACATTGACGACGGTACCAACCGCGGCAATGGCACCGAGCGCGAAATCTTCAACCAGTTCAAATACGTGGTTCAGAGCGGCCCAGCCAAAGACCTGAGCCTGCGTGCTCGTGCCTCGTGGTTGCGCGTTTCGAACAACGCCAGCAACTACAACATTGGTGGTAACGAACTGCGTCTGTTCGCTGACTACCCGATCAACGTTTTCTAAGTGATCGGCCGTAGCGCCTGATTTCAGGCGATAAAAAACCCCGACTGGTTCGGGGTTTTTTTATGCCGCGGGATCAGTCCTCGCGGTGCTGCAAAATGCTGCGGGCCAGTGCGGCGTTCTTGTAGTCGAGCATCATCGACAGCCCTTCGTAGGGCTCGATCTTTTTGCCGTCTATGCACAACTGCGCCATCAGCAGCAGCACCTGGCGTTTCTTCTTGTTGACCCGTACGCCGGGCACGCCGAATGCGGTCTTGCGTGTTTCGGGCAAAGGCGCCTCGGGTGTCAGTTGGATCGTCACCCAAATCCCCTGGACGAACTGCAAGGTGATCTCGTCGATATGCTCGATGGGCAGCGGCTGCGCCAGGTTGTTGAACACAAAATGCTCAGGCGTGAGGCGCAAGGCAGTCTGTGGCGCGCGCTTGAAGCGGCGGATGCCCAGCCACAGCAGCGCCAGGCCGATAACGCCGAGGCTTGCGCCTGCGCCGAGGGCTGAAAGAGGCGTGCCCTTCATGCGCTCCGGGGCAAGCCATGGGCGGCTCATGGCAAACAGGCCCGCCAGCACAAAGGGCAGGCCCGACACCGCCATCAACGCGCCGCGCCATGCGCCGCCTTCGTGCAATTCGCGCTCGCCTTCGGCCGAAGCCGCCAGGGTTTCCAGCAGGTGGGTCTGCGCAGATTCTTCGGATGCCGTCACCGCGATCAAGTCCTGCGTCAATTGCGCGCGCAGTGTGTGCGGCGCGCTGAAGCAGGCGTCGATTTGCGCGTTCGCGGCTTCGGCGTGCACGGCGCGGGTGGCGCTGTGCATCGCGTCTTCCAACGGCACGTGCAGGGCCTGCAAGCGCTCGCCATTGGACGGATGGGAATCGGTTGGGTGTGGCTGATGAATGTCCAGCGCCTCGGCTGGCAGGTGCAGCTCAGCGCCTTGCAGCGCGTTGAGCACGGCAGCGGGCAAGTCGCGTTCAGTGGCGTTTTCGCACAGGGTCATCAATGCGTCGTCGATAGGCGCCTGCAACACCGAGACCCGCAACAGCGCCGAAGCGGCAGCCGCATTGCCCACCAGCCGTGCGCCGGCGGCATCCGCGAGCAATTCGCGCTCGCGGCTCCAACGGTTCACCGCATGATCAAAACGCTGCATGAAAAACATGCCGAGCATGAACGACGGGCGCATCAAGCGGCCCTGGATCGGGTCGCTGGCTGCCATTGTTTCGAGCAATCCACAGAGGCTGCGGTGGACCCCGTCGTAGATCGGCAAGAAACGCAGGCTGTACGCGGTGTCGTCGCCGGCAAAGTGCGCCAGTTCATGGCCGATCACTGCGCCGATTTCTTCACGGTCCAGCAGCCCCAGGTAGAGCAACGGGATGTGCAGGGTGCGCCCGTGCAACAGTGTTTCTGCCGGCATCACCAGGGCGTCGCTCGACGTTACGTAGAAGCCTTGGGTCAGGCTCACCACGATATGCTCCGGTGGCAACGCGCCTAGCCTGGCCGCCAGCTCATCGACATGGCGCCACAGGCCCGGCGCCTGCTCAGGCGTGACGCGCTGCCCGAACATCTCCAGCGGCGTGGGCTCGAACATCGCCAGCATGGGGCGCAGTTGCTTGAGCAACAGCCAGATCGAATACAGGCAAAACGCGGCGACGACCCCGAGCATGCCCATCAGCTTTATCTCGCCGCTGCCAAGCCGGCCTACGTGCCACAACGCCAAGCCCTCGAAGGCCAGTACCAGCGCCACCGTCGCGGCCATCGCCACCACATGGCTCACCAGCACATAGGGCAGTAGGCGGCTGCCGAGGGAGAACACCTGCAACAACTTCTCCCGAGACTGCTGCGCGCGCTGGCCGGCCCAGTACGTGCCGGCCAGTGCCGCCAGGCCGATGAAGGCCGCCAGCAGGCCGAGGCCGATCACCCACGGTGCCAGTGCGCGCAAGACGCGGTTGATGCGATGGGCGGTGGGCAGCTCGGCTTCGGTTTTTTCTACCCGTGCGAGGGCCTCTTGAACGGTGATGAGCCCCTCGGGTGGGGGAATTGCAGATGGGGGTTGTCTGGCTGCTACTGCTTGCAGTGGTTGCTTGTAGTTCGCGAGGTTGAGGCGCAGTTCAACCAGCGCCGTAGCGGCGCGGTCAGCCCGCTGGAGCTCCCAGCCGCCAAGGGCGGCCAGGAGCAAGGGGAAAACAACCAGCAGGCAGATCAGCTTCAGGGCGTTCATGGGAATCCGTTCACAACGCGGGAAATTTTCCGGTTATACCGAAGAACCGCGTTTAAGGGATACCCGTCAGGCCTTCAACGGCGCCAGTTTCTTGCAGTTCTCCTTGCGCGTCGGGTACTGCTCGCACTTGCGCAGCACGCTTTGCACCTGTTGCGCGTTCTGCATTTGCTGGTTGGCCAGCAGCTTCTCGGTGATGAACAGCTCCTCCGAACCGAGGTGGCGCTCGGCCTTGTCGATCATCGCCAGCGCCGATTGCCCATCGCCGCGCTTGAGGTGGTAGCTGATCATCAGGTCATAGGTCGAAGGGCCGGCCAGCGACCAGTCCTTGATCGCCTGCAACTCTTTGATCGCCTCGCTGCTTCTACCTTGGGCCAGGCGCACGGTGTAGGCGGTGCGACGGATGCCCGGTTGATCCTTGACCGGCGAAGCGAGCGCCTTGCGCACAAAACCATCGGCGTCGGACACCTTGTTTTTCTCCAGGGCGTCGGTGGCGAAGTAGGCGTCTTTGTAGCCCTGCATGGCCTTCGCCACTTGCGGCGTATTCTTCATGGTCGTCCAGCTTTGCGGGCTGACCCGGGCGCGGCGTTCCTGGCGGTATTCGCGCTGCAAGTACTGGCGCAGCTCGGTGTCGCGGTCCATTGCCGACATGTGCGAGCGGTTGAAGTATTGGGTGGTCGCGGTGATCCCGGTGGTCAAGCCGTCCTTGACCAGCACGTCCAGCTCTTTGGTGAACTGGTTGAGGTTGAACTGCTGCAACGAGTCCTGCATGGCGTTCTTGCGCGCGGTGAGAAAGCCGGTGAGCAACGGTTTTTGCTTGCCCTGGAAGTCATTCAAGCGCTCCAGGCTATGGGTCGCGGCGCGGGGCGCGTAGCCGGCGCGGATCATCAGGTCGGTGCCGAGCAAGTCGGCCTGGTCTTCCTGGCTGCGGCCCCAGGCGGTGCTCCACACGTGGTCGGAAAATGTGTTGGCCAGCGTGGTGTACAGCACCGTGTTGCCGATGGTTTTCTGGGTGCCGGCCGGGTCTTTGCTGAACACTTTCATGGTGCCGGAACTGCGGTCGATGCCAGTGTCGGCGGCCATCGTGGCCAGGGCAACCGTGGAGGCGACGGTGGTGAACATCTCTTTTTGCTGCTGGAAGGCGGCCATGCGGTCATGGTGATGCAGCAGCACGTGGCTCATCTCGTGGCCGAGCATCGCGGCGATTTCATCTTCGCTGCCGACGTTATCGAGCATGCCCAGCGGCACGAACAGATTGCCGTACGGGTCCGCCGAAGGCCCGAAGCCGTAGCTGTCGGTGATCTTCACCTGCAACGTCGGCAACTCCCCCGGCCAGCCCTTGGACAGGCGCGTGACGATGCCCTGCAAGTACACCTGCAACATCGGGATATCCACCAGGTTCTGCTGGCGCGCTTCAGCGGCCGGCACTGCCCGGCCGTCGTAGCTCAAGCGTTGCTGGCTCTGGCGTTGCGGGTCGAGCTTGTAGTACTGGCGCACGTCGGTGTTGTCCACGTAGTGGCCCTGCACCCTGGATTGGGTCGACGGGCCCACCAGGTTCATGAACGCCTGGTCCGCCCCCTTCAATGTCGCGCAACCGCTGAGCAGTGCGCTGGCCAGCAATAGATATCCCTTCACCGCCACGCTCCTTTATTGATTGCAGCCCGCACCAAAACCGATGGTCGAGGCATTGCGGCTGTCTTTGGTCTGGCTCTTGGTTAGGCCCTGGCAAGGCAGCTCGACGATATTGAGCGGCGGCACGATGCGCAGGTCCATGGTGTCCAGCCAGACTTTCTGGCCGGCCAGTTCCACCTGCACCAGGTCCAGCGCCTTGTTGTACTGCAACACCGGCACCGGCTGGCTGGGCGTGTCTTTTTTCGGCAGCTCGCGCTGTTGTTTGCCCTGCTCATCCAACACCGCCACCGGGTCGGCGAGGAAGGCCATGATGTTGTGGGTTTCGGCCCAGGCGCCTTGAGTGAACAGGGCGGCGAGCAATACGATCAGGTGTTTGTTCATCCTTGGGTTCCTTGAGTCAAAAAAACACAGCGGTGCCTTCAGCGATCGCGGTCGAACCAGGCTTCGATCCGTTCGCTGAACAGCACCAATGACAGCAACACAATGCCCAGCACGTTGACCGGGGTGATGTGGTTCAGGCTCAGCAGCACACTCAGCGCGATGAGCACCGACATCACCAACAGCCACGATGGGCATGGCGACGTGAAAAACCAGATTTCCTGGCGCCGCCAACGGCTCCAGGTGCGATAGCCCGCCAGCCGCCGCGCGTGCAGGGCCTTAAGCAGGGCGATCAAGGCGAGCAGGCCGATCTCGACAAAGTCCAGCCAATGGAAGGGCAGGCCGGGCAGGTTGGCGGGCTCGTGGTCGTAGGCCATGCCGTCGTTGATCAGGTTATCCAGGGCCATGGCGTGCAGGTACACGCCGGGGAGTTGGCCGTGCACCGGCGACTCCACCAGGTCGCCGGTGGAGGTGATGTTGGCACCGACCAGCACCAGGCGGTCGCGCAGTAGTTCGGCGATCAGTTCTTGGTCTTGCGGGTCGCTGACTTCCAGGTCGCTGGCCGCCAAGGTCAGCGTGTAGGGGCAGCGCGCCTGGGCCGAATCGTCGAGTTTCCAGAACACCGCCTGGAACAACTGCACCACCGCTTCCAGCAAAAAATGCCGCGCCGGTGCGCAATGGCCGATGTCGGCGATGCGCGCTTGTTCCGGTGCGAGTTTCAGGCCCCATTGCACGGCGATGGGCTGCATCTGTGCGGCGACTTGCGCATCCACCGGCGGCTGTTTGCACGGCTGGGTGGAGCAGAAGTGTCGGTACATCGCCAGGGCTGGCGTTTCCATCAGCCCTATCGGGGTGTTCACCGCCAGCGGGTACTTGTCGTCCACGCCTTCCCATGCCACCAGGCCCGGCCGGCTGACCTCGACAAACGGCGCCAGCGTATTGGCCTGGCCCGCCTCGCCACGCACCACGCCGGTATTGGCCAACCACAGCGGAATGCCTTGGCGTTGATAACGCTCGAACACGTTCGCCAATAATTGGCTGCCCCGCGCCGGGTCGCCGAACGAGTGGTCGTGGCTGTAGAGCAAATCCACAAACACTGCCTTGGGCTTGTACGCGAGCAAGCGCTTGAACAGCTTGCTCTGCTCGCCATAGGGCATCGGCCAGGAAGTCTGGTTGCGCATCAGGTAGGCGTCGTCGATCAGGATCACGGCCACCTGTTGCTGGCCGGTGCTGGGGTAATTGCTGGCGAACAGACGGTTGAGCCACTGCGAAGAGGCCTTGTCACTGGAACTGGCCAGGCCGAACGGGTCGAGAATCGCCAGCAGCACGATAAATGCGGCCAGCCAATAGCGGCGGTATTTGAACAGCGGGGGGTTCGACAACATCCGTGTCTCGATAAAAAGCACAAGCAAGACAGGGTTTTTAGCGGAGCGGGGAGGGGGTGTCAATTGGAAAAGTGGCTAAGTGCCATTGCGTTGGGCAAATGCAAACCCCTCGGCCAGCCTGTGGCCGAGGGGTGTCGCGGTCAGAAATTCCAGCGCGTGCTGAGCATCACGTTGCGTGGGTCGCCGTAGTAGGCCGAGTTATAGAAGCCGATGTTGGTGTAGTAGGTCTTGTCGAAGACGTTGTTGACGTTGAGCGTGGCCGAGACGTTGTCGGTGATCTGGTAGCGGGCCATCAGGTCCAGCAACCACAGCGGTTCCTGGGAAAAGTTGTCCTGGCTGCCAGTGGTGTAGTTGTTGGTCAACAGTTTCCAGCCGGTGCCTTGCCAGCGCACGCCGCTGCCCAGGGTGAGTTTGTCCAGCGGACCGGTCAGCTTGTAGCTGGTGTAGAGGTTGAACTGGTCTTCCGGTTCCCAGGTGGACAGCTTCTCGCCCTGCTTGTCGCGCATGATCTTGTGGGTGTAGCCCGCCTGTAATTGCCAGCCGGGGGCCAGTTCGCCGGAGATTTCCGCTTCGTAGCCCTTGGTCTTCGATTCCACCCCTTTATAGGCGCCGTACAGCCCGGGGATGGTTTCGGAGACATAGCTGTCGTCGCTGACCGCGCGGTTGTCCTCGTGGATTTCAAAGTAGGCGAGGCTGGCGTTCAGGCGGCCATCGAAGAATTCGCCCTTGAGCCCGATCTCGTAGTTCTGGCCTTCATCCGGCTCCACCGGTTTGTTGTTGAGGTCGCGGTATTCGCGCTGCGGCAGGTAGATCTCGGTGTAGCTGGCGTATGCCGAGAGGTTGTCGTTGAGGTCGTAGGTGAGGCCGGCGTAGGGCACGACCTTGCCGGTGTCCTTGACCTGGCTGGTGCCGGTGACTTCGAAGTTGTTGACCCGGGTGCCGAGCATCAGGTGCATGGCGTCCGTCACGTTGAAGCGGGCGGTGACGTAGCCGGCGCTCTGGCGGGTGGTTTCGTCGTTGTAATTCGTCATCGGGCCACGGCCTGGTTCTGCGGCGTCGCCATCCCAGGGGAAGTAGTCGTGGCTGTTGCCGTTGACGTGGACGGCGGCGGTGTAGTCTTTGCCGGTCCAGCGCGAGCGCGACACCGAGGTGCCGACCACCAGCTCATGTTCGCGGCCAAACAGGCTGAACGGGCCGGTGGCGTACAGGTCGCCGGTGTCGCTGGTGGTTTCACCGTAGTAGGCACGGGTCAGCATCGTGGCTTTGCCGGTGGTTGCATTCGGGCTCAGCAGCGCGGACAGCGGCGCGTCGTAGCCGTTGATCTGGTGGTTGTACTGCGCCTTGCCCACCCAGCCGTTGGCGAATTCGTGTTCGAGGGTGGCGAAGCCGGTGCGCGTGTACTGCGCCCACGAGCTGAACTTGGCGCCGTTGTTGAACGAACGCGGTGTGCTGATACGGTTGCCGGACAAATCGTACAGCGCTGCCGAACCGGACCAGCTGGAGCCCTGCGGGTCGCTGTCCTGGTAGTCGGCGCCGACGGTCAGCAGTGTGTCGGGTGACAAGTCGAACTCGAGGATGCCGTAGTACACGGCGGTCTGGCGCTGATAGTGGTCGAGGAACGAGTGCTTGTCCTGATAGGCCGCGACGGCGCGCCCACGCACGTTGCCCGACTCGGTCAGCGGGCCGCTGACGTCCACTTCCGAGCGATAGTTGTCCCAGGAACCCGCGCCCAGGTCGATGTAGCCCTTGAATTCCGAGGTGGGTTTCTTGCGCACCATATTGATCGTGCCACCCAGGCCGCCGGCGCCGGTGAGCAGGCCGGTGGCGCCCTTGAGGATCTCGACGCGGTCGTAGATCACCGTGTCGGTGAGGGTGTGGCCGGATGAATATTGTGCGTCCTGCAGGATCGGGATGCCGTCGTACTGGAAGTTGCGAATGGCAAAGCCACGGGAGTAGTAGGACGTGCGCTCACTGTCGTAAGCCGCGACGGTGATGCCCGGCGTGTGGCGCATCACGTCGTCGAGGGACTTGAGGCTGAAGTCGTCCATGGCCTGGCGGGTTACCACGGAGATCGACTGCGGCGTCTCGCGTGGGGTCAGCACCAGTTTGGTCGCGGTGGCGATGGTGCCCGGTGTGTAGGAGCCGCTGCCTTCGGTCACGGTGCCCAGTTGGTTGGTGGTGACTTCGGTGGCGCGCAGTTGCAAGGGGCCGTCGCTGGTGCTGGCGACCAGTACATAACCGCCGTTGCTCTGACGTTGCGCCGCCAGGCCGCTGTTGGCCAGCAATCGCGCCAGGCCCTCTTCAACGGTGTACGCGCCCTTGAGCCCTTCGCTGGTGAGGTTGCGCGTCTGCTGGGTATCGAACGAAATCGTCACGCCCGCCTGCACGCCGAATTGGGTCAGGGCATTTCCGAGCGAGCCCGGCGCAATCTCGTACGCGGCCTGGCTCTGGGCGTGTGCGGGAGTGGCTTGCAGCGCCAGCGCGGGCAGGCTGGCCAGGGTCAAACCAAACAGCGCCAGGCGCACGGCACGGGCCATGGCCGTCTTGGCGGTAAGAGGAAGCGGGAGCATTCGATTGTCCTTGCGTAGTCTTGGCAGAGAGCCGCTGTGTGCGCGGCTTGTGTCATTGACGGATGAGAATCGAAATCAGCAAGGTTGCTTGTGGTTTTTTTACAGGGCTTCGACGCTGACCCAGTAGCGCGTCAGGTACGTCACTTTCACCGGTAGGGATTTGCCCAGGTTTTGTAGGACGGTGTCAGTGTCATCAATCCGAAACGCCCCGGAGATGCTCAAGTTCTGTACCTGCGGCGCACAGCGCAACACACCGGGGCGGTAGCGGCCCAACTGGGTGATGAAATCCCCCAGGCGCCAGTCGTCCACGCTCAGCATGCCCTGGACCCAGGCGGTTGAGCCTTGGGGCAACGGGTGAGGGCGGCCAATGGCATCGCGGTCGAAGCTGACTTGTTGGCCGGCTTCCAGGGTGAGTCGTTGCGTGTCATTGCGGCGTGGGCGAACTTCGACAGCGGCCTGTTCGACGCCCACTTCGGTGTGATCGCCCCATTGGCGCACGCTGAATTGGGTGCCGAGTGCGCGCACGTTGCCATCGCTGGTGGTCACGCTGAACGGTCGCTGGGCCGGGTCCTTGGCGGTTTGCACGAGGATCTCGCCCTGGTACAGCTGGATCAGGCGTTGCTGGCCGTCGAACTGGATATCCAGTGATGTATCGACATTCATCTCCAACCGCGTGCCATCGTCCAGTTGCAGCGAGCGCCGCTCACCGGCGTGGGTGCGTTGCCCGGCGAGCATCGAGCGATACGGCACCTGCTCCACCGCCAGCCATGAACCTGCGCCAACGGCCATCAGCATGCCGAGAATCTTCAGTACGTCACGCCGCTGCTGCTGCGCCGCCCCCAACCCGGAAAGCGCCGCCCGCTGCGGCATTCGCGCCCACTGCTGTTGCAGCGCTTCCACCCGCGCCCAGGCCGCCGCGTGTTGCGGGCTCGCCTGCAACCACTCCTGCCAGGCGAGGGTACGCGCCTCGTCGGGTGCGCCGTCGTTCAGCTGCACGTACCAGGTGGCGGCGGCTTCCAGTGTCTTCAGATCCAGCGGCGCGGCCATCAGGGTTCGACCAGCAACAGGCACTGGGTCATGGCGCGGATCAAATGATTCTTCACCGTCGTCACCGACACGCCAAACCGCTCTGCGGCTGCCACGTAGGTCAGGCCTTCGAGTTGCACCGCGAGGAAAATCTCCCGCGTACGTGTGCCCAATTCATCGAGCAGGCTGTCGATCGCCAGCAACATCTCGATAATCGACAAGCGCACCTCCGGCGACACCGCCACCGGTTCCGGCTGTTGTGCCAGCGCGAACAGGTACGCCTGCTCGATCGCCCGACGGCGGGATTTGTCGATCAACAGCGAGCGGGCGATGGCGCTTAGATAGCCGCGAGGCTCACGAATCGGCGCCGTATTGCGGGCCGTCATGACGCGTATGAAGGTGTCCTGCGCCAAGTCAGACGCATCCGCCGCATTGCCCAGACGCACGCGCAACCAGCCTTTTAGCCAACTGTTGTGTTCGCTGTAGAGCTGATGAAGCGCGGAGTGATCGAGGGGCGACATGAGCGGGCCATTGGGGAGTAAATGGTAATAGCTCTCATTATTGTGATGGTAGGGTATTTAGGCAAGGGGCATTCGATGCTGGATGAACGGTGTTGAGTCAATTTAAAATTGCTTTTCTTCATACATCAGAAACCACAAAGCCCCGCGCGCGGGGCTTTGTACTGTGGAGCTGAATCGTGACCTACTGACTTGTAATCAGTAGGTCCTCTTGCTTGAACATTTTACGTATCACCAATCTTCACGACGCTCCGAATGCTGATGAAGAATTCGAAACACTATCACTCGATCACCTTGCAGGCTGTACGTAGCCCGATACGGGTAGGTGGTGATGATGAGCTCCCGGCAATCGGGGCTTGGAGACGCTTTACCCGCGTTAGGGAAGCGCTCCAGCATCTCCAGACTGCTGAGAATATGGAAGACGGCAGCCTCCCCCAGCTCAGCGCCAACTAATGCTTCGTAGTGCTCGTAAATTCCATCCAGGTCACTTTCCGCTTTGCTGCTTAATGCGATCTTCGGCACGTTTTACCCACTTAGCCTTTACGGCATCCAGATCAGTGACGTTGCCGGCTGCAGCATCCTCGATGCCTTTTTGCACGGCTTTGAAATGCCAGGACTCATCGGCCATATAGCGGCTCAAGGCTCGCTGCAGATGGTATTGACGATCTCGGTCGGTCGCGTGTGCCAGTTGATCCAACTCGTTGGCAAGCTCGGGCTTCACTCGGAAAGACAGAACGGGAGAGGCTGCCATAACGTTGCTCCATACATATTCTGTATACGCTGTGTACACGGTATGCAGACGTTAGGCTTTGGGGGGTAGGTGGTCAATAGCTGTTTGTCGGTTGGGCGAAGGCGATCGGGAATGGGGGCATTGCGCCTGTTGATGGCGGGCAGATCGCCGGACATTGATCTGAGTGACAGGCACGTCGTGCGCCAACCGAAATATTCAGTAACGAGAGGACGTTATTGCGTAAAATTATAAAAACCTTGGATCCAATTCTTGAAAATTCACTTTTGGCAGCCTAGGGTATTCACTGTTAGGTACCGCTAGACAACACACCTTCCACTGACTGTTCGGTATAAACAGTCAGTGTTGGAGGTTTCCGTGTCTGTCATTCATTGGTCTTGGTTTATTATTGGCATCAGTGTCGTGCTCGAGTTTGCTGGCACGATGGCCTTGAAATACTCCAATGGGTTTAACTTATTCTGGCCCTCTTTATTCACCGTATTATTTTACGGTGGCGCTGTTGTACTTATGGCGGTGGCGTCAAAGGTACTTGATATCAGTGTGATGTATTCCCTTTGGGCTTCATCCAGCGCCGTCCTAATTGCCGTCGGCAGTTATTGGTTGTTTTCGGAACACTTCACTGTTTATAAAGTCACGGGTGTTGGGCTTTTGATTGCCAGCATTTTTGTCTTGAACCTGGGTGATCTGTCATGAACGCCGCCTTGTTTTGGTCGTGGGCGTTGGTGGGGATCACGGTGTTGTGGGGCTGGTCGTTTGTTGCAATTCACGCCGCCCTGTTGGAGATCAGTGCCTCTTCTTTTAACGCGTATCGCTTTTTAACCGGTGCGCTCGTTATTCTGCTGTTCGTGCCCAAACGCATTATTAACATGCGCCGGTTGGATATTGCTTACGGTGGGGTAGCGGGGGCAGCCTTGTTTTTTGCCTTCGCCTTTCAAACCAGTGGTCTGCGCTGGACCAGTGCCTCCAATGCCAGTTTTATCACGGGCTTGGCGATTGTTTTCACGCCGATGTTTGCGTATTTAATCCTCAAGTCAAAGCCCAGTAAAAAACAGGCGCTGGGCGCCCTGATCGCCACAGTGGGTCTTGGGTTGCTTACCCTCAAAGGCATCAGCATCCACTTCGGGGATCTGCTGGTCCTGGCCTGCGCGGTGTTTACGGCGTTGCATATCGTGGTGCTGTCGAAGTACAGCAAAGGTATTGACTCGGCAGCGTTGGCGTTCGTACAAGTGTTGGTCGTAGGGCTGTTGTCCTTGATCTGGAGCCTTGGCGAGAACGCTTTGGATGTACCCAAGACACCTGCGGTGTTCTGGGCCATCGGTATCATCGGGGTGGCAGGTACTGCACTTGCCTACTTCGTCCAGACCAGGGCACAGGTGGAGGCTTCGCCCTCCAGGATTGCCTTGATCCTGGTACTGGAACCCGTGTTTGGTGGTTTATTCGGCTACGTGCTAGGAGGTGATCGACTAGGGATGGTGAATATAGTAGGTGCGTGTCTTATCGTTGTCGGCATGGTGGTCACTGAATGTGAAATTGATGCGCTGAGTATTAAACGCTTTAAGTCTAAAGCTAATATCAAAGCCAATTAATCAATATTATGTTGGGAGAACTTCCATGCCTGCTACAAATTTGTCGGCATTTAATGCCGAGCTTAAACCGTCGACTGAATTGTTCCTGATTGATAGAAAGCAAGTAGTCCCCATGCCGTGGGCGCAATGGGCGGCGGAAATTGTCAACAAGGGCTATGCGATCGTCACGATCACACCGTCCATGCAAACGGACTTCCGGGAAATGCAGAAGTTGATTGATGGAGTCTCAATCAGCGAGAAGAAAAAATTCAGTTTTGTCGAGCGGACTGACGGATTTTACCCGGTGGGTTATTCCTATCTTAAATCAGTCGTTAATTCTGATTTGTGTGAAACTTTCAACTATTGGAAGCGCTACAAGGCCGAACATGCCGCATGGGACTTCAGTCAGACTGACTTTTATGCGCGCGCGGAAAGTTACGAGGCGCAAGCTGCCCGGTATGGTCAACATTTGATCGAGGCGATTGGCGATCACTACGGATACGCCGAGAAAATCGATATCGGCAGGGACTCCTATCTGCAGTTCAACCACTACCGTGAAGAGCTGCGTGCCTCCGGCAGGAAATACCTTCAGCAGCGTCACGAAGACGGTCACCTGCTCACCCTTATCAAACCCAATGGACCTGGCCTGGTCATCTACATCGACGACACCGAATGCTTGGTCGACCTGGGCCCTGATCAAGCCATCGTGATCAGCGGTTCGCTGCTGACCCTGCTCACCGAAGGGGATATCGAACCCACCTACCATGCCGTGGTCAACTTCACACTTCCGGTTGCCCGTTGTTCGGTGGTCTACAACATCAATGTCCTTGCCTCCCAACTGCCAGGGATGCGGTCGGGGCGTAACATTGAGATCTTTGAGCCGGCCAATGCCCAACACATGCAGTTTGGGCACAACCCGTTGGCGCAGTAGGTGACGGGGATATCTACGAGGACAGGCCTTGACCGGCAATGGTTGAGGCTTTGTTAACGGTCCATGCTTTCTGAAGGCCAGCATCTCTATTGGAGGCGGCGATGAAAATTGGCCGTGATTTGAGATCCCCAGAAACAACAAAGCCCCTGCATTTCTGCAGGGGCTTCGTTTTGTATGGTGCCGGCACCAGACGAACGGTGTGTTTCGGCGGGGCCAGGTTTTTCGGGCGTCTGGAGTTCGTTGGAAAATTCGGCGTACCCCAACTAGTAACTATAAATAAATCAGCTAGTTATGGCGTTCGGTGGAATCGAATTCGGGATTTTTTAGATGTCAGCACATTGTCGGTCGGTAAGTAATTCAGAGCCGCATACGAATGGTACACCTCCTGAATTCAAACGTTGTTGATCATCTCTTCCGTAGAGAATAGGCAGGAATCCGCGAAAAGCTGCCGTGGCGACAGGCAACAGACGGCCGCTTTCTGCCTCTCGCGACGGGCAGAGAACGGCCAAAAGCGGATCCTCCGGCAAGTGAGAGTAGCGTGGCACGATAAGCTGCAGTAGCATCGAGCCATCAACGCATAAGGGATAATCCGAAACAGTCCTGCTCCGAAAAATGCAGTCCAGTAGGCATTGGGCTTTCCAGTCTGCCACTTCGTAAAAGCCGACTTTTCAAAGTCCCCCTAGGTATGCAGTTTTGCTCTCACCGAATGGTTATTTGGATGTAAATGTGGAAAAAAAAGAAAAAAAGAAAAATCAGCATTATGTACCGCAGTACTATTTTAAATTTTTTAATGGCAAGCAGGCTTTTATTTCAGTATTTCTTGTTTCCAAAGGTAAAGTTATTCCTTCAAGCTCTGTTGCCGACCAGGCTTCAAAGTCATATTTTTATGGGGATGCAGAGATAGAGAATGAAGTTTGCATCGTTGAGAATAGGCTGAGGAAGCACATAGTAGACGTTCTGAACACGGGGTCTATAGATAAAAGGCAAAAGCTTTCACTCATTGAGTATATTGCATATCAGGAGGCGAGAACCTCTAAGAAGCGAGCGGAAACCTCTAGTGCCTTTCGTACAATAGAGGCGTTCGTGGACCTTGAGGATAAAGTTAAAGATATTGAAGCTGCAAAGTCCTGGCATGCAAGAAATTCCATTTCCAGCTTTGCGGCAGATGAGGCGAAATGGCATTGGCGGCAAATGTTATTGGCTTTATCCTCTACTTGGTCAATGAGCGATTTGAGTTGCATACTGCTAGAAAATAATACAGAAATCCCATTCGTATTTTCAGATTCTCCAGTGGTATTTCTGAATCACCATATGTCTGATTTTTCCGAGTTTGGTATTGTTGGAACAATGTCCAAGGGTTTGGTGGTGGTTTTTCCGATTGATCCTAGTTATTGTGTTTTGCTATATGATCCGGATGCTTATCGTTTGACCTTGCCGTATGCCCGGACCTTCGACAAAACCAGATCAGTTTTGGCTGTCTCTGAGTCAGATGTTCAAGTGGTAAATACGTTGCAGTACTTGAATTCTGAAAACTGCGTGTATTCAGCAGACATAAAATATTTGAAGTCTTTCTTGAGCAGGCCAAGACCTGAAAGTCGTGCAGGATTTGATTGTGCCATTGACGCTGTTGTGGATACGCCTGACAAATTTACATTAAAATTCCATGGCGCTTTCAAAGGCGGTGCTGTCTTTCCAGACCTACCATTTTTTGACTATAAGAAATCGAAACGTTTTGTTCAGGCTCGCCCAAAGCCATTAAAAATTTATGAGGAGCGACAAAAGAGGAGGTTTGGTTTGCTGAACGATAAAAAATTCCTTCGCAAGCTAGCAGGGATGAATTTTGAGCAGATGATGGATGCTCTTAGAGTATGAAGCACAACTCTACTGCTGAAAGCTATCAACAAAAGTGGGCCGAGTCGCCCCTGGTTTTCGTAGAAAGCTTTCGCTTTGAGAGGCCGCTTCTGGCCGATTTCTGCCTTCCACGACCGGCCGAAACCGACCCAAAGCGGACATCCACCGATGACTGCTATCGGCTAGAAGCGGACACTCGCGGTTGTCTAGAAAGGGTGAGGCGATTTGCTCTTTCCTATCTCATGCAGTCTGACCTAAAGATAAATAAGCACATTATAAATATTATAGCTTTATCGAGTTCTTGTCGAAGATGCAAACTGCTTCAATGAATCAAACATTTTTTGCTCATATACACCTGGGGAAAAAGGCACTGAGTTGGATGCATACACTGCGCCACGGACGTCAGATATGAAAATCCTCGCTGGAGACGCATTTCCTAGGAATGCCTTAAAACGTTCCCTGTCTGCAGCAGTCATAGACTGAATCTCATCCGATTCAAATTTGATAACTTTATAAGACTGAGACTGCAAAGTTGCAGCTTCGGGCGAGCTATCGTAATCGCTCATTTTCATGGGGAAATCGAGATAATTACCTTCCCCTAGGTTCGCTCGAAAGAGAGCCTGTGGTTTCAATGAGGTTGCTCCGCTTCCTTGATTCCCTATTGCGCACGTGATTACCAATTTAGCTCTGCTTGGCATTACATTTGATTTAAAGTCTGCCCACTGCTTATTTGCTTCTTTGTATTTGGAGTTCGTGCTGTCTCTAAGTTTTCTTTTACTCTCAAGCTGTTGGTTTATACTAAGGCGTAATGTTTCAATTTTTTTCTCGGTAGTAAAAACTTCAGTAGCAGTTTGCGGCGACCGGGCGCCTAATAAAACACGTAGTCCCCCGGATCCTTCTAGGTCTTCGTCTAGATTGGTTAAAGTGTCTAATGTGGATTTTTGATCAGCTCCCGACATTGCTGAACCCAGTTTTTTTTCTGACTTTTCAATATCCTCAGTCATTGAGTGGATATTGTTCTTGTGGGTAAGTAGGATGCGATCTATTTCTTCTGGGGAGTAATCGCGGTCTTTAGATTGTGAATAAAAAGGTCGGTCCTCATTCGCAATAAGAGACTTTAAAGAGGATAGCTCTGCAAATTTTACAAGGTCGACCGGTTGCGAACTTGTAGCTTTAACAGATGTGACCTCTAGAATAATGTCCGGAGACTTGAAGTCATGGAATTGACTAAGGAAAACAACTAGAACCACCACAATGCTTGCAAAGAACTGCCAAGTTTTTATGATGAAATTTTTCATTATCGAAAGGGCTGGGTTGACCACTTTTAACTTCCTTTTAAGAATTTTATCATGATATCATATTGATATCTCAGCTATAAAGTAACACTTACAGCTGTTGCAGTGCTCCGCCTTTTCATCGGCCCGCAGCGTCCTATTGCAAAATGGTATGACGGTCTGCTTCTGGCCGATTGCTGCCTATGCTGGGGTCAGCGGCAACAAGCAAACGGCCCAAAGCGGCCTCCCGCCAACGGAATTCGCCGGGACAGTCAAGCAGTGTCGACTTCATCCTTCTTGCCTGCTGCCCACCTGAAGCTAAGCCTGTCATCGCGATCTATCACAAACAGCCCTGACCAGATAGCCAACCAGAACTGAGCTGTCACAAGCGGGGGTAGTGCCATGATCCGCCCAATACCTCGAAGGAGTGTCTGTATGACTGGTTTGCGGCGTGGGCCTGTTGCGTAAGGCGAATACACTCGATTTCTGGGAAGCCCAAAGCACAAACGCCAATACATGGCGATTTCTCCCTTAGCAAACTTTATCGCATTACAGTTCCACCAATGCCCCCACTGATACATCCACTCATCACTCAGGATCCAACTTTGGGATAGGTATGAACGCATAGTATTACAAGGTGGAAGAGCCTCTCCGCTCGAAAGCCTTACAACACACTGCCGCAATTCGACCTCTTCGACAGAGAATGCTATTTCCTCTCGGAGGCCTCCAACAAAATCCAGAACCGGAACATTTATCAAGTTCCAGACCATCGGGGTTCGGTCAACTTCACAAACAGATATTTTGTCCTGATAGCGGACGCCAGCGCCACGGGCCTCGAAATAAAGATCCACATTTGACAGTCTCTGACCGGTCGATCTTAAGGCAAGCTTAGAGACATGGGGTTTGTGATCTTTCGGCTGCGCCAGCCTCAAGGAATACTCTAGGTAGTCTCCTAATGGCTCCCACCGCGATCCGAGTTGATGACGAGAATTCCATTTTCGATGTGATCCAACATAGGTCTTGTATAGCAGCACCCTGGTTACACGCTGCCAAACCCAGGAAGCGGCTTTTACGATCAAGTTGAACGGAAGAGGCAGACCCAAATGAAACTCCAAAGTGCAAGCACGCAGGCCAGTTGGCCTTAGCATCCCATGCGTCACTGAATCGCCCCGGGTTTCCTAGACACCTCTTTGCCTTAAACTGAGGCCAATTAGGAGGTGCCATGAGCAACCCACGTTATCCCGAAGAATTCAAAATCCAAGCGGTCAATCAAGTGACCGAAAAACAGCTGCCTGTCGCTGATGTAGCGGCCCGTCTCGGCGTGTCGACGCATAGCCTCTATGCCTGGATAAAGCGTTACAGCAAACCTCAAGAAGAACGGCAGCAGGATGATGATCAGCACGCTGAACTGCGTCGTCTGCGAGCGGAACTCAAGCGCGTCACTGAAGAGCGAGACATATTAAAAAAGGCCGCCGCGTACTTTGCCAAGGAGTGCGGCTGAAGTACGCCTTCATCAAGCAGCACACGGGCGACTATTCGATTCGACGGCTTTGCCTGACGCTGAAAGTCCATCCAAGCGGTTATTACGCCTGGCTGTCTGAGCCGCAATCGGTACGTGCCAAAGACGACCAGCGACTGTTGGGTTTGATCAAGCATTCCTGGCTTGAGAGCGGCGGCGTTTATGGCTATCGCAAAATCCATGATGATCTGCGCGAGATCGGTGAAGACTGTGGTCGCCATCGTGTGGCGAGGCTGATGCGTCTTGAGGGGTTGCGCTCTCAGACAGGGTATCGACGCCGCCCTGGAAAGCACGGCGGTAAGCCAGCGGTCGCCTCACCCAATTTACTGAAGCGCCAGTTTGATGTTGTAGAACCCAACAAGGTTTGGGTCACCGACATCACCTACATTCGTACGTATGAAGGCTGGTTGTATTTGGCAGTGGTGCTGGATCTGTTTTCTCGTCAGGTCGTTGGCTGGTCAATGAAGTCGCAGATGACCAGTGATTTGGCCATTGATGCGTTATTGATGGCGGTTTGGAGGCGAAAACCGAAGCAGGAAGTGATGGTTCACAGCGATCAGGGCAGCCAATATAGTAGCTCCGATTGGCGCAGCTTTTTGAAGGCGAACAACTTAGTCGCCAGCATGAGTCGTCGTGGGAACTGTCATGACAATGCCGTGGCCGAGAGCTTTTTTCAGCTTCTGAAACGGGAACGGATCAAGCGGAAAATCTACACCACACGGGAAGATGCTCGTAGTGATGTGTTCGATTACATCGAGATGTTTTACAACGCAAAACGTCGTCATGGTTTCAACAATCAGCTGTCGCCGGTAGAGTTTGAAAAACGTTACGTAATGAGCTTGCAAGGTGTCTAGAGAATCCGGGGCGATTCAGTTGCAGGCTATTGGACGTTCTCAGGGGATGTTTGATGGTGGGCCTAAACCTATTACGTTCACGATACCTGTTGATGATGGTTACAACAGAGTTTACCGAGGCAACATCAGTAAAATTGGAATGCTTCCTGCGGATCAAGCCGCACAGGTTGTGCGATTTTATCAGTACGCAGATGCCTTCAAAATCGACGTATCGGAAACTGGCTGTTTGGGTAGAGGTACCAAGCGACATGAGGATTTCAAAGCGGTCGCTGATTTACTTCAGCAGCTTTTGGAGCTGGGGAGCGAGCTCGTAGCGCCAAGAAGCAAACGCAGATGGACGTTTGGAATATCAGCAAAAAAATGAGGTGTGGACACTTTGTGGACGTTTTCACTGAAGTGTCAGGCTGAATCTCCAAACCCCAGAAACCACAAAGCCCCGCATTGCGGGGCTTCGAGATATGGTGCCGGCACCAGGAGTCGAACCCGGGACCTACTGATTACAAGTCAGTTGCTCTACCAACTGAGCTATACCGGCGTGTTGGGCGACGATTATAGCGACTGCCAAGGTTCTGTAAACCCCTGAAATCTGACTATTTTTGCGAAAACCCAAGTTTTCGCATCCCCGCCCCACATTTCCCCGCAATCAACGCTCGTGCATCGCCTCGGCGCGGGACTTGATGATCGGTTTGAGCAGGTAGCTCAAGATGCTCTTCTTGCCGGTGATGATGTCCACCGAAGCCACCATCCCGGGGATGATCAGCAGTGGCTTCTCGTCGGTGCCGAGGTGGCTGCGGTCGGTGCGCAGTTTGATGATGTAGAAGGTGTTTTTCTTCTCTTCATCCATCACGGTGTCGGCGCCGATCTGTTCGAGTTTGCCTTTGAGGCCGCCGTAGATGGTGTAGTCGTAGGCGGTGAATTTGATCATGGCTTCCTGGCCGGGGTGCAGGAAGGCGATGTCTTGCGGGCGGATCTTGGCTTCGACCAGGATCGTGTCGTCCAGTGGCACCACTTCGGCCATGTCGCTGCCGGGCTGGATCACGCCGCCGACGGTGTTGACCAGCATCTGCTTGACGATGCCGCGCACGGGCGAGGTGACCATGGTGCGGCTGACGCGGTCTTCCAAGCCCTTGGAGGTGGCTTGCGCCTTGCTTAGCATGGTGCGGGCTTCGTTCAGCTGGGCGAGGGCTTCGCTGCGGAACTTGCCGCGGGTTTCGTCGACTTTGCGCTGCACTTCGTTGATCGCCGCCTGGGCGCGGGGGATGGCCAGGGTGGTGCCGTCGAGCATGCCGCGGGTTTCCACTTCCGAGCGCTTGAGGCGCAGGACTTCTACCGGCGAAATGGCGCCCTGTGCGACCAGCGGTTCGGACATGCCGATCTCCTGGCGCAGCAGGTTCAGGCTGTTGCGGTACTGCTCCTGCTTGGAGCTGAACTCACGCAGTTCTTGCTGGCGTTGCAGCAGCTGTTGTTGCAGCCCGCCAATTTCGTCGGCCAGTTGCTGGCGGCGGCTGGCGTACAGCGATTCTTCGTTCGACACCTGGTTGGGCACGGCTTTGCGTGCGGCGTCGGTGATCTTCAGCGGGCGGTCGTCGACTTCCGCGCTGAGGCGTTCCACACGCAGTTCCATGGACACACGCTCGGCTTCGGTTTCGCCGACGTTGGAGGCAAAGCGCGTGTCGTCCAGGCGGATCAGCGGCGCGCCGGCCTCGACGATCTGGCCTTCGTGCACATAGATCTGGGCGACGATGCCGCCCTCCAGGTTCTGGATCTTCTGGATGCGCGACGACGGGATCGCCTTGCCTTCGCCCTTGGTCACTTCGTCGATGATCGCGAAGTGGGCCCACAGCAGCATGAACACGAAAAAGCCGATCACGCCCCAGATGGTCAGGCGCACGATGCGCGGGGCGTCGTCGATCAGGGCTTTTTCGACTTCGGGCAGGGGCTGGTCATCCAGCGAGTCGCTGCCCTTGAAGTAGCGGAAGATCACATCTTTCCAACGGCCTGGGCCGGACTTAAGCAACACTGATCTGCCCCTTTTTCAGCGCTTCCATGACGGCCGCTTTTGGACCGTCTGCGAGTATCTGGCCACGGTCGATCACCAGCAGGCGATCCACCAGGCTCAACAGCGAGGCGCGGTGGGTGACCAGAATCACCGTCTTGTTTTCGATGACGGCTTGCAAGCGCTGTTTCAGGCGCTCTTCACCGGTGTTGTCCATGGCGCTGGTCGGTTCGTCCAGCAGCAGGATCGGCGGGTTGAGCAGCAACGCACGGGCCAGGGCGACGTTCTGGCGTTGGCCGCCCGAGAGGTTCTGCCCGCGCTCGCCCACCTGCAACTCGTAGCCTTGCGGGTGCAGCCTGGCGAATTCATGCACGCCAGCCAGTTCGGCGGCTTGCAGCACCATTTCATCGTCCACGTAGCGCGCACCCGAGACCAGGTTGTCGCGCAGGGTGCCGGCCAGCAGTTGGATGTCCTGGGCGACGTAACCGATGTTGTGGCGCAGCTCGCTGACGTCGATCTGGCGGATGTCTACACCGTCCACCAGCAACGAGCCGGAGTCCGGTTGATACAGGCCCACCAGCAGCTTGGCCAGCGAGCTTTTGCCCGAGCCGCTGCGGCCGATGATGCCGATTTTTTCGCCAGGGCGGACGTTCAGGTTGATCCCGCGCAGTGCCGGGTTCTGCTGGTCCGGGTAGGTGAAATTGACTTCGCGGAAGGTCATCGCGCCTTGCAGCGTCTTGCGGCTGAGGGGGCGTTCGTCGAAGTTGCGTTCCTGCGGCAGCTCCATCATCTGGTCCACCGAAACCATTGTTACCTTGGCTTGCTGGTAACGCGTCAGCAGGCCCGACAACTGGGCCAATGGGCCGAGTGCGCGGCCGCTGAGCATGTAGCAGGCCACCAGGCCGCCCATGCTCAGGGTGCCGTCGATGATCTGGTACACACCAAAAATGATCATCGCCACGCCGGCCACTTGCTGGATCAGCAGCGTGATGTTCATCGCCAGGCCGGACAGAACCTTGACCCGCAGCTCCAGGCGGCTGAGGGTGCCAATGGTTTGTTCCCACTGGTATTGGCGTTCGCTTTCGGCGTTGTTGACCTTCACCGCATCCAGCCCGGCGAGGGTTTCGATCAGGCTCGACTGGCGCTCGGCGCCCAGGGCCATGGTGCGCTCAAGTGTCGCGGTCAGCGGTTTTTGCAGGAAGTGGCCGATGCCCAGGGCGAGCGGGAAGGCGACGATGGGGATCCACACCAGGTGGCCGCCCAACAACGCGATCACGCCGAGGATGATCAAGGTAAACGGCAAATCGATCAGGCTGGCGAGGGTCAGGGACGTGAGGAAGTCGCGCATCCCCTGGAACTCGTGGATGTTTGACGCGTAGCTGCCGACGCGCGCCGGGCGCATTTTCATCGACATGCCGACAATGCGCTCAAACAGCGTCGCCGAAATGATCAGGTCGGTTTTCTTGCCCGCCAAGTCCAGGCACAGGCTGCGCATGCTCTTGAGCAGCAGGTCGAACAGATAGGCGCCGCAAATACCGATGGCCAGCACCCACAGGGTAGCGGTGGCCTGGTTCGGCACGACGCGGTCATACACGTTCATCACGAACAACGGCGCGGCCAGGGCGATCAGGTTGATCACCAGGCTTGCGGCGATGGCGTCGGCGTACAGCCAGCGTGAACGCTTGAGGGTGTCTTTGAACCACGAGCGAGCGCGTGGGATCAGGGTGCCGCTGGTTACGTCAAATTTATGCTGCGGCTGGGCGAAGAAAACCCGACCGCTGTAATCTTGACTCAGCACTTCACGGCTGACGTGGACTTCGCCACCGTCACTTTCGCTGAGCAGCAGGCGGGCGGTATCACCCTCCCAGCCCAGCAGCACCGCACTGCGTCCTTCCTTTAATAGCAGCAAGGCCGGCAATGCGATGGAGGGGATCTGTTCCAGCTTGCGTTGCAGCAACCGCCCCTGCAAACCCGCCCGCGCTGCTGCGCGCGGCAGCAGGTCGGCGCTCATGCGCTGGCCTGCCAGCGGCAAGCCGGTGGTCAGCATGGCCCGGCTGGCGGGCTTGTAATGCAGGGAGCAGAGAGCCAACAACCCATCTAGCAATGGGTCGTCATGCTGAGTGCGCGGGTCATGGTTGAGTTGCGCCACACCAATTTCAGGATCCAAGCTGACTCTCTCTTAAGCGGTTTTGTGGTTCAACGCCGTCAAGAATCAGTTCATCCCTGGCAGGTTTACCGACGGTTTAATATCGTTTTGCACAACTGATGCCATCGGAGCAACCACGCCCTGACTTTTCAGCAGTTGGCCCATGTCGGCCTTGATACGGTACTGCGTGTAGATATGCAGGCTTTTGATCTGGGCCAAACGCTGCTGAGCGGTGAACAGTTCGTTCTCGCTGTCGAGCAAGTCGAGCAGTGTACGCTCACCGAGGCTGAACTGCTGCTGGTACGAGGTGCGAACTTTGGTGCTGCGGTCCACGTATTGCTGCGCGATCGGTACCTGTTGGGTGGCGTTGTTGTAGGCGTTCCACGCCAGGCCCAATTCTTCGTTCAACTGGCGCAGGGCGTTGTTGCGGATATCCAGCGCCTGGGTGGCCTGGGAAGCCTTGGATTGCAGGCTGGCTTTGTCGCTACCGCCGTTGTACAGGTTGAACTGCATGTTCAGCATCGCGGAATAACCATTGTCATGGCCTTCGTCGCCGCCGACGTTGTTGTTGGCGGAGCGTTGCAGCACCGCATCAAAACGCGGGTAGAAGGTCGACTTGGCGGCTTCGTACTGCTTTTCGGCAGCGGCGATGTCGGATTCGGCCGAGCGCAGCACCGGGCTGTCGGCGATCATCTGGCGACGGGCTTCATCCAGGCTGGCAGGCAGTGCGGTGACAACGCCCAATGGCTTTTCAAGTTGATCGGGTTCTTTGCCGACAACGCTGAAGAAGTTGGTGTTGGCGTCTGCCAGGTTGGTCTGCTCGGTGATCAGGTTGTTTTGCGCTTGGGCCAGTCGGGCTTCGGCCTGGTCCATGTCCGCCATTCTTCCGACGCCACGGCTGGTGCGCAGTTTGATCTGGTCAAAAATACGTTCGTGGCTTTTCAGGTTGTCTTCTGCCAGTTGCACCATCTCGCGACGGGTCAGGACATCCAGATACACCTGGGCGACGGTCAGCGCGGTGCGCTCGGAAGTGTTCAGCAGTGCATAGCCACGGGAGTTGGCGGTGGCTTGTTGGCGGCCGACTTCATTAACGGTGCCAAAGCCCTGGAACAAATTTTGTTGCAGGCGGATGGTCGACTCGCCGCGGTTCAGGGTTTTCCAGTCATGGCTGTTGCTGGCGGCGCGGGTCGAGGTGTTGTCGGAGCTTTCGCGGCCATAACCACCCAACAGGTCCACTTTAGGCAGGTAGCCGCCCTGGGCTTCGCGGACTTGGTAGTCAGCGGCAATGCGCGCATTGATGGCAGCCTGGATCTCAGGATGGTTCTGCACCGCGTCTTGCATCGCTTCCGGCAGGGTCTGGGCCTGGACGAAACTGGCGGCTAGAGCAAACGGCACGGCTTTAAAAAGGTGCAAACGCATTCTGATGTTTCCCCGGGATTGGTTGCCTTAAAAACGCAACAAACGTGAAAAATTGCATTGGAATTGGCAACCGAAATGACTGCTTGTCATAGGAACCTGGTAGTCCAAACAGAAAGTCGCGAGCCGATTAAATATCAATGTGACATTACCGGGCGGATTGTTTAGGATGGCGCCAAATAGGTCAATACCTTGACGGAAAAGTAATTTGCTGAATTAAACAACAAATTATTGACGCCAAATATTTCACACTTAGTTACGTACTCCAGCTATCGAATCGGCATAGGTAATGAGGCCGGTCTCCATGATGGATACCCCGAACGGTAATACACGGAGAGTCTTTTATGAGCAGCGTTGCGGTCGTCAAAAGCATTGTCGGTCAAGTGTTTGCGGTATCCCCGGAAGGGATTCGTCGCCTGCTTGTAGAAGGGGATCGTCTGTTCGCCGGTGAGCAGGTTGATACGGGCGCCGCAGGCGCCGTATCCCTGGAGCTGGCTGATGGCCGCACCATCGACTTGGGCCGTGACACTCAGTGGAGCGCGAACGCTCCTGATTCCGTCACCGACCTCAGTGCCGCCACCGCTCAAGCTGCACCGTCCGTCGCCGAATTGCAGCAAGCCATCGCTGCTGGTGCTGACCCGACCCAAGACCTCGAAGCCACCGCAGCCGGCCCGACCTCTGCCGGCGCCGACGGCGCTGCTGGCGGCGGCCACAGCTTTGTCGTGCTGGAAGCCACCGCAGGCGTGGTTGACCCCACCATCGGTTACCCGACGACCGGCTTGAATGCCGGTGACGCAGTGGGCACCACCCAAACCGGCGCCACCGACACCAACGGCCCCGATGCGCGCAGCGTCACCATCACCCTGACCGCCACACCGAGCATCACCGAAGCCGGTGGCGTTGTGGTCTACACCGTATTCATCACCCAGGCGCCGACCAGCGACCTGACCGTTACCTTGTCCAACGGCCTCTCCGTAGTGATCGCCGCCGGCCAGACCTCGGGCGCGCTGAACGTCACGTTCGCGGGTAACGACACGCCTTACCTGGACGCCTCGTCGATCTCCGCGACCATCACCGGCACCGCCGGCGGCGGCAACCTGATCATCACCACTGACCCGGCGCCAGCGGTTACCCAGATCAACGACACCATCGACACCACCACCGTCACGCTGACCGCGACCCCGTCGGTGAATGAAGGCGGCCAGATCGTCTACACCGCGACCGTGAACAACCCGGCGCAGACCGACGTCGTCATCAAGCTGTCCAACAACACCACCATCACCATCGAAGCCGGTAAATCCTCCGGCACGGTCAGCGTCGACACGCCTGCCAACCTGGCGGATGGCAAAGACCTGAACGTCAGCGTCACGATTACCGGCGCCACCGGTGGCAACTACGAAGACCTGGCGATCAACCCTGCGCCGGCAACTTCCACCGTTGTCGCTGTTGACGATCCGAGCGTATTGACGCCGGATACCAACACAATCGCTGAAGATGGCGTCGCCACCGGCAACGTGCTGAGCAACGACAGCGACATCGACAACGTGTTGAGCGTGGCCACCTTCCAGGTGGGCGGCAACACTTATAACGCCGGCCAAACGGCCAATATCGAAGGCGTGGGTAGCATCACCATTGGTGCCGATGGCGCCTACACCTTTACCCCGGTCAAGGATTACAACGGTGAAGTGCCGACCATTGGCTACACCACCAACACCGGCTCCAGCAGCACGCTGAATGTGACGGTGACGCCGGTGAACGATGCGCCGGTGATCGAAGTGACGGGCAACACCCTGATCGAAAACACCGCCGTCGCCGGCACTGTGGCGGGCACCTTTGTGGCTCGCGACGCAGAAACGCCAGCTGACCAGCTGAAAATCGCATTTACGGGCGACAGCAACAAAGATGGTTACTACGCCATCGTCGATAACAATGTCGTGCTGACCCAAAAGGGCGCGGACTTTGTGAATGCCGGCAATCAACTGCCGAAGATCGACCTGACCGTCACCGACCCAGAAGGCCTGAACTCCAGCAACAACGCCCAGCCGACCGTCACCCTGCAAAACGACGTGCCGGTGATTGAGGTGGTTGCCAATACCATCGTTGAAGACACCGCTACAGCGGGCACCGTCGCTGGTACTTTCACCGCGACCGACGAAGAGACGCCGCGTGAAGGCCTGACTATTTCCTTCACGGGCAACAGCAACGCTGATGGCTACTACAGCATCGTTGGCAATAACGTAGTGCTGACCCAGAAGGGTGCGGATTTTGTTAACGCCGGCAATCAATTGCCGAAGATTGACCTGACGGTTACTGACCCTCAGGGTGCGAACTCCACGGGTTCCGACCAGCCGGTTGTTACTCTGCAAAACGATGTGCCGGTGATCACTGTTGTTGCTAACACGCTGGAAGAAAACTCCGCTGCTGCGGGTACTGTCGCCGGTACTTTCACTGCTAGCGATGAAGAGACGCCGCGTGATGGCTTGACCATTTCCTTCACGGGCAACAGCAACGCTGATGGCTACTACAGCATCGTCGGTAACAACGTTGTGCTGACCCAGAAGGGTGCGGATTTTGTTAATGCCGGCAACCAGTTGCCGAAGATCGACCTGACGGTTACCGATCCAGAAGGCCTGAACTCCAACGGTTCCGACCAGCCAGTGGTTAACCTGCATAACGACGTGCCGGTTATCACCGTTACCGCCAACACCCTGGAAGAAAACTCGGCCGCTGAAGGTACCGTCGCCGGTACGTTCGTTGCGAAAGACGAAGAAACCCCACGTGAAGGCCTGACCATCAGCTTCACGCCAGGCACCAACGACGCTGGCTACTACGCCATTTCCGGCAACAACGTTGTGCTGACCAAAGCAGGCGCCGACTTCGTCAACGCCGGCAACCAGCTGCCAAAAATCGACCTGACCGTCACCGATCCTCAGGGCCTGAGCTCCACCGGTTCCGACCAGCCAGCCGTCAACCTGCACAACGATGTGCCGGTGATTGATGTTGTTGCCAACACCCTGGAAGAAAACTCCGCCGTAGAAGGCACCGTCGCCGGTACCTTCACCGCAACCGACGAAGAAACCCCGCGTGCAGGCCTGACCATCACTTTCACGCCGGGCACCAACGCTGCTGGCTACTACGCCATCGTTGGCGACAACGTCGTGC
>NZ_JBRFJB010000007.1:6795-220743 GCF_053456465.1 Pseudomonas acericola (SeqCode) | reverse complement strand
CTACAACAGCGTAAGGCGCCACAGCTACAACGGATACCATTCGCCAATAGCAGCAGAAAAGTTAGCGGCGTGAGAACCGAAAAGAATGTCCGAAATTACTGGACCAGTTCAGCTTGCCTGCGATAGCGGTGTATCAGTCGCTGATGTGCAAGCTGGCACGCCGCTATCGCAGGCAAGCCAGCTCCCACAATGATCTGCTCAACCCTTTAAGCCGCGATCAGGCCTGCACTGGCAGTCGCTGATCGATGAGCTTGTACAACGCACTCTCCGGCGCCCAGTTCCGCATAAACCGCGCACGGTCCTTCGCATACGCCTGAGCAAAGCTGGTGTCGCTGCTGTGCTGGCGCATGGCGTCCAGGTCGATCAGCGACCAGCGATCCGTGTCCCAGAACAGGTTATGCCCCTTGAAATCGCCATGGCTGATGCGCTCGCGGATCAGCTCGGCAAACAGGTGGTCGAGGGCCAGCAGTTCGCTTTCCGGCGCATCGCCCTGCTCAACATAAGGTGCAAAACGCTCGATGATGTCCGGCCCTGCCAGGTGCTCGGTGATCAGGTAAGCCCGGCTGCGCAACCAGAAAAAACGCTTTTCCAGTACCGCCAGCGGCTTGGGTGTGGCGATGCCGAGGAACGCCAGGCGATTGCCCTCGCGCCAGGAATGCCAGGCCCGGCTTGGGCGCCAGAAGCGCTTGAGCCAATGGGCGAAGCCCTTGATGTTGTAGCGCTTGATCACCAGCGGACGACCCGCCACATCGACCTTGGCCACGGTGGCCGCGCCGCCCGTCTTGAACAGATGGCCCTGGTCGAGCAAGGCATCGGCCTGCGCCAGTACCGGCAGCATCGCCGCCTCTTCTTCGCGACGGATCGCACGCAAGGCAAACGGCCCGCGCAACACGCTGAACAGGGTGCACTCGCGTCCGACTTTGTTGAGGAAGTCCTTTAATCGCCAGGCGCTGACCTTGCGCACCTGTTTCTCCAGGGCCTCTAGCGGCAAGGCGTGTTCGCCGTTGCTCAGCAGGTAGTACACCAGCAACTCTTCGGTGAACGGTGCGAGGTTTTTCGGCAGTTGGGCGAAAAACACACCGAGGTTTTCCAACACGCGGTTGCGCGACAGCGGTTTGCCCGCCTCTTCAACGCGAATCCCCGCGCCGTCGATCAAATACAGCTTGCCGTCCTGGCGCAGCAGGTTGTCCAGGTGCAGGTCTTCCTGCCACAGACCCTTGGCGTGCATCTGCGCAATCGCGCCCAGCGCCTCGGCGAGCACGGCGGTTTGTTCGTCGGCCAGCGGCGGCAAACCTTCGACGGCCTGCCAGGCATCCGCCAGGCTTTGCGCGCCATCAATAAATTCGAACAGCAGCCAGCCGCCCTCGCCTTCCTGCAAGCCATCGGCCAGCAACTGCGGCGTGGTCAGGCCTTGCTCGGCGAGCAGGCGCACGCCGGTCAGTTCACGCTGAAAATGCCGCGCCGCCTTGCTGCCCACCAACAATTTGGCCAGCACCGGACGCCCGCGCCATACCGCTGCGCCCACATAACGCTCGCCCGGCAATACGCGCAACAGGCTGAGCAGTTGCAACTGGCCAGGACCCGCCGCATCGGCCAACTCAATCGTCAGCGGCAACGTGGGAGTACGACCGGCAGTTTTCAGCTCGGACAAACGCATCAACGGTTTTCCTTGTGGCTACGACGGGCGCTCAGGCGCTGGTACCACGTGGCGACCAGCGCACTGTCCTCGGGTTGATCGAGGTACGCCGCCAACAGTTGGCGCACCTGCGCATCAGACCATTGTGGTGCGCGACGCAACAACGGCTCCAAGTCCTTGACCCGATCACGCCAGCCGAACAGCAGCGGGCGGGTTTTCTCCAGGTCGATCAACTGCGCGGCGTAACCGTCGCCGGTGGCCTGCAGGAAAATATGCTTGGGATAAAAACAGCCGTGCACCTGGCCGACGCTGTGCAACCGACGCGCCAGTTGGCCGCAAGCCAACAGGATCGCGCCGTGCTGGGCGTCGCTCAGTTGCGGCCACTCGTCGAGCAATGAATCCAGGTCATTCCAGCCGTCGAGCGCGCGGGTCAGCAGCATCGCGCGGTGCTCACCGGCCACTTTGCGCTCGCCGTAGAACGCCGCCTGCAACGCCGGGATGCCGAGTTTGCGGTAACGGCTGATATTGCGAAATTCGCGGGAGAAACTCGGCTCGCCAAACGGCCGGTGCAGGCTGCGCGTCAGGTAGTTGCTCTGGCGCTTGAGGTAATAACCGTGGCCGTCGAGCTCCAGGCGAAACACGCTGCTCCAGCCACCACGGCTGGTGTTCGGTTCATCCACTGCGTCGAGTTGCTTGGCCCACAGCGCGTCAAACGTGGCCAGGCCGTGGCGCTCCAGCAGCGCACGGTCCTCGGCCGCCAGGAAGTCAGTCATTCGCGCCCCTCAAAAAACTTCACCACGTGGCGAATCCGCTGTTTGTCCGACGCGCTCAGGTGACGGCGCTGACGGTATTGCATGTAGAAACGCAGGCGCTGGGTGGCTGACAGGTGATATTTGGCCACCTTGTCGAGGCAGGCCAGGTCCTTGGTGATGCGGTACTTGAGCCAGAACCCGCGCCAGAAATCGCCGTTGGGGCAATCGATCAGGTACAGGGTCTGCTGGTCGTCGATCAACAGGTTGCGCCACTTCAAGTCGTTATGGGTGAAGCGGTGGTCGTGCATGGTGCGCGTGTATTCGGCGAGCTGGCGGCTGACCGCATCGACCCACTTCGGATCGTGCAGGCGTGCATCGTCGCGGTCGGCGAGCACCGACAAATCTTCGGTGCGCGGCAATTCGCGGGTGATCATCGCGCCACGGTCATAGGCCAGGCCGTTGCGCTCCAGACCCCAGGCGACCACGTCGGCGGTGGGAATGCCCCACTTGGCGAAGCGCTTGAGGTTCTGCCATTCGGACTTGACCCGCGGCTTGCCCAGGTAACGGCGCAAGCCCTTGCCGGCGCCGGTGTAGCGCTTGACGTAGTAATTGACCCCGCCGCGCTCGACGCGAATCACTTCCGACAGCGGGTCGTGGGTCAGTTGCTCGCCTTGCAGGGCGAACACCGCCTCAAGGCTGCCAAAATCATCCGCCAGGTTGGCGTAGGCCGGTTCCAGGTTCCAACCCGCCATCAGATCGCATCCCCGTAACGTTGCTTGCGCGCGTAGAGCTTGTCGGCCTTGCGCTGCATCAGGCTCAGGGACGCCGATTGCTCGGCGAGGATCTGGCGCAGCGGCTGGCGGAAGTAGCCTTTGAGGAAGCGCAACTTGTCGCGTCGGGTCAGGCCGATTTCCAGCGCCGAGTAGTACAGCGCGGACAAGTCCTTGTCGCGCCAGCGCAGCGGCAGATGGTTACGCAATTGGGCGCGGTGCAGGTCGATCACCGACAGATTGATGTCTTTCGCGTCGATGGGCTTCGCGGTGTCCAGCAGGAAGTGGCACAGGTAGCAGTCGCGATGGTTCACGCCGCCACGGTGCATATCGCCGACCATGCGCGCCAGCTCGGCGGTGAGTGCATGGCGCAGCGCCGGTGCCGGCGGTTCGGCGACCCAGTTGACGGTCAAGTCTTCCAGGCTGACGGTGGGCGCCAGCTCTTCGGTGATGATGAACGAGTGCTGGTCCGCCGGGTTGCTGCCCTTTTCGCCAAACGCCACGCCGGTCATGGTCGGCACGCCGAGGGCTTGCAGGCGATGGATCGCCGCCCACTCCAGGCCCGCGCCGAGTACCGGCAGCTTGGCGGTGATCAGGTTCTTGAAGATCTCGCCCCAGCCGATGCCCCGGTGGATCTTCACGAAATACGGACGGCCCTCGACCACGGTACGCAATGTGCGCCGCGCTGCCAGTTCACGGAATACTTCGCCTTGCAGTTTCTCGACTTCGGCAAAGGCGTCACGCCCGGCCCATAACGTCTGGAACGGTTCGGCAAGAATCAACTTCATCGTTTCGGCTCCGCCAGAATCACATCCGCAGCGTGCTGCGGCATGCTGTAGAGGTCGGCCGTCTCGGCGAAGGCCAACCCATTGCGGCCCCAGGCCGCGCGCTGTGCAGTGTCGCTGAGCATTTGCGCCAGGTACGTGTTGAGCTGCGTTTGTTCGAACGGCTCATCCAGCACTTTGCCGCAGTCGGCCTCGGCGATGTAGTGGGCATAACCGCACACGGCCGAGACCAGCACCGGCAACCCGGCCACCAGGGCTTCGAGCAACACGGTGCCGGTGTTTTCGTTGTACGCCGGGTGGATCAACAGGTCGGCGCCCAGCAGGAAACGCGGGATATCACTGCGGCCCTTGAGGAACTGCACGTTGTCCCCCAAGCCCAGCGTGGCGCTTTGCAGTTGGAATACCTTGGGGTCGTCCTGGCCGATTACAAACAGGCGCGTGCGTTTTTTCAGCTCCGCCGGCAGCGCGGCCACGGCCTTGAGGCTGCGGTCGACGCCCTTGGTCTTGAAGCCGGAGCCGATCTGCACCAGCAGCAGATCGTCGTCAGCGAGGTTGAATTCCTTGCGGAAACCTTCGCGGATTTCGGCCGCATTCGGCGGTGCGCGACGGTCCTGGGCAATGCCCGGCGGCAGCAGGTGGAAGCGTTCCAGCGGCGTGTCGTAATGCTTGATGAACAGCGGCTGCTGCACTTCGGAAATCATCAGCACTTCGGTCTTGGCGTCCTTGGCAAACACCGCGCGCTCGTACTCGGCGAAGTGCTTGTAGCGGCCAAAATAGCGGTACAGCGAATGGCGCAGGTTTTGTGCCTTGTCTTCAAAGCAGCCATCGGCGGCGTAGTACACGTCCAGGCCGGGCATTTTGTTGAAGCCGATCAGGCGATCCACCGGGCGTTTGGCCAGGTCGGCGGCCATCCAGGCGCTGAGTTTCTCGTTGCGCCGATGGTTGAAGAACGCCTTGACCGGCGCCACCAGCACCTCGAAGCCGGGCGGGATATCGCCTTCCCAGATCAGCGTGTACACGCGGATCTGGTGGCCGCGCTGCTGGCACTCCAGGGCGATGCGCATGAAGTCGCGCTGCAAGCCACCGAAGGGGAAGTATTTGTACAAAACGAAAGCCAGTTGCATCAGTGCAGCTCCTCAGCCAATAACAACGTGCTCAGTCGGCTGGCCACACGCTCAGGGTTCAGGCGCGTGAAGCACAGGGGCGACTCGCGCTTGAGGTCGAACCGACGCAGGTCGTCGGCCGTCGGTTGATAGGTACATTGCTTTTGCAGGCAGGGCGCGCAAGGGAAGTCGCTGCCCAGGTGAATCTGGCCCTTGCCGTAGGCGCCGGTCAGGCCCGGGTTGGTGGGGCCGAACAGGGAAATGGTCGGCACGTCCAACGCGGCCGCCAGGTGACCGAGGCCAGTGTCCACTGCTACACAGGCGCGAGCGCCGGCCAGCACGCGGGCGACGCCGGCCAGGTTCAGCTTGGGCAGCACTTCGGCGTTTGGCAGGCCGTAAGCCAGGCGGTCGGCGCGGGCTTTTTCGGCGGCGTTGCCCCACGGCAGTTTCACGTCCACACCGAGGCGGCCCATGCGTTCGGCCAGCTCGCGCCAGTAGGCTTCGGGCCAGTGCTTGGTGTCCCAGGTGGTGCCGTGCAGCAGCAGGACGAAGGGCTTTTTCGGCGGCAGGCCGAGCAGCTTTTCGACGCTCAGGCCGTAGTCACCCAAGCCCTTGGGCAGGTCATAACCGAGGGCTACGGCAAACAGTTGGCGCAGGCGCTCCACCGCGTGTTGGCCACGGGCCACGGCCAGGCGTCGGGAATAGAAGCGTGCGGCCATCGGCTCACGGGCAGAGTTCTTGTCGAAACCGGCCACTGGCGCGCGCACGTAGCGGGTCAGCCAGGCGCTTTTCAGCAGGCCTTGGGCGTCGATCACCAAGTCATATTTGGTCGCTTGGACACGCTGCTTGAAGCGCCGCCACTCGCCACTCTTGATGGTCTGCCAGATGTTTTTGCGCCAGCGGCGAATCGCCACCGGGATCACCTTGTCGACCGCCGGGTGCCAGGTAGGAATCTCGGCGAAGCCTTCTTCTACCACCCAGTCGAATTGAATGCCGGGGATCGCCCGCGCGGCATCAGTGAGTGCCGGCAAGGCGTGGATCACGTCGCCCAGGGATGAGGTCTTGATTACCAGGACGCGCAAACTATCGGACCTCGACCACAGAGCCTTGCAACCGCTGCAAGGCTTCGTTGACCGGCTGCGGCAGCAACTGGCGCATGCAGTTGTAGTGGCCGAAACGGCAAGTACGATCAAAACACGGGCTGCATTCCAGGCCCAGGCGCACCACTTCGACCTTGTCGGCCAGCGGCGGGGTGAAACCCGGCGACGTGGAGCCGTACACCGCCACCAACGGGCGGTTCAGGGCCGCCGCGACGTGCATCAGGCCGGAGTCGTTGGACACCACCGAATCGGCGCAGGACAGCAGGTCGATGGCCTCGGCCAGCGACGTGTCGCCACTGAGGTTCACCGCCTCTTCGCGCAGGCCGGGGATCAGGCGTTGGCGAATGTCTTCGCCCACCGGGTGATCCTTCTTCGAACCAAACAGCCACACCTGCCAGCCTTCGCGGATTTTTGCCTCGGCGACCTTGGCGTAATGCTCCGACGGCCAGCGCTTGGACTCGCCAAACTCGGCGCCCGGGCACAGCGCCAACACCGGGCGATCCAGGCTCAGGCCGAACTTGGCCAGGGCGGCATCGCGGCTCACCGGGTCGATCTGCAAGCTCGGGCGCGGATACGGCTTGGGCAGCTCGGCACCCGGCTCATAGGCCAGGGCCATGAAGCGCTCGATCATCAACGGGTAGCGCGCCTTGTCCAGCGTGCGCACGTCATTGAGCAGCACGTAGCGGAACTCGCCGCGCCAGCCGGTGCGCTTGGGAATGCCGGCAAAATACGGCACCAGCGCCGATTTCAGCGAGTTGGGCAGCAGGATGGCCTGGTCGTACCTGCCGGCCAGGGATTTGCCGATGCGCCGACGGGTCGCCAGCTCCAGGGCGCCGTGGCCGAGCGGAAAGCTCAAGGCCGCGCGCACTTCGGGCATGCGTTCGAGGATCGGGCGGCTCCACTCAGGGGCGAGCACGTCGATCTGGCAGTCGGGATGACGCTGTTTCAGGCACTGGAACAGTGTCTGCGCCATCACCATGTCACCGACCCAACTGGGCCCAACGATCAGAATATTCATGTAGTTTCCACAAACGATGCGGGGAGGCTTATGCCTCCCCGCCTCGATAATTACTGTAGGTCGCGCTTTTTGTGGGAGCGGGCTTGCTCGCGAAAGCATCACCGCGGTCTGGCAGACAGACCGCAGCGCCTGCTTCGCGAGCAAGCCCGCTCCCACATAAAGCCGATTTCCACATTAGATTGGCGTCACTCGATTAATCAGCTTAACCCCAGTTCTTTCCAGATTCGCATCACCTGGCGCCGTTCGTCGGCGAACTGATCCCCGGCCACCGTGCCGGCCTCGTTCTGCAAGGCCTGGCGGTGCGCGGCGGAACGGTAGGCCTTATACACCTCGCGCAGCAGATGGGCATCGGCAGCGGGCATCAAGCCCACCTGCTCCAGGCCTTCCAGAATGCGGATATTGTCGGTGTAGCGCAGCAACGATGGATGTTGCGCAGACCACGCCAAAGCCGCGTATTGCACCATAAATTCAATATCGACGATACCTCCGGCGTCCTGCTTGAGGTCGAACAGCGCCGTGGCTTCGAAGGCATTCGCGCCGGTGCCGGCCGTGGTGCCTTTGGTGCCGAGGTTGTCACGCATCTTCGCGCGCATCTCGCTGACCTCCTGACGCAGCGTGGCCAGGTCGCGCTCACGCCCCAGCACTTTGGCCCGCACCTGCTCGAACGCATGCCCCACGTCCTGGCTGCCTACCAGCACCCGCGCGCGGATCAGGGCCTGGTGTTCCCAGGTCCAGGCTTCATTTTCCTGATAGCGCTCGAAGGCCCCCAGCGAACTGACCAACAGCCCGGATGCGCCGGAAGGTCGCAGGCGCATGTCCACTTCATATAACTGCCCGGAGTTGGTCTGGGTGGTCAGCAGATGAATGATGCGCTGGCCCAGGCGCGTGAAGAACTGCGCGCCATCAATCGGCTTGGCGCCGTCGGTCTCGGCCTGCGGGTCGCCGTCGTGGATAAACACCAGGTCCAGGTCCGAACCATGCCCCAGTTCGATACCGCCGACTTTGCCATAACCGACAATGATGAACCCAGGATCGCACAGGGTGCCGTCCACGCGCTGCGGCGAGCCATGGCGCGCCACGGTCTGGCGCCAGGCCAGGGCCAACACTTGTTCGAGGATGGCTTCGGCGAGCCAGGTCAGGTAGTCGCTGACTTTCATCAGCGGCAGGCTGCCGGCGATTTCCGAGGCAGCGACGCGCAGGCGGTGGGCCAGTTTGAAGTGGCGCAGGGCTTCCATCTGCTGTTCCAGGTCGTCCTCGGGAATGCGCGTGAGGCGCTCGCGCAGTTCGGCGGCGAGCTCCGGCGCCAGCGGCGGCTTGAACAGGCGGCCTTCGTTGAGCAATTCATCGAGCAGCAACGGGAAGCGGGTAATTTGCTCGGCGATCCACGGGCTGGCGGCGCACAGGGTCAACAGGCGACGCAGGGCGTCTGGGTTTTCCGTGAGAAGCACCAGATAAGCGGAACGCCGCGCGACGGCCTCCACCAGCGGCAAAACGCGCTCCAGCACCAGGTCCGGGTTGGCGTGCTCGACCGCCTGGGCCAGCAAACGCGGGATAAACGCATCCAGGCGTTCGCGGCCGAGGCGTTGCATGGCGCGCAATTGCGGGCTGTTGCGCAGACCCGCCAGGGCCTTGAGGGCCTTGGCGGCATCACTGAAACCGCCTTCTGCCAGCTGTCGACAGGCGGCCTCTTCATCTTGGGATTCTTCCCACAGCGGCAACCACTCGCCGCCCACGACCAATTCGCTTTCTTCACCTTCTTCTTCATCGGGATCGGCGATCACTTGGCGGAAGTGCCAATCCACCCGGCCGCGCCAGTACATCAAGCGCTCGTGGAACGCAGCCCAGTCAGCAAAACCCAGCATAAAGGCAATGCGCGCCTGGTCTTCCGGGGTGTCCGGGAGCATTTGCGTCTGGCGGTCGGCAATCGCCTGGATTGCGTGCTCGGTGTAGCGCAAGAATTCGTAGCCATCGCGCAACTCGGCGATCACCGCCGGTGGCAGGTAGCCCTGGCCTTCCAGGGTGCCGAGCACCTTGAGCAAGGGACGCTGTTGCAGGCTGAGGTCGCGGCCGCCGTGGATCAGCTGGAACGCCTGGGCGATAAATTCCACCTCGCGGATGCCGCCCGAGCCCAGCTTGATATTGTCGGCCATGCCTTTGCGCCGCACTTCCTGCTGGATCAGCTGCTTCATGGTGCGCAGCGCTTCGATGGCGGAAAAGTCCAGGTAACGGCGGTAGACAAACGGGCGCAGCATGTCGAGCAGTTGCGCACCGGCGATCTGGTCACCCGCAACCACGCGCGCCTTGATCATGGCGTAGCGCTCCCAGTCGCGGCCCTGGTCCTGGTAATACTGTTCCAGCGCATTGAAGCTGAGCACCAGCGAGCCGGACGAACCGTAAGGACGCAGGCGCATATCGACGCGGAACACAAAACCATCGACAGTCATTGGATCGAGGGCCTTGATCAGTTTTTGACCAAGGCGAATAAAGAACTCCTGGTTATCCAGCGCGCGCTTCACGCCGACGGTTTCGCCGCCTTCGGGGTAGGCGAAGATCAGGTCGATATCCGACGACAGGTTCAGCTCCACCGCGCCGAGCTTGCCCATGCCGAGGATGACCATTTGTTGCGGCTCGCCGCTGCGCCGGCCGGTGGGTGTGCCGAACTGGGCGCAATGGCGCTGGTACAACCATTGGTAGGCTTGATCGATGCTGGCGTCGGCCATGTCGGACAGGTCGCGGCAGGTTTGCACCAGGTCGGCCTGGCGGGTCAGGTCGCGCCAGATGATGCGCACTTGCTGGCGAGTGCGTTGGCGACGCAGCACGCGGCCCAGTTCATCTTCTGTTTCGACCTGTTGCACAGCGCCAGCAATCTGCCCGCACAGCTCGCCGGGGGCGAAACCCCGGTCCAGCTCGCCCCAGGCCACCAGCTCCAGCAACATCAAAGGGTCACGAACACTCTGTTGAATGACAAAATCGCTGGCCGCACACACGCGGGCGAAGTCGGCCCACCGTTGCGGCGACCACGCAGAAAGGCCATGATCGTCGCCCAGCGTGGCTACGGCGTCACGAAATGACTGCTCGGCCCGGCTGGCGTAAGGCAGGAGGATGGCCGGTAGTTTGGCCAGCGTTGGAAGGCTCATGGTCTATCCTTGATCGGCGCGTATTTGGCTTGTTGTGATGACGGCAAGAACCCAGCGCGGCGATGGACTGTCGAACAAAGGTTATAAATAGCTGAAAATTCGTACTTATTGGCAGGCAACATTAAACTTCTACCTTTTCTTGTCTGCAAAAGATCAACATTAACGATTATGCTCACCAGCCAGACCGAGCCATACGCTCGGTCTTGTGTAGTTTTACTACTCGTATATACATTCGAAAGGCTGAAATGGCCGACGATTTGTAGTAAAACTACAGGACGCCGAAGCAACCTTCGGCCATCCAAGAATTTATGTCGTCTGCCCACAAGGCCAGTCGCAAACTTCAGGCAACCGATTCTGGTAGCCTTTCCGCCCTGGAGCAAGCCATGCAAGACCTCGATCCCGTCGAAACCCAGGAATGGCTGGACGCCCTGGAATCGGTTCTCGACAAAGAAGGCGAAGACCGTGCTCACTACCTGATGACCCGTATGGGCGAACTCGCAACCCGCAGCGGTTCGCAGTTGCCTTACGCCATCACCACGCCATACCGCAACACCATCCCCGTTACCCACGAAGCACGCATGCCTGGCGACCTGTTCATGGAACGCCGCATTCGCTCGCTGGTACGTTGGAACGCCATGGCGATGGTAATGCGCACGAATCTGAAAGATTCGGACCTGGGCGGTCACATCTCCAGCTTCGCTTCCAGCGCAACTCTGTATGACATCGGCTTCAACTACTTCTTCCAGGCCCCGACCGACGAACACGGCGGCGACCTGATCTACTTCCAGGGCCACACCTCGCCAGGCGTTTATGCCCGCGCGTTCATGGAAGGTCGCATCACCGAAGACCAGATGAACAACTTCCGCCAGGAAGTGGACGGTGGCGGCCTGTCGTCGTACCCGCACCCTTGGCTGATGCCTGATTTCTGGCAGTTCCCGACTGTATCCATGGGCTTGGGCCCGATCCAGGCGATCTACCAGGCACGTTTCATGAAGTACCTGGAAGCCCGTGGCTTCATCCCTGAAGGCAAGCAGAAAGTCTGGTGCTTCCTGGGCGACGGCGAGTGTGACGAGCCGGAATCCCTGGGTGCCATCTCCCTGGCTGGCCGCGAGAAGCTGGACAACCTGATCTTCGTCATCAACTGCAACCTGCAGCGCCTCGACGGCCCGGTTCGCGGCAACGGCAAGATCATCCAGGAACTCGAAGGCGTGTTCCGTGGTGCTCAGTGGAACGTAACCAAAGTCATCTGGGGCCGTTTCTGGGACCCACTGCTGGCCAAGGACGTCGACGGCATCCTGCAACGTCGCATGGACGAAGTCATCGACGGCGAGTACCAGAACTACAAAGCCAAAGACGGCGCGTTCGTGCGTGAACACTTCTTCAACACGCCAGAACTCAAGGCGATGGTTGCAGACCTGTCCGACGACGAAATCTGGAAACTCAACCGTGGCGGCCACGACCCGTACAAGGTCTACGCGGCGTACCACGAAGCGGTGAACCACAAAGAACAACCGACCGTCATCCTGGCCAAGACCATCAAGGGTTATGGCACCGGTGCCGGCGAAGCGAAGAACACTGCGCACAACACCAAGAAAGTTGATGTTGAAAGCCTGAAGCTGTTCCGCGACCGCTTCGACATCCCGGTCAAGGACGAAGAGCTGGAAGACCTGCCGTTCTTCAAGCCAGAGCCAAACAGCGCCGAAGCCCGCTACCTGAGCGAGCGCCGCACTGCACTGGGCGGTTTCGTGCCACAGCGCCGCGCCAACAGCTTTGCCGTACCGACCCCAGACTTGAGCACCCTCAAGGCCATCCTGGACGGTTCGGGCGACCGTGAAATTTCCACCACCATGGCCTTCGTGCGTATCTTGGCGCAGCTGGTCAAGGACAAGGACATCGGCCCGCGCATCGTCCCGATCATCCCGGACGAAGCCCGTACCTTCGGTATGGAAGGTATGTTCCGTCAGTTGGGCATCTACTCCTCCGTCGGCCAGCTCTACGAGCCAGTCGATAAAGACCAGGTGATGTTCTACAAAGAAGACAAGAAGGGCCAGATCCTCGAAGAAGGCATCAACGAAGCGGGCGCCATGAGCTCCTTCATCGCTGCCGGTACTTCGTACTCCAGCCACAACCAGCCGATGCTGCCGTTCTACATCTTCTACTCGATGTTCGGCTTCCAGCGTATTGGCGACCTGGCTTGGGCAGCAGGCGACAGCCGTACCCGTGGCTTCCTGATCGGCGGTACCGCTGGCCGGACCACGCTGAACGGCGAAGGCCTGCAACACGAAGACGGTCACAGCCACATCCTGGCTGCCACCATCCCGAACTGCCGCACCTTTGATCCAACCTACGGCTATGAGCTGGCGGTGATCATCCAGGACGGCATGAAGAAGATGACCGAAGAGCAGCAGGACGTTTTCTACTACATCACCGTGATGAACGAGTCCTACCAGCAGCCTGCAATGCCGGCTGGCGTGGAAGAAGGCATCATCAAGGGCATGTACCTGCTCGAAGAAGACACCAAGGAAGCAGCGCACCACGTACAGCTGATGGGCTCCGGCACCATCCTGCGCGAAGTGCGTGAAGCGGCGAAGATCCTGCGTGAAGAGTTCAACGTCGGCGCCGACGTGTGGAGCGTCACCAGCTTCAACGAACTGCGTCGCGACGGCCTGGCCGTAGAGCGCAGCAACCGCCTCAAGCCTGGTCAAAAACCAGCGAAGAGCTACGTCGAAGAGTGCCTGGCCGGCCGTAAGGGTCCAGTCATTGCCTCTACCGACTACATGAAGCTGTTCGCCGAACAAATTCGCCAGTGGGTCCCGTCCAAGGAATTCAAAGTCCTGGGCACCGACGGTTTCGGCCGCAGTGACAGCCGCAAGAAGCTGCGTCACTTCTTCGAAGTCGACCGTCACTTCGTGGTGTTGGCAGCCCTGGAAGCCTTGGCTGACCGTGGTGAGATCGAACCTAAGGTGGTGGCTGACGCTATCGTCAAGTTCGGGATCAACCCGGAAAAACGCAACCCACTGGACTGCTGAGGAGACTTTTTGTGAGCGAACTCATTCGCGTACCTGACATCGGCAGCGGTGAAGGTGAAGTAATCGAGCTGTTTGTGAAGGTCGGCGACACCGTCGAAGCCGACCAGAGCATCCTGACCCTGGAGTCGGACAAGGCGAGCATGGAAATCCCTGCTCCCAAGGCCGGCGTGGTCAAGAGCCTGAAAGTGAAGCTGGGCGACCGCCTGAAAGAAGGCGACGAACTGCTGGAACTGGAAATCGAAGGTGCCGCTGATGCGGCCCCTGCACCTGCGGCCGCTCCGGCTGCCGCTGCTGCACCGGCGCCTGCCGAGAAGCCAGCCGAGGCCCCTGCGGCCCCGGCTGCTGCTCCTGCTGCCGCTTCGGTCCAGGACATCCACGTGCCGGACATCGGTTCGTCGGGCAAGGCCAAGATCATCGAGCTGCTGGTCAAGGTCGGCGACACCGTCGAAGCCGACCAGTCGCTGATCACCCTGGAGTCCGACAAGGCCTCCATGGAAATCCCTTCGCCGGCTGCCGGCGTGGTGGAAAGCATCGCGGTCAAGCTGGAAGACGAAGTCGGCACTGGCGACTTCATCCTCAAGTTGAAAGTACAAGGCGCTGCGCCATCTGCGGCTCCAGCTCCGGCGGCTGCTCCAGCGGCCAAGGCTGAAGCGGCGCCTGCTGCTCCGGCTCCTGCTGCAAAAGCTGAGGCCGCTCCGGCTCCAGTGGCTGCCGCACCTGCGCCAAGCGGTGCCAAGGTTCACGCCGGCCCTGCCGTGCGTCAGCTGGCTCGTGAGTTCGGCGTCGAGCTGAACGCCGTCGCAGCCACCGGCCCCCACGGCCGCGTGCTGAAGGAAGACGTGCAGGTTTACGTCAAGGCGATGATGCACAAAGCCAAGGAAGCTCCGGCTGCCGGCGGCGCTACCGGTGGTTCGGGCATTCCGCCGATCCGCACCGTGGACTTCAGCCGCTTCGGCGAAACCGAAGAAGTGCCGATGACCCGCCTGATGCAAATCGGCGCGGCCGGCCTGCACGCCAGCTACCTGAACATCCCGCACGTGACCCAGTTCGACCAGGCCGACATTACCGACCTGGAAGCTTTCCGCATTGCGCAGAAAGCCGTGGCCGAGAAGGCCGGCGTGAAACTGACCGTGCTGCCGCTGCTGCTCAAGGCGTGCGCGCACCTGCTCAAGGAACTGCCGGACTTCAACGCTTCGCTGGCACCAAGCGGCAAGGCGATCATCCGCAAGAAGTACGTGAACATCGGTTTCGCGGTAGACACTCCAGATGGCCTGCTGGTACCGGTCATCAAGAACGTCGACCAGAAGAGCCTGCTGCAGCTTGCCGCTGAGGCTGCTGCACTGGCGGCCAAGGCCCGCGACAAAAAGCTCACCCCGGACGACATGCAGGGCGCGTGCTTCACCATCTCCAGCCTCGGGCACATTGGCGGTACTGGCTTCACGCCAATCGTCAACGCGCCGGAAGTGGCGATCCTGGGTGTGTCCAAGGCCACTATCCAGCCTGTGTGGGACGGTAAAGCGTTCCAGCCGAAGCTGATGCTGCCACTGTCGCTGTCCTACGATCACCGTGTGATCAACGGCGCCGCTGCTGCACGCTTCACGCAGCGCCTGAGCCAGTTGCTGAACGACATCCGCACTATCCTGCTGTAAGCCTCAACGGGCCTCCCTTTCATCGGGGAGGCCTGGCTGCACCGATTTCCGAGCGCCACACGCTCGTACCTCAACCCCGCCACTTGGCGGGGCTTTTTTTGCCTGTTTGATCGTTCCCACGCTCCGCGTGGTAACGCCGCCCCGGACGCTCCGCGTCCCCCTGTATACGGTTTTTTTGCCTAGATAACTGGACAGGCAAAACAGGTTTGTACACCTTCCATCACCGCCATTTCAGAAATCCCTCGCGCGGCCGATAACCCCCTTATAGCACTTAGCCTTCATCCTCTCTTGTCAGTGCGTGCTGCATGATGCAACCTTGCCGCAGGCGACAGAAAAGAGGGCGTGAGCCCAGCGCCGTGCGCATCTTCCCAAGCGAGTTTCCCCCATGAAAAGCCAACCCGATGTCGCCCGTATGGCGGCCGAGGTAGTGACGCAATTACCGGTGCCTTCGCGCCTCGGTATGCTGCGTTTCGAGCGGCTGAATGAGGCAAGCTGGGCCCTGCTCTACCTCGACCCCAATTGCGAACGCCAATTCGGCCTGCCGGCGGTCGAGCTGTGTGCCCTGCTCGGCACCCCCTACGCCAGCCTGATGGAGCCCCAAGCGCGCTATCAGCTGCATGATGCGATCCAGCAACAACTGAGCCACAGCCCCCACTACCTGGTGCGCTACACCCTGCACACCAGCGACGGCCCGCTGAGCCTGCTGGAAATGGGCGAAGCCTACAAACAACACAATCGCCACCTGCTGCGCGGCTACCTGATGGTGGTCGACGGCCTGTTCAGCGAAGTCTCGACGACGGCCCCGACGGCCGACCTGGAAAGCCAGAACAGCCGCCTGCAGATAGCCCTGGAGCTCAACCAGCGCGCGCAGCAAGAACAACTGCAACACCTGGAACGCGTGCGCGCCCAACAGGAGCTGATCCTGCTGCTGGCCCGCCAGCGCTACACCGCGAACAATTCGTTGCAGGAAGCCGCCGAGCTGATCACCCGCAGCGCCTGTGAAATCTACCAGGTCGACAGCGCGCGCATCTGGCACCTCGAAGACCAGCGCCTGGTGCCGATTGCCGCCTACCTGCGCGCCGACCAGCAGCACTACGTGCCCGAGCCCATCGATGCCAGCGGCTTCCCGGATTACCTGGAAGCCCTGCACAGCAGCCGCGCGATCGACGCCACCAACGCCCTGCGCGACCCGCGCACCCGCGAGCTGGCCGAAGAGCTGCGCGCCAAGGACATCCAGGCCCTGCTCGACGCCAGCATTCGCGTAGATGGCCAGGTGGTCGGTGTGCTCTGCCTGGAGCAAGGCCGCAGCCCGCGTATCTGGCAGGCCGACGAGATCGCCTTTGCCGGGGAGCTGGCGGACCAATTTGCGCAAGTCATCAACAACCACAACCGACGCACCGCCACCAGCGCCCTGCACCTGTTCCAGCGTGCGGTGGAGCAAAGCGCCAACGCCTTTCTGCTGGTCAATTGCGACGGTGTGGTCGAGTACGTCAACCCGAGCTTTACCGCGATCACCCAGTACAGCGCCGAAGAAGTCCACGGCCACCGCCTGGCGCAACTGCCGGCGCTGGAGAACCTCAGCGAGCTGCTGTTCGACGCGCCCTCCAGCCTGGCCAAGAGCAACAGCTGGCAGGGCGAATTCAAGAGCCGGCGCAAAAACCTCGAACCCTACTGGGGCCAGCTGTCGATTTCCAAGGTGTACGGCGACAACCGTGAGCTGACGCACTACATCGGCATCTACGAAGACATCACCCAGACCAAGCTGGCCCAGCAGCGCATCGAGCGCCTGGCCTACACCGACAATTTGACCAACCTGGGCAACCGCCCGGCGTTTATCCGCAATCTCGACGAACGCTTTGCCCGCGACAGCGACAGCCCGATCAGCCTGCTGCTGGTGGACATCGACAACTTCAAGCGCATCAACGACAGCCTCGGCCACCAGACCGGCGACAAGCTGCTGATCAGCCTGGCCCGGCGCCTGCGCAACAGCCTCAGCGCCGGCGGCAGCCTGGCGCGATTCGCCAGTAACGAATTCGCCGTGCTGCTCGACGACACCGACCTGGAAACCGGCCAGCAAGTCGCCAGCCAGCTGTTGGCGACCCTCGACAAGCCGATGTTCGTCGACAACCAACTGATCAGCGTCACCGGCTCCGTAGGCCTGGCCTGCGCGCCCTTGCACGGCCGCGACCCACAAACCCTTATGCGCAACGCCGGCCTGGCCCTGCACAAGGCCAAGGCCAACGGCAAGCACCAGGTGCAAGTGTTCACCGAAGCGCTCAACGCCGAAGCCAGTTACAAGCTGTTCGTGGAAAACAACCTGCGCCGCGCCCTGACCCAGAACGAGCTGGACGTGTTCTACCAGCCCAAGCTGTGCCTGCGCAGCGGGCGTTTGCTGGGCATGGAAGCGCTGCTGCGCTGGAACCACCCGGAAAAAGGCATGATCCGCCCCGACCAGTTCATCAGCGTGGCGGAAGAGACCGGCTTGATCATCCCCATCGGCAAATGGATCGCGCGCCAGGCCTGCCGCATGAGCAAGCAACTGAGTGCGGCGGGCATGGGCAACTTGCAGGTGGCGATCAACCTCTCGCCCAAACAGTTCTCCGACCCGGACCTGGTGGCCTCGATTGCCACCATCCTCAAGGAAGAAGACCTGCCGGCCAACCTGTTGGAGCTGGAGCTGACCGAAGGCTTGCTGCTGGAAGCCACCGAGGACACGCGCCTGCAACTGGACCAGTTGAAAAGCTTTGGCCTGACCCTGGCCATGGACGACTTCGGCACCGGCTACTCGTCCCTGAGCTACTTGAAAAAATTCCCGATCGACATCATCAAGATCGATCGCAGCTTTATCCATGAAATCCCGGACAACCAGGACGACATGGAAATCACCTCGGCAGTGATCGCCATGGCCCACAACCTCAAGCTCAAGGTCGTGGCCGAAGGCATCGAGACCGCTGAACAGCTGGCGTTCCTGCGCCGGCACCGTTGCGACGTCGGCCAGGGCTACCTGTTCGACCGGCCAATCCCCGGCGCCGAGCTGTTTGCTATGCTCAAGCGCTATCCACGCGGACCTGTCGCCTGACAGCGTGGTAACACTCGGGCACACTGGCTGTCTGAATCTTTACCGCTAACTCAACCTGACGAGAGGACTGATCATGGTCTTGCGCTCGGAAATTCTGGTGAATAAAAACGTGCTTCCTACTGCAGAACAAGCTTTGCCTGGCCGCGAAACCCCGATGGCGCTGCCTGAAACTCACTTCGTCAACGGCAACCCATTGCTGGGGCCCTTCCTGGATGACGTCGGTTTCGCGATCTTCGGCCTGGGTTGCTTCTGGGGCGCCGAGCGCAAGTTCTGGCAGCGCGACGGCGTGGTCAGCAGCGTGGTCGGCTACGCCGGCGGCTTCACGCCGAACCCGACCTACGAAGAAGTCTGCTCGGGCCTAACCGGCCACAGCGAAGTGGTGCTGGTGGTGTATGACCAGGCCAAAGTGAAATACGAAGACCTGCTGAAGATGTTCTGGGAACTGCACAACCCGACCCAGGGCATGCGCCAGGGCAACGACATCGGCAGCCAGTACCGCTCGGTGATCTATGCAACCACCCCGGAGCAATTGGACGCGGCGAAAGCCAGCGCACAGGCTTATCAGCAAGAGCTGACCAAGGCCGGGCTGGGTGAGATCACCACGGAAATCGACGAAGCGCCGACGGTGTACTTCGCCGAGGCGTATCACCAGCAGTACCTGGCGAAGAACCCGCAGGGTTATTGCGGGATTGGCGGCACGGGCGTGACCTGCCCGATCTAAGGCTTACACAGTTCAAATGTGGGAGCGGGCTTGCTCGCGAAAGCGGTGGATCAGTCAACTGATTCTGTGACTGACACTCCGTATTCGCGAGCAAGCCCGCTCCCACACAAGCCCGCTCCCACATTGGGTTCTGTGTTTGGCTTTAGAGCTGATTACTCAGCAATCAACCAATCCATCTGCCACCCACCCTGGGTCTGCCCCAGCTGCTTGGACAACCACGGCAGCAGTTCACGCAACTCCTCTTCCAAGCCCCACGGCGGATTGGCAATCGCCAGGCCCGAGCCCGTCAGGGTGTTCGGCGTATCCAATGGATGCACCAACAACTCCACACGCAGCAGTTTCGGCGCCCCCGTGCCGGCCAGGTCCTGATAGAAACGGCGCAACATGCGCTGGTCCTTCACCGGGTACCAAATGGCCGCGACGGTCTGGCGCATGCGGGTCACGGCTTCTTTGAGGGAGGCGGCGCAGCGCTGCATCTCGTCGAGTTTCTCGAACGGTGGGTCGATCAGCATCAACGCGCGTTTTTCCGGCACTGGCAGCAGGGCACGCGGCACATGCCAGCCTTCACCCAGGTGCACTTTGACGCGGCGATCACCCTTCATGTTGTCTTTGAGCAGCACACCGTCTTCCGGGTGCTTTTCATTGAGCAGCACGCGGTCCTGTGGCCGCGTGAGGCGGCGCGCCAGCTCCGGCGAGCCCGGGTAGTAGCGCAACTGGCCATCCGGGTTCATCTCGTGCAGCACACGCATGTAATCAGCGGTCAGCGGCGGCAGGTCACTTTGGCCCCACAGGCGCGCAATGCCTTCCAGGTATTCACCGGTACGGTTGGCCTGGTCGCCCTGCAAGTCGTACAGGCCGATCCCGGCGTGGGTGTCGAGGTAGGTGAACGGCTGATCCTTGCGCGACATCAGGGCGATGAGGCGGGTCAAGGTCAGGTGTTTGAAGACATCGGCGTGGTTGCCGGCGTGAAAGGCGTGACGATAATTCATGGTTGCTCCTGCGCAGGGGGCGAAGTTTACCTGTTACGCACGCTTTGGTGCAGCGCGGCATGCCAGGCGGTGCTTATGCCGCAAAGGCAGGTGGCTGGCTGAAAAAAATCTAAATGCTTAGGTGGGTGCAGATTTATTGTGGCAATCCACTATCCAGGGAGGTCAATAACAATCATGAAAGACGCCACCATCGCACTGCACCACGGCTTCAAGTCGGACCCCACCACCAAGGCCGTCGCCGTGCCGATCTACCAGAACGTCGCCTTCGAGTTCGATAACGCCCAGCACGGTGCCGACCTGTTCAACCTGGACGTGCCCGGCAATATCTACACGCGCATCATGAACCCCACCAACGACGTGCTGGAGCAACGCATCGCGGCGCTCGAAGGCGGGATCGCGGCCCTGGCCGTGTCGGCCGGCAGCGCGGCGATCCACTATGCGATCCAGACGCTGACGCGTGCCGGCGACAATATCGTCACCACGCCGCAGCTCTACGGCGGCACCTACACCCTGTTCGCGCACTTGCTACCGAGCTTCGGCGTGGACGTGCGCTTCGCCCGTGACGACTCCGCCCAAGCCATCGCCGAGCTGATCGACGACAACACCAAGCTGGTGTACTGCGAAAGCATCGGCAACCCGGCAGGCAATATCATCGACCTGCAAGCCCTGGCCGACGTCGCCCATGCCCGTGGCGTGCCGCTGATGGTGGACAACACCGTGGCCACGCCGATCCTGTGCAAACCAATCCATTTCGGCGCCGACATCGTTGTGCATTCGCTGACCAAATACATCGGCGGCCATGGCAACTCCCTGGGCGGCGTGATTGTCGACAGCGGCAAATTCCCCTGGACCGATTACCCGGAAAAATTCCCCGGCCTCAACAACCCCGAGCCGGCCTATCACGGCGTGGTCTACACCGAGAAATTCGGCCCCGCGGCCTTTATCGCCCGCGCCCGCACCGTGCCGCTGCGCAATACCGGCGCGGCGCTGGCGCCGATGAACGCCTTCCTGCTGCTACAAGGCCTGGAAACCCTCGCGCTGCGCATGGAGCGCCACACCGAAAATGCCTTGAAGGTTGCGCAGTTCCTGCAAGGTCATCGCGACGTGGAATGGGTCAGCTACGCCGGCCTGCCGGACCATCCGCACCACGCCCTGGCGCAGAAATACCTGCAGGGCAAACCCTCGGCGATCCTCTCGTTTGGCTTGAAGGGCGGTTATGAAGCCGGCGTGCGCTTCTACGACGCGCTGCAAATCTTCAAGCGCCTGGTGAATATCGGCGATGCCAAGTCCCTGGCCTGCCATCCGGCCTCCACCACCCACCGGCAGATGAACGAACAAGAGCAGGCCAAGGCCGGGGTGAAACCGGAAATGATCCGCCTGTCGGTGGGCATCGAGGCGATTGAAGACCTGCTCGAAGACTTGCAGCAGGCCCTGGGTTCAACCCAGCGCTGAAGCAATGTAGTCGGCCAGCGCTGCATGGCTGATGGGCGAACTCCCCACGAAGCGGGCGACCTTGTGGCGCAAGGTCGCTGGCGTGAAGGCGGCGCAGAGGTCGGGGCGCTGTTCTTCGAGCCATTGCAGCAGGTTGTCGATCAGCGTCTGCGGTGATTGCTCTGCCAGCAGCGCCAACAGTGGTGCAGGCACTTGCCACCAGGGGCTGGTGTTGGCGGCCGTCACCGCGCCTGTCGCCACGCTCAGTGCCTGGCCATTGATGAGGTAACGCTGGAATACGGGCAATATTTCCCCACCCGCGTGCTGAATGATCGGCAACATCTGGGCGCCGTCCCAGAAGCGCAAGAACACCGCCTGCCCCTCCGGCAGGTGCACCTTGGTCAGGCTTTGCAGGTGCGCGATCACCGCTTCCAACGGGCTGGACGAGACGGCCAGCCAACCCCAATCGGTGGATTCGGTGGCCGCAACCCAATCGAGGAAGGGACTACCACGCTCGACGATGGCGACGTAGGGCATGACCTCATCCCATGACGCATAGGCCGTGCCAGCCCAAACGGGGTGCAGCGCAGCTCCGCCTGCATGGGTTCGCCATGCCGTCAGGGGCTTGGCATCGCTGGCCGCACTCACGATGGCGTAGAGCTGTTCACCGGGAAGCAAATGTTGATGCATCGCCACTAGATCCTTTCAAGGTTGGCGCACAGGCCGTTCTTGCAGCGCTCGCATTCTTCGCAAAACGGCGCGCTGCGCTTGAGGCTGGCCACTTGCGCGCGGCTCAACGGCGCGGGCATGACCGCCAATAATGTCTCTTTCAATCCCGGCATCAGCGGCGCAGCGGCCGCAACAAGCGCACCACCAACCTGGATCGGCACGCTGCTGAAAATCCCGCCCGCCGACAACGTGATCGACTGGCCACCCGCTTGAATCGTCACGGACGCGCCTGCATCGATGACCACACTTTGCCCCGCACCGATCTGAATGATGCGCCCGGCGCGCGTCTGCTGGGAGCCGCCAACCACCAGGTGATCGTCCTGCTTGAGTTCGGTCAGGCGGTTGCCGTGGGTGATGCGCTGTTCTTCACCTTGCAGCTCATGATGGGATTCGCCACCCACTCGCACTCGACGTTGGTTATCCACCTGCACCTGCTGGTCATGCAGTACGTGCTGGGTCCAATCGCGCTGGGCGCGCAGGTAGATTTCCTCGGCGCCTTTGCGGTCTTCGATGCGCAACTCGTTGTAGCCACCACCACCGGGGCTGCTTTGGCTGCGGAACGTGCTGCGGGTCTTGTCTGCCGGCAAGTCGAGGGGCATAGGTGTTGCCGCGTTGGGCAGGCAACCCATCACCAAGGGCATGTCCATATCGCCATTGACGAAACCCACCAGCACTTCCATGCCCACGCGCGGGATCAGCACCGCGCCATAGCGGTCATGGGCCCAGCCGCTGGCCACCCGCAGCCAGCAACTGGAATGGTCGTTGTGTTCGCCGTTGCGGTCCCAGGCCAATTGCACTTTGACCCGGCCGTATTCGTCGCAATGGATTTCGCTGTCGGCGGGGCCGGTGACCACCGCGTTCTGATAGCCGGAAATGCTGGGGCGCTCAGGCAATGGCGGGCGAAAGATCACATCCCACGGCGCCGCGACAAAGGTGTTGCGATAACCCTGGCGAAAATCCCCACCTGCCGGCTCAGTGACCGCTTCCTCCAGCACCTGGGGCTGCTTGCCCTCGTGGACAACGTGGGTCACCAGCCACAAATCATTCCAGGTCTCACGCTGGTGGCCGGCGAGTCGCATGAAACGGCCGCAGGCCAGCGCCGGTTCGTCGCCACTGCCACGGGCGATTTGATAGTCACTGCGCCGGCGCTCCAGGCCACGTTGCGCAAGGTACTTGCCATGGACGCGGTCGCTGAAGTGGCCGGGATAATCCTGCACCTCAAGGCGCGGAGCTTGCTCGCTAGCCGCCACGTTTTCCAGCGCCAGGCGCGGCTTGTGCCAATCGTAATCGCGCAGGTTCAGCGCCGTGGCGCGGGTTTCCAATTGCACGGCGAAGCGCTTGATCGCCGGCGTGTCGGCGACCATCCCGGAGCCGGGGGTATAAGGCGTGGGCTGCCCGGCCTGGGCAAAGACCGTCTGGTCATCGCCAAACACCAGCAGGTGGCGCTCGGCCGCATGCTGGAAGTGATAGTGGATACCCGCCTCGGCACACAGGCGCTGGACGAACGCCAGATCGGTCTCGCCAAACTGCACGCAGTACTCGCGCTCGGGGTAGGTGCCGCTCAAGTGAAACGCAAAACGGTCGCTCTGGATGCCCTGCCCCACCAGCACCTGCGCCACGATCTGCGGCACTGTAAGGTGCTGAAAAATACGTTGCTGGCTGCTGTGTGCCAGGTAGGCCAGTTGTGGCACGAGGCTGAGCTGATAACGCGTCAGGCGCCGCCCGGAATCACCTTGCGCCACGCGGTAGACCAGGCCATGGACGCCATGGCCTTGGTCGTCGAAGCCCAGATACACCGGGCGATGCAGCAGGCGTTCGAGGTCGATGTCGGGCTGTTCGCTGACCAGTTCAAGGTCAAAACAATAGGGTTGGCTGAGTGCTTCGGTACCGTTGAAGCGGTACACCTTGAGGTCACTGGCGACCCCGTCCAGGGTCAGGTTGAAGGCACTTTGATTGGCAGGAGCGAACATCCGGTGTTTCTCTGCGAAGGAGTGGGCGGGGGATAGTGCCTCAGCCATTTGCCCTGCTGATCACAGCGCAAACAAATCAGTAAATCCTTACAGCAGGGGTTTGCTTTTCGCCTCTTCATTCTTGCGTGGGTTTTCAGCCTGAAAATACAGGCGTCTTACGGAAGCCTTTCATCGCTGTGTAGCCCGTTTCCCAAACTCAAAAAACCACCCCAAATTCCCCCCTGTACAACCACGACGATTACCAGACGACTGATTAAATTTCGCAGCCATGTTCATGCAAAAGGAATGTGTTCATGGCAGGTCATCTTTACACCGAATCGCGGGGGAGCTTGTGATGCCCCAGCCCTACGGTTTTCTCAATCACCGGCAACAAACGTCCGTGGAACTCAAGGCGAGTTTGCGATTGAGCAAGCACGCCGAAGCCAAGTTTGACGCGCTGAACACCCATATCCGCAATGTGGTGGTGCTGCCCGGGCAACTGGTGATCATGGGCGACGAGACGGTTGCCGCCCGCACCTCGGAGGAGTCACGCCTGATGTGCGCGGCTTGGGATATTCGCCATAGCGTGATGGCTCATGGTGGGGATGCCTTTGCGTTGCAGAACTATGATTTGCTGCAACAGCTGCTTGGGTACGCTTCGCTGGGGATCGGTACCGCAGGGGATGCCTGGAGTCGGCATTTGCAGGAAATCGTGAAAACACTCGATGAAATTGAGGCACTGCATAAGCAATCGCTACGTCGGGGCGGTGGCGCAGCGCGAGATGATTTCCTGGCTCGCCGCCAAGTGCTGTTTGCCAAGCTGGAAGCGCAAATGCGCAGCTTTGCGCGGTATGGCACGGGCCTGCGCAATGAAGGTTCGATCAAGAAGATGCTGGGGATCTCGACCAGGAGCTATTTGCACACCGGGGAGATAAATCGATACGCAGAAACGATTGCCAAAATTTCGAAGACGGCGAAGCTGCTTAAACACGGCACGCCGTTGGGGATAGCGTTGAGTACGACAGCGACGGCGCTGGAGATCAAGGAGGCGTGTTCTACCGGGAGAGGGGAGCAATGCCGAAAAGCGAAGTATGTGGAAGCCGGTAAATTAACCTTTGGTGTAGCAGGAGGAATCATTGGAGGCCAGATGGGAATGGGCTTGTGTATAGCGGTAATGGCTCCGACAACCGGGCCGCTCGCCCTGAGCTGCCTTTTGATAGCAGGCGGCGCAATGGGCGCGGCTTTCGGCAATTGGGGCAGCGAGGTTGGCGCAGCCGCCGGAGAGGTACTGTATGAGTATTGAGTACATACTTAACCTCCCTACCAAAGACCAAATAGCATTGGGTTCGGCAGCCTCAATGCTTCTAGCTGTCTCGCTTGACATCTTTCTGGCCTATCGAAAATTGGAGTCGATGGAGCGGCGCTTGGACCAATGCAGCCTCCTGACCAATTACAAACGTCTTTTGGGCAACAGCCTACGAGGAAGATTATCCAGACTGTGTGCGGTCTATGTAGCAATTGCGCTACCGAGGTGGAATGCAAGACGAGGTGTCATCAACGTAAAACAAGTCGCAGAGTTTCCCCGCAGCCTGAAATTCGCCCTTCACGGAACAGCTCTTATCGGGCTAATCGGAGCAGTGAGTGCGATGATCTTTCATTTCAGCGATCAACTGAGCCTGTAACCCGGCGCATTTTCACCTCCAGCCCCCCCCAAAAAAAACGGCCCGCCATCCAAAGGACGCGGGCCGTTTTCTCAACTCAACAGGCGAATTTTACTTGTTGAGGTTGTAGTCCTTCTCCGCCGCATCAAAACGCTCGACCATACCCGCAGTCGGTGCGCCCAGCTTGCTCACGAAGTAGATCGCCAGGCTGGCGAAGATGAAGCCCGGGATGATTTCGTACAGGCCCAGCAGTTCGAAGTGTTTCCACACGATCACGGTGATAGCGCCGACCAGGATACCGGCCAGTGCGCCATCGCGGGTCATGCCTTTCCAGATCACCGAGATCAGCACCACAGGGCCGAACGCTGCGCCGAAACCGGCCCAGGCGTAGCTCACCAGGCCCAGTACGCGGTTTTCCGGGTTGGCAGCCATGGCGATGGCGATCAGCGCAACCAGCAACACCATCAGGCGGCCGACCCATACCAGCTCAAGCTGGGAAGCGTTTTTGCGCAGGAAGGTTTTGTAGAAGTCTTCGGTCAGCGCGCTGGAGCACACCAGCAATTGGCAGCTCAAGGTGCTCATTACCGCTGCCAGGATGGCCGACAGCAGCACGCCAGCAATCCACGGGTTGAACAGCAGCTTGGCCAGTTCGATGAACACACGCTCGTGGTTCTCGGTCACGGGACCCGCCACTTCCGGGTGCGCCGAAAAGTAAGCAATACCAAAGAAGCCCACCGCCACGGTGCCGCCCAGGCACAGGATCATCCACGTCATGGAGATGCGACGTGCCTTGGCAATCGACTTCACCGAGTCCGCCGCCATGAAGCGCGCGAGGATGTGCGGCTGGCCGAAGTAACCCAGGCCCCAGCCCATCAGCGAAATGATGCCGATGAAGGTGGTGTTTTTCAGCATGTTGAAGTTGTCAGGGTTCTTCGCTTCGATGGCGAGGAAGGTGGTATCAACGCCACCGGTGGCCAGCAGCACGATGATCGGCGTAAGAATCAGCGCGAAGATCATCAGCGTGGCTTGTACGGTATCTGTCCAGCTCACTGCCAGGAAACCACCAACGAAGGTGTAGGCAATAGTCGCAGCAGCACCGGCCCACAGCGCCGTCTCGTAGGACATGCCGAAGGTGCTTTCGAACAGGCGGGCACCGGCGACGATGCCGGAGGCGCAGTAGATGGTGAAGAACACCAGGATCACCACGGCGGAGATGATCCGCAGCAGGCCGCTTTTATCTTCGAAACGGCTGGAGAAGTAATCCGGCAGGGTCAGGGCGTCGCCGTTGTGTTCGGTCTGTACCCGCAGGCGACCGGCCACGAACAGCCAGTTGAGGTAAGCACCGACGATCAGGCCGATGGCGATCCAGCTTTCCGACAGGCCGGACATGTAGATCGCGCCGGGCAAGCCCATCAACAACCAGCCGCTCATGTCCGAAGCACCGGCCGACAAAGCCGTGACCACGCTACCGAGGCTGCGACCGCCGAGGATGTAATCGGAAAGGTTGTTGGTGGAGCGATAGGCCATGAAGCCAATCAGCACCATTGCTGCGATGTAGATCACAAACGTGATCAGGGTTGGATTACTTACGCTCATATGAGTGACGCCCTGGCTTTGTTTTTATGTAGCGGCGGTCTGTCAGACGGCCACCCACTGCAAGTAGGTAGACGTAACTGCGTGCCGCGCATTTATGACTGACGTTTCCCCAGGAAAGCCGTCAGCCGATGAACCGACTCGTGGAGGTGGTTGCACCTTGGTGCGCGAATGCTATTCAACAAAGCAAATAAGGTGCAACCAGTTTCTTGAGAATAAGTTGCACCCATGTACCAATTACAGAAAACACCGCGTTTTTGCTCCTTTTCGGAGCAAGAACAGCCGATCTCAGAAGTAAATGCACCAACGTGAAGCGGATTCCGTTGAGGCCCCGTTTTTTTCATGAGCACCCCTGAAAATTTCATGCATAAAAAGGGTTGCACCCGGTTGCACCTCTGCATGGGCAAAGCTAATCTTGCCGCCAGCTGATGCCACTCGGTAGTGGCACCCATGAGGATAAGAAAATGGCTACGACCACCCTTGGGGTCAAACTCGACGACCCGACCCGCGAACGCCTGAAGGCTGCCGCGACCTCCATTGATCGCACGCCGCACTGGCTGATCAAGCAGGCGATTTTCAATTACCTGGAGAAACTGGAGGGTGGTGCAACCCTGACCGAACTCAATGGCTTGAGCAGCAAGGACGCTGACGACGCAGGCGAGGTGCAGACCGACCACGCCCACCAGTGCTTCCTGGAGTTCGCCGAGAGCATCCTGCCGCAATCCGTACTGCGCGCTTCGATCACCGCCGCTTACCGTCGCCCTGAGCCGGAAGTAGTGCCAATGCTGATCGAGCAGGCTCGCCTGCCAGCACCGATGGCCGAAGCCACCAACAAGCTGGCCGCCTCGATTGCCGAAAAACTGCGTAACCAGAAGAGCGCCGGCGGCCGTGCCGGTATTGTTCAGGGCCTGCTGCAAGAATTTTCCCTGTCGTCCCAGGAAGGCGTGGCGCTGATGTGCCTGGCCGAAGCGCTGCTGCGCATCCCGGACAAAGGCACCCGCGACGCGCTGATCCGCGACAAGATCAGCACCGGCAACTGGCAGCCGCACCTGGGCAACAGCCCATCGCTGTTCGTCAACGCCGCCACCTGGGGCCTGCTGCTGACCGGCAAACTGGTCGCCACCCATAATGAAGCGGGTCTGACCTCGTCCCTGAGCCGCATCATCGGCAAGAGCGGCGAGCCGATGATCCGCAAGGGCGTCGACATGGCCATGCGCCTGATGGGCGAGCAGTTCGTCACCGGCGAAACCATCGCCGAAGCCCTGGCCAACGCGAGCAAGTTCGAAGCCAAGGGCTTCCGTTATTCCTACGACATGCTCGGTGAAGCCGCACTCACCGAACACGACGCACAGAAGTACCTGGCCTCGTACGAACAAGCCATTCACTCCATCGGCAAAGCCTCTCACGGCCGTGGGATTTATGAAGGCCCGGGCATCTCCATCAAGCTCTCGGCCCTGCACCCGCGTTACAGCCGTGCGCAGTACGAGCGTGTGATGGACGAGCTGTACCCGCGCCTGCTGTCGCTGACCCTGCTGGCCAAGCAATACGACATCGGCCTGAACATCGACGCCGAAGAAGCCGACCGCCTGGAACTGTCCCTGGATCTGCTTGAGCGCCTGTGCTTCGAGCCGCAACTGACCGGCTGGAACGGCATCGGTTTCGTCATCCAGGCTTACCAGAAGCGTTGCCCGTATGTAATCGACTACGTCATCGACCTGGCGCGCCGCAGCCGCCACCGCCTGATGATCCGCCTGGTAAAAGGCGCGTACTGGGACAGCGAGATCAAGCGCGCCCAGGTCGAAGGCCTGGAAGGCTACCCGGTGTACACCCGCAAGGTTTACACCGACGTTTCCTACATCGCCTGCGCACGCAAACTGCTGTCGGTGCCGGAAGTCATCTACCCGCAGTTCGCCACGCACAACGCCCACACCCTGTCGGCCATCTACCATATCGCCGGTCAGAACTATTACCCTGGCCAGTACGAGTTCCAATGCCTGCACGGCATGGGTGAACCGCTGTACGAGCAGGTTGTAGGCAAGGTCTCCGATGGCAAGCTGAACCGTCCGTGCCGCGTGTACGCTCCGGTCGGCACCCACGAAACACTGCTGGCTTACCTGGTGCGTCGCCTGCTGGAAAACGGCGCCAACACCTCGTTCGTCAACCGCATCGCCGACCAGTCCATTTCGATTCAGGAACTGGTAGCCGATCCAGTGGCCAGCATTGAGCAAATGGCCACGCTGGAAGGCGGCTTCGGCCTGCCGCACCCGCGCATCCCATTGCCACGCGACCTGTACGGCAGCGAACGCGCCAACTCGGCCGGTATCGACCTGGCCAACGAACACCGCCTGGCGTCGCTGTCCTGCGCCCTGCTGGCAACGGCGCACAACAACTGGAAAGCCGCGCCGATGCTCGGTTGCGCTGCCAGTAATCAACCCGCCGCGCCGGTGCTGAACCCATCCGACCTGCGCGATGTGGTCGGCCACGTGCAAGAAGCCACCGTCGAAGACGTGGATAACGCCATCCAATGCGCCATCAACGCCGGCCCGATCTGGCAGGCCACGCCGCCCGCCGAGCGTGCTGCGATTCTGGAGCGCGCCGCCGACCTGATGGAAGGCGAGATCCAACCGCTGATGGGCCTGCTGGCCCGTGAAGCCGGCAAGACCTTCGCCAACGCCATTGCCGAAGTGCGCGAAGCCGTGGACTTCCTGCGCTACTACGCGGTGCAGGCACGCAACGATTTCACCAACGACGCCCACCGCCCATTGGGCCCGGTGGTCTGCATCAGCCCGTGGAACTTCCCGCTGGCCATCTTCAGCGGCCAGGTCGCCGCGGCACTGGCCGCCGGTAACCCGGTACTGGCCAAGCCGGCCGAGCAAACCCCGCTGGTTGCTGCACAAGCCGTGCGCATCCTGCTGGAAGCGGGCATCCCGGAAGGCGTGCTGCAATTGCTGCCGGGCCAGGGCGAAACCGTGGGTGCGCGCCTGGTGGGTGATGATCGCGTCAAAGGCGTGATGTTCACCGGCTCCACCGAAGTGGCGCGCCTGCTGCAACGCAATGTCGCCGGGCGCCTGGATGCCCAGGGCCGACCGATTCCACTGATCGCCGAAACCGGCGGCCAGAACGCGATGATCGTCGACTCCTCCGCGCTGACCGAACAAGTGGTCATCGACGTGGTGTCCTCGGCTTTCGACAGTGCCGGCCAACGCTGCTCGGCCCTGCGTGTACTGTGCTTGCAGGAAGATTCCGCAGACCGCGTCATCGAAATGCTCAAGGGCGCCATGGCGGAATGCCGTCTGGGCAACCCGGAGCGCCTGTCGGTGGACATCGGCCCGGTAATCGACGCCGAAGCCAAGGCGGGTATTGAGAAGCACATCCAGGCCATGCGCGACAAAGGCCGCAATGTGTACCAAGTGGCGATTGCCGACGGCGAAGAGATCAAGCGCGGCACCTTCGTGATGCCAACCCTGATCGAACTGGAAAGCTTCGACGAACTGCAACGCGAGATCTTCGGCCCAGTGCTGCACGTGGTGCGCTACAAGCGCAAAGAGATCGACCAACTGATCGGCCAGATCAACGCGTCGGGCTACGGCTTGACCCTGGGCGTGCACACCCGCATCGACGAGACCATCGCCAAGGTGATCGACAACGTCCATGCCGGTAACGTCTACGTGAACCGCAACATCGTCGGCGCCGTGGTTGGTGTGCAGCCGTTCGGCGGCGAAGGCCTGTCGGGTACTGGCCCGAAAGCCGGTGGTCCGCTGTACCTGTACCGTCTGCTCTCGACTCGTCCTACGGATGCCATCGAGCAATCCTTCGCACGGGGCGACAAACTGGCCGCACCGGATCTGCGCCTGCGTGACGCCATGAGCCAACCGCTGACTGCCCTGAAAACCTGGGCCGACAGCAACAAGCTCAGCGACCTGAGCGCCCTGTGCGACCAGTTCGCCGCACAATCGCAAAGCGGTATCACCCGCCAACTGGCTGGCCCGACCGGCGAGCGCAACAGCTACGCGATCCTGCCCCGCGAGCACGTATTGTGCCTGGCGGACGTGGATAGCGATCTGCTGACCCAACTGGCCGCTGTGCTGGCGGTAGGCGGTTCGGCGGTATGGCCAGAGACTGACTTGACCAAGGCCGTGTTCCCACGCCTGCCTAAAGAGATTCAGGCGAAGATCAAGCGTGTGGCTGACTGGACCAAGGACGACGTGGTGTTTGACGCGGTCCTGCACCACGGTGATTCCGATCAACTGCGTGCGGTGTGCCAGCAAGTGGCGCAGCGCAGTGGCGCGATTGTCGGGGTGCATGGTTTGTCCCAAGGCGAGACGGCGATTGCGCTGGAGCGTCTGGTGATCGAGCGGGCGTTGAGCGTTAACACCGCGGCGGCGGGCGGTAACGCTAGCCTGATGACTATCGGCTGACCAGCAGCGGCAAGTTTTAAGCTACAAGCTGCAAGTAAAAGCATCGCGCTCTTACTTGTAGCTTGAAGCTTGCAACTTGTGCCGCCCCATCACCCCCATCTATCTTCCTTCCCCGTTTTTATCAGCACTCCTAGACTGCGGCATACTTTTCTAAAGGTAAGCCGCCATGTCCGAGACGCTGCTCAGTTCCCGCAATCTGGCTTTCGAGCTGTACGAAGTCCTCGATGCCGAGGGCCTGACCCAGCGCGAGCGGTTTGCCGAGCACAATCGGGAAACCTTCGACGCGGCGATCAGCACCGCTCGAAACATCGCCGAAAAGTACTTCGCCCCCCATAACCGCAAGAACGACGAAAACGAACCGCGCTACGAAAACGGCGCAGCCATCCTGATTCCCGAGGTCAAGCCGGCCGTCGATGCCTTCCTCGAAGCCGGCTTCCTCAACGCCGCGCGCAGTTTCGAAGCTGGTGGCATGCAGTTGCCCACCCTGCTCTCCCAGGCCTGTTTCGCGCATTTCCAATCGGCCAACGCCGCGTCCACGTCCTACCCGTTCCTGACCATGGGCGCCGCCAACCTGATTGAAAGCTTCGGCACCGAGGAGCAGAAACAACGCTTCCTGCAACCGATGATCGACGGGCGTTTCTTCGGCACCATGGCCCTGACCGAACCCCACGCAGGCTCTTCGCTGTCGGATATTCGTACCCGCGCAGAACCGGCGGCTGACGGCACCTATCGACTCAAGGGCAACAAGATCTTCATCTCCGGCGGCGACCATCCGTTGTCGGAAAACATCGTGCACATGGTGCTGGCCAAGCTGCCGGATGCGCCGGCCGGGGTGAAGGGCATTTCGCTGTTTATCGTGCCCAAGTTCCTGGTCAACGACGACGGCAGCCTGGGTGAGCGCAACGATGTGTTGCTGGCCGGGCTGTTCCACAAGATGGGCTGGCGTGGCACCACGTCCACGGCGCTGAACTTCGGCGATAACGGTAACTGTATCGGCTATCTGGTGGGCAAGCCGCACCAGGGCTTGAGCTGCATGTTCCAGATGATGAACGAAGCGCGTATCGGCGTGGGCATGGGCGCGGTGATGCTGGGTTACGCCGGCTACCTGTATTCACTGGAATACGCTCGCGAACGTCCGCAGGGTCGCCTGCCGGATAGCAAAGATCCTACGACCGCGCCGGTATCGATCATCCAGCACGCCGACATCAAGCGCATGTTGCTCACGCAAAAAGCCTACGTCGAAGGCGCCTTTGACCTCGGCCTGTACGCCGCGCGCCTGTTCGACGACACCACCACCCTGGCCACCGAAGCCGAGCGCAAACAAGCCCACGAACTGCTGGACCTGCTCACGCCCATCGTCAAATCCTGGCCGTCGGAGTTCTGCCTCAAGGCCAACGAACTGGCGATCCAGATCCTTGGCGGCCACGGCTACACCCGCGAGTACCCGGTGGAGCAGTACTACCGCGACAACCGCCTGAACCCGATCCATGAAGGCACCCACGGCATCCAGTCCCTGGACTTGCTGGGGCGCAAGCTGGCGCAGAACGGCGGCGCGGGCTTGAAACAACTCATCAGACTGATCGCCGAAACCGGCGCCCGGGCGCAGGAATACCCGTCGCTGACCGCGCTACGGGAACCTCTGGAGCACCTGGTCAACCGCCTGCAAAGCGTGACCATTGGCCTGCTGACGGATCTCGCCCAGGGCAAGGTCAACAGCAGCCTGGCGAACTCGGCGCTGTACCTGAAGGTGTTTGGGCATACGGTGATTGGCTGGCGCTGGCTGGAGCAAGCGATTCGCGCCGAAGAAGGGCTGGCCAAGGGCAATGCGGCCGACGCGGCCTTCTATAAAGGCAAGCTCCAGGCCGCCCGCTACTTCCTGACCTGGGAAGTACCGGGCTGCCATCATGAACTGGCGATTCTGGAGGCACGCGATGATACGTGCCTCGCGATGCAGGAAGAATGGTTCTAAGGCTGTCCGATCGCCTTGGAAATTACATCGACCGTGGCGCTGACTTGCTCTTGGTAACGGTCGAGTTCCTCTTGGTGCGCCTGCTGCATTTCGATCTGCTCGGCGCACAGGTTCAGCGCCGCCAGCACCAGTAATTTGTCGCCGATCAACGTCGGATACTTCTTCTTGGTGGTGGCCAGGGAGGCCTTGAGCATGGTCACGGCGTGCATCAGGGTTTTGTCTTCCCCCGCTGGCGCCTTGATCGAGTAATCCTCTCCGAGAATCGAAACGACCTTTATCCCTTCATTCATGCGCCGACAGGACCTGCGCTCACGCGCTCAACCAGCGCTTGAATACGCGCAACGGTCGCGCCTTGTTTTTCTTCCTGTTCCATCAGGCTCAGTTGCAGGCTGTCGTTCTCATCCTTGGCGCGGGCCAGTTCGGCCTTGAGGGATTCGTTGCTGCCCAACAAATCCTGATTTTGCTGTACCAGGTCGCTGACCAGTTGTTCCAATTGGCTGAGGGATGCTTCTAACATTTTGATTTCTCGGGCTTTTTCAAAGGGCGGTGACGATAAAGAAAATTCACCTCGGATGCCAGGGTTATCCCCGGCGCGCAGCCCGATTTTTATGGGCCGGGCCGCACTTTCGAGCCTTAGTGACTGCAATTCGCCGATCTGGTTCCTGAAGCTCATCGGATGCGACAAAAACGCACGCCCCCCTTTAGACTTTAGTCGTACGACCGATAGAGAAGCATCCCCCCTCTCATGGCCGCACGGATCGCGCTTCTCCCCAGGATTCCAGCATGTCCCTTCGTAATATGAATATCGCGCCGCGCGCCTTTTTGGGCTTCGCGTTTATCGGCGCGCTCATGTTGTTTCTCGGTGTGTTCGCCCTGAACCAGATGAGCAAGATTCGCGGCGCCGCCGAAGACATCACCCTGTCCAGCGTGCCGAGCATTCGCGCCCTCGACGAGTTCACCCAACTGACCCTGCGCCTGCGCGTGCTGTCATACCGCCTGCTGACCAACCGCGAGCCGGATGTGCAGCAAAAGACCCTGGACACCTTCGAACTGCGCGACCAGCAGATCCGTGCCGCCCAGGCCATCTACGAAAAACTCATCGACAGCCGCGAAGAGCGCGCCGCCTACGACGAGTACGTCACCCTGCTCGGCCAGTACCGCCAGATTGAGACACGCATGAAAAGCCTGTCGCGGGCCAATCAGGTGGAAGAGCTGCGCACCCTGATCAACACCGAACTGCTGAATAACTCCGAGCAGGTCAACGCGGTGTTGGCGCGCCTGTTGGACATCAACAACAAAATGGCCCTGGTCACCAACCAAGAAGCCAAGGACCAGTACGACCTGGCCTTCAAACTGGTGGTGGGCTTGTTGGTACTGGCGACGGCACTGACGGTATTGTTCGCCTGGCTACTGACCCGCAGCATCACCCTGCCGATCGCCCAAGCGCTGGAAGCGGCCGAAGAAGTCGCCGAAGGCAACCTGACGCGCCCGATCAAGGTCGACGGCAACGACGAAGCCGGGCGTCTGCTGGCCGCCATGGCCAAGATGCAGGACAAGCTGCGCGACACCCTGCAACGCATCGCCGGTTCCGCCACCCAGTTGGCCTCGGCCGCCGAAGAGCTGAACGCCGTCACCGACGAAAGCGCCCGTGGCTTGACCCAGCAAAATAACGAGATCGAACAAGCCGCCACCGCCGTCAACGAGATGACCAGTGCCGTGGAAGAAGTCGCACGCAATGCGGTGAGCACGTCTGAAGCCTCGCGCCACGCCACCACTTCCGCCGGTGACGGCCGCGATTTGGTGCAAGAGACCGTCAGCGCCATCGAACGCATGAGCGGCGATGTGCAAGCCACCGCCACGCTGATTGGCGACCTGGCCAATGAGTCGCGGGATATCGGCAAGGTGCTGGACGTGATTCGCGGCCTGGCCGACCAGACCAACCTGCTGGCCCTCAACGCCGCCATCGAAGCCGCCCGCGCCGGTGAAGCCGGCCGTGGATTTGCCGTGGTCGCCGACGAAGTGCGCGCCCTGGCCCATCGCACCCAGCAGTCCACCAGCGAGATCGAGCGGATGATCGGCAGCATCCAGGCCGGCACCGAACATGCGGTGGATTCGATGCGCAACAGCACCGAGCGTGCGGAATCGACGCTAAACATCGCCAAAGGCGCGGGGTTGTCACTGGATACCATCAACACCGCGATTGTCGAGATCAACGAGCGCAACCTGGTGATCGCCAGCGCGGCGGAAGAACAGGCGCAGGTGGCGCGAGAAGTGGACCGTAACCTGGTGAACATCCGCGACCTGTCGGTGCAATCAGCGACGGGGGCCAGCCAGACCAGTGCGGCGAGTAATGAGCTGTCGCGCTTAGCGGTGGATTTGAATGGGATGGTGGGCCGTTTCCGCCTCTGAAACCGACGCCGATCCCCTGTGGGAGCTGGCTTGCCTGCGATAGCGGTGGGCCAGCTTGCATCTCGTTAACTGGCAGACCGCTATCGCAGGCAAGCCAGCTCCCACAGGGATCACTTCCACATTAGATCGATGCACGCCTTTAAAGCTTTTGACAGCGCAGCAATTCAACAGGTTAGAATCGCTGGCACGCAGACTGCATGGTCAGTTTGCGCCCCGTCCTGTTTGCCCATGGAGTACTGCCTTTGAATGCGACGACCATCAACAGCCTGTTCTTGATCGGCGCGTTGCTGGTGAGTGCGAGCATTCTGGTGAGTTCTCTTTCGTCCCGCCTGGGCATCCCGATCCTGGTGATCATCCTGGCCGTGGGCATGGTCGCCGGCGTCGATGGCGGCGGCATCATCTTTGACAACTACCCGACCGCCTACCTGGTGGGCAACCTCGCACTGGCTGTAATCCTGCTCGACGGCGGCCTGCGCACACGGGTGGCGAGTTTTCGCGTGGCACTCTGGCCGGCGTTGTCGCTGGCCACGGTGGGGGTGTTGATTACCACCGGCCTCACCGGCATGGCGGCGGCCTGGCTGTTTGACCTGAATATCATCCAGGGCTTGCTGATCGGCGCCATCGTCGGTTCTACGGACGCCGCAGCGGTGTTCTCGCTGCTGGGCGGCAAGGGCCTCAACGAACGGGTGACCGCCACTCTGGAAATCGAATCCGGCAGCAACGACCCGATGGCGGTGTTCCTTACCGTCACCCTGATCGACATGCTCGCCAGCGGCCAGACCGGCCTGCACTGGAGCCTGCTGACGCACCTGGTGCGCGAATTCGGTATCGGCGGCGTCGTCGGCCTGGGCGGCGGCTGGCTGATGCTGCAAATGGTCAACCGCATCAACCTGGCCACCGGCCTGTACCCGATCCTGGTGATCGCCGGCGGCCTGTTCGTCTTCGCCGTGACCAACGCCCTGCACGGCAGCGGCTTCCTCGCCGTGTACCTGTGCGGCCTGGTGATCGGCAACCGCCCGGTGCGCAGCCGTCATGGCATTTTGCATATGCTCGACGGCATGGCCTGGCTGGCGCAGATCGGCATGTTCCTCGTGCTGGGCCTTTTGGTCACGCCCCATGACTTGCTGCCGATTGCCCTGCCGGCCCTGGGCCTGGCGCTGTGGATGATCCTGTTTGCGCGGCCGCTGTCGGTGATGGTCGGCCTGCTGCCCTTCAAGGCGTTCCACGGCCGCGAAAAAGGCTTTATCGCCTGGGTGGGCTTGCGCGGCGCGGTGCCGATCATTCTCGCGGTGTTCCCGCTGATGGCCGGCCTGCCCCATGCGCAGCTGTACTTCAACCTGGCGTTCTTTATCGTGCTGGTCTCGCTGCTGGTACAGGGCACCAGCCTGCCGTGGGTGGCCAAGCTGCTCAAGGTGACCGTCCCGCCTGACCCGGCGCCCATCTCCCGTGCCGCCCTGGAAGTGCACGTCACCAGCGAGTGGGAGCTGTTCGTCTACCGCCTCGGCGCCGAAAAATGGTGCATCGGCGCCGCCCTGCGTGAACTGAAAATGCCCGAAGGCACGCGGATCGCCGCGCTGTTCCGTGGCCAGCAACTGCTCCATCCGTCGGGTAGTACGGTGCTGGAAGTCGGCGACCTGCTCTGTGTGATCGGCCACGAACACAACCTGCCGGCCCTGGGCAAACTGTTCAGCCAGGCGCCGCAACGCGGCCTCGACCTGCGCTTCTTCGGTGACTTCGTCCTGGAAGGCGACGCCCAGCTGGGCGCAGTCTCCGCCCTGTACGGGCTGAAGCTGGAAGGCATCGACCCGGATATGCCACTGAGCAGCTTCATCACCCAGAAAGTCGGCGGCGCGCCCATCGTCGGCGACCAGGTGGAGTGGAACAACACCATCTGGACCGTCGCGGTCATGGACGGGAACAAGATCGGCAAAGTGGGCGTCAGATTCCCCGAAGGAAGTCGCCCGGGTCCCGGACTCTTCCTCTAAACTGCGGGGCGACAACGCCCCGATTCTTCACCTTGCACGACCGGTCTCTATGCCAATCCTGCGCACGTTCCTCGCCACTGCCCTGCTGGGCCTGACCCTTTGTGTCGGCACCGTCCACGCGGCCGACCCGCCCAGCGCCGACGCTATCCAGCAATCTTTGGACAAGCTGCCCGACCGCAAGCTGCCAGACGCCGACATGAAGGCGTTGCAGACCATCCTGCAACAGACCCTGACCTACCTGGGCAACAAGCAGGATTACGAGCAGCGCCTGGCGGACCTCAAGCGCCAGCTGGAAGACGCGCCGCGCCAGACCGCCGAAAACCAGCGCGAGTTGACCCGGCTCAAGGCCACCAAAGTCGTCCCGGTGGCCCAACGCTACGCGAGCCTGCCGGTGCCGCAGCTGGAGCAATTGCTGGTGCAGCGCACCACCCAGCAAGGCGACCTGCAAAAAGACCTGGCCGACGCCAACAGCCTGACCATCGCCGCCCAGACCCGCCCCGAACGCGCCCAAACCGAAATCAGCAGCAGCCAGACGCGCATCCTGCAGATCAACTCGATCCTCAAGGCCGGCAAAGACAACGGTAAAACCCTCAGCAGCGACCAGCGCAACCAACTCAACGCCGAACTCGCCGCCCTCAACGCGCTGATCCCCCTGCGCCGCCAGGAACTGGCCGGCAACAGCCAGTTGCAAGACCTGGGCAACAGCCAGCACGACCTGGTGGTGGAAAAAACCGCGCGCCTGGAACAAGAGATCCAGGACCTGCAAACCCTGATCAACCAGAAACGCCTGGCGCAATCGCAACAAACGGTGACGCAACAGTCCATCGAAGCGCAAAAGGCCGGCGGCAGCAGCCTGCTCGCGACCGAAAGCGCGGCCAACCTGAAACTGTCCGACTACCTGCTCAAAAGCACCGACCGCCTCAACGACCTGACCCAGAAAAACCTGCAAACCAAGCAGCAACTGGACACCGTGACCCAGAGCGACGCCGCCCTGGACGAGCAGATCAACGTGCTCAAGGGCAGCCTGCTGCTGTCGAAGATCCTCTATAAACAGAAACAGGCCCTGCCGCGCCTCACCGTGGACCGCGACCTCGCGGACGACATCGCCAACATTCGCCTGTACCAGTTCGAGGTCAATCAGCAGCGCGAACTGATCAGCTCGCCGAGCACCTATGTGGATAACCTGCTGGCCAACCAGGCGCCGGAAGACGTCACCCCACAACTGCGCCGCACCTTGCTGGAACTGGCGATCACCCGCAGCGACCTGCTGGAGCGCCTGAGCCGTGAGCTGAGCGCGTTGCTAAATGAATCGATCACACTGCAACTCAACCAGAAACAATTGCTCAGCACCGCCACCACGCTGCGCGCGACGCTCGACGAGCAGATGTTCTGGATCCCCAGCAACAAGCCGCTGGACACCGAGTGGCTGGAAACCGTGCCGGCGCACCTGAGCAAGCAGGTCACCACCCTGCCGTGGGCGTCCAGCGTCAGCGAGCTTTACGACGGTTTGACCCAGCGCCCGCTGCTGTTCCTGCCGCTGCTGTTATTGATTGGCGCGCTGCTGTGGCGGCGTAAAAACCTCTATCAACGCCTGAACAAAGTCCACCAGGACATCGGCCACTTCAAGCGCGACAGCCAGTGGCACACACCACAAGCCATCCTCATTAATATCCTGCTGGCGATGCCGGTGTCCCTGGGCCTGGCGCTGTGCGGCTATGCGTTGCAGATCGACGCCCGTGGGCAGAACGCCAACCTCGGCGCGGCGCTGCTGCAAATCGCCCAGGCGTGGATGGTGTTCTATACCGCCTATCGCATTCTCGCGCCGGGCGGCGTGGCCGAGTTGCACTTCCGCTGGGAAAAACCCCAGGTCGAATTCCTCCAAGGCTGGGTGCGCAAGCTCGGCCTGGTGGTGCTGGCGCTGGTGGCCGTGGTGGCCATCGCCGAGCATCAACCGGCGGCGCTGGCCGACGACGTGCTGGGCATCGGCGTGGTGCTGCTGTGCTACGCGCTAATGGCCTGGTTGCTAGGCCGCCTGTTGCTGCACAGCCCCGCCCACGAAAAGGCCTCGCTGTTCCGCAAAGCCGTGGGTGTGCTGTTTACCGCCCTGCCCATCGCGCTGTTTATCGCCGTGTGTTTTGGCTACTACTACACCGCGCTCAAGCTCAGCGACCGCTTGATCAACACCCTGTACCTGCTGATGTTCTGGCTGGTGATCGAAGCCACCTTCGTGCGTGGCCTGGGCGTTGCCGCCCGGCGCCTGGCCTACGCGCGCGCCCTGGCCAAACGCCAGGCGGCCAAGGAGGCCGGCGACGGCGAAGCGGTGATCGAAGAGCCGACCCTGGACATCGAACAGGTCAACGAACAGTCCATGCGCCTGATCCGCCTGGCTTTGCTCGGCGGCTTTATCGCAGCGCTGTACTGGGTGTGGTCGGACCTGATCTCGGTGTTTTCGTATCTGGACAACATCACGTTGTACGAATACACCAGCGGCACGGGCGCCAATATCAGCATGGTGCCGATCAGCATCGGCGACCTGCTCGGGGCCCTGATCATCATCGGCATCACCTTCGCCCTGGCGCGCAACTTGCCCGGTTTGCTGGAAGTGTTGGTGCTGTCCAAGCTGGACCTGGCCCAGGGCAGCGCGTATGCGACCACCACGTTGCTGTCCTACGTGATTGCCGGCGTCGGTTTTGTGTCCACGCTGTCCACCCTCGGCGTGAGCTGGGACAAGTTGCAATGGCTGGTGGCGGCGCTGTCGGTGGGGTTGGGGTTCGGCATGCAGGAGATCTTCGCCAACTTTATCTCCGGCATCATGATCCTGTTCGAACGCCCGGTGCGGATCGGCGACACCATCACCATCGGCAACCTGTCGGGCACGGTGAGCAAGATCCGCATCCGCGCGACGACGATCACCGACTTTGACCGCAAGGACATCATCGTCCCCAACAAGACGTTCATTACCGGGCAACTGATCAACTGGTCGCTGACCGACACCATCACCCGTGTCACCCTGAAACTAGGCGTGGACTACGGCTCAGACCTGGATCTGGTGAAGGAACTGTTACTCAAGGCCGCCCGGGAAAACCCACGCGTCCTCAAAGAACCCGAACCCCACGTGTACTTCCTCAACTTCGGCGAAAGCACCCTCGACCATGAACTGCGCATGCACGTGCGCGACCTTGGTGACCGCAACCCGGTGATCGACGAGGTGAACCGCTTTATCAACCGCGAGTTCAAGAACCACCACATCAACATCTCGTTCCGCCAGATGGAGGTCTACCTCAAGAACCTTCACGGCCAGGAATACAAACTGGTGGAAGTGGACAGCCCGGCCAAGCCCGCCAACGACGGCGGCGTCACCGAGCCACCGCCGAGCAAACTCGACTAACCGCGCTATCCCCAGCAGAATGCTCGGACATTCTGCTGGAGATGGCCGGTGAAAGCCCTCGACGAACTGACCTTCGACAACCGTTTCGCACGCCTGGGCGACGCGTTCTCAACCCACGTACTGCCCGAACCCCTCGACGCCCCGCGCCTGGTCGTGGCGAGCAAGGCCGCCATGGCTCTGCTCGACCTCGACCCAGCCGTGGCCGAAACGCCGGTATTTGCCGAGCTGTTCGGCGGGCACAAGCTGTGGGCAGAAGCGGAGCCACGGGCGATGGTCTATTCCGGGCATCAGTTCGGCGGCTACACGCCGCAGCTCGGTGATGGTCGCGGGTTGCTGCTGGGCGAGGTGTACAACGCCGCCGGAGAACATTGGGACCTGCACCTCAAGGGCGCGGGGCAAACGCCTTACTCGCGCATGGGCGATGGGCGTGCGGTGCTGCGATCTTCGATCCGCGAGTTCCTCGCTTCCGAGGCCCTGCACGCGCTGGGCATCCCGAGCAGTCGTGCGCTGTGCGTGATCGGCTCCGACACCCCGGTGTGGCGTGAGAAGCAGGAACGTGGCGCAATGGTATTGCGCATGGCGCCGAGCCATATCCGCTTCGGGCATTTCGAATATTTCTACTACACCAAAAAGCCCGAGCAGCAAGCGCTGTTGGCTGAGCACGTACTCAATCTTCACTACCCTGAATGTCGCGAGCAGCCTGAGCCGTACCTGGCGATGTTCCGCGAAATCGTCGAGCGCAACGCCGAGTTGATCGCCAAGTGGCAGGCCTATGGCTTCTGCCACGGCGTGATGAACACCGACAACATGTCGATCCTGGGCATCACCTTCGACTTCGGGCCGTTTGCATTCCTCGATGACTTTGACGCGCACTTCATCTGCAACCACTCCGATCATGAAGGGCGCTACTCCTTCAGCAACCAGGTGCCGATCGGGCAGTGGAACCTCAGCGCACTGGCGCAGGCGTTGACGCCGTTTATCAACGTGGATGCGTTGAAGGAAGCGCTTGGGCTGTACCTGCCGTTGTATCAGGCCAATTACCTGGACTTGATGCGCCGCCGGTTGGGGCTCACCACCGCCGAAGACGATGACCAGAAGCTGGTGGAGCGCCTGTTGAAGCTGATGCAGAACAGTGGCGTGGATTACACCTTGTTCTTCCGCCGCCTAGGGGATGAGTCGTCGGCGCTGGCCGTGGCGAAGTTGCGCGATGACTTTGTCGACATGGCCGGGTTTGATGCCTGGGCCGACCTGTACAAGGCCCGCGTAGAACGGGATGGCGATTACAGCCAAGAACAGCGCCGCGAGCGGATGCACGCGGTGAACCCGCTGTACATCCTGCGCAACTACCTGGCGCAGAACGCCATCACTGCTGCCGAGTCCGGGGATTACAGTGAAGTGCGGCGGCTGCATGAGGTGCTGAGCAAACCGTTTGAGGAACAACCGGGGATGGAGCAGTACGCGCAGCGGCCGCCGGATTGGGGTAAGCATTTGGAGATTAGTTGTTCGTCGTGAAACCTCTAGATGAAGGTTTCGACTGAAACACCGAAGCGTTCAGCCAGCCAACGTATTTGCCGTATGTTGAGCTGGCGTTTGCCGCTTAGGATTTCTGAAACCACCGACTGCGCCCCGACGCCCGGCAGGTCGCTCTGAGTAAGGTTGTGCTCGCGCATCATGTAGCGCAGCACATCGACACCACTGGCGACGGGCATTGGGCGATGCTCATGATCGTAGGCTTCGATCCAGTCACTGAGGATGTCCACCAAGCTCATCAGCGGACTGTCCTCGTCCTCACCGATCATGCTCAACAGCTCGTCCAGACCACATACCAGCGCGTCGTAGTCTGCCTCGTTCTCCGGCTTGCGCAACACTGGCGAAACGAATTGCCAGTGTTCAGCCGCTACTCGCATAAGCGCGCTCATCGGATTTTCTCCTTCCATTTGTCTTTCTCATACTCGCGGTGATCAAGCAGATGCTTGATGTAAATACGCTGCGCCCAATACTCCACGCCAGCAATCAACCTCAGTTTGTTGCCTCCAATATCGAACACATGAAACTCTCCAACCTTATCCGTGGCGGGAAACATGGCTTTCATCGCTGCGAAGTCTTTGGGGGAATTTCGCTTCACGATCCGATACCACTGATCCAACGCTGTTGCTGAACGCGGCCACTTTTCCTTTGCTTCCCAGATCCTTTTCTCGCTGATCACTCGCATGCAACATCCTTATCGCATCTTGCTATGAAGGTTAAACCTGACCTGCAAATATCGCAATTTGCTATATTCGCAAACAGACCAATGGCGCCCCTCAACAGCCTAGACAGACGCTCCCGGATCAACACCGGCGAAACTGTGAGCGGATGAGTCGCCATCTCCATACCTTGATAAACATCCTCGCCGACTCCAAATAGAGCCCATTGTCCATTTCCAGGAGCCCGCCATGTCCGAACCTCTCGTCATCCCTTGCCCTCATTGCAACGGCCTCAACCGCATCCCCGGCGAACGCCTGGGCGACGCGCCCAAGTGCGGGCGCTGCAAGCAGCCGGTGTTGTTAAAAAAGCCTTTCGAACTGAAGCAAGACGACTACGCCAGCCAGATCAAGGGCGATTTGCCGTTGCTGGTGGATGTATGGGCCGACTGGTGCGGGCCGTGCAAATCGTTTGCGCCGGTGTTTGAGCAGGCGGCTGGGCAGTTGGAGGGCAAGTGCCGGTTGGCCAAGCTGGACAGTGAGGCCAATCAGCAGCTGTCGGCGCAGTTGGGGATTCGTTCGATTCCTAGCTTGATCCTGTTCAAGAACGGCCGCGAAGTGGCTCGCCAGAGTGGGGCGTTTCCGCTGCCGCAGTTGATGGCGTGGTTACGCAGCCAGGGCGTTTAACTCGGTCAAATGTGGGAGCTGGCTTGCCTGCGATGACAGTGTTGAATTCACTACAGCTATCGCAGGCAAGCCAGCTCCCACAGAGACCGCATTGCAGATTTAGGCCAGTGGGGCTTCGCGGTCCATCATCTGGCCGACCAGCAGTACCCCTAGCTCGCTTAATTGATGGATGGCCAAGGCCACGTCGCGGTGTTCGCCGGTGAGGTCGTTGGACAGGTTGAGCAGCAGGGTGCGCACGGAAGAGAAGGTTTCGTAGCTGTTGAGGACGAGGGTTTCGGTGGGCAGATTGGGGGTTATGGTGAATAACATGCTTTTCGTTCTCTGATAGGGCCACCACCTATTCGCTACTAAACGAGGGCGGCAGCTGTACGCAGGTTAGTAGACCGGGAACGAAAGCAAAACCGGCGCACCCGAAGGTGCCCTGCGCACAGCTACCATAAGATTTTGGAGCCTTGCACATGCTGTCGTCTGATGGGGCTACTAAACCCGACCACTGAGAATTCAGCGGCCCGAGAACCTTAAGAGACACCCCTCCAGACGCACAAGCCGGCGGATTCTGGCGTACACGTAGGCAACGATACAAGGCTCAATCCCTATTGCCAGAGCTGTCCTACAGCATCAGTAGGACATATCCAAATCCCGTTCTGGAATGCAAAAAAATGTGGGAGCTGGCTTGCCTGCGATGACAGTGTTGAATTCACTACAGCTATCGCAGGCAAGCCAGCTCCCACAGGGGAATGGTGTGGCATTCGAGATCACGCGTTTTCCAGCAAGTTATGCAACTCCACAAACTGCTGGGTCAGCTTATGCCGTGGGTCCAGGTGGATCAGCGGCTTGCTCTCCTGGTGCGACTCACGCATGCGCACGGAGCTGGCCAGGTACACCGGCAGCACCGGCAAACCCTCTGCAATCAATTCATCGAGCATCTGCTGCGGCAGCGTCGCGCGGGCCTGGAACTGGTTGACCACGATGCCTTCCACCTCAAGACCTTCGTTGTGGTCCTCCTTCAATTCTTCGATCTCAGCCAGCAGGCCGTACAGCGCCTGGCGCGAGAAGCTGTCGCAATCGAAGGGAATCAGCACGCGATCAGCGGCAATCAGCGCCGAAACTGCATAGAAGTTCAGCGCCGGAGGAGTATCCAGGTAAATCCGGTCGTAATCTTCGCTCAACTCGTCCAACAGCTTTCGCAGCTTGTTGATCTTGTGCTTGGCCTCAAGCTTGGGCTGCAAGTCCGCCAACTCGGCGGTGGCGGTGACCACGTGCAGGTTGTCGAAGGGCGTTTCGTAGATATCCACCTTGTTCTTCTTCGAAAACGGCCCGGAAGACAGGGTTTGCTTGAAAAAATCCGCGATCCCCATGGGGATGTCGTTGCCCGTCAGCCCGGTGAGGTACTGGGTTGAGTTGGCTTGTGCATCGAGGTCCACCAACAGGGTTCGATAGCCTTCGCTGGCGCTGACCGCCGCCAGGTTGCAGGCAATGCTGGACTTGCCAACGCCGCCTTTCTGATTGAACACCACACGCCGCATGGAAAAACCTCCGTGTATCAATGAATGCCCGAGTGTAGAGGGCAAAAGCGCCTGTTAGCTACCTTGTTCATCCATGCACTACAGCATCACAGGCGATTGAAGCGCTGACTGTCATCTACCACCGACAAATTAAACAGAACGATCTGACAATCCAATCTGATCCCGGGTAGCGGACAATCTGTAAATCTTTCCAAGCCATTTGTAATCAACCTTGAACAATTCATTACCAAAGTTTGCTAGAAGCCCGCAGCACCGGGATAATGCGCGCCATTCGGCCATTGTTCCCTGTCCCGGTATTCGGGGCCAACGGCCGCACATGGAAGCCCGCAGGGGCGGGATAACCTCTCAGTGATCAATTTCAACATCGCCCAATGGCGCGCCTGGGCTCCAGGGCTCGACAGCGCGCAAGACTGGCTGGCCTGGAGCAAGGCCCCAGTGGTCATTCCCGCCAGCGACGCCTGCCCCGACGTGTCATTTCTGCCAGCCATGCAGCGCCGCCGCCTGAGCCGCCTGGCACGCATGGCGTTCAGCGTCGGCTGGCCATTGGCCGACGGCCTGCAGGATTTGCCGCTGGTGTTCATCTCCCGGCATGGCGAAACCCCGCGCACCCTCGACATCCTCAGCGACCTGGCCAACGACCAGCCCCTGTCGCCGACCCAGTTCAGCCTGTCGGTGCATAACGCGGTGATTGGCCTGTGGTCGATCCTGCGCAATGAAACCAGCGAAATGACCGCCCTCGCCGCAGCCGGCGACGGCCTGGAACACGGCCTGCTGGAAGCCGCCGCGCTGCTCAACGAAGGCGCCCCGGCCGTGTTGCTGGTGATCACCGAAGAACAGCCACCCGAGGCCTACGCCAGCTGGATCAAGGATGTGCCGTTCCCCTACGCCCTCGGCCTGCTGCTGACGCCGGGCGACGAGTGGCAACTGGATCTCACTGCCGCCACTGTCCAACCCACTCAAGCCCAGTGGCCCCACGCCCTGAACCTGCTGCGCACCCTGCTCACCGAGCAGGGTGCCTGCCAACATGCCTGGAAGAACCGCGTATGGAACTGGCAACGCAAGTAACCACCGACAAGCCACGGCAGGCCTACTACTGGCGCCTGTTCGCCACGGCCATCAGCTTCCTGGTGTTTGGCATCGGCGGGCTGGGCCTGCGCGTGCTGGTGTTCCCGCTGCTCAGTTGCCTGCCGGGCGATGCCAAGCAGCATCAGCGGCGTGCGCGCCACACCATCAGTTGCCTGTTCTGGTTTTTCATTCGCCTGATGTACCGCCTGGGCATCCTCACCTACAGCGTCGAAGGTGCGGAAAAACTCGGGCGCCCGGGGCAGATGATCGTGGCCAACCACCCGTCGCTGATCGACGTGGTGTTCCTCATCGGCCTGATGCGCCAGACCAACTGCGTGGTCAAGCAGAGCCTGTTCCAGAACCCGTTCATGCGTGGCCCGGTGCGCGATGCCGGCTATATCAGCAATGACGGCAGCGCCGACATGCTCGACGCCGCCGCCGACGCCCTGCGCGACGGCCAGACCCTGATCATCTTCCCCGAAGGCACCCGCACCACGCCCGGCGCGGCGCCCGCCTTTCATCGCGGGGGCGCCGCCATTGCACTGCGCGGTGCGACAATCGTCACCCCGGTGGTGATCAAGGTCAGCCCGACTACCCTGACCAAGGCCGAGCCCTGGTATCGCATCCCCAAACGTCGCTTTCACTTCAGTTTGCGCGTGGGTGCCGATATAGAACCACAGGCGTTCGCCACACTGGGGCCCGCGCCCCAGGCTTCACGCAAGCTCAACGATTACCTGCATGACTATTTTATTAAGGAGCTCGCCGAAGATGAGCGACAGCAACAGCCTTGAGTACGACATAAAGACGCTGATCATCGAGGCCCTGGGCCTTGAGGACATCAGCGTCGACGACATTGGTAGCGACCAAACCCTGTTCGGCGAAGGCCTGGGCCTGGATTCGGTAGACGCCCTGGAACTGGGCCTGGCGATCCAGAAAAAGTACGGCATCAAGATAGATGCCGACGCCAAGGACACCCGCAATCACTTCACCAACGTGGCCAGCCTTGCGGCGTTCGTCACGGCCCGACAGGCAGCTTGAGACCGTACCATGCAAACTCGTGACGATATTTTCAACACCTTGCGCGACGCCCTGGTGGAACTGTTTGAACTGGCGCCGGAACGCGTCACCCTTGACGCCAACCTGTACCAGGACCTGGAAATCGACAGCATCGACGCCGTGGACTTGATCGACCATATCAAGCGCCAGACCGGCAAGAAGATCGCCGCCGAAGAGTTCAAGGCCGTGCGCACCGTGGACGACGTGGTTGAGGCGGTGTACCGCCTGGTGCAACCCGCCGCATGAGCCGGCTGATCGGCCTTGGCCTGTTGTTGGCGGGGCTGCTGTACCCCTTTGCGGTGTATTACGGCACCGAGCACTTTGCACCGTGGCAATTCGGTTTGCTGCTGGGCAGCCTGTGGCTGTTGCGCGCGTTCACCGGCGCCCGGCGCCCCGGCAGCCGCTGGATGGCACTGGCGGTGATCGTGTTCTGCCTGCTGCTGGCCTGGTTCGACAACCCGCACCTGCTGCGCTGGTACCCGAGCCTGGTCAGCGCGTTCATGCTGGCGCTGTTTGGCCTGAGCCTGAAATACGGCCCGCCGATGGTGGAACGCCTGGCGCGCATGACCGACCCGCAGCTGCCGCCCCACGCGATTGTGTATACGCGCCAGGTCACCGTGGTCTGGAGTGCGTTTTTTCTGTGTAATGGCCTGCTCGCCGCCGCCCTCACCCTGTGGGCGCCGTTGAGCTGGTGGACGTTGTACAACGGCCTGATCGCCTACGGGCTGATGGGGTTGTTGTTTGCCGTGGAATGGCTGGTACGACAAAGGGTTCGAGGCCGCGTATGAATGGGTTGAAACTTGAGCACTTGCTGCTTGAGCCGCTGGAACAGCGTCCGGTCACCACCGAACCTGCAATGAATCACGCCCAGCTGTGGGAGCAATCCCTGAGCCTGGCGGCGGGCCTGCAAGCGCGTGGTATCCAGCGCGTCGCCGTACATCTGGAAGATGCCGGCCTGCTGGCGATTGCCCTGCTCGGTGCCTGGCGCGCCGGGGTCAGCGTGCTGCTGCCGGCCGACCTGCAACCACAAACCCGGCAACGCTGGGACGCGGCCGTTGACGCCTGGCTGACCGAAGCGGCGGATCTCGACGCGCTGTATCAAGTGCCGTTGAGCGCTGCGGCGCTGGACCTCGACGCCTGCCAACTGAGCCTGTGCACCTCCGGTTCCAGCGGCGAGCCCAAGCGCATCGACAAGTCCCTGCGCCAACTGGCCAACGAAGTCGACGCCCTGGAAGCCCTGTGGGGCGCAGATTTGAAGGGCGCGTGCATCATCGGCAGCGTCGCCACCCAACATATCTACGGCCTGCTGTTCCGCGTGCTGTGGCCGCTGTGCGCCGGGCGCACCTTTGTGCGCAAGCAACTGGCCTTTCCCGAGGACTTGCAGCGCGCCAGCCGCGAACACCTGCAATTTGCCTGGGTCGCCAGCCCGGCGCTGCTCAAGCGCATGGGCGATAACCTCGACTGGCCGGCACTGAGCCAGGTGTCGCGGGTGTTTTCATCCGGTGGCGCGTTGCCCATCGAGGCCGCTGGCGAGCTGTACGACCGCTTGCAGCAATGGCCGACGGAAATCCTCGGCAGCTCGGAAACCGGCGGCATCGCCTGGCGCCAGGGCGCACAGCCTTGGCAGCCGTTCGCCGATGTGCAGCTGAGCCAGGACGCCGACGGCGCCCTGCGCATCGCCTCGCCTTACCTGCCCGCCGGACATATCGAACAAACCGCCGACGCCGCGCGCATCCACGCCGATGGCCGCTTCGAACTGCTCGGGCGCCTGGACCGCATCGTCAAGCTGGAAGAAAAACGCATCTCCCTGCCCATGCTCGAACAAGCGCTGATGGCCCACCCGTGGGTCGCCGAAACGCGCCTGGGCGTGGTGCAGGAAAACCGCGCGTCACTCGGTGCGCTGGTGGTGCTGAGCGCCGAAGGCCTACATGCCCTGCGCAATCAAGGCCGTCGGACACTGACCCAAACCCTGCGCCAGCACTTGAGCCAGCATTGCGAAGCCTTGGCGTTACCGCGTCGTTGGCGATTACTGCGCCAACTGCCGCTGACCAGCCAAGGCAAACTGCCCCAGGCCCACGTCGAAGCGTTGCTGCTGGCACCACGGCCAAAGGCGCCAGAAGTATTGGAGCAAGCCGAAGCCAATGGCGAGTGGACCTTGCAGTTGAGCATTCCGCCGGACCTGGCCTACTTCAGCGGCCATTTCCCGGTCACGCCGGTGTTGCCGGGCGTAGTGCAGATCGAATGGGCGTTCAACCTCGGCCAGCAACTGCTCGACTTGCCCGCGACCTTTGCCGGGATGGAAGTGCTCAAGTTCCAGCAACTCGTACGGCCGGGCGACCGGATCGAACTGCACCTGCGCTTTGACCGGGAGCGCAGCAAGCTGTACTTCGCCTATCGCAATGGCGACGCGGCCTGCTCCAGTGGGCGCATCCTGCTGGAGAACACCGATGCTTGAGCTTCTGTGGCGAGGGAGCTTGCTCCCGCTGGGCTGCGCAGCAGCCCCAACACAAACAACCGAGATCACCCTGGAAAACCGCAGCGCCTGGGTTGGGAGTGCTGCGCACTCCAGCGGGAGCAAGCTCCCTCGCCACAGGGGTCAACATCATGCATAAACCCTGCGCCCTGATCCCGGTCTACAACCACGAAGCCGCCGTGCCCGCCGTGGTCCAGAGCCTGTTGGACAGCGGCCTGCCCTGCCTGCTGGTAGACGACGGCAGCAGCCCAACCTGCGCGGCAGTGCTGGCGCAACTGGCAGCCTTGGATAACGTCACCTTGCTGACCCTGCCGAACAACCAAGGCAAGGGCGCCGCCGTCATGGCCGGTTTCCGTGAAGCCGCGCGCCTGGGTTTCAGCCACGCCCTGCAAGTGGACGCCGACGGCCAGCACGACCTGCGCGAAGTCGAGACCTTCCTCGACGCCTCGCGCACTCACCCCAACGCAATCATCTGCGGCTACCCCGAATACGACGAGAGCGTGCCCAAAGGGCGCCTGTACGCGCGTTACCTGACCCACGTGTGGGTGTGGATCAACACCCTGTCGTTGCAAATCCGCGACTCCATGTGCGGCTTTCGCGTGTACCCGCTGGCGCCCACCCTGGCACTGATGGACTCGGCCTACATCGGCACCCGCATGGATTTCGACTCCGACATCCTTGTACGTCTGGCCTGGCGCAACCAGCCGATGCGCTGGCTGCCGACCCGCGTGCACTACCCAGCGGACGGCCTGTCGCACTTCCGCCTGCTGCGCGACAACGTGCGCATCTCGGCGATGCACACCCGCTTGTTCTTCGGCATGTTGGTGCGCTCACCGATGATCCTGTGGCGGCGGTGGCAGGCATGAGCGACAGCACCAAGCACTGGGCCGACCGCGAGGAGCGCGGCAGCTTCCTGCTGATGAAACTCACCGCGTTCGCCGCCAAGGTCCTCGGCCGCCGCGTGTTGAGCCCGCTGCTGTACGCCATCGTCTTGTACTTCTTCCTGTTCGGTCGCACCGCACGCCACAGCGCCTGGCAATACCAGCAGCGCCTGGCCGACTGGAGCGGGCGTGATGACCTGCGCCCCACCCACAAGCGCGTCTTCGGCCAGTTCATGGCATTCGCCGACTCCCTGCTCGACAAGCTCGACGTGTGGAACGGCAAGCTGCGCCTGGAGCAGATCGAGATCAACGACCCGGCCAAGTTGCGCGGGCAACTGCGCGGCGAGCGCGGGCAGATGCTGGTGGGCGCGCACCTGGGCAACCTCGAAGTGTGCCGCGCCCTCGCCGAGATCGGTGAGCAAGTGACCATGAACGTGCTGGTGCACACCAAGCACGCCGAACAATTCAACCGCCTGCTGGGCGAAGCCGGGGCGACGCACTTGCGCCTGATCCAGGTCAGCGAGCTGGACCCGGCCACCATGCTCCTGCTCAGCCAGCGCCTGGACGACGGCGAATGGCTGGCCATCGCCGGCGACCGCGTGCCGCTGCACGGCGGGCGCACGGTGCGCGTGGACTTCCTCGGCCACGACGCCGCCTTCCCCCAAGGCCCGTGGTTGCTGGCCGGTTTGCTCAAATGCCCGGTGAACCTGCTGATGTGCCTCAAGCACCACAACCGCTATCGCCTGACCATCGAGCCTTTCGCCGAATTGATCGAATGGAAACGTAACACCCGCGAGCAGGTCATAGCCCTGTGGACCGCGCGCTACGCCGCACGCCTGGGCCAGTTCTGCCTGGAAGCGCCCCAACAATGGTTCAACTTTTACCCTTTCTGGAAGACCGATGACCACGCATCTTGAGCCGGTAACCTTTGGCGAACGCGCTTTGCGCATCGAAGACGTGCTGGCCCTGGCCAACCGTCAGGCGCCCACCCAATTGCAGGGCGATGCCGCGTATCGCCAGCGCATCGCCAAGGGCGCGCAGTTCCTCGACTCGCTGCTGGACAAGGAAGGCGTGATCTACGGCGTGACCACCGGCTACGGCGATTCCTGCGTGGTGGCCGTGCCGTTGCAGCACGTCGAAGCGCTGCCGCGTCACCTGTACACCTTCCACGGTTGCGGCCTGGGCAAGCTGCTCGATGCACAAGCCACCCGCGCGGTGCTGGCCGCGCGTTTGCAGTCGCTGTGCCACGGCGTGTCCGGCGTGCGCGTGGAACTGCTGGAACGCCTGCATGCCTTCCTTGAACACGACGTGCTGCCGCTGATCCCGGAAGAAGGCTCGGTGGGCGCCAGCGGTGACCTGACGCCGCTGTCCTACGTGGCCGCGACCTTGTCCGGCGAGCGTGAAGTGATGTTCCGTGGCGAACGCCGCCAGGCCGCCGACGTGCATCGCGAGCTGGGCTGGGACCCGCTGGTGCTGCGCCCGAAAGAAGCCCTCGCGCTGATGAACGGCACCGCCGTGATGACCGGCCTCGCGTGCCTGGCCTTCGCCCGCGCCGACTACCTGCTGCAACTGGCCACGCGCATCACGGCGCTGAACGTGGTGGCGCTGCAAGGCAACCCGGAACACTTCGACGAGCGCCTGTTCGCCGCCAAGCCGCACCCTGGGCAGATGCAAGTCGCCGCCTGGCTGCGCAAGGACCTGGCCATCGACGCACCGACCGCGCCACTGCATCGCTTGCAGGACCGCTACTCGCTGCGCTGCGCGCCCCACGTCCTCGGCGTGCTGGCCGACAGCTTGAACTGGCTGCGTTCGTTCATCGAGATCGAACTGAACAGCGCCAACGACAACCCGATCATCGACGCCGAAGAAGAACGCGTGCTCCACGGCGGGCACTTCTACGGCGGCCACATCGCCTTCGCCATGGACAGCCTCAAGACCCTGGTGGCCAACGTCGCCGACCTGCTCGACCGCCAACTCGCGCTGCTGGTGGACGTGCGCTACAACCACGGCCTGCCAAGCAACCTGTCCGGCGCTCCGGCGGATCGCGCGATGATCAACCATGGCTTCAAGGCCGTGCAGATCGGCACCAGCGCCTGGACCGCCGAAGCGCTGAAAAATACCATGCCGGCCAGCGTGTTCTCGCGTTCCACCGAATGCCATAACCAGGACAAAGTGAGCATGGGCACCATCGCCGCCCGCGATGCGATCCGCGTGCTGGAGCTGACCGAACAGGTCGCCGCCGCCACCTTGCTCGCCGCCAACCAGGGCGTGTGGCTGCGCGCCCAGGCCGCAGACGCCCGCCCACTGCCGCCAGCCTTGGCCGCGATGCACGAACAACTGGCCCAAGACTTCCCGCCGGTCATCGAAGACCGCGCCCTCGAAGGCGAACTACGCCTGTGCCTGCAACGCATCGCCGCACAACACTGGAGGCTGCATGCGTAGCCCCGGCGTGCTGCACTGCGACACCGAAATCCTCGTGCCGTTTTTCGACGTCGACACCATGAACGTCGTCTGGCACGGGCATTACGTGAAGTACCTGGAAGTGGCGCGCTGCGCGCTGCTGGACAAGCTCGGCCACAACTACACGCAGATGCTGGAGTCGGGCTACGCCTGGCCGGTGATCGACATGCAGCTGCGCTACGTGCGCGGCGCGGTGTTTGGCCAGACGATCAATGTGCGCGCGAGCTTGGTGGAGTGGGAGAACCGTTTGAAGGTTAATTACCTGATTACCGATTTGGCCAGCGGCGAGCGGTTGACCCGTGCGAGCACGGTGCAAGTAGCAGTGGACATCGCCAGTCGCGAGATGCAACTGGCCTCGCCCAAAATCTTCACCAACGCCGTCGAAAGGGCCTTGAAATGAAATCCCCTGTGGGAGCGGGCTTGCCCGCGATGGACGTCAACGATAATGCAATCCGCCTGACACTGCGCAGCGCCCTCAAGCTCATCGCGGGCAAGTCGAGACGTCGCACCGCCGCTCCCACATTTTTGATTGGGTTGTTCTTGAGTTTCAGTGCCCATGCTTTCGACTTGCAGCAGCTCAGCGACCAACTGGCCAAACCCTCGGTGATCCACGGCAACTTCACCCAGGAAAAACACCTGCGCGCCCTGCCCCAGCCGCTGGTCAGCAAAGGCACCTTCGTCCTCGCCAAGGACCACGGCCTGCTGTGGCTGCTGAAAACCCCGCTGCAACAGGACTACCGCATCAGCGCCCAAGGCATCGCCCGCCGTGACGCCAGTGGTTGGCAGCCGCTGCCAAACAAGAGCGCCGGCGCCGAGCAGAATCGCCTGTTCCTCGCCGTGCTCCAGGGCGACAGCAGCGGCTTGCAGCGTGACTTTGAGCTGCAACTGAAAGGCGCAGCCAACGACTGGAAGCTGACGCTGATCCCCCGCTCGCTGCTGTTAAAACAAGTTTTCACCCAGATCAATATCGACGGTGGCGAGCTGGTGCAAACCATCGAGCTGCTGGAAACCCAGGGCGACAGCACCCTGCTGCGCATGCAGGACAGCACCGCAGCCCTGCCCTTGAGCGACGCGGAGCAACACGACTTTGCGCAGTGAGCGTCTGTTACCACGCCTGTTCCTGATCCTGCTGGTGGCCGTGCTGGCCCTGGCCGGCTGGCAGTGGCGCCATGGCGCGCCGTTGTCGGCGAACCTGATGGAACTGGTGCCGGGCAACACGCCGGACGCCTTGGAGCTGCAAGCCGAACAGCGCATGCAAGAGCCGCTGAACCGCGAAATGCTGGTGCTGGTCGGGCATGCCGACCGCCAGCACGCGGTGGCCGTGGCGCAACAATTGGGCGAGCGCTGGCAAGCCAGCGGCCTGTTTGAAAAGGTCCAGTGGAACCTGCAAGCCGACTTGCCGGCGCTGCGCGAGCAATTGCTGCGCGGGCGTCTGGCGATGCTTTCGGCCAAAGACCGCGAGCAACTGATCGAACAACCCGACGCCTTCATCCAACAGCGTGTGCAAGCGCTGTTCGACCCCTTCACCGGCTTCAGCCTGGTGCCGAGCCAGGATGACTGGCTGGGCCTGACCGGGCGCATCCAGAACAGCCAGCCACAACATGGCTCGGTGCAGTTGGATATCGGCAGCGGCGCGTTGATCGCCGATGCCGACGGCAAGAGCTGGGTGCTGCTGCGTGCGCGCACCACCGGCAATGCCTTCGACATGAAACTGCCGCTGCAAGTGGCGGACCTGCTCCAGGCCAGCCGTACACAAGCCGGCGAGCAAGGCGCGCAGCTGCTCGCCGCCAGCGGGCTGCTGTATGCGGCCAACGGTCAGCAGCAAGCCACGCGGGAAATCACCTGGGTCGGCGGCGGCGCCACCGTCGGCATCCTGTTGTTGCTGTTGCTCGCCTTCCGCCGCTGGCGCGTGTTGCTGGCGTTTGTGCCGGTGCTGGTGGGCATGCTGTTTGGCGCGGTGGCCTGTGTGGCGCTGTTCGGCCATATGCATGTGATGACCCTGGTGCTGGGCTCCAGCCTGATCGGCGTGGCGGTGGATTACCCGCTGCACTATCTGTCGAAAAGCTGGAGCCTGAAACCCTGGCGCAGCTGGCCGGCGTTGCGCCTGACGCTGCCGGGCCTGAGCCTGAGCCTGGCCACCAGTTGCATCGGCTACCTGGCGCTGGCCTGGACGCCGTTCCCGGCGCTGACGCAAATCGCGGTGTTCTCGGCGGCCGGCCTGGTCGGCGCATACTTGTCGGCCGTGTGCCTGTTGCCAGCGCTGCTCAAGGGCGTCGAACTGCGCCCGGCGCAATGGCCGCTGCGCGTCGCCGAATGCCTGTGGCTGGTGCGCGAATCGCTGCTCAAGCGCGTACCGAGCGCGGCGCTGCTGGCGCTGTTGCTGCTGTTTTGCGCCGGTGGCCTGTGGCAACTCAACAGCAAAAACGATATTCGCCAATGGATCGGCGCGCCGCCGCAACTGCTGCAAGAAGCACAAGCCGTGGCACGGATTACCGGGTTCCAACCCACCAGCCAGTTCTTTCTGGTGCGCGCCGAGAACCAACAGCAGTTGCTGGAACGGGAAAGCGCCCTGGGCCAGCGCCTCGACCAACTGGTGAACATGGGCAAGCTCCAAGGCTACATGGCCCTCAGCCAACTGGTCAGCCTGCCCGCCGAGCAGCAAACACTGCGCGATGCGCTGAGCCAACTGCCGCAACACTGGCAACCGCTGCAGGACCTCGGCGTCCCCGCCAGCGCCCTGCAAGCCGAAGTCGCGCAACTGCAGGCGCTGCCTACCCAAGACATCGACGCCGCGCTGCAAGGCCCGCTGGCCGAACCCTGGCGCACCTTGTGGCTGGGCCCGGTGGACGGCGGCGTGGCAGCGATGGTCAGCCTGCAAGGCCTGAACAACCCGGCGCTGCTGCGGGTGCAGGCCGTGGATTTGCCTGGTGTGCAACTGGTGGATCGCCTGGGCGACCTGAACCGGGTGTTCGCCGACACGCAGATCAGCGCCGCTGAATTGAAATTGATGTCGTGCGTGCTGATCGTGCTGTTGCTGATCCTGCCGTTCGGCTTTGGCGGTGCCCTGCGCATCGTCGCCCTGCCGCTGCTCGCCGCGCTGTGCAGCCTGGCCAGCCTCGGTTGGCTGGGCCAGCCGCTGACCTTGTTCAGCCTGTTCGGCCTGCTGCTGGTCACGGCCATCAGCGTGGATTACGCGATCCTCATGCGCGAGCAGATCGGCGGCCCGGCGGTCAGCCTGCTGGGCACGCTGCTGGCGGCGCTGACGACCTGGTTGTCGTTCGGCCTGCTGGCGGTGTCCAGCACACCGGCGGTGAGTAATTTCGGCTTATCGGTCAGCCTCGGCCTGGCATTCAGCTTTATGCTGGCGCCCTGGGCCGGGCAACAGAAACACGCCTTATGAATGTGATTATCGCCAATGCGGCAAGGAGCCCTCGTGCCCATAGTTGAAATGGAACGTCGCCAGGTGGTGGTGATCGGTGCCGGTCCGTCCGGGGCCATCGCCGCCGCGCTGTTAAAGCGCAAAGGGCATGATGTATTGATCATCGAGCGCCAGCACTTCCCCCGGTTCTCGATCGGCGAAAGCCTGCTGTCCCACTGCATCGACTTCATCGAAGAAGCCGGCATGCTCGACGCCGTGCAGGCCGCCGGTTTCCAGGTGAAAACCGGCGCCGCGTTCGCCTGGGGCGAGCGCTACAGCGCGTTTGATTTCAGCGATACCTTCAGCAACGGCAAGCCGACCACCTTCCAGGTGCAGCGCGGCGAATTCGACAAGTTGCTGGCCGACCAGGCGGCGCTGCAAGGCGTGGACATCCGCTACGGCGAAACCATCGTCGGCGTCGATTTCAAAGGCGAAACCCGTTACCTGCACGTACGCCGCGAGAACGGCAGCGAGTACCACCTCAAGGCCAAGTTCGTGCTCGACGCCAGCGGCTACGGCCGCGTGCTGCCGCGCCTGCTGGACCTGGAGGCGCCGTCGAATTTCCCGGTGCGCCAGGCGGTGTTCACCCATATCGAAGACCGCATCGAACACCCGGGTTTCGACCGCACTAAAATCCTCATCACCACCCACCCGACCAAACGTGACATCTGGTTCTGGAGCATCCCGTTCAGCAACGGCCGCTGCTCGGTGGGCGTGGTCGCCGCCAAGGAGCATTTCGACGGCCGCGACGGCGACCTCGATGCCTGCCTGCGCGGGTTTATCGACGAAACCCCGAGCCTGTCCAACGTGCTGCAAAACGCCGTGTGGGACACGCCCGCGCGCACCATCGGCGGCTACTCGGCCAACGTCAAGACCCTGCACGGGCCGGGCTTTGCGCTGCTGGGCAATGCGGCCGAGTTCCTCGACCCGGTGTTCTCGTCCGGCGTGACCATCGCCATGCGTTCGGCAAGCATGGCCGCCGGCCTGTTGCACCGCCAGCTGACAGGCGAAACCGTGGACTGGCAAACCGAATTCGCCGAGCCATTGAAGCGCGGCGTGGACACCTTCCGCTGCTACGTCGAAGGCTGGTACGCCGGCACGTTCCAGGATGTGATCTACCACCCGGACAGCTCGCCGGAGATCCGCCGGATGATCTGCTCGATCCTCGCCGGTTACGCGTGGGATGAGCGCAACCCGTTTGTCAGCGAGCCCAAGCGGCGCTTGCGGATGTTGTCGGAAATCTGTGCGAGTGAGCCGGTATGAGCAGTCAGTACCTGAGTAAAAACTACGTCGAAGAAACCAGGTTCGGCTTCTGGTTCCTGCGCAGCCACACCTGGCAGCACCATGTGTTACGCGTGGCGATCAACGACCTGCGCAGCCTGTTCACGGACCCGCTGCCAGAGGCGCCGGTGCTGCTGGATGCCGGTTGCGGCCAGGGCAAGTCATTCCAATACCTGCGGCAGGTGTTCGCCCCCGCACGCCTGATCGGCCTCGACGCCGACCCCCACAGCCTGAAACTGAGCCAGGCTGAAGCGGCGCGTCAGGGCATGGCCGTGGAGCTGATCGGCAGCGATTGCGCCACGCTCGATGTGCCGGATGAAAGCGTCGATATCCTGTTCTGCCACCAGACCTTTCACCACTTGGTCGAACAGCATCGCGCGCTGAAAGAGTTCTACCGCGTGCTCAAGCCGGGCGGGTACCTGCTGTTTGCCGAGTCCACGGAAGCCTATATCGACACCTGGGTGATCCGCTGGCTGTTCCGCCACCCGATGCATGTGCAGAAAAGCGCCGAGGAATACCTGGAGATGATCCGCGAACAGGGCTTTGAATTCGGCCCGCAGAACGTCTCGTACCCGTATCTGTGGTGGAGCCGTTCCAGCGATTTCGGCCTGCTGGAGCGCTGGGGCCTACGCAAGGCGCCGCCGGTGGGGCAGCGCGAAGAAACCCTGGTCAACTGCGTGGCGCGCAAGCCCCTGGCGAGCGCGGCCCGATGATGCGTGCGTGGCTGATCGGCTGCCTGTTGCTGCTGAGCGCCTGCGCCAGCCAGCCGCCGTTGCCGGAGAAAACCCCGAGCCTGGCTTTGCCCCTGCAATTGCACGTGCAGCGCTTGGCCGACGGCCAGAGCCAGGACTGGCTGCTGGTGATCCAGCGCGAAGGCAGCGGCATTCGCTGGTCGATGATGGACCCGCTAGGCATTCCCCAGGCCCGGCAAAAACTGATCGATGGGCAGTGGCAGGCCGACGGCTTGCTGCCGCCCAATCCCCAGGCGCGCGAGCTGTTTGCCGCGCTGCTGTTTGCGCTGACCTCGGCCAATGACCTGCGCGCGCTGTATCCAAGCGCACAGGCGATGGACCTGACGCGCACTCTGCCGGGCCATTGGCAGATCGTGTATCAGTCGTCCGAAGTATTCAGCGTGAACATCAGCGGCCAGCCCCTCAGCTACCGCATCACGCCGCTGGGAGCCGCGCAATGACGGCCTACCTCAACGCCCTCGGCGTGATCTGCGCCCTCGGCCGTGGCCAGGCCGAGGTCAGCCGTAGCCTGTTTGCCGGCGACTGCTCGGGCATGGTCGCCGAAAGCGGCTGGGTGCCGGAACGTGTGTTGCCGGTTGGCGCTGTGCACGGCGAGCTGGCGACTATTCCCGCAGAACTCGGCCAGCAGAGCAGCCGCAATAACCAGCTGCTGCTGGAAGCGGCGTTGCAGATCGAGGGCGAGATTCGCCAGGCGATTCGCACCTACGGCGCGTCGCGGGTCGGCGTTGTGCTGGGTACCAGCACCTCGGGCATCGATGAGGCCAGCCGTGGCATCGCCCATTTCCTGCGGGAAAACCAGTTCCCCGGCGACTATGACTACCAGCAGCAGGAACTCAGCGCCCCGGCGAATTTCCTCGCCGACTGGCTGCAACTGAGTGGCCCGGCCTATGTGATTTCCACCGCCTGCACCTCCAGCGCCCGTGCGCTGATGAGTGCCCAGCGCCTGCTGGATTTGGGCGTGTGCGATGCGGTGATCTGCGGTGGCGTGGACAGTTTGTGCAAGCTCACGCTGAACGGCTTCAGCTCGCTGGAAGCGGTGTCGAACGAGCGCTGCAACCCGTTCTCGGTGAACCGCAACGGCATCAATATCGGTGAGGCGGCGGTGCTGTTTGTGATGAGCAGGGAGCCGGCGCCCATCGCCCTGCTGGGCAGCGGCGCCAGTTGCGATGCGCACCATATCTCCGCGCCCGAGCCCAGCGGCAAAGGCGCGTTGCAGTCGATGCGCAAGGCGTTGGCCAGCGCGAAATTGCAGCCCGGGCAGATCGGTTACCTGAACCTGCACGGCACCGCCACCCAGCACAACGACGCCATGGAAAGCCTGGCCGTCGCCAACCTGTTCCCCCACGGTGTGGCCTGCTCATCGACCAAACCCATGAGCGGCCACACCCTTGGTGCGGCTGGCGCGCTGGAAGCTGCGTTCTGCTGGCTGAGCCTGCGCCACGGCCAACTGCCGCCGCACGTCTGGGACGGCATGCCCGACCCGGCGCTGCCAGCCTTGCACTGGGCACGGCTGGGCGACACCCTGGAAAAACGCTGCCTGATGAGCAACTCGTTTGCCTTCGGCGGCAACAACGTCAGCCTGATTATCGGAGAGGCCCCATGACCCCTTGGCCACTCGCCGAACTGCTACCCCATGCCGGCGACATGATCCTGATCGACCAGGTGCTGTCGTACGATGAAGAGCAGATTCGCACCCGCGTCACCGTCACCCCCGGCGGCCTGTTCAACCGCGCCGACGGCAGCCTGCCGGCCTGGGTCGGCATTGAGTTGATGGCGCAAAGCGTCGCTGCCTACGCCGGTTGCCGTGCGCGCCACAAAGGCGAAGCCGTGGAACTGGGCTTCCTGTTGGGCACACGCAAGTTCGAGTGCAACGTGGAGCACTTTCCGGCCGGCGCCGAGTTGACCATCCACGGCCTGCGCTCCCTGGAAGACGACAACGGCATGGGTGTGTTCGAATGCCACCTCACCGGTGAGGGCATCCAGGCCAGTGCGCGCTTGAACGTATTCCGACCGCCCCAGGCGGCCACCTATTTAGATGAATCGAAGGACGTAACGCCATGACTGAATCCGTACTGGTCACCGGCTCCAGCCGTGGCATCGGCCGCGCCATCGCCCTGCGCCTGGCCCAGGCCGGGCATGACCTCGTGCTGCACTGCCGCAGCGGGCGTGCTGAAGCCGACGCGGTGCAGGTCGAAATCGAGGCGCTGGGCCGCAAGGCGCGGGTGCTGCAATTCGATGTGGCGGACCGGGCTGCATGCAAGGAAATCCTCGAAGCCGATGTTGAGCAACACGGCGCCTATTACGGCGTGGTGCTCAACGCCGGCCTGACCCGCGACGGCGCATTCCCGGCGTTGTCGGAAGACGATTGGGACGTGGTGATGCGCACCAACCTGGATGGTTTCTACAACGTGCTGCACCCGGTGATGATGCCGATGATTCGGCGTCGCGCCGCTGGCCGTATCGTGTGCATCACGTCGGTATCGGGGTTGATCGGCAACCGTGGCCAGGTCAATTACAGCGCGTCGAAAGCCGGCCTGATTGGCGCAGCCAAAGCCTTGGCGATTGAACTGGGCAAGCGCAAGATCACCGTCAACTGCGTCGCGCCGGGCTTGATCGACACGGCGATGCTGGATGAAAACGTACCGGTGGAAGAGCTGATGAAGATGATCCCGGCGCAACGCATGGGCACCCCGGAAGAGGTGGCTGGCGCGGTGAATTTCCTGATGTCGGCCGAAGCCGGCTATATCACCCGCCAGGTCCTGGCCGTGAATGGAGGCCTGTGCTGATGAAGCGCGTCGTCGTCACCGGCATGGCCGGCATGACCTCCCTGGGCGGCGATTGGGCCACCATTTCGGCCAACTTCCGCGCCAACCGCAGCGGTATCCGGCGCATGGACGAGTGGGACCGGTTCACCGAACTGAACACGCGCCTGGCCGGGCCAATTGACGATTTTGTCGTGCCGGCTCACTGGACCCGCAAGCAACTGCGCAGCATGGGCCGCGTCTCGCGCCTGGCGGTGTGGGCGGCGGAGCAGGCGTTGCAGGACGCCGGCTTGCTCGGTGACGAGTCGATCAAGGACGGGCGCATGGGCGTGGCCTGTGGCTCGTCCACCGGCAGCACCGACGAGATCAAGGCGTTCGGCAATATGTTGCTGAACTCGGTGGCCGAGGGGCTGAATGCCAACTCCTATGTGCGCATGATGCCGCACACCACGGCGGCGAATATCAGCATCTTCTTTGGCCTGACCGGGCGGCTGATCCCCACGTCCAGCGCCTGCACCAGCGGCAGCCAGGGCATCGGCTATGCCTATGAGGCGATCAAGTTCGGTCGCCTGCCTTTGATGCTCGCCGGCGGCGCCGAAGAGCTGTGCCCCACCGAAGCCATGGTGTTCGATGCGCTCTACGCCACCAGCCTGAAAAACGATGCGCCGCAGACCAGCCCACGCCCCTATGACAGCGGCCGCGATGGCCTGGTGATCGGCGAAGGCGGCGGCATGCTGGTGCTCGAAGAACTAGAACATGCGCTGGCGCGCGGTGCGCACATCCACGCGGAACTGGTCGGTTTCGGCAGCAACGCCGACGGCCAGCACACCACCCGACCGGAGCAGAAAACCATGCGCCGTGCCATGGAGCTGGCGCTGGAAGACGCCGGCCTGGAGCCGTCCGCCATCGGCTACGTCAACGGCCATGGCACCGCCACCGATCAAGGCGACGTCGCCGAGACCCTGGCCACCCACGCCCTGTTCGGCAGCCGCATGCCCATCAGTTCGCAGAAGAGCTTCCTCGGCCACACCTTGGGCGCGTGCGGCGCGCTGGAGTCGTGGTTCAGCATCGAGATGATGAACAGCAACCAATATGTGCACACCTTCAACCTGGACGCCGTCGACCCGCAATGCGGCGAGCTGGATTACCTGCAAGGTGAATTCCGCGAGATGCACCACGAATACGTGATGAACAACAACTTTGCCTTTGGCGGCGTCAACACGTCGCTGATCTTCCGCCGCTGGTCCTGAATTTTTAATCGATTGGAGAATACGGAATGTCTTCCTTGCTACGCGCCACCCTGATCACCCTGGCCCTGCTGACCACCGCCGGTTGCACCAACAAGCCAGTGCTTAACCCACAACACGAAATACCGGCCGATGTTCAGGTGGGCGAAGAGAAAATGAAGCAGGTCATCATCAACGCCCTGAAAAAGCGCGAGTGGAATGTGCAGCGCCTGAGCCCGCAACTGGTGCAGGCCGAGATCACCATCCGTAACCAGTATTACGCCGCCATCGACATCCGCTACACCCGCAACAGCTACGCCATCACCTACCGCGACAGCCGCGACCTGGGCTACAAGGACGGCAAGATCCATCGCAACTACAACCGCTGGGTGAACAACCTGGACAGCGACATCATGGCCGGGCTGCGCAGCAATGGCGCAAACGAGGCCGGCTCGGCGGCGCAGTTGTTTGAGCAGACGGGCACGACCAAGTAACGCGGGGACCGCCCCCCCCTGTGGCGAGGGAGCTTGCTCCCGCTGGGCTGCGCAGCAGCCCCACTACGATCACCGCGACTTTTCCGGCAGATCGCGGTGTCAGGTTTTAGGGGGCTGGCGCCCCCAGCGGGAGCAAGCTCCCTCGCCACACACAGTGAACTGGGGTTCTCCAGAAACGACAAAGGGCGCCTTTCGGCGCCCTCTTCACAAACAGGTTGGCTTGTCATCGCCGCGTCCTGCCTGGCTCTGCGATGGCTGGTTGCCCAGGATCCTCAGAGTCTCACAAGCCCCTTTCGGGAACGTGGGCAGTATGCCCGAGCAAACCGAATTGGCAAACACTGAAGCTCCCACCTGGATCTGCTTCGTTTTGAAGTGCGTTTTTCTTACTGAACAGCCTTACGCGTCAACAACTCCACAAACCCCTGCGCCATCGGCGTCTGCACGCCCTTGCGCTGCACCAGCCACACCGCCGTCACCGCCTCTTCATCCAGCAACGTGCGATAGACCACGCCATCAATGCGAATCCGCTGGTAAGACGCCGGCAGCACCGACACGCCCAACCCCGCCGCTACCAATCCAATGATGGTCATCGCCTCTCCCGCTTCCTGGGCGAAGTGTGGGCTGAAACCGGCGTCGCGGGCCAGGTTGATCAACTGCGCATAGAGCCCACTGCCGTAACTGCGCGGGAAAAACACAAACGGTTCCTCGGCCAATTGCGCCAGGTGCAAGCCGCGCTCGCTGCCTTCCACCAACGGATGGCCAGCGTTCAACACGGCCACCAGCGGCTCGCGCATCAGCTCGATCACACTCAGCGAATCCGGCAACGGCAGCGGGCGCATCAGGCCGACCTGGATCGACTCGTCCACCAGCGACTCGGCCACCTGGGTGCTGCTCATCTCCTGCAAGTTGAGATGCACCGCCGGGAACGCCTGACGGAACGCAAAGATCGCCTGGGGAATACTCGCGTTGAAAGGCGCCGACGAGGTGAAACCGATCTTCAGTTCCCCCAGCTCACCCAACTGCGCACGTCGTGCCACATCGGCGGCCTTGTCGACCTGGGCCAGCACCAACCGCGCCTCATGCAGGAACAAACGCCCCGCCTCGCTCAGTTCGACCCGACGATTGGTACGTTCGAACAAGCGCGCACCCACCTGCTGCTCCAGCGCCTGGATCTGCTGGCTCAGCGGCGGTTGCGAGATGCCCAGCACCTGCGCGGCGCGGCCGAAATGCAGTTCTTCGGCGACAGCGATGAAGTACCGCAGATGTCGTAATTCCATGCCAGCCTCATTAGGTCGTAAAAGCTCTCAAACAGGTCGAACAATATATTGGAAAGAATCATTAGCCAGCTATATTCTTTTTTGCATGGCCGGTCCTGGCTCGCTTTTCCTCCCCGAGGTCCCCGTGAATTCTGCTGTCGCTCCACTCGCTCAAGAAGTCCCGCCCACTGCCCTGGATGAGGTGGTGGCCCAGCTCAATGACGCCTACATCGAAAAAGGCACGCCGATGTTCATGCGCACGGTGCTGGCGCTGTTCTCCGGCGGTTTTGCCACCTTTGCCCTGCTGTATTGCGTACAGCCGATGATGCCAGCGCTGTCCCACGAGTTTTCCATCAATGCCGCGCAGAGCAGCCTGATCTTGTCGGTCGCCACCGCAATGCTTGCCTGTGGCCTGCTGATTACCGGGCCGATTTCCGACCGTTTGGGCCGCAAGCCGGTCATGGTTTCCGCCCTGTTCTGCGCCGCGCTGGCGACCATCGCCAGTGGCTTGATGCCGACGTGGGAAGGAATTCTGCTGATGCGCGCGTTGGTGGGCTTGTCATTGAGCGGCCTGGCCGCCGTCGCGATGACCTACCTCAGCGAAGAGATCCACCCGCAACACATCGGCCTGGCCATGGGCTTGTACATCGGTGGCAACGCGATTGGCGGCATGAGTGGGCGCTTGATCATGGGCGTGCTGATCGACTTCGTCAGTTGGCACACCGCCACATTGATCATCGGCGCCCTGGCGCTGATCGCCGCCACGGTGTTCTGGAAAATCCTCCCCGAATCGCGCAACTTCCGCGCCAGCAGCCTCAAGCCGCGCAGCCTGCTGGATGGGTTTGTCATGCACTTCAAGGACGCCGGCCTGCCGTGGTTGTTCCTCGAAGCCTTCCTGCTGATGGGCGCGTTCGTGACGATGTTCAACTACATCGGCTATCGCCTGCTGGGCGATCCGTACGACCTCAGCCAGGCCGTGGTCGGCCTGTTGTCGCTGGTGTACCTCTCGGGCATCTACAGCTCGGCGAAAATCGGCTCCCTCGCCGACCGCCTCGGCCGCCGCCGCGTGCTGTGGGCCACCATCGTGCTGATGCTCGCCGGCATCGCCCTGACCCTGTTCACCCCGCTGTGGCTGGTGGTGCCGGGCATGCTGATCTTCACCTTCGGCTTCTTCGGCGCCCACTCGGTGGCCAGCAGCTGGATCGGCCGCCGCGCGGTGAAGGCCAAGGGGCAGGCGTCGTCGTTGTATCTGTTCTGCTATTACGCGGGATCGAGTGTGGCGGGGACGGCGGGCGGGTTCTTCTGGCATTACGCCGAGTGGAACGGGATTGGCGGGTTTATCGTGGCGTTGTTGATTGGGGCGTTGCTGGTGGCGTTGAAGTTGGCGAAGTTGCCGCCGTTGGGGGCAGCGAAGACCTGAAGCGGTTCTGCTTTTATGTGGGAGCTGGCTTGCCTGCGATGGCGGTGGTGAATCCAACGCCGCCATCGCAGGCAAGCCAGCTCCCACATTTTTGACTTGTGTTCAGCCATGAAAAAGCCCGGCATTTAGCCGGGCTTTTTTTATTCGTGGTACTGCGCGGACAGTTCGTGCACCGCGCGCAAGAACGCGCCCGCATGCTCCGGGTTCACTTCCGGCGTAATGCCATGCCCCAGGTTGAACACGTGCCCACTGCCCTTGCCGTAGCTGGCGAGGATGCGCCCGACTTCGGTGCGGATCGCTTCCGGCTTGGCGTACAGCACGGTCGGGTCCATGTTGCCTTGCAGCGCGACGCGGTTGCCCACGCGCTGGCGGGCTTCGCCGAGGTCGCAGGTCCAGTCCAGGCCGAGTGCGTCGGCGCCGGCGTCGGCGATACTTTCCAGCCACAGGCCGCCGCCCTTGGTGAACATGATCACCGGTACTTTACGGCCTTCGTGTTCGCGGATCAGGCCGCTGACGATCTTGCGCATGTAGGCCAGGGAGAACTCCTGGTACGCCGCCGACGACAGGTTGCCGCCCCAGGTGTCGAAGATCTGCACGGCTTGCGCGCCGGCCATGATCTGCGCGTTGAGGTACGACGTAACCGACTGCGCCAGCTTGTCCAGCAGCAGGTGCATGGCTTGCGGGTTGTCGTAGAGCATCGCCTTGGTCTTGCGGAAGTCTTTCGACGAGCCGCCCTCGACCATGTAGGTGGCCAGGGTCCATGGGCTGCCGGAGAAGCCGATCAGCGGCACGCGGCCGTTAAGCTCGCGGCGGATGGTGCTGACGGCGTCCATCACGTAGCCGAGGTCCTTGTGCGGATCAGGGATCGGCAGGGCTTCGATATCGGCCAGGGTGCTGACGACTTTCTTGAAACGCGGGCCTTCGCCGGTTTCGAAGTACAGGCCTTGGCCCATGGCATCGGGAATGGTGAGGATGTCGGAGAACAGGATGGCCGCGTCCAGTTGCGGGTAGCGGTCCAGCGGCTGCAGGGTGACTTCGCAGGCGAACTCCGGGTTCATGCACAGGCTCATGAAGTCGCCGGCGTTGGCGCGGCTGGCGCGGTATTCCGGCAGGTAACGACCGGCCTGGCGCATCATCCACACAGGGGTGACGTCCACGGGTTGCTTGAGCAGGGCACGAAGGAAACGGTCGTTCTTGAGGGCAGTCATGTCGGCATCCGCAAAAAAAGTGCGGGCATTTTCTCAGAGCCGGACGCAAAAGGCACGGAGTGCGCCGTGCCTTTTGTCTATCGGGTTGATTTACGACAATAACTTGAACCTGCGCAAAACAAATGTGGGAGCTGGCTTGCCTGCGATTGCGGTGGTTCAGTCGATACATCCGGTGACTGTTACAGCGCTATCGCAGGCAAGCCAGCTCCCACAGTTTGATCCCATTTCAGCTCGGGATCGGGGTCAGACTTGCAGGTAATCCAGGATCCCTTCGGCGGCGTTACGCCCTTCGAAGATCGCGGTGACCACCAGGTCAGAACCGCGCACCATGTCGCCACCGGCGAAGATCTTCGGGTTGCTGGTCTGGTGCTTGTACTGGCCTTGTTCCGGGGCTACAACGCGGCCCTGGCTGTCGGTCTGGATCTGGAACTGCTCGAACCACGGCGCCGGGCTTGGACGGAAACCGAAAGCAATGACCACGGCATCAGCCGGGATGATTTCTTCGGAACCCGGGATCGGCTCAGGGCTGCGACGGCCACGGGCGTCCGGTTCGCCGAGACGGGTCTCGACCACCTTCACGCCTTCAACGCGGTCTTCACCAACGATGGCAATCGGCTGGCGGTTGTAGAGGAATTTCACGCCTTCTTCCTTGGCGTTCTTCACCTCTTTGCGCGAGCCGGGCATGTTCGCTTCGTCACGGCGATAAGCACAGGTCACCGACTTGGCGCCCTGGCGGATCGACGTACGGTTGCAGTCCATCGCGGTGTCACCACCGCCGAGCACCACGACCTTCTTGCCTTTCATGTCGACGAAATCTTCCGGCGACTTTTCAAAGCCCAGGTTGCGATTGACGTTGGCGATCAGGAAGTCCAGCGCGTCGTAAACGCCCGGCAGGTCCTCACCGGCAAAGCCGCCTTTCATGTAGGTGTAGGTGCCCATGCCCATGAACACGGCATCATATTCTTCGAGCAGTTGCTCCATGGTGATGTCTTTGCCGATTTCGGTATTGAGACGGAACTCGATACCCATGCCGGTGAATACTTCACGACGGTGGCTCAGGACGGTTTTTTCCAGCTTGAACTCGGGGATGCCGAAGGTCAGCAGGCCGCCGATTTCCGGGTTCTTGTCGAACACCACCGGGGTCACGCCACCACGTACCAATACGTCGGCACAACCGAGGCCGGCAGGGCCGGCGCCGATGATGGCGACGCGCTTGCCGGTCGGCTTGACCTTGGACATGTCCGGGCGCCAGCCCATGGCGAACGCGGTGTCGGTGATGTACTTCTCCACCGAACCGATGGTCACCGCGCCGAAGCCGTCGTTAAGGGTGCACGCACCCTCGCACAGACGGTCTTGCGGGCACACCCGGCCGCACACTTCCGGCAGGGTGTTGGTCTGGTGCGACAGCTCGGCGGCGGCGAGGATGTTGCCCTCGGCCACCAATTTGAGCCAGTTGGGAATGAAGTTGTGCACCGGGCACTTCCATTCGCAATACGGGTTACCGCAACCCAGGCAACGGTGGGCCTGGTCGGCCGAGTGCTGGGGTTTGAAGGGTTCGTAGATTTCCACGAACTCTTTCTTGCGTTGACGCAACAGTTTCTTCTTCGGATCTTTGCGCCCGACATCGATGAACTGGAAGTCGTTATTCAGACGTTCAGCCATATTAAAACCTCATCAAACTCTTCAGGCGCATATCACTGCGGGTTGGCACGGATGCTGGAAAGCAACGATTTCAGGTTGGCAGCCTTGGGCTTGACCAGCCAGAAACGACGCAGGTAATCATCGAGGTTTTCGGCGAGGTTACGACCCCATTCGCTGCCGGTCTCCTCGACGTACTCGTCCAGCACGTGCTGCAAGTGGTTCCGGTAGGACTCCATGGCTTCGCCGCTGATCCGCTGGATCTCGACCAACTCGTGGTTGACCTTGTCGACGAAGGTGTTGTCCTGGTCGAGCACGTAGGCGAAACCGCCGGTCATGCCCGAACCGAAGTTGTAACCGGTCTTGCCCAGTACCGCGACAAAGCCCCCGGTCATGTACTCGCAGCAGTGATCGCCCGTGCCTTCCACCACGGTGTGGGCACCGGAGTTGCGCACGGCGAAACGCTCACCGGCCGTACCGGCGGCGAACAGCTTGCCACCGGTGGCGCCGTACAAGCAGGTGTTGCCGATGATGGCACTGTCCTGGGTCTTGTAGACGCTGCCTTTCGGCGGAACGATCACCAGCTTGCCGCCGGTCATGCCCTTGCCCACGTAGTCGTTGGCGTCGCCTTCCAGGTACATGTGCAGGCCACCGGCGTTCCACACGCCAAAGCTCTGGCCCGCAGTGCCTTTGAAGCGGAACGTGATCGGCGCTTTCGCCATGCCTTGGTTGCCGTGCTTGCGCGCGATTTCGCCGGAGATGCGCGCGCCGATGGAACGGTCGCAGTTGCAGATATCCAGGGCGAAATCGCCACCGCTGGCGTCGTTGATCGACGAGCCGGCGATTTCCACCATCTTCTCGGCCAGCAGGCCTTTGTCGAACGGTGGGTTGCGCTCGACGCCGCAGAACTGCGGTTTGTCGGCCGGGATGTGATCGCTGCCCAACAGCGGCGTCAGGTCCAGGTGGTGCTGCTTGGCGGTCTGGCCCTGGAGGATTTCCAGCAGGTCGGTACGACCGATCAGCTCTTCGAGGGAGCGCACGCCCAGCTTGGCCAGCCACTCACGGGTTTCTTCGGCGACGTAGGTGAAGAAATTCACCACCATGTCGACAGTGCCGATGTAGTGATCCTTGCGCAGCTTCTCGTTCTGGGTGGCTACACCGGTGGCGCAGTTGTTCAGGTGGCAGATGCGCAGGTATTTGCAGCCCAGGGCGATCATTGGCGCGGTGCCGAAGCCGAAGCTTTCGGCGCCGAGGATCGCGGCCTTGATCACGTCGAGGCCGGTTTTCAGGCCGCCGTCGGTTTGCACACGGACCTTGCCACGCAGGTCGTTGCCGCGCAGGGTCTGGTGGGTTTCAGCCAGGCCCAGTTCCCATGGCGCGCCAGCGTACTTGATGGAGGTCAGCGGCGAAGCGCCGGTGCCGCCGTCGTAGCCGGAGATGGTGATCAGGTCGGCATAGGCCTTGGCCACGCCAGCGGCGATGGTGCCCACGCCGGCTTCTGCTACCAGTTTCACCGAGACCAGGGCCTTCGGGTTGACTTGTTTCAAGTCGAAAATCAGCTGCGACAAGTCTTCAATCGAGTAGATGTCGTGGTGCGGCGGTGGCGAAATCAGGGTCACGCCCGGCACGGCATAACGCAGCTTGGCGATCAGGCCGTTGACCTTGCCGCCTGGCAGTTGCCCGCCTTCGCCCGGCTTGGCGCCCTGGGCCACCTTGATCTGCAGCACTTCGGCGTTGACCAGGTATTCCGGGGTCACGCCGAAACGGCCAGTCGCGACCTGCTTGATTTTCGAGCTCTTGATGGTGCCGTAGCGCGCCGGGTCTTCACCGCCTTCACCGGAGTTGGAACGCGCACCCAGGCGGTTCATGGCTTCGGCCAGGGCTTCGTGAGCCTCAGGCGACAAGGCGCCCAGGGAGATACCGGCGGAGTCGAAGCGCTTGAGGATCGATTCCAGCGGCTCGACTTCGCTGATGTCCATCGGCGTGTCCAAGGTCTTCACCTTGAACAGATCGCGGATCATCGACACCGGGCGGTTATCCACCAGGCTCGTGTATTCCTTGAACTTGGCGTAGTCGCCCTGCTGCACAGCGGCTTGCAGGGTGTTGACCACGTCCGGGTTGTACGCGTGGTATTCGCCACCGTGCACGAACTTGAGCAGGCCGCCTTGCTGGATCGGCTTGCGCGCGCTCCAGGCTTCGGCGGCCAGGGCTTTCTGCTCGGCTTCGATATCGACGAAACGCGCGCCCTTGATGCGGCTTGGCACGCCACGGAAGCTCAGGTCGCAGACTTCTTCGGACAGGCCGATGGCTTCGAACAGTTGCGCACCGCGATAGGACGTGACGGTGGAGATGCCCATCTTCGACAGGATCTTCAGCAGGCCCTTGGTGATGCCTTTACGGTAGTTCTTGAACACCTCATAGAGGTCGCCCAGCACTTCACCGGTACGGATCAGGTCGCCGAGTACTTCGTACGCGAGGAACGGATACACCGCCGAGGCGCCGAAGCCGATCAACACCGCAAAGTGATGCGGGTCGCGGGCGGTGGCGGTTTCGACGAGGATGTTGGAGTCGCAGCGCAGGCCTTTTTCGGTCAGGCGGTGGTGCACCGCGCCGGTGGCCAGGGAGGCGTGGATCGGCAGCTTGCCCGGGGCGATGTGACGGTCGGTCAGCACGATTTGGGTACGACCGGCACGCACGGCTTCTTCGGCCTGGTCGGCGACGTTGCGCACCGCGGCTTCAAGGCCGAGGCTCTCGTCGTAGTTCAGGTCGATGATCTGGCGGTCGAAGCCTGGGCGGTCCAGGGTCATCAACGAGCGCCACTTGGCCGGGGAGATCACTGGCGAGCTGAGGATCACGCGGGAGGCGTGCTCAGGCGATTCCTGGAAGATGTTGCGCTCGGCACCGAGGCACACTTCCAACGACATCACGATGGCTTCGCGCAGCGGGTCGATCGGCGGGTTGGTCACCTGGGCGAACTGCTGGCGGAAGTAGTCGTACGGCGTGCGCACGCGCTGGGACAGCACGGCCATCGGCGTGTCATCGCCCATGGAGCCGACGGCTTCGTAGCCCTGCTCACCGAGTGGGCGCAGCACCTGGTCGCGCTCTTCGAACGTGACCTGGTACATCTTCATGTACTGCTTGAGCTGGTCGACGTCATAGAAAGCCGAACCGTGGTCGTTGTCTTCCATGGTCGCCTGGATGCGCAGGGCGTTCTTGCGCAGCCATTGCTTGTACGGGTGACGGGACTTCAAGCGGTTGTCGATCGCATCGGTGTCGAGGATCTGCCCGGTTTCGGTGTCCACGGCGAGGATCTGCCCAGGGCCGACGCGGCCTTTGGCGATCACGTCTTCGGGCTGGTAGTTCCACACGCCGATTTCCGACGCGAGGGTGATGAAACCGTTGGTGGTGGTCACCCAACGCGCCGGGCGCAGGCCGTTGCGGTCGAGCAGGCACACGGCGTAGCGACCGTCGGTCATCACGACGCCGGCCGGGCCGTCCCACGGTTCCATGTGCATCGAGTTGTACTCGTAGAACGCACGCAGGTCCGGGTCCATGGTTTCGACGTTCTGCCACGCTGGCGGAATGATCATGCGCACGCCACGGAACAGGTCGATGCCGCCGGTGACCATCAGTTCGAGCATGTTGTCCATGCTGGAGGAGTCGGAGCCGACGCGGTTGACCAGCGGGCCGAGCTCTTCCAGGTCCATCAGATCGTTGGCGAACTTGGTGCGACGGGCCACGGCCCAGTTGCGGTTGCCGGTGATGGTGTTGATCTCGCCGTTGTGGGCGAGGAAGCGGAATGGCTGGGCCAGCGGCCATTTCGGCAGGGTGTTGGTGGAGAAGCGCTGGTGGAACACGCAGATTGCGGTTTGCAGGCGCTCATCGCTGAGGTCTGGATAGAAGGCGGTGAGGTCCGCCGGCATCATCAGGCCTTTGTAAATGATGGTCTTGTGGGAAAAGCTGCAGATGTAGTGCTCGGTGTCGGCGGCGTTGGAAACCGACGAACGACGACGCGAGGTGAACAGCTTGATCGCCATGTCCTGGTCGCTCAGGCCATCGCCGGCGATGAACACTTGTTCGATCTGCGGCAGGCGCTCAAGCGCGAGGCGGCCGAGGACGCTGGTGTCGATCGGCACTTTGCGCCAGCCGACGAGTTGCAGGCCGGCGGCGACGATTTCGCGGTTCATGTTCTCGCGAGCGGCTTGGGCTTTGACCGGGTCCTGGTTGAAGAACACCATGCCCACGGCGTACTGCTTGGGCAGGTCGACCGCAAATTGCTCTTTGGCGACAGCGCGCAGGAACAGGTCGGGCTTTTGAATCAGCAAGCCACAACCGTCACCGGTCTTGCCGTCGGCGTTGATCCCACCGCGGTGGGTCATGCAGGTCAGGGCCTCGATGGCCGTTTGCAGAAGGGTGTGGCTGGGCTCGCCCTGCATGTGGGCTATCAGGCCGAAACCACAGTTATCCTTGAATTCATCGGGTTGGTACAGACCTGCTTTCATAGACACTTTCTCACCAGGCTGCCTCTTATAACGAGGCAAATTTCTTTTCAATTCAACCGGTTACCTTCCACGCCGAACGTACGCCGGCTTAGCGGGGGCAAAAGGGAGGTCATTGTACACACCGACACAGACGCTCACAAATTTAGCGACGAAATGTCGCAAATCTATGTCGCATTTATGAAAGGTTTAAAGCGATATGCTGTGCTAGTCAAAACTTTTTTAATTCTGACCGCTACGACTCAAAAGCCACTGTGACGCAGACACCACAAAGCGCGCGGCCTGTAAGGGCAGCACGCACTTGCGGATATTTTTTGAGGTGCCGGGAGGGCGGCCTGGGTAAGGCCGCCGGATCTTCAGCGAGTTGTTGCGAGTTCTTGTTGAACGCTGGCAACAGTGCGAGGCCAAGGTTTACCAGCCTGAACCTTCGCTGGCAAGGTTTTGATCGCAGAATCAGCGGCTGCACGGCTGGAGAAGTTGCCGTAGGTGATCACGTAGAGAGGCTTGCCGTTGAGCACTTTCTTGAAATAACGGTACTCGCCGCCCTGCTCTTTCACGAACGCTTGGGCGTTGGCTTCGGAGCTGGTGCCGAGGATCTGCACGACGAAGTTGCTGGCAGGCTGGCTGCCATACCAACCGCTACCCGCTGCACCCGCTTTGGCGACGGTGACAGGCTTTTCAGCCGGTTTGGCGGCCGGAGCCGGGGCTGGCTTGGCAGCAGGCGCAGGCGCTGCGACAACCGGTTTGGTCACTGGTGCCGGCTTGGCGGTGGCGACAGTCGGTGCCGGCGTCGGCTTGGCCACCGCTGCTGGCTGGCCTGCTGGCACGCCTGCAGGTGGCGCGGTCGTGGTGACGGTTGGCGGGGTGGCGCTGGAGCCTTCCACCGGCACGCCGTCGTCGCCTTCGGAGATGCCACCGGCTTCTTCGGCGAGCGGGCCGCGCATCACCGGCTGACCGACCATCGGCAGGTTGGTCGGCTGGCCGGAGTTGGCGAATTCAACGTTCGGAGTAGGCTTGCCCAGTGGCAACTGCGCCTGTTCGGTTGGCGCGCCGGCAGTGGTCGGTGCCTTGCTGCGACCCGGGATCAACCAGGCGGCGGCAACAGCAACCACAACAACTGCGGAAATAGCCAATACGTGCTTCTTAGGCATAGTGAACCCCATCTTTGGACGCTTGACCGCAGAGCGGCTGGCAATCATGGCTTCGATCATCGCATCGCGGGCAACCTGGTTGATGGTGCCAGGCCAGCCGTCGGAGCTTTCGTGAATATCAGAGATCTGATTTGCCGTGAAAAGTTCGATACCGGCGCCTGCACCTTCCAGGCGTTGAGCCAGGTATTCGCGGGTTTCTTCTTCTTCGTACGGCTGCAATTCGATCACGTGGAACAGCTCTTGATCACCGCTGATCTGCTCCAGATCGGCGATCAGCGACGACTCACCAAACAGGAACACATGCGGGCGACCTTCCGGCGTACCGGCGGCCAGCGCCAGCAGCGCTTCGAGGGCGGACTCGTCGAGCTGCTCGGCGTCATCCACCAGCAAATAGACTTCCTGGCCGGTCAGACCCAGCTGCACCACCTGCTTGAGGATCGCGTTCGGCTCGGCCGTGGACACGTCCAGCGCCTGGGCCACCTGGCGCAGCACGCCAGCTGCATCACCGGCGCCGCGCGCGGAGACCACCACGCTCTGCACCGATTGCTTGTTGGTGCTCGCCACCAACGCCTGGCGCAGCAAGGTCTTGCCGCTGCCCAACGGGCCGGTAACCACCAGCAGCAACTGGCTGTAGCGCGCCAGATGATGCAACTGCCCCAGCACTGGCTTGCGCTGGGCCGGGAAAAATTTGAAACCAGGCACCCGTGGAGCAAAAGGGTCGTGGCTTAACTGGTAATGGCCGAGGAACGCCTCGTCGGCATGCAAACTAGTCATCGGGATCTGATTAACCTTTCAGCTGAGCCAGGGCGCGGTAATCCGCTCCCAGCGTGGCTTGTAAAATCTCTTTTGGATAATCGTCGGTTACCACGGCTTCGCCCATGTGGCGCAGCAGCACCAGTCGCAGTCGACCGTCGATCACTTTCTTGTCTATCGCCATATGTTCGAGGAAGTCCGCCTCGGTCATCTCTTCAGGCGGGATGACCGGCAAACCGGCGCGCTGGAACAGGCGGATACCACGATCACGCTCCTGGGCGCTGATCCAGCCCAGACGTTGCGACATCTCCAATGCCATCACTGTGCCAGCCGCCACGGCCTCTCCATGCAACCACACACCATAGCCCATGTGCGTTTCGATCGCATGGCCAAAGGTGTGGCCGAGGTTCAAGGTGGCCCGTACGCCGGACTCCCGTTCGTCGGCATTCACCACCAGCGCCTTGGCGGCGCAGGAGCGGGAAATTGCCTCGGTGAGTGCCACCTGGTCGAGGTTGCGCAAGGCGTCGACGTGTTCTTCCAGCCAGGCCAGGAACGGCTCGTCGCAGATCAGCCCGTACTTGATGACTTCCGCCAGGCCCGCCGACAGCTCGCGGGGCGGCAAGGTATTGAGGGTCGCGGTGTCGATCAGTACAGCCTGCGGCTGGTAGAACGCGCCGACCATGTTCTTGCCGAGCGGGTGATTGATACCAGTCTTGCCACCCACCGACGAATCGACCTGGGACAGCAAGGTGGTCGGCACCTGGATAAAGTCCACGCCACGTTGGTAGCAGGCCGCCGCAAAGCCGGCCATGTCGCCGATCACACCGCCGCCCAGGGCGATCACGGTGGTGCGGCGGTCATGGCGTGCCGTCAACAGGCCATCAAAGATCAGTTGCAGGGTTTCCCAGTTCTTGTGGGCTTCGCCGTCGGGCAGGATCACCGAGATCACCGAATACGCCGCAAGGCTGCGGCTCAGACGCTCTAGATACAGCGGCGCGACCGTTTCGTTGGAGATGATCGCCACTTGCCGCCCAGCAATGTGCGGTGCAAGCAACTCGGGCTGGTCCAGCAGACCCTCGCCAATATGGATCGGGTAGCTACGCTCGCCTAGATCGACCTTAAGTGTCTGCATGTGTCCCCGCGTTAGAGATGGTGTGACGACCGGCAACGTCGAGATGGGGCGTTGCCTGATGGCTCTACGCCACACCTCGGGAGGTGATGGCGCGCCGCCGAGAATAGCGCATTTCGGGCCTGGCTTTAACGGGGTGGCAGCCGTTGCAGGCGCTCGAGAATGTCGAGAACCACCATCCGCGGCGGCCGCTCATCGGTTTCCACCACCAGATCGGCGATTTCCCGATACAGCGGGTCGCGCAGCGTGAGCAGGTCCCGCAAGGTTTTCTCCGGGTTGGCCGTGCGCAGCAGCGGGCGATTGCGATCGCGCGCGGTGCGACCCACCTGCTGCTCGACCGAGGCATGCAGATAGACCACCCGACCACCGGCATGCAGCGCCCGACGGTTCTCTTCGCGCATGACTGCGCCGCCGCCGGTAGCCAATACCACGCCGTCGAGGCCACACAGCTCGGCGATCATCGCCTGCTCGCGGTCACGAAAGCCCAGCTCGCCTTCCTTATCGAAGATCCATGGGATATTGGCACCCGTGCGCAATTCAATTTCCTTGTCGGAATCTTTGAATGGCAGGCGCAGCTCTTTGGCCAGCAAACGGCCGATGGTGCTTTTTCCAGCCCCCATCGGTCCTACAAGAATCAAATTTCGCACAGAATCAACGACTCACAGCAATCGCCTGGTTATTCATAATACGCGGAGTCAGGAATACCAGCAGCTCGGATTTTTTCTCCGCCAGCGCATCGCGCCGGAAAAGGCGGCCAAGATACGGCACATCGCCCAAAAATGGCACTTTATCTACCACTTTGCTTTGGGTATTGGAGAAAACCCCGCCAATGACGATGGTCTCGCCATCCTTGACCAACACCTTGGCGTTGACTTCGTTCTTCTTGATCGGCGGCACATCGTTGAGTTTGTTCAGGTAGTCCGGCTCGTCCTTGGTGACCTTGACCTCCATGATCACGTGGCCGTCCGGGGTGATTTGCGGGGTGACTTCCAGGGACAGCGAGGCCTCCTTGAACGACACCGAGGTGGCGCCGCTGGAGCTGGATTCCTGGTAAGGGATCTCGGTGCCCTTGAGGATGCGCGCGGTTTCCTTGTCGGACGTGACCACCTTGGGCTGTGAGACGATTTCACCGTTGCCGGTTTTCTCCATGGCGGTCAGCTCCAGGTCCAGCAGCAGGTTGTCGGTGATGTAGGCAACGCCCAGGCCCGACGTGCCGGTAATCGCCCCCAAATCGACAAACGGCGAGCTGGGCGGATTTTCCGGCGGTTCTGCGCCCTCCGCTAACGGCTTGGGGATTCCGCCAGCGCCCCAGTTCCCGCGATTGAGCCGTCCACCCCAGCGCGCACCGAGGCTTTTGTCGTAATCCACATTGGCCTCGACAATCCGCGCCTCGATCATCACCTGGCGTACCGGGATATCCAGTTGCGCCACGATCCGCCGCAGCTCCTCCAGCCGCTCGCCGGTCTGGTAGGCAATGATGTTATTGGTGCGGTCATCCACCGCCACCGAGCCGCGCTCATCGGTGCTGCCTTCCAACCCCGACACCGACTGGAACAGCTTGGCCAGGTCCGCCGCCTTGGCGTAATTAACCTGCAACAGCTCCCGACGCAGCGGCGCCAGCTCGGCCATTTGCCGGCGCGATTCCAGGGTGAGCAGTTCGCGGGCGGCCAACTCCTCAGCCGGCGCCACCAGCAATACGCCGGCCTTGATCCGTTTATCCAGGCCCTTGGCTTGCAGCACCAGGTCAAGCGCCTGGTCCCAGGGCACATCCTTGAGCCGCAAAGTAATCGAGCCTTGCACATCGTCGCTGGCCACCAGGTTGAGGCCCGCCACGTCGGCGATTTGCTGCAATGCCGCACGCAGTTCGATGCTCTGGAAGTTGAGGTTGAGCCTGTCCGCCGCCAACGCCTGCGGCGGCGGCAGTTGGATCAGGTCGACGCGATTGGGCACAGCAGCAGCCATCGGTGCCGTGAACGCTATCCATAGCGCCACACCGAAGGACAGGAAAGTCCTTTTCATTGGGTTGATTCCGTTATGAGTTGACGTTTAACACGAGGGTTCGCGGGCGCTCCAGCCATGCACCCTGTTCATCGGGGAACAACTCCACCAGCTCGACATACCCGGCATAAATGGCCGTGACCCGGCCGTGATCCGGCCCCAGGTAGTCACCAACCGCCAGCCGGTGCACCGTAGAGGCCATGCGCAGCAGGACAAAAGCCTGTACGCCACGAGACAGGGTGCCGACCATTTCGAACTGGTCGACCGCGTACGCTTCCAGGACGCCACGCGGGCGCGTGAGGTCCGGCGCCCGGGCTGGCCGCCCACGCGTGTGATCGGCCTGAACGGCAAGCGGCGTGAACGGGTCGCGCAGGCCGGATGAGTCGTAGACAAAGCGCGCGCCCGGCATGATGGGCTCAGCCTGCCGGCCACCCGCAGACGTACGCCAATAGCTCTTCACCAGCAGCTCAAGACGCAGCAACCTGCCCTCCGGGCGCAGGACAACCTCATGGGCCGTGACGAATCGGGAAAGGCCACCCAATGCGCTGACGAACAGCGCCAAGTCGTGGTAGGCGCCACTGACGCCAACCGCCACCGGTTGTTCGACATAAAAAGCCTGTGGCTGCTCGTCCAGCGGCGTGACGCTTTCAACCAACAAGCCATTGGCCAATGCCAACCGCGCGATGTCTTCCAGCAGGCCGGGGATTTCGGATTCAGCGGGCAGCGCCTGAAAAAGCCCATCGACCTTCACCTGCATCAGTTCGAGCTGACGGGTGCGGTGCTCCAGGCTGGAAGCCAAGGCAGTTTTTTGCGCGACTTGCTGTTGCAGGGCCACTTCCCGCGCCTCGGCCTGGTGCAACCGCTCCCGCGCCGGGCTCAGGTACACCAGCTCACCCACCACAAACAACAGGCCTGCCAAGGCGCAGCCCAGCAGGGCTTTGCCAGGTAAGGGCCAATGTGCAGCGTTGTGAGTGAGCGCAGAAAGATCGAGCCTGGACAGGCTCAAGGTTGCACCTCGCCGGACTCTCCCTGGCGCACCATCAACTGGAATTCATTGGCGCCGCGCGCGCCTTCCGTTCGCACCTGCTGCAAGCGGGTGGCATGGGCGCCTTCAGTGGCCTCCAGGCGACGCATCAACTGGGCGATATCCTGGCTGGATTCAGCACTGCCGCGAATGCTCACCGTATCGCCTTTGGCCACCACTTCATGCAGGTGCACCCCATCCGGCACGGCGCGCGCCAACTGATCCAGCAACTGGGCGCCGGACGAGCGCCCATCGTGCAAGTCCTCGACAACCTTCATGCGCTGCGCCAATTGCTGGCTTTGCACTTGCAGGTCGTCGATGGTCTTGATGCGTGAATCGAGGACGGCGACGTCCTTATCCAGATGGTTGTTGCGCGTGACTTGCCGATCAATCGCCTGGTCGATCACTTGATCTGCCAACCACACCGCTGCGAGCGCCACACAGGCGAACGCCAGCAGCAACATCAGGAAAAACTTGCGCCGCCGTTCTGCCAGAGCCTGACGCCAAGGTAAAAGGTTGATTCGTGTCATCAAGCGAAACTCCTCAGGGCCAACCCGCAAGCCACTCCCATTCCCTGGGCATCCACGGCCCATTGTGCGCCATCGACTCGACGGCCCGGCGTGAAGCTGGCGAAATCCTGACTGCAAGCACGCGCCAATGCAAACCCTTCGACATCCACCACCCTCGCCACCAGCCCGGCCTGGGCCAAAACGGCCTCGCGCGCCGCGACCTGCTCCCTGAGACAGGCCGCCAATAGCACCTCGACCCGCGCCGGGTCCTGGGCGCATGGGCCCTGCACTTGATAGTCGATGGCCACGTCATCCAATGGATAGGGGATGTAGTGGTCGGCTTCCATCTGAATCCGCCAGCCCACTTCTTCGTCGCTGAGCCCGGACTCCATGTCGATCACCCGCGTAATGACCGAAGGGCCTGCCACGGCAATGGCCGCGTACCTGGCTGACGTGTGCAACCGGGCCACCGCCTGTTGCAGTGCAAGCCCTACAGACGCCAGGTCCAGCACGCTGCCATCGACCACCGAACCAAGCGGCAGCACCTGTGTGGCGTAGCCTTTGACGGTGTAACCGCTGCTGGAATGGCCCAACTCGACCAGCCTGATCGCCGTGTCGCTGATATCGACGCCGAGGACGACATCAACTTTTCGCCTGAAAAATCCCTTTCTCATAAAACTCCCCAAAACTTTCCCTGTCATAACGGCGGTCCTACCGCCGGTTAGCCGCTGAGCAGGCGCGAATGACGCCCCAAGCCGAAAAATGCTTTAATGCCCAGCGTTTTTCCCCGCTATTTACCGACAGCCCGGGTCGATCCATCGTTAGCCATGCATGCCCCGACGCCTAACCCATTCTTTTCTCTGGAAATCCAAAAGCCTTGATTCGTCTGCTGAAGTTTTTCGGGTACTCCATTGTCGCGATCGTCTGCGGGCTGCTGCTCGTACTCAGCGGGGCCTACCTCTACCTTAGTCCGGGTTTGCCCTCCGTAGAGGCCCTCAGAAGTATCCAGTTGCAGATTCCTTTGCGGGTCTACAGCAGCGATGAAAAACTGATCGCGGAGTTCGGCGAAATGCGCCGCACCCCGATCCGTTTCGCCGATATTCCACCCAATTTCATCAGCGCATTGCTGTCGGCCGAAGACGATAATTTCGCCAACCACTACGGCGTCGACCCCAGTAGCCTGGTACGTGCCGCCACGCAATTGGTAAAAAGCGGACACATTCAATCCGGCGGCAGCACCATCACCATGCAGGTGGCGAAGAACTTCTTCCTCACCAGCGAGCGCAGCTTTTCGCGCAAGGCCACCGAGATCCTGCTGGCCCTGCAGATTGAACGCCAGCTGACCAAGGACGAGATCCTTGAGCTGTACGTCAACAAGATCTACCTGGGCAACCGTGCCTACGGCATCGAGGCGGCATCTCAGGTCTACTACGGCAAGTCGATCCGCGACGCGAGCCTGGCGCAGATGGCGATGATCGCCGGCCTGCCCAAGGCGCCGTCGCGCTTCAACCCACTGGCCAACCCGGCACGCAGCAAAGAGCGCCGCGACTGGATCCTGGGCCGCATGTACAAGCTGGGCAAGATCGACCAGCGCGCCTATGAAAGCGCGGTGGCCGAGCCGTTGAACGCCAGTTACCACGTGCCGACGCCGGAAGTGAACGCACCCTATATCGCTGAAATGGCCCGCGCCGAGATGGTCGGCCGTTATGGCAGCGAGGCCTACACCGAAGGCTTCCGCGTGACCACGACGGTGCCGAGTGACACCCAGGAAATCGCCAACAACGCGGTGCATTCCGGGCTGATCACCTACGACCAGCGCCACGGCTACCGTGGGCCTGAGTCGCGCCTGCCGGGCAAGACCCTCAGCGCCTGGACCACCGAACTCGGCAAACAGCGCGCCATCAGCGGCCTGGAACCGGCCATCGTGACCCAGGTGCAAAAAGACGGCGTGCAGGTGCTGACTCGCACCGGCGAAGCCCATGTGGCCTGGGACAGCATGAAGTGGGCGCGCCCCTTCCTGAACACCAACAGCATGGGCCCGATGCCCAAGCAGCCGTCCGACGTGGCGCAGGTGGGTGACCTGATCCGTGTGCAACGCCAGAAGGATGACAGCCTGAAATTCAGCCAGGTGCCGCTGGCCCAGGGCGCCCTGGTTTCCCTCGACCCGCAGAACGGTGCCATCCGCGCCCTTGTCGGTGGCTTCGCCTTCGAGCAGAGCAACTACAACCGCGCCGTGCAGGCCAAGCGCCAGCCGGGCTCAAGCTTCAAGCCCTTTATCTACAGCGCCGCGCTGGATAACGGCTACACCGCTGCCAGCCTGGTCAACGATGCACCGATCGTGTTTGTCGACGAATACCTGGACAAGGTCTGGCGTCCGAAGAACGACACCAACACCTTCCTTGGCCCGATCCGTATCCGCGAGGCGCTGTACAAGTCGCGCAACCTGGTGTCGATCCGCCTGTTGCAGGCGATGGGCGTGGGCAAGACCATCGACTACATGACGCGCTTCGGCTTCAACAAGTCGGACCTGCCGCCGAACCTGTCCCTGGCCCTGGGCACCGCGACCCTCACGCCGATGGAAATCGCCACCGGCTGGAGCACCTTTGCCAACGGCGGCTACAAGATCGCGCCGTACCTGATCGACAAGATCGAAAGCCGCAATGGCGACACCCTGTTCACCGCCAACCCGCCGCGCGTGCCGGGTGATGTGGTCAACGGCGTGGCCGCTACCGATGGCCTGGCAGCACCGAGCAACGGTGGCATCACCATCGAACAGACCCCAGGTGCTGCGCCCGCTGCAAACGCCGCGACGCCTACCGAGCCGCAGGCGCCTGCCGTTGCCGAGCGCATTGTGGATGGCCGCACCACCTACATCCTCAACAGCATCCTGCAAGACGTGATCAAGAAAGGCACCGGCCGTCGCGCCCTGGCCCTCGGCCGCGCCGACATCGCCGGCAAGACCGGTACCACCAACGACTCCAAGGACGCCTGGTTCTCCGGCTACAACGGCGACTACGTGACCACCGTGTGGACCGGCTATGACCAACCGGAAAGCCTCGGCCGTCGCGAGTTCGGTGGCACCGTCGCGCTGCCGATCTGGATGAGCTACATGGGCGCCGCCTTGAAGGACAAGCCCCTGCACACCCAGCCGGAGCCGGAAGGCATTCTCAGCCTGCGGATCGACCCAGTGAGTGGCCGTGCGGCATCACCAAGCACGCCGAATGCCTACTTCGAACTGTTCAAGAGCGAAGACACGCCGCCGTCGGTCAACGAACTGGGCAATGGCGTGGCACCGGGTAGCCCGTTGCCGGCGGATGAGGCGGCGCCGATCGATCTGTTCTGATGCAGATCCAGTGTGGCAGCTGGCTTCTGTGGGAGCTGGCTCCCACATGTGGTGCTGTGCAAGGCTCAAGTTAAGTGCCACACAGCAAAAAGCCCCGACTCGCGAGAGCCGGGGCTTTTTGTTGGTGCGCTACAACGGCTTAGCCGTTGAACACATCATCCACGCTTTGCAGCGGGTAGTTCTTCGGATACGGCAGGGTAGCCACACCGGTCTCGATTGCGGCCTTGGCCACGGCATCGGAGATCAGGGTGATCAGGCGCTTGTCCATTGGCTTCGGAATGATGTACTCACGGCCGAATTCCAGCTTGGCGCCACCGTAGGCGTCGCACACGTCCTGAGGCACTGGCAGCTTGGCCAGTTCACGCAGGGCGTTGGCGGCGGCTACTTTCATCTCTTCGTTGATGCGCTTGGCGCGAACGTCCAGGGCACCACGGAAGATGAACGGGAAGCCCAGTACGTTGTTGACCTGGTTCGGGTAGTCCGAACGGCCGGTGGCCATGATCACGTCGTTGCGAGTGGCGTGAGCCAGCTCTGGCGAGATCTCTGGGTCCGGGTTGGAGCAGGCGAACACGATCGGGTTGGCCGCCATGGACTTCAGGCCTTCAGCGCTCAGCAGGTTCGGGCCGGACAGGCCAACGAACACGTCTGCACCGTCAAGGGCGTCAGCCAGGGTGCGCTTGGAGGACGGGTGGGCAAACATCGCCTTGTACTGGTTCAGGTCGGTACGCTCGGACTGGATCACGCCCTTGCTGTCGACCATGTAGATGTTTTCCAGCTTGGCGCCCATGCTCACGATCAGCTTCATGCACGAGATAGCCGCTGCACCAGCGCCCAGGCAGACGATCTTCGCGTCAGCCAGGGTTTTGCCAGCGATTTCCAGGGCGTTGATCATGCCGGCTGCGGTAACGATCGCGGTGCCGTGCTGGTCATCGTGGAATACCGGGATGTCGCACTGTTCGATCAGGGCCTTTTCGATCTCGAAGCACTCAGGTGCCTTGATGTCTTCCAGGTTGATGCCACCGAAGGTGATGGAAATGCGCTTAACAGTGTCGATGAAAGCCTGCGGGCTCTCGGAATCGACTTCGATGTCGAAAACGTCAATGCCGGCGAAGCGCTTGAACAGCACGCCTTTACCTTCCATGACTGGCTTGGAAGCCAATGGGCCGAGGTTACCCAGGCCCAGAATCGCGGTGCCATCGGAAATCACTGCAACCAGGTTGCCCTTGCCGGTGTACTTGTACGCCAACTCAGGATCGCGGGCGATTTCACGTACGGGCTCGGCCACGCCAGGGCTGTAGGCCAGCGACAGGTCGCGAGCGGTGGCGGTGGCTTTGGTGAGCTCTACACTCAGCTTTCCTGGACGAGGATTGGCATGATATTCGAGAGCGGCAGTTTTCAAATCAGACATATCGGCATTCCGCTTTTACTGTTGGTCGACGGACCGCCGAGGATACGCGTGTCGTAAAGTCCCTACAAGACTGGGTAGTCACCGGTGTCAAGGCCCCAGAGCGCCGTACTTTGGTCTAAGGCCACGGGATACAAGGGCTCAACTGTTCACAATCGATTTAAAAAATGTCTACAATTTTTTATTTAAACGTCGATTCAAGCGGTTTTTATCAAATACCAGGCACAAAAAAGGCACCCACGGGGGGCGCCTCTTTTTTCAGCGGGAAAAACCCAGGGGGTTTTTCAGGCTTACTCTGCTGGAGTAGCAGCCTTCTTGCCGAAAGCGCCGAAACGGTCAGCAAAGCGCTGTACGCGGCCGCCGGTGTCCAGAGTTTTCTGCTTACCGGTGTAGAACGGGTGGCACTCGTTGCATACGTCAGTACCCAGTGGCTTGGCCAGGGTCGAACGGGTTACGAACTTGTTGCCGCAGCTGCAAGTTACGTCGATTGCTACGTATTCTGGATGGATATCGGCTTTCATGGCACTTCCTCGGGCTAGCGTGCCGCCACTCGACACTATTGTCGAATACCGCACGTAATTAGGCCGCGGATTCTACCAGACCTTTTTAAACGCGCAAGCGGCGCTGAGGGCGTGAAACTCCCTTTCATCAGAAAACCATCGGCTACCCCAAGCCCTCCCCTGTCTGCTAGGCTCCCGCCCCTGCGCCACCGCCTGCCTTTATAGATGAGACCCCCGCGTGCCCGACGCCATTTTGCGCCTAGCCCTGCCCTCGCCCCTGCGCCGCCTGTTCGACTACCGCGCCCCGGCCGGCGTGCTGCGGGCGCAGTTGCAGCCAGGCATGCGCGTGCGCGTGCCGTTTGGCCGGCGGGAAATGATCGGCATCCTGGTGGAAGTCGCCGACCACAGCGAAGTACCCGCCGAAAAGCTCAAGCCCGCACTCGCCATCCTCGACGCCACGCCGCCGCTGCCGCCCGCCCTGTTCAAGCTATGCCTGTGGACCGCCCAGTATTACCAGCACAGCCTGGGTGACACCCTGAGCTGGGCGCTGCCGGTGCTGCTGCGCCAGGGCGAACTGGCCGAGGCGCGCCAGGAGCGTTTCTGGTCGATTGTGCCCGGCGCGCGCCTGGACGACCCGCGCATCGCCCGTGCCCCGCGCCAACGTGAAGCCCTGGCGACCCTGGCGCAACATCCCCACGGCGTGGCCCATCAGCTGTTAAGCAAGCTGATGCTGAGCAAAGACAGTCTCGACCTGCTGCTCGCCAAGGAGCTGGTGCAGGTGGAAATCCGCAAGCACGCCCCCGACCCGCGCCACGAACACTGGCTGGCCCAGCCGGAATTGCCGTTGAACCCCGAGCAACGCGCCGCCTACGAAGCCATCCGCGCCGGCTTCGACAGCTTCCACGCGTTCCTGCTGGCGGGCGTAACCGGCAGCGGCAAGACCGAAGTGTATTTGCAGTTGATCCGCGAGACCCTGCAAGCCGGCAAACAAGCCCTGGTGTTGATCCCCGAGATCAACCTCGGCCCGCAAACCCTGGCGCGTTTCGAACAGCGCTTCAACGCGCGCATCGCCCTGGTGCACTCGGCGGTCAATGATCGCGAGCGCCTGGAGTCGTGGCTGGCGGCGCGGGACGGCGAGGCCGACATTATTATCGGCACCCGTTCGGCACTGTTCACTCCGATGAAAAACCCCGGGCTGATCATCATCGACGAGGAGCACGACGGCTCCTATAAACAGCAAGAAGGCCTGCGCTACCACGCTCGCGACCTGGCGCTGGTGCGCGCGCGCCAGGAAGACATTCCGATTGTGCTCGGCTCGGCGACACCGTCCTTAGAGAGCTTGCACAACGCCTACACCGGTCGTTACGGCCTCCTACGCCTCAACGAGCGCGCGGGTGGCGCCAAACAGCCGCGTTTCCTGCGCCTGGATGTAAAAAGCCGTCCGCTGGACAGCGGGATTTCCGGGCCGATGCAACAGGCCATCGGCCAGACCCTCGCCGCCGGCCAGCAAGTATTGGTGTTCCTCAACCGTCGTGGCTTTGCGCCGACGCTGTTGTGCCATGACTGCGGCTGGATGTCCGAGTGCGAGCGTTGCGACGCGCGCATGACCGTGCACCAGCGCCACGGCGAGTTGCGCTGCCACCACTGCGGCCATGTGGAACGGGTACCGCGCCACTGCCCGCAGTGCGGCAAAGTGGACCTGCGACCCGTCGGCGCAGGCACCGAGCGCGCCGAGGAGCGCCTGGGCATTCTGTTCCCGGACTTCCCGGTGCTGCGGGTGGACCGCGACAGCACCTCGCGCAAAGACGCGATGAACCAGCTGTTCGCCACTATCCAGAAAGGCCAGCCGTGCATCCTGATCGGCACGCAGATGCTTGCCAAAGGGCACCACTTTCCACGGGTGACCCTGGTGTCGATCCTGGATGCCGATGGTGGTCTGTTCTCCGGTGATTTCCGCGCCAGCGAACGCATGGCGCAGTTGATCGTGCAGGTCGCCGGCCGTGCCGGGCGGGCCGAGGAACCGGGCAAGGTGATTATCCAGACGCACCTGGCCGACCACCCGCTGCTGATCCAGCTGACAGAACAAGGCTACTTTGCCTTCGCCGAGCAGGCCTTGAGCGAACGCCGCTCCGCCGGCCTGCCGCCGTTTTCCCACTTGGCCTTGCTGCGCGCCGAAGCGCATAAACCGGGGCAGGCCGAAGGTTTCCTCGACGAAGCGTGCAGCGCCGCCGAACGTTTGCTCGGCGAACTGGGTCTGACCGGCATCGAATTGCTCGGCCCGGTGCCCGCGCCCATGGAGCGCCGTGCCGGGCGTTATCGCGCTCAGCTACTCTTGCAGGCAACGTCCCGCGCGCCCCTGCATCGGCTGTTAAGTAGCCTGTTACTTGCCCTGGAGCAAATGCCCAGCGGCCGGCAGGTGCGATGGTCGATGGATGTGGACCCGGTGGATTTGTATTGATCGATCAATCCCACCGTTTGAATTGTTTACACCCTTAAATGTGGGAGCGGGCTTGCCCGCGAAGAGGCCCGCAGGTCCGCCAACCCGTCTGAACGGTTGGCAAGCCCGCCCTCCCCACGGATAATGCCCAGTTTTTCCACCCGCGCATCGCGCGCCGTCGCTTGCGGCACAAAGAGAACACCATGAAAGACACCATTCGCCAGCTGATCCAACAAGCCCTCACCCAACTCGTCAACGAAGGTGTGTTGCCTGAAGGCCTGACGCCGGCGATCCAGGTGGAAAACACTCGCGACAAGACCCACGGCGACTTCGCCAGCAACATCGCGATGATGCTCTCCAAGCCCGCAGGCATGAAGCCGCGCGATCTCGCGGAAAAGATCATCGCCGCCCTGCCGGCCGACGAGAGCGTCACCAAGGCCGAAATCGCCGGCCCGGGCTTTATCAACTTCTTCCAGAACACCCATGCCCTGGCTTCGCGCCTGGACTCGGCCCTGGCCGACGCCAAGATCGGCGTGCGCAAGGCCGGCCCGCTGCAACGCGTGGCCATCGACCTGTCGGCGCCGAACCTGGCCAAGGAGATGCACGTCGGCCACCTGCGCTCCACCATCATTGGCGACGGCGTGGCGCGGGTGCTGGAGTTCCTCGGCGACACCGTGATCCGTCAGAACCACGTGGGCGACTGGGGCACCCAGTTCGGCATGCTGATGGCGTACCTGCAAGAAAACCCGATCACCAGCAACGAGCTGTCGGACCTGGAAAACTTCTACCGCGCCGCCAAGAAGCGCTTCGACGAATCCGAAGAGTTCGCCGACCGCGCCCGTGGCCTGGTGGTCAAGCTGCAAGCCGGCGACCCGGAATGCCTGGAACTGTGGGGCCGCTTCCGTGAGATCTCCCTGTCCCACTGCCAGGAAATCTACGAACTGCTCAACGTCAAACTGACCATGGCCGACGTGATGGGCGAAAGTGCCTACAACGACGACCTGATCAACGTGGTCAACGACCTCAAGGCCAAGGGCCTGCTGGTGGAAAGCAACGGCGCGCAGTGCGTGTTCCTTGAAGAATTCAAGACCGCCGAAGGCGAGCCGCTGCCGGTAATCATCGTCAAGGCCGATGGCGGCTACCTGTACGCCACCACTGACCTGGCGGCCGTGCGCTACCGCAGCGGCGTGCTCAAGGCTGATCGCGCGCTGTACTTCGTGGACCAGCGCCAGGCCCTGCACTTCCAGCAGGTGTTCGAAGTGGCACGTCGCGCGGGTTTCATCACCCACCCGATGCACATGGAACACATGGGCTTCGGCACCATGAACGGCGCCGACGGCCGCCCGTTCAAGACCCGCGACGGCGGCACCGTGAAGCTGATCGACCTGCTCAACGAAGCCCAGGAACGTGCCTACAACCTGGTGAAGGAAAAGAACCCGGAGCTGGCCGAGGCCGACCTGCGCAACATCGCCCGCGTGGTGGGCATTGGCGCGGTGAAATACGCCGACCTGTCCAAGCACCGCACCAGCGACTACAGCTTCAACTTCGAGCTGATGCTCAACTTCGAAGGCAACACCGCGCCGTACCTGCTGTACGCCTACACCCGTGTGGCCGGCGTGTTCCGCAAGCTGGGCAAGGATTTCAGCGAAGTTGAAGGCCAGATCGTGCTGGCTGCCCCGCACGAACAGGAACTGGCGGCCAAACTGGCGCAGTTCGGCGAAGTGCTGAACAGCGTCGGCGAGAAAGGCACACCGCACATCCTCTGCACCTACCTGTACGAAGTCGCCGGCCTGTTCTCCAGCTTCTACGAGAACTGCCCGATCCTCACCGCCGACGACGAAGCCCAGAAGCAAAGCCGCCTGCGCCTCGCCGCCCTGGCCGGACGCACCCTCAAGCAAGGCCTGGAACTGTTGGGCCTGGAAACCCTGGAGCGCATGTAAGTTGGCTGCCAAGAAAAAACCTGCACCCAAGCGCGGCGCCAGCCGCTACCAGGCCCCGGCGAAGAAGCCGATTCCGGGCTGGTTGTGGATGGCCATCGGTCTTACGGTCGGCGCGTTTATCGTGTTCCTGATGAAGCTGGACCCGGGCAAGGGCGATGACGTCAAACGGGTCAAGCAGGAACAGCAGAAGGCCACGAAAATGGCCGAAGCCAACAAGACTGCGCCGAGCCCGACGGCACCGGTGAAGCCGAAGTACGACTTCTACACGCTGCTGCCGGAATCGGAAGTGATCGTGCCGCCTGACGCCGTGCCGGAGAAAACCCTGCCGACGCCGCAAGTGCCGACCACCCCGGTGACACCAGCGGAAGCGGCGAAGATCGACACGGCGCGCGCCCAGGCCGCCTTGGCCGGGATCACCCCGCCGCCACCGCCACCGGTTGCCGAAACCAAGGCAGCGCCGGTGACCAAGTTCTTCCTGCAAGCGGGCTCGTTCCCCAAGCAGGCGGATGCGGATCGTGTGCGGGCGCAGATCATTCTGCTGGGCCAGGCGGTGACGGTGGAATCCGGCACGGTGAAGGATGCGACCTGGTATCGCGTGCTGGTGGGGCCGTTCAGCAACCGTGAACAGCTGACCGTGGCACAGAAGCAACTGGCCGGCGCAGGGTTTAGCAACCTGTTGTTACAACAACGCCAGAGCCGCTAAACCAGGCCCAACGCAGTTCAAAGTGTGGGAGCTGGCTTGCCTGCGATAGCGCTGTAACAGTCAATATTTTCAGTGACTGAGACACCGCTATCGCAGGCAAGCCAGCTCCCACATTTGGTTTTGCGTGGTCTCGAAAGTGTGTCAGACCAATAAACACCACTCGTCCGCACACTGCCCCCACGGTTGAAATCCCCCCCGCCATCCCCATATCAGTTTTCACCAGGGCATTTTCGCCCCGCTGCGTGGAGACTCTCCCCTTGACCACCATCGTTTCAGTACGTCGCCACGGCAAAGTCGTCATGGGCGGCGACGGCCAGGTTTCCCTCGGCAACACCGTGATGAAAGGCAACGCCAAGAAAGTGCGCCGCCTATACCACGGCCAAGTGCTCGCCGGTTTTGCCGGCGCTACCGCCGACGCCTTCACCCTGTTCGAACGTTTCGAAGGCCAGCTGGAAAAACACCAGGGCCACCTCGTGCGCGCTGCGGTCGAACTCGCCAAAGAGTGGCGCACCGACCGTTCCCTCAGCCGCCTGGAAGCCATGCTGGCCGTGGCCAACAAAGACGCCTCGCTGATCATCACCGGCAACGGTGACGTGGTAGAGCCAGAAAACGGCTTGATTGCCATGGGCTCCGGTGGCGGCTACGCCCAGGCTGCGGCCAGCGCACTGTTGAAGAAAACCGACCTGTCGGCCCGTGAAATCGTCGAGACCGCCCTGGGCATCGCCGGCGACATCTGCGTGTTCACCAACCACAACCTGACCATTGAGGAGCAGGACCTCGCCGAGTAAGCCGTAGGCTTATTCCCGCTTGAGGCCGCCAAACACTATGTCCATGACTCCCCGCGAAATCGTCCACGAACTCAACCGCCATATCATCGGCCAGGACGATGCCAAGCGCGCCGTTGCCATCGCGCTGCGTAACCGCTGGCGCCGGATGCAACTGCCCGAAGAACTGCGCGTTGAAGTAACACCAAAGAACATCCTGATGATCGGTCCTACCGGCGTCGGTAAAACCGAGATCGCCCGTCGTCTGGCCAAGCTGGCCAACGCGCCGTTCATCAAGGTCGAAGCCACCAAGTTCACCGAAGTAGGCTATGTGGGCCGCGACGTCGAGTCGATCATTCGTGACCTGGCCGACGCCGCGCTGAAGCTGCTGCGCGAACAGGAAATGACCAAGGTCAGCCACCGCGCCGAAGACGCCGCTGAAGAGCGCATCCTCGACGCCCTGCTGCCACCGGCACGCATGGGCTTCAACGAAGACCCGGCGCCGAGCTCGGATTCCAACACCCGTCAGCTGTTCCGCAAGCGCCTGCGTGAAGGCCAGCTGGACGACAAGGAAATCGAGATCGAAGTCGCCGAAGTCTCCGGCGTCGATATCTCTGCGCCGCCTGGCATGGAAGAAATGACCAGCCAGTTGCAGAACCTGTTCGCCAACATGGGCAAGGGCAAGAAGAAAAGCCGCAAGCTCAAGGTGAAGGAAGCGCTGAAACTGGTGCGCGACGAAGAGGCCGGTCGCCTGGTGAATGAGGAAGAGCTCAAGGCCAAGGCCCTGGAAGCGGTCGAGCAGCACGGTATCGTGTTTATCGATGAGATCGACAAAGTGGCCAAGCGCGGCAACTCCGGTGGCGTCGATGTCTCCCGCGAAGGCGTACAGCGTGACTTGCTGCCGCTGATCGAAGGCTGCACCGTGAACACCAAGTTGGGCATGGTCAAGACCGACCACATCCTGTTTATCGCCTCCGGTGCGTTCCACCTGAGCAAGCCAAGCGACCTGGTACCGGAGCTTCAAGGCCGCCTGCCGATTCGCGTGGAACTCAAGGCGCTGACCCCGGGTGACTTCGAGCGCATCCTCAGCGAACCGCATGCGTCGCTCACCGAGCAGTACCGTGAGCTGCTGAAAACCGAAGGCCTGGGCATCGAGTTCCAGCCGGACGGCATCAAGCGCCTGGCGGAGATTGCGTGGCAGGTCAACGAGAAGACCGAGAACATCGGGGCGCGTCGTTTGCACACCTTGCTGGAGCGTTTGCTGGAGGAAGTGTCCTTCAGTGCTGGCGACCTGGCTGGTGCGCAGAATGGCGAAGTGATCAAGATCGACGCGGATTACGTCAACAGCCACTTGGGCGAATTGGCGCAGAACGAAGACTTGTCTCGTTATATCCTGTAAGTCATCTATCGGTGATAGCCGGCTCTTGTGGCGAGGGAGCTTGCTCCCGCTGGAGTGCGAAGCGCTCCCAAGATTTTGGGGCCGCTGCGCAGCCCAGCGGGAGCAAGCTCCCTCGCCACATATAACAGCCATACTGGACGACTTGCGCCATGACCAAATTTCCTACTGCCGTAAACCTGCACAAAACCTCCAACACCCTCGGCCTCACCTACGGCCCCGACGAGGTGTACCAACTCCCCGCCGAGCTGCTGCGCACCCACTCGCCTTCCGCCGAGGTCCAGGGCCACGGCAAACCGATCCTGCAATTCGGCAAGCTCAACGTGCGCCTGACCAAGATCGAACCGGCCGGTCAGTACGCACTGAAATTGACCTTCGACGATGGCCATGACAGCGGACTGTTCACCTGGGACTACCTCTACCAGTTGGCCGTACGCCAGGACGCGCTGTGGGCCGATTATTTGGCCGAACTCAAAGCTGCCGGAAAAACCCGCGACCCGAGCCAGTCGGTCGTGCGGCTGATGCTCTAGCCCAGGGGTCTTGCTCTTTAGAGGGCATTTTCTAATTTCATCTGCTTGAATGCCCTGTCGCGTGGCCAACGATTGGCCCGCTTGCGAAAAAAATTAAACTCGGGTAACCAATGGAACTGGCAAGTTCCCTGCATTTGACGATGCGGTATCAACGGTCACCCGAGTCGCAGTACCTGGCTTGTGTTGTGTATCGATATTGGGTGCACAGCGGTAACGGGTACTCGTCTTTCGGACAATGGAGCGTCGTAGATGAGTAACAAGAACAACGATGACTTGAAACGCCAGGCCTCGGAAAACACCCTGGGGCTCAACCCGATCATCGCGTTACGGAAAAAGGATTTACTCGCCTCGGCGAAGATGGTGCTGACCCAAGCCATCAAGCAACCGTTGCACAGCGTCAAGCACGTCGCCCACTTCGGCGTCGAATTGAAGAACGTGATGTTCGGCAAATCCGAGCTGGTGCCCGAAAGCGATGACCGTCGCTTCCACGACCCCGCCTGGAGCCAGAACCCGCTCTACAAGCGCTATCTGCAAACCTACCTGGCGTGGCGCAAGGAACTGCACGACTGGATCGGCGACAGTAACCTGTCGGAACAGGACATCAGCCGCGGCCACTTCGTGATCAACCTGATGACCGAAGCCATGGCGCCCACCAACAGTGCGGCGAACCCGGCGGCGGTCAAACGCTTCTTTGAAACCGGCGGCAAAAGCCTGCTGGACGGTTTGTCCCACCTGGCCAAGGACATGGTGCACAACGGCGGCATGCCGAGCCAGGTCAACATGGGCGCCTTTGAAGTGGGCAAGACCCTGGGCACCAGCGAAGGCGCCGTGGTGTTTCGCAATGACGTGCTGGAGCTGATCCAGTACAAGCCGATCACCGAACAGGTGCACGAGCGCCCGCTGCTGGTGGTGCCGCCACAGATCAACAAATTCTATGTCTTCGACCTGAGCCCGGATAAGAGCCTGGCGCGCTTCTGCCTGCGCAACGGCCAGCAGACCTTTATCGTCAGCTGGCGCAACCCGACCAAGGCCCAGCGCGAGTGGGGGCTGTCGACCTATATCGAGGCGCTGAAAGAAGCGGTGGATGTGGTGACCGCGATCACCGGCAGCAAAGACATCAACATGCTCGGCGCCTGCTCCGGTGGCATCACCTGCACCGCCCTGCTCGGCCACTACGCCGCGCTGGGCGAGAAGAAGGTCAACGCCCTGACCCTGCTGGTCAGCGTGCTCGACACCACCCTGGACACCCAGGTTGCGCTGTTCGTCGATGAGCAGACCCTGGAAGCGGCCAAGCGCCACTCCTACCAGGCCGGCGTGCTCGAAGGCCGCGACATGGCCAAGGTGTTCGCCTGGATGCGCCCCAACGACCTGATCTGGAACTACTGGGTCAACAACTACCTGCTGGGCAACGAGCCGCCGGTGTTCGACATCCTGTTCTGGAACAACGACACCACGCGCTTGCCGGCGGCTTTTCATGGCGACTTGATCGAACTGTTCAAAAACAACCCGCTGGTGCGCGCCAACGCCCTGGAAGTGTGCGGCACGCCGATCGACCTCAAGCAGGTCACCGCCGACATCTACTCACTGGCCGGCACCAACGACCACATCACGCCGTGGCAGTCCTGCTACAAGTCGGCGCAGCTGTTTGGCGGCAAGGTCGAGTTCGTGCTGTCCAGCAGCGGGCATATCCAGAGCATCCTCAACCCACCGGGCAACCCCAAGGCGCGCTACCAGACCAGCGACAGCCTGACGGCGACGCCGTTGGACTGGCAGGAGAATGCGACCAAGCACACCGATTCCTGGTGGTTGCATTGGCAGGTGTGGCAGGCGGAGCGGGCCGGGAAGTTGAAGAAGGCTCCTACGACATTGGGCAATAAAGCTTACGCCGCAGCGGAAGCGGCACCGGGCACCTATGTACACGAACGATAAGCAGATGTATGGCTGAAATGCAGTCAGTGTGGGAGCTGGCTTGCCTGCGATAGCGGTGGGTCAGTTAGCTGATGGGCTGACTGGAAGAATGCCATCGCAGGCAAGCCAGCTCCCACATGGACCGAGTTCCTACAGATAAACAGCACCACTTCACAGGGCTTGAGCATGCCGCAACCGTTCATCTTCCGCACCATCGACCTGGATGGCCAGACCATCCGCACGGCGGTGCGCCCGGGCAAGCCTCACTTGACGCCGCTGCTGATCTTCAATGGCATCGGCGCCAACCTTGAGTTGGTGTTTCCGTTCGTCCAGGCCCTGGACCCGGACCTGGAAGTGATCGCCTTCGACGTCCCCGGCGTCGGCGGCTCGTCGACGCCCAAACGGCCCTACCGCTTTCCCGGCCTGGCCAAGCTCACCGCGCGCATGCTTGATTACCTCGACTATGGCCAGGTGAGCGTAGTGGGTGTGTCGTGGGGCGGCGCGTTGGCGCAACAGTTCGCCTACGACTACCCGGAGCGCTGCAAGAAGCTGATCCTCGCCGCCACGGCAGCGGGCGCGGTGATGGTGCCGGGCAAGCCGAAGGTGTTGTGGCTGATGGCCAGCCCGCGCCGCTATATCCAACCGTCTCATGTGGTGCGCATCGCACCGATGATCTACGGCGGCTCGTTTCGCCGCGACTCAAAACTCGCCGCCGAGCACGCGAGCAAAGTGCGTTCGGCCGGCAAGCTCGGTTACTACTGGCAACTGTTCGCCGGGCTGGGCTGGACCAGCATCCACTGGCTGCACAAAATCCGCCAACCCACCCTGGTGCTGGCGGGGGACGACGACCCGCTGATCCCGCTGATCAACATGCGCATGCTCGCCTGGCGCATTCCCAACGCACAGCTGCACATCATTGATGACGGCCACCTGTTCCTGATCACCCGGGCCGAAGCCGTGGCGCCGATCATCATGAAATTTCTCGAAGAGGAGCGCATGCGTGCGGTGATTCATCCGCGACCGGCGATGTAAGGACCACAGCGCCGCGCAACTTGCCAGGAACCGACTATGGTTCTGAATTGGCGTGCCCGTTTGATGGCTTGACGAAGGAGTGTTGGCTCATGCGAGAAAGACCCGTGACGAACCCGGCCCCCACCCCCGCCGCGTTCATCAATGCGCAAAATGCGATCACCGGCCTGCGCGGTCGGGACTTGCTCTCGACCCTGCGCAGCGTGGCCGCCCACGGCTTGCGCAACCCGGTGCACACGGCCCGCCATGCCTGGGCGCTGAGTGGTCAACTGGGCCGCGTGTTGCTCGGCGAAACCGTGCATGAACCCAACCCCAACGACAGCCGCTTCGTCGACCCGACCTGGAAGCTCAACCCGCTGTACCGGCGCAGCTTGCAGGCCTATCTGAGCTGGCAAAAGCAGACGCGCCACTGGATTGATGACAGCACCCTGAGCGCCGATGACCGCGCCCGCGCGCACTTCGCCTTTTCCCTGCTCAACGATGCGGTCTCCCCTTCCAACACCCTGCTAAACCCGCTGGCCATCAAGGAGCTGCTCAACTCCGGCGGCAACAGCGTGGTGCGCGGCGTGACCAACCTGGTCGAAGACCTGCTGCACAACAACGGCCTGCCACGCCAGGTCAGCAAGCATGCCTTTGAAGTCGGCAAGACGGTGGCGACGACGCCGGGCTCGGTGGTATTTCGCAATGAACTGCTGGAACTGATCCAGTACAAGCCCATGAGCGAAAAACAGTACGCCAAGCCGCTGCTGGTCGTGCCGCCGCAGATCAACAAGTACTACATCTTCGACCTGAGCCCGGCCAACAGCTTTGTACAGTACGCGCTGAAAAACGGCTTGCAGACGTTTATGGTCAGCTGGCGCAACCCGGATGTGCGCCACCGCGAATGGGGCCTGTCCACCTACGTCGCGGCGCTGGAAGAAGCGCTCAACGTGTGCCGGGCGATCACCGGCGCCCGCGAGGTCAACCTGATGGGCGCTTGCGCCGGCGGCCTGACCATCGCCGCCCTGCAAGGCCACCTGCAGGCCAAGCGCCAGCTGCGGCGCATCTCCAGTGCCAGCTACCTGGTGAGCCTGCTGGACAGCCAGATCGACAGCCCCGCCACCCTGTTCGTCGACGAGCAAACCCTGGAAGCCGCCAAGCGCCGCTCCTACCAGCAAGGCGTGCTGGATGGCCGCGACATGGCCAAGGTGTTCGCCTGGATGCGCCCCAACGACCTGATCTGGAATTACTGGATCAACAACTACCTGCTGGGCAAGGAACCGCCCGCCTTCGACATCCTGTACTGGAACAACGACAACACGCGCCTGCCCGCCGCGCTGCACGGCGACCTGCTGGACTTCTTCAAGCACAACCCGCTGAGCCATCCCGGTGGCCTGGAGGTGTGCGGCACGCCCATCGACTTGCAGAAGGTCACGGTGGACAGCTTCAGCGTGGCCGGGATCAACGACCACATCACGCCGTGGGACGCGGTGTATCGCTCCACCCAACTGTTGGGTGGCGACAAGCGCTTCGTGCTGTCCAACAGCGGGCATATCCAGAGCATCCTCAACCCGCCGGGCAACCCCAAGGCCAACTACGTCGAAAACCCCAAGCTGAGCAGCGACCCGCGCGCCTGGTATTACGACGCCAACCACGTCGAAGGCAGTTGGTGGCCGCAATGGCTGGAGTGGATCCAGCAACGCTCGGGCGTGCAACGCGAAACCCTCACGGCCCTGGGCAACCAGAATTACCCACCGATGGAAGCGGCGCCGGGCACTTACGTGCGAGTGCGCTGAGCTCAACGATCAGACTAAGAAGACTGGATGAAGACGCGCGACCGGATCCTTGAATGTGCCCTGCAGTTGTTCAACCAGAAGGGCGAACCGAACGTATCGACCATGGAGGTGGCCAATGAAATGGGGATCAGCCCCGGCAACCTCTACTACCACTTCCATGGCAAGGAGCCGCTGGTGCTCGGGCTGTTCGAGCGTTTTCAAAACGAGCTGGCACCGCTGCTCGACCCGCCGGCGGAGGCCCGACTGGAGCCTCAGGATTACTGGCTGTTCCTGCACCTGATCGTCGAGCGCATGGCCCATTACCGCTTCCTGTTCCAGGACCTGTCGAACCTGGCAGGGCGCCTGCCAAAGCTGGCCAAGGGCATTCGCAACCTGCTCACCGCACTCAAGCGCACCCTGGCCTCATTGCTCGCACGGTTAAAGGCTGCCGGGCAGTTGGTCAGCGGCACCCAGGCGCTGGGGCAACTGGTGGAGCAGATCACCATGACCCTGCTGTTTTCCCTGGACTACCAACGGATTCTCGACCGTGAGGGTGAGGTGCAGGTGGTCGTCTACCAGATCATGATGCTGGTGGCGCCGCACCTGTTATCACCTGCCCGCCAAGCGACTGAACAGCTCGCCCTGCGTTACCTGGACAATCCGATCTGATGATTAGCGACAAAGAAAAGTTCTGACAGCAACAGCCTTATCCCAACTTTCCGAACTGCTGAGTAAACTTGAAGAGTTCGCTGTCGCTCTTGATACCCAGTTTTCGATAAGCCGATTGTTTCTGCGTACTGATGGTGCTTGCACTGCGCGAGAACTTTGCGGCAATCGAGCTCACAGACATCCCGTCGAGAAAACAACGCAATACTTCCTGCTCTTTAGGGGTGAGACAGGCGCTCACTCGCAGCGGTGACGACAATTCAACTTTCGATCTTATCGTGACCTTATCGACAATCGTTCGAACGCCCTCAAGTGCGGGCAACATACAAGGCTGCAAGTAGATCCGCCCCTGCGCGACCGTGCGAATGGCCGTGATCAATTCAGTGAGGTTCTGCGTCTTGCCCACTACCCCCCAACTTCCCGCCCTCAGCGCCAGCGACACGGTGGCAGGCGTGTAGTGCGAAGACACAATGAGCAACCTGCACTGTTCGAACCGTCGGTTCAATGCCTTGATCAAGCTGAGGCCATCGATGTCCGAGGGCCCCAGCGAAAAATCCATCACAACCACATCCACCGGCGTGCGGACGAGCGCTTCAAACAGCTCTCTGGCGGTCCCGAAGGAGCCTATCACTTCAAGATCAGTCTCTTTATCCAGGCCCAGTTCGATCCCCTGCCGAACCATTTCATGGTCATCCAGCAACATGACGGTGTGCACTTTTGACATTGAAGTAGGCATAGAAAAACCACTCAAGTGAGTACAACTCAGTACAAATAATTCCCTTTATGCGAGCACGGTATATCCCAGCCACACGCAGGGATCAACACACGAAAATAATAAGGCTTATTCTTACAGCAGCCCCTTACAGTTACGCCCTACAACACCATGTCAATACAATTTATTTGAACATTTCGAACAATCACGACGTTTTTCTCGTTATTTATCTATAGGCCCGATTTACGTTCCCGGACACATTACGTCGTCCGCCAGTTGAGCCAATAAAAAGTGCAGCACCTCAACCTGTGGCGGAAGCACATAACTCACGATTGGGAATCTTATGAAAGTCAACGTTCTCTCCAGCATTGCCGCAGCCCTCGCCTTGGCCGCTGCCGTATCGCAATCCGCACACGCTGCCAATGACGGCACGATCAACTTTGCCGGGCTGGTAAACGATACGACCTGCACCGTTGAAGGCTCCGCACCGGGTACCGGTGCAGTGGTCAAGGACGTCAACCTGGGCGGTGTTTCGGCCGTGCGCCTGGCGAACCCAGGTGATCGCGCCAACCTCACCGGCTTCACCATCCGCATTGGCGCACCCGGCGAAGGCAGTTGCACCAATGGCCGCACCGCCATGGTGGCTTTCGACCCTACCAGCCCGGCCATTGACGTGGCGACCGGGCGCTTGAACATCGACGGCTACGATGATCCGTCCGACACCACCAACGCCAAAAACGTACAGGTTGAAGTAACCAATCGTGATGGCTCGCCGATCCACGTCTACACCGAAAAATCCGAAGGCGTGGTGATCGCCGACAACCAGGCGGTCATCCCACTGGCCGCGCAACTGTACGCCAGCGGTTCCGCCACCGAAGGTCTGGTCAGGACCCGCGTCGGCTTTATGGTCGTGTACGCCGATTAAGGGGCACGCAGGCCTGCCACCCGCAGGCCTTGCATGCACTGGACCTGCAGCCACCCTGCAGGTCCCTCCCCTGCTTCGATGAGACCGTGTGACTATGAAAAAACTGGCCTGCCTCGCGCTTGCTACCTGTGGCCTTGGATTGTTATTGCTGCAAGCGCTCCCTGCCCATGCCGGCGTGATTATCTACGGCACGCGCGTGATCTACCCAGCCGACCAACAGGAAGTTGTCGTCCGCCTGGAAAACAAAGGTGAGCGCCCAGCGCTGGTGCAAACCTGGCTGGATAGCGGCGACATACGCTCGACACCGGCGACAGCGCAAACCCCCTTCACCCTTTCGCCGCCGATCTTTCGCATTGAGCCCAATCAGCAGCAAGTGCTGCGCCTGCGCTACGCCGGCGAAACGGCGCCCACCGACCGCGAAAGCCTGTATTGGCTGAACGTGCTGGAAGTACCTCCGGTCACCGCCGGCGGCGAACAGAACAACCAGATCGAATTGGCTTTTCGGACCCGCCTGCGGGTTTACGTGCGCCCCCCCAACCTGCCGTATTCGGTCGGCAACGCCCCGACAAGGCTGCAGTGGAAGCTGGTGAACCACAATCAGGGCTATGCCCTGCAAGCCACCAACCCTACGCCGTACCACATCTCCCTGACGTCGGTGGATTTGCTCAGCAACGGCAAACGGTTCAGCAAAGCGGCCAACCAGGAACCCAATGACAGCCTCTTGATGCCAGCCGGCGACGTAAAACTGTTTGCGCTGCCACTGTTGCGCGACCGCCCGAGCGGCACGCCAAAAGTCGAATTCACCAGCGTCAGCGACTTTGGTGCCCGAGTGCGCCACTCGGCAAGCCTCACCTCCTCCACTGTGCAATGAGTTGCCGTATGAACGCCATGTCCATCCCACATCTGCCCATCAAGTTCATGACGTTGACGCTCGCACTGCTCGGCGCCGTCGCCGCACATGCGAGCGTTGTGATCAACAACACGCGGATCATCTACCCGCAGAACGACAAGGAGGTGACGGTCAGGCTTGAAAGCAAAAACCAGGCGCCGGTGCTGATCCAGACGTGGCTGGACACTGGCGACGAGCATTCGACACCGGAGTTGGCCGTCGTCCCCTTTATCGCCACGCCGCCGATCTTCCGCATGGAGCCAGGCAAGCAACAGGTCGTGCGCCTGGCCTACACAGGTGACACCTTGGCGTCGCAACAAGAAAGCCTGTTCTGGTTCAACCTGCTGGAAGTGCCCGCACAGGCGCAGGACGCCCAGGAAAGCAACCAGTTGCAGCTGGCTTTTCGCTCCCGGATAAAACTGTTTTTCCGCCCGCAGAACCTGCCCTACGCCGTTGAGGAAGCCCCCGGGAAACTGCAATGGCGCCGGGAGACAACCGAGCAGGGCCAGGTTCTGGAAGTCTATAACCCCACCCCTTATCACGTGACCTTCGAGCAGGTCGAACTGCTGGACGCAGAGCGGCGCCATGCCCGCAAGGACGCCACCTCCAGCGAGGAAAACATGGTGATACCGGGGGGGCGCAACCGCTTTGAACTGCCCAGCCTCAAGTCACCACCCGGCAATGCCGCCACCGTGGAGTTCCAGACGCTCGATGACTTCGGGGTAAAAACCGCCCACAGCACCCAGCTTTAAACCTAGCCGACGAGACCCAACGGGCCGCTTCCCGACCACGTTACTCGCCTTATTTCACACGTTCAGTTGATGCCCATTTTTCAGGGCAGGGCTTCCCTTTGCCCGAATTCAGACAGCACCTTTTTGGAAACGGTAAACATGAGTTTGAACACGCCAGCCAGCGCAAGAATTTGGTCCCTGACACGTCCTCGATTGACGCTTATGGCGCGTTGCCTGTTGCTGCTGGGCGGCACCCAGGCCTTGAGCGCCCACGCGGTCGAAAACGTCGAGTTCAACCCAGCCTTCTTTCCAGACGGTGCAGGGGGCCAGCAGGTGGATATTTCGAAGTTCAGCCAAGGCAACATCGTGCTGCCCGGCAGCTATCGCACCGAGATCTACCTCAATGGTCAATGGATCGGCCGCGAAACCCTGTCCTTCGTTGCCGTGCAAGGCAAGGACTCCGCGCAAATGTGCCTGGAGCGCGACGCGCTGCTCCGGGTGGGCGTCGACTTGGACGCGGCGCAACAGCAATCGGCCGAAACCGGCGAGACCGCCGCGCTGCCGTTCGACAGTTGCGCCGACATCAGCGCCTACCTGCCAGGCGCCAGCAGCCAGTTCGACTCCGGTGAAAACCGCCTGGACCTGCAGATTCCTCAGGTCTACCTGACACGCAAGGTGCGTGGTTATGTCGACCCCAAGCACTGGGATGCCGGCGTCGATGCCGCCTTTGTACGCTACAACGCCAACACCTTCGCGACGCGCACGAACGGGCGCTCGCTCAACTCCCAATACCTGGGTTTGAACACCGGCCTCAACCTGGGTGACTGGCACTGGCGACACAGCGGCAGCTTCAGCCAGACCGATACCGCCTCGGGGTATCAAAGCAGCAGCACCTATCTGCAACGCGACGTAAGCCCGCTGCGCTCACAACTGGTGATGGGCGAGATCTACACCCCCGGCGAGCTGTTCGACAGCGTGCGCCTGCGCGGGGCCAGCCTGTTCAGTGATGATCGGATGTTGCCCGACTCCCTCACCGGGTTTGCCCCGGTCGTGCGTGGCATCGCCGAGACCAATGCCCGGGTCACCGTGCGCCAGCGTGGTGTCTTGCTGGATGAAGTGAATGTTGCGCCCGGCCCGTTTGTACTGAACGACCTGTTCCCCACCGGCTACGGTGGCGACTTGACCGTCACGGTGACAGAAGCCGATGGCCGCCAGCGCGAATTCATCGTGCCGTTCGCCGCCAATGCCAACCTGCTGCGCGCCGGCCATAGCCGCTACTCGCTGAGCATCGGCCTGTTGGACGAAATCGGCCTGCGCAATCCCCCCAAGCTGATGCAAGGCACTTACCAGCACGGCCTGAACAACTTGCTGACCGGATACACCGGTGCAGTGTTGGGTGAAGACTACCGCTCGCAATTATTGGGCATGGCCTTCAATACCGCGTATGGCGCACTGTCGTTTGACCTGACCAACTCGAACGCCAACCTGCCGGGCCAAGGCTCGCGCGAGGGGCAAAGCCTGCAGCTGCGCTACAGCAAGAACTTCACCGACACCGGCACCCACTTTGCCCTCGGTGCCTATCGTTACTCCACCGAGGGCTTCCTGAGCATCGCCGACGCCGCACGGGTGCGCGACCTGGCCTTGGAGGGAGGCAACCTGGACAACCTTTCGCGCATACGCGACAGGATGGACATCAGCCTCAACCAGAGCCTGGGCAACGGTTCGGTGTACCTGACCGGTTCCTCGCAGAACTACTGGAACCGCACCAGCGGCAACGTGACCTTTACCGCGGGCTACACCGGCAGCTGGAAGGGCCTGAACTACACCCTCAGCGCCCAACGCACCACGGACTTGCTGAGCGACAGGGTCGACAAACAAGTGGAGCTGAGCGTGAGCCTGCCCCTGGGCCGCGACGCACGCGCGCCGACCTTGACCACCACGGCCTTTCGCGGCAACCAAAGCAGCGGCGAGCGCCTGAACCTGGGTGGCACCCTGGGCGAGCGCAACGAGTTCAGCTACGGCGTGGGCGGCAGTCGGACGCAGGGCAGTGGCCGCAGCATGACGGCCGACATGAAGTACCAAGCCAGCCATGGCGTGCTGTCCGCCGGCTTCGGGCAGAGCAGTGACTACCGGGCGACCTCCCTGGGCATGACCGGCGGCATCGTTGCCCACGCCGGCGGCGTGACCTTTGCCCCGGAGCTGGGCGACACCATCGGCATCGTCCAGGCCCCTGACGCCCAGGGCGCGCGGATCAATGGCAACCATGGTGCCCAGGTCGGCAAAAGCGGTTACGCCGTGGTGCCTCACCTTACGCCGTACCGCCAGAACGTCGTGGAGCTGGACCCCAAGGACCTTTCCGTCGACGTGGAACTCAAGACCGCCGCGCAAAACGTGGCGCCTCGTGCAGGGTCGGTGGTGAAGCTGCAATTCGACACCGTCAGCGGCCAGGCGATCTTGATCAGCGCACTGCGTGAAGACGCAAGCCTGCTGCCGTTTGGCTCGGATGTGTTTGATGAAGACGGGGCCAGCGTGGGCATTGTCGGCCAGGGCGGCAAAGCGTTTGTGCGGGTGGCGCGGGAACAGGGGGTGCTGACCGTCAAATGGGGCAGCCATGCCAACGCCTCTTGCAAGCTGCAATACAGCCTGGGCAAGGACTCGGGGGGCGATGGCAGCAACCGCTTGCGCCATTTGGATGCCGGTACCTGCCAAGGCACTACCAGCGGTTGAGCGGGCGCGCTGGCCAGCGCGCAAACACCCTATTTTCTATTGCGGGACTGACGATGAAACACTCCACCCCACTCACGCTGACATTGCTGACTCTCGGGATGCCGCTATCCGCGCAGGCGTATTGTGATCGGTACCCAGAGGCAACACTGACCCTGAACCTGCCCGCGACCATCGCGGTACCGCAGAGCCTGCCCGTTGGCAGCCTCATCATCAGCCAGGCCTTCAGCGGGCCGTCTCCCGCGTTCATTGCCGATTGCCCGGTGGCCGTGCGCCGTTGGCTGGTCGGGCGATACCCGGATCAGCGATACCCAGACTCCCAGGTCTATCGCACCGAAGTCCCGGGCATCGGTGTACGCATCTCCCTGACATGGGCCGACGGCAGCAGCGCCGCGTACTTTTCGATCCACACCCAGCCGCCCCAACAGGTGCACGGCAAGATCCCCAGCTTTACCTCGGCCACGGCGCACTTCTACAAGATGGCGCCGGTAACCCCGGGAACAATACCTGCCGGCAACATCTGGGAGCATCGCTGGATACACACGCCTGAGGTGTATCGCCTGAACCTGGGCAATGCCGTGCACTTTGTCAGCCCCCCCGCCACCTGCGACCTCGCCGCCGGTGACGTGAACCGCACGATCACCTTCGCCCCGATAAAAACCAGCGACTTGAAAGACGTGGACTTTGCCGGGCTACAGGACTTCCAACTGACCGCCAATTGCGCCAACGCCAACCAGGTCACCTTCCGCTTCAGCGGCAGCCCCGCCCCCGGGAACAGCGTGCTTTTCGCCAACGCCGGTACAGCCAAGGGGGTCGCCCTGTGGCTGGGTTCAAACCTGAACGGGGTACAGCAAACCATCTCGCCGAATGCCAACAACGTCCGCACGGTGGCGGTTGCCAGCGATCGCGCGATCTTGCCGATGCGCGCTGCGTACCACAAAAACGGCACGGTCGGCGCAGGCACGCTCGCCAGCAACGCCACCGTCAACATCACCTACAACTGATGGCGAAAACACCAGGCTGACGCTATAGCGATGCGCGATCCAGAGGGGCCCCTTTTGCCCTGTCGAGGAATAAGAAATGAAATACCCGAATCAAATCATTTTGGCATTACTGAGCCTCGGCCTTCCCACTGCCGAGGCCGCGTGTGACAGGTACCCCAACACGCAACACAGTGTGTCGTTCCCCAGCACCATCACCGTGCCGGAAAGCCTTGGGGTCGGCCAACTGATCACCAGCCAAACGTTCGCCGGGCCTTACCCGACGTTTTACATGAACTGCCACTCGCCAACCCCAACGTTCCTCACCGGCCGGTTTACCACCGCAGTGTCGGCGCCGGGTGGCCTGATTTATCACACGAACGTACCCGGCGTGGGCATGCGCGTCATGGTGACACTGACGTCAGGCACGCCCTACTCCGCCAAGCTGCGCACAGAAAGCCTCGTATCCGCGCCGGGAAGAATCCTCTGGGGCGCAACACGCTTGGTCGCGGAGTTTTACAAATTGGGGCCCGTCACCACCGGAACGCTGCCGAGTGGCGAGATACAGCACAACAACTGGGACGGTGGCCGAGGCCACTACCGCATGATCCTCAACACCTCCATTCGCTTCGTCAACCCAGCCACTACCTGTGACCTCGAGACGGGCGACGTCAACCGCACAGTCACCCTTCCTACCGTGCGCGTCAGCGACTTCAACAGCAGCACCAGCGCCGGCCCCCGCGACTTCGAACTGACGGCCATTTGCAGCAGCGCCTCCGACGTCACCTTCCGATTCACGGGAGCGCCGGCATCGGGCAACCCCACACTTTTCGCCAATACCGGCTCGGCTAGCGGGGTGGGCCTATGGCTGTACTCACGCATCGGCGGCGTACCGCAAACCATCAGCCACAACGGCACACGCACGATCGCCGTCTCCGGCAATCGCGCGGTGTTGCGGCTTGGCGCGGCTTACCACCGAAACGGCACGGTCGGTCAAGGCACGTTCGCCAGTACCGCCACCGTCAACATTACCTACAACTGATAACGAAAAACGACTTGGACGCCGAGGCCTCCTCCCAAGGATTGGGAAACGCTGTACCCCATAGAGATATTGAAAAATGAAACCAACAATACAAATCCTTTCAATAGTGCTGATCCTCGCAGTGCCAATCTCCGCCCAGGCGAGCTGTAACAGGTATCAAAACGATACGTTCACCTTGAATTTGCCGGCGACTATTGCTGTACCAGACAGCCTGCCAGTGGGGAGTGTCATCACTCGCCAGGCATTCACCGGTTCAGCACCTGCCTATGTGGCGACGTGCTTACTGGCAACCCGGTGGATCAACGGGCGCTACCCGCCGAACCGCGACCCGCGTACGGGCGCCTATCCCACCGAGGTCCCAGGTGTAGGGGTGAGCGTGTGGATGGCATTTGCCGGCGGCGGCAGTGCTGCTTTTGAGCTTCACTCCATCCCTCAGTATTTGTTTACCGGAGGGGCCCCCAGCTTCACATCGGCTGAGGCGACCTTCTACAAGATCGGGCCCGTAACAACCGGGACAGTGCCCTCGGGAAACTTTCTGGAGCACAAATGGGCGAAGAGTTCGAACAGTTTTCGCCTGCAACTTGGCAGCCCCGTTCGGTTCATGAGGCCTGCTGCCACGTGCGACCTGGCCACGGGTGACGTCAACCGCACCATCGCCCTGCCCATCATTCAAGCCAGCGCCTTGAACAATGCGGTCTCTGCCGGCGCACTCAACTTTGAGCTGACCGCCACCTGCACCAATGCCACCGGCGTGACCTTTCGATTTACCGGCACTCCCGCACCCGGGAACAACGTGCTTTTCGCCAACACCGGCAGCGCCGGTGGCGTAGCGCTGTGGCTGTACTCACGCACTGGCGGCACGTCCCAGACCATCAGCCACAACGGCACGCGGACAGTCGCTGTATCCGGCAACCGCGCGATCCTGCCACTGGGGGCTGCTTATTACAGAAACGGCACGGTCAGTCGAGGCACGTTCGCCAGCACGGCCACCGTCAACATCACCTACAACTAAAACCAAAAGGGATATCTGATGAACCTACGACGCCTCTCTCTCCTGCTGACAATCGCGGCGGGCGTGGCCAGTACGACGGCCCAGGCGGCCACCACCGGCACCTTGCGGTTTGTCGGCCAGATCAATGCTGGAACCTGCAACCTGGCTGTTGGCGACGAGAACCGCACGATCACGTTGCCGCCGGTGAAGGTCTCCCACTTCGACAATGCCCCCACTGTGGGGGTGCAATCGTTTGAGCTGACCGCCGACTGCGAATCGGACATCAGGACCGTGAACTTCCTGTTCACCGGCACGCCGTCTACCGGAAACGGCGAGCTCTTCACCAACACGGGCACCTCGCGCGGAACCGCGCTCCAACTTTCCCACCGAAACGTCGCCTACATTCCCGCCAATGGCACTCCCGCCCAACGTACCCGCCAGATCGCAACAGCGGGAGGGAGAGCCGTGTTGCCCATGAACGCCAACTACAGCAAAACCGGCGCTGCAATCACCCCGGGGACGCTGGCCAGCGTTGTTACCGTCTCCATCACCTACAACTGAAACCACTAAGGAAAACCTGATGAAACTACGAAACCTTGCCCTCCTGCTAACCATCACTGCGGGCCTCGCCAGCATGGGCGCCCAAGCGGCCACCAATGGTTCCCTGCGCTTTGCCGGTCAAGTCAACGCGGGAACGTGCAACCTGGCTGCGGGTGATGAAAACCGCACCATTACCTTGCCCACTATCAAGATCTCCGACCTCGATTCGGGCTCTCATGCAGGGCGGTTCGATTTTGATATCTCTGCCGACTGCGAATCAGACATCCGCAATGTGATTTTCCTGTTCGCAGGCACCCCCGACTCGGGGAACGGACTGCTCTTTGCTAACACGGGCACCTCAAAAGGCACTGCTCTTTGGCTGCTATCACGCGGCCCCGACGCAACCCTTCCGGCCAACGGCACTGTTGCCCAGCGCAGCCGAACGGTCCCAACAAGCGCCGGCAAAGCCTTGCTGCGACTCTCGGCGGCCTACCATAAAAACGGCGTAGCGATTACCCAAGGCACCCTCGCCAGCGCGGCTACCGTGTCCATCACTTACAACTGATACGGCCAAGCTGTAGCCAAAAAAAAGCCCGGCCTTTGCAGGCCGGGCGTTTTTATGTGCCCTGAAAAAATCAGGACTGACTGGATGGCGTCGGGGTTACCGGCGTTGCAGTCGGGGCAGCAACAGGCGTTGGCGCGGAGACCGAGTTGGCGCTCGAAGCGCTTGGTGCCGGGGTTGCAGGCTTGGCGGCCACAGCCGGTTTAGGCGCTGCCGGCTTCTTGGCTACCGCTGGCTTTTTTGCGGCAGCGGGTTTGGCGGCTGGCTTGGCCGCGGGTTTCGCAGCAGCCGGCTTGGCAGCGGGTTTCGCGGCAGCGGTTTTAGTCGCTGGCTTGGCCGCTGCTTTGACGGCGGGTTTAGCCGCTGGCTTGGCAGCTGCCTTGGCGGCCACAGGTTTAGCGGCTGCCTTGGCGGCCGGTTTAGCCGCTGCGGTTTTGGCCGCAGGCTTGGCGGCCGGTTTAGCGGCGGCTTTTGCGGGAGCCTTGGCCGCAGGTTTTGCCGCCGGCTTGGCAGCAGCTTTGACCAGTGGTTTGGCTGCGGTTTTAGCGGCGGGTTTGGCGGCTGCCGTTTTGGCGGCGGGCTTGGCCGCCGGCTTAGCGGCTGCGGTTTTCACCGGAGTCACTTTGGCGCCGGTGAGTTTTTCGATTTGCTTGGTCAGGGTGTCGACCTTGCTGTGCAATGCTTTCACTTCCGCCTTGCTCGGCACGCCCAGGCGCGAAATGGCGCTGTTCAGACGCTTGTCCAAAGCCCCTTCCAGTTCACCCCAAGTACCCAGCACTTGTTTCTTCGCATCGCTGATGCGCGAACCGGCAGTTGCTTTGGCCGCAGTGACTTTTTTACCCACTGCGCTATTGGCTACTTTCTCGGCCTTTTCGCCGTCCTTAACCAAAGTCTCGAAGAGTTTGCTGCCGTCACTGTCGATCTTCGAGTAAACGCCTAAACCAGCCAGCCAGATCTTGCGGGAATATTCTTCAACTTTCCCGACCCACGAGCTGCCTTCTTTCTGAGGTTTCTTTTGAACAGCCATCCCGATGTCTCCTTAGTGTTTACGCGCGACACGTTCGAGCAATGCCGTCAGCTCTTCGAGCTTAGCAGAGAGTGTCTCCACGTCATGTTTAGACGCAATGCCGATTCGATTCAAGGCACTTGCAACACGAGTATCAAAAGCTTTTTCAACTTTATCCAGCTGAACTTCTACCAGACCTTTGACGGAGGAGACATTGCTCTTTACTTGGTCAATCTGACTGTTGGCGGCCTCAAGTTGTTCAACTGCAACTTTTTTACCTTTGCTTTCAACATGTTGACCGGCTTTAACGAGTTCCTTGAAGTACTCGCTGCCCTCGTTTCCGACCTTGGCATAGGCACCAAGACCCGCCAGCCAGATCTTGCGGGCGTAGGTTTTAACGTCGCTCAGGGCAGTGGTCTGGGCGTCGATTTTTTTCTTCAAGATAACTTTGGCCATGGTGCACCTCACGCAGAATAGGGTGGAGGAACGGCCCACAGGAGTTGAGGGCGTGGGCACAAAGTAGGAGGAATAATTAGAATCGGCACCCTAGAACACTCGAATCAAGCCAATGCCTTATCCAGGGCTTTCTCGATTTCGGACTTGATGGTGCCACTCATGGCCGACATCAACAGCCCCAGTTCCACATCAATACGCAGCGAATCATCCGCGACTAACACCGTACCTTTAACCCCCGAACGCTTGAGGTTCAAGGTATCGCCAGACCATGACGGCTCCAGGCCATATTGTTCCTTGAGTTTGTGCGCCAACTTCTCGGCCTTTGCCCGCGCGGCTTCTTTACCCAGGGAATGTGCACGCTCAACAGTAATACGGGCCATTGCAATGACTCCTCTTTATAGCGGTTTGGATACCTTCGATGCGGCAAAAGGTCTCGGTGACCACCCATCTTACCTTCAGCCTTGCCAAGACAAAGCAGGCCTTGGGGATTATCATGTGCCGCATTCTCTTTTGGTGACAGCGATATGACTGATCAGCGCAAAGGCAGCGATGCCGAACCCACCACTCACTTCGGCTTCAAGAACGTCCCGGAAAGCCAAAAGGCGGAAAAAGTCGCTGAGGTGTTCCACTCCGTTGCGGCCAAGTACGACCTGATGAACGACGTGCTCTCCGGCGGCATGCACCGCCTGTGGAAGCGCTTCACCATCGAGCTGTCGGGCGTACGCACGGGCAACCGCGTGCTGGACATCGCCGGCGGCACGGGCGACCTGGCGGCCAAGTTCTCCAAGCTCGTCGGCCCTACCGGCCAGGTGGTGCTGGCAGACATCAACGGCTCGATGCTCAAGGTCGGTCGCGACCGCCTGCTCGACAAGGGCGTGGCCGGCAATATCGAATTCGTCCAGGCCGACGCTGAAAAGCTGCCGTTCCCCGACAACCATTTCGACTGCGTGACCATCGCCTTCGGCCTGCGCAACGTCACCCATAAAGAAGACGCGATCCGCTCGATGCTGCGCGTCCTGAAGCCGGGTGGGCGCCTGTTGGTGCTGGAGTTCTCCAAGCCGACCAACGCGATCATGTCCAAGGTCTACGACACCTACTCGTTCGCCTTCATGCCGCTGATGGGCAAGCTGATCACCAATGACGCCGAAAGCTATCGCTACCTGGCCGAATCGATCCGCATGCACCCCGACCAGGAAACCCTGAAGTCGATGATGGTAGAAGCCGGTTTCGACCGCGTGACCTACCACAACATGACCTCGGGCATCGTCGCCCTGCATCGCGGCATCAAGCCCTGATGCTGTTCCAGGGCCTTCTCGCCAGCGTCGAACACGGCCTCAACCGTGTCCTGCGCCTGGACAGCACCGCCCTGGCGCGGCTTGCGCACTTGACCGGCAAGGTGATTGCCGTCGACTGCCGCAGCCCCGCCTTGCAGCTGTTTATCCTGCCCAGCGATGAAGGCCTGCTGCTCGCCAGCACCTGGGCGGCCGAGGCCGACTGCACCCTGCGTGCGCCGGCATCGAGCCTGTTGCACCTGGCCCTGAGCCGCAACAAAACGGCGATCCTGCACAGCGCCGAAGTGGAGCTGGAAGGCGACAGTTCGGTGTTGATGGACCTGGCCGCCGTGCTGCAAGACCTGGAGCTGGACTGGGAATACGAACTGTCACGCTGGATCGGCCCGGTGGCCACCCAGTTGATCAGCGGCCACCTGCACAGCCGTAAACGCTGGTACCAGCAAGGGTTCGCCAGCCTCAACCAGAACCTTGCCGAATACCTGAGCGAAGAATCGCGCACCCTGGTCGGAGAACGGGAAGCGCAAGCGCGCTTTCGTGAACTCGACAAGGCCAAAATCGACCTGGAACGCCTTGAGGCACGCTTCGAGCGCCTGAGCCGTTCCCTTGATCCAAGCGATAACGCATGAAGCTGCTCGCCGTCCGCCGTTTGTTTCGTATCCAGCGCGTCGTAATCCGCTACCAACTCGATGACCTGCTGTTCGCCCTGCCGCTGCCGTGGTTCCTGCTGGCGGTGCGCTATGTGCTGCCGTGGCGCTGGTTCCCGCGCAAGAAGCTGGAGCTGAGCCGTGGCGCGCGCCTGCGCCTGGCGTTGCAGGACCTGGGGCCGATCTTTATCAAGTTCGGGCAGATTCTTTCGACCCGCCGCGACCTGCTGCCCGAAGACATCGCCGACGAGCTGATGCTGCTGCAAGACCGCGTGCCGCCGTTCGACTCCCAGCAGTCGATGAAGCTCATCGAAGAACAGTTGGGCCAGAAGATCAGCGAAGTGTTCAGCCGCTTCGACGTCGAGCCGCTGGCCTCGGCCTCGGTCGCACAAGTGCACGCGGCGCAGCTCAAGAGCGGCGAAGAAGTGGTGGTGAAGGTCATCCGCCCGGGCCTCAAGCCGATCATCGGCCAGGACCTGGCGTGGCTGTTCATCCTCGCCCGCGCCGCCGAGCGCTTCAGCGCCGACGCACGCTTGCTGCACCCGGTGGACGTGGTCGCCGACTACGAAAAAACCATCTACGACGAACTCGACCTGCTGCGTGAAGCGGCGAACGCCAGCCAGCTCAAGCGCAACTTCGAAGGCTCGCCGCTGCTGTATGTGCCGCAAGTGTATTGGGACTGGTGCCGGCCGAAAGTGCTGGTGATGGAGCGCATCTACGGCGTGCAAGTCACCGACCTCGCCACCCTGGCCGACCAGCGCACCGACATGAAGATGCTCGCCGAGCGTGGCGTGGAGATCTTCTTCACCCAGGTGTTCCGCGACAGCTTCTTCCACGCCGACATGCACCCCGGCAACATCTTCGTCAGCACCGTCAACCCGTGGAGCCCGCAATACATTGCGATCGACTGCGGCATCGTCGGCAGCCTCACCCCGCAAGACCAGGACTACCTGGCACGCAACCTGTTCGCCTTCTTCAAGCGCGACTACCGCCGCGTGGCGCAGCTGCACATCGATTCGGGCTGGGTGCCGGCCGAAACCAAGCTCAACGAATTCGAAGCGGCGATCCGCACGGTGTGCGAGCCGATCTTTGAAAAACCGTTAAAGGATATTTCCTTCGGCCAGGTGCTGATGCGCCTGTTCCAGACCGCGCGGCGCTTCAATATGGAAGTGCAGCCGCAGTTGGTGCTGCTGCAAAAGACCCTGCTGAACATCGAAGGCCTGGGCCGCCAGCTGTACCCGGACCTCGACCTGTGGAACACCGCCCAGCCGTTCCTCGAACGCTGGATGCGCGAGCGGGTCAGCCCGAAAACCCTGCTGGGCAACCTGCACAGCCAGGTCGAGCAACTGCCGCACCTGGCCAACATGACCCGCGACCTGCTGGAGCGCATGTCCCAGCCCCACGCCAAAGACCCCGCACCGCCGTGGCACAAGCGCAAGGACGACTGGTTCCTGCGCCTGCTCGGCGCCGCGCACCTGACCGGCGGCATCGTGCTCGCCTTCGGTGGGCCGCTGAATGCGCTGGGCTACTGGCCGGCGGGCATCATGGTCGCCGTGGGTGTTTATCTGATCGTGCGTCGATAGCCAATCCGGTTATACACTGTCGCAAATTGCCGGAGCCGAACATGAAAGACTGGCTGGACGAGATCAAGTGGGACAGTGACGGCCTGGTGCCGGCCATTGCCCAGGACTACAAGACCGGGCGCGTGCTGATGATGGCCTGGATGAACCGCGAGGCCCTGAGCCTCACCGCCACTGAGCAGCGCGCCATTTACTGGTCACGTTCGCGTGGCAAACTGTGGCGCAAGGGCGAAGAGTCCGGGCACGTGCAGACCCTGCACGAGATGCGCATCGACTGCGACGCCGACGTGGTGATCCTCAAGGTCGAGCAGATCGGCGATATCGCCTGCCACACCGGCCGTCACAGCTGCTTCTACCGCGTGTTCGAGAACGGCGAGTGGAAGGTTGTCGAACCGGTGCTCAAAGACCCGCACGCCATCTATTCCGCAGGACATTAGACATGAGCGATACCCTGAACCGTGTGGCCCAGGTGCTGGAAGACCGCAAAGGCGCGGACGCCGACAGCTCGTACGTCGCCAGCCTGTACCACAAGGGCCTGAACAAGATTTTGGAAAAGCTCGGCGAAGAATCCGTCGAGACCATCATCGCCGCCAAGGACGCGCAAATCAGCGGCGATTGCAGCGATGTGATCTACGAAACCGCCGACCTCTGGTTCCACAGCCTGGTCATGCTCGCCCAACTGGGGCAGCATCCGCAGGCCGTGCTGGATGAACTGGACCGTCGCTTCGGCTTGTCCGGGCATGCCGAAAAGGCTTCACGCCCGTCCGCCTGAATAACTTTTACTGAGGATTTGCAGCATGGGTATTTTTGACTGGAAACACTGGATCGTCATTCTGGTGGTGGTGGTATTGGTATTCGGCACCAAGAAACTCAAGAACCTCGGTACCGACGTCGGCGAATCGATCAAGGGCTTCCGTAAAGCCATGAACGACGACGAAAAACCGGCCGACCCGGCCGCCAACCCAGTGCCACCGGCGCAGCCTGTGCACCCGCAGGCCGCCCAGCCGATCACCGAGCGTCGTACCTTCGACGTGCAGGCTGAGAAAGTCGAAGAGCCGACCCGCAAAGACTCGTGAGCACTGACTAATGTTTGGTATCAGCTTCTCTGAACTGCTGCTCGTCGGCCTCGTGGCCTTGTTGGTACTGGGGCCGGAACGCCTGCCCGGTGCCGCACGCACGGCCGGCCTGTGGATCGGGCGCCTGAAACGCAGTTTCAACGCGATCAAACAGGAAGTTGAACGGGAAATCGGCGCCGACGAGATCCGCCGACAGCTGCACAACGAACACATCCTGTCGCTGGAGCAAGAGGCCCGCAAGATCCTCTCGCCGGTGCAGGAGCCGGCCAAGCCGGTCGAGCCTGTGGCCGAACACAGCATCGCGCCCGCCCCCGCTGCGCCTGTTGTTGAAACCACCCCCGCCGCGCCCACCGAGCCAGCACCGGCGCCCGTCGCGGCGCCTGCTCCCCATGACCCTACATTGCCGCCGCGAGCCCCATGAGCGCTGATAAACCGGAAAACGACCAGCATATGCCGCTGGTCTCGCACCTCACCGAGCTGCGTACCCGCCTGCTGCGTTGCGTAGCGGCGATCTTCATCATCTTTGCCGGGTTGTTCGCCTTTACCCAGCAGATCTACACCTTCGTCTCCACGCCCCTGCGCCAGTACCTGCCGGCCGGCGCGACGATGATCGCCACCGATGTGTCGTCGCCGTTCCTCACGCCGTTGAAGCTGACGATGATGGTCTCGCTGTTCCTCGCGATCCCGGTGATCCTGCATCAGATCTGGGGCTTTATCGCACCGGGCCTGTACAAGCATGAGAAGCGCATCGCCGTGCCGTTGCTGGTGTCGAGCATCTGCCTGTTCTACACCGGCATGGCGTTCGCCTACTTCCTGGTGTTCCCGCTGATCTTCAAATTCTTCGCCGCTGCTACACCGGCTGGCGTGGAAATGATGACCGACATCACCAGCTACCTCGACTTCGTGATGACGCTGTTCTTCGCCTTTGGCGTGGCCTTCGAAATCCCCGTGGCCGTGGTGCTGCTGGTGTGGATCGGCGTGGTCAACGTGGCGTACCTGAAGAAGATCCGCCCGTACGTGATCATCGGCTGCTTTGTGGTCGGCATGATCCTCACGCCGCCGGACATCTTCTCGCAGACCCTGCTGGCCGTGCCGATGTGGATGCTGTTCGAGATCGGCATCCTGTTCAGCAGCCTGATCACCAAGCGTGGCGACCACCCGGATGATCAGCCAGCCGACGACGACCAGCCGCCAGCGACCCAGCCGTGAACCTGCTGCTGCTTGAGGAGGCCGACTTCATCGCGGCCGACCGTGTGGTGCTGCGTGACCGGCGCCTGGTGCATATGCAGGAAGTCCACCGCGCCGCCGTCGGCGACAGTCTGCGCGTCGGCCGTATTGGCGGGCTGATGGGCAATGCCCAGCTGTTGCGCCTGGAGGCCAGTGAGGCGGAGCTGCAAGTCAGCTTCGACCAACCGCCGCCGGCGAAACTGCCGCTGACGTTGCTGCTGGCCCTGCCCCGCCCGAAAATGCTGCGCCGGGTCCTGCAAACCGTGGCGGCCATGGGTGTGCCCAAAGTTGTGCTGCTCAACAGTTATCGTGTGGAAAAAAGCTTCTGGCAGACCCCGTTCCTGGAGCCCGAGGCGATTCGCGAGCAACTGATCCTCGGCCTGGAACAGGCGCGGGACACGGTACTGCCCGAAATCATTATCGAGAAGCGCTTCAAGCCGTTCGTCGAAGACCGCCTGCCGGCCATGGCCGCAGGCACCCTGGGCTTGATCGGCCATCCCGGCGAGTACCCGCCTTGCCCGCGTGGGTTGGATGAGCCGGTGACCCTGGCCATCGGCCCGGAAGGTGGCTGGATTCCCTATGAGGTGGACCTGCTGGCCAAGGCTGGCCTGCAACCGGTGCAGTTGGGCGCGCGCATCCTGCGGGTTGAAACCGCCGTCACTGCCCTGCTCGCCCGCCTGTTCTAACCCAAACAACACCGCAGTCTCCATGTGGGAACTGGCTTGTGTGGGAGCTGGCTTGCCTGCGATAGCGGTGGGTCAGCTTGCACATTGACTGCTGACACACCGCTATCGCAGGCAAGCCAGCTCCCACAGTTGACCTGCGTCGCTACAGAATCCCCGACACATGCCGATACTCTCTGAATAAGTCCAAGCCTTGTTCCAGGGGAGTTCGCAGCATGTATCGTTGGTTAGCCGAAAAGCTGGGGAATGTCAGCGTCAAATCCAAGCTGGGTGTAGGTTTCGGCCTAGTCTTACTGCTCACGCTCATGATCACCTTCACCGGCTGGAGCGGCCTCAGCGGCGTGATCAGCCGAGGCGACAAGCTGGGTTTCATCTCCAGCGTCAATGAGCTGACCAAAGACTTGCGACTGGCGCGCCTGGACTACGAAATGCGCCGTGGCGAACAAGGCCCCGCCGCCGTCAACGCGCTGCTGGTGCAACTGGAAGCCGGCCTGAAAACCGCCGACACCCTCATCGATCAGCCCGCCGACAACCGCTTGGTGGACGACCAACTGGTCGCCGTCGATCAATACCGTCGCGCCTTCGAGGCCATGGTCCAGGCCGGTGCCAACCGTGAAAACGCGCGCAGCAAGCTGGGCGACACCGCCGACAACGCGGTGGTCAAGGTCGGCGAGATCGAGAAAGCCCTGCTGCAAGGCGACAGCGTCAGCCAGTTCAACAGCGTGGTGGACCTGAGCAAGCTGATTCAACAGGCACGCTTCCAGGTGCGCGGCTACACCTACAGCGGCAAGGTCGAAGCCGAGCAGCCCGCACTGGATGCCATCGACAACGCCCTGAAGAAAATCACCAGCCTGAACGGCCAGATCCCTGATCAATACTCAACCAACCTGCAACAGGCCAGCGTTTCGCTGCAAGCCTACCGCGCGGCTGTCAGCCAGTACCGCGACTCCCAGGTGGCCACCGCCGCAGCGATGAAAATCATGGCCGAGCAGGGCGACATCCTGCTCGACCGCAGCAAAAAACTCACCGTGTCGCAAACCGTGGTCCGTGACACCGATGCCGCACAAGCCAAGCAGCTGTTGGCGCTGGCCACCGTGCTGGCGCTGGTCTTCGGCCTGATCGCGGCCTGGGCCATCACTCGCCAGATCATCATCCCGCTGAACCAGACCCTCAAAGTCGCCGAGCGCGTGGCCTCCGGCGACCTGAGCCACAACCTCGACTCCGCGCGCCAGGACGAACTGGGCCAACTGCAACGCGCCATGCAAAGCATGACCGTGGGCCTGCGTGAGTTGATCGGTGGCATCAGCGACGGCGTGACCCAGATCGCCAGCGCCGCCGAGCAACTGTCGGCCGTGACCGAACAGACCAGCGCCGGGGTCAACAGCCAGAAGGTCGAGACCGACCAGGTCGCCACCGCCATGAATGAAATGGCCGCAACTGTGCAGGAAGTGGCGCGCAACGCCGAGGAAGCTTCCGAAGCGGCGGTCGCCGCTGACCAGCAAGCCCGCGAAGGCGACAAAGTGGTCGGCGAAGCCATCGCCCAGATCGAACGCCTGGCCACCGAAGTCGGCAACTCCACCGAGGCCATGGGCCACCTCAAGCGCGAAAGCGACAAGATCGGCAGTGTGCTCGATGTGATCAAGTCCGTGGCCCAGCAAACCAACCTGCTGGCCCTCAACGCCGCGATCGAAGCCGCCCGCGCCGGTGAAGCCGGACGTGGCTTCGCAGTGGTGGCCGATGAAGTGCGCAGCCTGGCCCAGCGCACGCAGAAATCCACCGAAGAGATCGAAGAACTGATCGTCGGCCTGCAAAGCGGCACCCAGCAGGTGGCGACCATCATGGACAACAGCCGTGGCCTCACCGACAGCAGTGTCGAGTTGACCCGCCGCGCCGGCGCCGCACTGGGCAATATCACGCGCACAGTCTCGACGATCCAGGCGATGAACTCGCAGATCGCCACCGCCGCCGAACAACAGAGCGCCGTGGCCGAAGAGATCAACCGCAGCGTGCTGAACGTACGGGATGTGTCTGAGCAGACGTCGTCGGCCAGCGAAGAGACCGCCGCGTCCAGTGCCGAACTGGCTCGCCTGGGTATTTACCTACAAACCCTGGTCGGACGTTTCCGCACATAACCAACCATTTGTGAAATTTCCTACGTAGTTATCAGCCCGGCATCACTCCGAATCGAATTAGCGTTTGTCTTGTTACGAAACGCTTTTTCAGATTCGGAGGTTAATCATGTTTCCTCGGCTGACCCATTTGCTGGACAACGCCAATGTCCGCCTGAAGCTCGCCTTGGGTTTCGGACAAGTCCTGATACTTAGCCTCGCCATCGCCGTGACCGGCTGGCAAGCCCTGAATGCCGTGCTGTTTCGCTCAAGCAACCTGACGACACTGGGACAACTGGCGGTTGTCGCCGAGGCCATGCGCGCGGACCGTATCGTGTATCGCACCCTGACCGACACTGCCAGCCTGGGCAAAGTAGCCGCCCGGGTCGAGCAGGTCGAACAGCACCTCGCTTACCTCTCAAGCCACCTCAAAGACCCGGCTGACCTGCAACGCGTGCAGGACAGTCTGCACCTGGTCGACGGATTCAAGAGCGCCCTTGCACAACTGCCTCCGCTGATCCAGCAGCGCGAAGACTCCCGCAGCCCGCTGAAGAAAATCACCTTCCAGGCCAGCGATGCACTCGCCCAGGTCGCCAGCGAATTGCCTGACCAGAACGATCAGAAGGCCCTGGACACCATCGAAAACCTGCGTCATGCCATGGAACAGGCCGAAGACCGTACCCAGAGCCCTGCCTGGGCGGCTGCGTCACTGGATGCCTATGCGGAGGCGGTGAACAACGCACTGACGGCCCTGGAGGCCGCACAGGCGGCAGTCCTCCAACTGCCGGTCGATGCCGTGTTGCTCAAGACCGACCTGGCCAATTACCGCGAGCAACTGTTGAAACTCAAAGAGGCCCAACTCAACACGGAAACCGTGCAGAACCGCTTTGAACGCCAACTCGACGAGCTACTGGAGCACAGTGATTTGCTCAGCCGGGGGCAGACGCTGAAACGCGAAAAAGAGGCCGAGCACACCCGCACGTTGCTCATCGGCGTAACGGTCACCGCCCTGCTGCTGGGCGCCCTGGCGGCCTGGTGGATCGCCCGGCAAATTGCCATCCCGCTGCGCGAGACCCTGGTGGTGGCCAATCGAATCGCCAAGGGCGACCTGAGCCACGACATTAACGTAGAGCGCCGCGACGAATTGGGCAGGCTGCAACAGAGCATCGGCCAAATGACGGGCAACCTGCGCACCCTGATCAGCGGTATCGGCGACAGCGCCCGGCAGATCGCCAGTGCGGCGGCGCAACTATCAAGCGTCACCGAACAGACCCGCGACGGGATCAACCGGCAAAAGGACGAGACCGATCAGGTGGCCACGGCGATGAACGAGATGCTCGCCACGGCCCAGGAGGTTGCGCGGCATGCCGAAGAGGCCTCTGTCGCCGCCACCGAGGCAGACCGCCAGGCAGATGCTGGCGACACGGTGGTCGGCCGGGCGGTTGAGCAGATTGGTCAGTTGGCCAATGAAATGGCGCTCTCCAGCCAGGCCATGGCCGCGTTGCAGCAAGAGAGCGAGCAGATCGGCAGCGTATTGGAGGTGATCAAGTCGGTGTCCCAGCAGACCAACCTGCTGGCCTTGAACGCCGCCATCGAAGCGGCACGTGCCGGCAGTGCCGGCGAAGGCTTTGCCGTAGTCGCCGACGAAGTCCGCAGCCTGGCCCAGCGTACCCAGGAGTCCGCCGAGGAAATCGAAGGCCTGATCCAGCGCCTGCACAACGGTACGCGGCAGGTCGCCAGCCGCTTGGACAGCAGTCGCAACCTGACCGACAACAGCGTCAGCCTGACCCGCGACGCCGGTGAAGCGTTGGCCGAGATCGCCCGCACCGTATCGATCATCCAGGAAATGAACCCGCAGATAGCCGCCGCAGCCGAGGAGCAAAGCGCGGTGGCCGAAGAGATCAATCGCAGTGTGTTGAAGGTGCGCGATGTGTCCGAACAGACCGCCGCCGCCAGTGAAGAAACGGCGGCGGCGAGTGTTCAGTTGACGCGATTGAGCGTGGACTTGCAGGCGCTGGTGGGCAAGTTCAGGTTATAGGACCTGACGCAGGAACGCCTGGGCGCGCGGGTCTTTCGGCGCATCGAAGAACTCGGCCGGAGCCGCGTCTTCCAGCAGTTTGCCGTGGTCGAAGAACAGCACCCGGTCGGCCACTTCACGGGCAAAGCCCATTTCGTGGGTGACGCAGACCATGGTCATGCCTTCCAGGGCCAGGGTCTTCATCACGTCCAGCACTTCGCCGACCATTTCCGGGTCCAGCGCCGAGGTGGGCTCATCGAACAGCATCACCTTGGGTTCCATGGCCAACGCGCGGGCAATCGCGACCCGTTGCTGTTGGCCACCAGAAAGGCGCGACGGGAATTCATTGGCCTTTTGCGCAATGCCGACCTTTTCCAGCAACGCCAGAGCCTTGGCCTCACGCTCTTTCTTGCCGCGCTTGCGCACGACCTTTTGCGCCAGACAGAGGTTTTCCAGCACGGTCATGTGGGGGAACAGGTTGAAGTGCTGGAACACCATGCCGACTTCGCGGCGATAGGCGTTCACGTCGGTCTTCGGGTCGGCCAGTTGCAGGCCGTCGATGCTCACCGAACCCGAGTCGAATTCTTCCAGGCCATTGAGGCAGCGCAGAAAGGTGGACTTGCCGGAACCCGACGGGCCGATCACCACCAGCACTTCACCTTTGGCCACCTGAGTGGTGACGTGGTCCACCGCGCGCACCACATGGCCACGGGTGTCGAAGACTTTTACCAGATCGCGGACTTCAATCACTTTGCGCGAGCCTCCGCTCAAGCCGGCTGGCCATTTTCGACAGCGGCAGGTTGATCAGCAGGTACAAGCCTGCGACGCAGAACAGGATTTCAAACGGCGAAAACGAGGTGGTGATCACTTCACGGCCGCTTTTGAGCAGCTCGGTAATGGCGATCACCGAGACCAGCGAGGTGTCTTTCACCAGGCTGATAAATTGCCCGGCCAACGGCGGCAGCACGCGTTTGAACGCCTGCGGCAACACCACATGGCGCATCGACTGGCTGGCGCTCAGGCCCAGGGAGCGGGCGGCTTCGTTCTGGCCACGGGTGATCGACTGCACACCCGCGCGCACGATCTCTGCCACGTAAGCACCGGTGAACAGCGACAGCGCGGCGATCCCGGCAAACTCCCGGGACAGGTTGAGCACCGTGCCGATAAAGAAATAGAAGATGAAGATCTGCACCAACAGCGGCGTTCCGCGCACGAGTTCGACGTAGATCGTCGACAGATCGCGCAAAGTCGGATTATTGGACAGCCGGCACAAACCGGTCGCCAAGCCGATCGCCAGCCCGAGGATGCCAGACACCACCGACAGCCACAGCGTGGTCCACAAGCCCCACATCAACGGGCCCAACGCCCAATGCCGGGTCACGCCGATCACGTCGCCTTCGGCCACGTCATCGCCGCGCGCCACTTGCAGGCTGTTGTCAGCCACGGTCAGCTTTTGCTCGGCGCCCGCATCGTTGCGCAGGGTCACTTCGGCGACGTCGCCTTTACGCACCAACTCGACCACGGTGGAAATATCCGCTGCGCGCTGGGACGTTTCAGCCTGGTAGGCGAAGTACTGCGGTACGCGGTTCCAGCGCCACTCGTAGGACATCAACGAGGTGGCGTAGTACAAGGCACCGGCCAGGCCAACCAGCACGACTACAGTCAGCAGGTGCCAGGGCCATTGGGCTTTTTTCTGTTTCATTTAACTTTCCGCGATGTGTGTTGCCTGTGAGGCCGCCATCGCGGGCAAGCCCGCTCCCACATTTTGCTGTGTGAACACGGTCAAATGTGGGAGCTGGCTTGCCTGCGATACAGGCAACTCGGTCTAGAGCCTTATTCCATGTCCTTGAGCCACTCGGAGCTCTTGAACCACTTGTCATGGATGCGATCGTAGGTGCCGTCGTTACGGATCTGGTGCAGGAAGTTGTTGATGAAGTTGATGCTGTCGTAATCGCCTTTTTTCAGGCCAAACGCCAGGGGTTCGAAGGTGAACGGTTCTTCAAGGAACACCAGCTTGCCGTTACCGACTTTCTTCTCGGCCACCACGTTGTACGGCGCGTCATACACAAAGGCATCGGCCTTGCCGTTGACCACGTCCAGCACGCCTTCTTGCTCATTGTCATAGCCGTGGTACTTGGCTTTGGAGATCAGCTTCTTGGCGACCATCTCACCGGTGGTGCCCAGCTTGGAGGTCAGGCGGTATTTCTCGTCGTTCAGGTCTTTGTAGGACTTGACGGTGCCTTCCAGGTCCTTGCGGATCAGCAGGGTCTGGCCGACCACGATGAACGGTTCGCTGAAGTTCAGGCGCAGGTTGCGTTCCTGGGTCAGGGTCATGCCGCTGCCGATCATGTCGAACTTGCCGGTCAGGAAGGCCGGGATGATGCCGTCGTAACCGGTGGACACCAGCTCCAGCTTGACGCCCATGGACTTGGCCATGGCCTTGAGGATGTCCACTTCGAAGCCGATGATTTCACCGCGCTTGTCAGTCATTTCGAACGGCATGTAGGTCGGGTCCATGCCGACTTTCAGCGTGCCGCGCTTGACCGCATCGTCGATCGCACCGGCCTGGGCCGCATTGGCCGCGACCAGCGCGGTGACGCCGAGCAGCAGCATCGAAAGATACTTTTTCATCATCAAGTCCCCTGAACGATTCTTATAAGGTCGGCGCGCAAAAGGGCTGCACCATAACGGGATGCGATCCTAACCCACTCGCTGCCTGTCACAAAGGTTTCACAGGTATTTGTTGTCGGCGTATGTCAGAAAAGCCCCACAAAATCCGGGGGAAGCGCAAGGGTAGACGCTTCAGCACCTGTGCCCGGCAATCGACTGATGTGTAAGCAGTTATGACTTTCACTCAACGTCCGACATCCAGGCCGTGTCCTTGAACCACTTGTCGTGCAGCCGATCATAGGTGCCGTCCTGGGCCACCTGGTTGAGGAAGTGATTGATCCAGTTGAGGCTGTCGTAATCGCCCTTTTTCAGGCCGAACGCCAGGGGCTCATAGGTGAAGGGTTGTTCGAGGGCAAACAGGCTGGCGTTTTCCGGCCGGCTGATGGCGATCAGGTTATAGGGCGCGTCGTGGACAAACGCATCAGCCTTGCCCTCCACCACTTGCCGCACGCCTTCTTCCGGGGTGGTGTAACTGCTGAGCCGGGCCGCCCCCAGGAACCGTTGCGCCGCCAGCTCCCCGGTGGTGCCTTCCGTGGCCGCGATCCGGTAGCCCGCTTCATCCAGCTCTTCGATGCTGGTGACCTTGCCCGCCAGGCTGGGATGCAGCAACACGGTCTGGCCCACCACCATGAAGGCATCGCTGAAATTCAGCTTGAGATTGCGTTGCTGGGTGACGGTCATGCCGCTGCCGATCAGGTCGAAGCGTTTCGCCAGCAGCCCCGGCAGCAGCTCCGTGTAGGGCACCGCAACCAACTCCAGTTCAACGTCCAGGGCACGGCTCATGGCGTGGAGCAAGTCGATCTCAAAACCGACGATACGCCCCTGTCGGTCGGTCATTTCAAAGGGCACATAGGTGGGCGTGGTCCCCACCTTGAGTACGCCACGCCGCACGGCGTCATCCAGGGCGCCGGCAGACAGCAGGCCACCGTAAATCACTGTGACAGCGCCAACCAGCAATGCCGAACAATACCTTTTGAACATGAATATCCCCGTGACCAGTCAAATTTGCGGGGCGATGCTAACCCAGCCACAGGCACGGCAATACGCCTCGGCCAAGGGTCTTTTGTTTCGAAATAACAAGGAGTTAGCGCTAACAGGAAGAAGCGCGAAACGCTGTAGGACCAGCGTTTCAAATGCCCCCGGAGTGAGCCCCCGGGGGCGTCTGAATCAGGCCGGTTGGGCCTGGGAGACTTGCGGTTGCAGCGGCAGCAACGGTGCGTGCGGATCAGCCTTGATCGATTCACGCCACGCCCCCAGCCACTCGGCATGCCCTTCGCTCCAGACCTGCTCGTGCAGGCGAGCCAGGGCGACCGGGTCACTGAGCAAGGCCACGCGTTCGCCGTTGTTGAGGCCGGCAGGGCCGACTTTCAACGCATGGCGCACACGCTCGGCGCGCAGGTACTCGATCGGCTCCGCTTCGCGGTGACGGGAAGTCGCCAGGGCACAGGCCAGGGCGTTCTGCTGCGGGTCGACCACGGCGCGTACAAAGCCGTCGTTGAGCGCATGCCAACGGTTTTCGTGGGTGTACTTCTCGGTGGACAGCAGCGCCTGCGGCGGATTGTATTCCTCAGGAATCAGGAACAGGCTCTCGTCACGGGACTTGAGGCCCAGCTTGACCCGGCTGGAAATCACCGACACCGGGATCGACAGCATCAGCGAACCGACGATCGGCACCAGCCACCACAGGAAGCTCGGGTTCAGCCACACCACCAACAGTGCCCACAGGAAGCCCAGCACGGTTTGCGGACCGTGGCGCTTGACCGCTTCGCTCCACGGCGTGGAGTCGTCGTCACGCTGTGGGGAGTTCCAGGTTGCGGCCCAGCCGAGGAACGCGGCCAGGACGAAACGGGTGTGGAAGATCATCCGCACCGGCGCCAGCAGCATGGAGAACAGCATCTCCAGCAGCATCGACAGGGTCACCTTGAACTTGCCGCCGAACTCTTTCGCGCCCTTGGCCCAGATCAGGATGATGCTCAGCAGTTTTGGCAGGAACAGCAGCACGATGGTGGTAGAGAACAGCGCCACCGCCTTGTCGGGATGCCATTGCGGCCACAGCGGGTACAACTGGCGCGGGGCCATGAAGTACTGCGGTTCCATCAGGGTGTTCACCGCAAGCAACGCCGTCGAGAGCACCAGGAAGAAGAACCACAACGGTGCCGACAGGTACGACATCACGCCGGTGAGGAACACCGCGCGGTGTACCGGGTGCATGCCTTTGACGAGGAACAGGCGGAAGTTCATCAGGTTGCCGTGGCACCAGCGACGGTCACGCTTGAGTTCGTCCAACAGGTTCGGCGGCAGTTCTTCGTAGCTGCCCGGCAGATCGTAGGCAATCCACACGCCCCAGCCGGCACGGCGCATCAGCGCGGCTTCGACGAAGTCGTGGGAGAGGATCGCACCGGCAAACGCGCCTTTGCCCGGCAACGGCGCCAGGGCGCAGTGTTCGATGAACGGCTGCATACGGATGATTGCGTTGTGACCCCAGTAGTGGGATTCACCCAGCTGCCAGAAGTGCAGGCCGGCGGTAAACAGCGGGCCGTACACGCGGGTGGCGAACTGCTGCATGCGCGCATACAGGGTGTCCATGCCCGACGCACGCGGCGCGGTCTGGATAATCCCGGCATCCGGCGTGGCTTCCATCAGGCGCACCAGGCTGGTCAGGCACTCGCCGCTCATCACGCTGTCGGCGTCGAGAACGACCATGTACTTGTAGTCACCGCCCCAGCGACGGCAGAAGTCGTCGAGGTTGCCGCTTTTGCGTTTGACGCGACGGCGACGGCGGCGATAGAAGATCTTGCCGAAACCACCGGCTTCGCGGCACACGTCGAGCCAGGCTTGCTGTTCGGCGATGCAGATGTCGGCGTCATTACTGTCGCTGAGCACGAAGAAGTCGAAGCGGTCCAGGTCGCCCGTGGCTGCCACCGATTCGAAGGTGGCGCGCAGACCGGCGAATACCCGGGGCACGTCTTCGTTGCAGATCGGCATGACCAGCGCGGTGCGGGCGTCTTTCGGAATCGGCTCGTCACCGGCACTTTTACCGGAGATGCGGTATTTATCGTGACCGGTCAGCAGTTCCAGGAAACCCATCAACGCGGTCCAGAAACCCGCCGACACCCAGCAGAACAAGATCCCGAACATGATCAGGATGCTGGTTTGCAGGGCGTACGGCAGCACCTGGGTAGCGGTTTGCAGCAGGGTCTGGTTGCGGATTTCGTCGAAGTCAACGAGCGACCAACCCTGGTACGGCATGATGCCTTTCATGTACCAGCCGGCGACGATGGTCTGGCCGAGCATCAGCACCAGCAGGATGTAGCGACGGATCGAGCCCACGGTCCGCCAGCGCGCAGCCGGCAGTACACGTTCGTCCTTCGGCGGCTTCGGCGGGTTGGTGCGACCGGTCATCCGGCGCCAACCGCGCACCAGGATATTGGTGCGCCAAGGCTCGGGCACCACTTTGGTCCGACGGATCGGCGGCGTGGCTTTCAGGCACACACGGCCTTCAGCATCGAGCACGAGCATTTCGGCGTCTTGCAGTTCTTCGGCGCTGTTGAGCAGCAGCCGAGAGCCCACCGACGCTTGGGCGGCGTCGGTCGGTGCGTCGAAGGTGGACGACGACAAGCGTTCGTGCAACTCGCTGAAAGACTTGCAGCCCGCCAGCTCGGCGCGCTGCTCGGCCGTCATCGGCAGGTGCGCCAGGTACTCTTGCAGAGTCTCTGGCGTGGCTTGGGAATTACTCATCGGCAGGCAACTGATAGCTCCAGGTCTCGGTCAGGACTTGTTCGGTCTTGATCGGCTCCGGTGTGGCTGGGGCAGCTTCTGGCTGCTTGTCTTTCGCGTCTTTCGCGTCTTTCTTGGCCTGCTTCTCGTGTTGCTTGGCCAGGACCTTGTCGGCCTTGAGCACCTGGGTCGAAACCTTCTCAGGCTCAGGCTTGACGATGTCCTGCACCAGGGCCGCACGCATTTCGGTCGGCTTGCCTGCGTCCTTGATCTTCATGCGCAGGGTCAGGCGCCAGCCTTTGGTGTGCTCGTTGTAGCGCACGCTGTTTTCAACCACTTCAGCGTTGTCGCCAACACTCACTTGGCTGCGCACCGGGGCGTCCGCCGGCAGTGCCTTGAGGGACGGGCCCTCGAAGTCCACCAGGTAGGCCACGCTGCCGTCCGGCTGACGGATCAGGTTGGACTGCTTCACGTCACCGGTGGAGCGCAGGGTCTGCTTGACCCAGGCGCTGTCGGCCGGATGCAGGGACTTTTCATCCATGGTCCAGTGCAGGCGGTAGGCGACGTCCAGCGGCTCGCCCGGTTTAGGCAGCTCGGCCGGGCTCCAGAAGGCAACGATGTTGTCGTTGGTTTCGTCGGCGGTCGGGATCTCTACCAGGTCAACGGAGCCCTTGCCCCAGTCGCCTTCAGGCTCGATCCAGGCGCTAGGGCGCTTGTCGTAGTTGTCGTCGAGGTCTTCGTAGTGGCTGAAATCGCGGCCACGTTGCAGCAGGCCGAAACCTTTCGGGTTTTCAACGGTGAAGTTGCTGACCGACAGGTGTTTAGGGTTGTTCAGTGGGCGCCAGATCCACTCGCCGTTGCCGGCATGGATCGACAGGCCGCTGGAATCGTGCAACTCACGACGGTAGTTGAGCACCTTGGACGGCTGGTTCGCGCCGAACAGGAACATGCTCGTCAGCGGGGCCACGCCCAGCTTGCTGACCTTGTCGCGCAGGTACATCTGGGATTTCACGTCGACAATGGTGTCGGTGCCCGGACGCAGGGTCAGGCGATACGCACCGGTGGCACGTGGGGAATCCAGCAGGGCAAAGATCACCAGCTGCTTTTCACCCGGCTTCGGACGCTCGATCCAGAACTCGGTGAAACGCGGGAATTCTTCGCCGGACGGCAACGCCGTGTCGATCGCCATGCCACGGGCAGACAAGCCATAAGCCTGGCCCTTGCCGACGACGCGGAAGTAGCTGGCGCCGAGCATGGTCATGATTTCGTCTTGCTTGTCGGCCTTGTTGATCGGGTACAGCACACGGAAACCGGCATAACCCAGTTGTTCGGTGGCTTTTGGATCAAGCTTCATGTCGCCGAAATCGAAACGCGATGCGTCGTATTTGATTTCGTTGACGCTGTCGGCCGTGACTTCGTTGATTTTCACCGGCGTATCGAAGTGCATACCCTGGTGATAGAAGGACAGCTTGAATGGGGTGTTCTGGTCGGCCCACTCGGCTTTTTCGTTGCGGAAACGAATCTTCTGGTAATCAGCGAATTTCATTTCGCGGAATTCGTTCGGCAGATTGCTGCGCGGCGCTTCGTATTTCTGCCCGGCCAGCTCTTTAGCCTTGGCCGACACATCATCCAGACTGAATGCCCACAGTTGACCCGCGCCGAACAGGCAAAACAGGGCAGAGCCCGTCACCAGTGCGTTTCGTAACCGTTTGGCAGACAATTTTGGTGCATTACAGGGACTAACAATCACGAGCAACCCTCGCCGAAAACAGATCAAAAAACCAACGGCCAGCTATCTATATGCCAGGTTGGCGAGCATTGTTCCGACTCCCCTGGGGCAAAATGATTCCCCATTGGCAGTCGGACAAGTCTCTACCTAAGTCAAAAATGGACCAAACAACGCTGATCCCCGTAGCGCGCGATTATCTAGTAGCCCGCGAGACAACGCATCAGGGGCAACGAAGTATTTGTAGTGAAATACTGCGTTTTTAGGCATTAAAAGTCGTTTTTAATACATTCATGTCTGGAGCAGGAAGGTCACAGGGCCATCATTGACCAAATGCACCTGCATATCGGCGCCAAAACGCCCCGAGCCCACCTTGCCATGCAATTGTTGCGCTTGTACCAGCAAATGTTCGAAAAGCGCCGCGCCCAAGGCCGGAGGGGCCGCCGTGGAGAAGCTCGGCCGCAACCCGCTCTTGGTGTCCGCCGCCAGGGTGAACTGCGATACCAGCAGCAAACCGCCGTCGATGTCCTTCAACGACAGGTTCATCTTGCCCTCATCGTCGCTGAACACCCGATAGTTAAGCAGCTTGTGCAAGAGTTTGTCGGCGCTCTCGGGCGTGTCGCCCGGCTCGACGGCCACCAGCACCAGCAAACCCTGGTCGATGGCCCCGACAACTTCCCCCGCTACCTCGACCCGGGCGCCGCGCACCCGCTGCAACAGGCCCTTCATGCTTCTTCGGGCGGCAGATCGAGCAGGCGCCGGGCCATCTCGCCGGTCGCACGCACCAACGCATCGGTAATACCGGGCTCGGATGCCGCATGCCCGGCCTCGCGAATCACCTGCAATTCACTGTTGGGCCACGCCTGATGCAGCTCCCAGGCGTTATCCAACGGGCAGATCATATCGTAGCGGCCATGGATGATTACGCCAGGCAGATGGGCGATCTTGTGCATGTCGCGGATCAGCTGGTTGGGCTCCAGGAAGGAGTTGTTGGTGAAGTAGTGGCATTCGATCCGTGCAATCGACAGCGCGCGCTGCGGCTCGGAAAACCGCTCCACATGCTGCGGGCTCGGGCACAGGCCGAGCATGCGCCCTTCCCAGCCGGACCAGGCCTTGGCCGCGTGCATCTGGGCGATCTGGTCGTTGCCGGTGAGACGCTTGTGGTAGGCCGCGATCATGTCGTGGCGCTCCTCCACCGGGATCGGCGCGAGGTAGTCCTGCCAGTAATCCGGGAACAGGCGGCTGGCACCGGCCTGGTAGAACCATTCGATGTCCTGCGGGCGGGCGAGGAAGATGCCGCGCACGATCAGGCCAAGCACACGCTCGGGGTGGGTTTGCGCGTAGGCCAGGGCCAGGGTCGAGCCCCAGGAACCGCCGAACAGCACCCATTTGTCGATGCCCAGGTGTTCGCGGATGCGCTCAAGGTCGGCGACGAGGTCCCAGGTGGTGTTGTTTTCCAGGCTCGCGCGCGGGGTGGAACGCCCGCAGCCACGCTGGTCGAAGGTGACGATGTGATACAGGTTCGGGTCGAAATAGCAGCGGCTGTTGGCATCGCAACCGGCGCCAGGGCCACCGTGGATGAAGACGACGGGCAAGCCTTCGGGGGAGCCACTTTCGTCGACGTACAGGGTGTGCGTGTCATCGACGGCCAGATCGTGCCGGGCGTAGGGTTTGATCTGTGGAAACCAAGTCTGCATTGCGCGCTCCGTAAGGGGTCGGGTTCATCCCTGGGGGGACGTCTTTTATTTTGCCGTCTGGCACTATAAACCCGAATTGTGCAATGAGCATGTCCTTGAGCGCTTAGACCTGTGTCAGCCCTTCGCTCCTCAGGTAACCCAGCAAGCAGTCGTAGAGTTGATCCACCTCCGCCACCTGCCGCCGCCCCCGCAGGCAGCCGTGTACCAGGCCTTTGCCGGGATACAGCTGCGTGTCGACGCCGGCCGCCTGCAAGCGTTCGGCGTACAGCCTGCCGTCGTCGCGCAAGGGGTCGAATTGGGCCACGGCGATGAAGGCCTTGGGTAAACCGCTGAATGTTTCAGCACTCAGCGGCATGGCGTAGGCCGAGGATTTCCCGCCGTCTGACAGATACAACGCCAGGTAGTCGTCGGTATCGGCCGTGCTCAGTAGCGGCGCATCCGCGCAATCACGCCGGGACGGCAAATCCGCCGCGCCGCCCAACCCTGGGTAGATCAGCGCTTGAGCCAAGGGCAACGGCTGCCCGTCATCGCGCAACCCCAGGCACAACGCCGCCGCTAGATTGCCCCCCGCGCTATCGCCCGCCACCACCAGGCGCTGGTGGTTGATGGCGTGCGGCCCCTGCCCCGCCTGGATCGCCTGCCACACGCGGCGGCAATCGTCATACGCCGCCGGGAACGGGTGCTCAGGGGCCAGGCGGTAGTCGATGGCGATCACCAGCACCTGTAGCGCAGTGGCCAGTTCAAAGCAGATGAAGTCGTGGGAATCCAACCCACCGACCACCCAGCCGCCGCCGTGTATATATAGAAGGCAGGGCCAGCCGTCGGGTGGGGTGGGGGTGGATGGCAGGTAACTGCGTACGCCCACACCGGCCAGGGCAAAGTCCTCGATGAGCAGGTCTTGTGGCCGGGATGGGGTGAAGGCCCGGCACATACGGTCGTAGTTTTGGCGTAGACCGGCCAGGGAGGTGTCGGTGCTGGTGAAGGATTCAGTCTTGGCGACGAAGGCGCGCATCTGCGAAGAAATAGGGTATTCGGCCATGCATCCATCTCCCTGACAATTGAGATCAAGTGTGGGAGCTGGCTTGCCTGCGATGGCGGTGTATCAGTCACAAACTTTTTTACTGACAGATAGCTATCGCAGGCAAGCCAGCTCCCACATTGGTTCGGCGGTGTTTTCAAGGGTTGAGGCTGGCCTGCACAGCCGCTACGCCATCCGTGCCATCAAACGCCGTCACTCCCGTCAACCAACGCTGCAAATCCTCGGGATGATCACGCAACCACTGCCTGGCCACATCCTGCGGCGACTGGCGCTCCATGATCGGCACCATCAACTGGCTTTCCTGGGCGGCCGTGTAGGTGAGGTTTTCCAGCAGGCGATTGGCGTTGGGGCAACGCTCGGCGAAATCCGGCGCGGTGACGGTGGACACGGTGGCGCGGCCTTCGTCGGGGCCGAACACATCTTCACTGCCGGTGAGGTAGGCCATTTTCATATTGATGTTCATCGGGTGCGGGGTCCAACCGACAAACACTACGAACTCCTTGCGGTTCACCGCCCGCTGCACCGCCGCCAGCATGCCCGCCTCACCGGAGGCCACCAGCTTGAAGCCGCCAAGGCCGAAGTGATTGGTGTCGATCATTTTCTGGATATCGGTGTTGGCGCCGCTGCCGGGCTCGATGCCATAGATCTTGCCGCCCAGCTTGTCCTTGAAGCGGGCGATATCGGCAAAGGTTTTCAAGCCCGCGTCGGCCACGTATTGCGGCACGGCGAGGGTCGCCTGGGCGTCGGCGAGGCTGGGCTTGTCAAAGACCTTGACCTGCTTGGCCGCAAGGAACGGCGCGATGTTGTTGTCCATCGCCGGTTTCCAGTAGCCGAGAAAGATATCCAGGCGCTTGTCGCGAATGCCGGCAAAGATGATCTGCTGCACGGCGCTGGTCTGTTTGCTGTCGTAGCCCAGGCCATTGAGCAGCACATCGGCCATGCCGGAGGTGGCGACTACGTCGGTCCAACTGACCACGCCCATGCGGATGCTTTTGCACGAGGCCGGTTCGGCGGCCATGGCGTGTGCACTGAACAGTGCGGCGCCGATAAGGCTCAACAAGGTTTTTTGCATGGAGGTGGTCTCACTCGGCTGTTGTTATTCAACAACCTTAACCAGTGGGGCCTGGGTGAACACGAACTGGGGCGACGGGCAGTTGCACTGGGGCGACTTTAAGGCCGTCATCGCAGGCAAGCCAGCTCCCACCTTTGACTGCATTCCAACGTTGGAACGCGGTCAACTGTGGGAGCTGGCTTGCCTGCGATAGCGATTTCAGCCGTAACGCTTCTGCCCCCAGGCCAACACCCCTTCCAACAGCTGCTTCAACACCACCTGCGTCGGCTCAGCCAGATCCGCTCGATAGCGAAACGGCTCAACCTCTTCCATATAGGTGCTCTGGCACAACTCCAGCTGCACCGCATGTACATCCTGCGCCGGGTTGCCGTAATGCCGGGTGATATGCCCGCCCTTGAAACGCCCGTTCAACACATGGCTGTACTGCGGATGCCCGGCGCAGATGGCTTCCAGTTGGCTGGCCAACGCGGGATCACAGGCAGCGCCATTGAAGGTGCCAAGGTTGAAATCCGGCAGCTTGCCGTCGAACAGGTGAGGGATCACCGAGCGGATCGAATGCGCATCAAACAGCAAGGCGTAGCCGAACTCGGCCTTGAGGCGTGCCAGTTCCTCTTGCAGCGTGCGGTGATACGGGCCCCAGATCTTCTGCAAGTAACTGGCACGCTCGGTCTCGTTCGGCTCCAGCCCCTCACGGAACAAGGGCACACCGTCGAACAGCGTCGCCGGGTACAGGCCGGTGGTTGCGCCGGCGTACAACGGTTTATCGTCGGATGGCCGGTTCAGGTCGATCACGAACCGTGAATATTCGGCTGACAAGGTGCTGGCACCCAGCGCCTCGGCAAAGTCATATAACGTGGGGATATGCCAGTCGGTGTCCGGCAGGCTTTGTGCCTCGGGGATCAACCCGGCCTCGACCGCCGGCGTCAGGCGCAGCCCCGCGTGGGGCATGCTGATCAGCAGCGGCACGCGGCCTTGTTTGAAGTTCAGAACCTTATCCACAACCCTACTCCTCAAACGGTGACATCGACGCCGTGGCGCACGACGCGTTTATCCAACTCGCCACCCAGCCAATAAGCCAGGTCGGCGGGACGATCAATCTGCCAGGCGACAAAGTCCGCGACCTTGCCCACTTCCAGGGAACCGTGGCTGTCGCCCATGCCCAGCGCGGTGGCGGCGTGTTGCGTGGCGCCGGCCAGGGCTTCTTCCGGGGTCATGCGGAACAGGGTGCAGGCCATGTTCAGCATCAGGCGCACCGACAACGCCGGCGAGGTGCCGGGGTTGAGGTCGCTGGCGATGGCGATCTTCACCCCGTGTTTGCGCAGGGCGTCCATCGGCGGCAGCTGGGTTTCGCGCAGGAAGTAGAACGCCCCCGGCAGCAACACGGCGACGGTGCCGGAGGCGGCCATGGCGATGGCGTCTGCTTCGGTCATGAACTCCAGGTGGTCCGCCGACAACGCGTGATAACGCGCCGCGAGGCTGGAGCCGTGCAGCGACGAGAGTTGCTCGGCGTGCAATTTCACCGGCAGGCCCAACTGCTGGGCCACCTTGAACACACGTTCGACCTGCTCGGTGGAGAACGCCAGGTACTCGCAGAACGCATCCACCGCGTCCACCAGCCCTTCTGCCGCCAGGGCTGGCAGCATCTCTTGGCAGATGTGTTCGATGTAATCGTCGGCGCGGTCCTTGTACTCCGGCGGCAACGCATGGGCCGCCAGGCACGTGGCACGCACGGTGACCGGCAGCGCCTCGCCAAGGCGACGGGCCACACGCAGCATCTTGCGTTCGTTGGCCAGGTCCAGGCCATAACCGGACTTGATCTCCACCGTGGTCACGCCGTCACGCAGCAAACTGCGCAGGCGCTTGTGGGCACTTTCGAACAGTTCATCCTCGCTCGCTGCGCGGGTGGCGCGCACGGTGCTGGCAATGCCGCCGCCCTTGGCCGCGATCTCGGCATAGCTCACGCCTTCCAGGCGCTGCTCGAATTCGCCACTGCGATTGCCACCAAACACCGTGTGGGTGTGGCAGTCGATCAGCCCGGGGGTGACCCACGCGCCTTGCAGGTCATGAACCTGCGCATAGTCACCCTGGGGCAGTTCGGCCAAGGGGCCGATCCACTCGATGAGCTGACCTGCGGTGACCAGCGCAGCATCCTCGATGATCGAGTATTTGCCGCCCGCCATGGTTGCGACGTGGCAGTGTTGCCAAAGCGTTTTCATCAACGCCTCCCTAAATTAACGATGAGACAAAGCCGGGTCGTAATGGACCTTGGCCGCTTGCCCGGCAGCGGGCTTGACCCACAGCAGGTAGGCCAGCACCAACAGCACGATCCACACGGCGCCGACCAGCAAGGCCGCCTGGGTGTCCGGGAAGTAACCCAGCACACCAAACACAAACAGCATGAACACGATGGCCGCCGCGGGCGCATAGGGCCAGAACGGTACCGGGAATTTCAGTTCGGCCACCTGCTCGCGGGTCATCGAGCGGCGCATGGCGACCTGGGTAAACAGGATCATCAGCCACACCCACACGGTGGCGAAGGTGGCAATCGAGGCGATCAGCAGGAACACGTTTTCCGGGATCAGGTAGTTGAGCACCACGCCACCCAGCAGCGCGGCGGCCATCACCACCACGGTCATCCACGGCACGCCTTGTTTGGACAGTTGCGCAAAACCTTTGGGCGCCTGCCCTTGCTGGGCCAGGCCGTACATCATGCGGCCGGCGCCGAAGATGTCGCTGTTGATCGCCGAGACGGCCGCCGAGATCACTACGATATTAAGGATGGTCGCCGCCGAGCCGATGCCGAGGTTGCTGAAGATCTGCACGAACGGGCTGCCCTGGCTGCCGATCTGCGGCCACGGGTAGATGGCCATCAGCACAAATAAGGTCAGCACGTAGAACAGTAGGATGCGCAGCGGCACGGCGTTGATCGCCTTGGGGATCACGCGCTGCGGGTCCTTGGCTTCACCGGCGGTGATGCCGATGATCTCGATGCCGCCGAAGGCAAACATCACCACGGCAAACGAGGCGATCAGGCCGCCGATGCCGTTCGGCATAAAGCCGCCGTGGGCCCACAGGTTGCTGAGGCCGCTGGCTTGGGTTTCACCGGCGGTGTGGATACCAAACAGCATGATGCCGAAGCCGCCGAGGATCATCGCGACGATGGCGCCGACCTTGAGCAGCGACAGCCAGAACTCCATCTCGCCAAACACTTTGACGTTGCACAGGTTCAGGCCGCCGATCAAAAACACAATGCCGAGCACCCAGACCCAACGCGCGACGTCGGGAAACCAGAAGCCCATATAAATGCCGAACGCGGTCACATCGGCGAGGCAGACGATGATCATTTCAAACGCGTAGGTCCAGCCGAGGATAAAGCCGGCCATGGGGCCCAGGTAGGTGCTGGCGTACTGGCCGAACGAGCCGGACACCGGGTTGTGCACGGCCATCTCGCCGAGGGCGCGCATTACCATGAACACCGCGGCGCCGCCGATCAGGTACGCCAGCAGCACGGCGGGGCCGGCCATCTGGATGGCCGAGGCGGAGCCGTAGAAAAGCCCGGTGCCGATCGCCGACCCCAGTGCCATGAAGCGAATATGTCGGGCGCTTAGTCCGCGTTTCAAACCTTGTTCCTGATGCATTTCTCGTCCCTAATTATTCTTATCCTGAGAAAATTTTGAGCTGCGAACGCTCAACTGTGGGAGCTGGCTTGCCTGCGATAGCGGTGTATCAGTCGCAAATTTTTTAACTGACAGATCGCTATCGCAGGCAAGCCAGCTCCCACATTGAAGCCGTTCGGTGTTGCGCCTTAGAGGCTTGGCAGCAACTTCGCCGGCACCAGCTCATTCAAGCAGCGGCTGGCGAGCAGTTCGCTGGCGGCGTTGATGTCCGGGGCGAAGAAACGGTCCTTCTCATAGAACGCCACTTTGTCACGCAGGATGGCGCGGGCTTTTTCCAGCTTCGGCGAGGTTTTCAGGCCTTCGCGCAGGTCCAGGCCCTGGCAGGCCGCAAGCCACTCCACCGCCAACACGCCACGGGTGTTCTCGGCCATTTCCCACAGGCGCTTGCCCGCCGCCGGGGCCATCGACACGTGGTCTTCCTGGTTGGCGGAGGTTGGCAGGCTGTCCACGCTGTGCGGGTGGGCCAGCGCCTTGTTCTCGCTGGCGAGCGCAGCAGCGGTCACCTGGGCGATCATGAAACCGGAGTTGACCCCGCCATTGCCCACCAAAAACGGCGGCAGTTGGGACATGTGCTTGTCCATCATCAACGAGATACGGCGCTCGCTGAGGGAGCCGATTTCGGCGATGGCCAGGGCCATGTTGTCGGCGGCCATGGCCACCGGTTCGGCGTGGAAGTTACCGCCGGAGATCACGTCGCCTTCGGCGGCAAATACCAGCGGGTTATCCGACACGGCGTTGGCTTCGACCACCAGCACTTCAGCGGCCTGGCGGAACTGGGTCAGGCAGGCGCCCATGACTTGCGGCTGGCAACGCAGGGAGTACGGGTCTTGGACCTTGTCGCAGTTCTGGTGTGACTGCGACACCTGGCTGCTTTCACCCAGCAGGTCGCGATAGGCCGTGGCGGCGTCGATCTGCCCCCGCTGGCCGCGCGCGGCGTGAATACGCGCGTCGAATGGCGAACGCGAACCGAGCACCGCTTCCACGGTGAGCGCGCCGCACGCCAGGGCACCGGCGAACAAATCTTCACCTTCAAACAGGCCACGCAAGGCATAGGCGGTAGAGACCTGGGTGCCGTTGAGCAACGCCAGGCCTTCTTTGGCGGCGAGGGTCAACGGCGTGAGGCCGGCGACTTTCAGCGCCTCGGTGGCTTCCAGCCATTCGCCCTTGTAGCGCGCCTTGCCTTCGCCCAGCAGCACGAGGGACATGTGCGCCAACGGCGCCAAGTCACCGGAGGCACCCACCGAACCTTTCAGCGGAATGTGCGGGTACACCTCGGCATTGATCAGCGCGATCAACGCGTCGATCACCTGGCGACGAATACCGGAGAAGCCACGGCTGAGGCTGTTGACCTTGAGCACCATGACCAACCGCACCAGCGCATCGCTGATGGGCTCACCCACACCGGCGGCGTGGGACAGCACCAGGGAACGCTGGAGGTTTTCCAGGTCTTCGCTGGCGATGCGGGTCGAGGCCAGCAGGCCGAAGCCGGTGTTGATGCCGTAGGCGGTGCGGTTCTCGGCGAGAATCTGCTCCACGCACGCCACACTGGCTTCGATCTGCGCCGTGGCGCTGTCATCCAGGCTGAGTGTCACCGGCTGCTGGTAGATGGCCCGCAGTTGGGCAAGGCTCAGTTGGCCTGGAATCAGATTTAGCGCAGTCACATTCCTACTCCTTTTGAATTGTTCTTTTGAATATCAGTGCAAATTGGGTAATGCGGTGTCTTTGAGCAACTGGGCGGCGGCGGCAATGTCCGGCGCCAGCCAGCGGTCTTGTTCGTAGGCCGGCACCACTTCGCGCAGCAAGCGCCAGGCGCGGTCGGTGCCGGCGCCGAAACGCTGGTCCTTCAGGAATTCGAACGCCTGGGCCGCCAGCAAATATTCGATGGCGAGGATCTGCGTGACGTTGGCCAACACCTGGTGCAGCTTGAGCGCGGCGTTGGTGCCCATGCTCAGGTGGTCTTCCTGCAAGCCCGAGGTGACGAAGTTGTCGAGCACCGCCGGTTGCGCCAGCTGGCGATTTTGCCCACACAGGGACGCGGCAACGTACTGCACGATCATCATCCCGGAGTTGACCCCGGGGTTGCTCACCAGGAACGCCGGCAAGCCGCTGACATGCGGGTTGATCAGGCGGTCCAGACGGCGTTCGGCCACCGAGCCGATCTCGGCCATGGCGATGGCGAGCAGGTCCGCCGCCAGGGCCACCGACTGCCCGTGCGGGTTGGCCTGGGACACCACGCGGTATTTGTCCGGCGTGCCGAGCAGCAGCGGGTTGTCGGTGGCGCTGTTGAGCTCGGTCTCGATCTGGCGCGTGGCGTGGTCCACCTGGTCACGGGCGGCGCCGTGGATCTGCGGGATCGAGCGGATGCTCAACGCGTCCTGGGTGCGGATGCCTTTGCTGCTGGCGATCACTTCACTGCCGTCGAGCAGCGCACGCAGGTTGATACCGACGTGCTGCATGCCCGGGTGCGGCTTGAGGGCGATGATTTCTTCGTCAAACGCATCGATCTGGCCGCGCTGGGCCTCGAAACTCATGGCGCCGATCACGTCGGCCCATTGCAACAAGTGGTGCGCATCGGCCAGGGCCAGGCAGCTCAGGCCGGTCATGCACGGCGTGCCGTTGACCAGGCACAGGCCGTCCTTGGCGCCGAGCACCACCGGCTGCAAACCTTCGGCGCTCAACGCCTGTTGCGCCGGAACGATCTGGCCGCGATAGCTCACATTGCCCACACCCAACAAGGCCACGCCGACATGGGCCATATGGGTCAAATAACCCACCGAGCCCTGGGACGGTACTTGCGGCGTGATGCCGTGGTTGAGCAGCGCCAGCAACGCGTGAACCACCTGCGGGTGCAGGCCGGATTTGCCGTGGCTGTAGTTGATGACGGCGGCGCAGATGATCGCGCGGGTCTGTTCGTCGCTGAGCACCGGGCCGACGCCACAGGCGTGGCTCAGCAGGGTGTTGCGCGACAGCTGGCTGAGTTGCTCGCCCTTGAGCGAGACATTGCACAGCGCGCCCAGGCCGGTGTTCACGCCGTAGGCGCGTTCGCCGCTGGTGACGATGCGTTGCACGATGGCCTGGGCATTGTCGATGCGCGCCCAGGCTTGGCCCGAGAGTTCGAGGACGGCGCCGTGGCGGGCGACGGCGACTACGTCCTGCCAACGTAATGGGGTGTTGGCGATGATGATTGTTGTTGGCTGGGACATCTTCATACCTTCGTTAATTCTTGCGTAGCTTTGCCGGCCTCTTCGCGAGCAAGCCAGCTCCCACAGGGGGATGTATACCTTTTCAATTCTGGTGCAGCTTCACTGGCCTCATCGCAGGCAAGCCAGCTCCCACATTTTGAACTGTGAATACTTTCAAAGGTGGGAGCTGGCTTGCCTGCGATGGGGTCAGCCGGCTCACCACACAATCGGGCTCAGACCACCGCCGCCCGCCGCTGAACAAACCGGTCCACATATTCATCCGCCGGCGAATGCAGGATCTCGCGCGGCGTGCCGACCTGGATCAGCTTGCCGTCCTTGAGGATCGCAATGCGGTTGCCGATGCGCACCGCTTCATCCAGGTCGTGGGTGATGAACACGATGGTCTTGTGCAGGGTCTTTTGCAGCTCCAGCAACTGGTCCTGCATCTCGGCACGGATCAGTGGGTCGAGGGCGCTGAACGCTTCGTCCATCAGGATGATGTCGGTGTCGGCCGCCAATGCGCGGGCCAGGCCAACGCGCTGGCGCATGCCGCCGGAGAGTTGGTGCGGGTATTTGTTTTCGTAGCCTTTGAGGCCCACGGTTTCGATCCAGTGCAGGGCGCGCTCGGCACACACCTGCTTGCTTTCGCCGCGCACTTTCAGGCCGTAGGCGACGTTGTCGAGCACGCTCTTGTGGGGCAGCAGGCCGAAGCTCTGGAACACCATGCTGATCTTGTGCCGACGGAATTGGCGCAGGGCTTCCATGTCCAGTTGCAGGATGTCTTCGCCGTCCACCAGGATCGCGCCGCTGGTGGGGTCGATCAGGCGGTTGAAGTGGCGCACCAGGGTGGATTTGCCGGACCCCGACAGGCCCATGATCACGAAAATTTCGCCGGTGCCGATGCTTAGGGACAGGTCGTTGACGCCGACCACGCAACCGGTCTCGGCCAGCACCTGGTCCTTGGTCTTGCCCTGGCCGATCAGCGCCAGCGCTTCCTTGGAACGGGCGCCGAAGATCTTGAAGACATTTTTAACTTCGATTTTGCTGACAGTAGTCATTTGCTCGCCTCATGCCGTGGACGACCATAGGCCTGGGTAATGCGGTCGATGACCACAGCGAGAATCACGATCGCCAGGCCAGCTTCAAGGCCGCGCCCGACGTTGAGGGTCTGGATGCCCACCAGCACGTCTTCACCCAAGCCACGGGCGCCGATCATCGAGGCGATCACCACCATCGACAGGGCCATCATGGTGGTCTGGTTGATACCGGCCATGATGCTTGGCAGCGCCAGCGGCAGTTGCACGCCGAACAGTTGCTGCCAGCGGTTGGCACCAAAGGCGTTGATCGCTTCCATGACTTCGCCGTCTACCTGGCGAATCCCTAAGTCGGTCAGGCGAATCAGCGGCGGCGCGGCGTAGATCACCGTGGCGAAAATCGCCGGGACCTTGCCCAGGCCAAACAGCATCAGCACCGGGATCAGGTACACGAAGCTCGGCATGGTTTGCATGATGTCCAGCAGCGGCATCAGCACCGAACGCAGGCGGTTGCTGCGTGCCGAGAGGATGCCCAGCGGGATGCCGATCAGCACCGAGATCACCGTGGCGACCATCATCAGCGCCAGCGTCTGCATCAGCTTGTCCCACAGGCCAACCGCGCCCACCAGGAACAGCAAACCGACGATCACCGCCGTGGTCAGCACCTTGCGGGTCGCATGCCAGGCGACGCCGCCGACGATGGCCAGCATCAGCCACCAGGGCGCTGCGCGAAGCAGCCCTTCCAGGTTGACGATGGCCCACAACAGAGTGTCGGAGATGTGCCGGAACACATCGCCGTAGTTGGTGACCAGCGAGTCCACCCAACCGTTGACCCAGTCGGCGATGGAAAACGTAAAACTCTCAGGAAACATATCGTGCTCTCGATCCAATGGGTTGTGGCCAGGCACCCGGCCAACCCCTCAGGGTAGCCGGGCACACTTGACCTACAAGGCCGCGTCGATTTTCTTGGCTGCGTCGTCGCTCACCCAGGCGTGCCAGACCTCAGGATGTTCCTTGAGGAAAATTTTCGCCAGTTTCGGCGATTCAATTCGCTCCTTGGCCATGCGGCCCAGGTTCTGGTTCAGCAGGTCGATGGGCAGGTTGACCTTTTCCAGCACAGCCACCAGTTCCGGGGCTTGCTCGTGGAAGGTCTTGGACAGGCCGACCTTGATGGTCACGCTCTTGTCCACGCCGGCTTTTTCTTCCAGCTTGACCAGATCGACCTGGCCCATCAGCGGCGTCGGCGACCAGTAGTAGAACAGGATCGGCTCGCCACGCTTGTAGCTCGACAACACCGCCGCATCCAGCGCCGGGCCGGTGCCTGGGCGGAAGTTGGTGTAGGAACTTTCCAGGCCGTAGCTCTTGAGCATTTCGCTGTTGTCCAGCTCACAGGTCCAGCCGGCCGGGCAGTTGTAGAAACGGCCTTTGGACGGTTCTTCCTGGTCCTTAAACACGGCGGAATACTTGGCCAGGTCGGCGATGGTTTTCAGGTCCGGCGCCTTGGCTTCCAGCTTGCGCTTGGCGTCGCCTTCGATCACGTAGCGCGGCACGTACCAGCCTTCGATCGCACCCACCACCGGCGCGCCGACGCCGACGACTTTGCCGGCCTTCTCGGCCTTGTTCCAGACTTCGCTGCGGCCCACCCACTCTTCGGCGAACACTTGGATGTCATTGCTGCTCAGGGCGTTTTCCATGGTGATGGAATTGCCTGGCAGGCTGTCGGTTTTGCAGTCGTAGCCTTTTTCCAGCACGGTTTGCAGGATGTCGGTAAGCAACATGCCGCTTTCCCAGTTCAGCCCGGCGAATTTCACCGGCTTGCCGGACTCGCACCAGCCGGCTGCCTGGGCGCCAGCACTGGCCAGCACGCCCGCAGAGAACAGGGTGGCCATCAGGGTTTTATGCATTTTCATTGTTGTGACGCTCCCAATCTTGAAATGGATTACGGCAGTCAGTAGGCATCCTGCCCTGTCCACGTCCCATCAGGCTTGTGCCGCCAGCCCGGGTGTTGTTGGTATAGCGCCCTGCTCTGTTGGCAGGATCAGTTGAGCGGGCACGCTGCCGTGCCATTTTTTCGCACACACGTAGTACAGCGCGGCTGGCAGTACCAGGCCGATGATCCAGGAAATATCCACATCGCCCAGGGCAGCCACCAAGGGGCCGGTGTAGAACTTGGTAGAGATAAACGGCAACTGCACCAGCACACCGAACACATAGACGCTGATACCCAGCAGGTTCCAGCGGCCATAACGACCGTTCGGATCGGCCAGCGCCGGTACGTCATAGCGGTCGCGGGTGATGCAGTAGTAGTCCACCAGGTTGATCGCGCTCCAGGGCGTAAAGAACGCCAGCAGGAACAAGATGAACGACTTGAACGCCCCGAGGAACGAGTGCTGGCCCAGCAAGGCGATCAGGGTCGCCGTGCCGACGATGGCCAGCACGAATACCAGGCGCTGCATGCGCGTAACTTCCATGCGCCCACGAAAGCCGCTGACGATGGTGGCGATGCACATGAAGCTGCCGTAGGAGTTCAGCGTAGAGATGGTCACCTTGCCGAACGCGATGCTGAAATACAGCAGCGCAGCGGTGGCACCGGTACCGCTCAAGCCGACGATGTAGGCCACTTCGTGACCGGCGAATTGCCCATTGGACATGGCTGCGGCAAACACGCCGAGGACCATCGCCACCTGGGCGCCGATCACCGAGCCCGCACCCGCCGCGAGGAAGGTTTTCACCGACGACGTGCTGCTCGGCAGGTAGCGCGAATAGTCCGCCACGTACGGGCCGAAGGCGATCTGCCAGGACGCCGCCAGCGACACCGCCAGCAGGAAACTGCTCCAGCTGAAGTGACGGATTTGCAGGAGCGCACCCACGTCGGTCTGGCTCATCAGGCGGCTGAACAGGTAAACAAAGGCAATCACCCCAATCACGCTGGCGACACGGCCGATGAAGTGAATCACCCGGTAGCCGAGCACTGTGACCAGCACGATGACACTGGCAAAAATCAGGATGCCGACGCTGTCGCTGACGCCAAACAACTGGCCCAGCGCCTGGCCGGACAACACCGTGCCCGTTGCCGTGAACCCGAGGTACATCAAGCACACCAGCACGATCGGAATCGCCGCGCCATACACCCCAAACTGCACCCGGCTGGAGATCATCTGCGGCAAGCCCAATTTGGGCCCTTGCGCCGCATGCAACGCCATGACCCCACCGCCCAGCAGTTGGCCGATGAACAAACCGATCAACGACCAGAACACATCACCGCCCAACACCACGGCCAAGGCCCCGGTGACAATCGCGGTGATTTGCAGGTTGGCGCCCATCCACAGGGTGAACTGGCTAAATAGACGACCGTGTCTTTCCGCTTCCGGGATGTAGTCGATCGAACGTTTCTCGATCAACGGGGTGGTGTCATTTGCAGCCATGTCGGTTCAACCTCTGGTGGATTGTTCGGTGTCTCGATTGTTCTTCTGTGGGAGCCAGCTCCCACACAAGCCCAGCTCCCACATTGAGTTACTTGATCATCGGGAGATTGAGACCCTGCTCTTTGGCGCAGTCGATGGCGATCTGGTAACCGGCATCGGCGTGACGCATCACCCCGGTGGCCGGGTCGTTGTGCAGTACGCGGGCAATGCGCTCAGCCGCTTCGTCGGTACCGTCGCAGACGATCACCATGCCGGAGTGCTGGGAGAAGCCCATGCCAACGCCGCCACCGTGGTGCAGCGAAACCCAGGTCGCGCCGCTCGCGGTGTTGAGCAAGGCGTTGAGCAGTGGCCAGTCGGACACGGCGTCGGAACCGTCCTGCATGGCTTCGGTTTCACGGTTCGGGCTGGACACCGAGCCGGAGTCCAAGTGGTCACGTCCGATCACCACCGGCGCCGACAGCTCGCCGCTGCGCACCATTTCGTTGAACGCCAGGCCGAGCTTGGCGCGCTGGCCCAGGCCAACCCAGCAGATACGCGCCGGCAGGCCCTGGAAGCTGATGCGCTCGCGCGCCATGTCCAGCCAGTTGTGCAGGTGGGCGTCATCGGGGATCAGCTCTTTGACTTTGGCGTCGGTCTTGTAGATGTCCTGCGGGTCGCCGGACAGCGCCGCCCAGCGGAACGGGCCGATGCCACGGCAGAACAGCGGGCGAATGTAGGCCGGAACGAAACCCGGGAAGTCGAAGGCGTTTTCCACGCCTTCTTCCTGGGCCATCTGACGGATGTTGTTGCCGTAGTCGAAGGTCGGGATGCCTTGCTTCTGGAAGTCCAGCATGGCGTTGACGTGCACGGCCATCGACTGCTTGGCGGCCTTGATCACGGCGGCGGGCTCGGTCTTGGCGCGGGCGCGGTATTCGTCCCAGGTCCAGCCGACGGGCAGGTAGCCGTTGAGCGGGTCGTGGGCGCTGGTCTGGTCGGTGACCATGTCCGGGCGCACGCCGCGCTTGACCAGTTCCGGCAGGATTTCTGCGGCGTTGCCCAGCAGGGCGATGGAGATTGCCTTGCCTTCCTTGGTGTACTTGGCGATACGCGCCAGGGCGTCGTCGAGGTCGGTGGCTTGCTCATCGACATAGCGGCTGGCCAAGCGGAAATCGATGCTGACTTGCTGGCACTCGATGTTCAGCGAGCATGCGCCCGCCAGGGTCGCGGCCAATGGCTGCGCGCCGCCCATGCCGCCGAGGCCGGCGGTGAGCACCCAGCGCCCGGTCAAGTCGCTGTTGTAGTGCTGGCGACCGGCTTCGACGAAGGTTTCATAGGTGCCCTGGACGATGCCTTGGCTGCCGATGTAGATCCAGCTGCCGGCGGTCATCTGGCCGTACATGGCCAGGCCCTTGGCATCCAGTTCGTTGAAGTGTTCCCAGCTGGCCCAGTGCGGCACCAGGTTGGAGTTGGCGATCAGTACGCGCGGGGCGTTGCTGTGGGTCTTGAACACGCCGACCGGCTTGCCGGACTGCACCAGCAGGGTTTCATCGTCGTTCAAATTGGTGAGGCTTTCGACGATCTGGTCGTAGCACTCCCAGTTACGCGCCGCACGGCCAATACCGCCGTACACCACCAGCTCTTTCGGGTTTTCGGCCACTTGTGGGTCGAGGTTGTTCATCAGCATGCGCAGCGGCGCTTCAGTCAGCCAGCTTTTGGCGGTGAGCTTGTTACCGTGGGCGGCGCGGATTTCTACGTCACGGTATTTAGTAGGCTTGGTCACAACTCAGACTCCTCAGCGATCGATGCGCATACTTGATTGGTGCGATGTGGACTCTTACGCACACATCTTTACTTGTACATACAAGCATATGCAATCAAGCGGCCAACTTGCTGAGGGGGCTGTTGGGATTTTTGGGGAAAGGGCGTGCGGGCCTTGGAAATTAAGGCTTCGGGGGTTGATGAAATTTCTTACGGGAGAGTTTTGTCGCGGGGGATGTTTGTTGCGTCGGCATGGCTTTGCGCCATGCTGGGGCGTTCGGTAACAAGTTGGTGCGCCGGTTGGAAACAGATCGAATGAACAGAGGGAAACAAATGTGGGAGCTGGCTTGCCTGCGATCGCGGTGTGTCAGTCAGTACATCTGCTACTGAAACACCGCTATCGCAGGCAAGCCAGCTCCCACAGGTTTTAACCGAGCTGGGTCAGTTCGATGATGCAGCTGCGGCCGGCTACGGAGATATCCAGCAGGCCAGTGTTACCGTCCACTTGCAGGCAATCGTGATGACCGAGCTTCTCACCCAACACCTTCACTTCATCCGCCACGCTGAACACCAACACCGTCTGCGCCGTAGTGAAAATCCGCTGTTCACCATCCACCCACTGCAACCGCGCGTGATAACGCGCTGGCGAATAGATCAGGTTGAAATCGCGGATCGGCCCCGTGATCAAACGACACGCCACCTGGCTGTCACCCTTGAACGCGAACGGTTGCAGCGGTAACAACCCGCGTTGCTCTTCACCATCCACCGTCAACACCATGCCCGCGCCCTGGATCACGGTGATCACACGCTGGTAGCCGGCAAAGGTGGAGAACCCGCCCGACTCGGCGATATCGGCAATCGACAGGCGCCAGCCAAAACCATCCAGGCCGGCGCCTGCGTCACGGGTGATTTCTTCGGTGCTGCCGCCGCCGTTTTTCCACGGCATGCGCACGTAGTCAGTGGCGCGCCAGACTTTCACTGCACTCATTTACTGAAACGTCCTTCCAGGCTGTGACGGGAACCGGGGTGGATCAACCGCGCGGCGGTCACCGGTTGGCGACCAGACCAGGTGCGGCGGCGAATCAACAGGCACGGCTCGCTGGGTTCGATCTGCAGCAGCTTGCACTCGGCGGCGTCGGCGAGGATCGCTTCCACCACGTGCTCGCCTTCGGTCAGCGGCGCCACCTGGTTCAAGTAGGCGTAAGGGGTCTGCTGGGTGAAATCCTGTTGCAGGTATTCCGGCGCGACCAGGGCGTTGACGAAGCGGTCTTCGATTTGCACGGGGATATCGTTTTCGAAGTGCACGATCAGCGAATGGAACACCCGCCCGCCTTCGCGCATTTCCAGGGCGACGGCGCGTTCGGAACCGGCGGCCTCTTCGCCCAGGTGGATGACCTGGCACGTGTGCCGATGACCGCGTGAGGCGATCTCATCGGCAATGTTGTGCACTTCAAACAGCGCCGACTGGCTCTTCGGCTCTGCGACAAAGGTGCCGACGCCCTGCATGCGCACCAGCAACCCTTCGGCGGTGAGCTCGCGCAGGGCGCGGTTGATGGTCATACGGCTGAAGCCCAGCTGGCTGACCAACTCGCTCTCCGAAGGCACCCGGTAATGGGGCGGCCAGTTGCCGTTGAGAATCTGCTGGCTGATCATCTGTTTGACGCGGGCGTACAAGGGCGCCGGACTTTCGTCCATGTGGGCAGCCAGCGAAGACTTGGCGGGCGGAGTCGGCACAGGGAATCCTTGCAGGGGGAAAAGATGCATAGATTGCCGGAGTTTACCGAGCAGGCAAACGTCTGTATATGTATATACAAATAAACACACGACCGGGGTGCCTTGATCATGTCCGCTTTCTTTGCCGAACGCGCACTGCTGCCTAATGGATGGGCCAATGATGTACGTCTTGAAGTCAGCGCCGATGGCCTGCTGACACAGGTTGCGGCCAACGCCAGTGCAGAGGGCGCCGAACGGCTGAGAGGCCCGGTGTTGGCGGGCATGCCGAACTTGCACTCCCATGCATTCCAGCGCGCCATGGCCGGTTTGGCCGAAGTGGCGGGCAACCCGAACGACAGCTTCTGGACCTGGCGCGACCTGATGTACCGCATGGTCGGCAAGATCAGCCCGGAGCAATTGCAGGTGATCGCGCGCCAGCTGTATATCGAGATGCTCAAGGCCGGTTACACCTCGGTGGCCGAATTTCATTACGTGCACCATGACGTCAGCGGCGCGCCCTACGCCGATTGCACCGAGCTGTCGCGGCAGATCAGCCAGGCGGCGGCCAGCAGCGGGATTGGTTTGACGCTGTTGCCGGTGCTCTACACCCACTCAGGGTTTGGTGGGCAAGCGCCGAACGAGGGCCAGCGCCGGTTTATCAACAGCACGGAAAACTACCTGGACCTGCAAGCGCGCCTCCAGCCGATCCTCGCCGCGCAACCGGCGCAAGAGCTGGGCCTGTGTTTCCACTCCCTGCGCGCGGTCACGCCGCAACAAATCAACGAAGTGCTGGCGGCCAGCAACAAGGCCTGCCCGGTGCATATCCACATCGCCGAACAGCAAAAGGAAGTCGACGACTGCCTGGCCAGGAGCGGCAAACGCCCGCTGCAATGGCTGTATGACAATGTGCAAGTGGATGAGCGCTGGTGCCTGGTGCATGCCACCCACGCCGATGCGGATGAGATCACGCGCATGGCCAAGAGCCGGGCGATTGCGGGGTTGTGCCTGACCACCGAAGCGAACCTGGGTGATGGGATTTTCCCGGCGGTGGATTTCCTCGCACAGGGCGGGCGCATGGGGATTGGGTCCGACAGCCATGTGTCGTTGAGCGTGGTCGAGGAGTTGCGTTGGTTGGAATACGGGCAACGCCTGCGTGATCAGCGGCGCAATCGTCTGTATCGCAGTGATCAGCCGATGGTCGGGCGGACGCTGTTTGATGCGGCGCTGGACGGTGGTGCCCAGGCGTTGGGTCAGCCGATTGGTCGTTTGGAAGTGGGTAAACGTGCGGATTGGCTGGTGCTGGATGGCAATGATCCGTACCTGGCGACGGCTAGCGAGGATGGGATTCTCAATCGCTGGTTATTTGCGGGCGGGGATCGGCAGGTGCGGGATGTGTTGGTGAATGGGAAGTGGGTGGTTCGCGATGGACATCATGCCGGCGAAGAAGACAGCAATCGCGCATTCACCCAGGTCCTGAAGGACCTACTCGGTTAAAAAATGTGGGAGCTGGCTTTTGTGGGAGCTGGCTTGCCTGCGATGCAGGCACCTCGGTGTTTCAGGCATACCGAGGTGATGCCATCGCAGGCAAGCCAGCTCCCACATTGGATCACCGCTGCTCTCAGGATTACTGTGAGGTCTTCGCCATCTGCTTGTCCGACGTACGCCAGATCAACCGCGTTGTGTCGTACCCCTGCTGTCGCGCCCTGCTCAGCAGGTCTTCGCGGGTGTCCGCATTGACCGTCGGCGTACGCGACAAGATCCACATGTAACGCCGGCTCGGGCTGCCCACAATCGCGGTCTTGTAGTCATCGCTGACATACAGCACCCAGTAATCGCCCTTGGCGACGCCCGGCAGCAACGACGTAAACCAGTTGTTGAATTCCACCCAGAGCTTATCGGTCTTGCCCGGCACTTGCGGCGTGGCCGTGCCTTTGGCTTCTTCCCACTTCCATTCAGTCGTCAGGCAGCGGTTGAACACCGACATGTCGCCATCCGGCAACAGGGTGTAACGGGCTTCGGACTGCGCGCAGTTGCGCTGGAAGTACATCGGCAATCGCGCCAGCTCGTACCAGGTGCCCTGGTACCGCTTGAGGTTGACGTTGCTCGCGGTCTTGGGTTGCAGATCATCGCCAGAATGGCTGGCGCAGCCTGCCAAAAACAGGCTGGCGCAAAGGTATAAAACAAAACGCATCATTCTTCTTCTCCCGCAGGCTCGCGCCCCGGTTTACTTCAGGCCTTGCCCGGAAAACATCAGAACCTTGTCACCGGCATATTGCACGCTGATAAAGCTGGTTTTATCGCCCCAGGTGCAGCTGGACATGCCCAGTGCGCCGGAACAATCGGTCGGCTTACCCAACAGCGACTCCACCTCGGCCTTGGCCATGCCAGCCGACAGCTTTGCGTAGTTTTCTTGGTTGACCTTGCTGCAAGCGGCCAACAGCACGCAAAAAGTCAGCAGGGCGAGACGGCGTAACGACATGGAAAAACTCCTGGAGGGACGAAGCAGCATGGGGGTCTGCCAGAAGCTTAGAAGGGAAAAGGGGTTTCTGGTTCCCGACGGGCAAAAACAAAAAAGCCCCGAAAACGCTGAAACGTTTCGGGGCTTCTTTTAGGGTGACTCGGCTCACAACACTGCCGATCACTTATCGCAGCAATTTACTTTTTGTGATACGCCGTCACACGCTCAACTTCTTCCTTCGAACCCAGGAACACCGCCACACGCTGGTGCAGGCCTTCCGGCTGGATGTCGAGGATGCGCTGGTGGCCGTCGGTGGACGCGCCGCCCGCTTGCTCAACCAGGAACGACATCGGGTTGGCTTCGTACATCAAACGCAGCTTGCCCGGCTTGGACGGCTCGCGGCTGTCGCGTGGGTACATGAACAGACCACCACGGGTCAGGATGCGGTGCACGTCGGCCACCATTGCGGCCACCCAGCGCATGTTGAAGTTTTTCTTCAATGGACCTTCTTCGCCCGCCATCAGCTCGCCGACGTAGCGGGTCACCGGTTCTTCCCAGTGGCGCTGGTTGGACATGTTGATCGCGAATTCCTGGGTAGCGGCAGGAATGGTGATGTCTTCGTGGGTCAGCACGAAGCTGCCCATTTCGCGGTCCAGGGTAAAACCCTTGACGCCGTCGCCCAGGGTCAGCACCAGCATGGTCTGTGGGCCGTAGATCGCGTAGCCGGCAGCAACCTGTTGGGTGCCTGGCTGCAGGAAGGCTTTTTCGTTCAGCGGCTCGTTCTGGCTCAGGTATTCGTTCGGGCAACGCAGTACCGAGAAGATGGTGCCAACCGGTGCGTTGATGTCGATGTTGGACGAACCGTCCAGTGGGTCGAACACCAGCAGGTACGCGCCTTTCGGGTATTTGCCCGGGATCTGGTAGGCATTGTCCATTTCTTCGGACGCCATGCCGGCCAGGTGACCGCCCCATTCGTTGGCTTCGAGCAGGATCTCGTTGGAGATCACGTCGAGTTTCTTCTGCACTTCGCCCTGCACGTTTTCAGTGCCCATGCTGCCCAGGACACCACCCAGTGCGCCTTTGGACACGGCGTGGCTGATTTCCTTGCAAGCACGCGCCACCACTTCGATAAGGAAGCGCAGATCGGCAGGCGTGTTGTTGCTGCGGGTCTGCTCGATCAAATAGCGACTCAAGGTAACGCGGGACATGTAAGGCTCCGGAGAATGGGGGGCTTAAAAACCCGCGCAGTTTAACGCGAGTCGGGGCTTATTTCCTCTAATCAGAGGATTTAACGCCAATAGAGTTCACGGTTTGGCCTGGGGCTTGCGCAACAAACTGTAGGCCATGCCTCCCAGCGCCGCCACACCGAGCAGGAGCACGGCCCACAGGCCGAGTTTCTTCCAGTCGGCACCGGCGTCGGGCGCAGCGGCAACGCTGGCTGTTTTGACCACCACCTCCCCTGCTACCTTCGCCTCTCCCAGCGTCTTGAAGCGCTCGGCACTGTAGTCCGGGATCAACGTGGTCAACGGCAGATTCGCCGCCTTCACCGACGCGTTGCCCAGCGCCAGGGTAAACGGCGGCTCACCCCGCGCCAGGAACACCAGCTGCGTGGCGCGCACCGCAAAGTGCAGGGCCGGCGCCTCGACACCCAGGCCGCCGCCGCGTTCGTCCACCTGCAACTTGAGCTCAGTGACCACCTGACCCGGCAACGGCAACTCATCCTGCACCACGTCCTGGCCGTTCTGGGTCAGGCGGTAGAGCAAACCGTTGCTCAACGGTTGCCAGGCCTGCTGGCTGTCGCGCCGGCCGGACAACGTCACGGGTGCCAAGGTGTTCGGCTGATTCAACTCGACACGCAAGCGCTCGATATTCAGCCCGGTCGGCAACTGCCAACTGTATTCGCCCGCCTTGTGCCGTGTGCCCGCCAACGGCTGCGACCACACCAGCGGCATCGGCAGGCTGCTGCTCGTGGCGCTGACCAGCTTGGCCGAAGTCAACTGCGGCGCCGCCTGGCCTTGCCACACCAGGCGCAGGTAACGCGCGGATTGCCCCGGCAGGTTCACGTCGTGCTGCTCGACCCGCTCGTCGGCAAACGACAGGCGCGCCACTTGCCCGTCGCCCCAAGGCGTCCAGTGCTGCAAATCATCGCTGGCCTCGATGCTGAAACGCTGGAAACCCTCTTGCTCGCGGCTCCAGTCCAGGCTCAGTTGCTGCAACGGCGCCTTGATCGCGCTGGCGTCCAGCACCCAGCCGCGCAACACCTGCTGTACCTGGGGCGTGGAGGGGCGGATTTCCAGCAACGTGCCTTCGCTGGTGGATTTCATCACCACGCCTGGCAAGGCTTCATGGGTGTCGGCAGCGTACAGCGGGAACCACTTCACGTCCGCCACATGGCGGCTTTCGCTGCGCTGCGCGGGTTGGCGGGACAGCGCGTAGGCCTGCGGTTCCCCGGCGGCGTTGAACACCCGCACGTCGCTGAGATCTGCCTGCCGCGCACTCAATTGCACCGCCAACGGCACCTCCAGGCGATACCAAGGCCCGGCGCCGCTCACCGCCAGCGGCACCTGGACCGCAAAGTCCGCCGGCGTTTCCTGGGCGTAGGCCGCCGAACACAGCAACCACATCGCCAACCCACTCAGACTCAGCTTGCCCATCAAGACGATGCTCCCTCAGTTTCCACACGCTTGGGCGGCAGCGGCGCAAAGTAGCCCACCACCAGCAACAAGCCGCCCACGCCGATAAACGACACGATCCGCGCCAGCCCGCCACGGTTGCTCAACTCGACAAAAAACAGCTTGGCCACTACCAGCGCAATCAGCGCCGCGCCGATCAGCCACACTTCGCGACGATGGCGCAGGTGGCCGCCGATCATCAGGCCGAGGGCGATCAGCGTCCACACGATCGACAGGCCGGCCTGCACCAGCATCGATTCGAGCAACGCGTCCAACTGGAACGGCACGCCGCCCCAATGGTGCGCGGTGCGCATCACCAACGCGGTAAAGAACGCAAACAACGAAATGCCCGCCACACCTTGGGCAATCAACTCAACACGTGGCCCACGCTCCGGCGCTGCGCTACGCGACCACAGGTAGATACCCAGCAACGCGAACAGCAAACCCAGATCCAGCGGATTGAGCAGCGGCACATAAGGCAACGGCTCGGCCGTGCCGTCGCTGAAGCTATTCGCCAACCAGAACCAGCCCAGCATCAGCACCGCCAACGGCAGCGCGGCCAGCACGCGGTATTCCCGTGGATACGCCGCCACCGGCCACGGCCAACTGCGCGGCGCAGCCGCCAGCACCAGATACACGCTGGGCAGGATCGCCCAGCCGAGCCAGCGCCAGGCGTTGTACTGATCCGACAGCAGCAACAGGCCATAACGCAATTCCAGCGCCAACACGCCGATCAGCATCCAGCAGCCGAGCACGTGGGCAGCGCTCAGCACCTTGGCAGGAACCGTCGTCGCCAAGCGCCGCAGCGAGATGAAATGCACGGCGAACACCGCCAGCCACGCTAGCCAGCCAAACTGCGCCGCCGGGTGGTAATAGGCATGGGCAGACACCAGCAACACCACGCCCGCTGCGGGCATCAACAAGGTGCACAGCATGCCCAGCGACGCCCAGTTCAGGCGGGCGGCCAGCAGCGTCCAGATCGCCACGCTCACGGCGGCGATGGCCAACAGGAACGCGCCTTGCACCTCGCGCGGGGCAAAGCGCAGCACTTCGCCGACCAGCGCCAACACCCACCACGCCGCGCCCCACACCAGCAGCAGGTCGGACAGGCGTTGCAGTTTCAACACGGCAAACACCGGCGCATGGGGTTGACGCTGCAAGCGCCAGGCGCCGACCAGTGCGGCCAGGCCCAGCACCAACGGCGTCCAGAAACCGCTATGGGCCAAGGGTCGCAAGCCTTCGCTGGTCAACGGCCCCAGCAGTTCCGGCACCGACAGCAGGAATGAACCGCCGCCGATCAGTTGCAGCAGCAAGCCGAATACAAAACTCACGCGCTGCTGCAGGTACAGGCTCAACCAGATGATCAACAGACCACTGGCCGCCCACACGCCGCTGGCGCTTTGCCACGGCAGCACAAACAGCACCGCGAGGTTGATCAGCACTAAACCCGCCAGCAGCACCACCGACAGCCCGCGCAGCAAACGCACATCGCCTCGCACCATGTCGTCGCGTGCCGCCAGCAACATCCCGCCGATCAAGGCCAGGCCGATCAGCGACGCGGTGAGCAACCCACTCCAGCCCGCACTGAACACCGCCGCGCCTTCACCGCCTTGCAAGCGCAGCAGGAACAACGCGCCGCCCAACAGCTGCACGGCGAACGCGGTGAAGAGGAAGGTGCGCGAGCCGATGCGCAGGCCGACAAACAGCGTCGCCAGACCGGCGATGGCCCAACTGATGGCGGTGCCTTGGGTCAACAGAAGCAAAGGTGCAAGCAGATACAAGAAGGTCAGACCCAGGCTCGCCAACACCGGCAGGCCTTTGCGCTCCCAGTCCGCCGCCTGTTCGTTCGGTGCCTTGCGCAATTGATCGAAGCTGAACAGCAGCGCCGCGCCGAGCAGCAGCGCGCCCAGCGGTGCGCCATCGAGCAAGGTGTGTTCGCCAACGCGTAACTCGCTGAGGAACGCCAACGCCGAGCCCACTTGCAGCAGCAAGCCGAACGCCCGTGCCAATGGCCGTTGCTGGCGCAAGCCCAGCCAGAAGATCCCGGCGCCTTCCACGGCCCAGGCGGCAGCGGTCCAGCGTGCATCGAGCCCCAAAGGGATCGCGAGGCTGGCAAAGATCACACCCAGTGCCAGACAGGTTTCGGCCAACAACAACGCGCGGCCGCCACTGAGCAGTCGCGCCAGCCCCATGTAGATAATGCCCAGGCCAAGCGCACTGAACGCGGCGGCAAACTCAAGGTGCTGCACCAGCGCGAACTGCAAGCCAAAGCCCACCAGCGGCGGGCCGAACAGCATGCTGCCGTCGACATAATCGCCCTTGGCAGCCGACCAGCGCAGCAACGCATCACGGCCTGCAGGCGCGTCACCCATTTCCAACAACTTGCGCCGGGCAAACAATAGGCCGATGGCCAGGTACATCAGGAAAAACAGGATCAGGAATGGCTCGGTGCTCCACAACAGTTCCGGCGTGTAGGAGCGCATGCCCCAAGCGAAGCCGATGCCAAAGGTGCCGACAAAGCCGATCAGGTTGAGCAGGCGCCACGCCTTGAACCAGGCAATGGCGAGGATGCCGGCGTTGAGCAAGGCGAAGTAGCTGAACAACGCCACATGGTTGCCCGCGCCGGTGGACGTGAGGATCGGCGCCGCAAAGCCGCCAAGCGCGGCGGCGCAGGCCAGGCCCAAGGCGTCCTGGGTAATCGCCAGGATCGCCGAGAACACCGTGACCGCCACCAGCAAGCCCAACGCTGCACTGGGGTCGATCAGCGGATGCAGGCGCATCGCCGCAAAGACCGTGAGGTACAACACCGCGATCCCGGTGCCTTGCAGCATCAAGCCGTAGTTGCTGTTGCGCAGGCGCAGCCACCAGCCCAGGCCCAACAGGGCGATGGCAGCGGCGGCGACACCGGCGTAGCGCAGTTCAATCGGCACCACCATGCCTTCGGTGGCATAACGCAGCAAGAAGGCCAGGCCGAGGAACAACAGCACCACACCCACACGCAATACGGTGTTGCCGCCAAACAGCCAATTGCGCGCACCGCTGATAGCGCGTTCGATCAGGTTGGGGCCACGGGGGATTGCCGGTTCTTTTTCCGGGCGGGGCGTTGGGGCCCAGGCGTCTTCCGGCAGTGGCCGGCTTGTTTCGGCCACCACGGCGACGGGTGCCAATTCGGCCGGCAGTTCCCAGACCAGCTCGGGCGCCTCGGCCACGGGGGTTGGCTCGGGGATTGGGGGTTCGACGATGGCGCTGCTTGGTGGCGCGGGCACTTCCAGTTGCCGCAGGCGTTCACCCAGGGCGATCAGCGCCTTTTGTGTGGTTTCCAGCTGGGTTGCCTGCTTGTCTGCCTGGGCCGACAGCTGCGTGAGGCGGATCGCCTGGCCAAGCCCAAGGCCCAGCAGCGCACCGATGCCGGCGTCACTGAACGACTCGTCGAGTGTCCAGCCGAGCGCGAGGCCAATCAGCATGAAAATCCATTGCATGGTCGATAATCCCTAGGCAAACCGAGGCCTAGTATATCGACGCGAGAGCAATGTGGGAGAAGGCTTATGTGGGCTTATGTGGGAGCGGGCTTGCCCGCGATTGCGGTGTGCCAGTCGACATATTTGTTAACTGACACACCGTAATCGCGGGCAAGCCCGCTCCCACAAGAGCCTGTTCCCACAGGGTGTTGCGGGGTTTAGTCGAGGGCTTTCCAGATTTCGGTGGCGTATTCGCGGATGGTTCGGTCGGAACTGAACCAGCCCATCCGCGCCGTATTGAGCACCGCCGAGCGCCACCACGCCTTGGAATCGTGCCAATGCGCTTCGACCCGCGCCTGGGCGTCCCAGTAGGAGTCGAAGTCGGCACACACCAGGAAACGGTCGTAGTCGACCAGCCCGTCGATCAAACCCACATAACGGCCCGGATCATCCGGCGAGAACACCCCGCCACGGATCGCTTGCAGCACATCGTTGAGGCGATGGGACGCGGCAATATCGGGCCCGGCGTTGAATTCACCGGCATGTTTACGCGCTTCCACCTGCTGGGCGCTGAGGCCGAAGATAAACATGTGTTCGGCACCGACGCGCTCGTGCATCTCCACGTTGGCGCCGTCCATGGTGCCGATGGTCAGCGCGCCGTTGAGGCCGAACTTCATGTTGCTGGTGCCCGAGGCTTCAAAGCCGGCGGTGGAGATCTGCTCCGACAAGTCCGCCGCCGGGATGATGCTTTCCGCCAGGCTGACGTTGTAGTTGGGCAGGAACACCACCTTGAGCAGGCCGCGCACGGTGGGGTCGTTGTTGACGGTGCGGGCGATGTCGTTGGTCAGCTTGATGATCAACTTGGCCTGGTGATAACTGGCCGCCGCCTTGCCCGAGAAGATCTTCACCCGTGGCACCCAGTCGGTGCCCGGCTCGGCACGGATCGCCTGGTACAGCGCCACGGTGTGCAGCAGGTTGAGCAGTTGGCGCTTGTATTCGTGGATGCGCTTGACCTGCACGTCGAACATCGCCGCCGGGTTGACCGAGATGCCCAGGCGTTCGTGGATGATTTCCGCCAGTGCCCTTTTACTGTGCAGGCGTTGCTCGGCGAACTCTTTGCGGAACGCCTGTTTGTCGGCAAACGGTTCCAGCTCGATCAGGCGCTGTTCGGGTTGGTCGAGGATGTCCGGGCCAAGGGCTTGCACGAGCATCTCGGTGAGTTTGGGGTTGGCCTGGTACAGCCAGCGGCGGAAGGTGATGCCGTTGGTTTTGTTGTTGATGCGTTCGGGGTAGAGCTTGTGCAGTTCGGAGAACACCGTGCTGCGCATCAACTGGGTGTGCAAACCCGACACGCCATTGACGCTGTGGGAGCCGAGGAACGCCAGGTTGCCCATGCGCACGCGGCGGCCGTTGTCTTCTTCGATCAGCGACACGGCGCGCAGCACGTCGAAGTCGTGGATGCCCTTGGCGCGCAGCGAGTCGATGTGCTGGGCGTTGATCAGGTAGATGATCTGCATGTGCCGGGGCAGCATGCGTTCCATCAAACCTACAGGCCAGGTTTCCAAGGCTTCGGGCAGCAGGGTGTGGTTGGTGTAGGAAAGGGTTTCGACGGTGACCTGCCAGGCCGCATCCCAGGCGATGTCGTGCAGGTCCACCAACTGGCGCATCAACTCGGCCACGGCGATGGACGGGTGGGTGTCGTTGAGCTGGATCGCCGCGTGCTCGCCCAGGCTGAGGACCGAGCCGTGCATGTTCTTGTGGCGGCGCAGCAGGTCTTGCAGGGAGGCGGCGACAAAGAAGTATTCCTGGCGCAGGCGCAGTTCCTGCCCCGCTTCGGTGCTGTCGGCCGGGTAAAGCACGCGGGAGATGCTTTCGGCGCGGGCTACTTCGGCGACGGCGCCAAGGTGGTCACCGGCGTTGAAGCGCTCCAGGTGCAGGTCTTCCACAGCGCGGGCACGCCACAGGCGCAGGGTGTTGACGCTGGCACCGCGCCAGCCGACCACCGGGGTGTCGTAGGCAATGGCGCGCACGGTTTCGTTGGGCGTCCAGATCTGGATCAGCTTACCCGCAGCATCTGGCCGGGTTTCGACGCTGCCGCCAAAGCCAATGGAATACACCACTTCGGGCCGTTCGAACTCCCACGGGTTGCCGAAATCCAGCCAGTGCTCGGTCTGTTCCTGTTGCCAGCCATCGACAATCGCCTGGCGGAACAGGCCATGTTCATACCGGATGCCATAGCCGTGGCCGGCAATGCCCAAGGTCGACATGCTTTCCATGAAGCACGCCGCCAAACGGCCCAGGCCACCATTGCCGAGCGCTGCGTCAGGCTCCAGCAGGCGGATGCGCTCAAGGTCCACGCCCAGCTCGGCCAGGGCTTCGCGGGCAATCTCCAGCACGCCGAGGTTACTCAGGCTGTCGTAGAGCAGACGGCCGATGAGGAATTCCAGGGAGAGGTAATAAACGCGCTTCTGGCCTTTGCGGTAGATGCGCCGCGTGTGGTCCATCCAGTGATCGACCATCTGGTCGCGCGCGGCCAGGGCAATGGCTTCGAACCAGTCGTGGTCGAAGGCGTGATCCGGGTCCTTGCCCACCGCGTAGGTGAGTTTGGTCAAGACGGCATCGCGGAATGCGGCTACCTCTGCTTCTCGTGCAAGTGGTTCCTGAGACATCAGATGCGACCTCGGGCGAGATAGAAGGAGTTGCTAGAGCCTAGACGGTCTGACAGACGGTGACCGCTCTGGTTCGGCACTTTTTTAACGCATTTACCTTTGCCGGTTTTTGATGCATTGGCCGTGCCTGCTTTGCCTGCGGTGCGCCTTCTGGCTGAAACCGAGAAAATATTGTTCAAAAAATCACCAATCCCGGTATGATCGCGCGCCCGGATACAGCCCCACCTTTTGGAACCCTGATGAAGCCTCAACTGATCGCCGCCGCGGAACTCGACCGTCTTGAAACGTGGCAGAAATACTCCGCGCACATGTGCGGTGGCTGCGTGTCCAGCTGCTGTACGCTGCCGGTGGAAGTGAAGGTCAAGGACCTGATCCGCATTGGCCTGGTCGATGAGTTCGAACTCGGCGACCCGGCGAAGAACATCGCCAAGCGCTTGCAGAAAGAAGGCATCGTTGAGCGCTTCAATTCCAAGTCCGAGATTTTTACCCTGCAGCGCATGAGCAACAACGACTGCCTGTTCCTGGATCGTAAGACGCGCTTCTGCACTATTTATGACAAGCGCCCGGATACCTGCCGCAACCACCCGAAGATCGGGCCGCGCCCGGGCTATTGCGCGTATAAGCCGAAGGAAGTGGTGCGCGAGACCAAGTTCAAGACCCTCGACAAGTTCTGATCCATATTTTGTAGTGCCCTTTAGGCCCTCATCGCAGGCACAAAAAAACGCCCCCGGCCTTTCGACCGGGGGCGTTTTTCATTCAGCCTGAGTTAACTCAGTTCTTGGCTTTCTTGGCAGCGCGGGTACGCTCGCCTTCGTCCAGGATCTTCTTACGCAGGCGGATCGACTTAGGCGTCACTTCGCACAGCTCGTCGTCCTGGATGAATTCCAGGGCCTGTTCCAGGGTGAAGCGAACAGGTGGAACCAGAGCGATGGTTTCGTCTTTGCCCGAAGCACGCATGTTGTCGAGCTTCTTGCCTTTGGTTGGGTTGACGCCCATGTCGGTGTCACGGCTGTTCAGACCAACGATCTGACCGTTGTAGATCTCTTGACCGTGTTCAACGAACAGCTTGCCACGCGCCTGGAGGGTTTCCAGGGAGTAGGTCAGCGCCTTGCCGGTTTCTACCGATACCAGAACGCCGTTCTGACGGCCGGACATTTGGCCGGACTTCATCACGTCGTAACGGTCGAAGATCGAGGTCAGGATGCCAGCACCGTTGGTCAGGGTCAGGAACTGGTTACGGAAACCGATCAGACCGCGAGCAGGGATGTTGTATTCCAGACGTACACGGCCTTTGCCATCCGGCACCATGTTGGTCAGGTCGCCTTTACGCAGGCCCATCTCTTCCATCACCTTGCCCTGGGATTCTTCCGGGGTGTCGATGGTGACGTTTTCGAACGGCTCGTTCTTCACGCCGTCTACAACGCGGATGATCACTTCTGGACGACCAACGCCCATTTCGAAGCCTTCACGACGCATGGTTTCGATCAGTACGGACAAGTGCAGCTCGCCACGGCCCGATACTTTGAACTTGTCAGCCGAGTCGCCTTCTTCAACGCGCAGTGCAACGTTGTACAGCAGCTCTTTGTCCAGACGTTCCTTGATGTTACGGGAAGTCACGAACTTGCCTTCTTTACCGCAGAATGGCGAGTCGTTTACCTGGAAGGTCATGGAAACGGTTGGCTCGTCAACGGTCAACGGCTTCATCGCTTCAACGTTCAGCGGGTCGCACAGGGTGTCGGAGATGAACAGCGAGTCCATGCCGCTGATGCAGACGATGTCGCCGGCAGCCGCTTCTTCAACGTCTACACGGTGCAGACCGTGGTGACCCATCAGCTTCAGGATACGACCGTTACGCTTCTTGCCGTCGGCGTCGATAGCCACAACCGGAGTGTTCGGCTTGACGCGACCACGAGCGATACGGCCAACACCGATAATGCCCAGGAAGCTGTTGTAGTCCAGTGCCGAGATTTGCATCTGGAACGGGCCGTCACGGTCAACTTTCGGCGCTGGTACGTTGTCGACGATCGACTGGTACAGCGGGGTCATGTCTTCAGCCATGTCGGTGTGGTCCAGACCGGCAATGCCGTTCAGGGCCGAGGCGTAGACGACTTTGAAGTCCAGCTGTTCTTCGGTAGCACCCAGGTTGTCGAACAGGTCGAAGATCTGGTCCAGAACCCAGTCCGGACGCGCGCCTGGACGGTCAACCTTGTTGATCACCACGATTGGACGCAGGCCGGCTTCGAAAGCCTTCTTGGTCACGAAACGGGTTTGCGGCATAGGGCCGTCTTGGGCATCAACCAGCAGCAGAACGGAGTCAACCATCGACATTACGCGTTCTACTTCGCCGCCGAAGTCGGCGTGGCCCGGGGTATCCACGATGTTGATGTGGTAGCCGTTCCAGTTGATAGCGGTGTTTTTAGCCAGGATGGTAATACCGCGCTCTTTTTCCTGGTCGTTGGAGTCCATCACGCGCTCGTCGTTGAGCTCGTTGCGCTCCAGGGTGCCGGATTGACGCAGGAGTTTGTCTACCAGGGTGGTTTTACCATGGTCAACGTGAGCAATGATGGCGATGTTACGTAGATTTTCGATCACTTGTGTATCTCGATCAGAGGATTCGGTGTGCTGACAGGTCGTGGCAGCGATTAACAGTAGAGTCAGGCCTTGCCGTTACAGCTTGACGGCAGAGTCGGGGGGCCGGTGACGCAGGCCACAGGCAAACAGCCCCGGGCTCTTAGCTCGGTCGATAAACGCGCACATTGGCATGCCCCTCACTGAGCAAATGGTGGGCATGCAGGCGACTCATCACGCCTTTGTCGCAATACAGCAGGTACTGACGGCTGTTATCCAGTTCCTTGAAACGCGCGTTCAATGCATAAAACGGCAGCGTTTGCACGTCGATGCCAGCGATTTCCAGCGGCTCATCTTCAGCGGCATCCGGGTGACGGATGTCGATGACGATCTGGCCGGCCAGGGCTTCGCTGACTTCTTCGATCTTGATGTCCTGGCCCAATTCGTCGATCACGCGATCGATCGGCACCAGCTTGGCGTTCTCGAGCGCACGCTCCAGAACGGCCATGTCGAACTGTTGTTCTTCGTACTCCACGCGGTTGCGCTTGGCGTGGGTCTTGGGGTTCACCGAGATGACCCCGCAATATTCAGGCATGTGCTTGGCAAAGTCGGCCGTGCCAATTTCTTCGGCCAGGTCGATGATGTCCTGCTTGTGGCTGGCGATCAGCGGGCGCAAGACCAGCTTCTCGGTGACGCAATCGATCAGCGACAGGTTCGGCAGCGTTTGGCTGGAAACCTGGGAGATGGCTTCACCGGTCACCAGGGCGTCGATCTGCAGTTGCTCGGCGATCCGCGACGCAGCGCGCAACATCATACGCTTCAATACCACGCCCATATGACTGTTATCGACTTTACCGAGAATTTCTCCCAGCACTTCCTCAAACGGCACGCTTACAAATAGCACGCGTTGGGAGCTGCCGTACTTCTTCCAGATAAAGTGCGCGACTTCCATCACGCCCAATTCGTGTGCACGCCCGCCCAGGTTAAAGAAGCAGAAGTGGCTCATCAGGCCGCGCCGCATGATCTGGTAGGCCGCCACCGTGGAATCGAAACCGCCAGACATCAACACCAGGGTCTGTTCCAGGGCGCCCAGCGGGTAGCCGCCGATGCTGTTGTGCTGGCTGTGGATGACAAACAACCGTTGGTCGCGAATTTCCATGCGCACTTCAATTTGCGGCGCTTTCAGGGAAATTCCGGCGGCGCCGCACTCGCGACGCAGCTTGCTGCCGACGTATTTCTCGACGTCCATGGAGCTGAAGGTGTGCTTGCCGGCGCGCTTGCAACGCACCGAAAAGATCTTGCCTTCGATCTCGCTGCCGAAGTGCTGTTTGCACTTCTCGGTGATGTCGTCGAAGTCGCCCAGCGGGTACTCATCCACCTGCAGGAAATGCGCGATGCCCGGCATGCAGCTCAGGCGCTCGGTCATGTCCTTCAAGGCTTTGGCGTCGGTGATGCGGGTTTCCAGTTCGAGGTTGTCCCACACGCCGTTCACCACCACAGCCGGGTCCAGGTCACGGAGCACGGCACGGATGTTCTTGGCCAACTGACGGATGAAACGCGTCCGTACCGGTCGGCTCTTGATGGTGATCTCGGGGAAGACTTTAACGATTAATTTCATGGAAACAGCGCGCGCCGGGCCTGCTGAAAAAGGGGGGCGCGGATTATAGCGGAAATCGCTCAAGGTTTAACCAGTTAATATGCATCGGACTACGCACGCACTAAAGCAGTGCATTTTCAGGCGCTTGCGCCACATTGCGGTGCGCCATTTTCGGGCTTTTGTCGCATTGCACCTTTATAGGGGCGTTTTTGGACCAAAAAACCCATGTTGGCGCACTGGCATGCAATTTGCTCTCTTGTGAGGCAGGTTGCCATGGCGGACTATCCGCGCCGGCATCACCCACATTCTAAGGGCTAACTCCACTACCCCAGCCCGAAGCCACCCGGAGGACACTATGTCGAAGTCGGTTCAACTCATCAAAGATCATGACGTTAAATGGATTGATCTGCGCTTCACGGACACCAAAGGCACGCAGCACCACGTGACCATGCCGGCTCGTGACGCGCTGGAAGACGACTTCTTCGAAGTCGGCAAGATGTTCGACGGTTCCTCCATCGCTGGCTGGAAAGGCATCGAAGCCTCCGACATGATCCTGCTGCCGGACGACGACTCCGCCGTTCTGGACCCGTTCACCGAAGAGCCGACCCTGATCCTGGTCTGCGACATCATCGAACCTTCGACCATGCAAGGCTACGACCGCGACCCGCGCGCCATCGCCCACCGTGCCGAGGAATACCTGAAGACCACCGGTATCGGTGACACCGTCTTCTGCGGTCCAGAGCCTGAGTTCTTCATCTTCGACGAAGTGAAGTTCAAGTCCGACATCTCCGGTTCGATGTTCAAGATCTTCTCCGAGCAAGGCTCGTGGATGTCCGACCAAGACATCGAAGGCGGCAACAAAGGCCACCGTCCAGGCGTCAAAGGCGGCTACTTCCCAGTGCCTCCGTTCGACCACGACCACGAAATCCGTACCTCCATGTGCAACGCACTGGAAGAAATGGGCCAAGTCGTTGAAGTTCACCACCACGAAGTGGCAACTGCCGGCCAGAACGAAATCGGCGTCAAGTTCAACACCCTGGTGAAGAAAGCTGACGAAGTTCAGACCCTGAAATACGTTGTCCACAACGTTGCTGACGCCTACGGCCGCACCGCGACCTTCATGCCGAAGCCGCTGTACGGCGATAACGGTTCGGGTATGCACGTTCACATGTCCATCGCCAAAGATGGCAAGAACACCTTCGCAGGCGAAGGCTATGCCGGCCTGTCGGAAACTGCCCTGTACTTCATCGGCGGTATCATCAAGCACGGTAAGGCCCTGAACGGCTTCACCAACCCGGCGACCAACTCCTACAAGCGTCTGGTACCAGGTTTCGAAGCACCGGTCATGCTGGCCTACTCGGCCCGTAACCGTTCCGCCTCGATCCGTATTCCTTACGTGAACAGCCCGCGTGGCCGCCGTATCGAAGCACGTTTCCCGGACCCGGCTGCCAACCCGTACCTGGCTTTCGCCGCCCTGCTGATGGCTGGCCTGGACGGCATCCAGAACAAGATCCACCCAGGCGACGCCGCCGACAAAAACTTGTACGACCTGCCGCCTGAAGAGGCCAAAGAGATCCCACAAGTGTGCGGCAGCCTGAAAGAAGCCCTGGAAGAGCTGGACAAGGGCCGTGCGTTCCTGACCAAAGGCGGCGTGTTCAGCGACGACTTTATCGATGCCTACATCGCCCTGAAAAGCGAAGAAGAAATCAAGGTCCGCACCTTCGTACACCCACTGGAATACGAGCTGTACTACAGCTGCTGATCCGGTAGCGCTGCTTAACGTGGCGTGACAAAAAAGGCCTCCTTCGGGAGGTCTTTTTTTTTGCCCAACATTTGTAGTCATACGCCAACCACAATGTGGGAGCTGGCTTGCCTGCTCCCACATTTGAACAGAGTGCATTCAGACACTCATTTGCAGGCTTCCTGAACAAGCTTCACAAAACCGCACTATATTGGTGCGACAGGCTGCACCCTTCCCACCTGCCAGCCCATTTTGGTTCGAAACTTCCCGAGCAAGCTGGCAGAACGCCACAGATTCGCGCCCTAAACCCCCATTCCAGGGCATTTACGCTTCTTTTCGGAGCCTTGGTTTGGTTTTTGCATTTTCCTTGTATCAGCGTGTGCCTCAAGCCCGCGCCTTGCTCCAAAAGAGGTCCTGATGACCATCAGCGATGCACTGCACCGTTTGCTACTCGACAACCTGACCACCGCGACCATCCTGCTCAATGACGACCTGCGTCTTGAGTACATGAACCCGGCGGCGGAGATGCTCCTGGCCATCAGCGGCCAGCGCAGCCATGGGCAGTTCATCAGCGAATTGTTCACCGAGTCGGCCGAAGCCTTGAGCTCGTTGCGCCAGGCCGTGGAGCAGGCACACCCGTTTACCAAGCGTGAAGCGATGCTCACCGCCCTCACCGGCCAGACGCTGACCGTCGACTACGCCGTGACCCCGATCCTCAGCAACGGCACGACCCTGCTGTTGCTCGAAGTGCACCCGCGCGACCGCCTGCTGCGCATCACCAAGGAAGAAGCACAGCTGTCCAAGCAGGAGACCAGCAAGATGCTGGTGCGCGGCCTGGCCCATGAGATCAAGAACCCGCTCGGCGGCATCCGTGGCGCCGCGCAACTGCTGGCCCGCGAGCTGCCCGACGAGAACCTCAAGGACTACACCAACGTCATCATCGAGGAAGCCGACCGCCTGCGTAACCTGGTGGACCGCATGCTCGGCTCCAACAAGCTGCCGTCCCTGGCGATGACCAACGTGCACGAAGTGCTGGAGCGTGTGTGCCAGTTGGTCGAGGCCGAAAGCCAGGGCTGCATCACCTTGGTGCGCGACTATGACCCAAGCATTCCCGACGTGTTGATCGACCGCGAGCAGATGATCCAGGCGGTGCTCAATATCGTGCGCAACGCCATGCAGGCCATCAGCAGCCAGAACGAGCTGCGCCTGGGCCGCATCAGCCTGCGCACCCGCGCCCTGCGCCAGTTCACCATTGGCCATGTGCGCCATCGCCTGGTGACCAAGGTCGAGATCATCGACAACGGCCCGGGCATTCCTGCGGAACTTCAGGAAACCATCTTCTTTCCCATGGTCAGCGGCCGCCCGGACGGTACCGGGCTGGGCCTGGCCATTACCCAGAACATCATCAGCCAGCACCAGGGTCTGATCGAATGTGAGAGCCATCCTGGCCACACCACGTTCTCGATCTTTCTGCCACTGGAACAAGGAGCCCCATCGACATGAGCCGTAGTGAAACTGTCTGGATCGTCGATGACGACCGTTCTATCCGCTGGGTCCTCGAGAAAGCCTTGCAACAGGAAGGCATGACCACCCAGAGCTTCGACAGCGCCGACGGCGTGATGAGCCGCCTCGCGCGCCAGCAGCCCGACGTGATCATCTCCGACATCCGCATGCCCGGCGCCAGTGGCCTGGACCTGCTGGCACGCATCCGCGAGCAGCATCCGCGCCTGCCGGTGATCATCATGACCGCGCACTCGGACCTGGACAGCGCTGTCGCGTCCTACCAGGGCGGCGCCTTTGAATACCTGCCCAAGCCGTTCGACGTGGACGAGGCGGTGGCGCTGGTCAAGCGCGCCAACCAGCACGCCCAGGAACAACAAAGCCAGGAAGCCCCACCGGCCCTGACCCGCACCCCGGAAATCATCGGTGAAGCGCCGGCGATGCAGGAAGTGTTTCGCGCCATCGGGCGCTTGAGCCACTCCAACATCACCGTGCTGATCAACGGCGAGTCGGGTACCGGTAAAGAACTGGTCGCCCACGCCCTGCACCGCCACAGCCCCCGGGCAGCGTCGCCGTTCATTGCGTTGAACATGGCGGCGATTCCCAAGGACTTGATGGAGTCCGAACTGTTCGGCCACGAGAAAGGCGCGTTCACCGGCGCGGCCAACCTGCGACGCGGGCGCTTTGAACAGGCCGACGGCGGCACGTTGTTCCTCGATGAAATCGGCGACATGCCGGCCGACACCCAGACTCGCCTGTTGCGCGTGCTGGCGGACGGTGAGTTCTATCGCGTCGGCGGACACACGCCGGTCAAGGTCGACGTGCGCATCATCGCGGCGACCCACCAGAACCTGGAAACCCTGGTACACGCAGGCAAGTTCCGTGAGGACTTGTTCCACCGCCTCAACGTGATCCGCATCCACATCCCGCGCATGTCGGACCGTCGCGAAGACATCCCGACCCTGGCCCGCCACTTCCTCAGCCGCGCCGCCCAGGAGCTGGCCGTCGAGCCGAAGCTGCTGAAAAGCGAGACCGAGGAATACCTGAAGAACCTGCCATGGCCGGGCAACGTGCGCCAACTGGAGAACACCTGCCGCTGGATCACGGTGATGGCGTCCGGCCGCGAAGTGCACATCAGCGACCTGCCGCCCGAGCTGCTGAGCCTGCCGCAGGACTCGGCGCCGGTGACCAACTGGGAGCAGGCGCTGCGCCAATGGGCCGACCAGGCCCTGGCACGCGGCCAGTCGAACCTGCTGGACAGCGCCGTGCCGGCGTTTGAGCGGATCATGATCGAGACTGCATTGAAACACACCGCCGGTCGCCGTCGCGATGCTGCCGTGCTGCTGGGTTGGGGCCGCAATACCTTGACCCGCAAGATCAAGGAGTTGGGGATGAAGGTTGATGGCGGGGATGATGACGAGGGCGATGACGCCTGACATCTCTCTAACCTCCACCGAAAATCCAATGTGGGAGCGGGCTTGCCCGCGATAGCGCCGTGTCAGTCACAGGATATATGACTGATACACCGCTATCGCAGGCAAGCCAGCTCCCACAGTTGTTTTGTGCCGGACCCAATACCGTGCACCGCTTCAAGGCACCATGAACCGGCATTGGGCATAGAACCAACACACGAAACTTCAGCGTCATTGATAAAAACCTGAAAACCAAAAACACCAAAGCCCCGTATCCCGGGGCTTTGCGCTTTCTAAAGAATTTTTTTAGCCCAACCCGACAAGTCTGGCACGCACCCTGCAATAACCCTTATACAACCCAGTTTCGGGGACCTTGGTACAGGCAGGCCGAGAATCCCCTCTTTACACCCGGGGTGCTTGATGCGAACCGCGTCGCGCTCCACACCGCTTTGGGGAACCCTGGTACAGGCAGGCCGGGGATTCCCTCTTTAACACCGAAGCCCGTGCGGCTTCACCCCGTTTTGGGAGCCCTGGTACAGGCAGGCCGGGAACTCCCTCTTTTATTGCTCCTGGAGATGGATCTCCAACCGCCAGCGGCCTTCGGCCTTCTCGCCCTCCCACTCCCCGCGCAACGGCCGAGCCGCCACCAGGTTCAGCAGCAGGCCGCCATCGGTCTTGCGGATGCGCCAGTTCACATCCTTGTCATTGACCTTGAGTTGCCCACTGGCGGCTTTGCCCTGGGCGTCGAACAGCAGCGCCACGGTGCCGTCGATATGCTCGCCGTGCAGCTTGGGTTCGCTGTTGAACCACACCACCACGCCATCCGCCGCCGTATCAAGCTGTTGCAGCTCCACCGGGTCCGCCGTGGTCAGACGACCGATCATCAGGCCCACCATCATGCCGACAATCGCCAAAGAGCCCATGACCCTCGGCATTAGCTTCGGTCTTGGGTCCTCTTCGGGGGTAGAATGCAGCGCATCTTTACCTTCGGAGCCGTGCATGTTTCACGTCATCCTTTTTCAACCAGAAATTCCGCCGAATACCGGCAACGTTATCAGGCTGTGCGCCAACAGTGGCTGCCACCTGCATTTGATCGAGCCTTTGGGTTTCGACATGGACGACAAGCGCCTGCGTCGTGCCGGGCTGGACTATCACGAGTACGCCACGCTCAAGCGCCACGCCGACCTGGCCAGCTGCCTGGAAAGCCTGGGGCACCCACGGTTGTTCGCGTTCACCACCAAGGGCTCGCGGCCGTTTCATGATGCCAGCTTTGCCGAAGGCGACGCCTTCCTGTTTGGCCCCGAGAGTCGCGGTCTGCCGGCCGAGGTGCTGGATGCCCTGCCTGATGGCCATCGCTTGCGATTGCCGATGCGTGAAGGGTGCCGCAGCTTGAACCTATCGAACACCGTCGCCGTTGCCGTCTACGAAGGCTGGCGTCAACTCGGTTTCAAATAACACAAACAAAATGTGGGAGCTGGCTTGTGTGGGAGCCGGGCTTGCCCGCGATGCAGACACCTCGGTGTATCAGTGATACCGAGGTGATGCTATCGCAGGCAAGCCAGCTCCCACACAAGCCAGCTCCCACATTTTTTTACCGCGTCGACTTATTGAACAGTCGACGAACCTTCCTGTTGCATGCGCTGCAGCTCTTGCGCGTACAGGGCATCGAAGTTCACCGGTGCCAGCATCAGCGCTGGGAACGAGCCACGGGTGACCAGGCTGTCCAGGGTCTCACGGGCATACGGGAACAGGATGTTCGGGCAGAACGCGCCAAGGGTGTGGCTCATGGACGCTTCGTCCAGGCCCTGGATCAGGAAGATACCGGCCTGTTGCACTTCAGCGATGAAGGCCACTTCTTCGCCGTTCTTCACGGTCACCGACAGGGTCAGCACGACTTCGTGGAAGTCGCCTTCCAGTGCCTTTTGACGGGTGTTCAGGTCCAGCGCAACGCTTGGGGTCCATTCCTGGCGGAAGATCGCCGGGCTTTTCGGCGCTTCGAACGACAGGTCACGCACGTAGATGCGCTGCAGCGAGAACTGTGGGCCTTGGTCTTGCGCAGCTTCGGTGTTCTGTTGGTCAGTCATCGCAGATCCTTGTGATCTTGGGGTCTTTTAGGGGTTAGGCGAGCAATGCGTCGAGTTTACCGGCGTCTTCCAAGCGATACAGGTCGTCGCAACCACCGATATGTTGGGAACCAATCCAGATCTGCGGCACCGAAGAGCGCCCTGCCTTCTGGGCCATTTCGGTACGCACCTGGGGTTTGCCATCGACCTTGATTTCTTCGAAGGCAACGCCCTTTTTCTCCAGCAAGGCCTTGGCACGCATGCAGTAAGGGCACCAATCGCTGGAATACACGACAACCTGGCTCATATCACTTCACCAGCGGGAGGTTATCGGCTTTCCAGCTGCCGATACCGCCGGACAGTTTGGCGGCGGTGAAACCGGCCTTGAGCATTTCGCGGGCGTGGGTGCCGGCGTGCTGGCCCTGGGCATCGACCAGAATGATGGTCTTGGCCTTGTGTTTTTCCAGCTCGGCCAGGCGCGCGATCAGCTTGTCCTGTGGAATGTTCAGGGCACCGACGATATGCCCGGCGGCAAAATCCTTGGCCGGGCGGATGTCCACGACAACGGCCTCATCCTTGTTGACCAGCGCGGTCAGCTCCGCTGTGCTCAGGCTGCGGCCACCACGGCTCATCTCGTGAGCGATCAGCAGCGCCAGCAGGATGACGAAGGCACCCACGAGCAGATAGTGGGCAGTGGCAAATGCAATCAGGTGATCAACCATCAAGGAGGTTCCAGGGCGTTAAAATGGCGGTAAGTATACACAGCCGTCAGGGGCGGCCAACCCCCGTAAAGCGGTGACGCGGTCGGAACTTCGCTTTAAACTGCCACTCCCTTTTCAATCGCCTTCCTTTATTACCGCCACGAGAGGATCTATGACTACTACGCCTAAACCTTTGGTCCTGATAATTCTCGATGGCTTCGGACACAGTGAAAGCCACCACGACAACGCGGTATACGCGGCCAAGAAGCCCGTACTCGACCGCCTGACCGCGACGATGCCCAACGGTTTGATCTCCGGCTCCGGCATGGACGTGGGCCTGCCGGACGGCCAGATGGGCAACTCGGAAGTCGGCCACATGAATCTCGGCGCCGGACGAGTGGTCTATCAAGACTTCACCCGCGTGACCAAAGCGATCCGCGATGGCGAGTTCTTTGAGAACCCGACCATCTGCGCCGCCGTCGATAAAGCCGTGGCTGCCGGCAAGGCCGTGCACTTCATGGGCCTGTTGTCCGATGGCGGCGTACACAGCCACCAGGACCATCTGGTCGCCATGGCCGAACTGGCCTTCAAGCGCGGTGCCGACAAGATCTACCTGCACGCCTTCCTCGACGGCCGCGACACCCCGCCGAAAAGCGCGCAATCGTCCATCGAACTGCTGGACGCCACCTTCGCCGCGCTGGGCAAAGGCCGCATCGCCAGCCTGGTGGGCCGTTATTTCGCCATGGACCGCGACAACCGCTGGGACCGCGTGTCCCAGGCCTACAACCTGATCGTCGACGGCCAGGCCGAATTCAACGCCGCCACCGCCCAGGAAGGCCTGGAAGCCGCCTATGCCCGTGGCGAGAGCGATGAATTCGTCAAGGCCACCACCATCGGCGAGCCGGTGAAAGTGGAAGACGGCGACGCCGTGATCTTCATGAACTTCCGCGCCGACCGCGCCCGCGAGTTGAGCCGGGTGTTTGTCGAAGACGGTTTCAGCGAGTTCGAACGCGCGCGCCAGCCGAAAGTCCATTACGTCGGCCTGACTCAATACGCCGCCAGCATTCCGGCCCCTGCCGCATTCGCGCCGGGCAGCCTGGAAAACGTGCTCGGCGACTACCTGGCGAAAAACGGCAAGACCCAGCTGCGCATCGCCGAAACCGAAAAATACGCCCACGTGACCTTCTTCTTCTCCGGAGGTCGGGAAGAACCGTTCCCGGGCGAAGAGCGCATCCTGATCCCGTCGCCAAAAGTCGCCACCTACGACCTGCAACCGGAAATGAGCGCGCCGGAAGTCACCGACAAGATCGTCGATGCCATCGAACACCAGCGTTATGACGTGATCGTGGTCAACTACGCCAACGGCGACATGGTCGGCCACAGCGGCAACCTCGCCGCCGCGACCAAGGCCGTGGAGTGCCTGGACGAGTGCGTCGGCCGCATCGCCGAGGCGCTGGAAAAGGTCGGCGGCGAAGCGCTGATCACCGCTGACCACGGCAACTGCGAGCAGATGTCGGATGAATCCACCGGCCAGGCCCACACCGCCCACACCACCGAGCCAGTGCCGTTCATCTACGTCGGCAAGCGTGATCTGAAAGTACGTGAAGGTGGCGTGCTGGCCGATGTGGCACCGACCATGCTGAAGCTGATGGGGCTGGAGAAGCCGGTGGAGATGACCGGTACTTCGATCCTGGTCTAAATCTCGGATACACCACAAAACAGTGTGGGAGCGGGCTTGCTGTGGCGAGCAAGCTTGCTTGCGCTGGGGTGCGAAGCGCCCCCTAAAAAGCCGGCTCCAGCTTCGCTGTCGAACGGGAGCAAGCTCCCTCGCCACAGCAAGCCCGCTCCCACATTTGTTTTGCACAGCTTTCGGAGATGTCTTTTAGCCATACCCCCGCCACTCAGCACCTATCTTGCCCCCCAGCCCGAATTGGGCGTTTTTTTTGCAGCAGTTGGCGGGCATACTAGGCCGTCCCTTTCCCTGGTGTCGCCCGCCTCTATGCTTCGCGCCTTGATTTCCCTTGCCCTTGTCTGCCTGCTCCAACCGGCGTTTGCCGATGAGCGCGCACAAACCCAACAACAGTTGGACGCTACGCGTCAGGACATTACCGAGCTGAAAAAGCTGCTCGGCAAGCTCCAGGAAGAAAAATCCGGGGTGCAGAAAGACCTGCGCGGTACGGAAACCGAGATGGGTAAGCTGGAGAAGCAGGTCCAGGAGCTGCAAAAAGAATTAAAGAAGAGCGAGTCGGAACTGGAGCGACTCGACGCTGAGAAAAAAAAACTCCAGAGCGCACGCGTTGAACAGCAACGCCTGATCGCGATCCAGGCCCGCGCCGCTTATCAGAGTGGTCGCCAGGAATACCTCAAGCTGCTGTTGAACCAGCAGAACCCGGAAAAATTCGCGCGCACCCTCACTTATTACGATTACCTGAGCCAGGCGCGTCTTGCGCAACTGAAGGGTTTCAACGAAACCCTGCGCCAGCTGGCCAATGTCGAGCAGGAAATTGCCGACCAGCAATCACAGCTGCTCGACCAGAAAACCGCCCTCGACACCCAGCGCGATCAGCTGGAACAGGTGCGCAAGGAACGCCAGCAGGCCCTGGCCAAGCTCAATGACGACGTGAAGGCCCGCGACGCCAAGCTCCAGGCCCGCGAGCAGGACCAGGCCGACCTGGGCAAAGTCCTCAAGACCATCGAAGAAACCCTGGCCCGCCAGGCACGTGAGGCCGAAGAAGCGCGCCAGAAAGCGCTGATCGCCCAGCAGGAGGCCGAAAAAAAGCGCCAGCGTGAGGCCGAGCTGGCCGCCACCACGGACGCCCCGGCGCCCCGTAAACCGGCGCATGCAGCCCCTGGCCCGCTGGTTTCCAGCGCCGGCGAGAACTTCGGCGGCCCTTTTGCTTCGGCCCGCGGCAAACTTCCATGGCCAGTTGATGGTCGATTACTGGCACGCTTTGGTGAAACCCGTGGCGATGACACCCGCGCCAAGTGGGACGGGGTGATGATCAGCGCCTCTTCCGGCAGCCAGGTCCACGCCGTCCACGGTGGCCGTGTGGTGTTTGCCGATTGGCTGCGGGGCGCCGGTTTGTTGGTGATTTTGGACCACGGTAATGGCTATTTGAGCCTTTATGGCCACAATCAGACTTTACTCAAGTCGGCAGGTGATGTTGTAAAAGCCGGTGAATCCATCTCCACTGTCGGTAACAGTGGTGGCCAGGACACCCCGGCGCTGTACTTCGCTATTCGTCAGCAGGGTCGCCCGAGCGATCCTGCACAATGGTGCCGTTCCCAAGGATAGGGCCGCATCTACATTAGGAGTTCGTTCGACATGCTGCATTTGTCCCGCCTCACTTCGCTGGCCCTGACCATCGCCCTGGTGATCGGCGCGCCGCTGGCTTTCGCCGCACCGGCTGCACCGGCTGCACCCGTAGCGACCACCAAGGCGCCGTTGCCGCTGGATGAGCTGCGCACCTTTGCCGAGGTCATGGACCGGATCAAAGCGGCTTATGTCGACCCCGTAGATGACAAGACCCTGCTGGAGAATGCCATCAAAGGCATGCTCAGCAACCTTGACCCGCATTCCGCCTACCTCGGCCCGGAAGATTTCGCCGAGCTGCAGGAAAGCACCAGCGGTGAGTTCGGCGGCCTGGGCATTGAAGTCGGCTCCGAAGACGGCAACGTCAAGGTGGTCTCGCCCATCGACGACACCCCGGCGTCCAAGGCCGGCATCCAGGCCGGCGACTTTATCGTCAAGATCAACGGCCAGCCGACCCGTGGCCAGACCATGACCGAAGCCGTGGACAAGATGCGCGGCAAGATCGGCCAGAAAATCACCCTGACCCTGGTGCGCGATGGCGGTACGCCGTTCGACGTGACGCTGACCCGCGCGACCATCACGGTCAAGAGCGTGAAGAGCCAGCTGCTGGAATCGGGCTACGGCTACATCCGCATCACCCAGTTCCAGGTCAAGACCGGCGACGAAGTGGCCAAGGCCCTGGCCAAGCTGCGCAAGGACAACGGCAAGAAGCTCAACGGCATCGTGCTCGACCTGCGCAACAACCCGGGCGGCGTGTTGCAGGCGGCGGTGGAAGTGGTCGATCACTTCATCACCAAGGGCCTGATCGTGTACACCAAGGGCCGTATCGCCAACTCCGAGCTGCGCTTCTCGGCCACCGGCAACGACCTCAGCGAAAACGTGCCATTGGCCGTGCTGATCAACGGCGGCAGCGCCTCGGCTTCGGAAATCGTCGCCGGTGCCCTGCAAGACCAGAAGCGCGGCGTGCTGATGGGCACCACCAGCTTCGGCAAAGGCTCGGTGCAAACCGTGTTGCCGCTGAACAACGACCGCGCCTTGAAGATCACCACCGCGCTGTACTACACGCCGAACGGCCGCTCGATCCAGGCCCAGGGCATCGTGCCGGACATTGAAGTGCGCAAGGCCAAGATCACCAACGAGGCCGACAGCGAGTACTACAAAGAGGCGGACCTGCAAGGTCACCTGGGCAATGGCAACGGCGGTGCCGACCAGCCAACCGGCAGCGCCGCCAAAGCCAAGCCGATGCCGCAGGACGATGACTACCAACTGGCCCAGGCGCTCAGCCTGCTCAAGGGCTTGAGCATCACCCGCAGCCGTTGATATGCGTTTTGCCCTGATCATCGCTGTGCTGTGCAGCCTGGCCGGAGTCGCTCACGCGGCCCCGGCCAGCGAATCGCACAAAGCCTACCTGACCCTCATCATCGACGACCTCGGGCAAAACCTGCCTCGGGATCGTCGTGTGCTGGCCCTGCCTGGGCCGGTGACCACGGCGATCATGCCCGACACGCCCCACGCCGCCGAATTCGCCCGCGAGGCGCACAAGGCCGGCAAGATCGTGATCCTGCACATGCCCATGGACCCGGCTACCGGCCCGTTCGCCTGGCACCCCGAGCTGCCCATCGAAGAACTCGGCAAGCGCCTGGACGCCGCGTTCAAGGCCGTGCCCTACACCGCCGGGATCAACAACCACATGGGCAGCCGCATGACTGCACAGCCGCAAGCGATGGCGTGGTTGATGGCCGAACTGCAACGGCGCAACAAGTTCTTTGTCGACAGCCGCACCAGCGCGCAAACCGTCGCTGCCGCCGAAGCACAGAAGATCGGCCTGGCCAGCGTCTCGCGGGACGTGTTCCTGGACGACGAACGTACCGAAGCCGCGATCACCACACAGCTGCAAACGGCGATCAAACTAGCCCACAAGCAGGGCTCGGCGGTGATGATCGGCCACCCGTATCCACAGACCCTCGCCGTTCTGGAGCGCGAGCTACCCAAGCTCAAGGCCCAGGGCGTCGATTGGATCGATATCAAGCTGATGATCAGCGTGCGCAGCAACCAGGCGATGGCCGGGCACGGCAAGGACGGCACCTACCGGCCCGCTGCTAGATAAGTACCGCCCCCCTCCTCTTTACGTCCTGAATAGTGGGTCCTTCGGCTATTGATGCAAAAGGAACTCAACCCTATGGACTCTCTGACCTTCAAGGATTTGCTGATCAACTTCACCAGCGACTTCACTCCGCTGTGGAATGATCGAGGCTCCGGCGCCCAATTGTCTGTCAGCTACTGGCGACCGATCCCTACCGAACACTTTCATGGTTTTCACATTCTGGGGGACTTCGCCAGCAGCGATTACAACAGCATCGTGAGAAACCGGATTGTGGCGATAGTGAGTGACGCCAATGGGCCTGACGGCACCGCCCTGCGAACTCCCGTGGACTATCAGCGCCTCTGGAACGATTCGGGCACCGGCGCCGATACACACGGCGCCATCTGGAAACCAATCGCACCAGAGGGCTACGTGGCGCTCGGCATGTTATGCACCCTCGGTTATGACAAACCGTTATTGAGCACCATGCGATGCATCAGGGCAGACTTGGTGATCGCTTCCTACATCGGCGACATGATCTGGAACGATCGGGGCAGCGGAGGCGACAACGACTTTAGTGCCTGGTCCGTTCAACCGCCCAAAGCGGCCTCCGGGGAGTTGTACTTCTCCTCCGGCACCTTCATCGGTGTGCCCAGCTACGAAAAACCAGACATCCACCTCAACGCACACGCGCTGCGCATTCAGATGCCACTGGAAGCCTTCACGCCTTCCCCGGTGCCGGCACTTGCCAACTTCAACAAACCACCCAGTGTCGAACCCAGCAGCGTGACCTATATCACGCGCCTGCCATGGTTCATTGTGAAAGACCCGAACCTGCAAAACCACGAGCAGCTAAGGCTTTCACCCGAATACCGCCTGGAGCGGTCTGACCGCTTTATCCTCGTCGGGTTTGGCCACAACACCAGTTCGGTGACACAGGCCTTCGACTGGACGGCCACTCACGGCGAAAGTGGCGGACACTCCCATACGCTCTCTGCCACTACCGCCGTCGAAGTGGGTTTCGAGTGGCAATTCAGCGTATTCAAGAACTCAATAAAGTTCTCCGCCAAGTTCAGCAACAGCGTCACCCATACCAAGACATCATCCATTGGCTGGAGCACGACCACGTCCCTGAAAGTGACCGCCGTAGTGCCCAGCCAAAAAGCCGTGGCGGTGTATTTGATCCAGAGCGATTACCGCCTGCTGCGCCGAGATAACGGGCAAATATCCACGAGTATCAGCTATACCGACGGCAATAGCGTGTATTGGAGCGAGTACCCGCCAACGCCAGAACCGGAAGTGACCGTCAGTTGCACACCCGTTGCACAATCGCCGAGTACTGTTTGACTCCCTGGAATGACGACCTTCTCTAACGGCGAGCCATACCTGACCGCCCCGCCGTTAGATAAGTACCGCTCTCCCCCTCCCCCCGTCCTGAATAGTGGGCCTTTCGTTTCACTCTTACAGGACGTCCCATGAACATCACCCACTTCGCACTTTCCGGGGTGCTCCTCGGCAGCCTGTCGGGCGCGCTCATTGCCGCCCCCCGGGACTTCGGTGAAGGCCAGCTCAACACCAGCCCTTCACGCATGCTCTCCAACGCTCGCCATGAGCACGAGCACTGGAACGGCGTCGGCCGCATCCGCAACGAAGCCCAGACCCTGTGCACCGCCACCCTGCTCGATACCCGCGACGAAAACGGAAAATCCGCCGCGGCCTATGTGCTCACCAGCAGCCATTGCCTGCATCGCCTCAATGGCCCCGTACAGAAGGATCTGCCGATCAAGGGCAGCGTCAGTTTCAACTACTTCGACGACACCCTTGAATCGATCAAGACCTACTCGCTGAAAACCTTGAAATGGGGCAGCAGCCAAGGCATGGACTTGGCCATCGTCGAGTTGCAGACCTCATTGGCGAGTTTGATTAAAGATGGCATTACCCCACTCAAGCTCGCCGAGGAAGTGCCCGCCGACGGGAATGACATCCTCGCCCTGATCGTCCCGGAATGGGACACCTTGCACCTCTCCGCCTGCGCCCAACAAAGCTCCCGGGAGCTGGTGGAGCAACCTTTTGTCTGGCGAGTCACCATGAAAAACCAATGCCAGGGCATCACACGGGGCAGTTTTGGCGGGCCCTTGCTTGACCGCGCCAGCAACGCCGTTTTCGGCATTCTGAGCACCAGCACCCACGGCCAGCCTGAGGAACGAAAATGCCAGCGCGACGCGCCGTGCGAAATCAGCGACGGGCAACCTTCCTGGCACGCCGAGACCAACTACGGCAGCCCGGTCACCTTCCTGAGCCGATGCTTTGCCGCCGGCGTATTACGGCCCGACAGTGAACACTGCGATCTCTTCCCGACCACCACTATCACGTTTGACAGCCCCGAGCCGATCCAGCAGTACTTCATCAAAAAGTCCGGCAGCAAAGGCAAAGACATCGTGCCGCGCTGGAATCTGAAGTTCGCCATCAACACGCCGTTCTATCGCTACAAGGCGACCCGGCGTGCCATCGAATGTGAAAACCCAACGCACTACAGCGCGCCCATCAAAGCTGAAAACGCTCATATCAACGATACCATCGGCCCCCAGACCGGCATGCAGATGCTGTGTATCGTCGGTGTGAATTCCGCCGAGCAACAAGTGACCAACGGCATGATGCGCAATGCCCAAACCCTTGCCGTTGAACTCGCCGAGCCCGGCCCGGCGCGCACTCCGAACCTGACGATCAACCTCGACAAGCATGGGTTGCGGGCCTACACCGTGATCTGGAACCTGGCCCCGCCGTTCATGCAGCGCTACACGTACAAGTATGGTCCTGCTGCCACGACCGACTGCCTGCGGCCTGCCGACTACCTGCCAATTCCCGCCCCGCCCGTGGCGCACGAAGACGACGACGAACCGGTAGCGCTGGTGTATCCACTCAATGATTTTCCCGGCATGCCGGTCCAGGCCTTTGCTCAACTGATCACCGTCAGGGCCACGCCGATCAAGATTTGCACCTACGCGTTCGACCAGGCCGACCAGCCATCGACCTTACGGGTCGATCTACTGAAACCCCGTTGAACGCCGCCTAAATAGCTACCGCTCGGCCGAACTTGAATTGATCGATAGTGAGTTTTCCAACCCACTGGAGAGTTCACCGATGAAACCATTGCAATACAAAGACCTGCTCATCAGCTTTACCTGCGAGTTCCTGCCGCTGTGGAACGACAAGGGCTCGGGCGCCCACCGAACCATTGGCCTGTGGCGGCCCAGCGCCGCGTCCGATGCACTGGGCCAGTTCTTCCCGCTGGGCGACATCGCTACCGGCAGCTATCGCAACATCAACCAACGCAAGGTCGTCGCGGTGGTCAGCGACGCCAATAAGGTTGGCGGCACTGCACTGCGCTCCCCGGATGACTATGAGTTGGTCTGGAAAGATGCCGGCTCGGGCGCACGCGCCGACTTTTCCATCTGGCGGCCGCTGGCACCTGAAGGCTATGTAGCGATGGGCATGGTGTGCGGCGTGGGCTATGAAAAACCTTCACGCAATGCCATCCGTTGCGTGCGCCTCGACCTGACGGCAAGCGCCCAGCCCGGCGACCTGATCTGGAGCGACAAAGGCAGCGGCGCACCGGGAGACTTCAGCGCCTGGTCGATCACCCCACCAGATGCCGCACCGGGAGAAATCCACCTGGCGCCCGGCACCTTCATCGGCAACGGCCGTTACACCAAACCGACCCAACCCAGCTACACACTGCGTCTGGCGCTGACCGCACAGCTGCACGACCTCCTGGCACCGCCCACTCTCACTGGCTACGAACACCCAATCGAAGAAACAACCACCCCCACACCGCAAGTGTGCGAACTGCCGTGGTTCAGCGTGAAAGACCCGGAACTGAGTACCATCGAGCAACTGCAAACCTCACCGGCCTACCGCCTCGAACGCAGCGACCGCCATCTGTTCGTCGGCTTCGGCCACAACACCGGCACCACCAGCCAACCGTTCATGTGGACAGCAACCAAGGGTGAAACGGGGGAACATTCCAGGGCCTTGGCCTCCACCGCCTGCGTCGACCTGTGCAACGAATGGCCGCCCAGGTATCGCCAGTTTGAATTGAGTTTCTCGGCAAACCTGGAAAAGGAGTTCACCCACACCCAACGCTCGGCCAAGGGCTGGAGCAATGCCTCGCCGCTGGAGATCATCACCTACATTCCGGCGCAGAAGGCCGTCACGGCGTACCTGATCCAAAGTGAATATCGCTTGCTGCGCCAAGACGGCAGCCAGGTCTCGGCCACCGTCAGCTATACGAACGGTGATCACGTCTATATGAGTGAATATCCCAACGCCGAGGCCGCAAGCCGCGAGGAACCGCCGACGGAAACCGTGTCAGAGGTAACCGGCCATGATCCGGTCGACGACACCCTCACCCCGTAACTGATCAAGCGCCGCCTGCAGCTTGGCGACCGTTTCATCCGGCACCTGCTTGTTGAGCGCCAGGTAAAGCTGGGCACTGTTGAAGCGCAGTACGGTCTTCAACCCCGTCACCCCCACCTGGCGCGCCAGGTATCGTCCGGCCGGGTCACCCGTGGCCCACAGGTCGATCTGGCCATCGAGCAGCTTCTGCGCGTTGTCCTGGTCACGCAGCACCACCACCGGGTTGAGGCCCTGCTTTTCCAGGGTCTCGGCAATGGCATCGCCCTTGTAGGCGCCGATCTTGTAGCGTCGTGCGTGCTCAAGGTCGGTCAACTGGATCTTGCTGTCAGCCTTGGCCAGTAGCACCCAATCGTCCGGGCCGATGGGGCCGACCCATTTGAACAGGGCTTCGCGGTCCGGCAGGCGCGCCATCACGAATACGCCATAGCCGGGTTTTTCCAGGGCGAGTTTGTAGATTCGCTCCCAAGGAAACCGCAGGGTGAGGTTGTAGGAAATGCCGGCACGCTTGAAGGTCTCGCGCACGATGTCCACGGCGATGCCTTCGATGTTGTCTTCCTTGGCGAAATTCTTGCCGTTTTTCGCCATGTTGTAGGGCGGGAAGTTTTCCGTCAGCAGCACCAGGGCGGTGCCGGACGGTTCCTCGGCGTGGGCCGAGCCCGTCAACAGGATGGACGTACTGGCGAGAGCGAGCAGCAGCTGTTTGAACATGAAGGGATACCGGATTCCATGGCAAGCGCAGAGAGTGCCGCGCACTTGCCATGGTGTCCAGCAGCGTTTAACGAACGACGATACCGCGCGCCGCCATGTAGGCTTTTGCCTCGGGGACGGTGTATTCGCCAAAGTGGAAAATACTCGCCGCCAGCACCGCGCTGGCGTGACCTTCGATCACGCCGTCGGCCAAATGCTGCAGGTTGCCGACGCCGCCAGAAGCGATCACCGGAATCCCCAGCGCGTCGCTGATGGCACGGGTGACGCCGAGGTCGAAGCCGTTTTTCATGCCGTCCTGGTCCATGCTGGTCAGCAGGATTTCACCGGCGCCCAGGCCTTCCATCTTCATCGCCCACTCCACCGCGTCGAGGCCGGTAGGCTTGCGACCGCCATGGGTGAAGATTTCCCAGCGCGGGGTTTCACCCGGGCCGGAGACTTTCTTGGCGTCGATGGCCACCACGATGCATTGCGAGCCGAAGTGCTGCGCGGCTTCGCCGACAAACTCCGGGTTGAACACGGCGGCGGTGTTGATCGACACCTTGTCCGCGCCGGAGTTGAGCAGGTTGCGGATGTCTTGCACGGTACGCACGCCACCGCCCACGGTCAGCGGGATAAACACCTGGCTGGCCATGCGCTCGACGGTGTGCAACGTGGTGTCGCGGCCGTCGACGCTGGCGGTGATGTCGAGAAAGGTAATCTCGTCGGCACCTTGCTCATCGTAGCGACGGGCGATTTCCACCGGGTCGCCGGCGTCGCGGATGTTCTCGAACTTGACGCCCTTGACCACGCGACCGTTGTCGACGTCCAGGCAAGGGATGATGCGTTTGGCTAAAGCCATAGACTTAATCTCCGATTAAGAAGCTTTAAGCTACAAGCTGCAAGTTAGAGCAGATCGGCTGTAACTTGCCGCTTGAAGCTTACGGCTTGGAGCTGCTCGCGTAGGCGTCGCAGTAAGCCTGGGCTTCGGCGACGTCCAGGGTGCCTTCGTAGATCGCGCGGCCGGTGATGGCGCCGATGATGCCGGGAGCCTTGGCGTCCAGCAGCGACTTGATGTCACCCAGGTTGTGGATACCGCCGGAAGCGATCACCGGGATCTTGGTTGCAGCGGCCAGCGCGGCGGTGAACGGCACGTTGCAGCCCTGCATCATGCCGTCTTTGGCGATGTCGGTATAAACGATGGCGGACACGCCGTCGGCTTCGAACTGCTTGGCCAGGTCGATCACCTGCACGGTGCTGATTTCAGCCCAACCGTCGGTGGCGACGAAGCCGTCCTTGGCGTCCAGGCCGACGATCACTTTGCCCGGGAACGCGCGGCAGGCTTCAGCAACGAAGGCCGGATCTTTCACAGCCTTGGTGCCGATGATCACGTAGCTCACGCCAGCCTTGACGTAGTGCTCGATGGTTTCCAGGGAACGGATACCGCCACCGATCTGGATCGGCAGGTGCGGGTAGCGCTTGGCGATAGCGGTGACCACTTCGCCGTTGACCGGCTGGCCTTCGAAGGCGCCGTTCAAGTCCACCAGATGCAGGCGACGGCAGCCCCCTTCCACCCATTTGGCGGCCATGCTCACCGGGTCATCGGAGAACACGGTGGAGTCTTCCATGCGGCCTTGGCGCAGACGTACGCAGGCGCCGTCCTTGAGATCGATAGCGGGGATAATCAGCATCTGGCAAACCTTATTCGATATTCAGCAATGCTTGGGAAATCAGGGTTTCTCAAGCGACCACAGGTCGCTTTCGATGCTTTCGAACCTTTCTTTAAGGAGCGTCTGCGCATCGAAAATCGCCCGGTTGTAATAGTGCGGCGCCACTTCGGTGGTGAACAGTTCGAGGATCTCGGCGACCTCGAACGAGCCAAGCTTGAGCTCGAAGCGATCTTCCATGAACCGCTTGATCTTGAGGGTAGCCTCACTCTCCTGTTCGGGCGTGAGGTTCAAGAGCGGCAACTTCGGCTTCTTGGCCATTTACCAGCGCCCGTTCCAGGCGGCGAAGTTCTGCAGCAATTGCAGGCCATGGGTATGGCTCTTCTCCGGGTGGAACTGCACGGCAAAGCGCGAACCTTCGGCCAGCGCGGCGGCGAAATCGACACCGTAGTGCCCGCCGCCCACCACCTGGGCCGGGTTGCCGGCGGCGATGTAGTAGCTGTGCACGAAGTAGAAGCGCGCCAGGTCCGGGATGTCATGCCACAGTGGGTGATCCACCGTCTGGCTGACTTCGTTCCAGCCCATGTGCGGGACTTTCAGGTGGGCGCCGTCTTCGTGCAAGTCCTTGCCGAAGAACTTCACCTGGCCAGGAAACAGGCCGATGCAGTCCACGCCGTCGTTCTCTTCACTGCGGTCGAGCAAGGCTTGCATGCCCACGCAGATGCCGAGGAACGGACGGTCCTGGCTGACTTCACGCACCAGGCTGTCAAAGCCCAGGCGGCGGATCTCGGCCATGCAATCGCGAATCGCGCCAACGCCGGGGAATACCACCCGGTCGGCTTCGCGAATCACGTCTGCATCGCTGGTAATCAGCACCTTGCCGGCACCTACGTGTTCGAGGGCCTTGGCCACCGAGTGCAGGTTACCCATGCCGTAATCGATAACCGCGACCGTCTGCATTACAGGACGCCCTTGGTCGAGGGCATTTGCCCGGCCATACGGTCATCCAGCTCCACGGCCATGCGCAGGGCGCGGCCGAAAGCCTTGAACACGGTTTCGATCTGGTGGTGGGTGTTGGTGCCACGCAGGTTGTCGATGTGCAGGCTGACCAGGGCGTGGTTGACGAAACCCTGGAAAAATTCCTGGAACAGGTCGACGTCAAAGCCGCCCACGGTGGCGCGGGTGTACGGCACGTGCATCTGCAGGCCTGGGCGGCCGGAGAAGTCGATGACCACACGCGACAGCGCTTCGTCCAGCGGGACATAGGCGTGGCCGTAGCGACGGATGCCTTTTTTGTCGCCGATGGCCTTGGCAAACGCCTGGCCGAGGGTGATACCGACATCCTCCACAGTGTGGTGGTCGTCGATATGCAGGTCACCCTTGCTGACGATATCCAGGTCGATCAGCCCGTGACGGGCGATCTGGTCCAGCATGTGCTCAAGAAAAGGTACACCGATATCAAATCGGGCCTTTCCGGTGCCATCCAGGTTGATCGAGGCTTTGATCTGGGTTTCCAGAGTGTCGCGCTCGACGGACGCCTTACGTTCGGCCATCACCAGCTCCGCAAAATCATTGGGCGAAAAAGGCAGCCATTATAGGGGCGCGGGCGCTAAACAGAAACATCGGAGGGGATAAGACTGATGGAGTGTCGGGGATAGACATGTGCATACAAGCAGGTGCTCCAGGATGGGGCACCTGCCTGCATTCAACTTAGTGGAACAGTACCGCCGTCTTCTGCAGGGTCACCCACACACCCCACGCCAACGGAATACCCACCACCAGCCAGGCGGCAATCGCCAATGGCACAGTACCTGGCGCGGCTTTCCACTCCAGGGAAGTGCTGGCGTCGGCGCCTTTGTCATGACCCAGCGCTTGCTCAGCGGCCAGTTCGGCGTCGGTCATGAAGTACTTGTCGGCCACCGGACGCACCAGCAGGTTGCAGATGAAACCCAGCACCAGCAGACCGGCGAGGATGTACAGGGTGATGTCATACGCCGCAGCGCGTTCAACGCCGATGCTCAGCTGATACTCACGCAGGTAGTTCACCAACACCGGGCCCAATACGCCCGCCGCTGCCCAAGCGGTCAGCAGGCGACCGTGGATCGCACCGACCATCTGCGTACCGAACAGGTCGGCCAGGTACGCCGGAACCGTCGCAAAACCACCGCCGTACATCGACAGGATGATGCAGAACGCCGCCACAAACAGCGACACGTTGCCCAGGTGACCGAGGTTCGGGATCAGCGCGTACAGGGCAAAACCCAGGGCGAAGAACACGAAGTAGGTGTTTTTACGGCCAAGGTAGTCGGAGAACGACGCCCAGAAGAACCGGCCACCGATGTTGAAAAGGCTCAACAGACCGGTGAAGCCCGCCGCGATCGCCGCGATAGAGGCCAGTTGACCGGCATCCAGTTGGCCAAACGGCACGTCCACGCCCAGCAGCTTGCCGCCGAACACTTCCTGCAGCAGTGGCGAAGCCATGCCGAGGATGCCGATACCGGCGGACACGTTCAGGCACAGCACCAGCCAGACCAGGCGGAATTGCGGGGTTTTCCAGGCCACGTTCACGTGCACGTGACGGTGGGTAATCATCGCGTTGCTGGCTTTTTTCGCCGGTGCGGTCCAGCCCTCAGGCTTCCAGCCGGTCGGCGGAACGCGGTAGGACAAGGCGCCGCCGATCATGAACACGAAGTAGATCGCGGCCATCACCAGGAAGCTCTGCCATACGCCCACGCTGTCTGGCGTGGCGAAGTGGCCCATGAGTGCCGCTGCCAGCGGGGCGCCAACCATCGCGCCGCCGCCGAAGCCCATGATTGCCATGCCGGTGGCCATGCCGCGCTTGTCCGGGAACCACTTGATCAGGGTCGAGACGGGCGAGATGTAACCCAGGCCCAGGCCGATACCGCCAATGACCCCGGAGCCGATCCACATCAGCCAGATCTGGTGGGTGTAGATCCCCAACGCCGAGATCAACAGGCCGCCACACCAGCACAGCGCCGATACAACACCAGCCTTGCGTGGCCCGGCATGTTCCAGCCAGCCGCCCCAGATCGCTGCAGAGCAGCCCAGGAAGATGAAGAACAGGGTGTAGATCCAGCCCAGCATGGAGATGGGCCAGTCGCATTGGGACGAGAAGACTTGCGCGATAAAGCTCATGTCTGGCGCGCAGGCCAGCGGCTTGGTGACGCCCAGCGCTTTCGACAACGGCAGCCAGAACACCGAAAAACCGTAGGCCATGCCGATGCACAGGTGAATGGCCAAGGCGGCCGGCGGAACCAGCCAGCGGTTGAAGCCGGGCTTGGCGATGATGCGCTCCTTGGACAGGAACGCAGGCTGTGCGGCAGTTGAAGCTGCCGCAGTGCTAGTGCTCATTGGTGTTTCCCCCAGTTATTAGTATGTGTTCGTCAGGCGCTCTCTCCCTCGGCCTTGCACGCAGAGCGTTGGCCGTTGTTGTTGAGTAAAGCTCCATTTGAGCGCGACGCTATGTCGCAGAAGGCAGACGAACCGGCGAAGATTAGCACCTGTGGATGACAGAAAAACCAAACTGACATCACCTTTTTCCGGATATCTGTTTTGTTTGACGCCAAAATCCCGTTTTGCTGGGCCTGGATACAATGTAACGATGAGGGAACTGACGTACGGTTACGGGCGTTATACTCTTCGGCTAATTTTTGAAATCGACATACAAGGACTCGCCCATGAAAGCGTTCGGCAAAATCCTGGGTCTGGTACTTCTCGGGCTGTTGCTGATCATTGTGGCGCTGGGCTTTGCCCTGACCCACCTCTTCGATCCCAACGACTATAAAGACGAGATTCGCCAGATTGCCCGCGACAAGGCCCACATCGAGCTGACGCTCAATGGCGACATCGGCTGGAGCCTGTTCCCCTGGCTCGGCCTTGAATTGCACGAAGCCAGCGTGGCCACCCTGACCACCCCGACGCAACCGTTCGCCGACCTGCAAATGCTCGGCCTGTCGGTACGCGTGCTGCCGCTGCTGCGCCGCGAAGTGCAGATGAGCGACGTGCGCGTCGAAGGCCTGAACCTGCGCCTCAACCGCGACAAGCAGGGCCACGGTAACTGGGAAGATATCGGCAAGAACGCACCGGTCGCGTCCACCGCAACCACCGCGCCAGCCGCCACGCCGGCCGAGCCCGCTGCCGAGCCCAAGCCGGAGAAGCCGCCACAGCCGATCCGCCTGGACATCGACAGCCTGACCATCAACAACGCCCGCGTCGAATACAACGACGAGCAGACCGGCAAGCAATTCAGCGCCGAGAGCATCCAGCTAAGCTCCGGCGCGATCCACGACGGTGCAAGCATCCCCGTGAAGCTCACCGCCTTCTTCGGCAGCAACCAGCCGGTGATGCGCGTCAAGACCGAGCTCAACGGCAACCTGCGCATCCAGCGCGCGCTCAAGCGCTACCAGTTCGAAGACATGCGCCTGAGCGGCGAAGCTACCGGCGAGCCGCTGCAAGGCAAGACCGTGACCTTCTCTACACAAGGGCAGTTGCTGGTGGATTTGGCGGCGAACGTCGCCGAATGGACCAACTTGAAGCTGTCAGCCAACCAATTGCGCGCTCTGGGCGAACTGAAGGTCAACGACCTCGACAAGACCCCGCAACTGAACGGCGCCCTTTCCATCGCCCAGTTTGACCTGGCCAAGTTCCTCGACAGCGTGGGCCAGCCGTTGCCGCCGATGGCCGAGGGCAGCCTGAGCAAGGTCGAGCTGGTCAGCCGCCTCAGCGGCACGCCGACCCGCGTGGCCTTGGACGACCTGAACCTGAAGGTCGACGGCAGCACCTTCACCGGCCGCATCGCCGTGGATGACTTCGCCAAGCAATCCCTGCGCGTGCAACTCAAGGGCGACACCTTCAACGCCGACAATTACTTGCCGGCCAAGTCCGAAGCCGCCAAAGGCGCCTCCGCCGCACGCCAGGCCGAAGTGCAGAACAGCGAAGCCGGGGCCATGGCCGCCGGCGGCACCACGCCGCTGCCGGACGCGCCCACCAAGGGCGCCTGGAGCACCGACAAGCTGCTGCCACTGACGCGCCTGCGCACATTGGACGTGGATGCCGACCTGGCCTTCGGGCAACTGACACTGAGCAAGCTGCCGATCCAGAATGCCGTGCTCAAGGCCATCGGCATTGACGGCCAACTCAAGCTCAACACCTTGAGCGGCGGCCTCTACAACGGCACCTTCCAGGCCAACGGCAGCCTCGACGTGCGCCAGGATATCCCGCTGCTGGCGCTGCAAAGCCAGATCAAGCAAGTGCCGGTCGAACGCATCCTGCAAGCCCAGGGGCAAACGCCACCGGTGAAGGGCCAGATCACCCTCGACAGCAACCTCAGCGGCCGCGGCAACAGCCAGAAAGCCCTGATCGACAGCCTCAACGGCACCGCCAGCTTTGTGATCAACAACGGCATGCTGCTCAACGCCAACCTTGAGCAACAGCTCTGCACCGGCATCGCCCTGCTCAACCGCAAGACCTTGAGCAGCACGCCACAAGGCAAGGACACGCCGTTCCAGGAACTGCGCGGCAACCTGACCTTCCGTAACGGCGTGGCCAGCAACCCGGACCTGAAAGTGCGTATCCCGGGCCTGACGGTCAACGGCAACGGTGACATCGACCTGCGCGTGCTGGGCATGGACTACCGCGTGGGCATCCTCGTCGAAGGCGACCAACGCGCCGTGCCAGACCCGGCCTGCCAGGTGGGCAGCAACTTCCAGGGCATCGAAGTGCCGCTGCGCTGCCGTGGCCCGCTGGAACTGGGCGCCAAGGCCTGCCGCCTGGACAAGGACGGCCTCGGCCAGGTCGCTATCAAGGCGGCTGGCAACAAGCTCAGCGACAAACTTGAAGAGAAGCTCGACAAGGTCAACCCGCAGCTCAAAGACGCGCTTAAAGGCCTGTTCAAACGATGAGAAACGAGCAGTTTTCAACGGCGGTGCTGGACTGGTACGACCGCCACGGTCGCCATGACCTGCCCTGGCAACAGGGCATCACGCCTTACCGGGTGTGGGTCTCGGAGATCATGTTGCAACAGACCCAGGTGAGCACTGTGCTCAATTACTTCGACCGTTTCATGGCCTCGCTGCCGACAGTCGAAGCCCTGGCCGCCGCACCGGAAGACGAAGTGCTGCACTTGTGGACCGGCCTGGGTTACTACACCCGCGCACGCAACCTGCAAAAGACCGCGAAGATTGTCGTGGCCGACTACGGCGGCGAGTTCCCCCGGGACGTGGAAAAACTCACCGAGCTGCCAGGCATCGGCCTGTCCACCGCTGGTGCAATCGCGAGCCTGAGCATGGGCCTGCGCGCGCCGATCCTCGACGGTAACGTCAAACGCGTGCTGGCGCGCTTTACCGCGCAAGAGGGCTACCCTGGCGAGCCCAAGGTGGCCAAACAGCTGTGGGCCACCGCAGAGCGCTTCACGCCCCATGATCGGGTCAACGCCTACACCCAGGCGATGATGGACATGGGCGCCACCCTCTGCACCCGCAGCAAACCCAGCTGCCTGCTGTGCCCGCTGGAAAAAGGCTGCGAAGCCCACATGCTCGGCCTGGAGACGCGCTACCCGATCCCCAAGCCGCGCAAGACCATCCCGCAGAAACGCACGCTGATGCCGATGCTGGCGAATGCCGACGGCGCGATCCTGCTTTACCGCCGCCCATCGACAGGGCTATGGGGTGGACTGTGGAGCTTGCCGGAGCTGGACGACCTGCAAGACCTCGAACACCTCGCCCACCAGCACGCGCTGGAACTGGGCAAGCCACAGGCCCTGCCGGGGCTGATCCACACCTTCAGCCACTTCCAGCTGGCCATCGAGCCCTGGCTGGTGCAGGTCGAGGAATCCGCCCATCACGTGGCCGAGGCCGACTGGCTCTGGTATAACCTCGCCACCCCGCCGCGCCTGGGCCTTGCCGCCCCGGTGAAAAAACTGCTGAAGCGCGCGGCCGACGTTTTGAATGCAGGAGTGTCGTCATGACCCGCACCGTAATGTGCCGCAAGTACAAAGAAGAACTGCCAGGCCTGGAACGTCCTCCGTATCCGGGCGCCAAGGGCCAGGACATTTTCGAGCACGTGTCTGCCAACGCCTGGGGCGACTGGCTGAAACACCAGACCCTGCTGATCAACGAAAAGCGTCTGAACATGATGAACGCCGAAGACCGTAAATACCTGGCGGGCGAAATGGACAAGTTCTTTTCCGGCGAGGATTACGCCAAGGCCGACGGCTACGTGCCGCCTGCTCAATAATTGATCAAAAACCGGGGTCGGCACGTAAGCGACGGTAATAATTAAATATTTTTTGAAAACTTGCTTGACGACCCCCTGAAAAACCCGTTTAATGCGCCCCGTTGCCCAGATAGCTCAGTCGGTAGAGCAGGGGATTGAAAATCCCCGTGTCGGCGGTTCGATTCCGTCTCTGGGCACCACTAATTCGTTTTAGGTGGTGCGAACATCATCTGAAACACACAAGAAACCCGCCTAGTGCGGGTTTTTTGTTGTCTGCGATTTAATGAGTCGCTTCAGGGTGACCTCCATCACCCTGAAACAGACTGCATCGTCACCTAAGCAAAAACACCATCAACGGATTGTCATTCAACCGCCCACTGAACACCGGCGCCTGATGCTCCAGCGGCGTCCCCGCCAGCAACGCCGTTTCCTTGCGCGCCACGATCACCCATGAAGGCCGTGGCAACGCGCCCAACCGCTCTATCTCGGCGGCACTGACAAACAGCGGCTGCTCATCGTGGTCCAGGTTCATCATGTAGCGCACCGCCCAGGTATCACGACCCAGATTGAGAAACACCAGTGGCCCCGGCTGCGTGACGCGCAGCGCCTCCACCTGGCCAACGAAGGTGCGGGTGTCGAATTGCAGGTCCTTGGCGCGATCGACCACGGTCACCAGCACCAACCATTGCGCGACCAAGGCGATTGCACTGAGCCACACCAGCCGACGCCAGGCGATCACTGCCGCCACTTGCAAGATCAACAACGCGCCAATCAACAGCGACAGCGAAACGTCCGGCCAGTAACCATGCTTCTGCCACCCATGGCGACAGACAAAGACTACAACCACGCACAACGCCGGTAGCACCGCGACAAGCCCTTCGTAGCACCTGCGCACGCCAACGAGCCAGCCTTGCGCCTGAAGCAGCCCGTAGGCGGCGACAGCAGCAAACAGCGGCACCATCGGCAAGATGTAATAAGCGCGCTTGAAGTGCGGCACCGACAGTCCGAGCAAAATCATCAGGCCGCAAGCACCGAGCCGCACCACCAACTGCACATCGTCATTCACAAAGCGCTCGGCCCAGCGATGGCGCAGCGCAATCAACGTCGCCAGCGCCAGCGGCACTACCGGGAAGTAGCGGTACACACTCAACTGGAAGTAGAAGTAGAACGGCTCGCCACTTTCATCGAGGCGCCCGCCGACCTGCATCTTGAACACTTCGTCGGCAAAGGCATCGCCACCGCTGATCCGCGCCAGCTTCACCAGCAGCCACCAGCACGCCGCCAACAGCAGCAGACCAACCGCGCCGTGGATCAACACCTGCCAGACCCGCTGCCCGGGGCGACTCAACGCCCAGTACACGCACACCACACCACAGACCTCGATCAACCCCAGCGGCCCGCGAATGGCAAAGCCGAGGATGAACAAGGGGAACACTGCCAGTTGGCGCCACCGTGATCCCAGGCGCTCGCCCGTGTGCAGCAGGTAGAAACTGCCTACACAGAGCAGCGACACCATCTGATCCAGGCACACCGAGCGCGACTTATCGAGCAACTGCGCAGTGAGCAGCGTCAGCAGCACCGTCAGCAGCGCCCACTGGCGACTCGACGGAGCCAGCAGACGGTAGATCAAGGCAACCACCCCGGCGGACGCCAGGGCAGTAGGCAGGATATTCGCCAGGTGATTGGGCGCACCGAACAGCCGGGCAACTACAAAACTGAAGAAAGTCGCGGTGCCGGGATAGTCCGCGTAGGGCTGGCCATAGGTCGTTGGGAAAAAACTCGCACCGTGGCGAAACATTTCCTGCAGGAACAGCGCCCAGCGTCCGTCAAAGCCCTGAGGCTGCTGATCCCAGATGCCCAAGGTAAACAGCAATAAGGCCAGCAGAAAAATGCCCAGGGACTCCAGGCGAAAACGGTTGCGGTGATCCATTGGTTGACCTGTCAGGTGAAGGGCGCCGATCTATGTTGCCGACCACCCTGCTGAATAGCGCCTGAACAGACCCACACTTACCGCCGCGCGGGCCACACCAACGCCGGGATCAGGCGGATGTAGATCAACTCACCCACCAACTCGATCAAGGTTTGCAGGATCACCACCGTCGCCGCCAACCCGCGCACATCCTCAGGCAGGGCCAACGCCAGGGGCAGCACCACCAACGAGTTGCGCGTCGATGCGCTGAACGTCACCGCACGCGCCGTCGCCGCAGGCAGCGCGAACAGCCGCGCGGCCAACATGCCCATCAGCGGCGCCAACACCAGGAAGCCCACATACACCGGGATCACCGGCACCAACAGGCCGATATCACGCACCACCGAGGTGATCTGCGACGCGATCACCACGAATAGCACCAACGCCATTGCCGGCACCGGCAGCCAGGCCCAGGCGTTGCTCCACGCACTGACGACCGAGGATCGCCGCGCCAGGGATGTGGTCAGCACAGCCAGAATCATCGGCAGCACAATCAACAGCACGAACGCCTCGACAAACGGCCCCGCCGCCACCACCGCGCCCGATTGCGCCTCCAGCATCAACCCCAGGAACACCGGCAACAACGCTAATTGCAGCAGCAACAACACCGGCGTCGCCGCCAACATCAACCGCGAATCGCCCTTGCCGATATGGGTAAACACCACCACGTAGTCGATGCACGGCGTGAGCAACACCAGCAACACCCCCACCAGCAACGCGGGGCGCTCTACCAGGCCGCGGGTCAGCGCCCACACCAGCAGGGGCACCAGGATGAAGTTGGCCAGCAGCAAGGCCGACAGGAAACGCTTGTTACCCAAGCCTTGGCGCAGGTCCAGAAACGGAATTTGCAGAAACATCGCATACATCAGCACTGCGATGGCGGGCGTAACCAGCATGCCCAGGCCGTTGGCCGATGAGGGCGCGAGCAGGCCGAAGCCGGCTGCCAGGAGAACAGCGACGAAGTAGAGGGGGATCTGATGGTGTTCGAGGGTGTCGCGGGTCATGACATCGCCCTAGCTGATCGCAAAGGCAACAAGCCTATGGATCTATTGGCGAGAGGTCGAGTGGTTAGGCATGAGCTTGTCAGAGGGATATTCCTGACGAGTGTGTAGCACCGCCAGTACCTCGATTTGCTCCAGCACTCGATAAACCACCAGATAATTGGGATGAACAACCATTTCCCGCGTACCGATCAAGCGACCACACTTGAATCCGTAGGGCATTGAAGACAGTCCCTCAGTGGCCGCCACAATGTTTCGGTGAAGGGTCGCAGCGGCAACGGGGTTGTACTGCTCAATATAATCAATGATATCGGTCAGGGCGGCGAGCCTTGCGCCTCTCTTCCAGCATCCTCTCGACTTCGGCCATGGCCTCATCATGCGGAATGCTCGGGCGAGGATCATCAATCGACGCCTGCACCTTGGCCCGAAACCAACGGTCGTAGCTGGCAGCCTGCTCTTCTGTTTCAAACTCTGAAACGATGGGAGAAAGTGGGATGCTCATAGAGACCTCCGAGTTGGGTGCCTGCCAGTCTAATCGGTCCATGGTCGGGTGTCGTTCCTCTCGGATGTATGGCTCTATCAGTGAGCGCCGAGATTAGTGAACCCACCAAAGGCAGGACAAGTACTGGCAAACTGGCCAACTGTTACTAAAAAAATAAAAACGATTAAAGGCAGAGCCCCAATGAATTTGAATGACGCCTCTTCACGAATGCCCGACGCGACACGCACGCCAAGTCAAAGCACCCCATTCAAAGAACCCACCGCCGACAACCACCTCCTCGGCGGCTTCACCTGGCGCCACCCGCGTACCGACTTCGAACGCCCCGTCGTCATCATCAACGCCGCCACTTCCCTGCGCTGCCGCTTTTACTCGCGTTTCGCCGACTACCTCTACACCAACGGTCTTGACGTCATCACCTACGACTACCGGGGCATCGGCGAATCCCGCAGCGGCTCGCTGCGCGGCTTCAAGGCGTCCTGGTCGGATTGGGGCACGCTGGATTTTGAAGCGATCCTGCAGCGCACCCAACGGGAATTCCCAGGGCAGCCAATCGACGTGGTGGGCCACAGCTTCGGCGGCTGCGCGGCAGGCCTTGGCGCCTCGGGCTCGGTGATCCGGCGCATCGTTACCGTGGGCGCACAGTTTGCCTATTGGCGCGACTACGCAGCGCGTGGACGCTGGCAGATGGTTGCCAAATGGCACGTGCTGATGCCGCTGCTAACAGCCCTCTGCGGATACTTTCCCGGCAAGCGGCTGGGCTGGCTGGAAGACACGCCCGCAGGCGTGGTGCGTGACTGGAGCACGCCGACGCCCCGCTATGAAACACGGCCCAGCGGACAAGCCCTGGATGAGCTGCCGTTCAGCCGGGTGACAGCGCAGCTCCTGGCCATCAGCCTCACCGATGACCCGTTCGGCACCGTGGCAGCCATCGAGCGGCTGCTCGGCTACTTCGTCAACAGCGAGCGTAGCCATCTGCGGATTGCACCCGAGGACATCGGCGAAAAACAGATCGGACATTTCGCATTTTTCCGCAGCGAGTATCAGGAAAGCTTGTGGCCAATAGCACTGGCGTGGCTGCAAAACGGCCAATTACCGACAGATACCCTTGGGATTTGCACCAAGCTGCGCTTCAATACCCCACTCTGAACCCTAGGACGTCACACCCATGGCCTCGCCAAACAAGCAGCAAAAACGCGCCCAACGGGCCAAGACCAAGGCCAAGCAAAACCGCACCCAGCGTGCCGTCGCAAGCAAGCCGGACGCCTTTGCCGGCGATGACAGCCGCATCGACCTTGAGTCAGTGGATTTGACCGAGCTGTTCGTCGAGATGCGCGCCGCGGGCGAGATCAGCCAGCAGGCATTGTGCGCAGCGTTCCTGTCGCACCCATTGCTGGCGCTGGTGCTGGAGCAGGAAGGCGAAGAGGAAGCCACCGACTTTATCCTGGCGGCGCTGATCGAGTATCGGCAGTGGGCCACGGACAGTGATGATGAAGCGGTTGCGCTGGCGTGGATTGAATCGCCAGAGTTCCAGGCGGATTACGTTGCGGCATCCCAGGCACTGGCTAACGCCGAAGACTGACGCAAAACCAAATGTGGGAGCGGGCTTGTGTGGGAGCCGGGCTTGCCCGCGATGCAGGCACCTCGAAGTATCAGTGATACCGAGGTGATGCTATCGCAGGCAAGCCAGCTCCCACACAAGCCCGCTCCCACATTTTTGAACGCATTCCGTCAGCTAGTGACTGCTGCGCCTACTCTTTGCGCCTTGCGACGACTGGACACCATCAGCCCCGCCGCCACCACCAGCAAGCTCAACACACCCGTCGCAATAATCTCGACCCGATGCGCTTCCTGGAACAGCATGATGGTCAACGTACCGACGATGAACACCATCACCGCGTAGGTCAGGCCCGGGAACAGCCACATCTTGAAGACAATCTTCTCTCCCGCCGCCGTACGCTTCTGGCGCATACGCAGTTGCGACACCGCGATCACCAGGTACACCAGCAGCGCGATGGCGCCGGAGCTGGCCAGCAGGAATTCAAACACGGCAGCCGGAGCCACGTAGTTGGCGAACACCGCGAGGAACGCCGCGCCGGTAGACAGCATCACTGCCCAATAAGGCGTGCCGCTCTTGTTGGTGCGCTTGGCCACAGCCGGTGCATCACCGCGACGGCCCAGGGAGAACAGCATGCGCGACGCGGTGTACAGCGCCGAGTTCAAGCAGCTGGTCACGGCAACCAGCACCACGATATCAACGATCATCTTGGCGTTCGGGATGCCCATGCGTTCCAGTACGGTCTGGTAGGAACCTACGGCCGCGAGGGTCGGATCGTTCCATGGCACCAGGGACACCACGATGAAGATCGACAGCAGGTAGAACAAGCCAATCCGCCAGATCACCGAGTTGGTGGCCTTGGTGATTTGCTGGCCAGGGTTCTTCGATTCAGCGGCGGCGATGGTGACGATCTCGGTGCCCATGAAGGAGAACATGGTGGTGAGGATCGCGGCCAATACCGCGCCCATGCCGTTCGGCATGAAGCCTTGGGTGTCGAACAGGTGCGAAACGCCGCTGACCTGGCTGGTCGGCAGGAAGCCGAAGATCGCGGCCAGGCCGAGGATCACAAAGCCCACGATGGCCACGACTTTGATCAGCGCAAACCAGAACTCGAACTCGCCGTAGTTCTTCACGCTGAACAGGTTGGTCGCGGTCAGCAGCAAGGTGATGACCAGCGTAAACGCCCAAATGGCAATATCCGGGAACCAGGCGTGCAGGATGGTCGCGGCGGCGTTGGCTTCCAGCGGGATCACCAGGACCCAGAACCACCAGTACAACCAACCGATGGTGAAACCGGCCCAGTGACCGATGGCGCGGTCGGCGTACGTCGAGAACGAACCGGTGTCCGGTGACGCCACGGCCATTTCGGCCAGCATGCGCATCACCAATACCACCAGCGTACCGGCGGCGGCGTAGGCCAGCAGCACAGCGGGGCCGGCGGCAGCAATCGCGTGGCCGGAGCCAACAAACAAACCGGCACCAATAACGCCGGCAATCGACAGCATGGTGACGTGACGCGGTTTGAGCCCCTGTTCGAGGTCATTGGAGCTTTGCGTACTACTCATTGACACACCTTTGCGAGGAATTGCGAAAACGGTCCGCCCGGCCTGCGCTCTTTCTCGTGAAAAGAAACCAACAGGGCGTTCTTTATTTTTTACGCAAGATTTGCGCCAAAATGTTACAAGCCCGCAATTGACGCGGGCTGTAGGACAATTCAACAGCCATCGCAACTCATTGAGAACAATGAGATTCCGCTATAGCGTTACCGTGCGACTCACTTCTAAACGAAAGAACGCACCAAAAACACACACAAAAAGTACGTGGCGCGCCATAACGGGGCTGATATGCACCGTTTGCCCGATTGACCCTTCCAACCCCCGGCCAAAGCTGGCACCATCGCGCCCTTTTTTACGCGAAGCCTGCCGGTTTACGGGTTCAAACGTCTGTTCGGTTGTTGATGGCGCGACACGCTACTGTGCCGATGCGACACCCTGCCGCAGACCACCTGTTAACCGTCCGCAGCGCTGTTGGCTGTCATCCAAACGCTATGCTAGCTTGGCGCCTCGCCAGGAAGGCGGCCCAACAGCAAGCACGCAACGAACACAATGAGGACCGCACATGGCCGAGGCCACGCCCGCGCTTGAAATCCGCAACTTGCATAAACGCTATGGTGAGCTGGAGGTACTCAAAGGTATCTCGCTGACCGCTCGCGACGGCGATGTGATCTCGATCCTGGGTTCCTCCGGTTCCGGCAAGTCCACGTTCCTGCGCTGCATCAACCTGCTGGAAAACCCGCACCAGGGCCAGATCCTGGTGGCTGGCGAAGAGCTCAAGCTCAAGGCTGCGAAAAACGGCGAGCTGATGGCCGCCGACGGCAAGCAGATCAACCGCCTGCGCAGCGAAATCGGTTTTGTGTTTCAAAACTTTAACCTGTGGCCGCACATGAGCATCCTCGACAACATCATCGAGGCCCCGCGCCGCGTGCTCGGCCAGAGTAAGGCCGAAGCCATCGAGGTGGCCGAAGCCCTGCTGGCCAAGGTCGGCATCAGCGACAAGCGCCATGCCTACCCCGCGCAATTGTCCGGTGGCCAACAACAACGGGCCGCCATCGCGCGCACCCTGGCGATGCAGCCTAAAGTGATCCTGTTCGACGAGCCCACATCGGCCCTTGACCCGGAAATGGTTCAGGAAGTACTTAATGTGATCCGCGCGCTGGCCGAAGAAGGCCGCACCATGCTGCTGGTCACCCATGAAATGGGCTTCGCCCGCCAGGTGTCCAGTGAGGTGGTGTTCCTGCACCAGGGCCTGGTCGAAGAGCAAGGATCGCCACAGCAGGTGTTTGAAAACCCGCTTTCGGCGCGCTGCAAACAATTCATGTCCAGCAACCGCTAACGGAGCAACATGCATGCAGAACTATAAAAAATTCCTTCTGGCTGCGGCCGTCTCGATGGCGTTCAGCGCCACGGCCATGGCAGAGACCTTGAAAATGGGGATCGAAGCGGCCTACCCGCCCTTCAACAATAAAGACGCCAGCGGCAATGTCGTGGGCTTCGACAAGGACATCGGCGACGCCCTCTGCGCCAAGATGAAAGTCGAGAAGTGTGAAGTGTATGTGTCCGACTGGGACGGCATCATCCCGGCCCTGAACGCCAAGAAGTTCGACTTCCTGGTGTCCTCGCTGTCCATCACCGATGAACGCAAGCAGGCCGTCGACTTCACCGACCCGTACTACTCCAACAAGCTGCAGTTCATCGCGCCCAAAGCCACCAAAGACTTCAAGACCGACGCCGGTTACCTGAAGGGCAAGATCATCGGCGCACAACGCGCGACGTTGGCCGGTACGTTCCTGGAAGACGAGCGTCCTGACACCACCTCCAAGCTCTACGACACCCAGGAAAACGCCTACCTCGACCTGATCTCAGGCCGCCTCGACGGCATCCTCGCCGACAAGTACGTGCAGTACGAATGGCTCAAGAGCAAAGACGGTTCCGCCTACGAGTTCAAGGGCGACCCGGTGGTAGAAAGCGACAAGATCGGTATCGCCGTACGCAAGGGCGACCCGCTGCGCGAGCGCCTGAACAAAGCCCTGGCAGAGATCAAGGCAGACGGCACCTACAAGAAGATCAACGACAAGTACTTCCCTTTCAGCATCGAATGATCTGAACGGTATGCCCGGCGCGCTCACCTGAGCGCGTCGGCTTTTAGCAATGCCTTGCGATATGAAAACACCATGAATTTCGATCTCTACGGATTCGGCCCCGCGCTTGCCGCTGGCGCGCTGATGACCGTCAAACTGGCGCTCACGGCCCTGTGCCTGGGGCTGGTGCTTGGCCTGGCCGGCGCCTTGGCCAAGACGTCCCCGTACAAGCCGCTGCAATGGCTTGGCGGCGCTTACTCGACCCTCGTGCGCGGCATTCCCGAACTGCTGTGGGTACTGTTGATTTATTTCGGCACGGTCAACCTGATGCGTGCCCTGGGCGAGTTCTTCGGCAACCCCGACCTGTCCCTCAGCGCCTTTGCCGCCGGGGTCATTGCCCTGGGCCTGTGCTTTGGCGCCTACGCCACCGAAGTGTTCCGCGGCGCGATCCTCGCCATTCCCAAGGGCCACCGCGAAGCCGGTGTGGCACTGGGCCTGTCGAAGTTTCGCATCTTCACCCGCCTGATCATGCCGCAGATGTGGCGCATCGCCCTGCCGGGCCTGGGCAACCTGTTCATGATCCTGATGAAGGACACCGCGCTGGTCTCGGTTATCGGCCTGGAAGAAATCATGCGCCACGCGCAGATCGGCGTGACCGTGACCAAGCAGCCCTTCACCTTCTTCATGGTCGCGGCCTTCATGTACCTGGGCCTCACCGTCCTGGCGATGACCGCCATGCACTTCCTGGAAAAACGCGCCGCCCGCGGCTTTGCAAGGAGCACCCAATGAGCGGCGACTACAGCTGGCTGGCGCATTTCGACCTGGGCCTGAACTGGGCCGTGATCATCAAGTGGCTGCCCAAACTGGCCCAGGGCGCGATCCTCACCCTGGAGCTGGTGGCCATCGCCGTGATCGCTGGCCTGCTGCTGGCGATTCCGCTGGGTATCGCCCGCTCCTCGCGGCGCTGGTACGTCAGCGCCCTGCCCTACGCCTACATCTTCTTTTTCCGGGGGACGCCGCTGCTGGTGCAGTTGTTCCTGGTCTACTACGGCCTGGCGCAGTTCGATGCGGTGCGCGAGAGCTTCATGTGGCCGTACCTGCGCGATCCGTTCTGGTGTGCCACCGCCACCATGACCCTGCACACCGCCGCCTATATCGCCGAGATCCTGCGCGGCGCGATCCAAGCGATCCCCCCGGGTGAGATCGAAGCGGCGCGTGCCTTGGGCATGTCCAAGCCGAAGACGCTGTTCTACATCATCCTGCCGCGTGCCTCGCGCATCGGCCTGCCGGCGTACAGCAACGAAGTGATCCTGATGCTCAAGGCCAGCGCCCTGGCCAGTACCGTGACCTTGCTGGAACTGACCGGCATGGCCCGCACGATCATTGCCCGCACCTACTTGCCGGTGGAGATCTTCTTTGCCGCGGGGCTGTTCTACCTGTTGATGGCCTACATCCTGGTGCGCGGCTTCAAGCTGCTGGAACGCTGGCTGCGCGTCGATGCGTGCCAAGGACGTTGAAGCGCGCTTTGAAGCGCTGGATACATTCCTGATCGAACACCAAGGGCTGTGGCGACCACGGCCCTTCACTCACCGGCAACTCCCCTGGGAAGCCGAACACCCCACGCTCTCCCACTGGCTGCGCCAACGCTCGTTGGCCGACGCCGAAACCGCCCACAACCATCCCCATGACCTGCCTGCCCCTGCGCCTTTTCCACAGCTGGCAGCCCAGGCGTTGGCGCTCGGTGCTGTGGATAAGTTACCGACAATGCCCCTTGAGCCCGCTCGCCATCGCCTGAATGTCGATGTGCCCGGGCGCAAATGGCAACAGATCGAAGCCTTCGGCGCGGCGCTGGGATTTGGCGCAACGCCGACACACTGGCTGGACTGGTGCGCCGGCAAGGGCCACCTCGGCCGCCGCTTGCTGCAAACCGGGCAACACCTGACCTGCCTGGAATATGACCCCACACTGATCGCCGCCGGCCAGGCCTTGAGCGAACACCACGGTTTGCCTGTGACCCACCGCCTGCAAGATGTGATGGCCGACGTCGCAATCAGCGCCGAACACACCCCCATCGCCCTGCACGCCTGCGGAGACCTGCACGTGCGCCTACTGCAACTGGCCAGCAGCGCCGGCTGCAAACAACTGGCCCTGGCGCCCTGCTGCTACAACCGCATCGGCACACAGCGTTATCAAGCACTGTCCAGCGCAGGCCAGGCCTCGGCATTGCAGCTGTCAATCGACGACCTTGGCCTGCCCCTCAGCGAAACCGTCACCGCCGGCGCCCGCGTGCGTCGCCAGCGAGATATTTCCATGGCGCGGCGCCTGGGCTTCGATCACCTGCAACGGCAACTGCGCGGCTGCGACACCTACTCGCCCACCCCTTCACTGCCCAGCGCCTGGCTGGACAAACCCTTCGCCGACTACTGCCGGGAACTGGCGGCACTCAAAGGGTTATCCACAGGTGAACAGGATTGGCTGGCGTTGGAAGCGCACGGCTGGCGGCGTTTGGCCGAGGTCAGGAACCTGGAATTGGTGCGTGGTCTGTTTCGGCGCCCGCTGGAGGTTTGGCTGGTGCTGGATCGGGCACTGTTCCTGCGCGAAAACGGCTACAGGGTTGAGGTGGGCAGCTTTTGCGAAGCGGCATTGACGCCGCGCAACTTGATGGTGCTCGCCGAGCGCGATTAAAGGGCAAAATTGTCGCAGCCAAGCCTGTGGATAACTCTGTTGATGAATTTTTTACAGCGCCTGTAGCCGTCTGCGTTACAGGCCAAAAGCCAGGCTGATCATTTTTTGTTCACAAAATAAAACGCACGCAAAACAGGCAGTTGCGACGTGTTGAGAACAGATCCACAAAATCGCTGTTTAATCCCCGCAGCAACCAACCAATTGTGCATAAGCATCTGGCATCCCGCCTATAACGCGACCGCTCAGGGCGTGTTTTTTGGCCTGATCAGTACGCGGCACAGCTCGTTGATATCGTCGCTGGCAAGGCTCTGGCCCACGTTATCCAGCGGGTCCGAGCCAAAGGCCAGGGCTTCGCTGAAGGCCAGGTCGCGGTGTACGACATCCAGCAGTTGTTCACCCAGGCGCAGCTTGAACGCTTCGACCATGTCCAGGCTGAACGCCGAATGCTCATCCAACTGGTTGATCACGAAGTGACAACGCGGCTGGTGGTGGCGCTCACGGTATGGCGCCAACAAGGCCTCCATCTGGTCCAGCGTGCCGAGGCAGGCGGCGTCCGGCTGCACCACCACCAACACGATGTCGGCGACGTTCAACGCTTGGTGCAGGTACGCATTATTGCCAGCAGGCGTATCGATGATCACCGTCTGGCGCTCGCTCAAGCCCAGCACCGACAGGCGCTGCGCCAGCCACGTCGGCTCACGGGTGAGCCAGCGTTGGAGGTTTTCCTGCTGCTGCACATCAGTGTCGCCAAAGGGCATCACCTGACAACCGGCAAACCCGGTTTGCAAGACACTTTCCCATTGCGCATTGATCAAGCTGGTGCGGCCGATACCCGGTAGCTCATGGCCCACACCAAAGTGCTGGCGCAAGGCGTTCTGCGGGTCGAGATCCAGCGCCACCACGGACTCGCCCAGGCGCTGCAAGCCGCTGCTCAGGGCCGTGACCAGGGTACTGCGGCCAACGCCACCATTGACGGAGACCACGGCCATCACCGTCGGGTGCGGTGCGTTCGCATCAAATGGCAGGGAGTGTTCGTAGGCATAAGGCGTATTGGCGCTGAAGCGCGAACCGTCCTTCGCATTCACGCGAGTGCCATCATCGAAGGGGATGGTGCCGAAAAAGTGCAGTCGAGCGTTGCGCCCTTCAGGGTCGCGGGACACGCCCTTACCGAACAGGGCAAACAGATCATCAGTGCGGCTCATGGCCGGAGCTCCTTCACGGCGCGTTAAAGACGTGGGAGGTCGGCAAGAAACAAGGGGCTTACCGCAGTCTTTTTGTAGGCGCTTTTGTTGGACCATTTTGTGACAGAGATCAGGGGGTGTCATTATTTTGATGATATTCTCCGCGCTCTTTCGGACGAGCGGAAAATAGCCAATTTACTGACGTTCAAATCCCGTTATTTATGGCCCCGTGATTTCACCGTGCCATTGTTTTTTGCCCGCTATCACCGCACCATTGCCGCACCTTCCAGGCTGCAAGCTCGGGTATAGCTGTGGCAATACGCTTTAAAATCCCCCGAATTCTGTTCGGTTTTGCCATCACGCTGATGCTGGGTGGCGGGCTGCTGGGCGATTTGCATGCCGATTGGGATTTCAGCCAGATCAGCCGCCGCGCCGAAGCGCTCTATGGCCCACTGGGCGCCGGGCGCCAACGCATCGATGCCTGGCAAAACCTGCTGTCTACGCAGAAGCAAATCGGCGAGCTTGAGCAACTCAAAGTGGTCAACCTGTTCTTCAACCGGCAGATGAAGTACGAAGAAGATATCGACCTGTGGCACGAGATTGATTACTGGGCGACCCCCATTCAATCCCTGTGGAAAGGCGCCGGTGACTGCGAAGACTACGCCATCGCCAAATACTTCAGCCTGCGTAACCTCGGCATCCCGGCCGACAAGCTGCGCATTACCTACGTAAAGGCCTTGCGCCAGAACCGTGCGCACATGGTGCTGACCTACTACGCCAGCCCCGAAGCCATGCCGTTGGTGCTGGACAGCCTGATGGACCCGATCCTGCCCGCCAGCCAGCGCACCGACCTGCTGCCGGTCTACGCGTTCAACGGTGAAGGGCTGTGGCTGACCGGGGCGGCGGGCAACAAGAAAGTCGGTGACACCAAGCGCCTGTCGCGCTGGCAGGATGTCTTGAAGAAAATGACCGCCGAAGGGTTTCCGGCCAGTTCGGATAATTAACAGGAGCTACGATGTCACTGTTCAAACAATTGCTGATCGCTATCTGTGTGTTTCTCGTGGTCGCCTTCAGCGGTAGCTTCGTGGTCAGCCTGGAAAGCTCGCGTACCCAGTACGTCAACCAGTTGCGCTCCCACGCCCAGGACGCGGCCACCGCGCTGGCGCTGTCGCTGACGCCGAACATCGATGACCCGGCGATGACCGAACTGATGGTCAGCTCGATCTTTGACAGTGGCTACTACGCCAGCATCCGCGTGATCGACCTGAGCAATGACCAGGTGCTGGTGGAACGCTCCGCCGAGCCCGACGCCAACGGCGTGCCGGCCTGGTTCGTGAAGATGATCGGCCTCGCGCCGGCCGGTGGCGATGCCATCGTCAGCCGTGGCTGGCAGCAGGCGGCGCGCGTGGAGGTGGTGAGCCACCCGATGTTCGCCCTGGCCAAACTCTGGCAGAGCGCCCTGGGCAGCCTCGGCTGGCTGCTGCTGTGCGGGGCGGCGAGCGCCATCCTTGGCGCCTTGCTGCTGCGCCGCCAGCTCAGGCCGCTGGACTATATGGTCGAGCAATCCCACGCCATTGCCCGGCGTGAATTCCTCAGCCTGCCCGACCTGCCGCGCACCCCGGAATTGCGCCGCGTAGTGCAGGCCATGAACCAGATGGTGGAGAAGCTCAAGGCGCTGTTCCACGAGCAGACCGAGCGCAGCGAGAAGCTGCGCGTGGAGTCCTATCAGGACAGCCTGACCGGCCTGGCCAACCGGCGCTATTTCGAGATGCAGCTCAGCTCCCGCGTCAGCAACCTCGAAGAACCCAGTTCCGGCTACCTGCTGATGCTGCGCGTCAACGACCTCGGCGGCCTCAACCAGCGCCTTGGCGGGCAGCGCACCGACCAGTTGCTGCAAGCCGTCAGCCAGCAACTGGTGCGCACCTGCGCCAAATACCCGGAAACCCACAACCTGATCACCCGCAGCCGTGGCGGTGAATTCGCGGTACTCGCGCCGGGCCTGGTGCGTGACGAAGCCCGGCAATTGGCCCAGGAGCTGGAAGCCACCTTGCAGAGCCTGTACGAAACCGGCGCCACCGACATGCCTACCGTGGCCTACATCGGCTTGGCCCCCTACAACCCCGGCGACGCCTCGGCCGACCTGTTGATGCTGGCCGACCAGGCCCTGACCCAGGCGGAAGCCAGCAGCGGCCAGAGCTGGGTGTGCCTGGAACACCAGACCGCCGGCACCGTCAGCGATGACCCGCACAGCTGGCATACCCTGCTCGACCATGCCCTGAAGCAAGGGCGTTTTCGCCTGTTCTTCCAGCCGGTGGTGAGCAGCAGCGATACCCAGCGGGTGCTGCACTACAAAGTCCTGTCGCGCCTGCTCGACAACGAAGACCAAACCATTGCGGCGGGCCACTTCCTGCCATGGCTGGAGCGCTTCGGCTGGACCGCACGCCTCGACCAAGTGATGCTTGATCTGGTCATCAAGCAATTAGCCCAACACAACCAGTCAGTGGCCCTGAACCTCTCCGCCGCCACGTTGAACGACCCGCAGGCCATGGAGCAGATCTTCGAACGCCTGGCCCAGCACCCAACCCTGGGGCCGCGTCTGACCCTGGAAATCGGCGAAGAGCAAGTGCCCGAGCAAACCCAGTTGGAGCAGCTCATCCGGCGCATGCGCAGCCTGGGCTACAGCCTAGGCCTGCAACGTTTCGGTGGGCGCTTCAGCATGATCGGCAACCTGGCGCACTTGGGCCTGGCCTACCTCAAGATTGACGGCAGCTACATCCGTACCATTGACCAGGAAAGCCACAAGCGCATCTTTATCGAAGCGATCCAGCGGGCCGCCCACAGCATTGACCTGCCGTTGATTGCCGAGCGCGTGGAAACCGAGGGTGAATTGCGGGTAATCCGTGAGATGGGCGTAGAAGGGGTGCAAGGCCAACTGGTCGGTGAACCGGCGCCCTGGAAGTAAAACGTCGACTCCTCATGCCTCCTTGACGCTGATGCCGTGAAGGAGGTGTGGCGTGTTCAGATCAGGCCGGTTTCATCGTCATTGATCAGTTCACTCAAGCCACCCAGCGCCGCCCGGGCCTGGGTCCGCTCCAGAAACTTGGCCTGTGCTGCCGGCGGCAAGTCGGTGATGCGGATCACGCCTTTGGACGTCAGCACCTGAATCAAGTCGTCCAGCACTCGAATCATCTCAAGGTCACTGTTCTTCAGCTGCTTGAGGCTGTCTTCGATCTCATCGCCGGCAAACCACGCCTGGATCTCATGATGGTCAGCCGGTAGCGTCTCGGTGGCTTCCGCGTAGGCCTGCGCCTCGACGCGTACCAAAGCGTTGTTTTGATCGCGTTGCACGTAGAACATCAGCGTTCTCCCAATAAAAAATCCCTGCAGGCGCCGCGCACGACGCCCACAGAGATTACACACATTTTCCCGCAGCCGATGCCACTGGGGCGCCAATCCCGAAAGATTGCCGCCCCGGTGGTGATCAGTCGTGGTGCTTGACGGTCAGGTCGCCACCGGCGATCAGGTTGTTGATCGCGGTGCTGCCACTGCCCCAGTTCGCGCCGTCGACCTTGATCGTCACATCGGCCGTACCGCCACTGGCGGTGAACGAACCGGTGCTGCTCACGCTCAGCGTCGAGTTGCCCGACGAGTCGGTGGTCAACTTCAGGTAGTTCGCCAAGTTGGTGTCGTTATTGCCTTGCAGCAAGTCGGACAGGTCCAGCTTGTCGCCTTCGCTGTGCTTGAAGTCAGTGATGCGATCAAAGCCACCGCTGGTGTTGGTATCGCCTTTGAGCCAGACGAACGTATCGGCACCTGCGCCGCCGGTCAGGATGTCATTGCCCTTGCCGCCCACCAGGATGTCGTTGCCGGCACCGCCATTGAGGGTGTCGTTGCCGCCCTGGCCGAACAGGATGTCGTTGCCTACGCCACCCAGCAGGGTGTCGGCGCCATCGTTGGTGCCGTAGATGTTCGACGCGTTGGCCAAGGCCCCGACGTCCTGCACGTGCTCAGTGATGTACTGGTGCAAGGTGCGATCATCCAACTGATCAACCGCAATGGACAGCTTCTCGGCAGCGAAGGCCTTAAGCGCCGCGTTGCCTTCCTGACCTTTGTAGCTGATCAGGTCGCCGAACAGGATGTCGTTGCCCGAACCACCGGATACGTTGTCCGCGCCAGCATCGGCGGTGTGGCCGGTGATGGCGTCTGCCAGCTTCGCGGTATCGATGGTCGAAACCTGCTGGTCGGTATCGAACTGCTTGAGCACGGCGCTATCGATGCTCGAACCCAAGCCAATCGCCTCGACCACGACTTTGTCGGGCACCGAGTTGACCAGGTCGCTGTAGGCCGTCTTGGCGTTTGCCAGTGCGGTATTGGAGCTCTGGTAGACCGCAGCAACGTCAAAGCCGCCATTGCTGTTGGCCACAACCGTACCTTCATAGGTCGAGTTGCCGCGGCTGTCGTAGGAGTAAACCTTACCGCTGCCATCGACAACCACCCGCCAGCTGCCATTGATCACGGCGTAGACCGAATTGCTCTGGCCCAGGACGTAATTGGAGTTGTTCACCACGTTGTCGAAGTAAACGGATGAGCCCCGGCCGCTGTTCAGGTTTGGGTTGCCCTGCACGTCGGTGTACACGTTCGGCGAACCGTCGGTGATGAAGTACGTGAGGTTTTTCGCACCGGCGTTGCTGGTGGCGTCGCTGCTCTTGAACCAATCCGAGGCCGCTTTGAACGCGTCCTGGTAGTTGGTCATGTCGCTGGAATTGGACACCATCTGGTTCAACACGGCCTGCAAGGCCGCCTTGGCGGCGGTCTTGTCGGCCAGGTTGACCGAGACTTCAGACTGAACGCGGGTGTCGAAGTCCACCAGCAGTACTTTCACAACGCCCGAGTCTTTAGTCGCGGCATTGGCAATCAAGGTATCGAAGATGCTCGAGAGCTGATCTTTGATCGACTTCATGGCGGTCGAACCGATACTGCCCGAGGTGTCGACGAGGAACGCGATGTTGTAGTTGGTACCCGGCGTGGTGATACCGCCTTTGTCGCCGACCACAATGTTGTTCGCCGAGCTGGAACCCAGGTCGATGGTATCGGCACCCGCGCCGCCTTCCAGGTTCAAGGTGTAAACCTGCGACTTGACTGTGATGGTGCTGGTGGCGACCGACGAACTCAGGCTGTCGGAACCGGCGCTGTCCTTCACGGAGATGTCGATGAGGCGATCACCGGTAGTCGGGTACTTGCTGGTGCTGGAGTACTGGAACGACTCCAGCAGCGCCTTGTAAGTGGCCGAATCCGCTGCGCCCGAGAGCGTCAGCACGATCTTGCCGCTGACGTCGGTGCCGACGCTGGTCAAGGTCACGCCTTTGTAAGTACCACCCACCGCAATCAGGCTGGAGCTGAGCTGATCGCCCGAGCTGGCGTTTTTCAGGGTGATGGTCGCACTTTGCATCTGCGTGCTATCGACGTCAGCGATACCCACGCTGGCGGTGATCGCCACGCCGGCGTCGGAACGCTCGGTGTACGAGGTGCTGTAGCCGGTGGCGAGAGCGCCGTCCGCGGTGCTGAGGTCCAGCACTGGGGCGTCGTTGACCGGGGTGATCACGATGCTCACCTTGCCGCTCGATGTCACGGTTTCACCGGTGCTCTGCTCGGTGGAGGTTGCCTTCACAGTCAGGTCGAAGGTACCGGTGGAATCCTTGACCGGCGTGACCGTCAGGGTTTTCAGGTTCCAGGTGCTGACATCGTAGAGCGTGCCCGTACCAGTCGAGGTGTAGGTGTGGCCGGTGGTGCCGTCGGTGATCACGGTGCCTTTCGGCAGGCCGCTGATCTCCACCTTGTGCAATTCCGAACCGTCGTTATCGGTAAACGTGGCGGTAATCGGGCTGACCTTGATGACGGTGTCTTCCAGGCCGCTGTTGTAGACGTACCCGGTGTAGTAACCCTCGCCATTGACCACATGGCTGTCGCCCAACACCGCACCGGCGGCTTTCAACGCCTCGATGCTGGTGTAGGTCTGGATGCCGCTGCTGCCCAACGACACCGACGGGGCGTTGTTGATCGACACATTGACGTTGTAGTTACCCGCGCCAGCCTGGTTGTAGTGGTAGATGTCGAGGGTGTAGTAGCCCGACTCGGTCGGCGTGTAGGCCGAGCCGGTAATCGCGCTGCCGCTGCTCCAGGTTTCGGTCGCAACCAGCTTGCCGCCCACGGTGATTGCCAGGCTGTCGTCGGCCGTACCGGTGAAGGTATAGCTCTTGCCGGCTTCCAGGTAGATCAGGCCCGAGACCTTGGTCGCGGTGGTGGCCGTCACATTGTCGTTGGCCACGGTGTGGATCACACCGGTGGACACAGCGCTGGCCGCGGTTTTGGCGTCAATGACCTTGATCAGGTCGTCGGATTTGACCACGCCGTTACCGTTGGTGCCCAACGCGGTCGGCAAGTTGCCGCCCGTCCAGGTCTGGATAACCAGGCCCTGCGCCGCAGCGCCGGCCTGAGTCACCGTCACAACGCCCGCATCCGCCAGCGGATGGATATCCACGGTGATGGTTTTGGTCTCGCTGTTGGTATTGCCGTCGGTGGCCTGGAACTTCAGCTCGGTGTAGTGACCTTGCTTGTTGCCCACGCCGGTGCCGCCGAAGCTGCTGTCGCCGGACTCGTTCTCCGCCGGGCTGTAACGCACGTTGTGGTTATCGAAGTCCGCCTGGCTGAAGGCCTTGCCGGCCGAAGTGGCGGTTGCCAGATCTGCCGTGGTGAGTTTGACCCACACGCCGTTGACGTTGTACTCGATGGAACCGGCAGGCAGCGCGGTGAACACCACTTTCGGGTTCGCCGAGTCTTCATCCTTGACGCCGAAGGTGGCCCAGGTCAGTTCGACCGGGGTGTCTTCGTTGCTCTGGATGGAGCCGTTGGTGGCGGTTGGGGTGTCGTCGACCAAGGTCACAGTCGGTTGCGCCACGTTATGCGAGTTCAGGCCTTCTGGGTCGGTGACGGTCAGGTCGATCTTCGGCAGCTGGTTGCCGGCGTTGACGAAATCAGCACCTTTCTGGGTCAGCACCACGTTGTTGCCGGAGATGCTGTAGTAGCCGCTCGCGTTGGTGGTGCCGGTGAAGGTGATGGTCAGGCCCGAACGTGGGGTTTCTTCGTCGGTCGCAACGAAGGTACCGGCCACGGTGCCGACCTTGGCGGTGTCTTCAACGATGGTGGCCGGCGTGATGGTGATCACTGGCACGTCGTTGTGCACGTTAACCACTGGCTGCGCGTTGTTGCTGGAGTTCAGGCCTTCTGGGTCAGCGACAGTCAGGTCGATCTTCGGCAGCTGGTTGCCGGCGTTGACGAAGTCAGCACCTTTCTGGGTCAGCACCACGTTGTTGCCGGAGATGGCGTAGTAGCCAGCCGAGTTGCTGTTGCCGGTGAAGGTGATCGTCAGGCCAGCACGTGGAGTTTCTTCGTCGGTCGCAACGAAGGTACCGGCGACGGTGCCTGTAGTGACCGAGTTTTCTTCCAGGGTGTTGGCGGTAACGGTGATGACCGGCACGTCGTTGTGCACGTTAACCACTGGCTGCGCGTTGTTGCTGGAGTTCAGACCTTCAGGATCGGTAACAGTCAGGTCGATCTTCGGCAGTTGGTTGCCCGCGTTGACGAAGTCCGCGCCTGCTTTGGTCAGCACAACGTTGTTGCCGGAGATGGCGTAGTAGCCCGCGCCGTTGGTGCCTGGAGTGAAGGTGATCGTCAGGCCAGCACGCGGAGTCTCTTCGTCGGTCGCGACGAAGGTACCGGCGACGGTGCCCGTGGTGACCGAGTTTTCTTCCAGGGTGTTGGCGGTAACGGTGATGACCGGTACATCGTTGTGCAGGTTGACCACTGGCTGGTCGGAACCTTTGGAGTTCAGACCTTCTGGGTCGGTGACGGTCAGGTCGATCTTCGGCAACTGGTTACCCGCGTTGACGAAATCAGCACCTGCTTTGGTCAGCACAACGTTGTTGCCGGAGATGGCGTAGTAGCCCGCGCCGTTGGTGCCTGGAGTGAAGGTGATGGTCAGGCCAGCGCGCGGAGTTTCTTCGTCAGTCGCAACGAAGGTACCGGCGACGGTGCCCACTGCGGCCGAGTTCTCTTCCAGGGTGTTGGCGGTAACGGTGATGACCGGCACGTCGTTGTGCACGTTAACCACTGGCTGCGCGTTGTTGCTGGAGTGCAGGCCTTCTGGGTCGGTGACGGTCAGGTCGATCTTCGGCAGCTGGTTGCCCGCGTTGACGAAGTCGGCGCCTGCTTTGGTCAGCACAACGTTGTTGCCGGAGATGGCGTAGTAGCCCGCGCCGTTGGTGCCTGGAGTGAAGGTGATCGTCAGGCCAGCACGCGGAGTCTCTTCGTCGGTCGCGACGAAGGTACCGGCGACGGTGCCCACTGCGGCCGAGTTCTCTTCCAGGGTATTCGCTGTAACGGTGATGACCGGCACGTCGTTGTGCACGTTAACCACTGGCTGCGCGTTGTTGCTGGAGTTCAGACCTTCAGGGTCGGTGACGGTCAGGTCGATCTTCGGCAGTTGGTTGCCCGCGTTGACGAAGTCCGCGCCTGCTTTGGTCAGCACAACGTTGTTGCCGGAGATGCTGTAGTAGCCCGCAGCGTTGCTGTTGCCCGTGAAGGTGATCGTCAGGCCAGCACGTGGAGTTTCTTCGTCAGTCGCAACGAAGGTACCGGCGACGGTGCCCACTGCGGCCGAGTTCTCTTCCAGGGTGTTGGCGGTAACGGTGATGACCGGCACGTCGTTGTGCACGTTAACCACTGGCTGCGCGTTGTTGCTGGAGTGCAGGCCTTCTGGGTCGGTGACGGTCAGGTCGATCTTCGGCAGCTGGTTGCCCGCGTTGACGAAGTCGGCGCCTGCTTTGGTCAGCACAACGTTGTTGCCGGAGATGCTGTAGTAGCCCGCCGCGTTGCTGTTGGCCGTGAAGGTGATCGTCAGGCCAGCACGTGGAGTTTCTTCGTCGGTCGCGACGAAGGTACCGGCGACGGTGCCCGTAGTGACCGAGTTCTCTTCCAGGGTATTCGCTGTAACGGTGATGACCGGCACGTCGTTGTGCACGTTAACCACTGGCTGCGCGTTGTTGCTGGAGTTCAGACCTTCAGGATCGGTAACAGTCAGGTCGATCTTCGGCAGTTGGTTGCCCGCGTTGACGAAGTCCGCGCCTGCTTTGGTCAGCACAACGTTGTTGCCGGAGATGCTGTAGTAGCCAGCCGCGTTGCTGTTGCCCGTGAAGGTGATCGTCAGGCCAGCACGTGGAGTTTCTTCGTCAGTCGCGGTAAAAGTACCAGCGACAGTACCGACAGCGGCCGAGTTCTCTTCGATGGTAGCCGGAGCAACAGTGATAACCGGCACGTCGTTAACCAGGTTCACGGTCGGCTGGCCTTCGCCATTCGAGTGAGCGCCCGCTGGATCAGTAACAGTCAGGTCGATCTTCGGCAGCTGGTTACCAGCGTTAACGAAGTCAGCACCGGCTTTGGTCAGCACAACGTTGTTGCCGGAGATGGCGTAGTAGCCAGCCGAGTTGCTGTTGCCGGTGAAGGTGATGGTAAGACCCGAACGTGGAGTCTCTTCGTCAGTCGCAGTGAAAGTACCGGCGACGGTACCTACAGCGGCCGAGTTCTCTTCGATGGTAGCCGGAGCAACAGTGATAACCGGCACGTCGTTAACCAAGTTCACAGTCGGCTGGCCTTCGCCATTCGAGTGAGCGCCCGCTGGATCAGTAACAGTCAGGTCGATCTTCGGCAGCTGGTTACCAGCGTTAACGAAGTCAGCACCGGCTTTGGTCAGCACAACGTTGTTGCCGTCGATGGCGTAGTAGCCAGCCGAGTTGCTGTTGCCAGTGAAGGTGATGGTCAGACCCGAACGTGGAGTCTCTTCGTCGGTCGCAGTGAAGGTACCAGCGACGGTACCTACAGCAGCCGAGTTCTCTTCAATCGTGGCCGGAGCAACGGTGATAACCGGCACGTCGTTAACCAGGTTAACAGTCGGTTGGCCTTCGCCATTCGAATGAGCGCCTGCTGGATCGGTAACGGTCAGGTCGATTTTCGGCAGCTGGTTGCCAGCGTTGACGAAATCAGCACCTGCTTTGGTCAGCACAACGTCGTTGCCGGAGATGGCGTAGTAGCCAGCGTCGTTGGTGCCCGGAGTGAAGGTGATGGTCAGACCCGAACGCGGGGTCTCTTCGTCAGTCGCAGTGAAGGTACCGGCGACAGTACCCACGGCAGCCGAGTTCTCTTCAATCGTGGCCGGAGCAACGGTAATAACCGGCACGTCGTTAACCAGGTTAACAGTCGGTTGGCCTTCGCCATTCGAATGCGCGCCTGCTGGATCGGTAACAGTCAGGTCGATCTTCGGCAGTTGGTTGCCCGCGTTGACGAAATCAGCACCTGCCTTGGTCAGCACAACATTGTTGCCATCGATGGCGTAGTAGCCAGCCGAGTTGGTGCCTGGAGTGAAGGTAATGGTCAGACCCGAACGTGGAGTCTCTTCGTCGGTCGCAGTGAAGGTACCAGCGACGGTACCTACAGCAGCCGAGTTCTCTTCAATCGTAGCAGGAGCAACAGTGATCACCGGTACGTCGTTCACCAGGTTCACAGTCGGCTGGCCTTCGCCATTCGAGTGAGCGCCTGCTGGATCGGTAACGGTCAGGTCGATTTTCGGCAGCTGGTTGCCAGCGTTAACGAAGTCAGCACCGGCTTTGGTCAGCACAACGTTGTTGCCGGAGATGGCGTAGTAGCCAGCCGAGTTGCTGTTGCCAGTGAAGGTGATGGTCAGACCCGAACGTGGAGTTTCCTCGTCGGTCGCGGTGAAGGTACCGGCGACAGTACCGACTGCGGCGGAGTTCTCTTCGATGGTAGCCGGAGCAACGGTGATCACCGGCACGTCGTTAACCAGGTTAACAGTCGGTTGGCCTTCGCCATTCGAATGCGCGCCTGCTGGATCGGTAACAGTCAGATCAATCTTCGGCAGCTGATTACCCGCGTTGACGAAATCAGCACCTGCTTTGGTCAGCACAACGTTGTTGCCGTCGATGGCGTAGTAGCCAGCCGAGTTGCTGTTGCCAGTGAAGGTGATGGTCAGACCCGAGCGTGGAGTCTCTTCGTCAGTCGCAGTGAAGGTACCGGCGACAGTACCGACTGCGGCCGAGTTCTCTTCGATGGTGGCCGGAGCAACGGTGATAACCGGCACATCGTTAACCAGGTTCACAGTCGGCTGGCCTTCGCCATTCGAATGCGCGCCCGCTGGATCGGTAACAGTCAGGTCGATCTTCGGCAGTTGGTTGCCCGCGTTAACGAAGTCAGCACCGGCCTTGGTCAGCACAACATTGTTGCCGTCGATGGCGTAGTAGCCAGCCGAGTTGGTGCCTGGCGTGAAGGTAATGGTCAGACCCGAACGTGGAGTCTCTTCATCCGTCGCAGTGAAGGTACCGGCGACGGTACCTACAGCGGCCGAGTTCTCTTCAATCGTGGCCGGAGCAACAGTGATGACCGGCACATCGTTAACCAGGTTAACAGTCGGCTGGCCTTCGCCATTCGAGTGAGCGCCTGCTGGATCAGTAACAGTCAGATCAATCTTCGGCAGCTGATTGCCCGCGTTAACGAAGTCAGCACCTGCCTTGGTCAGCACAACATTGTTGCCATCGATGGCGTAGTAGCCAGCCGAGTTGGTGCCTGGCGTGAAGGTAATGGTCAGACCCGAACGTGGAGTCTCTTCATCCGTCGCAGTGAAGGTACCGGCGACGGTACCTACAGCGGCCGAGTTCTCTTC
>NZ_JBRFJB010000007.1:0-6697 GCF_053456465.1 Pseudomonas acericola (SeqCode) | reverse complement strand
TCAATCGTGGCCGGAGCAACAGTGATGACCGGCACATCGTTAACCAGGTTAACAGTCGGCTGGCCTTCGCCATTCGAGTGAGCGCCTGCTGGATCAGTAACAGTCAGGTCAATCTTCGGCAGCTGATTACCAGCGTTAACGAAGTTCGCGCCCGCTTGGGTCAGCACTACGTTGTTGCCAACGATGGTGTAGTAACCGGCGTCGTTGGTGCCTGGCGTGAAGGTGATGGTCAGACCGTCACGTGGAGTCTCTTCGTCGGTCGCAGTGAAGGTACCAGCGACGGTACCTACAGCAGCCGAGTTCTCTTCAATCGTGGCCGGAGCAACGGTGATAACCGGCACATCGTTAACCAGGTTAACAGTCGGCTGGCCTTCGCCATTCGAGTGAGCGCCCGCTGGATCAGTAACAGTCAGGTCGATCTTCGGCAGTTGGTTGCCCGCGTTGACGAAGTCGGCGCCTGCTTTGGTCAGCACAACGTTGTTGCCGTCGATGGCGTAGTAACCATCAGCGTTGCTGTTGCCAGTGAAGGTGATGGTCAGACCCGAACGTGGAGTCTCTTCGTCAGTCGCAGTGAAGGTACCGGCGACGGTGCCTACAGCGGCGGAGTTCTCTTCAATCGTGGCCGGAGCAACGGTGATCACCGGCACATCGTTAACCAAGTTAACGGTCGGCTGGCCTTCGCCATTCGAGTGCGCGCCAGCTGGATCGGTAACAGTCAGATCAATCTTCGGCAGCTGATTGCCCGCGTTAACGAAGTCAGCACCGGCCTTGGTCAGCACAACGTTGTTGCCGTCGATGGCGTAGTAGCCAGCCGAGTTGCTGTTGCCAGTGAAGGTGATGGTCAGACCCGAACGTGGAGTTTCCTCGTCAGTCGCGGTGAAGGTACCGGCGACGGTACCAACGGCAGCCGAGTTCTCTTCAATGGTGGCCGGAGCGACGGTGATAACCGGTACGTCGTTAACCAGGTTCACGGTCGGCTGGCCTTCGCCATTCGAGTGCGCGCCAGCTGGATCGGTAACAGTCAGATCAATCTTCGGCAGCTGATTACCCGCGTTGACGAAATCAGCACCTGCTTTGGTCAGCACAACGTTGTTGCCGTCGATGGCGTAGTAGCCAGCCGAGTTGCTGTTGCCAGTGAAGGTGATGGTCAGACCCGAACGTGGAGTCTCTTCATCCGTCGCAGTGAAGGTACCGGCGACGGTACCTACAGCGGCCGAGTTCTCTTCAATCGTGGCCGGAGCAACGGTGATAACCGGCACATCGTTAACCAGGTTAACAGTCGGCTGGCCTTCGCCATTCGAGTGAGCGCCTGCTGGGTCGGTAACAGTCAGATCAATCTTCGGCAGCTGGTTGCCCGCGTTGACGAAATCAGCACCTGCCTTGGTCAGCACAACATTGTTGCGGTCGATGGCGTAGTAGCCAGCCGAGTTGCTGTTGCCAGTGAAGGTGATGGTCAGACCCGAGCGTGGAGTCTCTTCGTCAGTCGCGGTGAAGGTACCGGCGACGGTACCTACAGCGGCGGAGTTCTCTTCAATCGTGGCCGGAGCAACGGTGATAACCGGCACATCGTTCACCAAGTTAACGGTCGGCTGGCCTTCGCCATTCGAATGAGCGCCTGCTGGATCAGTAACGGTCAGGTCGATCTTCGGCAGCTGGTTGCCCGCGTTAACGAAGTCCGCACCCGCCTTGGTCAGCACAACGTCGTTACCAGAGATGGCGTAGTAGCCAGCGTCGTTGGTGCCCGGAGTGAAGGTGATGGTCAGACCCGAACGCGGGGTCTCTTCGTCAGTCGCGGTGAAAGTACCGGCAACAGTACCCACAGCAGCCGAGTTCTCTTCAATCGTGGCCGGAGCAACGGTGATAACCGGCACATCGTTAACCAGGTTCACAGTCGGCTGGCCTTCGCCATTCGAGTGAGCGCCCGCTGGATCGGTAACGGTCAGATCGATCTTCGGCAGCTGGTTGCCAGCGTTGACGAAATCAGCACCGGCTTTGGTCAGCACAACGTTGTTGCCGTCGATGGCGTAGTAGCCAGCCGAGTTGCTGTTGCCAGTGAAGGTGATGGTCAGACCCGAGCGTGGAGTCTCTTCGTCAGTCGCAGTGAAGGTACCGGCGACAGTACCGACTGCGGCCGAGTTCTCTTCAATCGTGGCCGGAGCGACGGTGATAACCGGAACGTCGTTAACCAGGTTAACAGTCGGCTGGCCTTCGCCATTCGAGTGAGCGCCTGCTGGATCAGTAACAGTCAGGTCAATCTTCGGCAGCTGGTTACCAGCGTTAACGAAGTTCGCGCCCGCTTGGGTCAGCACTACGTTGTTGCCAACGATGGTGTAGTAACCGGCGTCGTTGGTGCCTGGCGTGAAGGTGATGGTCAGACCGTCACGTGGAGTCTCTTCGTCAGTCGCAGTGAAAGTACCGGCAACAGTACCCACAGCAGCCGAGTTCTCTTCAATCGTAGCCGGAGCAACAGTGATCACCGGCACGTCGTTAACCAACGTCACATCCGGCGTCGCCGCATCGTGCGCGCTGCCTTTGTCGGCATCGGTCACGGTCAGATCAATCGCCGGCAGTTTGTTGCCAGCGTTGACGAAGTTCGCACCCGCCAGGGTCAGCACCACGGCATTGCCAACGAGGGTGTAGTAGCCATCTTTGTTGCTGTCACCGGTGAAGGTGACTTTCAGCTGGGCAACCGGGGTTTCCACATCGCTGACGGTGAAGTTACCGGCAACGGTGCCTTCCGCCACTTGGCCTTCCACCAGGGCATTGGCGACCACTTCGATGACGGGCAGGTCGTTGACCGAAATCACATTGATCGGCAGCGTGATCGACTCGGACTTAGGCAACGCATTGCCATCCTGCGCCGTGGCGGTCACGGTCAGGTTTACTACGCCGTAGGCGTTTGCCACCGGGTTGTAGACCAGTGTGGCTCTGCTCCAGTCGCTGATGTCGACGCTTTGATTGCCGGCCGTCGCGGTAAAGGTGTGGCCCGCGCCATCAGAAATGGTCGCGCCTGCCGGAATGCCGCTGATTTCCAGCTTGAGGGTCTCGGAGCCATCCTTGTCGGTGGCGTAGGCGTCAATCGCCGACAGCTTGATTGCGTGGTCTTCCAGGCCAGTGTTCAGCACCTGAGTGACGCTGATGTTGTCCATCACGCCGCCAAGGGAGTTGTTGGCTTCGCCGGCCGGGGCCTTGAATTCGAGTTTGGCGTCGCCGTCAGCAGTCACCGGTACCACGAAGGTGTAGGTCTTCATGCCAACGACAGTGGTATCCAGGGTGCCGATTTTGACGCCGCCCCAGAAGACATCGATGACCGAGTTGTTCTCGGCGCCGGCACGCGGCGAATAGTCGACCGAGATGCTGTACGCGGTGCCGCTTTCAGCCTTGATGATGGTGTACAGGCTGGAATCGTCGCCGGCGTTTTTCTCCAGCTCAATGACCTGGCTGTTGCCCGGAGTCTCGACGCCGTAGATGCTGCTTTGGCCGATTTCAACCTTGCCGTCGCTGTTGCCAGTCATCCACTGGGTGGCAGGACCGGTGCCGGCTGCGTTGTTGGCATCGCCGACTGCGACGGTGCCCCACGAACCGTTGAGGTTCGCGCTGTCGAAGTTGATCGCGCTGACGACGCCGCCACCGAGCAGGCCCAGGTGTGGGGTGTCGGTGACCGGTGCAATGGTCACAGGAGCGGTGGTGACGTCGCTGGCTTTACCGGCATTGTCGACCGCCGTGAAGGTGACCGCCGTTGTGCCGCTCCAGTCAGCCGTTGGGTTGAAGTAGACCAACGCCTTGCCGTCAGCGCCCGCAGGCACCGAATCACCGACCTTGAGTTCGGTGGTCATGCTTTCGTCGCTGTACAGCTTGCCATTCTCCGGCAAGGTGGTGATGACGAACTTGGCGACGGTGCCGTCCACATCGGCGCCGCTCAGCACGATCGTGGCTGCGTGGTCTTCGTCTGCGCCAGTCGAGCTACCGGTTGCAGTAGGTGCATCGTTGAACAGCTCGACAGTAACCTTGCCAGTCGCGGTGCTGGTTTCTGGCGGCTCACGGTCGAGGTTGCCGCCACCGTTATCGGTCACGGCGATACTCACGGTGCGATCAGTACCGGCCGGGTTGTTGCCCGGGGCCTGGAAGGTGATCGCTTCAACCAGCTTGATGAAGTCGGCAGCGCTGCTACCGGCCGGCAAGTTGCTGGTCAGGGTGTAGACGATCTTGCCATCGGCGGCGCTGCCGCTTTCGGTGATGGTGATACCGGCAACGGCGAGGGCCTTGAGCACGTCGGCGTTGGTGAGCAGGTCGCCAGACACCAGGTGATCAACGGTGACCACCACCTTGCTGAAGGTTTGGTTGTCGACGTCGGTGATGCTCAGTTTTTCAACCAGTGCCACCGCGCCTTTTTGCTCGACGAACTTGGTGCTCTCGAAGCTGACAACCGGCGCATCGTTGACCGGCACCACGTAGATCACGGAGGTCACTGGCGCCGAATCCGCCTGGCCGTCGCTCACGGTGATGGTCAGGTTACGGTTGACCGGGCTTGGGTCTTCGCTTTCGCTGGCGAAGTGCACCGAGCGCAGGACTTCCTGGTATTCAGCCTTGGTGGCTTCACCGGACAGGGTCAGCACACCGGTGGTCTTGTCGTAGCTGACGGTGATCTTGGTGTTGCTGACATCGGCGATCAGCACATCGTCGGTCAGGTGGTTGACCAGCGTGACCTTGGCGCTTTGCAGGGTGGTGTTGTCGACGTCGGTGATGGTCAGGTTCGCCGCGACGTAGCCGCCTGGCTTGCCCTCGATGTAGGTGTCGCCGAACGCGTTGGTCGATTCATTGCCCAGTACCGGGGCGTCGTTGACTGCTGTAACCACGACACTGATTTTGCCGGTGGTGACTTCTTCAACGCCGGTGCTCAGCTCTTTGGCCGTGGCTTTCACGGTCAGGTCGAAGCTGGCGGTCGAGTCCTTGAACGGGGTAACGCTCAGGGTGCTCAGGTTCCAGGTGCTCACGTCGTACAGCGTGTTTGCGCCGGTCGAGGTGATGGTGTAGGTGCCGTCGGTCAGCAAGGTGCCTTCCGGCAGGCCGCTGATTTCGACCTTGTGGGATTCCGAGCCGTCGGTGTCGACAAACTTGACGTCAATCGGCGCGATCTTGATCGCGGTGTCTTCCAGGCCGTGGTTGTAGACGTTGCCGGTGTAATAGCCTTCGCCATTCACCACGTGGCTATCGCCCAACACCATGCCGGCGTCTTTCAACGCTTCGATACTGGTGTAGGTCTGCACGCCGCTGCTGCCCAGCGATACCGACGGGCCGTTGTTGACCGACACGTTGACGTTGTAGTTGCCCGGGCCGTTCTGGTTGTAGTGGTAGATGTCGAGGGTGTAATAACCCGACTCGGTCGGCGTGAAGGCCGAGCCATTGATACCACTGCCTTGGCTCCAGGTCTCGGAAGCAACCAGCTTGCCGCCCACGGTGATTGCCAGGCTGTCGTCGGCCGTACCGGTGAAGGTGTAGCTCTTGCCGGCTTCCAGGTAAACCAGACCGGACACTTTGGTCGCGGTGCCTTCGGCCACGTTGCCATTGTTGACATCGCTGGTCACGCCCGTGGTGGCTGCGCTACCGGCGGCTTGGCCGTTGATTACCTTGATCAGGGTGTTGGAGTCGGTCACGCCTTGGCCGTTGGTGCCCAAGGCACCCGGCAGGTTGCCGCCGGTCCAGGTCTGAATGGTCAAACCGGTTGGCACTTGGCCGATGGTCAGGACCGGCACATCCGTCACCGGGTGGATATCCACGGTGATGGTCTTGGTGTCGCTGTAGGAGTTGCCGTCGGTGGCCTGGAATTTCAGCTCGGTGTAGTCACCTTGCTTGTTGCCCACGCCGGTGCCGCCGAAGCTGTTATCGCCGGATTCGTTTTCCGCCGGGCTGTAGCGCACGTTGTGCGCATCGAAATCAGCCTGGGTGAAGACCTTGCCTGCCGACGTGTCGGTTTTCAGGTCGGCCGTGGTGAGCTTGACCCACTCGCCGTCGACTTTGTACTCGATGGAACCGGCCGGCAGGCTGGTGAACACCACGCCTGGGCTGGTGGTGTCTTCATCCTGAACGCCGAAGGTTGCCCAGGTCAGTTCGATCGGGGTGTCTTCGTTGCCTTCGATGTGGTTGTCGATGGCGGTTGGGGTGTCATCGACCAGGGTGACGGTCGGCTGGCCGGTGCCGTTGGAGTGCAGGCCTTGTGGGTCGGTGACGGTCAGGTCGATTTTTGGCAGCTGGTTGCCGGCGTTGACGAAATCCGCACCTTTTTGGGTCAGGACGACGTTGTTGCCGGAGATGCTGTAGTAGCCGTCGGCGTTGCTGTTACCCGTGAAGTCGATGGTCAGGCCATCACGCGGGGTTTCTTCGTCGGTCGCGGTGAAGGTACCGGCGACGGTTCCTGCGCTGGCGGTGTCCTCAACAATGGTGTTGGCCGCAATTTCGATTACCGGCGCATCGTTGTGCAGGTTGACGGCGGGCTGGTCGGAACCGGTGGAGCTCAGGCCCTGCGGGTCGGTGACGGTGAGGTCGATTTTCGGCAGTTGATTGCCGGCGTTAACGAAGTCGGCGCCGGCTTTGGTCAGCACGACGTTGTCGCCAACGATGGCGTAGTAGCCAGCAGCGTTGGTGCCCGGCGTGAAGGTGATGGTCAGGCCTGCACGCGGGGTTTCTTCGTCGGTTGCGG
>NZ_JBRFJB010000006.1:168390-281986 GCF_053456465.1 Pseudomonas acericola (SeqCode) | reverse complement strand
CAGTGAAACGATGCATCGCCGATGGTAGTGTGGGGTTTCCCCATGTGAGAGTAGGTCATCGTCAAGATTAAATTCCGAAACCCCATTTGCGAAAGCAGATGGGGTTTTGTTTTGGGCGCGAGAAAAGCAGGCCACGCGGTGCTAAACAGTGCCCACGTGGGTGCTAAATCTTAGGCTTTCTATGCAATGACCCAGCGCATGGCTATCATGCCTGCCTCATTGTGAGGCGATATCTGCATGCTGACGTTGTTAAAACTTCTGAAAGATGGCCGATTCCACTCTGGAGAAGCGCTAGGCGCTGCCCTGGGTGTTAGCCGTAGTGCTGTCTGGAAGCAGCTCCAGCACCTTGAGGCGGAATTGAATTTGCCTATCCATAAGGTGCGCGGAAAGGGGTACCAACTTGCATCTCCGCTGGTGTTCTTGAGTGCTGAAGAAATTGCACTGAGAGCGCCTGCCTTGGGCTGGCCCATCCATATCTCCGATTCTATTGATTCCACCAATGCTGAAGCTTTGCGACTTGTAGCTGCTGAATGTCCCGCTCCGTTTCTAGTGCTCGCGGAACAGCAAACAGCGGGCAGGGGTAGGCGGGGCCGAACATGGGTCAGTCCGTATGCGCAGAATGTGTATTACAGCCTCGTGTTACGCATTGAGGATGGTCTGCGACAGTTGGAAGGATTGAGCCTGGTTGTCGGTCTGGCGGTCATGCAGGCCCTGCGTGAGTCGGGCGTGCAGGGCGCTGCTTTGAAGTGGCCGAACGATGTCTTGGTCGGTCAGCAGAAAATTGCCGGAATCCTGTTGGAGTTGGTGGGTGACCCCGCGGATATTTGCCACGTTGTCCTTGGCATAGGCATTAATGTGAATATGCAGAAGTCCGATGCCATCGACCAGCAGTGGACATCGGTACAGCTTGAGGCAGGTGCGCCAGTTGATCGCAATTCGTTGGTTGCGAGGCTGGGGCAACAGTTGCTAAGCCATCTGGAGCGACACAAGGCCGATGGATTTGCAGCGCTTCAGGGTGAGTGGGAGCGTAATCATGCGTGGCAGGGGCGGACGGTTTCCCTCATTGCCGGCGTCAATCAAGTTGACGGGGTGGTGCTGGGTGTCGATCGCCAGGGCGCCTTGCGCTTGAGTGTTGATGGTGTTGAAAAAATCTACAGCGGTGGTGAGTTAAGCCTGAGGTTGCGTGATGATTCTTGAGCTCGACTGTGGCAATAGCTTTATCAAGTGGCGGGTGCTTGATTCGAATTGGTCGGCGGCTTCCGCGGAAGGTGTCGTTGGCTCGGATATGGCTTTGATTGAAAGCCTGGTGGCCGTTCCTGGCTTGCTGCTCACGCGCTGCCGGTTGGTGAGTGTCCGGGCGCTGGAGGAGACCAGTAAGCTGGTGCAGGCGCTGGAGGGGGCTTTCGGTGTTGTTGTCTCTTGTGCCTCTCCGGCACGAGAAATGGCCGGCGTGCGCAATGGCTATGAAGATTTCGAACGTCTTGGCCTTGATCGTTGGCTGGCGATGCTGGGTGGATTCAAGTTGGCGTCAGGTGCTTGCCTGGTGCTTGATTTTGGTACGGCGGCGACAGCAGATTTCATTGGCTCAGACGGCGAACACTTGGGGGGGTTCATTTGCCCTGGTATGCCTCTCATGCGTAATCAGCTGCGCACGCACACACGCAAGATACGTTACGACGATGCTGCCGCTGAGCAAGCGCTGGAGCGACTCTCACCAGGTCGTACGACAGTAGAAGCGGTGGAGCGTGGGTGTACGCTGATGCTCAGGGGGTTTGTGTTGACTCAGTTAGAGCTCGCCCGAAGCTACTGGGGGGACGACTTCACGGTGTTCCTTACCGGGGGGGACGCTGATTTGGTCTTGGATGCAGTGCCGCAGGCGCGCCTCGTTCCTGATCTGGTTTTCGTTGGTTTGGCGATGGCGTGCCCTTTGTCTTGAGGTGTTTATGCGTTGGTTGTTTTTGCTTTTACTCGTCCTCAACGCCTTCTACTACGTGTGGCATCAGCAAGAAGCGCCGCTGCGCGCCAAGGATGTAACGCCCTTGAGCCTCTATCGGGGTTCCCAGCAGGATATTCGCTTGCTGAGCGAGTCCTCGGATGCGACTGCCAGGAAAGAGCGTGCAAAAGCCTCTGATGCGCAAAATACATGTTTGTACATCGGTGGTTTTGTCGACCAGCGCCAGGTGCAGTCCTTGGAGCAGCGACTGATCAGCCTGGATATAAAGGTCAAGGTACAGTTGCTGAGCACTCCTGAGGCCTCTGGTTACTGGCTGCGCGTAGCGCCTGAAAGCCGACGCCTGGCTGATGATCTGCCCTTTGAAAACCTTGCTAAGGAATTCAATGAGTTAAAACATAAAATAATGTTGTGCGAAGGCGTTGCAACTCTCGAATAGTTTGCATAGAATGGCGCCCGCTTCGCAGTGAAGACCTTTAAGGTCTACAAGGTGAGGCGAACGTCAACGCAGCTAACCTCATATTTTTAAATGAGAAAATGCTTGACAGAAGGTCGGCGTGATGTAAAATGCCGGCTCGCTTAGGAGGGGTTCCCGAGCGGCCAAAGGGATCAGACTGTAAATCTGACGTCTACGACTTCGAAGGTTCGAATCCTTCCCCCTCCACCATTTTTAGCGTGAGCTGCAAGCTCCGCGGGTATAGTTTAGTGGTAGAACCTCAGCCTTCCAAGCTGATGATGCGGGTTCGATTCCCGCTACCCGCTCCAAGTTTGCAGGTTGTGCAATGTGTTTCGCTCTTGTAGCTCAGTTGGTAGAGCACACCCTTGGTAAGGGTGAGGTCAGCGGTTCAAATCCGCTCAAGAGCTCCATATAACAAGGCAGATATGAAAATATCTGCCTTTGTTTTAACAGCTGCCTCGGCTCGATTCTGGTTTTTCTGGCGCTTGTGTCGGGTGGTTTCAAGTCTGTTGGGGTTGGTTGTTGTAAAGTCTTTTTCAGGCCTGCATAATGGTCGGCCTGATTTTGTTTTAGGTCAGTAGCTCAATTGGCAGAGCGACGGTCTCCAAAACCGTAGGTTGGGGGTTCGATTCCCTCCTGACCTGCCAGATTCACGTGGTGTGTCTGGCTTTCTTTTCACAGGATCTTCATAGATGACTCCTAAGGCTGAAGCTCAAAGCTCTCGTTTCGATCTGTTCAAGTGGCTCGCTGTAGTTGCCTTGGTGGTCGTAGGCGTTGTTGGCAATCAGTACTATTCTGCTTCGCCGATCCTGTACCGCGTACTCGCTTTGCTTGCCCTTGCTGCTGTAGCTGCCTTTGTAGGTCTGCAGACTGCCAAAGGCAAGTCTTTCGCGGTCCTGGTAAAGGAAGCTCGCACCGAAATTCGTAAAGTCGTTTGGCCGACTCGCCAAGAAACCACGCAGACCACGTTGATCGTTGTGGCTGTTGTACTGGTTATGGCGTTGCTGTTGTGGGGTCTTGATTCCCTGCTCGGCTGGCTTGTTTCCTTGATTGTTGGCTAAGGGTGTCCCGTGGCTAAGCGTTGGTACGTTGTGCATGCTTACTCGGGTTACGAGAAGCATGTTATGCGCTCTTTGCTAGAGCGCGTAAAGCTGGCAGGCATGGAAGATGGCTTCGGCGAAATTCTGGTTCCCACTGAAGAAGTGGTTGAAATGCGGAATGGTCAGAAGCGAAAAAGCGAACGCAAGTTCTTCCCTGGCTACGTGCTGGTTCAGATGGACATGAATGAAGGTACTTGGCACTTGGTCAAGGATACCCCTCGTGTCATGGGTTTCATTGGCGGAACTGCTGATAAGCCTGCTCCAATCACTGACAAAGAGGCGGAAGCAATTCTGCGTCGCGTTGCTGATGGTAGCGACAAGCCTAAGCCGAAGACGTTGTTCGAGCCAGGTGAGGTTGTTCGTGTCACAGATGGTCCGTTTGCTGATTTCAACGGTACTGTCGAAGAAGTTAACTACGAAAAGAGCCGGATCCAAGTGGCGGTGCTCATTTTCGGTCGCTCTACTCCGGTAGAGTTGGAGTTCAGCCAGGTCGAGAAGGTCTAGCTGAATAAGCATCCCAACCCCACAGCCTTAGGCTGTGGGGTTTTGTCGTCACTGGGATAAACGCGCAAGTAACCGGGGAGCCTTTCGAGGCGCTTGAACCCGTAATTGGAGTGCCTCATGGCCAAGAAGATTACCGCTTACATCAAGCTGCAAGTGAAGGCCGCTCAGGCCAACCCAAGCCCACCCGTCGGCCCAGCTCTGGGTCAGCACGGCGTGAACATCATGGAATTCTGCAAGGCCTTCAACGCCCGTACTCAGGGTATTGAGCCAGGTCTGCCGACTCCAGTGATCATCACTGTATATAGCGACCGTAGCTTCACCTTCGAAACCAAGTCGACCCCGGCTTCGGTTCTGTTGAAGAAAGCTGCTGGTCTGACTAGCGGTTCCGCTCGTCCTAACACCGTTAAAGTCGGCACTGTAACTCGTGCTCAGCTGGAAGAAATCGCGAAAACCAAAAACGCGGATCTGACTGCAGCTGATATGGATGCAGCCGTGCGTACCATCGCCGGTTCTGCTCGTAGCATGGGCCTTAACGTGGAGGGTGTGTAATGGCTAAGCTGACCAAGCGCCAAAAGGCTATCGCCGGCAAAATCGAAGCAGGCAAGTCCTACAACTTTGTAGACGCTGCTGCCCTGCTGACCGAGCTGTCGACTGTCAAGTTCAGCGAGTCCGTTGACGTTGCTGTAAACCTGGGTGTTGACCCACGTAAATCCGACCAGGTCGTTCGTAGCGCTACTGTGCTGCCACACGGTACTGGCAAGACTGTACGTGTAGCTGTCTTCACCCAAGGCCCGGCAGCTGAAGCTGCTCTGGCCGCCGGCGCTGACCGCGTTGGCATGGACGACCTGGCTGCCGAAATGAAAGGCGGCGACCTGAACTATGACGTAGTTATTGCTTCCCCGGATGCAATGCGCGTTGTAGGTCAGTTGGGTCAGATCCTCGGTCCACGCGGCCTGATGCCTAACCCTAAAGTCGGCACCGTGACTCCAGACGTAGCTACCGCGGTTAAAAACGCCAAGGCTGGTCAGGTTCGTTATCGCACCGACAAAAACGGCATCATCCACACCTCCGTTGGCAAAGTCGGCTTCGATGCCGTCAAGCTGAAGGAAAACGTTGAAGCCCTGATCGCTGATCTGAAGCGTATCAAGCCAGCTTCCTCGAAAGGTATCTACGTCAAGCGCGTTACCCTGAGCACCACTATGGGCCCAGGTCTGGTCATCGACCAAGGCTCGCTGGACGTATAAGACACAGATTGGCGCGAGAGATTGCGCCAATTGAAAAATTGGGGTCCCTGCCTGGCGGGGGCTATCCAAGACCGTAGGCGGCGCAAGCCTTAAACCTCAAGCCTACGCAGATGGTGCTCCCGGTTCCTTACCGAATCAGACACCAAAACGACATCCGGCTCCGGCCAGATGAAACGGTAACAAGCAGGAGTTAAACCCGTGGCAATTAATCTCGAAGACAAGAAGGCCATCGTCGCTGAAGTCAACGAGGCTGCCAAAGCTGCTCTGTCCGCTGTCGTGGCTGATGCCCGTGGTGTGACAGTAGGCGCTATGACCGGACTCCGTAAAGAGGCTCGTGAAGCTGGCGTTTACGTACGTGTTGTACGTAACACTCTGCTCAAGCGCGCTGTTGCTGACACTGAATACAGTGTTCTCAACGACGTGTTCACTGGCCCGACTCTGATCGCGTTCTCCAAAGAGCATCCAGGCGCCGCTGCCCGTTTGTTCAAGGAATTCGCCAAGAGTCAGGATAAGTTCGAGATCAAGGCAGCTGCGTTCGAGGGCAAGTTCCTCGCAGCTAACCAAATCGACGTACTGGCAACACTGCCGACCCGCGACGAAGCCATTTCGCAGCTGATGAGCGTGATTCAAGGCGCTACCAGCAAGCTGGCTCGTACTCTGGCCGCAGTTCGCGAGCAAAAAGAAGCTGCCGCAGCCTAAGGCTGAGCGACTTCTCTCGCGTATTTTTGTTTATTTCGATGGCCGTGTAGGCCGTCCCCCAATTCAGGAAATACAGCAATGTCTATCTCCCAAGACGATATCCTCAACGCCGTAGCTGAAATGTCGGTTCTGCAGGTTGTTGAGCTGATCAAAGCTTTCGAAGAAAAATTCGGCGTTTCCGCTGCCGCTGCTTCGGCTGGCCCAGCTGCTGCTGCTGCCGTTGTTGAAGAGCAAACCGAATTCAACGTCATGCTGACCGAAGCTGGCGAGAAGAAAGTAAACGTGATCAAGGCAGTACGTGAACTGACCGGTCTGGGCCTGAAAGAAGCCAAGGCTGTAGTTGACGGCGCTCCTGCCGTGGTTCTGGAAGCTGTGTCGAAAGACGCTGCTGACAAAGCCAAAGCTACTCTGGAAGAAGCAGGCGCTAAAGTCGAGCTGAAGTAAGCATCGACCTTGCGTCTCCAGCCCAAGCGTTAAGCTGAAGGCTGATGGCTGGTGGCTCTTGCCACCGGCCTTTTTCCGTTCTTGGCTGCCGACTAGGTCGCCGCCATTAACGCGCTGTAGCCACCCGAAGCGGTGGTGCAAACCAAGGGGTTTGCAAGATTTTCTGGCTGCTCCCGTCGGAGGGGCCAAACAAGCAGGTGACCAAGCTGGGGAACGCTGATGGCTTACTCATATACTGAGAAAAAACGTATCCGCAAGGACTTTAGCAAGTTGCCGGACGTCATGGATGTCCCGTACCTTCTGGCTATCCAGCTGGATTCGTATCGTGAATTCTTGCAGGCGGGAGCGACCAAAGATCAGTTCCGCGACGTGGGCCTGCATGCGGCCTTCAAATCCGTTTTCCCGATCATCAGCTACTCCGGCAATGCTGCGCTGGAGTACGTGGGTTATCGCCTGGGCGAACCGGCATTTGATGTCAAAGAATGCGTGTTGCGCGGTGTTACGTACGCCGTACCTTTGCGGGTTAAAGTCCGTCTGATCATTTTCGACAAAGAATCGTCGAACAAAGCGATCAAGGACATCAAAGAGCAAGAAGTCTACATGGGCGAAATCCCACTGATGACTGAAAACGGTACCTTCGTAATCAACGGTACCGAGCGTGTAATCGTTTCCCAGCTGCACCGTTCCCCGGGCGTGTTCTTCGACCACGACCGCGGCAAGACGCACAGCTCCGGTAAACTCCTGTACTCCGCGCGGATCATTCCGTACCGCGGTTCGTGGTTGGACTTCGAGTTCGACCCGAAAGACTGCGTGTTCGTGCGTATCGACCGTCGTCGCAAGCTGCCGGCCTCGGTACTGCTGCGCGCGCTCGGTTATACCACTGAGCAAGTGCTGGACGCTTTCTACACCACCAACGTATTCAGCCTGAAGGATGAAACCCTCAAGCTGGAGCTGATCGCTTCGCGTCTGCGTGGTGAAATTGCCGTCCTGGACATCCAGGATGAAAACGGCAAGGTGATTGTTGAGGCTGGCCGTCGTATTACTGCGCGCCACATCAACCAGATCGAAAAAGCCGGTATCAAAGAGCTGGAAGTGCCTCTGGACTACGTCCTGGGTCGCACCACCGCCAAGGTTATCGTTCACCCGGCCACAGGCGAAATCCTGGCTGAGTGCAACACCGAGCTGAACACCGAGATCCTGGCGAAAATCGCCAAGGCCCAGGTTGTTCGCATCGAGACCCTGTACACCAACGATATCGACTGCGGTCCGTTCGTCTCCGACACTCTGAAGATCGACTCCACCAGCAACCAATTGGAAGCGCTGGTCGAGATCTATCGCATGATGCGTCCTGGCGAGCCGCCAACCAAAGACGCTGCCGAGACCCTGTTCAACAACCTGTTCTTCAGCCCTGAGCGCTATGACCTGTCTGCGGTCGGCCGGATGAAGTTCAACCGTCGTATCGGTCGTACCGAGATCGAAGGTTCGGGCGTGCTGTGCAAGGAAGACATCGTCGCGGTACTGAAGACCCTGGTCGACATCCGTAACGGTAAAGGCATCGTCGATGACATCGACCACCTGGGTAACCGTCGTGTTCGCTGCGTAGGCGAAATGGCCGAGAACCAGTTCCGCGTTGGCCTGGTACGTGTTGAGCGTGCGGTCAAAGAGCGTCTGTCGATGGCTGAAAGCGAAGGCCTGATGCCGCAAGACCTGATCAACGCCAAACCAGTGGCTGCGGCGGTGAAAGAGTTCTTCGGTTCCAGCCAGCTCTCGCAGTTCATGGACCAGAACAACCCGCTCTCCGAGATCACCCACAAGCGCCGTGTTTCTGCACTGGGCCCGGGCGGTCTGACCCGTGAGCGTGCAGGCTTTGAAGTTCGTGACGTACATCCGACGCACTACGGTCGTGTTTGCCCGATCGAAACGCCGGAAGGTCCGAACATCGGCCTGATCAACTCCTTGGCTGCCTATGCGCGCACCAACCAGTACGGCTTCCTTGAGAGCCCGTACCGCGTGGTGAAAGACGCTCTGGTCACCGACGAGATCGTGTTCCTGTCCGCCATCGAAGAAGCTGATCACGTGATCGCTCAGGCTTCGGCCACGATGAACGACAAGAAAGTCCTGGTCGACGAGCTGGTAGCTGTTCGTCACTTGAACGAGTTCACCGTCAAGGCGCCGGAAGACGTCACCTTGATGGACGTATCGCCGAAGCAGGTAGTTTCGGTTGCTGCGTCGCTGATCCCGTTCCTGGAGCACGATGACGCCAACCGTGCGTTGATGGGTTCCAACATGCAGCGTCAAGCTGTACCGACCCTGCGCGCTGACAAGCCGCTGGTAGGTACCGGCATGGAGCGTAACGTAGCCCGTGACTCCGGCGTTTGCGTCGTGGCTCGTCGTGGCGGCGTGATCGACTCCGTTGATGCCAGCCGTATCGTGGTTCGTGTTGCCGATGACGAAGTTGAAACTGGCGAAGCCGGTGTCGACATCTACAACCTGACCAAATACACCCGCTCGAACCAGAACACCTGCATCAACCAGCGTCCGCTGGTGAGCAAGGGTGATCGCGTTCAGCGTAGCGACATCATGGCCGACGGCCCGTCCACCGATATGGGTGAGCTGGCTCTGGGTCAGAACATGCGCATCGCGTTCATGGCATGGAACGGCTTCAACTTCGAAGACTCCATCTGCCTGTCCGAGCGTGTGGTTCAAGAAGACCGCTTCACCACGATCCACATCCAGGAACTGACCTGTGTGGCACGTGACACCAAGCTTGGGCCTGAGGAAATCACTGCAGACATCCCGAACGTGGGTGAAGCTGCACTGAACAAGCTGGACGAAGCAGGTATCGTTTACGTAGGTGCTGAAGTCGGCGCAGGCGACATTCTGGTCGGTAAGGTCACTCCGAAAGGCGAGACCCAACTGACGCCAGAAGAAAAACTGCTGCGTGCCATCTTCGGTGAAAAAGCCAGCGACGTTAAAGACACCTCCCTGCGTGTACCTACTGGTACCAAGGGTACTGTTATCGACGTACAGGTCTTCACCCGTGACGGCGTTGAGCGTGATGCTCGTGCACTGTCCATCGAGAAGACCCAGCTCGACGAGATCCGCAAGGATCTGAACGAAGAGTTCCGTATCGTTGAAGGCGCGACCTTCGAACGTCTGCGTTCCGCTCTAGTAGGCCACAAGGCTGAAGGCGGCGCAGGTCTGAAGAAAGGTCAGGACATCACCGACGAAATCCTCGACGGTCTTGAGCACGGCCAGTGGTTCAAACTGCGCATGGCTGAAGATGCTCTGAACGAGCAGCTCGAGAAGGCCCAGGCCTACATCGTTGATCGCCGCCGTCTGCTGGACGACAAGTTCGAAGACAAGAAGCGCAAACTGCAGCAGGGCGATGACCTGGCTCCAGGCGTGCTGAAAATCGTCAAGGTTTACCTGGCAATCCGTCGCCGCATCCAGCCGGGCGACAAGATGGCCGGTCGTCACGGTAACAAAGGTGTGGTCTCCGTGATCATGCCGGTTGAAGACATGCCGCACGATGCCAATGGCACCCCGGTCGACGTCGTCCTCAACCCGCTGGGCGTACCTTCGCGTATGAACGTTGGTCAGATCCTTGAAACCCACCTGGGCCTCGCGGCCAAAGGTCTGGGCGAGAAGATCAACCGTATGATCGAAGAGCAACGCAAGGTCGCTGACCTGCGTAAGTTCCTGCACGAGATCTACAACGAGATCGGCGGTCGCAACGAAGAGCTGGACACCTTCTCCGACCAGGAAATCCTGGATCTGGCGAAGAACCTGCGCGGCGGCGTTCCAATGGCTACCCCGGTATTCGACGGTGCCAAGGAAAGCGAAATCAAGGCCATGCTGAAACTGGCAGACCTGCCAGAAAGCGGCCAGATGCAGCTGTTCGACGGCCGTACCGGCAACAAGTTCGAGCGCCCGGTTACTGTTGGCTACATGTACATGCTGAAGCTGAACCACTTGGTAGACGACAAGATGCACGCTCGTTCTACCGGTTCGTACAGCCTGGTTACCCAGCAGCCGCTGGGTGGTAAGGCTCAGTTCGGTGGTCAGCGTTTCGGGGAGATGGAGGTCTGGGCACTGGAAGCATACGGTGCTGCTTACACTCTGCAAGAAATGCTCACAGTGAAGTCGGACGATGTGAACGGTCGGACCAAGATGTACAAAAACATCGTGGACGGCGATCACCGTATGGAGCCGGGCATGCCCGAGTCCTTCAACGTGTTGATCAAAGAAATTCGTTCCCTCGGCATCGATATCGATCTGGAAACCGAATAACACGTGACGCGAATCGAGAGCGGGGCTGTTTAGCCCGCTCTCTGCTCCGCCAGGAGGAAAGGCCTTGAAAGACCTACTGAATTTGCTGAAAAACCAGGGTCAAGTCGAAGAGTTCGACGCCATCCGTATTGGATTGGCATCGCCTGAGATGATCCGTTCGTGGTCGTTCGGTGAAGTTAAAAAGCCGGAAACCATCAACTACCGTACGTTCAAACCTGAGCGTGACGGCCTGTTCTGCGCCAAGATCTTTGGCCCGGTAAAGGATTACGAGTGCCTGTGCGGTAAGTACAAGCGCTTGAAGCACCGTGGTGTGATCTGCGAGAAGTGCGGCGTTGAAGTTGCACTGGCTAAAGTTCGTCGTGAGCGCATGGCGCACATCGAACTGGCTTCGCCGGTTGCTCACATCTGGTTCCTGAAATCGCTGCCGTCCCGTATCGGCTTGCTGATGGACATGACCCTGCGTGATATCGAACGCGTTCTCTACTTCGAGAGCTATGTCGTTATCGATCCAGGCATGACCACCCTTGAGAAAGGTCAGCTGCTGAACGACGAGCAGTACTTCGAAGCGCTGGAAGAGTTCGGCGACGATTTCGATGCCCGCATGGGTGCCGAAGCTGTCCGTGAACTGCTGCACGCTATCGACCTGGAGCACGAGATTGGCCGTCTGCGCGAAGAAATTCCGCAAACCAACTCGGAAACCAAGATCAAGAAACTGTCCAAGCGTCTGAAGTTGATGGAAGCCTTCCAGGGTTCCGGCAACTTGCCAGAGTGGATGGTGCTGACCGTTCTGCCGGTTCTGCCGCCAGACCTGCGTCCGCTGGTACCGTTGGACGGTGGTCGTTTCGCGACGTCCGACCTCAACGACCTGTACCGCCGCGTGATCAACCGTAACAACCGCTTGAAGCGCCTGCTTGATCTGTCCGCTCCGGACATCATCGTGCGCAACGAAAAGCGTATGTTGCAAGAAGCTGTCGATGCCTTGCTCGACAACGGTCGTCGTGGCCGCGCTATCACCGGTTCGAACAAGCGTCCACTGAAATCCTTGGCTGACATGATCAAGGGTAAGCAAGGTCGTTTCCGTCAGAACTTGCTCGGTAAGCGTGTTGACTACTCCGGTCGTTCGGTAATTACCGTAGGCCCGACCCTGCGTCTGCACCAGTGCGGTCTGCCTAAGAAGATGGCGCTTGAGCTGTTCAAGCCATTCATCTTCGGCAAGTTGGAAATGCGTGGTCTCGCGACCACCATCAAAGCGGCCAAGAAAATGGTCGAGCGCGAACTGCCAGAGGTTTGGGACGTTCTCGCTGAAGTGATCCGCGAACACCCGGTTCTCCTCAACCGTGCACCGACCCTTCACCGTCTGGGTATCCAGGCGTTTGAACCGGTACTGATCGAAGGTAAGGCTATCCAGCTGCACCCTCTGGTCTGTGCTGCGTACAACGCCGACTTCGACGGCGACCAAATGGCCGTGCACGTACCGCTGACACTGGAAGCCCAGTTGGAAGCGCGTGCGTTGATGATGTCGACCAACAACATTCTGTCGCCAGCCAACGGTGAGCCAATCATCGTTCCGTCGCAGGACGTTGTATTGGGTCTGTACTACATGACCCGTGAAGCGATCAACGCCAAGGGTGAAGGTCGTGTGTTCGCTGACCTGCAAGAAGTTGACCGTGTGTTCCGTGCCGGCGAAGCCGCACTGCACGCCAAGGTCAAAGTGCGGATCAACGAAACCGTCAACGACCGTGATGGCGGCAGCGTGAGCGGCACCCGTATCGTCGACACTACCGTCGGCCGTGCGCTGCTGTATCAAGTTGTGCCAAAAGGTCTGTCGTACGACGTCGTCAACCTGCCGATGAAGAAGAAAGCGATCTCCAAGCTGATCAACCAGTGCTACCGCGTGGTTGGTTTGAAAGAGACCGTGATCTTCGCTGACCAGTTGATGTACACCGGTTTTGCTTATTCGACCATTTCCGGCGTTTCCATCGGTGTTAACGACTTCGTTATCCCGGATGAAAAAGCCCAGATCATCGGTGCTGCTACCGATGAAGTGAAAGAGATCGAAAGCCAGTACGCCTCCGGCCTGGTAACCCAGGGCGAGAAGTACAACAAAGTGATCGACCTTTGGTCGAAGGCGAACGACGAAGTTTCCAAGGCGATGATGGCCAACCTCTCGAAAGAGAAGGTTATCGACCGTCACGGCGTGGAAGTCGATCAAGAGTCCTTCAACTCGATGTACATGATGGCCGACTCGGGCGCACGGGGTTCTGCTGCGCAGATCCGTCAGCTCGCCGGTATGCGTGGCCTGATGGCCAAGCCGGACGGTTCCATCATCGAAACGCCGATTACTGCGAACTTCCGTGAAGGTTTGAGCGTACTTCAGTACTTCATCTCCACTCACGGTGCTCGTAAGGGTCTTGCGGATACCGCGTTGAAAACCGCTAACTCGGGTTACCTGACTCGTCGTCTGGTAGACGTTGCACAAGATCTGGTTGTAACCGAGATCGACTGCGGCACCGAGCACGGCCTGCTGATGACTCCGCACATCGAAGGCGGTGACGTTGTAGAGCCGTTGGGTGAGCGCGTACTGGGTCGAGTGATCGCCCGTGACGTATTCAAGCCAGGCACCGAAGAAATCATCGTTCCTGCCGGTACTCTGGTAGACGAGAAGTGGGTCGAGTTCATCGAACTCAACAGCATCGACGAAGTGATTGTTCGTTCGCCGATCAGCTGCGAAACCCGCTACGGTATTTGCGCCAAGTGCTACGGCCGTGACTTGGCTCGTGGTCACCAGGTGAACATCGGTGAAGCGGTCGGCGTTATCGCTGCCCAGTCCATCGGTGAGCCGGGTACCCAGCTGACCATGCGTACGTTCCACATCGGTGGTGCGGCAAGCCGGACCTCCGCAGCTGACAGTGTTCAGGTGAAGAATGGCGGTACCGTCCGTCTGCACAACCTGAAGCACGTTGAGCGAGTGGATGGCCACTTGGTTGCTGTGTCCCGTTCCGGTGAGCTGGCAATCGCTGATGACTACGGTCGTGAGCGTGAGCGCTACAAGCTGCCGTACGGTGCTGTAATTTCGGTTAAAGAAGGTGACAAGGTCGACGCTGGCGCAATCGTGGCCAAGTGGGATCCGCACACTCACCCAATCGTTACCGAAATGAAAGGTACCGTGACCTACGTGGGCATGGAAGAAGGCATCACGATCAAGCGTCAGACTGACGAATTGACCGGTATGACCAACATTGAAGTACTCGACGCGAAAGATCGTCCAGCTGCCGGTAAAGACATCCGTCCTGCCGTGAAGATGGTCGATGACAACGGCAAGGACTTGTTGCTGCCAGGCACTGACGTAATCGCTCAGTACTTCCTGCCAGCCAACGCCCTGGTCGGTGTAGCGGATGGTGCGAAGATCGCGATCGGTGATGTTATCGCTCGTATCCCGCAAGAAACTTCGAAAACTCGAGACATCACCGGTGGTCTGCCGCGTGTTGCCGACTTGTTCGAAGCTCGTCGTCCGAAAGAAGCGTCGATTCTGGCTGAAGTCAGCGGCACCATCGCGTTCGGTAAAGAGACCAAAGGCAAGCGCCGTCTGGTCATTACCCCGAACGACGGTAGCGATCCGTACGAAGAGCTGATTCCAAAGTGGCGTCACCTGAACGTGTTCGAAGGCGAACAGGTAAACCGCGGCGAAGTTATCTCCGACGGCCCGAGCGACCCACACGACATCCTGCGTCTGCTGGGTGTGAGTGCGCTGGCCAAGTACATCGTGAACGAGATCCAGGACGTTTACCGTCTGCAAGGCGTGAAGATCAACGACAAGCACATCGAGACCATCCTGCGTCAGATGCTGCGTAAAGTTGAAATCGCTGAATCCGGCGATTCCAGTTTCATCAAGGGCGACCAGATGGAACTGACTCACGTACTGGTAGAAAACGAGCGTCTGGCTGGCGACGAGAAATTCGTTTCCAAATTCACTCGTGTGTTGCTGGGTATCACCAAGGCGTCGTTGTCCACTGAGTCGTTCATCTCGGCGGCCTCCTTCCAGGAGACCACCCGCGTACTGACCGAAGCAGCGGTAACCGGCAAGCGCGACTACCTGCGCGGCCTGAAAGAAAACGTGGTTGTGGGTCGTTTGATCCCGGCGGGTACCGGTTTGGCTTACCACAGCGAGCGCAAGCGCCGCCGTGATGCTGACAAGCCGCTGCGCGTAAGCGCCAGTGAAGTGGAAGCTGCACTGACCGAAGCGCTGAACTCAAGCGGTAACTGAGTTCTGCGATAAATAAGACCGGGCCCTGGCAGCCCCATTCGTCGGATCGAGGCAGTTTTGCCCCGGTTCGATGAGAGGGGAGGTCGGGGCCTTGCCTTGACTGGGGGCAAGATCCTCTTTAGACTCTTGTACCCCTAAATTTGGCGGGAATTCGTTCCTGCCATTTTGCTTTTCTTGCAAGACAATAGCGTCGCAAGACAACAGTGGAGCTAGTAGATGGCAACTATCAACCAGCTGGTACGTCAGCCGCGTAAGCGTATCGTCGAGAAATCCGACGTACCTGCGCTGCAGAACTGCCCGCAACGTCGTGGCGTATGCACCCGTGTGTATACCACCACGCCGAAAAAACCTAACTCGGCACTGCGTAAAGTATGCCGTGTGCGCCTGACCAACGGTTTCGAGGTTTCCTCGTACATCGGCGGTGAAGGCCACAACCTGCAAGAGCACAGCGTGGTACTGATCCGCGGCGGTCGTGTAAAAGACTTGCCAGGTGTTCGTTACCACACCGTACGCGGCTCCTTGGATACTTCCGGCGTTAAAGGTCGTAACCAGGGTCGTTCGAAGTACGGTACCAAGAAGCCTAAGTAGTAGCGGCTTTTTGTAAAACTGAATCATCTTATTTTCTGAGTCGATAAGAGTAAGGTCGGAGGCGTCCCGAAAGGGCACCGATTCCGAGCGAACCTGAAGACCGTTTGAGGGCTTATCCATGCCAAGAAGACGCGTAGCAGCCAAGCGCGAAGTGCTTGACGATCCAAAATACGGAAGCCAAATCCTGGCCAAGTTCATGAACCACGTGATGGAAAGCGGCAAGAAAGCCGTTGCCGAGCGTATCGTTTATGGCGCGCTGGAAAAGGTTAAAGAACGCAAGAACAGCGACCCCCTGGAAATCTTCGAGAAAGCTCTCGACGCCATCGCTCCGCTGGTCGAAGTGAAGTCGCGCCGTGTAGGCGGTGCTACTTACCAGGTTCCGGTTGAAGTTCGTCCGTCCCGTCGTAACGCTCTGGCAATGCGCTGGTTGGTAGACTTCGCCCGTAAGCGTGGCGAGAAGTCTATGGCTCTGCGTTTGGCCGGCGAACTGTTGGACGCTGCCGAAGGTAAAGGTGCTGCTGTTAAGAAGCGTGAAGACGTGCACCGTATGGCTGAAGCTAACAAAGCTTTCTCGCACTACCGCTTCTAATCTTAGCTTCACTAATTTTGCGAGGGCTTTATGGCTCGTACTACTCCGATTAGCCGCTACCGTAACATCGGTATCGTCGCTCACGTGGATGCTGGTAAAACCACCACCACCGAGCGCGTACTGTTTTACACCGGCAAAAGTCACAAAATGGGCGAGGTGCATGACGGCGCCGCGACCACAGACTGGATGGTTCAGGAGCAGGAGCGTGGTATTACCATTACTTCTGCTGCTATTACCGCCTTCTGGAAAGGTTCTGAGAAGCAGTACAAAGACGAGCATCGCTTCAACGTAATCGATACCCCGGGCCACGTAGACTTCACCATTGAAGTTGAACGTTCCCTGCGCGTGCTCGACGGCGCTGTCGTTGTGTTCTGCGGTACCTCGGGTGTTGAGCCTCAGTCGGAAACCGTATGGCGTCAAGCCAACAAGTACGGCGTTCCACGTCTTGTTTACGTAAACAAGATGGACCGTGCTGGCGCCAACTTCCTGCGCGTGATCGGTCAGATCAAGCAGCGTCTGGGTCACACTCCGGTGCCAATCCAATTGGCTATCGGTTCCGAAGACAACTTCCAGGGTCAGATCGATCTGCTCGCCATGGAAGCTGTTTACTGGAATGATTCCGACAAAGGTATGGTTCCTGTTCGTAAGCCTATCCCTGAAGAGCTTCAGGAGTTGGCTGACGAGTGGCGCGGTAACATGGTTGAGGCTGCTGCCGAAGCCAGCGAAGAGCTGATGAACAAGTACCTCGAGGGTGAAGAACTCACCAACGTGGAAATCAAGGCTGCTCTGCGTCAGCGTACCATCGCTGGCGAAATCGTCTTGGCTGTTTGTGGTTCTTCCTTCAAGAACAAGGGTGTTCCCCTGGTTCTCGACGCCGTTATCGACTACCTGCCGGCTCCAACCGACATTCCTGCTATCAAGGGCTCCAACCCTGATAACGAGGAAGAAGAGATGGAGCGTCATGCAGACGACAACGAGCCGTTCTCGGCTCTGGCGTTCAAGATCGCTACCGACCCATTCGTGGGTACCTTGACCTTCGTCCGCGTTTACTCGGGCGTGTTGGCATCCGGCGACGGCGTGATCAACTCGGTTAAAGGCAAGAAAGAGCGCGTGGGTCGTATGGTGCAAATGCACGCAAACGCCCGTGAAGAGATCAAGGAAGTACGCGCTGGTGACATCGCGGCCCTGATCGGCATGAAGGACGTCACCACTGGTGAAACCTTGTGCGACGCTGCCAAGCCAATCATCCTGGTTCGTATGGACTTCCCGGAGCCGGTTATTTCGGTTGCCGTAGAGCCTAAGACCAAGGATGACCAGGAAAAAATGGGTATCGCTCTGGGCAAGCTTGCTCAGGAGGATCCATCTTTCCGCGTTAAGACTGATGAAGAGACTGGTCAAACGATCATCTCCGGCATGGGCGAGTTGCACCTGGACATCCTGGTTGACCGGATGCGCCGTGAGTTCAACGTCGAAGCCAACATCGGTAAGCCTCAGGTTTCCTATCGTGAGCGCATCACGAAGAACTGCGAAATCGAAGGCAAGTTCGTTCGTCAGTCCGGCGGTCGTGGTCAGTTCGGTCACTGCTGGATCCGTTTTGCTCCTGCTGACGAAGGTCAGGAAGGTCTGCAATTCGTGAACGAAGTAGTGGGTGGTGTGGTTCCTAAGGAATACATCCCTGCTATCCAGAAGGGCATCGAAGAGCAGATGAAGAACGGCGTTGTTGCCGGCTATCCGCTGATCGGCCTGAAAGCAACCGTTTTTGACGGTTCTTACCACGACGTCGACTCCAACGAGATGGCGTTCAAGGTAGCTGCCTCCATGGCAACCAAGCAACTGGCCCAGAAGGGCGGTGGTGAGTTGCTTGAGCCGATCATGGCGGTAGAAGTTGTTACACCTGAAGACTATATGGGTGATGTCATGGGCGACCTTAACCGTCGTCGCGGCATGATCTTGGGTATGGAAGACACGGTTTCCGGCAAAGTGATTCGCGCCGAGGTTCCGTTGGGTGAGATGTTCGGTTATGCGACCGACGTTCGCTCCATGTCCCAGGGTCGCGCAAGCTACTCTATGGAATTCAAGAAATACAATACGGCTCCGTCGCACATCGTCGAAACCGTTACCAAAAAACAAGGCTGATTCAGCCCGTTTAGGCTAGGAGTTAATTGTCGTGGCTAAAGAAAAATTTGATCGTTCCCTACCGCACGTAAACGTTGGCACCATCGGCCACGTTGACCACGGTAAAACCACTCTGACCGCAGCTCTGACTCGCGTTTGCTCCGAAGTATTCGGTTCTGCAATCGTTGACTTCGATAAGATCGATAGCGCTCCAGAAGAAAAAGCTCGTGGTATCACCATCAACACCGCGCACGTAGAGTACAACTCTTCGATTCGTCACTACGCTCACGTTGACTGCCCAGGTCACGCTGACTATGTGAAGAACATGATCACCGGTGCTGCCCAGATGGACGGCGCGATCCTGGTTTGCTCGGCCGCTGATGGTCCGATGCCACAAACCCGTGAGCACATCCTGCTGTCCCGTCAGGTAGGCGTTCCGTACATCGTGGTTTTCCTGAACAAGGCTGACCTGGTAGACGACGCTGAGCTGCTGGAACTGGTTGAGATGGAAGTGCGCGATCTGCTGAGCACTTACGACTTCCCAGGCGACGACACTCCGATCATCATCGGTTCTGCTCGTATGGCTCTGGAAGGCAAAGACGACAACGAAATGGGTACTACCGCTGTTAAGAAGCTGGTAGAAACTCTGGACAGCTACATCCCAGAGCCAGTTCGTCTGACCGACAAGCCGTTCCTGATGCCAATCGAAGACGTATTCTCGATCTCCGGTCGCGGTACTGTTGTGACTGGTCGTATCGAGCGCGGTATCGTTCGCATTCAAGATCCGCTGGAAATCGTTGGTCTGCGTGACACTACCGTCACCACCTGCACCGGTGTTGAAATGTTCCGCAAACTGCTCGACGAAGGTCGTGCTGGCGAGAACTGCGGCGTTCTGCTGCGTGGTACCAAGCGTGACGACGTTGAGCGTGGCCAGGTTCTGGTTAAGCCAGGCACCGTTAAGCCGCACACCAAGTTCACCGCAGAAGTCTACGTTCTGAGCAAAGAAGAAGGCGGTCGTCACACTCCGTTCTTCAAAGGCTACCGTCCTCAGTTCTACTTCCGTACTACTGACGTGACTGGTAACTGCCAGCTGCCAGAAGGCGTTGAAATGGTAATGCCAGGTGATAACATCCAAATGGAAGTTACCCTGATCAAAACCATCGCAATGGAAGATGGTCTGCGCTTCGCTATCCGTGAAGGCGGCCGTACCGTTGGTGCTGGTGTTGTAGCTAAAATCATCGAGTAAGCTCTTTTTGAGTTAGCTTGATGTTTTGAAAAAGCCTCCGCTCAGCGGGGGCTTTTTTTATTGGGTTGACACCTATCTGGGGCGTCTATAGAATTGCGCCTCCTTTTAACGGGCGTATTGCGCTCGCTGGGAATAGCAGCCGGAGTCTGAAATCCAATGCAAAATCAGCAAATCCGTATCAGGTTGAAGGCTTTTGACCATCGCCTGATCGACCAATCCACCCAGGAAATCGTGGAAACCGCGAAACGTACTGGTGCACAAGTGCGTGGTCCAATTCCACTGCCTACCCGTAAAGAGCGGTTCACCGTTCTGGTCTCCCCGCACGTCAACAAAGACGCGCGTGACCAGTACGAGATCCGTACTCATAAGCGCGTTCTGGACATCGTCCAGCCAACGGATAAAACCGTTGATGCACTTATGAAGCTTGATCTGGCGGCCGGTGTGGAAGTACAGATCAGCCTCGGCTAAGACTTGGGTCTTAGTCGTGTAACGCTCTGAAATGGGCGGCCATAGCGGGTGAAAGCCCCGTACACTCATGAGGTTTACAACATGACTATTGGTGTAGTCGGTCGTAAATGCGGTATGACCCGTATTTTCACCGAAGAAGGTGTCTCCATTCCGGTCACGGTCATTGAGATCGAACCGAATCGCGTCACCCAGTTCAAAACTGAAGAAACCGATGGCTATCGTGCAGTGCAAGTCACTGTCGGCGAGCGTCGTGCTTCGCGCGTGACTGCTGCTCAAGCAGGTCACTTCGCAAAAGCAAACGTTGCAGCTGGTCGTACTGTTATGGAGTTCCGTCTTGAAGATGGCGACTACCAGGCTGGCGATCTGATCAACGCTGAAATCTTCGCCGCTGGTCAACTGGTTGATGTAACCGGTCAGTCCAAGGGTAAAGGCTTCCAGGGTACGATCAAGCGTTGGAATTTCCGTGGTCAAGACAACACTCACGGTAACTCCGTTTCCCACCGCGTCCCGGGCTCTATTGGCCAGTGCCAGACTCCTGGTCGTGTATTCAAGGGCAAAAAAATGTCCGGTCATATGGGCGCTGAGCGCGTGACCGTGCAGTCCCTCGAAGTAGTGCGCGTCGACGCTGAACGCAATCTGTTGTTGGTCAAGGGTGCTGTTCCTGGCGCTACTGGCGGCAACCTGGTTGTACGTCCAGCGGCCAAGGCTCGCGGTTAAGGGGAAGCTGACATGCAATTAAATGTAAATGACGCTCAAGCGATCGAAGTTTCCGAACTGACATTTGGCGGCGAATTCAACGAGACGCTCGTTCACCAAGCAGTCGTGGCCTACATGGCCGGCGGCCGTCAAGGTAGCAAGCAGCAAAAGACCCGTTCCGACGTACGTGGTGGCGGTAAGCGCCCTTGGCGTCAGAAAGGCACTGGCCGTGCTCGTGCCGGTACTATCCGTAGCCCAATCTGGCGTGGCGGCGGTACCACTTTCGCAGCTCGTCCACAGGATCACTCTCAGAAGCTCAACAAGAAGATGTACCGCGCAGCACTGCGCTCCATCCTTGCTGAACTCGTGCGTACTGATCGTCTGGTCGTGGTTCAGGACTTCGCTGTTGAAAGTCCAAAAACCAAAGATCTGCTGGGCAAACTGAACAACATGAGCCTGACCGACGTTTTGATCGTGTCTGAAGCTGTTGATCAGAACCTGTACCTGGCTGCTCGCAACCTGCCACACGTTGATGTACGTGACGTGCAAGGTTCCGATCCAGTTAGTCTGATCGCATACGACAAGGTGTTGATCACCGTGTCGGCCGTGAAGAAATTCGAGGAGCTGCTGGGATGAACCAGGAACGCGTATTTAAAGTTCTGCTTGGCCCGCACGTTTCCGAAAAGGCTACGGTTCTGGCTGACAAGAAAGGCCAGTTCGTTTTCAAGGTTGCAACTGACGCAACCAAGCTGGAAATCAAGAAGGCCGTCGAAAGCCTGTTCAGCGTGAAAGTAGAGCGTGTTACTACCCTGAATGTTCTGGGTAAGAGCAAGCGCACTGCTCGCGGTCTGGGCAAGCGTAATGACTGGAAGAAGGCAGTTATCTCCCTTCAGCCAGGCCAAGATCTCGATTTCAGCAGCAGTGCTGAGTAAGGAAGGGGTGCATCATGGCAATCGTTAAATGCAAACCGACTTCCCCTGGCCGCCGTTTTGTGGTCAAGGTGGTCAACCAGGAGCTGCATAAAGGCGCTCCTCACGCACCGCTGCTCGAGAAAAAATCGAAGACTGGTGGTCGTAACAACAATGGTCGTATTACCACTCGTCACATCGGTGGTGGCCATAAGCAGCATTATCGTCTGGTCGATTTCCGTCGCAACGACAAAGATGGCATCTCTGCCACTGTCGAGCGTATCGAATACGATCCAAACCGTACTGCTCACATCGCTCTGCTGCTGTACGCAGATGGCGAGCGTCGCTACATCATCGCCCCTAAAGGCGTGAGCGCTGGCGACCAGCTGATCGCAGGTGCCTTGGCACCGATCAAGCCGGGCAACGCTCTGCAACTGCGTAACATTCCAGTTGGTAGCACCGTACACGGCATCGAATTGAAGCCAGGTAAAGGCGCGCAGATCGCTCGTTCCGCTGGTGCTTCGGCTCAGCTGATCGCTCGTGAAGGTGTCTACGTGACCCTGCGTCTGCGTTCTGGTGAGATGCGTAAAGTGCTGGCTGAATGCCGCGCGACCCTGGGCGAAGTCTCGAACTCCGAGCACAGCCTGCGTTCGCTGGGTAAAGCTGGTGCCAAACGCTGGCGTGGCGTTCGCCCAACCGTTCGTGGTGTTGCCATGAACCCGGTTGACCACCCACACGGTGGTGGTGAAGGTCGTACCTCTGGTGGTCGTCATCCGGTATCGCCATGGGGCTTCCCGACTAAGGGCGCGAAGACTCGTGGTAATAAGCGTACCGACAAAATGATCGTCCGTCGTCGCAAGTAAATAGAGGGATACGACAGTGCCACGTTCTCTGAAAAAAGGTCCTTTTATTGATCTTCACCTACTGAAGAAGATCGAAGTGGCGGCGGAAAAGAATGATCGCAAACCGGTGAAAACCTGGTCGCGTCGTTCGATGATCCTGCCACAAATGGTCGGTCTGACCATCGCAGTACACAACGGTCGTCAACACGTCCCAGTTCTCGTTAACGAAGACATGGTCGGCCACAAACTGGGCGAGTTTGCCGGTACCCGCACTTATCGTGGGCACGTGGCAGACAAGAAAGCCAAGCGTTAAGGGGTTAGGAAATGGAAGTAGCCGCTAAGTTGTCGGGCGCTCGAATCTCCGCCCAGAAAGCCCGCTTGGTCGCCGACCAGATCCGCGGGAAGAAGGTGGGCGAAGCGCTCAACCTGTTGGCTTTCAGCAGTAAGAAAGCCGCCGAGATCATGAAGAAAGTGCTGGAGTCGGCCGTAGCCAACGCCGAGCATAACGAAGGCGCAGACGTTGATGACCTGAAGGTCAGCACCGTTTTCGTCAACGAAGGGCGTTCGCTGAAGCGCATCATGCCACGTGCCAAAGGCCGTGCTGATCGCATCGTCAAGCGGTCTTGCCATATCACTGTCAAGGTTGCTGACAAGTAACGGAGTCGAAGAGATGGGTCAGAAAGTACATCCCATTGGCATTCGCCTGGGAATCGTCAAGGAGCACACCTCCGTCTGGTACGCAGACGGTCGGACTTATGCGGACTACTTGTTCGCTGATCTGAAGGTGCGTGAGTATCTCCAAGACAAACTAAAAAGCGCGTCCGTAAGCCGTATCGATATCCATCGTCCGGCACAAACTGCACGTATCACCATCCACACTGCTCGTCCAGGTATCGTTATCGGGAAGAAAGGTGAAGATGTTGAGAAACTGCGTCAGGACCTGACCAAGCAAATGGGTGTGCCTGTGCACATCAATATCGAAGAGATCCGTAAGCCGGAGCTCGACGGTATGCTGGTTGCGCAGAGCGTAGCTCAGCAGCTGGAGCGTCGCGTAATGTTCCGTCGCGCTATGAAGCGCGCCGTACAGAACGCCATGCGCATTGGTGCCAAAGGCATCAAAATCCAAGTGAGCGGTCGTCTCGGCGGTGCTGAAATCGCACGTACTGAATGGTATCGCGAAGGTCGTGTGCCACTGCACACCCTGCGTGCCGACATCGACTATGCCAACTACGAAGCTCACACCACTTACGGTGTGATCGGTGTAAAGGTTTGGATCTTCAAAGGCGAAGTAATTGGTGGTCGCCAAGAAGAACTGAAACCACAAGCACCAGCGCCTCGTAAAAAAGCTGCTAAGTAAGGGGTACGCCAAATGTTGCAACCTAAGCGTACGAAGTTCCGCAAGCAGATGACAGGCCACAACCGTGGTCTGGCTCAGCGCGGTAGCAAAGTCAGCTTCGGCGAGTTCGCGCTGAAGTCTGTAGCTCGTGGTCGTCTCACCGCTCGTCAGATCGAGTCAGCGCGTCGTGCTCTGACCCGTCACGTAAAACGTGGCGGCAAGATCTGGATCCGTGTATTCCCGGACAAGCCGATCTCCAAGAAGCCTCTCGAAGTGCGGATGGGTAAAGGTAAGGGTAACGTGGAATATTGGGTTGCCCAGATTCAGCCAGGCAAAGTCCTGTATGAAATCGAGGGTGTTACTGAAGAGCTGGCGCGTGAGGCTTTCGCCCTGGCTGCTGCAAAGCTGCCGCTCGCCACCTCCTTTGTTAAACGGACGGTGATGTGATGAAAGCGAATGAACTTCGTGAAAAATCCGCACAGCAGCTGAACGAGCAACTGCTCGGCTTGCTGCGCGACCAGTTCAATCTGCGTATGCAGAAAGCAACTGGCCAGTTGGGGCAGTCTCATCTGCTCTCGCAAGTTAAGCGTGACATCGCTCGCGTGAAGACTGTGCTCAACCAGCAGGCAGGTAAGTGATCATGGCTGAAGCCGAAAAGACTGTCCGTACGCTGACTGGCCGTGTTGTCAGCGACAAGATGGACAAAACCATCACCGTTTTGATCGAGCGTCGCGTTAAGCACCCGATCTACGGTAAATATGTTAAGCGTTCGACTAAGCTGCACGCGCACGACGAAACCAATCAGTGCCACATCGGCGACAAAGTCACTATTCGTGAAACTCGTCCGCTGGCCAAGACCAAGTCTTGGGCGCTGGTTGATGTTCTCGAACGCGCTGTGGAAGTCTAAGGACTAGGGGTCGGAGAAATTATATGATTCAGACTCAATCCATGCTCGATGTGGCCGATAACAGCGGCGCTCGCCGTGTTATGTGCATCAAGGTGCTGGGTGGCTCCCATCGTCGTTACGCTGGTATCGGTGACATCATCAAAGTTACCGTGAAGGAAGCAATTCCTCGCGGTAAAGTGAAAAAAGGCCAAGTGATGACTGCTGTTGTAGTCCGCACTCGTCACGGCGTACGTCGTGCTGATGGCTCCATTATCCGCTTTGATGGCAACGCTGCTGTTCTTCTGAACAACAAGCAAGAGCCGATCGGCACCCGTATCTTTGGGCCAGTGACCCGTGAACTTCGTACTGAGAAGTTCATGAAGATCGTCTCGCTCGCCCCAGAAGTGCTGTAAGGAGATCCGACATGCAAAAGATTCGTCGTGACGACGAGATCATCGTGATCGCCGGCAAAGACAAAGGTAAGCGCGGTAAGGTGCTTAAGGTTCTCGCTAATAACCGTCTGGTTATCGGTGGTCTGAACCTGGTTAAGCGTCATACCAAGCCTAACCCGATGTCGGGCGTGCAGGGCGGTATCGTCGAGAAAGAAGCTCCGCTGGATGCTTCTAACGTCGCCATCTTCAACGGCGAAACCAACAAGGCTGACCGCGTTGGTTTCAAAGTAGAAGACGGTAAGAAAATTCGTGTCTTCAAGTCGACCCAAAAAGCGGTTGATGCTTGAACACTGCTAGGTAGATTAGACCATGGCACGACTACAAGAGATTTACCGGAAGGAAATCGCCCCTAAGCTTAAGGAAGAACTTAAGCTTGGGAACGTGATGGAAGTTCCGCGCGTTACCAAAATCACCCTGAACATGGGTCTGGGCGAAGCGATCGGCGACAAAAAAGTCATCGAGCACGCTGTTGCTGACCTGGAAAAGATCACCGGCCAGAAAGTCGTTGTGACCTACGCTCGGAAATCCATCGCTGGCTTTAAAGTCCGTGAAGGTTGGCCGATCGGCGTCAAAGTGACCCTGCGCCGTGAGCGTATGTACGAGTTCCTGGATCGTCTGCTGTCGATCTCCCTGCCTCGGGTTCGCGACTTCCGCGGCCTGAATGCCAAGTCCTTCGATGGTCGTGGTAACTACAGCATGGGCGTGAAAGAGCAGATCATCTTCCCGGAAATCGACTACGACAAGATCGATGCTCTCCGCGGTCTGGACATCACCCTGACCACCACTGCCAAGAACGATGATGAAGGTCGCGCCCTGTTGCGTGCTTTCAAATTCCCGTTCCGCAACTGATTGGAGTAGGACCATGGCCAAGATGAGCATGAAAAACCGCGAGCTGAAGCGTCAGCTCACGGTTGCCAAGTACGCCAAGAAGCGTGCAGCACTGAAAGCAATCATCGTTGATCTGAACGCAAGTCCAGAAGCGCGTTGGGAAGCTACAGTAGCTCTGCAGAAGCAGCCGCGTGACGCAAGCGCTTCGCGCATGCGTAACCGCTGCCGCCTGACCGGTCGTCCACACGGCGTTTACCGCAAGTTCGGCCTCGGCCGTAACAAACTGCGTGAAGCGGCAATGCGTGGTGACGTACCAGGTCTGGTTAAAGCCAGCTGGTAAGTACTTTCAACGTCCTGGTGGTCGGAATCGCAAGATACTGACCGCCGGTGGCCTTGAATCTGGAACAAGCCCCTTTTGGGGCTTGTTTCATTTCTGGAGTGTGTCTAAAATACGCGGCTCGCCTGAGCCCGTGTTTTTTACCCGGAGATTCTCGGCGACATATGTAGCCGCAAGGCTAATTTTTTTGTATTAGGAGCGTCTAGCCCATGAGTATGCAGGACCCGTTAGCGGACATGCTAACTCGTATCCGTAATGCCCAGATGGCTGAAAAGTCCGTCGTAAGCATGCCATCTTCCAAGTTGAAGGTAGCTGTTGCCAAAGTCCTGAAAGACGAAGGCTACATTGCGGGTTATCAGATCAGCAGCGAAATCAAACCACTGCTGTCCATCGAGCTGAAGTACTTCGAAGGCCGTTCGGTCATCGAGGAAGTGAAGCGCGTTAGCCGTCCAGGCCTGCGTCAGTACAAGTCCGCTGAAGATCTGCCGAAAGTTCGTGGCGGTCTGGGCGTGTCTATCGTCTCCACCAACAAAGGTGTGATGACGGATCGTGCTGCGCGCGCTGCCGGTGTCGGCGGCGAAGTTCTTTGCACTGTGTTCTAAGGGGGGATAAGCATGTCTCGCGTCGCTAAGAACCCCGTTAAGCTGCCAGCCGGTGTCGAAGTAAAATTCGCAGGCCAACAGCTTTCGGTGAAGGGTGCCAAGGGTACTCTTGAACTGAACATCCATTCGTCCGTTGAGATCGTTGAAGAAGCTGGTGAGCTGCGTTTCGCTGCTCGCAATGGCGATCAACAAACTCGCGCAATGGCCGGTACCACGCGTGCGTTGGTAAACAACATGGTCCAAGGCGTAAGCCAAGGCTTCGAGCGTAAGCTCCAGCTGGTCGGTGTTGGTTACAAAGCGCAAGCAAAAGGCACGGTTTTGAACCTGGCCCTTGGCTTCTCGCACCCAGTGGATTACGAACTGCCGGAAGGCATCACCGCTGAGACTCCTAGCCAGACCGATATCCTGATCAAGGGCATCGATAAGCAACTGGTAGGTCAAGTGGCTGCTGAGATCCGCGACTTCCGTCCACCAGAGCCGTACAAAGGCAAAGGTGTGCGCTACGCGGACGAAGTCGTCCGTCGTAAAGAAGCCAAGAAGAAGTAGGGCATAGCAAATGACCGACAAAAAAGTTACTCGACTGCGTCGCGCTCGCAAAGCACGCCTGAAAATGCACGAACTCGAAGTCGTGCGTCTCTGCGTGTTCCGCTCGTCGCAGCACATCTACGCCCAGGTCATCTCGGCCGACGGCAACAAAGTCCTGGCAAGCGCCTCGACTTTGGATAAAGAACTGCGTGATGGTGCCACTGGCAACATCGACGCGGCCACTAAGGTTGGCCAGCTGGTCGCTACGCGTGCTAAGGCCGCTGGCGTCTCGCAAGTGGCTTTCGACCGCTCTGGCTTCAAGTACCACGGTCGCGTGAAAGCGCTGGCTGATGGCGCTCGTGAAGCTGGGCTGGAGTTCTAAGTTATGTCAAATAACGACCAAAAGCGCGACGAAGGCTACATTGAGAAGCTGGTTCAAGTTAACCGCGTAGCCAAAACCGTTAAAGGCGGCCGTATCTTCACTTTCACCGCGTTGACCGTGGTTGGTGATGGTAAAGGGCGTGTTGGCTTCGGCCGTGGCAAGTCGCGTGAAGTGCCTGCTGCGATCCAGAAGGCAATGGAAGCTGCTCGCCGCAACATGATCCAAGTTGACTTGAATGGCACTACTCTGCAGTACGCAATGAAGTCCGCTCATGGCGCTTCGAAGGTGTACATGCAGCCTGCTTCTGAAGGTACCGGTATCATCGCTGGCGGCGCTATGCGTGCTGTCCTCGAGGTTGCTGGCGTTCAGAACGTTCTGGCCAAGTGCTACGGCTCGACTAACCCGGTAAACGTGGTTCACGCCACTTTCAAAGGTTTGAAAGCTATGCAATCTCCTGAGTCCATCGCTGCTAAGCGTGGTCTGACTGTCAAGGAGATCTTCTGATCATGGCTACCGTTAAAGTAACGCTGATCAAGAGCATGACCGGCCGCATCCCTAACCACAAACTGTGCGTTAAGGGTCTGGGTCTGCGTCGCATCGGTCACACCGTAGAAGTACTTGATACTCCCGAGAATCGCGGGATGATCAACAAGGCTTACTACATGCTGCGTGTAGAGGGTTAATCGATGAAACTCAATGATCTGAGTCCAGCGCCGGGTTCCCGTCGCGAAAAGCATCGTCCGGGCCGTGGTATCGGTAGCGGTTTGGGTAAGACTGGTGGCCGTGGCCACAAAGGTCAGACCTCCCGTTCCGGTGGCACCATCGCTCCAGGCTTTGAAGGCGGTCAACAGCCGCTGCATCGTCGCCTGCCTAAGTTCGGTTTCGTTTCCCTGAAAGCCATGGATCGCGCAGAAGTGCGTCTGTCCGAGCTGGCTAAAGTGGAAGGCGACATCGTTACTGTGCAGACCCTGAAAGATGCCAACGTGATCAACGTCAACGTACAGCGTGTGAAAATCATGCTGTCCGGTGAAGTGACTCGCGCTGTCACTATCGGCAAGGGAATCGGCGCCACCAAAGGTGCGCGTTCGGCTATCGAAGCAGCTGGCGGCAAGTTCGAGGAATAAATGGCTAAGCAAGGTGCTCTCTCAGCGCTCGGCAAAGGCGGTATGTCTGAACTTTGGGCTCGTCTGCGTTTTCTGTTCCTGGCGATTATCGTCTACCGAATAGGCGCACACATCCCGGTTCCAGGTATCAACCCGGACCGACTCGCAGACCTGTTTCGACAGAATGAGGGGACCATTCTTAGCTTGTTCAACATGTTTTCCGGCGGCGCGCTGGAACGGATGAGCATCTTTGCACTGGGGATCATGCCGTACATTTCGGCATCGATCATCATGCAGCTGATGACCGCCGTCAGCCCGCAGCTGGAGCAGTTGAAGAAGGAAGGTGAAGCTGGCCGTCGCAAGATTAGCCAGTACACCCGCTACGGCACTGTAGCCCTCGCCCTGGTTCAGGCTATCGGCATGTCCGTTGGCTTGGCCGGGCAGGGTGTTGCGTTCACTGGTGACTTTGGCTTCCATTTCGTCGCGGTATCCACGTTTGTGGCTGGTGCGATGTTCATGATGTGGCTGGGTGAGCAGATTACTGAGCGTGGTGTTGGTAACGGTATCTCGATGTTGATTTTCGCAGGTATCGTCGCCGGTCTTCCGAGAGCAATTGGGCAGTCTTTCGAGTCTGCACGTCAGGGTGATATCAATATCTTCGCCCTGGTTGCCATCGGTTTGCTGGCAGTAGCGATTATCGGTTTTGTGGTGTTCATTGAGCGTGGCCAGCGTCGTATTGCTGTTCACTACGCCAAGCGTCAGCAGGGCCGTAAGGTCTTCGCTGCGCAGACCAGCCACTTGCCGCTGAAAGTGAATATGGCCGGTGTTATCCCGGCAATTTTCGCGAGCAGCATTTTGCTGTTTCCGGCTTCGTTGGGTACCTGGTTTGGTCAGTCTGAAAATATGGGCTGGCTGCAGGACCTCTCTCAGTCGATCGCTCCTGGTCAGCCGTTGAATATTCTGCTGTTTAGTGCAGGGATTATTTTCTTCTGCTTCTTCTATACGGCGTTGATGTTCAATCCGAAAGACGTAGCGGAAAACCTGAAGAAGTCCGGTGCCTTTATTCCGGGTATTCGTCCAGGTGAGCAGTCGGCACGCTACATTGATGGCGTTCTGACTCGTTTGACCCTGTTCGGTGCTCTATATATGACGGCCGTGTGCTTGTTGCCCCAGTTCCTGGTGGTTGCAGCAAACGTTCCGTTCTACCTTGGCGGGACCTCGTTGCTGATCGTCGTCGTGGTTGTGATGGACTTCATGTCCCAAGTACAATCGCACCTCGTTTCGCACCAGTACGAATCCCTGATGAAGAAAGCCAACCTGAAGGGCTACGGCAGCGGCATGTTGCGCTGAGTACCCCATAAGGTTCGAGGAGTTGGTGATGAAAGTTCGTGCATCGGTGAAAAAGCTGTGCCGTAACTGCAAGATTATTCGCCGCGAAGGTGTTGTTCGAGTAATTTGCAGCGCGGAACCGCGTCACAAACAGCGCCAAGGCTGAGTGTGATCCGCTTGAAGCCCGGCAGCTAGTGCGCTGCCGGGTTGATTATTTGTTATTACAGCGATATTATCTCGCGCCCTATTTCTTGGCTTCCGGGGCGTAGGTAGCTGTCAATTGGAGTCCCACTGAATGGCCCGTATTGCAGGCGTTAACATTCCAGATAACAAGCACACTGTTATCTCGCTGACCTACATCTATGGTGTTGGTCGCACAACTGCGCAGAAGATTTGCGCGGTCGCTGGGGTAAACCCAGCCGCTAAGATCAAGGATCTGAGCGACGAGCAGATTGAACAGCTGCGTGGCGAAGTGGCGAAGTTCACCACTGAAGGTGACCTGCGTCGCGAAATCAACATGAAAATCAAGCGTTTGATGGACCTCGGTTGCTATCGCGGTCTGCGTCATCGTCGTGGTCTTCCAGTACGCGGTCAGCGTACCAAGACTAACGCGCGTACCCGTAAAGGTCCGCGTAAGCCGATCCGCAAGTAATCGCCCCAGCGAATCGACAGGAAAATTATCATGGCAAAACCTGCTGCTCGTCCTCGTAAAAAAGTTAAAAAGACAGTGGTTGATGGCATCGCCCACATCCATGCTTCTTTTAACAACACAATCGTGACCATCACCGACCGTCAAGGTAACGCGCTGTCTTGGGCTACCTCTGGTGGTTCGGGTTTCCGCGGTTCCCGCAAGTCCACCCCGTTTGCTGCTCAAGTAGCTGCTGAACGTGCTGGTCAAGCTGCGCTGGAATACGGCCTGAAAAACCTCGACGTTAACGTCAAAGGTCCAGGTCCAGGTCGTGAGTCTGCTGTCCGTGCTTTGAACGGCTGTGGCTATAAGATCGCCAGCATCACCGACGTGACGCCAATCCCGCACAACGGGTGCCGTCCGCCGAAGAAGCGCCGCGTGTAATCCAGGAGATTGTAAAGAATGGCTCGTTACATTGGTCCAAAATGCAAACTCGCTCGTCGCGAAGGCACCGATCTCTTCCTGAAGAGCGGCGTGCGCGCGATCGAATCGAAGTGCAACATTGAAGCAGCACCTGGTATCCACGGCCAACGCCGCGGTCGCCAGTCCGACTACGGCACCCAACTGCGTGAAAAGCAGAAGGTCCGTCGTATCTACGGCGTTCTCGAGCGTCAGTTCAGCGGCTACTACAAAGAAGCTGCTGGCAAGAAAGGTGCAACCGGTGAAAACCTGCTGCAACTGCTCGAATGCCGTCTGGACAACGTTGTATACCGTATGGGCTTTGGTTCGACTCGTGCCGAATCCCGTCAGCTGGTATCGCACAAATCCGTCAGCGTAAACGGTCAGACCGTTAACGTCCCGTCCTACCAGGTTCGTGCTGGTGACGTGGTCGCGATTCGCGAGAAAGCAAAAAACCAACTTCGCATTGTCCAAGCTCTCGATCTGTGTGCCCAACGTGGCCGCGTAGAATGGGTAGAAGTAGACACTGAGAAGAAGTCGGGCGTTTTCAAGAACGTTCCTGCTCGCAGTGATCTGTCCGCCGACATCAACGAAAGCCTGATTGTCGAGCTCTACTCCAAGTAAGGGCTAGAAAATAGGTGCATCCATGCAGATTTCGGTAAATGAGTTCCTGACACCCCGCCACATTGATGTGCAGGTTGTCAGTCCAACCCGCGCCAAGATCACTCTCGAGCCTCTCGAGCGTGGTTTTGGCCACACCCTGGGCAACGCGCTGCGCCGCATCCTGTTGTCCTCAATGCCCGGCTGTGCAGTAGTCGAGGCCGAGATTGACGGTGTGCTCCACGAGTACAGCGCCATCGAAGGTGTACAGGAAGACGTAATTGAAATCCTGTTGAACCTTAAAGGTCTGGCTATCAAGCTGCACGGCCGTGACGAAGTTACGCTGACCTTGTCGAAGAAGGGTTCGGGGGTGGTTACCGCTGCCGATATTCAGCTGGATCATGATGTCGAGATCGTTAATCCCGATCACGTAATCGCTAACCTGGCGTCTAACGGCGCCCTGAACATGAAGCTCACCGTAGCTCGTGGTCGTGGTTATGAACCGGCCGACTCGCGTCAGAGCGATGAAGACGAAAGCCGCAGCATTGGTCGCTTGCAGCTTGACTCTTCGTTCAGCCCGGTTCGCCGTATCGCATACGTGGTGGAAAACGCCCGTGTCGAACAGCGTACTAACCTGGACAAGCTGGTTATTGATCTGGAAACCAACGGTACTCTGGATCCTGAAGAGGCTATCCGCCGCGCTGCAACCATTCTGCAACAGCAGTTGGCTGCGTTCGTCGACCTCAAAGGTGACAGCGAACCAGTGGTAATCGAGCAGGAAGACGAGATCGATCCGATCCTGCTTCGCCCGGTTGACGATCTGGAACTGACTGTACGTTCGGCTAACTGCCTTAAGGCGGAAAACATTTACTACATCGGCGACCTGATTCAGCGTACCGAAGTAGAACTGTTGAAGACTCCGAACCTGGGCAAGAAATCCTTGACTGAAATCAAGGACGTTCTGGCCTCCCGCGGTCTGTCCCTCGGCATGCGCCTCGACAACTGGCCGCCTGCAAGTCTTAAGAAGGACGACAAGGCGACTGCCTGATCGTCGTAATCACCGAACGTGAGTTTGGTAAGGAATGAACCATGCGTCATCGTAAAAGTGGTCGTCACCTGAGCCGTACCAGCTCGCACCGCAAGGCCATGTTTCAAAACATGGCGGTGTCGCTGTTCGAGCACGAGCTGATCAAAACTACACTGCCGAAAGCTAAAGAACTGCGTCGCGTTGCTGAGCCGCTGATCACTTTGGCCAAGACAGACAGCCTGGCTAACCGCCGTCTGGCTTTCGACCGTACTCGTTCGAAAGCTATCGTTGGTAAGCTCTTCAACGACCTGGGCAAGCGTTACGCTACCCGTGAGGGTGGCTACCTGCGCATCCTCAAGTGCGGTTTCCGCGCTGGCGACAACGCGCCTATGGCGTACGTCGAGTTGGTTGATCGTGCTACTGCCGGCGAAGCTGTAAGCGCCGAGTAAGACGTCAAGCTGTAACGAAAAACCGGGCCTAGTGCCCGGTTTTTTGTGCGCGTAACAAAAGCACCACCCGTACAAGCTTCCCAGGGCAGTGGCATGCACTATCGGTCTCGGAGTTGTTGGTAGTAATTTTCTATTGAAGTCCGCAATTTAATGAATTTGTGGGTGTTATCTTCATGATCAATACTCTCCACCAAGCCGATTAGCCGGCAGTTTCAAGTCCGACCTGAGGAATACGCACATGAGCCAGAATAAAATCCTTACGACCGCCAGCGGTGCTCCCGTTGCGGACAACCAGAATTCCCGTTCCGCTGGCCCCCGCGGCCCGTTGCTGCTCGACGATTTTCACCTGATCGAAAAGCTCGCTCACTTCAACCGTGAAAACATTCCTGAGCGCCGTGTACACGCCAAGGGGTCGGGTGCTTACGGTACGTTCACTGTTACTAAAGACATCACGCAGTACACAAGCGCCAAGTTGTTCGAGTCTGTTGGTAAGCAAACGCCAACTTTCCTGCGCTTTTCCACAGTAGGCGGGGAGCGCGGCTCGGCTGATACCGAGCGTGATCCACGCGGCTTCGCGTTGAAGTTCTACACCGAAGAAGGCAACTGGGACATCGTTGGCAACAACACGCCTGTGTTCTTTATCCGTGACCCGCTGAAATTCCCTGACTTCATCCACACTCAAAAGCGCCTGCCGCAAAGCAACCTTAAAAGCGCGCAAATGATGTGGGATTTTTGGTCGCACTCTCCAGAGGCGCTGCACCAGGTCACCATCCTGTTTTCGGACCGTGGTATCCCAGACGGCTACCGCCACATGCACGGCTTCGGCAGCCACACTTACAGCCTGATCAACGCCAAGGGTGAACGTCATTGGGTGAAGTGGCACTATAAAACCAAACAGGGCATCAAGAACCTGGCGCCCGCCGATGCCGCCCGCTTGGCGGGTACTGATCCTGATTACGCCCAGCGTGACCTGTTCGGTGCAATCGAGCGCGGTGACTTCCCGAAATGGCGCGTCTGCATCCAGATCATGACTGAAGCCCAGGCGAATGCTCACTATGAGAACCCCTTTGACGTGACCAAAACCTGGTCGCAAAAGGAATTCCCGTTGATCGAAGTTGGCGAGTTGGAGCTCAACCGCAACCCACAGAACTACTTCGCTGAAGTCGAGCAAGCGGCGTTCGGTCCAAGCAATATGGTCCCGGGCGTGGGGCTGTCGCCGGACCGCATGCTGCAAGGTCGTGTTTTCGCCTATGCTGATGCCCACCGCTACCGTGTCGGCACCAACCACCAGCAACTGCCGGTGAATGCGCCTCTGAGCCCGGTGAACAGCTACCAGCGTGATGGTTCGATGGCGTTTGGCCCCAACGGTGGTGCCGCTCCTAACTACGAACCCAACAGCTACGCCGATGCGCCTAAACAAGCGCCTCAATATGCTGAGCCTGCGCTGGCCCTGAGCGGTGCCGCCGATCGTTACGATCACCGCGAAGACACTGACTACTACAGTCACGCCGGTGCGCTATTCCGCCTGATGAGCGATGAGCAGAAAGCATTGCTCACCAACAACATCGCCGGCGCGATGGCGGGTGTGACAAGTGACGTGGTTCAGCGTCAACTGGCGCACTTCTACAAGGCCGATCCAGCGTACGGAGAAGCAATCGCAAAGGCACTGGGTGTATCGCTTAACTGACTCTAAACGATAAGCAGAACCGCCCTCATTTGGGCGGTTTTTGCGTTATTTCAGCTACTTTTCTCCGGAAATCTTCACTTTTCTGCCGTTGATCCCGTGACCTCCGGGTCATCATGGTTCAAACTACAGGCTTTCAAGCAGGGAGATGTAGGGCGATGCAAGGTCACCCCGACGTAATCGATTACCTCAACACGTTGCTGACGGGCGAACTGGCAGCTCGTGACCAATACTTCATCCATTCGCGTATGTATGAAGACTGGGGCTTTACGGAGCTCTACGAACGCATCAACCACGAAATGGAAGAAGAGGCACAGCACGCCGACGCGCTGATGCGCCGTATCCTCATGCTCGAAGGTACGCCACGCATGCGTCCCGACGACCTGGACACCGGCACTACCGTACCTGAGATGCTCGCCAGTGACTTGCGCCTGGAGTACAAAGTACGTGCCGCACTCTGCAAAGGCATTGAGCTTTGCGAGAAGCACAGCGACTTTGTCACCCGTGAAATCCTGCGTGTGCAGTTGAACGACACCGAAGAAGATCACACCTACTGGCTGGAAAAGCAGTTGGGCCTGATCAAGTTGATCGGCCTGGAGAATTACCTGCAATCGCAGTTCTGATTCCTGGCTACAAAAAAGCCCCTGTCGCCTTAACGGTGACAGGGGCTTTTTGTTGGGCCCGATAAATCAGGCCCGGTCGCGCGCCAACAGTGGTTTTAAGTAGTAACCGGTGTGCGACTGCGGCATCTCAGAGACTTCCTCCGGTGTGCCCACCGCGATGATCTGGCCACCTTTTGAGCCACCTTCCGGCCCAAGGTCCACCAGCCAATCGGCGGTCTTGATCACATCCAGGTTGTGCTCGATCACGACTACCGTGTTGCCGTGGTCGCGCAAGCGGTGCAGCACGTCGAGCAATTGCTGGATATCCGCGAAGTGCAAACCGGTGGTCGGTTCATCGAGGATATACAAGGTCTTGCCAGTATCACGCTTGGACAGCTCGCGCGACAGCTTCACCCGTTGCGCCTCGCCGCCGGACAGCGTGGTCGCCGACTGCCCCAGCTTGATGTACGACAGGCCCACATCCATCAACGTCTGTAGCTTGCGCGCCAACGCCGGAACCGCGTCGAAGAACACCCGCGCTTCCTCGATGGTCATCTCCAGGGTTTCGTGGATGCTTTTGCCCTTGTACTTGATCTCCAGGGTTTCGCGGTTGTAGCGCTTGCTCTTGCACACATCGCAGGGCACGTAGATGTCTGGCAGGAAGTGCATCTCCACCTTGATCAGGCCATCACCCTGGCAGGCTTCGCAGCGCCCGCCCTTGACGTTGAACGAGAACCGGCCAGGTCCGTAGCCCCGTGAGCGGGACTCCGGGACACCCGCAAACAACTCGCGAATCGGCGTAAACAACCCGGTATAGGTCGCCGGGTTGGAGCGTGGCGTACGGCCAATGGGGCTCTGGTCGATATCGACCACTTTGTCCAAGTGCTCCAGGCCCTTGATGCTGTCATGCGCTGCCGCTTCCAGGGTGGTCGCGCCGTTCAGGGCGGTGGCACTCAACGGGAACAGGGTGTTGTTGATCAGCGTCGACTTGCCTGAGCCTGAAACACCCGTCACACAGGTCAGCAGGCCCAGGGGGATTTCCAGGTCCACGTTACGCAAGTTGTTGCCGCGAGCGCCCTTGAGGTGCAGTGACAGCTTCTTGTTGCGTGGTGTGCGCTTGGCCGGCACTTCAATCTTCACACGGCCGGACAGGTACTTGCCCGTCAGCGAGTCCGGGTGCGCCATGACTTCGGCAGGTGTGCCCTCGGCGACAATGTGCCCACCATGAACACCCGCGCCCGGACCGATATCGACGACGTAATCCGCCAGGCGAATCGCATCTTCATCGTGCTCGACCACAATCACGGTGTTGCCGATATCCCGCAGGTGTTTCAGCGTGCCGAGCAGGCGATCGTTGTCGCGTTGGTGCAAACCGATCGACGGTTCGTCGAGGATGTACAGCACCCCCACAAGGCCCGCGCCAATCTGGCTGGCCAGGCGAATCCGCTGGGCTTCACCGCCGGACAACGTATCTGCGCTGCGATCCAGCGACAGGTAGTCCAGGCCCACGTTGACCAGGAACTGCAAGCGCTCGCGAATTTCCTTGAGGATCTTGTCGGCAATCTCGCCGCGACGGCCGGTCAGCTTAAGTACACCAAAATACTCACAGGCGTCGCCGATCGGCAGGTTGGTCACCGCCGGCAACGTCTTTTCACCCACCCACACATGCCGCGCCTCACGACGCAGGCGCGTGCCGCGGCAATCCGGGCAGGGTTGGGTGCTGAGGAATTTCGCCAGCTCTTCACGCACGCTGGCCGATTCGGTCTCGCGGTAGCGGCGCTCCAGGTTTGGCACGATGCCTTCGAACGGGTGCGAGCGTTTAACGATGTCGCCGCGGTCGTTCAGGTATTTGAAGTCGACATTCTGTGAGCCGCTGCCATGGAGGATGACTTTCTGCTGATCCGCCGGCAGTTGGTTGAACGGCACTTCCAGGCTGAATTTGTAGTGGGATGCCAACGACCCCAGCATCTGGAAGTAATAGACGTTGCGCCTGTCCCAGCCGCGTATCGCACCCTCGGCCAAGGTCAGCTCGCCATTGACCAGGCGCTTGATGTCGAAGAACTGCTTCACGCCGAGGCCATCGCACGTCGGGCAGGCGCCGGCCGGGTTGTTGAAGGAGAACAGCTTGGGTTCCAGCTCGCTGATGGCGTGGCCGCATATAGGGCAGGCAAAGCGCGCGGAGAAGATGATTTCTTCACCCGGCTCGTCATCCATCGGCGCCACCAACGCAATGCCATCCGCCAGCTTCAAGGCCGTCTCGAACGATTCCGCCAGGCGCTGTTGCAGGTCAGCCCGTACCTTGAAGCGGTCCACCACTACATCGATGGAGTGCTTCTTCTGCTTGTCGAGCTTTGGCGCTTCGTCCAGCTCATAGAGCTTGCCGTTGATCCGCGCGCGTACAAAACCTTGTGCGCGCAGCTCTTCGAAGACGGAAAGGTGTTCGCCCTTGCGCTCGCGAATCACGGGTGCCAGCAACATAAGCTTGGCGCCTTCCGGCTGGGCCAGCACCAGGTCAACCATCTGGCTGACGGTCTGGGCTTCCAGGGGAATGTCATGGTCCGGGCAGCGCGGAATACCTACGCGTGCATATAGAAGACGCAGGTAGTCGTAGATTTCGGTGATGGTGCCCACGGTGGAACGCGGGTTATGGGAGGTCGATTTCTGCTCGATGGAGATCGCCGGCGACAGGCCTTCAATGGTGTCGACGTCGGGCTTTTCCATCATCGACAGGAACTGCCGGGCATAAGCCGACAGCGATTCCACATAGCGCCGCTGGCCTTCGGCATACAGCGTATCGAAGGCCAGGGACGATTTGCCGGACCCCGACAAACCGGTGATGACGATCAGTTTGTCCCGGGGCAGGGTCAGGTCGATGTTCTTCAGGTTGTGGGTTCTAGCCCCACGAATCAGGATCTTGTCCAAGATGGCCTCGCACGGCGGGCGTAAATAATGCAGGAGTATACGGCTAAAGACTGGATGAATATACACTGTCAAATTGCCGGGTGCAGCCTTACATGAAAGCTGCGCGGCAAAGCGCCGCATATACCCTCTCAATCGATGGGACTGGTAGAATCGCCGCCGGTTCACACGAGGTTTTTCCATGCACGATCCCCACAGCGAACGCATGAGTAGCGGCGAGACCCGAGCGGCAAGCGGTCTGGCCCTGGTGTTCGCCTTCCGTATGCTTGGCATGTTCATGGTGTTGCCGGTACTGGCGACCTATGGGATGGATCTCGCAGGCGCGACCCCCGCCCTGATCGGCCTGGCGATTGGCGCCTATGGCCTGACCCAGGCGATTTTCCAGATTCCATTCGGGATCATTTCCGACCGCATTGGCCGCCGCCCGGTGATTTACCTGGGGCTGATCGTGTTCGCCCTCGGCAGTGTGCTGGCGGCCCAGTCGGATTCGATCTGGGGCGTGATTGCTGGCCGTGTCCTACAGGGCGCCGGGGCAATTTCTGCCGCGGTCATGGCACTGCTGTCGGATTTGACCCGCGAACAACACCGCACCAAGGCCATGGCCATGATCGGCATGACCATCGGCCTGTCGTTTGCCGTGGCCATGGTGGTCGGCCCTTTGCTCACCAGCGCCTTCGGCCTGCATGGCCTGTTCCTCGCCACGGGCGGCATGGCGCTGTTCGGCATCGTGATCGTGGCCTTCATGGTGCCGCGCTCCACCGGCACGTTGCAGCACCGCGAGTCTGGGGTTGCGCGCAAGGCGTTGTTGCCGACGCTCAAGCACCCCGACCTGCTGCGCCTGGATTTAGGTATCTTCGTATTACACGCAATGCTGATGTGCAGCTTCGTCGCCTTGCCCCTGGCGCTGGTGGAAAAAGCCGGTTTACCCAAGGAGCAGCACTGGTGGGTCTACCTCACGGCACTGCTGATTTCGTTCTTCGCCATGATCCCGTTCATCATCTATGGCGAGAAGAAACGCAAAATGAAACGAGTTTTGCTGGGCGCCGTCGCGACGCTGATGCTCACTGAGCTATTCTTCTGGCAGTTCGGCGATAGCCTGCGAGCGTTGGTGATCGGTACGGTGGTGTTCTTCACCGCGTTCAACCTGCTGGAAGCCTCGTTGCCTTCGCTGATCAGTAAAGTTTCACCGGCCGGTGGCAAGGGCACGGCGATGGGGGTGTATTCCACCAGCCAGTTCCTCGGCTCCGCGCTGGGCGGCATCATGGGTGGCTGGATGTTCCAGCATGGCGGTTTGTCGGTTGTGTTCCTCGGATGCGCCGGCCTTGCTGCACTTTGGTTGGCCTTTGCTGTTACCATGCGCGAACCTCCATACGTCACAAGCCTGCGCCTGCCGTTGTCGCCCGAAGCAATTCGTGAAGCCGGCCTGGTAGAGCGCCTAATGGCCGTTGTTGGGGTAACAGATGCGGTAGTGATCGCCGAAGAAGCCGCCATCTACATCAAATTGGACACCGAATTATTGGATCGCGCGACGCTTGAGCAACTGGTCAACCCAGTGCCGACAGCGCGCCCAGCCTAGGAGAACGTTATGGCCCGTGGGGTTAACAAAGTCATATTGGTCGGTACATGCGGCCAGGATCCCGAAGTTCGCTACTTGCCTAACGGTAACGCCGTGACCAACCTGAGTCTGGCGACCAGCGAACAGTGGACCGACAAGCAAACCGGCCAGAAGGTCGAGAAAACCGAATGGCACCGTGTGTCGATGTTCGGCAAGGTGGCAGAGATCGCCGGTGAGTACCTGCGCAAAGGTTCGCAGGTCTACATCGAAGGCAAGCTGCAAACCCGCGAGTGGGAAAAAGACGGTATCAAGCGTTACACCACCGAAATCGTGGTCGACATGCAAGGCACCATGCAACTGCTGGGCGGCCGTCCACAGGGCGACCAACAGGGCCAGGGTGGCATGTCCAACTCGGCTCCGCGTCCACAGCAGTCGCGTCCGCAGCCAAGCCAACAGCCTCAGCGTGAGTCGCGTCCAGCGCCACAGCAGGCTGCTCCGCAACCGGCTCCGGATTTCGACAGCTTTGATGACGATATCCCGTTCTAAGGTCCAAGACCCGGAACGCACAAAACCCCCGATAGCCCAGGCTTCGGGGGTTTTTTATTGCCCGATCGTCCAGGCATTTGTTCTCATGGCCTACAGGATTTAGGCTGTGGCCAACCTTTAACATGAAGGAATGTTGCGATGACCTGGTCTGCCAAGCAATACACGATGTTCGAACAGCAGCGCACCCGTCCGGTCCGTGACTTGGTGGCGGCAATCCCGAACACCGACGTGCGCACCGCCGTCGACCTGGGTTGCGGCCCCGGCAACTCCACCGAAGTCCTGGCCGAGCGCTTTCCGCACGCCCACGTCATCGGCATGGACAGCTCCGACGACATGCTCGCCGACGCCCGCAAACGCCTGCCGGCACTGAGCTTCGAGCTGGCGGATATTGGCGACTGGAGCCCAGCGCAAGCCTTTGACGTGATCCTGGCCAATGCGTCCCTGCAATGGTTACCCAATCACGCCACGCTGTACCCGCACCTGGTCAACCAACTGACACCCGGCGGCACGCTGGCGGTGCAAACCCCGGACAACCTCGACGAGCCCGCCCACCGGCTCGCCCGCGAAGTCGCTGCCGAGGGCCCATGGGCCGCCAAGATCGGCGCGGTCAAACACAATGAACGTCACGCCGCGAGCTACTACTACGAGCTGTTGAGCAAACACTGCAGCACCGTCGATGTGTGGCGTACCACTTACCTGCACCCGTTGGCAGACCACGCTGCGGTGGTGGAGTGGTTCAAGGCGTCGGCCCTGAGACCGTTCCTCGCGCCGTTGACCGATAGCGAAAAGACCGCCTTCCTACAGGAATACCAGGCGCGGATTACCCAGGCTTACCCAGCCCTGGCCGATGGCACCGTGTTGCTGCCATTTCCGCGCCTGTTCATCATCGCAACTCGCTGACGTCGGGTAGGCAAGTGGCGGTCAGGCCGCCGCCGCTTGCGCCTGCAAGTATTCATCTGCCGAGACCACGCCCGCATAGCCAAATGCCAGTGAGGCCATATAGGCGCCATGCACTTGCGCGGCCGGAATCACTTGGCCGTTGAATTCCAGCTCCCGGGTTGCGCAGGCGTCGTGAATGACCGTGACCTTGTAGCCCAAATCCGCTGCCGCCCGCACCACGGCATCGATGCACATATGACTCATACTGCCGACCACCACCAGTTCGGTGATGCTGCGTTGTTCCAGCAGTGCACGCAGATTGGTTTCGCGAAACGCATTGACGAAATGCTTCAACACCACCGGCTCGTTGCCCTCGTTCAGCACCTTGGAATGCAAATGCGCACCCTCGGAGCCCGGCGTGAAGAACGGTGCGTCTTCGGAGGTGAACTCATGGCGAACATGAATCACCGCATCACCGGCCTGGCGAAACGCTTGCAGCACCTGCGCAGCATTGTCCGCCGCGGCGTCCACGCCGTCGAGTGGCCACTTGCCCTGAGGGAAGTAGTCGTTCTGGATATCGATTAGGATGAGTGCTTGCTTGGCCATGGGTATTGCCTCGTGATGGGTTGATGGGCCCAGTATCTGCGCTGGCGCCTGCACCTGGGATTGGCTGCACCGACAATAACAGGGGGAAAACTGACAATGGTCGTTGTTGAGTTGGGTGTGTTGATTTACCAGGGTGCGCAATTGGCCGCCGTGCATGGTTTGACTGACTTGTTCGGCGTGGCCAACCGCATCGCTGCCGAGCATCAATCGGCGCAATTGCCGTTGCTGCGGGTCAGCCACTGGCAAGTCGACGCACAGGGCAAGCCGCTGCGCGTATTCGACAGCCACCCCGGCCCCGAGCAGCCGATGATGGCGGTGCTGGTGCCGCCGTCCATCGGCGAGTTTACCGAAGAACAAACGCCGCCGGCGCTGTTGGCGTGGTTGCGCGAGCAACATGCGACGGGCACGGTGCTGGGCGGCGTGTGTATTGGCTCGATCATGCTGGCGCGCAGTGGCCTGTTGGATGGGCGCAGCGCCACCACCCATTGGTCTTCCGCCCAATCTTTTGCCGCGCGCTATCCGGCGGTGCGCCTGGAGGCGGATAAGCCCATCGTCGATGACGGCGACCTGATCACCACGGCCGGGCTGATGGCCTGGTCCGAACTGGGCCTGCGCCTGGTGGATAGGCTGATGGGCCCGAGCATCGCCGCTGATACGGCACGTTTCCTGGTGATCGAGCACAGCGACAGCGCCAGCCAGTGCGGCAGCAACTTCGCGCCGATCCTTGGGCATGGCGATGGCGCCATCCTCAAGGTTCAGCACTGGCTGCAAGCCAGCGGCGCGGTGGATGTATCTGTCGCCGCCATGGCGCAAGAAGCGGGCCTGGAGGAGCGCACCTTCCTACGGCGTTTTCGCAGCGCCACCGGCTTGAAACCCACCGAATACTGCCAGCACCTGCGTGTGGGCAAGGCGCGGCAAATGCTCGAGTTCACCAACGGCACCATTGATCACATCGCCTGGACCGTGGGTTACCAGGACCCCAGCGCCTTTCGCGCCACCTTCAAGAAGATTACCGGGCTGGCACCCAGTGATTACCGCAGTCGATTTGGCGTTTAAGATCCTGGCGTTCTCTAAGCCGTCTTCGCGAGCAAGCCCGCTCCCACATTGGAATGCATTTCAACTGTGGGAGCGGGCTTGCCCGCGATTGCGGTAGACCAATCAACACACGCTCAAGCCGGCGCCTTCTTCACCCGCAACGCCTTGGCCTTCGCTTCCACTCCCAGGTACATCACCAGCGAGATCAGCAGGGGCAAAATAAAGTAGATCGCCCGATAAGCAATCAGCCCCGCCAACAAGCTGCCCCGCGACGCCTCATGTTGCAGTAACCCAATAAACACGGCCTCCAACACCCCAAGTCCCGCCGGGATATGGGTGATCACGCCGGCAATGGCGCTGATCAGCAACACCCCGAGTACCAACGGGTAGTCCAGCTTGGCCGGCAGCAGGGTAAAAATCACCGCCGCCATCAGCGACCAATTCAATGCGCCCAAGGCCAACTGCAAGCACGCCATGCGCACCGACGGCAGGTTGATCTCCATGCCGCGAACAGACCACTCGCGTTTCTTCGAGAATTGGCAGGCGGCCAAGTAACCAAGGCTGAGCAGCACCAACACAATCCCAATGCCCTGCAACGCGCCGGTGCTGACTTTCCAGCCTGGTGGCATCGTCACCAGGCCACTGCTGAAAATCACCCCGGCCAGTGCCATATAGCCGAACCAATTGGTCGCCAGGCTCAGCCCGAGGATTTTGGCGATATTGCCGGTGCTCACCCCCAGCCGCGAATACAACCTGTAGCGCATGGCAATGCCGCCAATCCACGCGCTGAGGTTGAGATTGAAGGCGTAGCTGATGATGCCCACCGGCAGGATCTGCTTCCAGGTCAAGTCTTGGCGAATGTAGGTGCGGCCGATCAGATCAAAGCTGGCGTACACCAAAAAACTGCACAGCGTCACCGCGCCGGCGATCAGCAAGGTACGCAGCTTGAAGTCGCCCAGGGTCTGTAGCACTTCGCTCCAGTCGATGCGCCGGGCGAGCAGGGTGAACAACACGATCAGCGCCAGGAAGAACACCACGGTCAGCGGTTTCTTCCAACGTTTGACGCGCGATTCAGCGGTCATGGGCCTGGCCCTCAAACGGCTTCAACCGCGGTTTATGGGCGGGCAGCCAACCGGTCATCGCGGGGAAGTGGCGCATCACATGAAACACCAGGAAACCGACGGTCAATCGCCACAGCCACAAACGCGGCTTGCGGTTTTCCGGCATGGTCTGGCAGTGATCGCGGGCGAGTAGTTCCAGGCGCTCGTAGAGCTGTTGGTTGAAGGCGCGATCGCGTATCAGCACGTTGGCTTCCAGGTTCAGCGCCAGGCTCAACGGGTCCAGGTTGCTCGAACCCACGGTGCTCCAGTCGTCGTCCACCAGCGCAACTTTGCCGTGCAGCGGGCGCTGGCAATACTCGTGGATCACCACGCCATCCTTGAGCAGGTAGTCGTAGAGCATGCGCGCGGCCAGCTTGGCCAGCAGCACATCCGGCTGGCCCTGCATGATCAACTGCACCTGTACGCCCCGGCGCGCCGCATTGCGGATTTCCCGCAGCAGGCGGTAGCCAGGGAAGAAGTAGGCGTTGGCGATCACCACACGTTTTTGTGCCTGGCCCAGGGCGTGGATATAGGCCTCTTCGATGTCATCGCGATGTCTCACGTTGTCGCGATAAATCAAGCGCACCAAGCCCTCGCCCTCGATAGATCCGGCGCAAGGCCGCTGCTGGCGCCGCCGCCAGCCGCGCGGGGCGCGGAGCTGACGGCCACTTTGTGCCAGGGCGAAATGATGCAGGTCGGCCACCGCCGGGCCCGTCACCTGCACCGCATAATCCTGCTTGGCCTCGGGGCCGAAATCCCCCAGATGGTCGGCCGAAAAATTGATCCCGCCGATAAACGCCACGGCGGCGTCCACCACGACGATCTTGCGATGCAGGCGGCGAAACCAGTTGGTGCGAACGCCCAGGGTTTTCGACGCCGGGTCGAACATCTGCACCGTCACCCCGGCGTCCGCCAGCTCACCGAGAAACCCTGGGCTCAGCTCGCCGCAGCCAAAGCCGTCGAGGCTGACGACCACCTTCACGCCACGCTGCGCTGCGTCGATCAGGATGTGTTGCAGCTCATGCCCGACTTTGTCTTCGAACAGGATAAAGGTCTCCAGCAGAATTTCCCGCCGTGCCTCGCGCAGGGCCTCGAAGACCTTCGGGAAGTACGCCTCGCCGTTTTCCAGCAACTGCACCTGGTTATCGCTGTGCCAGCCGTAGTCCAGGTCGCGTGCCTTGGCTGCGTCCGGCGGCTGGTCGGTGGCGATGTGTTCGACGGCGACGCTCATAGCTCGATCTCCACCGACAGCGGCACGTGGTCTGACAGATGGGACCAGGGCCGGGTCCTCAACACCCGGGGGTTATGCACCTTGAGGTTGCGCACATAGATGCGGTCCAGCGGCAACAGCGGCAGGCGCGCCGGGAAGGTGCGTGCCGGTTTGCCGTGGGCCTGCATGAACGCTTCGGTGAGGCCGCTCTGGCTCAAGTCGGCCTTCTGCCGCCAATCGTTGAAATCTCCGGCCACCACCAGCGGCGCATCGGCCGGAATCTCACGGATACGTTGCTCCAGCAGGCGCAGTTGCTGCTGGCGATGCACCTCGCGCAGGCCCAGGTGGATGCAGATCGCATGCACCTCCTGGCCGGTGCCCGGCAGTCGCAATACGCAATGCAGCAGGCCACGGTTTTCATGGCCACTCTGGGAAATATCCAGGTTGTCGTAGCGCACAATCTGGAATTTCGACAACAGCGCATTACCGTGGTCCCCGTGGGGATAGACCGCGTTGCGCCCGTAAGCGAACTGCGGCCAGATGCTGTCGGCGAGGAATTCGTACTGCGGCATGTTCGGCCAGTCGCTGTAGCGCTGCGGGTGGCGTTCGTGGGTGCCGTGGATCTCCTGCAGGAACACCATGTCCGCGCCCACACTGCGCACCGCTTCGCGCAGCTCGGGCAGGATGAAACGCCGGTTGAGGGCGGTAAAACCTTTATGGATATTGACCGTCAGCACCGTGAAGCGGGTGATGGCGACGCTGGGGGTGATGGGCACCCAGTCGGGAGTCGCAGCCATGGTTGCTCCTGAAGAAGAGTGGGGCCTGGCCCCGTTTATGGCTGACTTCAAGGGGCGGCGGAAAGTTTCCAGCGTCCTACGGACGGCATAAACATGCCCTGGCGGGGGAACGATCAAGGCCCAAACTCGTCAGTTCCTTACAGACCCTGCTGTAGGAGCCCGGTGTTTTGCTGAACTCAAAGACTGCACTACTGCTCGGTGCGCTGCTGTTTTGCGGCAGCAGCGCACTGCAAGCTGCCGACCCGCAGCCTGAAGCACCGGCCAAGCCGGAACTGCTGGTGGAAGGTGGCCTGCTCGGGGCCATCAGTTCCAGCATCGATGATGTTCAGGACAAGCTCGACCTCAATCAGAGCCTGGTCGATGCCTGGCGCCTGCGGGCGGATCGGGCGGCAGACGAAGTAGGGCGGCTGGTGGACCAGACGTCAGAACGTTCGCCATGGAGCGTCGCCGGGGACTTCTTGCTGTTATCCGGGGTGTGGATCGGCGCCTTTGCGTTGCTCACCTTGTTGGGCCGCTGGTTCGTGCAGCGCCTGAGCCGGCGCGCCTTTGTCGCACAACGCGGGCGCCTGCAAGCCGTGCTCGGCTACGTGGTGCCCTATACGCTCCCGGCGCTTGTCTGCCTGCCCTTGACACTTTACGTCAGCCATTTTTTACCCACATCAGTAGGAAGAGCGCTGGCGCTGTGTTTTGCCTACGCCACCAGCAGCGGGATCTTCTCCACATCGATGCTGTTGTGTGTGATCGTCATGTTCAACCTCGGCCACAAGCGTCCGGCCGTGGGGATCATTCGCAGTTATTGCCCCAAGCCGCTGTTCCTGATCGGCTTTCTCGCCGCCCTCAGCGATGCCCTGACCAGCCCGCAAATCGCCCGTCAACTTGGTGGCAATATCACCAGCAGTATCGCGGTGTTTACCGGTCTGTTTGCTGCGGTGATCTTCGGCGTACTGGTGGTGCGCCTGCGCCGGCCGGTGGCCCATCTGATCCGCAACCGGCCGTTGGCCCAGCGCCTGAAACACCCGGCGTTGCAACAATCGCTGCGGGTGTTTTCCGGGCTGTGGTATTGGCCGATCCTGTTGATGGTGCTGGTCTCGGCGATCAATTTGATTGGCGCCGGTGACGACAATCAAAAGGCCCTGCGTTGCGCGTTGTTCACGACGATCCTGCTGATCGGCACGGTGTTCCTCAGCACGGTGCTGCAACACCTGTTCAAGTCCCGCAGCCAGGTGGCGATCCAGCGCAGCAGTGCCTACAAGGAACGTTTCCTCAGCCTGTTACACGCGATTTTGCGTATCGCCATGGCCATCGGGTTTATCGAGATTCTCGGGCGGATCTGGGGCGTCTCGTTGTTTGAGTTTGCCGAGCGCAATTCCATCGGCCGGGCGATCAGCGATTCCCTCAGCAGCATCGGCTTGATCCTGCTGATGACCTGGCTGTTCTGGGTGGTGCTCGACACGGCGATCCAGGAAGCCTTGAAGCCGCCCGTCAACAAACGCTCCAGCCGCCAGCCGAGCACGCGGGTGAAAACCATCCTGCCGCTGGTGCGCAATGCGGTGAAAATCATCCTGGTGGTGATCTGCGCGATCACCACCATGGCCAACCTGGGGATCAACGTCGCGCCGCTGCTGGCGGGTGCCGGGGTGGTGGGCCTGGCGATTGGTTTTGGCTCGCAGCAACTGGTGCAGGATGTGATCACCGGGCTGTTCATCATCATCGAGGACACCCTGTCCATCGGCGACTGGGTGGTGCTCGACTCCGGCCACGCCGGCACCGTCGAAGGCCTGACCATCCGCACCCTGCGCCTGCGCGACGGCAAGGGGTTTGTGCATTCGGTGCCGTTCGGGCAGATCAAGGCGGTCACCAACCAGTCGCGGCAATTTGCCTACGCGTTCTTTTCGGTGCAGTTCACCTACGACACCGATGTGGATAAGGCCGTGGAGTTGATCCTCGAGGCGGGCCAGTCGATCCGTGACGATGGGTTCCTCAAGTACAACCTGCAAGGGCCGCTGGAGGTGTTTGGCGTGGATAAGATGGACCTCAACGGCGTGGTGCTGACGGCACAGTTCCGTACCGTGTCGGGTGGGCAATATGCGGTGAGCCGAGCGTTCAACCAGCGCTTGAAGAAGCTTGTGGATAACTGCGCCGAGGTGCAGTTCGCGCAGACTTATCCACAGCAGGTGATGGTGCCCGTCAAGGCGGCCCTTGAGCATGAACCGCCAGAGGCCGGCGCGAAGACAGTTAATCCGTGACGGTTGCGCTACAAACCCGCAAAATGCAACGATTCTGACCAATACTTAATTAGCCATCGTTCCACACTGACCGGGCCTGCTCAATCTATGCGAATGCGCCTTATGTTGTTGGGCGGCGGGAATGCCCTCGGGCAGGCGCTGATTCGCCTCGGTGCAGAGGAAGACATCGGTTTCCTCGCCCCCAAACCGCCCCAAGACGGCTGGGATGCCGCGAGCCTTACCCAATTGCTCGACGACACCCGTCCCGATGCGTTGATCAACCTCGCCTACTACTTCGACTGGTTCCAGGCCGAAGCCGTCAGCGAAACCCGTTTGGCCGCCCAGGAGTTCGCCATCGAACGCCTGGCCGAACTGTGCCAGCACCACACCATTACCTTGCTGCAACCGTCCAGCTACCGCGTGTTCGATGGCTCCCGTGCCACCGCCTACAGCGAAAAGGACGAGCCGGTGCCCCTGGGCCTGCGCGGCCAGGCGTTGTGGCGCATCGAGCAGAGCGTGCGCGCGACGTGCCCGCAACATGTGTTGCTACGTTTTGGTTGGCTGCTGGATGACAGCGTCGATGGCACCCTCGGGCGGTTCCTCGCCCGGGCCGAAAAACCGGATGAATTGCTGATGGCGGACGACCGTCGTGGCAACCCGACGCCGGTGGATGATGCGGCGCGGGTGATCATCTCGGTGCTCAAGCAACTCGATTGTGCGGCGCCGCTGTGGGGCACCTATCACTACGCGGGCCAGGAGGCGACCACGCCGTTGGCGCTGGGCCAGGCGATCCTCACGGAAGCGCGTACTTTTCATCCGCTGGCGATTGAATCACCCACCGCCCAGGCCCACGCCGCACGGCCGGATGCGAGTGATGAGCCACAACACGCGGTGCTGGCCTGCAAGAAGATCCTGCACACCTTTGGCATCAAGCCACGGGCGTGGCGGGCGGGGTTGCCGGCGTTATTGGACCGGTTCTACCGCCATACCTGACACCGGCCCAAACGCAAATGTGGGGGCCGGCCCATGTGGGAGCTGGCTTGCCTGCGATAGCATCACCTCGGTATGACTGAAACCCCGAGGTGTCTGCATCGCAGGCAAGCCAGCTCCCACACAAGCCGGCCCCCACATTGGTTATGCGGCGTTGCTTAGAACTTGTAACCGATACCCACCATGTAAACCATCGGGTCCACGTCCACATTGACCTTGGCGCGAGTGCCCGGTGCCACGGCGTTGTTTTCCACGGTGGCCTTGGTGCTGATATCGATGTAGCGCGCCTGGGCGTTGATCATCCACTTGTCGTTGATCATGTAGTCCGCACCGATCTGTGCGGCCCAGCCCCAGGAGTTTTCCGCCTTGAAGTTGCTGAAACCTGCACCTTGGGCGCGGCTGCCGACGTGTTCGTCGTAGATCCAGGTGTAGTTGATACCGGCGCCCACGTACGGTTGGAAGGCGGACTTGTTGTCCAGTGGGTAGTACACGACGCTCAAGGTCGGCGGCAGGTGTTTCAGGGTGCCGAGCTTACCGTTGGCGGCGCCGAGGGCGGTGCCCTTGATCTTCACGTCGTGCTCGAACGGCGTGGCGGCCAGCAGTTCGATACCGACGTGGTTGGTCAGCATGTAAGCGAAGTTGAGGCCCAGTTGGGTGTCGCTGCTCATGGTCGCCTTGCCACCCAGGTTGGTCCCGGCCAATGGGCCTTGGTCAACCTTGACGTGGCCGCTGTCGGCTTTCGGGTTCACGGTAATTGCACCGGCGCGAACCAGAATGTCGCCCGCTTCGTGAGCGTGGGCAACCGGGGCGACGAGGGCGAGCGCGAAGAGGGACGCGCCGAGCAGGGACTTGTTCATGGGAGCTCCAAAGGACGTTTAAAAGTTGTAGGTCCAATGGTAAAGATCGTTCCGTGCGGTCTTTTGATTCAGCTCAATGAAAGGGTGATCAGCGTTATTCCTGCAGTTCGTACATGTAAATCTTCTCGGCATCCATCTGGTAACCGGCATCGGCCAGCTCACTGGTGGACGGCTTGACCTGCATCGCGCCTTCGATCCAGTACGGCTGGTACAGCTCATCAAGCTTCACGCCGACTTCGCTTTTCACATGCACGATCTGGTTCGACGGCGGCGGTGGCACATGGATGCACGCGCCGAAATACGGCACCAGCAAGAACTCGGTGGTGCGACCTTCTTCGCTGACTTCCAGCGGCACGATGTAACCCGGCAGACGAATATGCTGGCCGTTCAGCGCCTGCACCACTGGCGCGTTGGGCAGGTCCTGCTTGGCCGCAGGCGCCGCTTCGGCCGACAACGCATCGGCCATGCCTGACAGATCGTGCAGCGGTTTCATGTTCGGCACTTCCGGTGGCGCGTCAGGTGGGATCATCTCCTGCCACGACAAATCCTTGGGCTGGTCGCCGGCCCACACGGGCGCGCTCAGCAGCAACAACAGCGCAAACAGGGCACGACGCATCGAAGCCTTCCTCATAAACGTATGGACAGGCCGTCGGCCAGGGATTGTCGATAGGCGCGCCACGCGGGCACGCTGCCCATCAACAGCGCGGCGGCCAGGATACCGGCGAGCAGCGTCCATTCATATTCGCTCGGCCACGCCATTGGCAAGTCCAGGCCGTAGTTGGCCTGCAAATAGCCGCGCGAGGCGGCGATGCACACGTACAGCAAGCCAACCCCTGCGACCACGCCAGACAGCGCCAGGGCGAAGGCTTCGAAGATCAGCAACGTCGCGATATGCCACGGGCGGGCGCCCACCGAACGCAGGATCGCCATTTCGCGGCGGCGCTCGTTGAGGCTGGTGAGGATCGCCGTGAGCATGCCGATCAAACCGGTCAGCACCACGAACAGGGAAATCACGAACAGCGCTTTTTCGGCGGTGCCCATCATGCTCCACAGCTCTTGCAGCGCCACGCCCGGCAGGATCGCCAGCATCGGCTCGCCCCGGAATTCATTGATCTCCCGTTGCAGGGCGAAGGTGGAAATCTTGTTGTTCAGGCCCAGCATGAACGCGGTGATGGCCTGCGGGGTGAGGTCCATGTTGCGCGCCTGATCCGCACTGATGCGGCCTTTGCCCTGGGCCGGCACGCCGTTGTGCCAGTCGATATGGATCGCTTCCATGCCGCCGAGGCTGATATGCAGCGTGCGGTCCACCGGCGTGCCGGTGCGCTTGAGAATGCCGACCACGGTGAAGGGTTTGTCATCGTGCTTGACCAGGCTCACCACGGCAACGCCGTGGGCCAGCACCAGCTTGTCGCCGAGCTTGTAGTGCAGCGCGTCGGCGACTTCGGCGCCGAGCACTACTTCAAACGGGTCGGTGGCGAAGGCGCGGCCGCTGGCCAGTTCGAGGTTTTGCTTGCGCCCGTACTGGTAGTGCTCGAAGTAGGAGTCGTTGGTGCCCATCACGCGGTAGCCGCGATGGGAGTCGCCGAGGGAAATCGGGATTGCCCACTTCACCTGGGGGTTGGCGGCGAAGTGTTCGTAGCTGTCCCAACGGATGTTGTTGGTGGCGTTGCCGATGCGGAACACCGAGTACAACAACAGGTTTACCGAACCGGAACGGGCGCCGACGATCAGGTCGGTGCCGCTGATGGTGCTGGCAAAACTGTTGCGCGCTTCGACGCGCACGCGCTCCACCGCCAGTAACAAACACACTGACAGCGCGATGGCGAACGCGGTGAGGATCGCGGTAAAGCGGCGGTTAGCCAGGCTGGCCATGGCTAGACGGAACAGATACATCTCAAACCTCTGCGGGCGTGGCGGCGCGATTGAGTTCGGCTAGCGACAGGTGGCGGTCGAACAGCGCAGCCAGGCTTTGGTCATGGCTGACAAACAGCAGGCTGGCGCCGGCGTCGCGGCATTCGGCGAACAACAACTGAAGGAAAGCTTCGCGGGCGTCGTAGTCCAGGGCCGAGGTGGGTTCGTCGGCGATCACCAGTTCCGGTTGGCCGATCAACGCGCGGGCAGCGGCGACCCGTTGTTGCTGGCCGATGGACAGTGAGTCGGCGCGGCGCTCCAGCAAGTCCTTGTCCTTCAAGCCCAGGTGCGCGAGCAAGGTCGCGGCGGCTTGATCGACACTGCCGTGGCGTTGTTTGGCCCGTTGCGCACGCAACTTGGAAAAGTGGCACGGCAACTCGACGTTCTCGCGCACCGAGAGGAACGGCAGCAGGTTGAACTGCTGGAAGATATAGCCGGTGTGGTCCACGCGGAAACGGTCGCGAGCGCCGGCCGACAGCTCGGTGAGCTCCTGGCCGAGCAGGCGGATGCTGCCCTGGCTGGGTTTCTGCACTCCGCCGAGCAGGCCCAGCAGCGTGGTTTTGCCACTGCCGCTCGGGCCCTTGAGGAACAGGGTTTCACCCGCTTCCAGGCGGAACGCGGGGATGTCCAGCAACTGTGGGTGACCGGGCCAGTTGAAGCCCAGGTCAGACAGTTCGATCAATGCTTGGGTCATGTGGAATCAGTAATGTCTGCTGGCGAAGTTTCAAAGGTGGCGCCGATCAAAGGTGGGAGCTGGCTTGCCTGCGATGCAGGCGGTGTGGTGCATCTGTCACACCGCAGCGATGCCATCGCAGGCAAGCCAGCTCCCACATTGACCGTATATTCAAATCAGAATTTGATGGTGGCTGCCGATGCCGTCGCGTCAACACCTTGCTGACCGCTCGGGCCGATCAGTTGTACCTGAATTTTCTGAGTGGCGGGGAAGGTCTTGAACACCTGGGTCAGGTCGAGGTTGCTCAACGCGGTCGGCGTGGCGCAGGTGAATTGGTAGTGGGCGTGGATTTCGCTGTGGTCGTGATGATGCTCGCCACCTTTGGCGTCGTGATCGTGGTCGTCATCATCGTCGTGATCGGCTTCGGGCTTGTCGCCGAACAGCGGGCTGTTGAGTTCCTGGCTGCTGACCACGCAACCCGCGCCTTTGGGCAGGTTGAACAGGGCCAGCGGATTCTCCAGCTGTTTGCGCACGGCGGCGACCTTGGCTTTGTCGGCGGCGGTGGTGGCGACGTGTTCAAAACCCACCAGGTTCATCGCCGGGCTGTCTAGCTCAAGCTCCAGGTCCTGGCCGTCCAGCACCGCGTTGAGGCGACCCACACCATGTTCGTGGGCGCCGAGGCTGCCGTGTTCGTGGTCGTGCTCTTCATGAGCATGGGCAACCGCCAGTGGCAGCAGGGCAAACGGCAAAGCAAGCAACAGACGGCGCATGGGGCGGCTCCAGGACATGAAAGTTTTGTTATGTGATCTTATAACAATAGTCGCGAGAGTTTGACCGCCTGCTTGGCGTTGCGCAAGCCGCATGGGAGCATGCCCGTCAGAAAAGTGCAGGAGTAAGGACGATGTTGCGAATTCGAGGAACCGTTGGCGACCTGCCGGTGGATTTGACCCTGGAGCTGGACGACGGCGATTGGGCACGCCTGGGCGCGCAATTGCAGGCAGCCCCGGTGCCAAGCGCTCCGGCAGCGGCGCCGGTCAAGCAGGATGAAGATCAGTGGCAGAACGCCCAGGATCTATTGCGCAAAGCTGGGCAGCTCAGCGGCCTGGAATTGCTCGATCAATTGGAAGGCTTGGCCGGCGACGCCTCGGCGGGCAAGCGCCTGTTGGTGCGCCTGCGCCACAGCGCCAAGGTCAAGGTCGCCAGCGGCGGGGATACGCCGCTGTACAGCTGGATCGGTGATTAGTACAGCGCAGCGAACAACTTGCGGCGGTACACCGTGACCAGCGGGTGATCATTGCCCAGCAGTTCGAACACCTGCAGCAAGGTCTTGTGCGGCAAGCCTTCGCTGTAGCTGCGGTTGCGGATAAACAACTTGAGCAAGCCTTCCAGCGCCGCGTCGTACTGCTGGCGCGCCAGTTGCTGGATGCTCAATTGATAGGCCGCTTCATCGTCCTGCGGGTTTTGCGCCAGGCGGCTTTTCAGGTCGGCCGCGTCCGGCAGGTCAGCGGCCTGGCGCAGGAAGGTGATCTGCGCCTTGGCGCCGGCGAGGGCGGCTTTGTGCTCGTCGCTTTTCACGGCGTCCAGCACGGTCTGGGCTTCACCCAGTTCGCCACGTTCTGCCAGGCAGCGTGCATACAGGATCAGCGCGGCGGCGTTGGTGTTGTCCTCGCCCAGCAACGTCACCAGCACAGCCTCGGCATCGCTGATGCGGCCGTCGGCAAACAACGCCTGGGCCTGTTCCAACGGATCTGCCGCCGCCGGTGGTGGCATCTGCACATGGGGCTCCAGCATCGCCCGCACCGCCGACTCCGGCTGCGCCCCGGCAAACCCGTCCACCGGTTGACCATCCTTGAACAACACCACCGTTGGCAGGCTACGAATGCCAAAGCGCGCGACGATGTCCTGCTCCGCCTCGCAATCAACCTTGGCCAGCAACAACTCACCCTGATAACTCTCGGCTATCTGCGCCAGCAGCGGCATCAACGCCTTGCACGGCGCGCACCACTCGGCCCAGAAATCCACCAGCACGGGTTTGTGGAACGAATTCTCGATGACGGCTTGGTCGAACGTGGCGGTGGTGGCATCGAAGATGTACGGCGTGGGCTCACTCATGGGGCGTCTCGAAGAAAGCGGGAATGGGGCAACTATAAGGGCTGGCGCTGGCGGCTGAAAGCGTGGCGGGTTCAAGAACGCTATCGCGGGCAAGCCCGCTCCCACAGGGGAATGCATTTCAACAGGACAATGCAGCCCGAATGTGGGAGCGGGCTCGCCCGCGATGGCCTCAAGAACGCCGCGAGTGGTACAGGCTCACCTTGCGAAACTCCCAAGGCTCTGCCAGGTCCGGCAACGTCAGCGCGTCGAGGACTTCCAGCCGCTGATAATCCGCATGCTGGAAGTCTCTTACCCGCGAATCCGCCACCAACGCTTCACGGCCACGGGTAAGGAAGTGATCCAGCAACGGCAGGTTGGCGCGGTCGTAGAGGACGTCAGCCACCAGGATCAGGTCGAAGCGGTCGGCTTCGGCAAAGAAGTCCGGCGAATAACCCAGCGTCACACCGTTGAGTTCGGCATTCGCCCGGCACGCCGCCAGCGCCAGCGGATCAAGGTCGCAAGCCACCACTTCCAGCGCCCCGGCTTTGACGGCCGCAATCCCGGCCACGCCGGAACCGGCGCCAAAATCCAGCACGCGCTTGCCGGCAACCCACTCGGGGTTCGCCGCGAGGTACCGCGCCAGCGCCAGGCCGCTGGCCCAGCAGAAGCTCCAGTAGGGCGGTTCATGCAGGATGCGCCGGGTTTCTTCGGGGCTGAAGGCGCGGTCCATGTTGTCCGCGTCCAGCAGCCATAACGATAACGCGGTGCCCGGCAGCGGGCAGGGCACCAGTTGGGCGTCGCCGATCAGTTCGCTCAACGCCCCTTGCAGGGCCAGCGGTGGCGTCATGGTGCCTTGACGAGTTGCAGGGGGCCGGTGGTCTGGGTGATCGCCTGGGTGATGCGCACGGCGGGCAGGTGCAGGATCAACTGGCCGGACTGGCTGGCGCGGCCGCGCACTTCAACACGCGCACCGGCCGGGAAGGCCTCGGGGTTGAAGCGCAGGCGGAAGGCCAGGGGCTTGCCGTTGCCGGTCAGCACGCTGCTGGCGAGCAATTGTTGCGGGCGCGAGCGCTCGTCGATCACCAGCAGGGCCATCTCGACTTCGGCGCCGGCGGGCACGTTGGTCAGGCTGCCGTTGATTTCACGCTGATAGGCCGGCAGTGGGCCGAGGTCTTCAATACCCGGGACCTTTTTCTCTTGCGCCGGTGCTGGCTGAGGCGTGGACGGTTTGGGGGCTTCGCTGCTGCAGGCGACCAGGAAACTGAACACGGTGAGCAAGACAAGTGGTCGTAACTGCATGTACGGCTCCAGAAAGGGCAAAATCCGTGGCTTTAAAATCAAGAAACATAATAGGCAGTCTATATACCGTAAAGGCTATGGCTTGTCTTGCCACGGGGATGCGCTACCATGGCCCTCCCTTTTTTTGTTGCCTGCCACCATGCACTGTCCCTTCTGCGGTGCCAACGACACCAAGGTCATTGACTCACGTCTGGTCGCCGAGGGCGATCAAGTGCGTCGCCGGCGCGAATGCCTGGCCTGCGGTGAGCGTTTCACCACCTTCGAAACTGCCGAACTGGTATTGCCGCGCCTGATCAAGTCCGACGGCAGCCGCCAGCCTTTCGACGAAGACAAACTGCGCGCCGGTATGCAGCGCGCCCTGGAAAAACGCCCGGTGAGTGTCGAGCGCCTGGAAGCCGCGCTGGTGCATATCAAGCACAAGCTGCGGGCGACCGGCGAGCGCGAGGTCAAGAGCCTGGTGGTTGGAGAACTGGTGATGGGCGAGCTGCAAAAGCTCGACGAAGTCGCCTATATCCGTTTCGCCTCGGTGTATCGACGCTTCCAGGACCTCAATGAGTTCCGCGAAGAAATCGACCGCCTGGCCCGTGAGCCTGCCAAACAATGACCCCACCGTCTGCCGAACAAGCTGTCCTCGACGCCCATTACATGGCCCGCGCCCTCGAATTGGCGCGCAGGGGCTTGTACACCACCCATCCCAACCCCCGGGTCGGCTGCGTGATCGTGCGCGATGGGCAGATTGTCGGCGAAGGTTGGCATGAACGCACCGGCGAGCCCCACGCCGAGCCCAGCGCCCTGCGCGCCGCTGGTGACAAGGCCCGTGGCGCCACGGTGTACGTGACCCTCGAACCGTGCAGCCACCACGGCCGCACTCCGCCTTGCGCCGATGCGCTGGTGAGTGCCGGCGTGGCGCGGGTGGTGGCTGGCATGCAGGACCCGAACCCGGAAGTGGCGGGGCGCGGCATGCAGCGTCTGGCCCAGGCCGGGATCGAAATCCGCAGCGGCGTACTGGAAAGCGAAGCGCGCGCGTTGAACCCCGGTTTCCTTAAACGCATGGAACACGGCCTGCCGTTTGTGCGGGTCAAGCTGGCGATGAGCCTGGACGGCCGCACCGCGATGGCCAGCGGCGAGAGCCAATGGATCACCGGCCCCGCCGCCCGCGCCGCCGTGCAGCGCCTGCGCGCCGAGGCCAGCGTGGTGCTGACCGGTGCCGACACGGTGCTGGCCGATGGTGCGCGCCTGACCGTGCGCGCCGCCGAACTGGGCTTGGATGCAGAAACCACCGCGCTCGCGATGTCGCGCCCGCCGTTGCGCGTGCTCATCGACGGCCGCCTGCGGGTGCCGCTCAACGCGCCGTTCTTCAAGGCCGGCCCGGCATTGGTCATCACCTGCGTGACCGCGGAAAACCAGTTCCCCCGTGGCCCCGAGTGCCTGGTGGTGCCGGGCGTCGAGGGCCAGGTTGACCTGCGTTCGGCGCTGGTGGCGCTGGCTGCCCGTGGTGTCAACGAAGTGTTGGTGGAAGCCGGGCCAAGCCTGGCGGGCGCCTTTGCCCAGCAAGGCCTGGTGGATGAGTACGTGATTTTCATCGCCGGCAAGTTTCTCGGCTCCGCCGCGCGGCCTTTGCTGGACTGGCCGCTTGAGAAACTGGCGGACGCCCCCCAACTCAAGATCACTGAAATGCGCGCTGTAGGCGATGACTGGCGAGTCACTGCCATCCCTGTGCCACCAGCGAGCGTATAATTCTGACCGGGCGCTCAAGAGCCCCGCACCGTTTTCCAGGAGAAGGCCATGTTCACCGGCATCATCGAATCCATCGGCAGTATCCGTGCCATGACCCCCAAAGGCGGCGACGTACGCCTGTCGGTTGAAACCGGCAAGCTGGACCTCGGCGACGTCAAATTGGGCGACAGCATCGCCATCAACGGCGTGTGCCTGACCGTCATCGAGTTGCCAGGCAACGGTTTTGCCGCCGATGTCAGCCGGGAAACCCTGGACTGCACCGCGATGAACGACCTCAAGGCCGGCAGCCCGGTGAACCTGGAAAAAGCCCTGACCCCGACCACCCGCCTGGGCGGCCACCTGGTCAGCGGCCACGTGGATGGCGTCGGCGAAGTGGTCGCGCGCAGCGAAAACGCGCGTGCCGTGGAATTCCGCATTCGCGCGCCCAAAGAGTTGGCCAAGTACATCGCCCACAAAGGCTCGATCACCGTCGATGGCACCAGCCTGACCGTGAACGCCGTGAACGGCGCCGAATTCGAACTGACCATCATTCCCCACACCCTCAGCGAAACCATCATGGCGTCTTACCAGCCAGGTCGCCGGGTGAACCTGGAAGTGGACTTGCTTGCCCGTTACCTGGAGCGCCTGCTGTTGGGCGATAAGGCCGCAGAGCCAACCGGAAGTAACATCACCGAAAGTTTTCTGGCCGCTAACGGCTACCTGAAATCCTGACCAAGGGGGTGCCGCGTGGCGCTCAATAGCATCGAAGAACTGGTTGAAGACATCCGCCAAGGCAAGATGGTCATCCTGATGGATGACGAAGACCGCGAGAACGAAGGCGACATCATCATGGCCGCCGAGGCGTGCCAGGCTGAGCACATCAACTTCATGGCCAAGCACGCCCGTGGGTTGATCTGCATGCCCATGAGCCGCGAGCGCTGCGAACTGCTCAAGCTGCCGTTGATGGCGCCGCGCAATGGTTCAGGGTTTGGCACCAAGTTCACCGTGTCCATCGAAGCCACGACGGGTGTTACCACCGGTATCTCCGCCGCTGACCGCGCGCGCACCGTGCAAGCCGCTTCCGCGAAGGACGCCAAGGCTGAAGACATCGTCAGCCCCGGCCACATCTTCCCGCTAATGGCCCAGCCCGGCGGCACCCTGGCCCGCGCCGGCCACACCGAAGCCGCCTGCGACCTGGCGCGCATGGCCGGTTTCGAGCCAAGCGGGGTGATCTGCGAAGTGATGAACGACGACGGCACCATGGCCCGTCGCCCGGAACTGGAAACCTTTGCCGCCGAACACAACCTCAAGATCGGCACCATTGCCGACCTGATCCACTACCGGATGATCCACGAACGTACCGTTCAGCGGATTGCCGAGCAGCCACTGGACAGCGAACTGGGCCAATTCAATTTGGTGACCTACCGTGATTCAGTGGAAGGCGACGTGCACATGGCCCTGACCCTGGGCACCATTTGCGCCGAAGAGCCGACCCTGGTGCGGGTGCACAACATGGACCCGCTGCGCGACCTGCTGATGGTCAAGCAACCGGGCCGCTGGAGCCTGCGCGCCGCCATGGCTGCGGTTTCCGAAGCAGGCAGTGGCGTGGTGCTGCTACTCGGCCACCCGCTGGATGGCGATGTGTTGCTGGCGCATATCCGCGAAACCGCCGACCACGCGCCGGTGAAAAAACCGACCACCTACAGCATTGTCGGTGCCGGCTCGCAGATCCTGCGTGACCTCGGTGTGCGCAAAATGCGCCTGATGAGTGCACCGATGAAATTTAATGCCATATCCGGTTTCGACCTGGAAGTTGTAGAATACGTGCCCTCCGAATAAAGGCCGGCGATTCTTGCCCCTTGTTCGCGGTTAAATCATCACTAAGGGACGCCGTTTGTGCGTCCCGGCTCTTTAAGAGATTTGTCGAATGACCCTGAAGACCATCGAAGGTACCTTCATCGCCCCCAAAGGCCGCTACGCCCTGGTAGTTGGCCGCTTCAACAGCTTCGTGGTTGAAAGCCTGGTAAGCGGTGCCGTGGACGCCCTGGTTCGCCACGGTGTGAGCGAGAGCGACATCACTATCATCCGTGCGCCTGGCGCCTTCGAAATCCCACTGGTTGCGCAAAAAGTTGCGCAGCAGGGTGAATACGCGGCGATCATCGCCCTGGGCGCGGTCATTCGTGGCGGTACTCCGCACTTCGAATACGTGGCTGGCGAATGCACCAAGGGCCTGGCCCAGGTGTCCATGGAGTTCGGCGTGCCGGTCGCGTTCGGCGTGCTGACCGTGGATTCCATCGAGCAAGCCATCGAGCGTTCCGGCACCAAGGCCGGCAACAAAGGCGCTGAAGCTGCCCTGTCCGCCCTGGAAATGGTCAGCCTGCTGTCGCAGTTGGAGGCCAAGTGATTTCCGACGAGAGCGACAACTTCAACCCGCGCGAGCCACGTCCAGCCGATGCCGGTAAGCCGTCCAAGAACGAGAAGCGTCGCGCTGCTCGTCAGTTGGCGACCCAGGCCCTGTATCAGCGCCACCTGGCCGGTACTTCGCTGAACGAAATCGAAGCGCAGTTTCGCGTCGACAACGATTTTACCTTCGCCGACCTGCCGTACTTCCACGACATCCTGCACGGTGTGCATGCGCACCTGACCGAGATCGACACGGCCCTGGCACCTTGCCTGGACCTGACCATCGAAGAGCTGGACCCGGTTGAACTGTGCGTGATGCGCCTGTCTGCCTGGGAACTGCTCTATCGCGTTGACGTGCCGTACCGCGTCGTGATCAACGAAGGTATCGAACTGGCGAAAGTCTACGGTTCGACCGACGGTCACAAGTTCGTCAACGGCGTGCTCGACAAGCTGGCCCCGCGCCTGCGTGAAGCCGAAGTGAAGGCGTACAAGCGCTAACCTGCGCTTGAGTTCGCAATGGGCGAGTTTGAGCTGATCCGCAAATACTTCGCCGCCGCGCCTTGTGCGCAGGGCGGCGAAGGCATTGCCCTGGGGATCGGCGACGACTGCGCCTTGCTGGCGCTCCCCGCCGGGGAGCAGCTGGCAATCTCCACCGATACTTTGGTGGCCGGGGTGCATTTTTCCGACCCCTGCGACCCGTTCCTGCTCGGCCAGCGCTCGCTGGCCGTGGCCGTGAGCGACCTGGCCGCCATGGGCGCCCACCCCCTTGCATTCACCCTTGCCCTCACCACCCCGACGGTCGATGCCGATTGGCTGCAACGCTATGCCCAGGGTTTGAACACCATGGCGCAAAGCTGCGGCGTGCGTCTGGTCGGCGGTGACACCACGCGCGGCCCGCTGAGCCTGACCCTGACCGTGCTTGGCCGGGTGCCCGCCGGGCAAGCGTTGACCCGCAGCGGGGCGCAGCAGGGCGACCTGTTGTGTGTGGGCGGCGAGTTGGGCAATGCCGCTGGCGCCTTGCCACTGGTGTTGGGCCAGCGCAGCGCCGAGGCGGCGATTGCCGAGCCGTTGCTGGCGCACTATTGGTCGCCGCAACCGCAGCTGGCCTTGGGGCTGGCGTTGCGGGGCAAGGCGACCTCGGCAATGGATATCTCCGACGGGTTGCTGGCCGATTGCGGGCATATCGCCAAGGCATCGGCTGTCAGCCTGTTGATCGAACGCCAGCGGTTGCCGTTGTCCCAGGCACTGCTGGCGTTTGTCGGTGACGACGACGCGCGCGTGGCGGCCTTGAGCGGGGGCGACGACTACGTGCTGGCGTTCACCCTGCCGCCTGGCGAACTGGCGCCGCTGCTGGCGAACGGTTGGCCGATCCACGTGATCGGCCGGGTCGAGGCGGGGCAGGGCGTGACGCTGCTGGACGCCAACGGCCAGGACATCACCCCGGCCGTGCGTGGCTATCAGCACTTTCGCGAAGCGCCGTAAGTCGGCGACCTGCGCTAATCTCTACTGGGTCTTTACGGAGTAGGAGCTTGTCACCATGGATGTGCGCCACTGGCTGTTGATCGTGCTGTGCGCTTTCATGCCTTTGGCCTACGCCGATGAGGCTCCCGGCAAAGTCGTGCTGGCCAGTGAAGCCTGGGACGACTACACCAACGCCGATGGCAGCGGCCTGGCGTGGGACGTATTGCGCGAAGTGTTCGAGCCGGCCGGGATCAAGCTGCAAACCCGCACCGTGCCGTATACCCGCTCGGTCGGCCTGGCCCAGCGCGGCGAGGTGGATGGCTGGGTCGGCTCCTACCGGGACGAAGCCACCGGCGTGCTCTACCCCCACTGGAATTTCGACTCCGATCACATCTACGCCCTCGGCCTGGCCGGCACGCCGGCGCCAACCGTGGCCACACTGGGCAATTACCGCCTGGCTTGGGTGCGTGGCTACAAATACGAGGAGTACTTGCCCAACGTGCACCGCTTCAACCAGATCGAGCGCCGCGATGGCATCCTGCCGATGCTGCAACACGGTCGGGCCGACTTCTATATTGATGCGCTGACCGAGGCGAAGTACGTCCTCAGCCAGTCCAGCGATCCTTCGAAGTTCCAGCTCACCCATATCGCCGAGCTGCCGCTGTATATCGGCTTTGCCGATAACGAACGCGGGCGAGCGTTGATGGCCGTGTATGACCAGCGCGTCGCAAACTTGGTGAAAAGCGGCGAACTGAAGGCGATCTTCGCGCGCTGGAACCAGCCGTATCCGTTCTGACCTGCATAGAACCAGGATGAAGGCCAATCGAACCTATTGATCTTTATCAGCGATAATTCAGCTTAAGCGTCTGTAGGAACGTGCTGTTACAATGGCCTCCTTTGTAAAAACTGAAATCAGGAGCACACGGTGCCCGTCGTTTTCGTCGCCGCTTCCAAGCTGCCTACCCCTTTTGCCACGTTCACCATGAACGGCTTTCTCGAAGAAGCCACCGGGCGCGAGCACGTCGTGCTCAGCCTTGGCGATATTGCTGATGGCGCACCGGTGCTGGGCCGCGTGCATTCCGAGTGCCTGACCGGTGACGCACTGTTCAGCCAGCGTTGCGACTGCGGCTCGCAGCTCGAAGCTGCGATGCGCGCCATCGCCCGTGAAGGCCGTGGCGTGCTGCTGTACTTGCGTCAGGAAGGCCGTGGCATTGGCCTGATGAACAAGATCCGCGCCTACGAGCTGCAAGATGGCGGCGCCGATACCGTCGAGGCCAACGAGCGCTTGGGCTTTGCCGCCGACCAGCGCGACTACGCGATCTGCCTGCCGATGCTCGAACACCTGGGGGTCAAATCCCTGCGCCTGATGACCAACAACCCGCGCAAGGTCAAAGCCTTGACCGAGATGGGCATCACCGTCGCCGAGCGCGTGCCGCTGCACACCGGGCACAACCCGCACAACAAACTCTACCTGGCCACCAAGGCCAGCAAGCTCGACCACATGATGGGCAACGAGCATCAGGGCGAGGTTGACCGCGCGTGACCCGTGGCCAGGTGAAACGGCGACTGTCCTTCAACTGGTGGCAGTACCTGGCCCTGGCGCTGCTGCCCTTGTTTGTGATCAACCTGGTGTTCGGCCAAGCCGAATCCCTGCTGCCCGTGCTGGCCATGCCGTTTTTCATCGCCGGCGTGGCTTCGATGTTTCTGAGCCTGCGCTATTTCCATGGCTATAAACACGCGCTGATCGCCACCTCGAAAGCCCTCGACACCCCCGAAGAACCGGCTGCCTGGATCACCCTGGCGGCCCGTCGGCGCACCGCATTGCTGATTGCCGCCGTGCCCGCCTGGATCGGCGCGCTGGCGGTGTTTGTCGGCCTGGAAGCGGTGCCGTTGTTTCTATTGGCGCTATCGACCCTGGTGCTGTTCTACCTCTATCGCATTCCCCGCCAACTGGGATGAGGCGTCACCTGCTGGCGCTCCTGTTGCTGGCCGGCAGCATCCAGGCGCTGGCGGCCGAACGCGTGGTCAGCCTGGCGCCATCCCTCTCTGAAATCGTGGTTGAACTGGGCGCCGCCGACCTGCTGGTGGGCGTGCTCGATGGTGGCGAACGCCCCGCAGCGTTGGCGACGGTGCCGTCGGTCGGGCAGTACGGCCAGTTGAACATCGAGCGCCTGCTCAGCCTCAAGCCCGACCTGATCCTGCTCTGGCCCGGCAGCGTCGGCCCGGCTCAGCGTGAGCAGTTGCAACGCTTGAATATCCCGGTCTACGTCGCCGACCCCCACAACCTTGAACAACTCGCCAGCCAGGTCCAGGCCATCGCGGAGCAGTTGGGCCGTGCGGATGCCGGTCACCAGTTGGCCACGCAGTTGCGCCAGCGCCTGGGCGAACTGCGCCAGCGCTACCATCGGGATGAGCCGCTGCGGGTGTTTTATCAAGTGTGGAACCAGCCGCTGTACACCGTGGGCGGCGGGCAGATCATCAGCGATGCGCTGAGTGTGTGCGGCGCTCGCAATGTGTTCGATGACCTCGCGTTGCCTGCGCCGCAGGTGAGTATCGAGTCGGTGCTGCAGCGTGATCCCGAGGTGATCCTGGTGGGGGATCAAGGGCAGAAGGATGACTGGCGTGTCTGGCCAAACATGGCTGCACGAGTGCGGTTGGTGCCGGATAAAGGGCTGGAGCGGCCCAGTGGGCAGATGGTGGAGGCGGTGGCGCGGTTGTGCCAGGTGATATCGCCAAACCTGTGAGACCGCTATCGCAGGCAAGCCAGCTCCCACAGTTGACCGAGTACCGTTCAAACAACTCGGTCAACTGTGGGAGCTGGCTTGCCTGCGATGGCGCCGGAACAGCCAACTCAGATCTCAGGTGTCCAGGTCACCCCAACCATCCACACCCGACCTTCTTCCCGATAAGCCTGATTGTTCTTGAAGTCCACATCGTCATAGCTATACATCGCCCGCGCAAACGACTTGTCCAACAGGTTATCGACCTTCAGCGACAGCGCCACTTCCCGATTCAACGCCCAACTGCTGCGTAACCCGAGCAATGCATAGCCGTCCAAGCGCTGTGTGTTGTCCTGCGCGTCATAGCTGCTGCTGATCGCCTGCCAGCTGGCGCCTACGCCCAGGCGGTCGAACTGTCGGTCCAGGTCCAGGCTCAACGTACGACGCGCGCGGCGGGCCAGGGTGTGGCCGCTGTCGCGGTCACGCGGGTCGATAAGCGATAGCCCCAGGTTGCCTTGCCAGCCAAACAGCTCTTGCTTGAGCGCGGCCTCAAAGCCATTGATGCGTGCCGACGCGACGTTTTGCGGCTTGCTGGCGCTGTCGAGGATGATCGCATCGCGCAGGTCGGTGCGGTACAGCGAGGCCTCCAGGCGCGTGCTGTCGCTCAATTGGCTACGCCATTGCAGCTCATAGCTCTTTGAGGTTTCGGGCCGAAGGTTGGGGTTGCTGTACTTCGTGTCCGGGTAATACAGGTCGTTGAAAGTGGGCGCGCGAAAGCCCTCGCTGTAGCTCAGCAGAAGGTCGTTATCGGGGTTGAGCGGCAAGGTGAGGGTGCCACTCCAGCTGTTCTGGGCGCCGAACTGTTGGTTCTGGTCGCGACGCAGGCCCAACTCCGTCGAGAACCACGCGCCGTGGAAGCGATGCTGCACAAACGCGGCGCGATTCCAGCGGCTGTTTTCGGTAAAAGTGGTGGAGCCATGGAAACGGTCTTCGTACCAGTCTGCACCGAGTATCAGGCTGTTCTGCTCGTTCAGGGTCAGGTCGTTCTGCCAGTTGATCGAGTCGCGGTAGGTGTTGAACACGCTGAACTCATCGCTGAGGGTATCGCGCTTGGTGTCGCGGTTCTCGCTGTGGCCCAGTTCCAGGCGCGATTGCCAGCGCTCACTGAGGCGCGCATCGACATAGCCGCTGGCGCTGCTCACGGTGTAGTCGGTGTAGGGTTTTTGCCCAACGCTTTGCCCGCTGGCGAAGTCATAGCGGCCAAAGCTGTTGTCGTATTCGGACTTGCCACGGCTATCCAGCAGGTTGAAGCCCGCCGCCAACTCATCGCTGAAGGCGTGACTGAGGTTCAAACTGATGGACTGGTTGCGATAGGCATCATGGTCGCCATCGCTGGGGAATGACGCATGTGTCGAGTTGATGCCCGCCGTTTCATCCAGACTCGCGCCCAGGTTGAAGCGCGTGCGTTCATCACCCCCGGACAGCCCGAGGCTGCGCTCCCAGGTCTTGTTGCTGCCAAAACCCAGTTTCAAGCGCGGCTGTAGACCTTGCTCGGCATTGCGCCGGGTGAAGACCTGGATCACCCCGCCAATCGCGTCGCTGCCGTAGATCACCGAGCGTGAGCCGCGCAGCACTTCCACCCGTTCGATCTGATCGACATTCAGGTATTGCAGGCCGCTGTCGCCGGAGGTGGTGTTGGCGATGCGCTGGCCGTCCACCAGCACCAGGCTCTGGGCGGATTTTGTGCCGCGAATATAAACCCCCGGCAAACTGCCACGCCCGCCGGTGGGGGCGATTTGCACGCCGGGTACACGGCTGAGCAGATCGGTCACGCTCGTGGGCTGCAGGCGGTCGATATCGTCGCGGGTGAATACCGTGTTGGCGGCGCTGCTGTCGTTGCGCGCCTGGACCTGGCGGTTGGCGCTGATGACCACGTCGGGCAGGCTGAGGGCCTGGTCGAGGGTGTCGGCGAGCAGTTCGGGGGCAGGTAGAAGCAGCAGGGCGAGGTGCAGGCGTTTCATGGTCTGTCCATAGCATTTGAAGGCGACACAAAACACATGTGGGAGCGGGCTTGCTCGCGAAGGCGGTGGGTCAGCTACAAATAAGCTGGCTGATCCACCGCATTCGCGAGCAAGCCCGCTCCCACATTCTGATCCGGTTTCGATCGGGGATTGGGTTACAGGCCCAGCAGCGCGATGCGCTCGCGTACCGACGCCTCAATCCCTGCTTCATCCAACCCGCACTCCGCCAGCATTTGCGCCGGCTTGGCGTGTTCGACGTACACATCCGGCAAGCCCAGGTGCAGTACCGACTTGAGGATATTCTCCCGCGCCAGGAACTCGCTGACTGCCGCGCCGGCACCACCCATGATGGCGTTTTCTTCGACCGTCACCAGCAGTTCATGGCTGGCGGCGATGTCGCGTACGAGGGCTTCATCCAGCGGTTTCACGAAGCGCATATCGACCACGGTGGCGTCGAGCTTCTCGGCGACTTTCAAGGCTTCGGCCAGTTGCACGCCAAACACCAGGAATGCAGTCTTGCTGCCTTGGCGGCGCACGATGCCCTTGCCGATCTCGATAGGCGCCAGGTCCTTCTCGATCACCGCGTTCGGGCCGTTGCCGCGTGGGTAGCGCACGGCGGCCGGGCCGTTGTACAGGTGGCCGGTGCTGAGCATCTTGCGCAGTTCGTTTTCGTCGCTCGGCGTCATGACCAGCATGCCGGGGATGCAACGCAGGTAGGACAAATCGAAGCTGCCGGCGTGAGTCGGGCCGTCTTCGCCCACCAGGCCGGCGCGGTCGATGGCGAACAGGACGTCGAGGTTCTGCACCGCGACGTCATGCACCAACTGGTCGTAGCCGCGTTGCAGGAAGGTGGAATAGATCGCTACCACCGGCTTGGCGCCTTCACAGGCCATGCCGGCCGCGAACGTGACGGCGTGCTGTTCGGCAATCGCCACGTCGAAGTAACGCAGCGGGAAACGCTCGCTGAACGCCACCAGGTCGGAGCCTTCCTTCATCGCCGGGGTAATGCCCACCAGGCGCGGGTCGGCGGCGGCCATGTCGCACAGCCATTCGCCGAACACACCGGAGTACTTCGGCCAGCTGGCCTTTTTCGGCGCGGCGGCGGGGGCGTCCACGGGTTCCAGCTTGGTGATGGCGTGGTAGCCGATCGGGTCGACTTCCGCCGGGGCGAAGCCTTTGCCTTTCTTGGTGACGATGTGCAGGAACTGCGGGCCCTTGAGGTCACGCATGTTGCGCAGCGTGGCGATCAGGGTGGGCATGTCGTGGCCGTCGATCGGGCCGATGTAGTTCCAACCCAACTCTTCGAACAGGGTGCCGGGTACCAGCATGCCCTTGGCATATTCTTCGGTACGCCGGGCAATTTCCCACGCGCCGGGCAGACGCGAGAGCACCTTCTTGCTGCCTTCGCGCATGCTGGCGTAGGTGCGGCTGGAGAGGATCTTGGCCAGATAATTGGACAAACCACCGACGTTGCGCGAGATCGACATGTCGTTGTCGTTGAGGATCACCAACATGTTGGCGTCCACTTCCGGCGCATGGTTCAGCGCTTCGAAGGCCATGCCGGCAGTTAGCGCGCCATCACCGATCACCGCAATCGCCTTGCGATCGCTGCCTTGCAGGCGGGCGGCAATGGCCATGCCCAGCGCGGCGCTGATGGAGGTGCTGGAGTGGCCGACGCCAAAGGTGTCGTACTCGCTCTCGGAGCGACGCGGGAAGGCGGCAATGCCGTCCTTCTGGCGCAGGCTGCCCATCTGCTCGCGGCGGCCGGTGAGGATTTTATGCGGATACGCCTGATGGCCCACGTCCCACACCAGCCGGTCGTCCGGGGTGTCGAACACGTAATGCAGGGCGATAGTCAGCTCGATGACGCCCAGGCCGGCACCGAAATGCCCACCGGTCTGGCCGACCGTGTAGAGCAATTCCAGGCGCAACTCATCGGCCAGGGTTTCCAGCTCGGCTTCACCCAGACGACGCAGGCCGGCCGGCGTGGCAGCACGGTCGAGCAGGGGCGTGGACGGGCGCTTGCGGGGAATCTCTTGAAACGTCGTGGGCATCAGGCGAATCGTTATAGGTATAAGAAGAGGCGGCAGTTTACCTCAAGCATCGCAAACTGCCCACGCAGAGCGCCGAACTTGGCCGATATGCGGCCGCAAAGGCCGCCCTGATCAGTGCCGGCGTTCGACGATATACCGCGCCAGGTCGCGCAGCGGCTCGGCTGCCGCGTCGAAAGGTCGCAGGGCGGCCAGGGCCTGGTCGCGCAGTTCCAGGGCATAAGCCTTGGCGGCTTCAAGCCCAAGCAGTGCAGGATAAGTCGGCTTGTCCCGTGCGATGTCGGCGCCCTGGCGTTTGCCCAGGGTGGCGGTGTCACTTTCGACGTCGAGGATGTCGTCCTGCACCTGGAACGCCAGGCCGATGGCGCGGGAATAGGTCTTCAACGCCGCCAGTTGTTCGGCTTCAGCGCGGCCACTGGCCAGGGCGCCGAGGTGCACGGCGGCCTCGATCAGCGCACCGGTCTTGTGGCGGTGCATGTATTCCAGGGCCTGTTGATCCAGCTTCTGGCCCACCGAACCGAGGTCGATGGCTTGACCGCCGACCATCCCGGCGGGGCCAGCGGCGACGGCCAGGGCGGTGACCATGCGCAAGCGGATTTCGGTGTTGGCGCTGCTCAGCGTCGGGTCCAGCAGGGCGCTGAACGCCAGGCTTTGCAGGCCGTCGCCGGCGAGAATCGCACAGGCTTCGTCAAAGGCTTTGTGGGTGGTCGGCTGGCCGCGACGCAGATCGTCATCGTCCATGGCCGGCAAATCGTCATGTACCAGGGAATAGGCGTGGATCAGCTCAACAGCACAGGCTGCGCCGTTGGCTTCTTCGGCTGGCGCGCCGAGAGCTTCGCACGCGGCATACGCCAGCAACGGGCGCACACGCTTGCCGCCATTCATCACGCTGTAGCGCATGGCTTCGTAAAGACGCTTGAGTTCGGGGCTTGGCGCAACAAACAAGGGCTCCAGCGCCGCATTGACCCGGGCTTGGCTACTGGCCTGATACGCGTCGATCATTCCGGCTGTTCCGCATCGAAAGGTTCTTCGGCCAACTCCCCATCACGCTCCAGCAGCACCTGCACCTTCTGCTCTGCCTGCGCCAGGGCGCTCTGGCAGTCGCGGGTCAGGCCGATGCCTTGCTCAAACGCTGTCAACGAGTCTTCCAGCGACAACTCGCCGTTCTCCAGACGCTCGACCAGGGTTTGCAGGTCGGCGAGGGATTGTTCGAAATCGAGTGCAACTTTTTTGCGGGCCATGGCGGCTATTCCGGTAGACGGTAAACCGGCGCGACACTAGCAGACATGGGGATTTGGGGCAAATGAGCGGGGAGCCAGGGCTGGAGCGTGAGCCGAATAAAAGGGTTATTCGGCTCACAAAATGAGCCGAATAATTCCTCTATTCGGCTCACGACTCTTTCAGGCCCATGTCAGAAATCGTACTTGAACCCCGTCATCACATTCCGCGGCGCCCCATAAACCCCGGCGCTGGTGGTGGTGAAGTACTCCTTGTCGAACACGTTGTTGAGGTTCACCGATGCCGACAGGTTTGGCGTGATTTCGTAACGGGCCATCAGGTTGGCCACGGCGTAGCTTTCCTGGGTGTAGTAGCTCAGGTCGAAGCCGGTTTTGCTCTGCCAGTTGAAGCCGCCGCCGACGGTCAGTTTGTCCAGCGGGCCGGACAGGCGGTAGGTGGTGAACAGTTTCATGCTGTGGCGGGGGATTTGCGTGGCGATGCGTTGGTCATCGGCGTCGGTGCTGACGCTGTAGGTGTAGCCGCCGGCGGCGTTCCAGCCCGGGGCCAGTTCGCCGTTGAGTTCCAGCTCCACGCCCTGGGTGGTGGTGCCTTGCACGGCTTTGTAGGCCTGGAACAGTGTGGGCGTCAGCTTGTTGCCGTCGGGCTGTGAGAGGTTGTCCTGCTCCAGGCGGAACAACGCCAGGCTGGTGTTCAGCGTGTCGTCATTGAAGCTGCCTTTGATGCCCAACTCATAGCCGGTGCCTTCCAGCGGCGCCAGGTAGGAGCCGCTGACGGTCTGGTCGCTTTGCGGGCTGAAGATCTTGGTGTAGCTGCCGTACACCGACCAGCGGTCGCTGAGGTCGTAGACCAGGCCGCCATAGGGGATGAATACGCCGTTTTCTTCGCGGTCGAGGTGGATGTCGTCGTAGCCTGCGGCGGTGTAGGTAACGTCGTCAGTCTGCTTCCAGTTGATCAGGCGCCCGCCGAGGATCAGGCTGGTGGCGTCATTGAGGTGCCAGCGCGAGGTGAGGTAGGCCGAGTATTGGTTTTCCTTGAAGTCCTCTTTGCCCTTTTTTTCGAAGTCGGGTTTGGGCGCGCTGCCATCCCAGTCGTAGATCGGCCCGATGGCGCCGTCGTAGCCCGTCCAGGCGCGCATCCAGCCGCCGTAGTCCGGCGCGTTGGTATTGCGGATTTGCGACAGCTGCATCCCGGCGATCAATTCATGCTCGCGCCCGAGGAATTCGAACGGGCCGGTGACATAGGCGTCAATCGCGTTCTGCTTGGGGTTGCCCTGGAATTTGTTGGGAATCACCACGCCACCCAGGCCGGTGACCGGGTCGGGGTTGCCGGAGAGAAAGTCGATGGCCGAATCGTATTTGTTCTCGGTGCGGGTGAAGTCGAGCTTGGCGCTCCAACCGTTATCGAACTGCTGCTCCAGGGACGCGAAGTAGCTGGTCTGGGCGTGATCGTAGAACGACCAATCGGTGGCGGTGTTGTAGGAACGCTTGAAATCCGTACGCCCGCCAGCGCTGTCGAACAGTGGGAAACCGCTACGCGGCGGCGCGTTGGTGTGCACGGTCTGGTAGCTGAAGCCGACGGTCAGCAGGGTGCTGTCGCTGAGGTCGAATTCGCTGATGCCGTAGACGAGGTTGGTGTCCTGCTTGTAACGGTCGACCCAGGAGTGTTGGTTCTTGTAGTCCAGCACCATGCGGCCACGGATGTTGCCGGCGTCGGTGAGCGGCCCGGAGACGTCCACCGACGTGCCGTAGCGGTCCCAACTGCCGGCTTCGCCGCTGATGCTGGCCTGGGGCGTGGCGGTGGGGCGCTTGCGGATCAGGTTGATGGTGGCGGACGGTTGGCCCATGCCGCTGATCAGGCCGGTGGCACCGCGCACCACTTCGACGCGGTCGTACATGGCGGTGTTCTGGGTGTAGTTGTCCATGCGCGACGAGGTCGGCACGCCGTCGATCTCAAAGTTGCTGATGGCGAAACCGCGCGAGTAATAGGCGTCGGAGTCTGCGCCCTGGCCCTCACGCACGACGGTGATGCCGGAAGTGGCCTCCATGGCGTCCGTCAGGTTCGACAGTTTCTGGTCGGCGATGCGCTGTTGGGTAATCACCGTAACGGACTGCGGTGTTTCCTTGAGCGCGATGTTCAGGCGGTTGGAGCTGCTGGACGACTGCGTGGTGTAGGAACCGGTACCTTCGGTGGTGGAGCCGGGCGCCTTGCCGGAAATGCTCACCGGCGCCAATTGCAGGGTGTCGCTCGCACTGGCCGGGATATCGATTACAAAACTGCTGGCGTTCGGCTGGCTGTAGCGGGCGTGGGTGCCGCCGGTGAGGATGGCCAGCGCTTGCTGCGGCGTATGGTCGCCGTGCAGTTCAGCGGAACGCAGGCCATTGGCTTGGGCCGCGTCGTACAGCACTTGGTAGCCGCTTTGCTGGGCGAACTGGTCCAGCGCGTCGGTGAGCGCTTGCGCGGCGATATTGAAATTCAAACGTTGGCTGCTCGCCGCGTTTGTCGTCGGCGTGGCCGCCTGGACGTAGGACAGTGGCAAGCCGGCCGCCATCAACGCGACCGCCAGCGGTAAGTAGTTGAACCCCTTGACCTGTGAATACGGCATACATCCTCCCCGGACTACAAATGATAATGCTTCCTAAGTGCGGGGTAAGACGCAGCAGGCAGCCGAATTACCGTGGGAGGTGAAAATAATTTTTTGCGGGACATCAACCGCGCACGATCAGCACGCGACGGGTCAGCGCGGTGGTGCGCAATTTTTGGGTGCTGATCAACGCGTCGAGGGCGCTGTCGATCTGTTTCAAGTTGAAGCTGGCACTGATGGGCCGCTGCCCGACCTGCTCGTCGAGCCAGATCACCCGGCCGCCCTGGTAGCGCATCAACTCCTCCAGCACTTCGCGCAACGGTGCATTGCGCACGCGCAGTTGGCCGTCGCGCCAGGCCAGCAGGCGCTCGGCATCGACGGCTTGCGGCGCTTGCACCTGGCCCTCGATGACCTTGAGTTGTTCGCCCGGTTGCAGCATTTGATGTTGCCCGCCGCCCATCACTTCGACACGGCCGCGCAGCAGCGTGACTTCGTCTTGGGTCGCGCCATGGCTGACGGCAAACGCCGTGCCCAGCACGCGCACCCGTGTGTTGCCGGTTTGCACCACGAACGGGCGGCCATCGTGGCTCACGTCGAAGAACGCCCGCCCGCGCAACAGGTGCACGCGGCGTTCATCGTTGTTGAGGGTGATATCGACGGCGCTGTCGCTGTCCAGGTGCACCTGCGAACCGTCGGCCAGGGCGATGTCCTGCTGCTGCCCGGTGGCCGTGGCGTAATCGCTGCCCCAGGTGTTTAGCGGCGGTGTCGCCAGCATCAGCGTGGCAAAGGCCAGCAATACGCAGGCTGCGGCGGCATACAGCGTACGTCGTGGCAGCGGCCGGCGTCGTTCGCTGCGGCGTACTGCGTGGGCCGGTTGCTCCAGCAGGCGCCAGAGCATTTCCACATTCTGGTAGGCATTGGCATTCAGCGGATCTGCACGCCACAACGCGTACTCATTGCGCTGCTCGGCGCTGACGTCTGCGCTGCGCAGGCACGTCCACCAATCCAGCGCTTGCTGATCACGTTCGGACGGCGAGGGTGCAGGGTGATTATTCATCGGGACTCGTTGCCTTGCAGGACCGCCGCGCAATGGGCCATGGCCTTGTTCAAATGCCGCTCGACCGCACGGGCATCCAGGCCCAGGCGAATGGCGATTTCCTTGTAGCTCAGTTGCTCGACCCGGGCCAGCAGAAACACTTCACGGGTGGGCGAGGGTAGCCCATCGATCAGGCGCTGCAAATGCTCCAGGGTATTTCCGGCGATCGCACTGCCTTGCGGGTCGGCGTCGCTGGCCAGGTCCTGCAAGTCCTGTTCGTCGCGAATGCCGCGTACGCGGTTGCGACGGGCGTGGTCGATGCTCAGGTTGTTGGCGATGCGGTAGAGGAAGGCGCGCACGTTGCCGATCTTGGCGACTTCGCTGTTCATCAGGCGGATAAACGCGTCTTGCAGCAGGTCGTTGGCGGTTTCGCGGCAGTTCACCCGGCGGGTGAGGTAGGCCAGCAGTTCGCTGCGGTGACGGCGATAGAGCGGGCCGAGGTTGCGGTTGCCGGGGTCGTCGGACATGGCAGGGAGCGCCGCTCTGGGGTTGGGGAGGGGATGGTAGTGCTAATGAGAAATTGTCGCAAGAACGCCTGTTCGCCTTCGCATCGTGTGGCGGAGGCGGTTATCACAGTAATGGCCTAGTGCTATTCTGCGCCACGACCTGCAGCCACCCGTGGACAGTGCAGGCAAAAAAAGCGCGTTTGAGGAGATAGGGATATGTCGTTGTTGGCGTTCTTGCAGGCCAAAAAGTACTCAAGCTCGGGGCGCGTGCATGTCGCGCCGAATATTCCCAAGAAGCTGCTGAGCAATGCCCTGGCGGCTTACGATTTGACGCTGGACCCCAGCGACGTGGTGGTGTTGATCGACGACACCATGTTCGGCAGCGGCAAGGACGGTTGCCTGATCGGGCATGACTGCCTGGCGATCCGCGAAACCTTCAGCGACGCTGTCAGCTATGCCTACAGCGAAGTGCAGTCCCTGGAGATTCAGGGCAGCAAACTCTTCCTCAACAAGCGTCAGGCAATTGCCTTCAACATGCCGGACAAGGCCGACCTCAACCAGTGCTTTACGTTGGTGCTGGAGTGGATGCGCAGTCAGTCCGCCGATCAGCCCAGCGCCAAGCGTGCGGAAGTGAAAGCGGCGGCCGGCAGTCAGGAATTGAGCGCTGCACAAGTCGACGCCGTGGTGCAAATGACGGTCAACCTGGCGGAGCGCCTGGGCCTGGAGCGCGTCTACGTGCGCCCGCATATCCCGCAGAAAAAGCTGCAAGCGGCGCTGGAATCCTACGGCGCCAATATGCGTGAAGATGAAGTGCTGGTGCTGATCGACGACACCCTGTTCGGCGGCGCCAAGGAAGGCGTGCTGATGGGCGAGAGCAAGCTGGCGCTGAAAATGGTGTTTGAAGCGCCACGCCTGTTTTTCTGGCGTCACCTGGAAGGGGTGTCGGTGGAGAAGCGCGACCTTTACATCAATGCGCGCAAGGTCGGTTCCTTCACCCAGGTCGGCGAAAAGGAGTTGGGCGAGTTTTTCTCGCTGATCGACCAAGCGTTGGTGGATGCGCGCCAAGCCTCGGTCGATGGCATTGCGCTGCCCGAAAGTGCGGCGCCTGAGCCTGCGCAAACCGAAGAAATCTTCGCCCTGGCGGTCATCGACGACGCCGAAGCAAGCAGCCCCGCCGAGCAACAGAAAAAAGCCGGCGCCAAGGACAAACTGCTGGGCTACGTCGCCGTGGCCATCGAGCAAAACAAACCGAAGATCTTGCCGTTCCTCAAGGAAAAAACCGGCGAGGCGTCGCTGGCAGCGTTGCGTGATGACGCTAACGTGGAAAAGCTTGGCGGCTTTATCTACGCCTTCCTGCCGGGTGTGGTGCGCCTGGCGCTCAAGGAAGAAACCTTCGTGCGCTTCGTGCTGGAAAACCGCAACAAGCTCCTCGACAAACTGCTGGTCGGTGAAGCCGAACGCGTCGCCGCGCTGCCCGACATCACACCGGTGAACCGTGGCTACCATGCCGACCTCGACGACCTGTTGATGGACGATGAGCCAGGGGTGCGTCCGGGGCAGCAACCGATTGAGACCCTGCGCGTCATTTTGCAGGAGCTCAAGCAAGAGCTGCACGACGATCCGGAGGCAGAGTTCATCTGGCAGTTGCCCATCGGATTCCTTGAAGCGCTACTGCCTAAAGCCGAAAAACTGATCGGTTTCCCCGACAAGAAAGTCGAGGATCAGGTCTTTTTTGTGCTGGCCCTGATGTACGGTTTTTCCTTCCACAAGGTGCCCGAGGCGGTGCGCAGCCAAGAGAAGATTCTGGAAAGCTTCCTCAACGGTTTTGGCGTCATTTTGAGTTGTTACGAAGAACACAACGCCTTCAGCACCTTCAATGTCGATGAGGACGTGATGCCCATGTTGCTGATCATGACCAAAGTGGCGAGCAAGCAGCAGCTCAATGAACTGGTCAGGAAAATGCTCGACGAGTACACCAACGCCACTGAGCCAGGCGACTTCGAGATGGACGACATCATGTCGCTGCTGCGCGAAGCCAACAACGGCGCAGTGGCCTGGGTGGACGCGCTGACCCGCATCAGCGTGGCCCGTGAACATGAAGTGCAACGCAAATGGGGCGACGTGCTCAACTAAGACCGTGACGGGCGGCCAGTTTCAACCAGGCGTTCGAACTGGCACTGCCCTTGCGCACCGTCCAGGCTGGCCTCAAAGGCCAGCAGGCCGGCAAGCACCTTTTGCTGGGCTGCAATCTGCGTGACCAACTCCTGCTTCTTCTGCGCAATCGCCTGCGTCGCACGTTGCTGCGCCAACGCATTGCCGGGGTCGCCGTGGAGGATTTCCTGCAACTCCTTGAGCTTGAATCCCAACTGTTGTGCGCACTTGATAAACATCAGCAGCTCGACACTCTGCTCGCAATAGACCCGGTACTGGCCTTCCCGTTGCGGTGCTGGCAACAAGCCAATCGCCTCATAGTGACGAATCGCCTTGATGGTCGTGCCTGACAGTTGCGCGGCTTTGCCGATGTACATGAAAACTCCCTTTTCCCACGAGTGCGCCGGCCTGTTGCAGCCATTTTTCCCGTTTTGTCGGTGTCGATCCCAACACCGGCCCGAACAGCAACGTCTGGGTCGGCTTGATGCCGCAAAACGCCAGGGTGGTCTTGCGCATCTGATGCACGCCCGGCATGCGGTAGAACCAGCGGTAATACCATGGCGGCGTGTCCAGGGCCACCAACAAATGTGCTGTCCTGCCAGCTAATAGCTTGTCGGGGAACGCCTTGCCCGCGCGGTATTTGAAGGCAAAGCCTGGTAGGAAAATGCGGTCGATAAAGCCTTTCAACAACGCCGGGATGCCGCCCCACCAGATCGGGAACACGAAGGTCAGGTGAGTGGCCCAGAGGATGTCGGCCTGGGCGCTGAGCAGGTCGGGTTCCAGGCCTTGGATCTGGGTGTAGCCGTTGTGCAGGATCGGGTCGAAATCCAGTTCGCCCAGGCGTAGGACGCGCACCTCATGGCCGGCGCTTTTTGCGCTGCGGGTGTAGGTATCGGCGAGGGCGGCGCAGAAACTGGTGGTGGCGGGGTGGCCGAGGATGACCAGGATGCGGTGGGGCATGGTGGGGTGTCCTGAAAGGGGGGATTCAGGGTAGGGGGTGCTGTATGGGGGAGAGTCAAGGGCGGCATTTGTGCAAGCACCTCTTGCACAAATAACGGAGCGCGTTATTCCTGCACGTTTGCGCTGACGATAGGTTGATATCTATCAGCTTTCTAGTTGTGCAGCAGCCTGCTGCACGATTGATCCACTCAAATATGGTCTACGAATGGCGGCGGCGATAGAACCGTTTTGCACCGTTGGCCCACCAACAACCAAAGCCTGCTTTCTAGGGCAGGCCTGGCGGTTCAATCGTTTGGTTTAGTCCTTGCGCGCCGTCAGCGCCGAGTAACCATTCATCAAGTTGCGGTAGTTCGGAATGCGCTGGGACAACAGGTTGCCCAGGCCTTCGATATCGTTGCGCCAGTCGCGGTGCAGCTCACAGGCCACCGAGAACCAGTTCATCATCTGCGCGCCGGCCTGGGTCATGCGGCTCCATGCGGCCTGCTGCACGGTGGTGTTGAATGTGCCCGATGCATCCGTGACCACAAACACATCAAAGCCCTCCGCCAGTGCCGACAGGGTCGGGAAGGCGACGCACACATCGGTGACCACACCGGCAATGATGATCTGCTTGCGGCCGGTGGCCTTGATCGCCTTGACGAAGTCTTCGTTGTCCCAGGCGTTGATCTGGCCAGGGCGGGCGATGTACGGCGCGTCCGGGAACATCTCTTTCAACTCCGGCACCAGCGGACCGTTGGGGCCTTGCTCGAAGCTGGTGGTGAGGATGGTCGGCAGGTCGAAGAACTTGGCCAGGTCCGCCAGGGCGAGCACGTTGTTCTTGAACTCGTTGGGCGAGAAGTCCTGCACCAGGGAAATCAGGCCGGTTTGGTGATCAACCAGCAGTACGATGGCGTCGTCTTTGTTCAAGCGGTTGTAGGTTGGCGTGCTCATGGTTGAATCCTTTTTTGTTTAGGTTGGTTGGGCGTTGCGTTCAACATGGGCACAGATTAATGGGTGGGCCGCAGGTGATAAATCGGCTGGCGCGTGTCTTACCGTCAACTCAAAGGAGACAATGTGAGGGAGGCTTTGGTTCGTTCGGCGTTGTCGCGAAGGTCACTATGACTTTCTTGCGGGCATTAAAAAGCCGGCTTGTGGCCGGCTTCTCGCTGACTGCTTCAGCTTGTTTTTGACAAACCTCAACAGCCTTCAAATCGCTCAGCCAACATTGCGTCTGGCTGAATAGTAGGGGCATCCGCGGGAACTCCTCCGCATCGCCGAGCAGGGTGAATAGCCTTAAGCCATCCCCTGCCAAATGTGCGGCGCATGATACCCACATTCACCTCAAATGCCCACCTCCGGTTCCGATTTAGAGCCTTCCCAGCCCAACAGGTGTTCATCCAGCGGCACGGGTGGGCGGCGGTTGTTGAGGGTGGACCACCAGAACACCCAGCCAACAATTTGCACGCTCTGTTCGAAGCGTTCCTCGTAGGTGAGGTATTCGTCGGGATGTTCGCTGGTGTTGTGGCTGCGCATGCGCAGGCCGCCGCCGGGGCGGTTGTAGAGGTATTTGATGCGCAGCATGCCGTCGTGTTCAACGGCGTAGATTTCGCCGTCGACGATTTGCGTGCGGCCGCTGTCGATGGCGAGGGTTGAACCCTGTTGGATGATGTCGATCATGCTGTTGTCGGCCATGTAGGCGCCGACAGCGCGATCGGGGTTTACGCTGAGGGCTTCGAGGGTGTGCAGGGAGACGCGGATGCGCTCGGTGGAGGTGAAAGTGGGGTGGAGGGGGATCTCCACGTCGATTTTTTCCGGGGCGCAGGCCGGGCCTGTGAGGTATTTGCCGCTGTCTTCGCGGGTGGGCAATGCATTCCTTGCAGTGGGGCCGTCCAATAGAAAGTTGGCCGGCGGGTGTTTGGGGCCAAGGCCGGTGTTCAGCCAGCGACTGGAGACGCACAGCAGTTCTGCGATCTCGTTGAGTCGGCCCATGGGGACGCCGCGCTTGAACCAGTTGTTCACGTGTTGAGGCGTGACGCCACGGTTCTTGGCGAAGTCGGAGGCGGAAAGATGAACTTCCCGTAACAGCGCTTTTAAACGATCACCTGATGTATTCATAAACGCAGAGTTTACTGGCGAGGAAAACAAATCAAATAAACCATGCGTTGAATTGCGCGTGTAGGTTTTTGCTTAGTTGTGGTTTTGTTTTTCAGAATTCTTGTATTGTTAAACGTTAGTTGCTCTTTGTTGAACTTGGCGTTTAATGCCGTGCACAAAAAAACCCCGAAAAATCGGGGCTTTCTTTTATGGCTTTCGCCATGAGGCGCGGTGATCAGCCTTTGTAGGCGGCAACCGACTTCATGATCTCGGCGCGGGCGGCGTCTGCGTTGCCCCAACCGTCGATCTTCACCCATTTGCCTTTTTCGAGGTCTTTGTAGTTCTCGAAGAAGTGCTTGATCTGTTCCAGCAGCAGTGGCGGCAGGTCGGTGTATTCCTTCACGTCCACGTACAGCTGGGACAGCTTGTCGTGGGGTACCGCGATAACTTTGGCATCGCCGCCGCCGTCGTCGGTCATGTTCAGGATGCCAACTGGACGCGCGCGGATAACCGAGCCTGGGGTAACCGGGTAAGGGGTTACGACCAGCACGTCGAGGGGGTCACCGTCGTCAGCCAGGGTGTTAGGGATGAAACCGTAGTTGGCCGGGTAGAACATCGGGGTGGCCATGAAACGGTCAACGAACAGGCAGTCGCTGTCTTTGTCGATTTCGTATTTGATCGGCGCGTGGTTGGCCGGAATCTCGATGGCGACGTAGATGTCGTTCGGCAGGTCTTTGCCAGCCGGAATCTTGCTGTAGCTCATTGGGCGTTGCCCCCGTTAATTGGCCAAGAAACTTGGCCGGATTGGCCTAAAAGTGGCGGCGATTATAGGCACATTCTGGCGCCGATGCCATGCGCCAGACGTCGTACGGTCATTCGCCTTGCGGCTGATAACGCGGGTCGCCGGCTTGCAGTTGGTGCAGGCGGGCCAGGGGATCCTGGCGATAAAAGCGGCTGAGTTGGGTGTACACCTGTGGATAACTATTGACCAGTAAATCCGGGGCGCTGAAAAAGTATTCGCTGGTGACGGCAAAGAACTCCGCCGGGTTTTCGGCAGCGTAGGGGTCGATCTCCGTTTCGGCATCCGGGTTGGCGTCCAGTTGACGATTGAGGTCGTCGTAGGCGCCTTGCATCACGCTGGCCCACTCTTGCACGCGCATGTCGTGGTGCAGCGGCGGCAGGCCGTTGGCGTCGCCGTTGAGCATATCGAGTTTGTGTGCCAGTTCGTGGATGACCAGGTTGTAGCCTTCCCAGTTGCCGCTGGCCAACACGCCGGGCCAAGCGAGGATCACCGGGCCCTGTTGCCAGGCTTCTCCGCTGTGTTCGCCGTCCCATTCGTGTTCGATGCCGCTGCTGTCGCGATGGCGCTGGGGGCTGAGGAAGTCGTCGGGGTACAGCACGATTTCGTGGAAGCCCTGGTACCAGTCGAGGTCGCCCAGGTTCATCAACGGCAGTTGCGCCTGGGCGGCGAGCAGCAGGCGTTGTTCCTGGTGCAGCTCGACGCCGGGGAGGGCGGTGAGGTGTTTTTCGGCGAGGAAGATCACGCAGGCTTCGCGCAGCCATTGATCCTGCTCGGCGCTGATGCCGTCGAGAAAGGTCAGGTGCTGGCGCACCCGTTGCCAGGTGTCATCGGCAATCGGGTGCTTGGCCAGCAGGCGCCGGCGACGCCAGGCGCTGAGGGACCACACCGCCGGTTACTGCGGCTTGGCTTCGGAGGACGTGCGGCCAAAGCGGCTGCGGAACACGCCAATGATCATCGGCACCAGCGACAGCAGGATGATAAACACCACCAGCAGCGAGAGGTTCTTCTTGATAAACGGCACGTTGCCGAAGAAGTAGCCCAGGGTTACGAGGCCGCCGACCCAGAGGATGGTGCCCAGCACGCTGAAACCAAAGAAGCGCGGGTAAGGCATGCGGGCGATGCCGGCGACGAACGGCGCAAACGTGCGCAGGATCGGCAGGAAGCGCGCCAGGGTCACGGTTTTGCCGCCGTGCTTGCCGTAGAAGTCGTGGGTTTTTTGCAGGTAGTCGCGACGGAAGATTTTCGAGTTCGGGTTGCTGAACAAGCGTTCTCCGGCTGTTCGCCCGATCACATAGTTGGTGCTGTCGCCGAGTATCGCCGCCAGCATCAACAGGCCGCCGAGCAAGACCGGGTCCATGCCGCCGCCGGCTGCCACCGCGCCAGCAATGAACAGCAGCGAATCACCCGGCAGGAACGGCATGACCACCAGGCCGGTTTCGCAAAAGATGACAAGGAACAGAATGGCGTAGATCCACGGACCGTAGTTGGTTACCAGCATGTCGAGGTAAACGTCGAGATGCAGGATAAGGTCGAGCGGGTTGAAATCCATGGATGGCACCTGTGTGAATGGCTCGGCTCAGCAGGCCAGTGCGGAAGCTTGGGTAAGTATGGCTACAAGTATTTGTCGCGATTCTTACATCCTTGAAAGGCTCGCATTATACGGATCGAGAGGTGAAAAGCCTGTTGGTTTTGTAGCGGGGGATGTCGCGATTTGTAAGGATATACACCGATCCAAAATGTGGGAGCGGGCTTGCTCGCGAATGCGGTGTGTCAGTCAAAGATGCTCTAACTGAACCACCGCGTTCGCGAGCAAGCCCGCTCCCACAGGGGATTTGTGGTGCTTGTGGGATCTATGGTCAGTCCTCGCTGATCGGCAGCACGTAGTTCTTGAACTCCGTATCTTCACGGAACCCGATCGACTCGTACGTCTTCTGCGCCACTTCATTGTCACTGCTGGTGGACACCCGCAGCCGCACGGCATGGGTTTCCTTGGCCATTTTTTTCGCCGTGCGCATCAGGTTGTCCGCCACCAATTGCCGGCGGGCGTCTTCGGCCACGTAGATGTCGTTGAGAATCCACACGCGCTTGAGCGACAACGACGAAAAGCTCGGATACAGCTGACAAAACCCCAGCAGCTTCTTGTCATCATCATCGGCCAGGGCCAGGTAAATCACCGATTCCTTGCGCCGCAGGCGCTTTTCCAGGAAGGCCCGCGACGAATCCGGGAAGGGCAACGCCCCGTAGAATTCGCGGTATTTGACGAACAACGGGGTCAACAGGTCCAGGTGTTCCAGGGTCGCTTGAGTAATCCGCATGTCAGGCCTCAACTTCCAAATGGGGTATGACCACACAAGCGGCCGTGACTCGATGCTGCCTAATGGCGTGAAAAAGCGCAATCGTGCAGCGATCAGTCATCCGGTGAACTGAGCAGGAAATTACCTTTCATCAGGTCGGGATCATCCGATTCGATGGTCTGCACCTGCGCCTCATCCTTGAGATTGACCCCCGACAGCTGTCGGCGACACGCCTCTCGCATCAAGTAAAGCAGGCGATGGGCGGCCATGCCGTAGCTAAGGCCTTCCAGGCGCACGTTGGAGATGCAATTGCGATACGCATCGGTAAGGCCGACCTTGGGGTTGTAGGTGAAATACAGCCCCAGGCTGTCCGGCGAGCTGAGCCCCGGCCGCTCGCCGATCAGGATCACCACCATCTTCGCGCCGAGCAGTTGGCCAATCTCATCGGCCACGGCCACGCGGCCTTGTTCTACCAGGATCACGGGCGACAAGGACCAGCCTTCGGCGTGGGTCTGTTCTTCCATGCGTGTCAGAAACGGCAACGTGTGTTTATGCACGGCCAGTGCGGACAGGCCATCGGCTACTACCACCGCCAGGTCCACGCCGCCAGGATTGGCCTCCGCATGGTCACGCAGCGCCTGTGCCGATTCATCGCTCAAGCGTCGCCCCAGGTCCGGGCGTTGCAGGTAGCTGTGCCGGTCCGTCGCGGCGCTGTGCAGCAGCAGGCTGTCACGGCCGCGCTCGGCCAACTGGCCACTGAGGCCGGCGTGGTCGAAAGGCAGGTGCACCGCGTCCCGCGCCTGAGCGTGGGCGAACTGGAAGTCCAGCTGGGCATTGGTGGGAATGCTGGTGCCGGTACGGCCCAGGGCAATGCGCGCCGGGGTCAGGCGGCGCAGTTCCAGCCACGGGTTCTCTGGTAGGTCGAGTTGCACGGGCGGCTCCTTCATCCCAATTGCGCCAAGGCTTGGCGAAATGCCGGTGGCAGGCTGTTGCCGAAGCGCACCTTGCCGTCGGCTTGCGTGAAGATGCCCATTTTCGCCAGCCACTGTTCAAATTCCGGCGCCGGCTTTAAACCCAAGGTTTGCCGGGCATACAACGCGTCGTGGAACGAGGTGGTCTGGTAGTTGAGCATGATGTCGTCGGAGCCGGGGATGCCCATGATGAAGTTGATCCCGGCCACGCCGAGCAGGGTCAGCAGGGTGTCCATGTCGTCCTGGTCGGCTTCGGCGTGGTTGGTGTAGCAGATGTCGCAACCCATCGGCACGCCCAGCAACTTGCCGCAGAAGTGGTCTTCGAGGCCGGCGCGGATGATCTGTTTGCCGTTGTACAGGTACTCGGGGCCGATAAAACCGACCACGGTATTCACCAAAAACGGCTTGAAGTGCCGCGCCACCGCATACGCGCGGGTTTCGCAGGTTTGCTGGTCCACGCCAAAGTGCGCATTGGCCGACAAGGCGCTGCCCTGGCCGGTTTCGAAATACATCAAGTTCTGGCCCAGGGTGCCGCGATTCAGGCTCAGGCCCGCGTCGTAACCTTCCTGCAGCACGTTGAGGTTGATGCCGAAACTGGCGTTGGCCGCCTCGGTGCCGGCAATCGACTGAAACACCAGGTCCAGCGGCACGCCACGGTTGATCGCTTCGATCGAGGTGGTGACGTGGGTCAGCACGCAGGCCTGGGTCGGGATCTCGTAGCGTTGGATGATCGCGTCGAGCATCTCCAGCATCGCGCAGATCGAAGCGATGCTGTCGGTGGCCGGGTTGATGCCGATCATGGCGTCGCCGTTGCCGTAGAGCAGGCCGTCGAGAATGCTCGCGGCGATGCCTGCCGGTTCGTCTGTAGGATGGTTCGGTTGCAGGCGTGTGGATAAACGCCCGCGCAGGCCCATGGTGCCGCGGAACTGGGTGACCACGCGGATCTTCTGCGCCACCAGCACCAGGTCCTGCACGCGCATGATCTTGGAGACGGCGGCGGCCATCTCCGGTGTCAGCCCCGGCGCCAGCGCGCGTAGGCTGTGTTCGTCGGCGGCGTCGCTGAGCAGCCAGTCGCGCAGGCCGCCGACGGTCAGGTGGCTGACCACGGCAAATGCTTGTTTATCGTGGGTGTCGATGATCAGCCGGGTGACTTCATCGCTTTCATATGGAATCAGCGCTTCTTCGAGGAAGTGTTTCAGCGGGATATTGGCCAGCGCCATTTGCGCCGCGACCCGCTCGCCGTCGTTCTGCGCGGCCACGCCGGCGAGGAAATCCCCGGAACGTGCGGGGCTGGCCTTCGCCATCACGTCTTTCAGGCTGTCGAAGCGGTAGGTTTGTGTACCCACCGCGTGGGAAAAGCTTGCCATACAGTGTCTCCTTGACGACGCGGGCAGACGCCCGCGTCGAGGTTTACGGCAGTTAGTGCAAGGCGGCTTCTGCGGCCTGGATCGCCGCGAATTCCTCTTCGGGCGTGCCTGCTACCAAGTGATGCCGGCTGTAGAAAGCAAAGTAAGCAATTAATACTCCATAGATGATCGCGGCGCCAATCACCACGCGCGGATCCACCAGGAAGCCCGCCACCACGGCCACGCAGGCCAGGACCAAGGCGACGCCGGAGGTGAAGATGCCACCGGGTGTGCGGTACGGACGGTCCATTTTGGGGCGACGGATGCGCAGGGTGATGTGCGCGGCCATCATCAGCACGTAGGAAATGGTCGCGCCAAACACCGCCACTAGGATCAGCAAGTCACCCTGGCCGGTCAGCGACAGGCCAAAACCGATGATGCCGGGGATCACCAGCGCCAGCACCGGCGCCTTGCTCTTGTTGGTCTGCGACAGTTTGCGCGGCAGGTAACCGGCCCGGGAAAGCGCGAAGATCTGCCGCGAATAGGCGTAGATAATCGAGAAAAAGCTGGCGATCAAGCCGGCCAGGCCGACCAGGTTGACGAAACTGCCCATCCAGGTGGAACCGCCGTAGGACAGGGCCAACGCTTCAACCAGCGGGTTGCCGGATTTGACCAGCGCGTAGGTGCCCGCGCCGCCCGGTGCGATCACCAGGATCAGCAGGGCGAAACTGGTCAGCACCACAATGGCGCCAATCAAACCGCGCGGCAGGTCGCGTTTTGGGTTCTTGGTTTCTTCAGCCGCCAACGGCACGCCTTCTACGGCGAGGAAAAACCAGATGGCATAAGGAATCGCCGCCCACACACCCACGTAGCCAAAGGGTAGGAAGGTGCTGGCGCCCTTGGCTTCCGTCACCGGAATATCCAACAGGTTAGCGACATTGAAGTGCGGCACCATCGCCACCAGGAACACGCCCAAGGCAATCGCGGCGACGGCGGTAATCACAAACATCAGCTTCAAGGCTTCGCCGACGCCAAAGATGTGGATGCCGATAAAGATGATGTAGAACGCCAGGTAAATCATCCAGCCGCCAATGCCGAACAGCGACTCGCAATACGCACCGATAAACACCGCGATGGCGGCGGGGGCGATGGCGTATTCAATCAGGATTGCGGTGCCGGTGAGGAACCCGCCCCAGGGCCCGAATGCACTGCGGGCAAAGCCGTAGCCACCGCCGGCGGTAGGAATCATGGAGGACAACTCGGCCAGGGAAAAACACATGCACAGGTACATGGTGGCCATCAGCAATGTGGCGAGGAACATGCCGCCCCAGCCGCCTTGGGCCAGGCCGAAGTTCCAGCCGGCGTAGTCGCCGGAGATGACGTAGGCAACACCAAGGCCCACTAATAGCACCCAGCCGGCGGCGCCTTTTTTCAGTTCGCGTTGTTGGAAGTATTGGGAATCGACTTTTTCGAAGTCGACGGAAGATCCAGTCGGTTCGCTAGGCATGGGGAAGTACCTTTCATTGTTATTGTTTTTAACTCGGCATCTGTGCGCCGAATGCATGTAAGCAAGTACTTATGAAGATCCAAGTGTGGGAGCGGGCTTGCCTGCGATGAGGCCGGCACAGCCAATATCTCTGTTGAATGACACACCGCTATCGCAGGCAAGCCAGCTCCCACACTTGATTGCATTGCAAATGTGGGAACAGGCTGTTTGTCCGTTAGTTAGAAGAAACCCAACGGATTAATGTCGTAGCTCACCAGCAAGTTCTTGGTCTGCTGGTAATGATCCAACATCATCTTGTGCGTCTCACGGCCCACACCGGATTTCTTGTAACCGCCAAACGCGGCATGCGCCGGGTACAGGTGGTAGCAGTTGGTCCACACGCGGCCCGCCTTGATCGCCCGGCCCATGCGGTACGCACGATTGATATCACGGGTCCACAGGCCGGCACCCAGGCCGAACTCGGTGTCGTTGGCAATCGCCAGGGCTTCGGCTTCGTCCTTGAACGTGGTGATGCTCACCACCGGGCCGAAGATTTCTTCCTGGAACACGCGCATTTCATTGGTGCCCTTGAGCAGGGTCGGCTGGATGTAATAGCCGCCGGCCATATCGCCGCTGAGCTTCTCGACCTTGCCGCCCGTGAGCAATTGCGCGCCTTCGCCCTTGGCGATTTCCAGGTAGGACAGGATCTTGTCGAACTGCTGCTCGGACGCCTGGGCGCCGACCATGGTGTCGGTGTCCAGCGGGTCGCCGCGTTTGATTGCCACGATCTTCTTCATCACTACTTTCATGAAGTCGTCGTAGATCGACTCTTGCACCAGCGCACGGGACGGGCAGGTGCACACTTCACCCTGGTTGAAGAACGCCAGCACCAGGCCTTCGGCAGCCTTCTCAATAAAGGACGGCTCGGCCTTCATGATGTCTTCGAAGAAGATGTTTGGCGACTTGCCACCCAGCTCAACGGTGGACGGAATGATGTTGGTGGCCGCAGCATGCATGATGTGCGAACCCACCGGCGTGGAGCCGGTGAACGCAATCTTGGCGATGCGCTTGCTGGTGGCCAGCGCTTCACCGGCTTCTTTACCGAAGCCGTGCACCACGTTGAGCACGCCCGGTGGCAGCAGGTCGCCGATCACTTCCAGCAGCACGTTGATGCCCAGCGGCGTTTGTTCGGCCGGCTTGAGCACCACGCAGTTGCCGGCGGCCAGGGCCGGGGCGAGTTTCCAGGCGGCCATCAGCAGCGGGAAGTTCCACGGGATGATCTGGCCCACCACGCCCAGCGGCTCGTGGAAGTGGTAGGCGGCGGTGTGTTCGTTGATTTCGGCGCTGCTTCCTTCCTGGGCGCGAATGCAGCCGGCGTAGTAGCGGAAGTGGTCGGCGGCCAGCGGGATGTCGGCGTTGAGGGTTTCACGCACGGCTTTGCCGTTGTCCCAGGTTTCGGTGATGGCCAGCAGTTCGAGGTTCTGTTCGATGCGGTCGGCGATTTTCAGCAGCACCAGCGAGCGGTCCTGCACCGAAGTCTTGCCCCAGGCGTCCGCAGCGGCGTGGGCGGCGTCGAGCGCCTTGTCGATGTCTTTGGCAGTGGAGCGCGGGAATTCGGCGATAGGCTTGCCGTTGACCGGCGAGGTGTTGGTGAAATAGTTGCCATCGACCGGCGCAACGAATTCGCCACCGATGTAATTGCCGTATTTGGCCTTGAACGAAACGATGGCGCCTTCAGTACCGGGGTGTGCGTAACGCATGGTGGGTATCTCCTGGCTTTTATGTTTATTGGAGTGCAGCGCTGCTGCGCTTGTTAAGCGTAGAGCAAAGGTTGGGCCACTGCGTTGTGGGCCAGTGAAATCAGGGGGTTGAGGTGTGTTGCAGCGCGTTGCTGTAGCAGGGTTGGTACAGGCAACGTGACACTTTGTGCCATAAACGGTACAGCCTGTGACCGGCGGGTCGGCCCGGGATTGCATTGGTCGGATGGCTGGGGGATGCTGGGCGTTCTCACGCAGGGAGAATAATAAGAAATGCACAACGATCATTTCAGCCGCCATGCCCAGCAAGTGTTAACGGTCACCCGTGGCCAAGAGCGCTCCCAAGGCCCCGCCAGCGATCCCTCCATCGCCCGCTCCTGGTTGCGTTGCCTGGAGGACTACCATCTCGACCCTGCGCAGACCCTCGCGCCCACGGTGCTTGAGCACGGTCGCTTGCTGGAAAGCCGTGAGCGCCTGCAACAAGTGCTGCACATCGCCGGCAGCGAGATGAACAGCTTGCACCAGCAGCTCTCAGGCGCCGGTCATGCGGTGCTGCTCACGGATGCGCGCGGCGTGATCCTCAACTGCGTCACCGCGCCGTCCGAGCGCAAGATTTTCGAGCGCGCCGGGCTGTGGCTCGGCGCGGATTGGAGCGAAGCCTGCGAGGGCACCAATGGCATCGGCACCTGCCTGGTGGAGCGGCAGTCCCTGACGATTCATCGCGATGAACACTTTCGTGGCCGGCATACCGGGCTGACCTGCTCGGCGAGCCCGGTCTTCGACCCTCACGGTGACTTGCTCGCGGTACTGGATGTGTCTTCGGCGCGCGAAGCGGTATCGCGCCAGAGCCAGTTTCACACCATGGCGCTGGTGAATCTGTCAGCGAAGATGATCGAGAGTTGTTACTTCCTGCGTCATTTTGAAAACCATTGGTTGTTGCGGTTTCACTTGCAGGCGGAGTCGGTCGGGTTGTTCAGCGAGGGGCTGCTGGCATTCGACGGCGACGGGCGGATTTGTGCGGTCAACCAGAGCGCGTTGAACCTGCTGGGGCAGGCCCGCGCCGGCTTGCTGGGGCGCACGGTGGATACATTTTTCGACTGTTCCCTGGACCAATTGCTTGGCCGCGCCAGCGCCAATGCCACCGCCAGTTGGCCGCTGCGTACCCGTGATGGCCGGCACTTGTTCGCGGCGTTGCGTGGCCAGTCGCGCAGCCCTTTGGCGCCTGTGGTCAAGCCCGCACCTGCGCGTCTGCCGGGGATCTGCCTGGGCGATCCGGCCCTGCAAAACGATTTTCGCAAGGCGCTGCGGGTATTCGAACGCGATGTCCCCTTGCTGATCAATGGCGAAACCGGCTCCGGCAAGGAGGCCTTCGCCAAGGCTGTGCATCACGCCAGCCTGCGTGAGGGCAAAGCGTTTGTTGCACTCAACTGTGCGGCTATCCCCGAAAGCCTGATCGAAAGCGAACTGTTCGGCTATCGCGGCGGCAGTTTCACCGGCGCGCTTAAGGATGGCATGCGCGGCAAGCTGCAACAGGCCGACGGCGGCACGCTGTTCCTCGACGAAATCGGTGACATGCCCCTGGCGTTGCAGACGCGTTTGTTGCGGGTGTTGGAAGACCGCCAGGTGGTGCCCATCGGCGGCGAACCTGAGGCGGTGAATGTCAGAATCATCAGTGCCACGCACCGCAATCTGCTGGCACGCGTGCAGGACGGCAGCTTTCGCGAGGACTTGTATTACCGTCTCAATGGCCTGGAAGTGGCGCTGCCGGCGTTGCGCGAGCGCAGCGACAAAGCGCAGTTGCTCGACTTCCTGCTGGCCGAGGAGGCGCGTGGCCAGTCGATCAGCCTTGAGCCCGCGGCGCGGCAAGCGTTGTTGGCCTATGCCTGGCCAGGCAATGTGCGGCAGCTGCGTACGGTCTTGCGCACGTTGGTGGCGTTGTGTGATGACGGGCGAATCGGGCTGGCCGACTTGCCTGCGCTGCTGCACCAGGCCCCGTTGAACAAGGTCAGCGAGTTGCCGCTCGATGATGCCGAACGCCAGACCTTGCTCGCGGCGCTGGAGCGCCAACATTGGCGCATGACGCAAACCGCAGAGCACCTCGGTGTCAGTCGCAATACGTTGTATCGTAAGTTGCGCAAACATGGGATTACCCGTTTTACGCCGACATAACCAAGGGTTGTAGGAGGATGTTCTTTTCAGGGTTCGGCTTAGTTGATTTTTTATTGTTAAGTGGAAAGTTCCACACGCATTGAGTTGGCATGTTCCCACAGGAACTGTTCAGCGCTGGTTGCTCACTCAATTAGGGCAACTGCTCAAGGTGTTTTCATTCAATAAAAATCACTCGGGTGAACACGATGATCATTACAACGCCAACAGTTCCATTTGTTTCCCTGCCACCGGCGACTGTCGATAAACCTGTTGTGCCGACGGTTCCAAGCAGCAGCGATATCCATGAACAGCCTTTGGCTCGCAGCAAGCGCGGCATAAAGGACAAAGGCTTTTTTTCGTGGTTTGGCAGCAAGCCACCGGCGGTGCCTCCTGTCGTTGTGCCAGTCAAGCCGCCTATCGCCCCCAAGCCGGTTGTGCCGCCAATACCCAAGCCGAGGACACCAGGCAAACCGTCTGGCTCTGTACAACCTTCCCCGATCAACCGCTTTCAGAATCTGGGCGATGCGGTTATCCATGCCAACAAAGTCAAAAAAAATGACGCGTTGCTGTTAGCCGATCTGGCCAAGCAATCGCCGAAAATGAGCGTTGCCGAGGCTGCCAAGCGGCTTATCGACGCCGATAGCCTGGTCAAGGCTGGCGTCATTTCTTCGGCCCCCAAAGCCGGCCAGGTTGCGCGGGACGCCTTTATCAGCGCTGGCATTACCGGCATGGTCAGCGCACCGATCAACGTCGGGGCCTATGCCGGCTCCGTGGCCACCGGGGAGGCGATCAAGGCGAATTACGCACCGGGCGTGTTGCCACCACCGTTTTTACCGACCGCTACCAGTCAGCCCAAGAGCGTGACGCCTGCGGTGCAATCCGAAACGGCCCTTGGCCCGCAACTGGATGATGCAGAGACCCAGCTATTAGGGATGGCCTCTACGGTGATGTTTATTCTTGGGAATACTCAGAGTGTGTTCACCAAAAACGACAGTTGGCCGAAAGATGACGCGGGGCGTCTCAGCAACCTGGAGAAGTTGCTTGATGTATCAGAGCAGCAGCTAAAAAAGGCCACTCGCCAGAACGGGATTATCTTCAAACCTTATAAGCCGGGCACCACGGTGCCTGCCGATGCCAAGGCACGCCTGGAGGTGATTGAAAAACGCTTCGAACGGATGGCCGAGTCGTATGAGAAGGTGCGTGTCATCGCCGCAATCAAGCAGAGTGAAAACGAAGAGCAGGCACTTGCCAGGGCTTGAAACGCCGGTTGCCGGGCGAAGTGCGGGTTGCACTTCGCTTGGCCGCTGGCCGCATAAAGAGTGCCATTTCCCCCTCCCTGCGCTAACCTGCCTCGATGTTTACGAGGTCGACTATGCACATTCATATTCTTGGTATTTGCGGCACTTTCATGGGTTCGATGGCGGTCCTTGCCAAGGAACTGGGCCATCACGTTACTGGCTCCGACGCCAACGTTTACCCACCCATGAGCACGCAACTGCAAGCTCAAGGCATTGAGCTGACCCAGGGTTACGACCCGGCGCAATTCGACCCGGTCCCGGACCTGGTAGTGATCGGCAACGCCATGGTGCGTGGCAACCCGGCGGTCGAATACGTCCTCAATAAAGGTTTGCCATATGTCTCCGGCCCACAGTGGCTGGCGGACCATGTGCTGCAAGGCCGCTGGGTACTGGCTGTCGCGGGCACCCACGGCAAGACCACCACCAGCAGCATGCTCGCCTGGGTGCTGGAACATGCTGGCATGAGCCCGGGTTTCCTGATTGGCGGTGTGCCGCAGAACTTCTCGGTGTCGGCGCGCCTGGGCGATACGCCGTTCTTCGTGATTGAAGCGGATGAATACGACAGCGCCTTCTTCGACAAGCGCTCCAAGTTCGTGCACTACCGCCCACGCACGGCGATCCTGAACAACCTTGAGTTCGATCACGCGGACATCTTCCCGGATCTGGCGGCCATCGAGCGGCAGTTCCACCATTTGGTGCGCACCATTCCGAGCGAAGGCCTGGTGATCCACCCAACCACCGAACCGGCCTTGCAGCGTGTGATCGACATGGGCTGCTGGACCCCGGTGCAAACCACCGGCGTGGGCGGCCAATGGCAGGTCAAGTTGCTCAGCGAAGACGGCTCCCGCTTTGAAGTGCTGTTTGAAGGCGAGGCCCAAGGCACCGTCGATTGGGACATGACCGGCCAGCACAACGTGGCCAATGCCCTGGTGACCTTGGCCGCCGCACGTCATGTGGGCGTGGTGCCATCCATGGGCATCGCTGCATTGAGCGCGTTCAAGAGCGTGAAACGCCGCATGGAAAAAGTCGCCGACGTGAATGGGATTACCATCTACGACGACTTTGCCCACCACCCGACGGCGATTGCGACCACGCTGGACGGCCTGCGCAAACGCGTGGGCGACGCGCCGATCATTGCGATTGTCGAGCCGCGTTCCAACTCCATGAAACTCGGCGCGCACCGCGATGGCCTGCCGGAAAGCGTCAACGACGCCGACCAGGTGGTCTGGTACGCGCCGGCCAACCTGGGCTGGGACCTGCCGGCGATTGCCGGGCTGTGCACCGTGCCATCAACGGTCTGCGATTCCATCGAGGGCATCATTGAACACGTCAAGCAACTCGCCAAGCCCGGCACCCATGTGGTGGTGATGAGCAACGGCGGCTTCGGCGGCCTGCACGGCAAACTCGCCGAGGCGCTGAAGTGAGCGGCCCGGAACGCGTGACCCTGGCGATGACCGGCGCTTCCGGCGCGCCCTATGGCCTGCGCTTGCTGGATTGCCTGGTGCGCGAAGACCGCGAGGTGCACTTCCTGATTTCCAAGGCCGCGCAGTTGGTGATGGCTACCGAGACCGACGTCGCCCTGCCGCCCAAGGTGCAGATGATGCAGGCGTTCCTTACCGAATACACCGGCGCGGCGGCGGGCCAGATCAAGGTCTACGGCAAGGAAGACTGGATGTCACCGGTGGCTTCCGGCTCCGGCGCACCGGCAGCAATGGTGGTGGTGCCGTGTTCCACCGGCACCTTGTCGGCGATTGCCACGGGCGCGTGCAACAACCTGATCGAGCGCGCGGCGGATGTGACCTTGAAGGAGCGCCGCCAGTTGATCCTGGTGCCGCGTGAAGCGCCGTACTCAAGCATTCACCTGGAGCACATGCTCAAGTTGTCGAACATGGGCGTGACCATCTTGCCGGCGTCGCCGGGTTTCTATCACCAGCCGCAGACCATCGATGATTTGGTGGATTTTGTGGTGGCGCGCATCCTGAACCTGCTGAATATTCCCCAGGACATGCTGCCGCGTTGGGGTGAGCACCATTTGAGCAGCGATGAATAAGGCGCTGCTGCTGGTACTGGTGCTGCAACTGACCGGCTGCGCCACTGCGCGCACGCTGGATGCGGCGCAACCTGGCGCGCCGGTGGTGTATGCCGGTACGCGGTTGGATTTGTATGCAATGAATGGCGGCTGCTGCGCCAAGGACCGGTTTGGGGCTGAGGCGCCGAGTTATCCGGGGGTGGACCTGCCGGCGAGTGCGTTGCTCGATACCTTGTTGTTGCCGTTGTCGGTGTTGACGGTGTTGGGGGTGGGATTTAACGCCACAGGCGGACTTTAAGATAAGTAGGTGCCTGTGCTGGCCTCTTCGCGGGCAAGCCCGCTCCCACATTTGAACTGTGTGAACCCGATCCAGTGTGGGAGCGGGCTTGCCCGCGAAGAGGCCGGCCCAGGCACCGCAAAATCACTTGCCTAGCTTGCGCAGCTCATCGGACTCCACCACCCGCACCCCATCCTGCTCTTCCAGCGCCAGGCGCCACATGGCCCGGGCCAGTTCGCAGACCTCGATGCCGCGGTATTTGCCCGGAATCAGCTTCGACAGTGGCCCGGCCAGTTGCTCGGCCAGACGCGGTTCCAGGCGCTCGCCCAGCAACAGCGACGGCCGCACGATGGTCAGTTGCGGCCAGCCCTGGGCTTTGAGCGCTTGTTCCATTTCGCCTTTGACACGGTTGTAGAAGATCGACGATTTCGGGTCGGCGCCAATCGCGCTGATCACGATCAGGTGCCGTGCGCCCATCTCCCGCGCGCGCTTGGCGAAGGCCACCACCATGTCCAGGTCGACCGCGCGGAACGCTGCTTCCGATCCGGCCTGCTTGATGGTGGTGCCCAGGCAGCAGAAGGCGATATCCACGCGGCCGCTCAGTTGCGGCAGGAACACCGCCGGGTCACCTACCGGGTTCTCCAGGTGCGGATGTTCGGCCAGTGGCTTGCGGCTGGGCGCCAGCACGCGGGTTACGGTGGGTTCGTTGAGCAGGCGGTCAAGCAGATGCTCGCCGGTGAGGCCGGAGGCTCCGGCGAGCAAGATATGCTGAGGCGTCAGGTACATGGTGTTTCCCCCTTGTTACACGTTACAGCTTAGTTGCCTTTGGCTTCCTTGCTATTCATTGAGACGCTTTCGAGCGCCTTTCGTGCCTGCTGCTTGCGTAAAAGTTGCCAGTGGGCGAGCACCCCTTTCGGGGCCCAGATCTGCGGTTCGGAGGCTTCGAAGTTATCGGCCTGCTCCCGTTCGGTTACGTGCAGTTGCGCCAGCTTGAAGGCTTGTTGCAGGTCGTCGGTCTGGTTGAAGGCTTGGGCGAAGAGGGCGTCGCCGAAGTAGGTGAAGTCGGCCTCTTCGGAGCAGCCGAAGGACACGCGGTCGGCGCGCGAGGCAGTCATGATCAGGGTGCGCTCGTCTTTCAGCGCCGGGATGAATCCCCCGGAATAACAGGCGGAAATCACGATGATCTTGTCGCGGTCTTTCAGCGGTGCGAGCACGGCGGCCAACTCATCAGCCGGCAGGTCGGCCAGCTCCATGCGCGGTTGGTCCAGTACCAGCTCATGCTCGTGGGTGCCGTGGCTGGTCAGGTAAATGAATACCAGGTCTTCCGGCCCTGTGCGTTCGGCCAAGGTCAGCACGGCGCGGCGCAGGCTTTCGCGGGTGGCCAGGGGGCGGTCGGCGATGTGGTCGCGGTGGTTGACCAGGCGGATCTGCCCGCGCGCGCCGAAACGGGTGGCGAGCATGTTGCTGACGTAGTCGGCCTCGCGCAGGAACACGCTTTGTTTGCCATCACCGGCCAGCACCAGGCTGTACAGCTCGACGGCGGGGGTCGAGGCGGGCACGGCAGCGAGGGCGGCATCGAGCAAGTGGCCTTGGGCCAATACGCCGGTTTCCAGCGGGTCGGGCAGCAGCTTGCCGTCGGCGTCGCGTACGCGCATGCCGTTGACCCAGGTGCCGGCCTGTACGGTGCCATCGGTGAGGACGAGGGTGCCACGGCCCTGGTAGCTGTCGCTGTCGAAACCGCCGATATAGAAGCTGCCATCGGTGAGGTTCAGGCGCCCTTCACCGGTAAAGCGCCAATCGCTGATCTGGCCAACATAGTGGCTGCCGTCCACGCCGATCAACTCGCCTTTGCCGCTCAGTGCGCCTTCCTTGAACTGGCCGATCCACACGTCGCCGTCGGCGTTTTCATAGCGGCCTTTGCCGTTGAGCTGGTTCTGTTTGAACTGGCCGACATAGATGTCGCCGTCGGCGCTGTTGAAGGTGCCGTTGCCTTCGAGCTGGCCATCGACGAAGTGGCCGCTGAACTGGTTGCCGCTGTCGTCGTTGCGCTGGCCTTCGCCATTCGGCTTGCCGTGGGCGAACTGGCCCTGGTATTGGCTGCCGTCCGCCAGTTCCAGGCGACCGAGGCCGGAATACTGGTCGGCATTGAATTCGCCGCGATAGGTCATCTGCCCCTCTTTGAGGGTGCCTTCGCCGTTGCGTCGGCCGCGCTTGAAGCCGCCGACGTAGCTGCTGCCCGGCGTGGTCAGGCTGCCCTGGCCATCGAACAGGCCTTGCTGGAACTCGCCTTTATAGATTTCGCCGTTGCTGCCATGCCATTCGCCCTGGCCGTGCCACTGGCCCTTGTCGAACTGGCCGGCGTACCAACTGCCGTTGGGGTAGTCCACACGGCCTTGGCCTTGCAGCAAGCCATTGACCACATCACCCCGGTAGCGGCCGCCATCGGGCAGGCGCGCATCGGGCGGCAACAGCGATTCGCCGTCTCCGCAAGCGGTGAGCAACAGGGCAAGGGCAAGGGGAGCAAGTGGGCGCATAGCGGGATCCGGGTAATTGAGCGCCGAGTATGCCGCAGCCGCGAGGTTCATACATAAATTTACATACCCTGTGGTGAGTTTCAGTGCCTCACCACAGGGCCGGGCTTACACGAAGCAGAGTGACAGCGACTCGGCGATGTAGGCGGGTTTTTCCTGGCCTTCGATTTCCAGGGTAGCGGTGGCCTTGAACAGCCATTGCCCGGGTTTTTTCTCGGTGACGTCGGTCAGTGTCACGTTCAGGCGCACCTTGGAGTTGACCTTGACCGGCTGGATAAACCGCACGCTGTCCAGGCCGTAGTTGACGGCCATCTTCAGGCCCTCAGGCATGATCAGGATGTCTTCCATCAACTTGGGCATCAGCGACAACGACAGGAAGCCGTGGGCAATCGTGCTGCCAAACGGGGTTTGCGCGGCCTTGACCGGATCGACGTGGATGAACTGATGATCGCCAGTGGCCTCGGCGAACAGGTTGATCCGCGCCTGGTCGATGGTGAGCCATTCGGAACGTCCCAGTTCCTTGCCGACATAATCTTTGAGCTGCGCTACAGGTACATAGGGCATTGCGTCTCTCCTTGGTTCATCGGTTTTTATAGGTGTGCGAAATCCATCTTAGATCATCATGGGCAACAGGCTCGGTCAACCCACCATGCTTTTGGCGAATGCCGAAGCATAGGGCTGGCGTGCTTATAATGCGGGCGAGTTTTGACGGGGGGAGAACGGATGCTGTTACGCGGACTGACATGGCTGGTGCTGTTCCAATTGATCGGCACGGCGCTCAACCATTTGCTGCTGCCGATATTGCCGGGGCCGATCATCGGCTTGCTGCTGATGCTCGGTTTTCTGATCTGGAATGGCGAGGTCGGCGAGCCCCTGAGCCTGGCGGCCAGCAGCCTGTTGCGCTACCTGCCATTGCTGCTGGTGCCACCCGCCGTCGGGGTGATGGTGTACGCCAAGGACATCGCGGCGGACTTCTGGGCCATCGTCGGTGCGCTGGTGCTGTCGCTGGTGATTGCCATGGGCTTTGTCGGCGTGTTGATGCAGCAGATGGTCAAGCGCAAGGAGAAGGACCAATGATCTTCGACTGGCACGGCGCGTGGACCGCGGTGATTCATCACCCCTTGTTCGGCATCGGCATCACCCTGGGCGCCTATCAGTTGGTGCTGGCTGGTTTCGAGAAAACCCGCTGGATTTTCCTACAGCCAGTGCTGGTGTCGATGCTGCTGGTGATCGGCGTCTTGCTCACCTGCGGCTTGAGCTACGCCGAGTACCGCAAGAGCACGGAGATCATGGGCATCCTCCTGGGCCCTGCGACCGTCGCGTTGGCGGTGCCGCTTTATTTGAACCTGCGGCGCATTCGCCAATTGTTCTGGCCGATTTTTACTACGCTGGTGATAGGCGGGGTGTTGGCCACCGGTCTGTGTGTGCTGCTGGGGTGGTGGTTTGGCGCCGAACACATGATGCTGATGACCATGGCGCCCAAGTCGGTGACGTCGCCAATCGCCATGCTGGTGGCCGAACAGATCGGTGGCGTGGCAGCCTTGGCGGCGGTGTTTGTGCTGATCACCGGGGTGATCGGCGCGATGATCGGCCCGGCTTACCTGTCGCGCCTCGGCGTGCACAGCCCCGAAGCGCGCGGCATGGCGCTGGGCATGACGGCCCACGCCGTCGGTACTTCGGTGGCGTTGCAGGAAAGCGAAGAGTGCGGCGCCTTTGCGGCACTGGCCATGAGTCTGATGGGCGTGGCCACGGCAGTGTTCCTGCCGCTGGCTGTGTCGGTGATCGTTTAAACCGGGGTTAAGGAAACCTTTATGAGTCTGGCGCTGTTTCCGCTCAATACCGTGCTGTTCCCTGGCTGCACCCTCGACCTGCAACTGTTCGAGGCGCGCTACCTGGACATGATCAGCCGCTGCATGAAGAAGGGCGAAAGCTTTGGCGTGGTGTGCATCCTCGACGGCAGCGAGGTGGGCATGGCCCCGGATGGCTACGCACTGATCGGTTGTGAAGCGCTGATCCGCGACTTCAAGCAGCAGGACAATGGCCTGTTGGGCATTCGCGTCGAAGGCGGGCGCCGTTTCCGTGTGCGCGACGCCGGGGTGCAGAAGGACAATTTGCTCGTAGCCGACGTGCAATGGCTGGAAGAGCTGCCAGATCAGGCGCTGGAAGAAGAGGACGCCGACCTGCTGGCGTTGCTCCAGGCCCTGGCCGAGCACCCGATGGTGGCCTCGCTGGACATGGGCACCCAGGCCGAGGGCCAGCAATCCTTGGGCAACCAGCTCGCCTACTTGTTGCCCTTTACCGAGGCCGACAAGATCGACCTGCTGCAACTCGACGATCCGCAGCAGCGGCTGGATGCGATCCAGATGCTGCTCGACGAGTTGCAGGGTGAACTCTTCACTTAATAGGCGTAGCGCAGCAGGGCGTGGGACGTGCCGGTGAGGGCGATGAAGCTCAGCACCGCAACGATTGCCGGCAGCAGCAACCACCAGGTTTTTTGCGGCATGGCCGGCAGTGGGCTGCGGTACTGGCTGAGGGTCAGGCTGAACGCGCAAACCGCCATCGCCAGCAGGGTGCCGGCCAAGATGTCAGTCGGCCAGTGCGCCCCCAGGTACACCCGCGACAAGGCAATGAACGCCGCCGGAATGCAGCCCAGTAGCAGCCAAGTCATACGCAGGCGTGTCGGTTGCCCCAGGCCGGCCAGCACGGCCAGCGCCAGGAAAAACGCGAACGAGCCGGACGCATGCCCGCTGGGCATACTGAAACTGGTCAGCGGGTCTGTAAGAATTTCCGGGCGGCCACGGGCGAAAAACAGCTTGGTACCGGTGTTGATCACGGCGGCGCCGGCCAGCGTGGCGCCGACAAATACCGCCTGGCGCCATTGTCGCGCCAGCAACAACAGGCCTGTGAACACGGCGCTGGCGACGAACATCTTCTTGAACTCGCCCAGTTGGGTGATGCGCACCATCACTTCGTCCAGCCACGGGCTGCGATGTTCTTGCACCAAGGCGATCAGGCCATGGTCGAAGTTATCCAGATGGTGATAGCCGATAAACAGTGCGATCAACAAAGTCAGGCTCGCGCAACCGATCCACAACGTGGCGCGGCGATGGCCGCGCAGGCTGCTGTTCAAGCTCAAGCCCAGCAACACGGCGATAGCGGCTGTGACCACTCCGGCCTCCGGCCAGAAGCCTTCCGGCAACGGCAGGCGGAACGCCGCGCCGGTCGCCCAGCCGGGCAGCAGATAGGCCACCGACCAGCCGGCGCCCGCCAGCAGGCTCACGGCGGCGAAGCGCGGGAACGGCATGTCGCACATACCCGCGACCATTGGCAACATGGGGCGCAAAGGGCCGATGAAACGTCCGACCAGCAGGCTGGCAATGCCGTACTTGTGGAAGTAGGTTTCGGCGCCGTTCATCCATTCTGGATGGTGGCGCAGGCCGGGCAGGCGGCGGATGTTCTGGTGGAAGTGTCGGCCGAGGAAGTAGGAAATCCCATCGCCGAGTAAACCGCCGAGAAAGCCCAGCAACAGGGTTTCACTTAACGACAGGGCGCCGCTGCCGGCCAGTGCGGCAATCGCAAACAGCAACACCGTGCCCGGCACGATCAGTCCCGCGATGGCCAGGCATTCCACGCACGCGACGATAAACACCGCCACCGCGAGCCATTCGGGGTTGAGGGTCAGCCAGCCGGTGATGCTATCGAGCCATTGGCCCATACAAATCCACTCCATCTATGCAATACAGAACCTGAAACAGTGAAGATCAATGGTGGGAGCTGGCTTGCCTGCGATGGCGTGAGCCACCGCTATCGCAGGCAAGCCAGCTCCCACAGGGGATCAGCTGTGTTGCAGGTCTCAATGTTCAAATCAAAAAATAGTCGCGGCCTTCGACCTGGCCCCGCCGCAGCGGGTTCCGTGTGCAATAAGGCGCGTAGCCAGCATCGACGAAGCGATACATCAAATGTTCATCTCGCCCGCTGGGGATACCCAAACGAGTGGTCTGGATGATGTTTGTTGGCACCTGGCCCACGTCTTCAACAAAGAGCCGCTGCGGGTCGAAGCGCTTGGCATCCCACATCGGCACCTTCAATCCCAGCGCCTTGCACAGCAACGTCTGGCCAGCGCAGAGCTTTTGCGACGGGCGAGGGTGGCCGTTGGCGCCCGGGTTGTTCAACAGCATCTGCGCCAGGCTGGCCGGGCCGGACAGTTCATCGACCCACGGATAAGCCGATTTGATCAGCACGGCATTGCCCGGGCCCTGGGCGCTGAAGTTCAGCGAATCACCGCCACGGGCGTAGTACATGTAGATATGCCCACCGTCCAGAAACAAAGCCTTACGCTTTTCTGTGTAGCCGAGTGAAGCGTGGCTGCCTTTTTCCGCCACGTAATAGGCTTCGGTTTCGATAATTCGCGCCGAAAGCCAGATATCGCCGACGCGATGGCGTATGACTTTTCCGAGCAGATCTCGCGCAAGAATCTGTGCGTCACGGTCGAAGAAGCCGTCGGGCAGGGCGCTGGCGGGGTGTTGGGGCGAAACGCTGGGCATGGTGGCCTGGGGTTAATACGGCTAAATGTGACCGAATAATAACAACTCCCACCTTAATTACCGCTGAACCCCAGGTTTTTACAGTTCATTTCGACCATCCGCCCCACACCGCTGTCAGTCGAGCGGCGTCACAGCTATAATCTGCCGCTTTCCTCCCTGCCAAGACTCCCTGACCATGACTGAGTCCGTTCTTGACTACATGACCCGCCTGGGTCGCGCTGCCCGTCAGGCCTCGCGGTTGATCGCCCGTGCGAGCACTGCGCAGAAGAATCGCGCCCTGCTGGCGGCCGCCGACGCTCTGGATGCTTCGCGCTCCGAGCTCACCGCCGCCAACGAGCTGGACCTGGCCAACGGCCGCGCCAATGGCCTGGAGCCGGCGCTGCTGGACCGCCTGGCGCTGACCCCGGCACGTATCGACGACATGATCGAAGGCCTGCGTCAGGTGGCCAAGCTGCCTGACCCCATCGGTGAAATCCGCGACATGCGCTACCTGCCGTCCGGTATCCAGGTCGGCAAGATGCGCGTGCCCCTGGGCGTGATCGGCATCATTTATGAGTCGCGTCCGAACGTGACCATCGACGCCGCGAGCCTGTGCCTCAAGTCGGGTAACGCCACCATCCTGCGTGGCGGTTCCGAAGCCATCAATTCCAATCGCGCCATTGCGACCTGCATCCAGCAAGGCCTGGCCGTGGCTGAGTTGCCAGCCGAAGTGGTGCAAGTGGTGGAAACCACCGACCGCGCCGCCGTTGGCGCGCTGATCACCATGCCGGAATTCGTCGACGTGATCGTGCCGCGCGGTGGCAAGAGCCTGATCGAACGCGTCAGCCGCGACGCCAAGGTGCCGGTAATCAAGCACCTGGACGGCGTGTGCCACGTGTACATCGACATCGCTGCCGACATCGACAAGGCGATTCGCATCGCCGACAACGCCAAGACCCACCGCTACGCGCCGTGCAACACCATGGAAACCCTGCTGGTGCACGTCGGCATTGCCGAGCGCGTGCTGCCGCCGCTGGCTGCCATTTATCGCGACAAAGGTGTGGAACTGCGCGGTTGCGAGCGTACCCGTGCGCTGCTGGGCGCGGACGTGATCGAAGCCACCGAGCTGGATTGGTACACCGAATATACGGCGCCAATCCTGTCGATCAAGATCGTCGATGACCTGGATGAGGCCATCGAACACATCAACAAGTACGGCTCCAAGCACACCGACGCCATTGTCTCCGAGCATTTCAGCGATGCGCGGCGTTTCCTCAACGAAGTGGATTCCGCTTCGGTGATGATCAACGCTTCGACGCGGTTTGCCGACGGCTTCGAGTATGGCCTCGGGGCGGAAATCGGTATTTCCACCGACAAGCTGCACGCCCGCGGCCCGGTTGGCCTGGAAGGCCTGACCAGTGAGAAGTACGTGGTGTTCGGCGACGGTCATGTGCGCACTTGATGGGTAAACGCATCGGGCTGCTCGGCGGTACCTTCGACCCCGTGCACATTGGCCATTTGCGCAGTGCCCTGGAAGTCGCAGATGCCCTCGCGCTGGATGAATTGCGCGTGATGCCCAACGCCCGGCCGCCCCATCGCGATACGCCGCAAGTGTCGCCACGGCAGCGCCTGGAAATGGTGCGCCTGGCGGTAGAAGGCATTGCCCCCCTGGTGGTGGACGACCGCGAGCTCAAGCGCGATAAACCGTCCTACACTGTTGACACCCTGGAGCTGATGCGCGCCGAGTTGGCCGCTGATGACCAGTTGTTTCTGCTTTTGGGCTGGGACGCATTTTGCGGCCTGCCCTCTTGGCATCGCTGGGAGGAACTCCTCCAGCACTGCCACATCCTGGTTTTGCAACGCCCGGATGCCGACAGCGAACCGCCGGATGCCTTGCGCAACCTGCTGGCCGCGCGGTCGGTAAGTGACCCCTTGGCCCTGACCGGGCCGAACGGGAATATTGCATTCGTCTGGCAGACCCCGCTTGCGGTGTCCGCCACCCAGATCCGTCAACTGCTGGCCAGCGGTAAGTCGGTACGTTTCCTGGTGCCTGACGCGGTCCTGGCCTACATCGATGCGCACGGGCTTTACCGTGCGTCGAACTGAAAAGGCGCGCTTGAACGTACGAACATTCGTACAGCGAGCGCCCGAACATACGAGCAAAACGAGTTTTATATGACGAACAAAGACGTAAGCAAAGTTAAGCGCAAAGGCACCTTCAAAAGCGCGCCGCTGCCAGTTGAAGCCCACGTTGGCCCGGAACTGGCTGGCGAAGAGCTGGTAAAAGTCGCCGTGGCGGCCCTGGAAGACGTCAAGGCCCAGGACATCCAGGTGCTGGACGTACGTGACAAGCAAAGCATCACCGACTTCATGATCATCGCTACCGGTACCTCGAACCGTCAGATCGGCGCGATGCTGGATAAAGTCCGTGAAGCCGTCAAAGCCCAAGGCGTGAAGCCGCTGGGTGAAGAAGGCAAGGGCGACAGCGACTGGGTGCTGCTGGACATGGACGACGTGATCGTTCACATGATGACCTCCAACGCCCGCCAGTTCTACGACCTGGAGCGTCTGTGGAAAGGTGCCGAGCAGAGCCGTGCGGCTGATGGCAAGCACCACAGCCCGGAAGTGGGCCACGCGCACTTCGACAAGCTCAACAAAGACCAGGAATAAGGAACGGCTGTGCGCCTGCGTCTGATTGCTGTCGGTTCACGCATGCCCAAGTGGGTGGAAGAAGGCTGGCACGAGTATGCCAAGCGTCTGCCCGCTGAGCTGTCGCTGGAACTGGTAGAGATACCGCTCAACACCCGGGGCAAGAATGCCGACGTGGCACGCTTTATCCGTCAGGAAGGCGAAGCCATGTTGGCCAAGGTCGGCCCCAACGAGCGCATCGTCACTCTGGAAGTGCACGGCAAACCCTGGAGCACCGAGCAGTTGGCGGTGGAACTGGATCGCTGGCGCCTGGATTCGCGCACGGTCAACTTCATGGTCGGCGGCCCCGAAGGGCTGGCGCCGGAAGTCTGTGCGCGGGCCGACCAGCGCTGGTCGCTGTCGGCGCTCACGTTGCCGCACCCGTTGGTAAGGATTCTGATCGGTGAACAGCTGTATCGCGCCTGGACAGTCCTGTCCGGGCACCCTTACCACAAATAGTCTGCGCCCCTCCCGATGACCCAGCCGATCCGCATCAAGGACCACGAGAAAGACGCACGTCTGGTACGCGCGCGGGTCGTGTTCGGCGCTTTTCTGGTGGTGGGGTTGATCGGGGTGTTGATCGCTCGTCTGTATTTCCTACAGGTGATCCAGTACGACTATCACTCCACATTGTCGGAAAACAACCGGGTGCATGTGCAGCCGATTCCGCCGACCCGTGGCCTGATTTTCGACCGCAATGGTGTAGTGGTTGCGGACAACCGGCCCAGCTTCAGCCTGAGCATGACCCGCGAACGTTCCGGCGACTGGCAGCAGATCCTCGATGTGATCGTCGAGGTGTTGCAGTTGACCCCGGAAGATCGGGTGATCTTCGAAAAGCGCATGAAGCAGGGGCGTCGGCCATTTGAGCCGGTGCCGATCCTGTTTGAGCTGACCGAAGAGCAGATCGCGCGGATCGCCGTGAACCAGTTCCGTTTGCCGGGTGTGGAAGTGGTGGCGCAGTTGGTGCGGCATTACCCGCAAGGGCCGCACTTTGCCCACTCCGTCGGCTATATGGGGCGGATCAACGAGAAAGAGCTGAAGACCCTTGATCCGGTGAACTACAGCGGCACCCACCATATCGGCAAAACGGGCGTGGAGCGTTTCTACGAGCCCGAGTTGCATGGCCAGGTGGGTTACGAAGAGGTCGAGACCAACGCCCGTGGCCGTGTGCTGCGGGTGCTCAAGCGCACCGACCCGGTGCCGGGCAAGGACATCGTGCTGAGCCTGGACATCAAATTGCAGGAAGCTGCCGAGATGGCCCTGGGCGGGCGCCGTGGCGCCGTCGTGGCACTGGACCCGAGCACGGGCGAAGTGCTGGCGATGGTCAGCCAGCCGAGTTTCGACCCTAACCTGTTCGTCACGGGCATCAGCTTCAAGGCCTACGCCGAGTTGCGCGATTCCATCGACCGGCCGCTGTTCAACCGCGTGCTGCGTGGCCTGTATCCGCCGGGCTCGACGATCAAGCCGGCGGTGGCGATTGCCGGGTTGGACGCGGGCGTGGTCACGGCCTCCAGCCGGGTGTATGACCCGGGCTACTACATGCTGCCCAACTACGATCACAAATACCGTAACTGGAACCGCACCGGTGACGGCTATGTCGATTTGGACACCGCGATCATGCGCTCCAACGACACCTATTTTTACGACCTGGCCCACAAGCTGGGGATCGACCGCTTGTCTGCCTACATGGGCAAGTTCGGCCTCGGTCAGAAAGTCTCCCTCGACATGTTCGAAGAATCCCCGGGCTTGATGCCGTCGCGGGAGTGGAAGCGCGCGACCCGTCGCCAGGCGTGGTTCCCGGGTGAAACCCTGATCCTCGGGATCGGCCAGGGCTACATGCAGGCGACGCCTTTGCAGTTGGCCCAGGCCACGGCGCTGGTGGCCAACAAGGGCATCTGGAACCGTCCGCACCTGGCCAAGACCATCGAAGGCGAAAAGCCGGTGGATGACAACCCGATCCCCGACATCGTGCTGCGCGACCCGTCGGACTGGACCAAGGTCAACCACGGCATGCAGCAAGTGATGCACGGCGCCCGAGGCACCGCGCGCAAGGCGGCGATTGGCGCGCAGTACCGCATTGCCGGCAAGAGCGGTACCGCCCAGGTGGTGGCGATCAAGCAGGGCGAGAAATACGACCGCACCAAGGTTCAGGAACGCCACCGTGACCACGCCTTGTTTGTCGGCTTTGCGCCGGCGGATGACCCGAAAATCGTGGTGGCGGTGATGGTCGAGAACGGCGAGTCCGGCTCCGGCGTCGCGGCCCCGGTGGTGCGCCAGATCATGGACGCCTGGCTGTTGGCCGACGACGGCCGACTCAAGTCCGAATATGGCGGCCCCCCTTCAAGCACCGAGGTTACGGCCAGTGAAGAGTAATTTTGACCGCATCCTCTCCAGCGAGGATGTGATGCGTCGCCGTGCGACGCTGCTGCAACGCATGCACATCGACGGTCCGCTGCTGATCCTGCTGCTGACCCTGGCGGCCGGTAGCCTGTTCGTCCTCTATTCCGCCAGCGGCAAGAACTGGGACCTGCTGATCAAGCAGGCTTCGTCGTTTGGCCTGGGCCTGTTGTCGATGGTGGTGATCGCCCAACTGGAACCGCGTTTCATGGCGCGCTGGGTGCCCCTCGGCTACGTCGCCGGCGTGTTGTTGCTGGTGGTGGTGGACGTGATGGGCCACAACGCCATGGGCGCGACCCGCTGGATCAACATTCCGGGGGTGATCCGCTTCCAGCCGTCGGAATTCATGAAGATCCTGATGCCGGCGACCATCGCCTGGTACCTGTCCAAGCGCACCTTGCCGCCACAGCTCAAGCATGTGGGCGTGAGCCTGATCCTGATCGGCATACCGTTCATCCTGATCGTGCGCCAACCGGATCTCGGCACGTCGTTGCTGATCCTCGCGGGCGGCGCGTTCGTGCTGTTCATGGGCGGCTTGCGCTGGCGTTGGATCCTCAGCGTGCTCGCCGCCGCCGTGCCGGTGGCTGTGGCCATGTGGTTCTTCTTTATGCACGACTACCAGAAGCAGCGGATCCTCACGTTCCTCGACCCGGAAAGCGACCCGCTGGGCACCGGCTGGAACATTATCCAGTCGAAAGCCGCCATCGGTTCCGGCGGTGTATTTGGCAAGGGCTGGCTGCTGGGCACCCAGTCGCACCTGGACTTCCTGCCCGAGAGCCACACCGACTTCATTATTGCGGTGATGGGCGAAGAGTTCGGCCTGGTGGGCATTTGCGCGCTGTTGCTGATTTATCTGTTGTTGATTGGTCGCGGGCTGGTGATCACCGCCCAGGCGCAGACGCTGTTCGGCAAATTGCTCGCCGGCGCCTTGACCATGACTTTTTTTGTTTACGTTTTCGTCAACATCGGTATGGTCAGTGGCCTGCTGCCGGTGGTTGGGGTGCCGTTGCCATTCATTAGCTACGGCGGAACTTCGCTGGTGACATTGCTGTCAGCGTTTGGGGTTTTGATGTCGATTCATACGCATCGCAAATGGATCGCACAGGTTTGAATAAGGTGAAGATGTCAATGCAAGTAATGCGCGGCTGGGCGACTCGGCACGCGTCCTGGATGGGTCTGATTGGCCTGCTGGGCGCAACGCAAGAGGCGCGGGCCGGTGACTACGATGGTTCACCCCAGGTCGCCGAATTTGTCGGTGAAATGACCCGCGACTACGGTTTCGCCGGTGAACAGCTGATGGGCGTGTTCCGCGAGGCGCAGAAAAAGCAGGCGATCCTCGACGCCATCTCCCGCCCGGCTGAACGGGTTAAGCAATGGAAGGAATATCGCCCGATGTTCCTCACCGACGCCCGCGTGGCGCGCGGCGTGGATTTCTGGCGCCAGCACGAGGCCGTACTGGCCCGCGCCGAGCAGGAATACGGGGTGCCGGCCCAGGTCATCGTCGCGATCATTGGCATTGAAACCTTTTACGGGCGCAATACCGGCAGTTACCGGGTGATCGACGCCTTGTCGACCCTGGGCTTCGATTACCCGCCGCGCGCCGAGTTCTTCCGCAAGGAGCTGCGCGAATTCCTCTTGCTGGCCCGCGAAGAGCAGGTCGACCCGTTGACCCTCAAGGGTTCCTACGCCGGTGCGATGGGCTTGCCGCAGTTCATGCCGAGCAGCTTCCGCGCCTACGCGGTGGACTTTGACGGCGACGGCCATATCAATATCTGGAGCAACCCTGACGACGCCATCGGCAGTGTGGCCAGCTACTTCAAGCGCCACGGCTGGGTTGCGGGCGAATCGGTGGTGATCCGCGCCGATGTGGCCGGGGATCGCGCCGATGAAGGTCTCACCCAGGGCATCGAACCGGTCAAGACGGTCGGGGAGTTGCGGGCGCTGGGGTGGTCGAGTCAGAATGCGCCACGCGATGACATGCCGGTGACGGCGTTCCGTCTCGAAGGCGAAAACGGCCCTGAATACTGGATGGGCCTGAAGAATTTCTACGCAATTACGCGTTATAACCGCAGTGTGATGTACGCCATGGCCGTGCATCAGCTGTCAGATATGCTGGTCCAAGCACGGGGCAACAAGTAATGCGGGTATCGCCGATCAAAAAACCGCTCAAGCTGGTGGCGTTTGCCGCGTTGTCCTTGTTGGTAGTCAGTTGCTCCACCAGCCGTGGTCCGGCGCAGAAGTCCGGGGGGGCGGTGGTCCGTTCCCAGCCGGGCCTGGACATCAACCGTGCGCACAAAGATGGCGCGCCGTGGTGGGATGTCGATGTGTCGAAGATCCCGGATGCCACGCCGACCCTGCACACCGGGCCGTACAAGGCCAACCCGTATACCGTGCTGGGCAAGAATTACTTCCCGCTGCAAGAATCCAAGACCTACGTGCAATCGGGCACGGCGTCCTGGTACGGCACCAAATTCCACGGCCAGAACACCGCCAACGGCGAAGTGTATGACCTGTACGGCATGAGCGCGGCGCACAAGACCCTGCCGCTGCCCAGCTACGTACGGGTGACCAACCTGGACAACAATCGCACGGTGATCCTGCGGGTCAATGACCGTGGGCCGTTCTATTCCGATCGCATCATCGACTTGTCCTACGCTGCCGCCAAGAAACTCGGCTACGCCGAAACCGGTACGGCGCGGGTGAAGGTCGAAGGTATCGACCCGGCGCAATACTGGGCCCAGCGCGGCAAACCGGCACCGTTGATGCTCAACGAGCCGACCAGCCAGCAGCCGCAGGTGAACGCGTCGGCCGGCAAGATCGAACAGTGGACGCCGCCGCCGCAGCAGCATGCACCGGATACCGTCGTGGTGCCGCGCGCCGCGCCGGGCGCCTCGATGGCGGGCGGGCAATACCTGCAGGTCGGCGCTTTCGCCAACCCGGATGCGGCAGAGCTGCTAAGGTCGAAACTCAGCGGCATGGTCAGCGCGCCGGTCTTTATCAGCTCCATCGTGCGTAACCAGCAGACCCTGCACCGTGTACGCATGGGGCCGATCGGCACGCCGGGTGAAGTCGCACAAGTGCAGAACAGCGTGCGCATGGCCAACCTGGGGCAACCCAGCGTGGTCACCGCCGAATAACAAAAGATTGAAGGTCCGGGCCCGAATGTGGGCCTGAACCCTGGTTGTTGGCTCGTTGAACAATAAAACCCAGGGGCAAGGGGTGAGCGGGCAACCGAACACGCGACAGTCTGGCAACGGCCTGTCTGAATAAGTTTTGCCCGCGAGGGCAAGTTTCCATAAGCAATTTCGAGAGACGGATGAACATCACCTCCTTAGCCAAACGCACGTGCCTGCTCCTTTCGCTGATCATCACCCCGGCCGCCTGGGCGGTTGAAATGGTGCCGGCTTCCCCGCAACTGGCCGCCAAGGCCTGGGTCCTCATGGATGCCGCCAGCGGCAACGTGCTGGTCGAGAGCAATGGTGACCAGCGTCTGCCTCCAGCCAGCTTGACCAAGCTGATGACCGCCTACATCGCGACCCTGGAAATCCGTCGCGGCCAGATCGGCGAAAACGATCCAGTGACCGTCAGCGAAAACGCCTGGCGCACCGGCGGTTCGCGGATGTTCATCAAGGTCGGTTCGCAAGTGACCGTGAGCGACCTGCTGCACGGCATCATCATCCAGTCCGGCAACGACGCCAGCGTGGCGCTGTCCGAGCACATCGCCGGCAGCGAAGACGCCTTCGCCGACATGATGAACAAAACCGTCGCTGACCTGGGCATGACCAACAGCCACTTCATGAACCCGACCGGCCTGCCAAACCCTGAGCACTATTCGTCGGCTCACGACATGGCAATCCTGGCGCGCGCGATCATCCGTGTCGACCCAGTGCACTACGCGATCTACTCCCAGAAAGAATTCTTCTGGAACAACATCAAGCAGCCTAACCGCAACCTGTTGCTGTGGCGTGACAAGACCGTCGATGGCCTGAAAACCGGCCACACCGACGAAGCCGGCTACTGCATGGTGTCGTCCGCCGTACGTGATGGCCAACGCCTGATCGCCGTGGTCTTCGGCACCAACAGCGAGCAGGCCCGTGCGGCCGAGACGCAAAAACTGCTGACCTACGGTTTCCGCTTCTTCGAAACCCAGACCTTCTACCAGAAGGGTGCTGAGCTGGCGACCGCGCCGGTGTGGAAAGGCGCGACCTCGCAAGTCAAGGCCGGCCTGGCTGAAGACCTGACCCTGACCATGCCTAAAGGCCAGCTGAAAAAGCTCGCTGCCAGCATGACCATGAACCCGCAATTGGTTGCACCGATTGCCAAGGGTGACGTTATCGGCAAGGTCGAAGTGAAACTGGACGACAAGGTGGTGCACAGCGCCGACCTGATCGCGCTGGACGCCGTCGACGAAGGTGGTATCTTCCGCCGCGTGTGGGATAGCATCCGTCTATTCTTCTACAGCTTGTTCAACTGATAAGTGTGCACCTGCACAGCCCCGCGTTGATCCGACGCGGGGCTTTGCCCGTCGCCACGGCTTACGCTTACGAGGCCGTTACGCCATGACCGATACCGAAGTAAAGGCGCCAAAGATCGAATTCCCAGTGACGGATTATCCCGTCAAAGTGATCAGCGATACCGGCGTGGGCAACAAAGACAAAATCATCGATATCGTGCGCAAACACGCGACGATCAACGATAACCGGGTGGACGAGCGTTCGAGCACCAACGGTAAATACACCACGATCCAGTTGCACATCGTTGCGACCGGTCAAGACCAGCTCTACGACATCAACAGCGAACTGCGGGCCACCGGCTTCGTGCACATGGTGCTGTGATGTCAGGCGTCCTGGGCTTTCGCGAGCTCGGCCAGATGGCCTACGAGCCGGTTTGGCATGCCATGCAGCGGTTCACCAACGAGCGCGGTACTTCGGCCCCGGACGAGATCTGGCTGGTGGAGCACCCGCCGGTGTTCACCCAGGGCCAGGCCGGCAAGGCTGAGCATCTGCTGTTGCCGGGGGATATTCCGGTGGTGCAGGTCGACCGAGGTGGCCAAGTGACTTACCATGGCCCGGGACAACTTGTCGCATACCTGTTGCTGGATGTGCGCAAGCTGGGGTTTGGCGTACGTGACTTGGTCAGCCGCATGGAGACATGCCTGATCGAGCTGCTGGCCAGCTACGGCGTGACCGCCGCGGCCAAGCCCGATGCGCCTGGCGTGTACGTGGATGGCGCGAAAATCGCCTCCCTGGGCCTGCGCATTCGCCACGGTTGTTCCTTTCACGGCCTGGCCCTGAACGTGGACATGGACCTGGCGCCGTTTCGTCGGATCAACCCGTGCGGCTATGCCGGGCTGGCGATGACCCAACTGAGCGACCACGCCACACCGATTAAATTTGCCGAGGTTAGTGCCCGGCTGCGTGCGCAGCTCGTCAAACACCTCGACTATGCTGAGCAGACGACCCTTACGGGCGGAATCGACTGATTATGACTACTGATGCAGTGCAAACCATGATCCCGACGGTGGACGTTACTGACCGTCCGGCCCCGGCCCCGCGTGCCAAGGTGGAAGCCGGCGTCAAGCTGCGCGGCGCCGAGAAGGTTGCACGCATCCCGGTGAAGATCATTCCGACCACCGAACTGCCGAAGAAACCTGACTGGATCCGCGTGCGCATCCCGGTTTCGCCGGAAGTCGACCGTATCAAGGCCCTGCTGCGCAAGCACAAGCTGCACAGCGTGTGCGAAGAAGCTTCCTGCCCGAACCTGGGTGAATGCTTCTCCGGCGGCACCGCCACCTTCATGATCATGGGTGACATCTGCACCCGTCGTTGCCCGTTCTGCGACGTGGGCCACGGCCGACCGAAGCCACTGGACGTCAACGAACCGGAAAGCCTGGCCATCGCCATCGCCGACCTGCGCCTCAAGTACGTGGTGATCACCTCGGTAGACCGCGACGACCTGCGTGACGGCGGTGCCCAGCACTTTGCCAACTGCATCCGCGAGATCCGCAAGCTGTCGCCGAACGTGATGCTCGAAACCCTGGTGCCGGATTACCGTGGCCGCATGGACGTCGCGCTGGAAATCACCGCCGCCGAGCCGCCAGATGTGTTCAACCACAACCTGGAAACCGTGCCACGCCTGTACAAGGCCGCGCGTCCGGGTTCGGACTACCAGTGGTCGCTGACCCTGCTGCAGAAATTCAAGCAGATGATGCCGCACATCCCGACCAAATCCGGCCTGATGCTGGGCCTGGGCGAGACCGACGAAGAAGTCATCGAAGTCATGAAGCGCATGCGCGAACACGACATCGACATGCTGACCCTGGGCCAGTACCTGCAACCGTCCCGCAGCCACTTGCCGGTGCAGCGTTTCGTGCACCCGGACACCTTCGCCTGGTTCGCCGAAGAAGGTTACAAGATGGGCTTCAAGAACGTCGCGTCGGGCCCGCTGGTGCGTTCGTCGTACCACGCTGACGAGCAGGCCAAGCTGGTCAAGGCGAGCCTGGTTTCGTAAATACCGCTGCTCGAATCTGGGAGCGGACTTATGTGGGAGCTGGCTTGCCTGCGATAGCATCACCTCGGTGCGACTGATGCACCGAGGTGCCTGCATCGCAGGCAAGCCAGCTCCCACATTTCGTTTTGCGTTAGTTAGGGAGAGATGTGCATGAGCATTGCCGTACCTGCATTGCGCCCCGAAGGCACCATCGGCCTGATTGCCCCTGCTGGCCCGGCCACCCTGGATGTGGAAAAAGCCGGCCAATGGATGCGTGCTCGCGGCTACGACCTGCGAATCTTCCCCGGTGTCTACGAACGCGACGGCTACCTCGCCGGCAGCGACGACACTCGCCTCAACGATCTCCACGCCGCTTTTGCCGACCCTGACATCGACGCCATCTTCTGCCTGCGCGGCGGCTACGGCACACCGCGCCTGCTCGATCGCTTGGATTTTGACCTGCTACGGCACAACCCCAAGCCGTTCGTCGGCTACAGCGACCTCACCGCCGTGCATCTGGCTATCAGCCGCTACGCCGGTTTTGTGACCTTCCACGGGCCGATGTTCAATATCGACCTGTTGGGTGGCAAACAACAACCCACCGAGTCCGCGCTGTTCAGCATGCTGCGCGGCGATCTCGGCGCCGGCAGCGTGCTGGCGCACCCGGTGGCCTACCCGTTGACCACGATTGCCCCAGGCATCGCTTGTGGGCGCTTGCTGGGCGGCAACCTGTCGATGATCGCGGCGGTGATGGGCACGCCTTTTGAGATTGATGCCGAGGGCATCATCCTGCTGATCGAAGACGTCAACGAACCGATCTACCGCATCGACCGCCTGCTCACGCATCTGCGCCTGGCGGGCAAGCTGGCGCAGGTTGCCGGCGTGCTGGTGGGGGATGTGGCGGGGGTGGACAAGGCTGCGTTGGAGCGCTTGCTCAAGCAGACCTTCGAGCCGTTGTGCATTCCGGTGCTGGCGGGGTGGCGCAGTGGGCATTGTGATCCGAACCTGACACTGCCGATGGGCGCGTTGGTGCGGTTGGATGCGGGGGAGCAGTGTTTGGTGCTGGAGCAGGATGTGGTCTTTAAATAGTCGGTGCCTGTGATGCTGTCATCGCAGGCAAGCCAGCTCCCACATTTAACCGTGTACATCCTTTGGAATGCGGTCAAATGTGGGAGCTGGCTTGCCTGCGATAGCGGCAGTAGCCATCAGCAGATCTAGCGGTTCTGCAAAGATTCCAGCAACTTCACCGTCGGATACCCATCCGCCGGCCACCCCAACGACTGCTGCGCCGCTCGAATCGCCTTGCGTGTAT
>NZ_JBRFJB010000006.1:0-168295 GCF_053456465.1 Pseudomonas acericola (SeqCode) | reverse complement strand
TTGCCTGCGATAGCGGCAGTAGCCATCAGCAGATCTAGCGGTTCTGCAAAGATTCCAGCAACTTCACCGTCGGATACCCATCCGCCGGCCACCCCAACGACTGCTGCGCCGCTCGAATCGCCTTGCGTGTATTGGCGCCGATAATCCCGTCCGGGTTGCCCGCGTCATACCCTTTGGCGTTCAGTACGGTCTGCAAATCAATACGCTGGGAACGACTCAGCGGCAGTTCATCCTTCGGCCAATCGCCACGAATCTCACCACCGCCACCAAACCGCTCCGACAGCAGGCCGACCGCCAGCGCGTAGGACGACGAGTTGTTGTACTTGAGGATCGCGCGGAAGTTATCCAACACCAGGAACGCCGGCCCACGGTAACCCGCCGGCAGTAGCAGGGCGGCGGACAACTGGTCGACGTTCGGCGGCATGCTCGCGCCAGGTGGCAGTTGGATGCCCAGTTTCAGCCAGTCGGCGACGGTCTTGCGCACACCGCCATCGGCCAGGGCGTAATCGAAGCCCGTCGGCAGTCGATTGACCTCAAACCCCCACGGCTGGCCTTTCTGCCAGCCGGAGCTTTGCAGGTAGTGCGCGGTGGAGGCGAGGGCGTCGGCCGGGCTGTTCCAGATGTCGCGGCGACCGTCGCCATCGAAATCCACGGCGTGGGTGTTGTAGGTGGTCGGGATGAACTGGGTCTGGCCCATGGCGCCGGCCCAGGAGCCTTTCATCTGGTCGGCCTGGATATCGCCGTGCTGGATGATTTGCAGCGCCGCCAGCAATTGCGCCTGGGCAAACGCCGGGCGACGGCCTTCATAGGCCAGGGTCGCCAGGGAGCGGATCACCGAATTGTTGCCCTGGAACTGGCCGAAGTTGCTTTCCATGCCCCACACCGAGACCAAGGCCTGGCGATCCACGCCATAACGTTCTTCGATGCGTTGCAGGATGTCGGCGTACTTGATCAGCAGCGCTTGGCCATTGCGCACACGCAGCGGCGACAGGGCGCCGTTGAGGTATTCCCACACCGGCCGGGAAAATTCCGGCTGGCTGCGGTCGGCACGGATGACGGCCATGTCTGGAGTGACGTTGGCAAAGGCATTGTCAAAAACGGCAGGGGTGATCCCGGCTTTCAAGGCTTGTTCACGAAACCCGGCCTGCCATTCGGCGAAGGTCTGGGTCGGCTGGATATCCAGATTGTCCACGGCCAGGGGCGCCACGACAGCGGGGGCCGCGACTGGAGCGGTCTGGAGTTTGGGCAGGGGTTGAGCGTCGGCGGCGGTAGGTTTCTCCGCACAGGCGACGAGCAGAATGAGGCTGGAGGCAGCGATCAATTGGCGAAGGTGCCAACGACGGGAGAGACAAGAGGGCATGCACAGGTCCAGGGATTACAAATCAGGTGCAGACCTTATCATGCCAAAGGGGCGCTTGCCTTCAGGCAGCCAGAAAGTAAGAAGCCTCCCAGCTATTAGACTGGAAGGCTTCGCGGCGGTAGCTGCCTTTGCCCTTGCCGGCGCGTTCTTGGCGGCTGCGGAACAGTGGCTGGGCGATGATGGATTTGGCCTTGTTGGGGCCATGCTTGGATGGCTTTTTGCTCATGGTGGGTACTCTCTGGGTGGGTTGGAGCGGTGCAAATCATCTGCCGAAGTTGTGCGGCTGTAAAGACTGGCACCTATCAGAAATTGTAAATGCGATCAAAAGTGTGGGAGCTGGCTTGCCTGCGATAGCGGTGAGTCAGCTTGCATCTCTGCCACTGCTATACCGCTATCGCAGGCAAGCCAGCTCCCACAGGGGAATGCAGTGCCTGGGAGGGATTATTCGGCAGGAAGTGTCAGGCGCTGGCCGGCCATCAACAGCGACAAGCGGCTCAAACTCATCCACGGCGAACCCGCCGCCTGGCCCTTGATCTGCGCATCAATACGCTGTGCTTCCAACAACAACTGCGCCCAGCGTTGCGCCGAGTGCCGTTGCAGGGCTTTGCTCATCAGGGGTTTGCGCTTGTCCCACACCGGTGGCCGGGCCTGGCTGAAGCATTTGTCCAGCGGCGTGCCCTGGCTGTATTGCAAGGCAATATTGGCCAGCACCCGCAACTCACGGGCCAGGGCCCAGAGAATCACCGGTGGCTCCACGCCTTCGCCGCGCAGGCCTTCGAGCATGCGCAAGGCGTGGGCGGGTTCGCCGTTGAGAATGGCATCCACCAGCCCGAACACGTCAAAGCGCGCACTATCAGCCACCGCGCCTTGCACGGTTTCGACGGTGATCTGCCCGTCTTCGGCCATCAGCTTGAGCTTTTCGATCTCTTGGGCGGCGGCCAGCAAGTTGCCTTCAACCCGCGCGGCGATCAGTTCCACAGCATCTTGCGTCGCCGACAGCCCCGACTGGGACAGGCGCTGACGAATCCATTGCGGCAACTGGCTGCTGTCCACCGGCCAGATCTGGATGAACTGGGTCTGCGGACCCTCCACCAACGCCTTGCCCCATTTGGTTTTCTGCGCACTGCCGTCGAGCTTGGGCAGGCTGATCAACAGCACCGTGTCTTCAGCCGGGCGTGAGCAGTATTCCATCAAGGCGGCCGCGCCCTTGTCACCGGGCTTGCCGGACGGCAGGCGCAGTTCCAGCAGGCGTTTTTCGGCGAACAGCGACATGCTCGCCCCAGCTTGCAGCAACGTGCCCCAGTCGAAACTGGCGTCGGCGCTGAACACTTGGCGTTCATCGAAGCCTTGCTGGCGTGCGGCGGTGCGGATGGCGTCGGCGGCTTCCTGGCACAGCAGCGGGTCATCACCGCTGACGATATAGACAGGCGCAAGGCCACCTTGCAGGTGTTTGGCGAGTTGGGCGGGGGCGAGTTTCATAGGCGGGGCGAACGGGGCGCTTGGGGCGCCCCGTCTGGCTTACTCGACTGGGACTTCAACAGGCGATTGTTTCGGCGTGTTGTTTTCGTACTCTTGCGCGGCTTTCAGGGCGTCGGCGTCAGCCTTGGCTTTGTTGTCGGCAGCTTGCTGCAAGGTTTCGAGTTTTTCCGGGGTCAGCATTTGCAGGCGCAGCATCATGCGCTGTACCAGTTCGCGACGGATTTCCTTGCGCACCTGGATGGTCTCGGAGTCCGAACCGACCAGGTTGTTGCCGTCGTGGCTGACGATTTTCTGGACGACGATCTTGTCACCCATCAGCGGCAAGCTATCACGGCCACGGACTTCGAAGGTCAGCTCGGTGGCCAGTTCGATGTCGGACGCGCGGCCAGCACTGGCGTAGCTCAGGTTACGCTGGGTATCTTTTTCGCTGGCCAGGAACAGCTTGTAGGTCGCGCCGGTATAAACCTTGACGCCGCTGTTTTCCAGGACTTGACGCAGCTGGGTCACGGTGTCGCCGTAGGCGTCGCGTGCGCTGAGGTCCAGTTCCTTGATCGTCAGGTCATTGGTGCCGGTGCCGCGCAGCTGGAAGCCGCAAGCGCTCAGCAGTACGGCAAGGCCCATCACCAGCAGATTGCGTTTGATCATTGTGTTGCTCCCCTTGAAACCAGGTGGGCCTTATCGAGGCCCTGAAGGTTTTGTTCGGCGCGGGGTTCGAACCCCGCGCCCGATCCGATTTAGCTGGCGACGATATTGACCAGTTTGCCAGGCACGACGATTACTTTGCGGATCGTCAGGCCTTCGGTGAAGCGCAGCACGTTCTCGTTGACGCGTGCGGCGGCTTCGACGTCTTCACGGCTGGCGCTGGCCGGCATGTCGATCTGGCCACGCAGCTTGCCGTTGACCTGAATCACCAGTTGCAGCGTGTCCTGGACCAGGGCGCTGTCGTCCTGTTTCGGCCAGGCCGCATCAATGACGGCGCCGTCGTGGCCCAGTCGGTTCCACAGGTCGTGGCTGATGTGCGGTGTGATTGGCGCCAGCAGCAGGGTGACCGTTTCCAGGCCTTCCTGAATCAGCGCGCGGTCCTGTTCGGTCGCTTGCGGGGCTTTTTCCAGCACGTTCATCAGCGTCATCACCTGGGCGATGGCGGTGTTGAACTTGTGGTTCTGGCCCACGTCCTGGCTCGCTTGGCGGATCGCCAGGTGCGTGCTGCGGCGAATGACTTTCTGCTCATCGCTCAGGCCCGCAACGTCCAGTTTGCCCGGCAGGCCCTGGCTGATATGGGCGTGCGCCAGGCGCCAGACGCGTTTGAGGAAGCGGTGCGAACCTTCGACGCCGGAGTCGGACCATTCGGCGCTCATGTCCGGCGGCGAGGCAAACATCATGAACAGGCGGCAGGTGTCGGCGCCGAACTGGTCGATCATCGACTGTGGGTCGACGCCGTTGTTCTTCGACTTGGCCATCTTCTCGGTGCCACCGATTTCCACCGGCAGGCCGTCGGAGATCAGCTTGGCGCTGATGACCTTGGCTTTGCTGTCACGCACCAGCTCGACGTCCGCCGGGTTGAACCAGGTGTAGGCACCATTGGCTTCACGACGGTAGTAGGTCTCGGCGATCACCATGCCTTGGGTCAGCAGGTTCTTGAACGGCTCATCGGAGCTCACCAGGCCTTCGTCACGCATCAGCTTGTGGAAGAAGCGCGCGTACAGCAGGTGAAGGATGGCGTGTTCGATACCGCCGATGTACTGGTCCACCGGCAACCAATGGTCGGCTGCGGATTTCTCCACCAGGCCACCCTCGTAGTGCGGCGAGGCGTAGCGGGCGTAGTACCACGAGGACTCGACGAAGGTGTCCATGGTGTCGGTTTCACGCTTGGCAGGCTGGCCGCATTTCGGGCAGCTGCACTCGTAGAACTCAGGCATGCGCGCCAACGGCGAGCCGGCGCCGTCCGGCACCACGTCTTCCGGCAGCACGACCGGCAGTTGGTCTTCCGGCACCGGCACGTCACCACAGGTTTCGCAGTGGATGATCGGGATCGGGCAGCCCCAGTAGCGCTGGCGGCTGATGCCCCAGTCACGCAGGCGGAACTGGGTGCGCGAGGCGCCCAGGTTCTTCTTGATCAGTGCCACTTCCATGGCGTCGAACGCGCCCTGGAAGTCCAGGCCGTCGAACTCGCCGGAATTGATCAGGGTGCCGTGCTCGCCGTAGGCGTCTTGCCACGGGGCCGGGTTGGTCTCGCCGGAGCTGGTGCGCACCACGGACTTGATCGGCAGGGCGTACTTGGTGGCGAACTCGAAATCACGCTCGTCGTGGGCCGGCACAGCCATTACTGCGCCATCGCCGTAGTGCATCAGCACGTAGTTGGCGACCCACACCGGCAGTTTTTCGCCGGTCAGTGGGTGCTCGACGAACAGCCCGGTCGGCAGGCCTTTTTTCTCTTGGGTAGCGACGTCGGCTTCGGCCACGCTGCCGCCTTTGCATTCGGCGATGAACGCCTGCAGCTCAGGGTTGTTCTGTGCGGCTTGAGTGGCCAGCGTATGCTCGGCGGCCACGGCGACGTAGGTCGCGCCCATCAAGGTGTCTGGACGGGTGGTGAAGACTTTCAGTGCGCCCGCTTCGCCGATCGAGTCGACGTTGTACGGGAACTGCACTTCCATGCCCTTGGACTTGCCGATCCAGTTGCGCTGCATGGTCTTGACCTGTTCAGGCCAGCCCGGCAGGTCGTCGAGGCTCGACAAGAGTTCATCCGCGTAGGCGGTGATCTTGAAGTAGTACATCGGGATTTCGCGCTTTTCGATCAGCGCGCCGGAACGCCAGCCGCGACCGTCGATCACCTGTTCGTTGGCGAGTACGGTCTGGTCGATCGGGTCCCAGTTAACGGTGCCGCTCTTTTTGTAGATCACACCTTTTTCGAACAGGCGAGTGAACAGCCATTGTTCCCAGCGGTAGTAATCCGGCTTGCAGGTGGTCACTTCGCGGGACCAATCCACCGCCAGGCCCAGGCTGCGCAGCTGGGTCTTCATGTAGGCGATGTTTTCGTAGGTCCACTTGGCGGGCGCTACGTTGTTTTTCATCGCGGCGTTTTCCGCCGGCATGCCGAAGGCGTCCCAACCCATGGGTTGCAGGACGTTCTTGCCGAGCATGCGCTGGTAGCGCGAGATGACGTCGCCGATGGTGTAGTTGCGCACGTGCCCCATGTGTAGCTTGCCGCTGGGGTAAGGGAACATCGATAGGCAGTAGTAAGTCTCCTTGCCTGGCTGTTCACTGACTTCAAAGGACTTTTGCTCGTCCCAGAAGGTTTGGGCGGCATTTTCGATTTCACGGGGCTGATATTGTTCGTGCATGGCTACTTTTGAACTGAATAGGGGTGGCCTAATCCTCTTCGGTGCAACGTTCAGGATGATCGACACCAAAAAGCGGCGCGTCCGTGCCCAAACCCTGCGGGAAGTGGAGTTACAGGAAGCGCCGTAGCATACATGACCCCACTCTATCGAGGGAAACCCTGATTGCGCAGCCAGGGCCGTCTGTCGCGGCACCAGGCAGGTGCAGCCACGGGGGCTACGCTGTTTATTGGGGAGCAAGACTTTTCTTCAATGAGGTGAGGGGATGGCTGAATCGCAGCGAACTTTAACGAAACCGCAGTTGTACGAAGGACTGATCGACCGTTTGGGTCGTGCATTGGATGCAGCAAAAACAGCAGGCCGATTGTGTGATGAACGGCCTGATGAGCTGGAGTTGCGTGGCTTGATCCAGGCAGAGCTTGAACTGATCAAGGTTTTCCTGGAGTCCAATCACCACCGCGCATCGTTTGGGCAAGCCTCCCCGCTCGCCCAAGAGTCCTTGCGCTCGGCCAAGGTGGTTTGGCTGAAAGACTTGCCTGCCGCTCGCGGCCCGGAAAAGCTATGGGCCGTACGGTGCAAGTGATGCACAGCGTTATCTGTAAACCTTCTCAAATTGTGCTGGTAAAGATTGTCGCTAAATCCCGTTGCATCTAGGCTTCGGGCATCTTTGGAGATGCCCGATGCCTTTTCGTTATTTCATCAAACAATTGTTGTTGCCCCCCGGCCTTTTCTTGCTGCTGCTGGCGCTTGCCTGGTGGTTTCGTCGCAGCCGTCCGCGCTTGGCCGATTTGTGCTTTGCCTTGGGGCTAGGTGGGATGTGGCTGATCAGCCTGCCGGTAATGGTGGAGTGGGGCGCCCACGCCCTTGAGACAGAGCCGCCATTGGCGCGGGAAGAATGGGCGACCCTGGCGCAACGCGCCGACGCCATTGTGGTGCTGGGTTCGGGGCGCGAGCGCGGCGATCCGGCGTGGGGCACCGACCAGCCCACCGGCATCGGGCTTGAGCGCGAGCGTTATGCGGCGCGCCTGGCCAAGGCGTCGGGGTTGCCGGTGTTGACCAGCGGCGGATTGCACTACGGCACGCCGCCCAGCGAGGCCGAGTTGATGGCCGTGTCGATGAAGGATGACTTCGACGTCACGGTGCGCTGGAAAGAAGAGCGCAGCCGTACCACTTGGGAAAATGCGCAGATGAGTGCCGAAATTCTGCTGCCCGAAGGCATCAAGCGCGTGGTGGTGGTCACCCAGGCCTGGCACATGCCGCGTTCGGTGTGGAGCTTTGAACAGGCGGGTTTCACTGTGGTGCCAGGGCCGGTCGGTTTTCTGGGTGTGGACAACGCACGGCCGTTGGGTGGTTGGATGCCGGAGTTCAAGTCGATCTGGCAGAGCGGGCAGTTGATCAATGAGGCGGTGGGGCAGATAGGTTACCGGCTTTTTTACCGATAACCCGCAACACAGTGGATCAACTGTGGGAGCTGGCTTGCCTGCGATGGCATCACCTCAGTACAACTGGTACACCGAGGTGCCTGCATCGCAGGCAAGCCAGCTCCCACATAAGCCAGTACACATATGGGTTCTGTGTTTGCCTGTCAGACCGTCTTGGCCATTCGCCCGGCCAGCAGCGCCCAGCCAAACAACATCAGGCACACAACGATCAACGGCCACGACCGCCATTGCAGGTACGGCGTGAGGTTATGCATCGGCACCACTTCGCCATACAAAATCCCCCGCTCAAACTGCGGGATCTGCACCGTGATCTGCCCATACGGATTGATCAGGCCGGTCACGCCGTTGTTGGTGGCGCGGATCATCCAGCGGCCGGCTTCCAGTGCGCGCATCTGTGCCATTTGCAGGTGCTGCAAGGGGCCGATGGACGTGCCGAACCAGGTGTCGTTGCTGATGGTCAGCAACAAGTCGCTGCGGGCTGAAAGGCCGGCGGCGAACTCCGGGTACACCACTTCGTAGCAAATGAACGGCGCAATCTGATAGCCCTTGGCCTGCAACATCGGCTGATCTTCCGGGCCGCGGGCGAAGTCCGACATCGGCAGGTCGAAGAAGGCAATCAGCCCGCGCAGCATGTCCTGCAACGGCACGTATTCGCCAAACGGCACCAGTTTCTGCTTGAGGTAAGTGCCTTCGCCTTCGCCGACCACGGTGATGCCGTTGAAGTAACGCTTCTGGTGATGCACTTCCTGGCGGATCGGCACGCCGGTGATCAGCGCGCTGTGCCGGTCGGCGGCGAACTTGCCCATCATCCCCAGGTAGCCTTCAACCGATTCCTTGAGTACCGGCACGGCGGTTTCCGGCCAGATCAGCAAGTCCACCGGCTTGGAGGCGAAGCTCATGTCGCGGTACAGCGCCAGCTGCGCATTGAGCTGCTCGGGGTCCCACTTCATGCTTTGTTCGACGTTGCCCTGGATCGCAGCGACGGTCAGTGGTGCGCCGGACGGCGTGGTCCAGGCGTGATGCTTGAGTGCCAGGCCGATGGCCCATGGCGCCACCAACAACACCAGGCCCGCGCCGATAAAGGCGTTGCGCTTGCTCGCCAACAGGCGTGGCAGGTTGCACAGCACGGCAGCCGTCAGCGCCAGGGCGAAGGAAATCAGCCACATCCCACCCAGCGGCGCGAGGCCGGTCAGTGGGCCGTCGAGCTGGCTGTAACCGGAATAAAGCCACGGGAAACCGGTGAGGAACCAGCCGCGAAACGCTTCCTGGCCGACCCACAACGCGGCAAAGGTCAGCGCGTCGGCCAGCGGCGCTTCATTGCGGCGCAGCCAGCGCACCCACAGCCAGGCGGGCAGGGCGAAGAACAGGGCGATGGCGGCGGTAAACGCCAGCATCAGCAAACCCGCCAGCAGCACCGAAGCGCCGCCGAAGTGGTGGATGCTGTAGTAGATCCAGCTGGTGCCGGCGCCAAACAGGCCGAAACCAAAGCACCAGCCACGGCCCAGGGCCTGGCGTGGGCTCAGTTCCCGCAGGCCGATATAGAACAATCCGACGGCGATCAGCGCAAACGGCCACAGATCGAACGGCGCCAGCGCCAGGGTGGTGATGGCGCCGGCCACCACGGCCAGCAAATTACCGGGCCAGCCGGGTGCGATCAAACGGCGCATGTAGGGGTGGGTCATCAGCTATTTCCTGTGTCGCGCCGGGCCTGCTGCGGCACAGGGCAAAGCGCGAGGAGTGTGGTTTGGTTTTTCCAAATGAACGACGAGTAACGCAGCCCTGTGCCGCAGCAGGCCCGGCCCTTCGGGTTGCCCCTGAGAGCGGGCCATGCTGCGTTGCAGGCCTTGAAAAGGGAATGCCATTCCCTGCGGCCTGCGCCTTGCCTGGCCCGCTCTCAGGGGCAACGCGACACAGGAAATAGCTGATGACCCACCCCTTCCTTAACGGGCAATAGGTGTCAGGCGGATCAAGTGGATGCGACGGCTGTCCGCATTGAGGATGCGGAAGCGGTAGGCGCCGATCTCGGTGGTTTCGTTGCGTTTTGGCAGATGGCCAAACGCGTTCATCACCAGGCCGCCCACGGTGTCGAACTCGTCGTCGGAGAATTCGCTGTCGAAGAACTCGTTGAAGTTCTCGATCGGCGTCAGCGCCTTGATCAGGAAATCACCGCTGGGCAGCGGCTTGATGTAGCTGTCTTCTTCGACGTCGTGCTCGTCTTCGATGTCGCCGACGATCTGTTCCAGCACGTCTTCAATGGTCACCAGGCCGGCCACGCCGCCGTATTCATCGATCACGATGGCCATGTGGTTGTGGTTGGCGCGGAACTCGCGCAGCAGCACATTCAGGCGCTTGGACTCGGGCACGAAGGTGGCCGGACGCAGCAGGTCCTTGATGTTGAAGTTGTCGCCGTTCTCCTTGAGGATCAGCGGCAACAGGTCCTTGGCCAGCAGGACGCCCATGACGTCGTCGTGGCTTTCACCGATCACCGGGTAGCGCGAGTGCGCCGAGTCGATCACGGCCGGGAGGAATTCCCGTGGCGTCTGGGTCGCCTTGATGCTGATCATCTGCGAGCGCGGGACCATGATGTCACGTACTTGCAGGTCAGCGACCTGGATGGCGCCCTCGACGATGGCCAGCGCTTCGCTGTCCAGCAATTTGTTCTGGTGGGCCTCGCGCAGCAGCTCCAGCAGCTCCTGGCGGTTTTTCGGCTCGTGGGCAAAAGCCTGGGTCAGTTTACCCAGCCATGACTTCTGCCCGTTGCTCGATCGGTCTTCGCTCATAGCGATTACTCTAAATCCTTTGTTGTTTCAGTTGAGTGTCTTAGTTTTCGTCATCTGCGTAAGGGTCTGGATGACCCAGTTCAGCAAGCAACGTTTGTTCCAGTGTTTCCATTTCCTCGGCTTCGTCATCGTCTATATGGTCGTAACCCAAGAGATGCAAGCAGCCGTGGATGACAAGGTGCGCCCAATGGGCTTCCAGTGCCTTGCCTTGTTCCTTGGCCTCGCGCTCGACGACTTCGACGCAGATCACCAGGTCACCCAGCAGTGGGATGTCCAGTAACTCATCGGGCACGTCGGCGGGGAAGGACAGTACGTTGGTCGCGTAATCCTTCTGGCGCCAGGTATGGTTCAGTTCACGGCCTTCAGGCTCGTCCACCAGGCGGATGGTCAGTTCCGAGTCGGCGGTGCGTTGGCGCAGGGCCAGGGCGCACCATTGACGGAACTGCTCTTCACTGGGGGCGGGCGCTTCGGTGGCCAGCTGCAGGTCTAGCTCAAGCATCGCGGCGAGCGTCCTTGGACAAACCATCGTCACGGTGTTCGAAGCGCTCGTAGGCTTCGACGATGCGCTGCACCAGCGGGTGGCGCACGACGTCCTTGGGCGAGAAATGCGTGAAGCTGATGCCCGGCACGTCTTTGAGCACTTCAATCACATGGCTCAAGCCCGACTTGGTGCCCTTGGGCAGGTCAACCTGGGTGATGTCGCCGGTGATAATGGCCGTGGAGCCGAACCCGATGCGGGTCAGGAACATCTTCATCTGCTCGACCGTGGTGTTCTGGCTTTCGTCGAGGATGATGAAGCTGTTGCTCAAGGTGCGGCCGCGCATGTAGGCCAGCGGAGCGATTTCGATTACCTGGCGTTCGATCAGCTTGGCCACGTATTCAAAGCCAAGCATTTCGTACAGCGCGTCGTAGAGCGGACGCAGGTACGGGTCGATCTTCTGCGCGAGGTCGCCGGGCAGGAAACCGAGCTTTTCGCCGGCCTCGACCGCTGGGCGCACCAGCAGGATGCGGCGCACTTGCTCGCGCTCAAGGGCATCCACGGCACAGGCCACGGCCAGGTAGGTCTTGCCGGTACCGGCGGGGCCGATGCCGAAATTGATGTCGTTACCCAGGATCGCCTTGACGTACTTCTGCTGATTCAAGCCTTTTGGGCGAATCATGCCTTTCTTGGTACGCAGGGCCACGCTGGCTTCGGCTACAGGGTTATTAGCCAAGTCTTCCACAGCCGATTCCTGCAAATACAGGTGCACGGTTTCCGGCGACAGCTCACTACCCTTGGTTTCGCGGTAGAGACGGCGCAGCAGGTTTTCCGCAGATTTGGTGTATTGGGCTTCACCAATGAGCTCGAACTGATTGCCGCGGTTGCGGATCTCGATGCTCAGGCGTTGTTCGATCAGGCGCAGGTGCTCGTCGAACTGTCCGCACAGGTTGGCGAAACGGCGAGCCTCAAACGGCTCGAGGAGAAAACGATGGGGTTCTACGATGGGTGCGTTCAAGGTCGCTTTTAGCCGCCCTTTGGCTGTTGAGGTGAAATAGAGAATAACGCCAGTGGCCGGTGTGCGAAAGCACTTAAATGGGCTGGCTTCACTCTCCAGACCAATGAAGAACCCCTGTGGGAGCTGGCTTGCCTGCGATAGGGCCGGCACATCCAAAATAGATGCGGCCTGTTACACCGCTATCGCAGGCAAGCCAGCTCCCACATTTGGTCTTCATTTGTCTTCAGGTTTTTGCGATCAGTTGATCAGCGAGCCCCGCAACGAGTGCGGTTGCGCCGCGTCGATGTGCACGTCGGCAAACTGCCCGATCAGGGTCGGATTGTCGCAACGGAAGTTGACGATTCGGTTGTTCTCGGTGCGCCCTTGCAGCTCGCCCGGGTCCTTTTTCGAATAGTCGGTCACCAGGATGCGCTGGGTGGAACCGACCATTTGTCGGCTGATCTCAAACCCTTGCTGATTCAAGCGATGTTGCAATGCGTTCAAGCGCTCTTTTTTCAGTTCTTCCGGGGTTTCGTCCACCAGGTCGGCGGCCGGTGTGCCGGGGCGCTGGCTGTAGACGAACGAGTAGGAAAAGTCGAAACCGACGTCTTCGATGAGCTTCATGGTCTGCTGGAAGTCTTTCTCGGTCTCGCCGGGGAAACCGACGATAAAGTCCGAACTGATGCAGATGCCCGGCACGGCCGCGCGCAATTTGCGCAGTTTGGATTTGTATTCCAGGGCGGTGTGGTTGCGCTTCATCGCCGACAGGATGCGGTCCGAGCCCGATTGCACCGGCAGGTGCAGGTGTTTGACCAGTTCCGGCACTTCGGCGTGGGCCTGGATCAAGCTGTCGGAAAATTCCAGCGGGTGCGAGGTGGTGTAGCGGATGCGCTCGATGCCATCGACGGCGGCGACCACGCGGATCAGCTCTGCCAGGTCGGCCAGGCGGCCGTCATGGGTCAGGCCGCGATAGCCGTTGACGTTCTGGCCCAACAGGGTCACTTCACGCACGCCGTTTTCGGCGAGGTGGATGATTTCTGACATGACATCGTCAAACGGCCGGCTGACTTCTTCGCCACGGGTGTAGGGCACCACACAGAAGGTGCAGTACTTGCTGCAACCTTCCATCACCGACACGTAGGCACTCGGCCCATCGATGCGCGGTTCAGGCAAATGGTCGAACTTTTCTATTTCAGGAAATGACACATCGACCTGCGGCAGCTTGGTGATGCGCGCGGCGTCGATCATTTCCGGCAGGCGGTGCAGGGTTTGCGGGCCGAAGACCACGTCGACATAGGGCGCGCGGTCGCGGATCGCGGCGCCCTCCTGGCTGGCCACGCAACCGCCGACGGCGATCACCATTTCCGGGTTGGCCAGTTTCAATTCACGCCAGCGGCCCAGCTGCGAATACACACGGTCCTGGGCCCGCTCGCGGATCGAGCAGGTATTGAGCAGGATCACGTCGGCATCTTCGGCGCGGGCGGTGACTTCCAGGGCCTGGTGTTCGCCCAGCAGATCGACCATGCGCGAGCTGTCGTACTCGTTCATCTGGCAACCGTGGGTTTCGATGTAAAGCTTCTTGGCCATGGGAATCGTCAACTGGTGGTAAAGAACCGCGCATTATAGGGGGCATGCCCATTGGTTCCTAGCGTTGTGCATCGGGTGCCATGCTATAGTTCGCGCCCTCTTTTATATCCCCGATGTGTTGCTCGCCCACCATGACCAAACGTGAAGCTCCAATCTATAAGGTGATTTTCCTCAACCAGGGCCAGGTGTTCGAAATGTACGCCAAGCAGATCTATCAGAGCGATCTGTGGGGTTTCCTGGAGGTGGAGGAATTCGTCTTTGGCGAGCGCACCCAGTTGGTCGTCGACCCGGGCGAAGAGAAGCTCAAGGCCCAGTTCGAGGGCGTGGTGCGCAGTTTTGTGCCGATGCATTCGATTGTGCGCATTGATGAAGTCGAGCGCTTGGGCACGCCGAAGATCAGCGAGGCACGGGGCATGGGCAATGTGATGCCATTTCCGATGCCGATGCCTGAGAAGTAGGGCGTTTGTGGCGAGGGAGCTTGCTCCCGCTGGGCTGCGAAGCGGCCCCCAAACCATTCACTGATGTTTTTCTGATATGCCGCTGAAATGCATTGGGGCCGCTTCGCGCCCCAGCGGGAGCAAGCTCCCTCGCCAAAAAGGGTGGCTCAGGGGAGGGGTGAGAAGGGCGAACGCCCATCCGCACTCTGCAATTCCTGCAAATAATTACGGAAGATCTGCCCCAGCACCTGGGTCGCCACTTCCAACTCATCACGCTGCATGTGCTCGGCCACTTCGTCGGCCGTATCCAGCGCATCCTCGGCACCGTTGACCGCCGCCATTTTCAGCACGATATAGGCCTGGACGTTGTTCGCCGGCACGCCTTCGCCATGAAAGAACATGGTGCCCAGCTTGAATTGGGCTTCAGCATGGCCCTGCAACGAGGCTTTCTCGAAGTAGCTCAAGGCTTTGTTGAGGTCGCGGGCGGGGTTCTTGCTGTCGTGGAAGTACTCACCCAACTCGTATTGCGCCTGCGCATCCCCGCCGTCGGCCTGTTTCTGGCACGCGCTCAGGGCTTCGGCCTGGCTGTCTGGCTGGGTATTGAGGGTGCAACGACCCATCGCTGGGATTAACAACGAGTTGCCGCCTGCTTGTGCATGTGCCAGCAGCGGCTGAAGGAGCAACAGGCAGCCCAGAACCAGGGTGCGGCCGGTGCGTTTCATGGGAATCGACTTACCTCTGACGGGGCACGCGGACCCTCGCGGGATCCAATAAGCGCGCATTATGAAATAAGCAGGCCTCTGCTTACAAAGTCTTTACTCGTTTTTCTGCTGGTTGGGCAAGTTATCTGCCGGATTGCAGGTGAATTCTCGAAAAATGCAGGAAAAGTCTGTAAGCAAAGTAGCAAATCTGACGCAGCCCAAGGCCACGTCAGACTGTGCTGGGGCTTACTTCAAGGCAGCAAAGGCGCGTTCGGCGGCATCCAGGGTCAGTTTCAGCTCGGCTTCGCCATGGGCGATCGAGGTGAAGCCGGCTTCAAACGCACTTGGCGCCAGGTATACACCACCTTCCAGCATCAGGTGGAAGAAGCGTTTGAACAGGTCGGCATCGCTGCCCATCACGTCATCAAAGGTGACGATATCGTCGGCACCGCTGAAGTACAGGCCGAACATGCCGCCTGCCTGCGTGGTGACAAACGGGATACCCGCAGCGTCGGCGCGCTGTTGCAGGCCGTCGAGCAGGCGCGTGGTGTAGTCGGTCAGCTCGGCGTGGAAACCCGGGCGGCTGATCAGGCGCAGGGTGGTCAGGCCAGCGGCCATGGCCAGTGGGTTGCCGGACAAGGTGCCCGCCTGGTACACCGGGCCCAGCGGCGCGATGTGGTGCATGATCTCGCGCTTGCCGCCGAAGCAGCCGACGGGCATGCCGCCACCGATGATCTTGCCGAAGGTGCTCAGGTCTGGCGTTACGCCGTAGTGTGCCTGCGCGCCGCCGAGGGCCACGCGGAAACCGGTCATCACTTCGTCGAAAATCAGCACCACGCCATGCTTGTCGCACTGTTCGCGCAGGCCTTCGAGGAAGCCCGGCGCCGGCGGTACGCAGTTCATGTTGCCGGCCACTGGCTCGACGATGATGCACGCCACGTCCTGGCCCACTTCATTGAGCATCTGCTCGACGGCGGCGATGTCGTTGAATGGCAGGGTCAGGGTGTGTTTGGCAAACGCCGCCGGTACGCCGGCCGAGCTTGGCACGCCTTGGGTCAGCAGGCCGGAACCGGCTTTCACCAGCAGGCTGTCAGAGTGGCCGTGGTAGCAGCCTTCGAACTTGATGATGCTGTCGCGGCCGGTGAAACCACGGGCCAGGCGGATCGCGCTCATGGTGGCTTCGGTGCCGGAGCTGACCATGCGCACCATTTCCATCGACGGCACGATCGAGCAGACCAGGTCGGCCATCTCGGTTTCCATCGCCGTCGGCGCGCCGTAGGACAAACCGTGTTCCAGCTGCTTGCGCACGGCGTCGAGTACGTCCGGGTGGCTGTGGCCGAGGATCATCGGGCCCCACGAGCCAACGTAATCCACATAACGTTTGTCGTCTTCGTCGGTGACGTAGGCGCCTTCGGCATGCTTGAAGAACAACGGCGTACCGCCCACGCTCTTGAACGCACGCACGGGGGAGTTCACACCGCCGGGGATGTGTTTCTGGGCATTGGCAAACAGCGTTTCGGAACGGGACATGATGGGGCTCTCTGAAATCAAATCTTAAGAAGGGCGTTGAAGGCGCGGGCGCGGCGCGTGACTTCCTGGGTGCTGTCGGCACCGAACAGGCCGTGGACCACCGCCAGCAGGTCGGCCCCGTGGGCCACCAGCGGTTCGGCATTCTCCAGGGTGATGCCGCCGATCACGCAGATCGGCAGCTGCAAGCGCGCGCGGGCCTGGGCCAGCATCTCGACGGTGGCCGTCGGGGCGCCGGGTTTGGTGCTGGAATTGAAGAAGCGACCGAAGGCGACGTAACTCGCGCCCTCGTTCGCAGCCTGCTCGGCCAGTTCGATCTGGCTGTGGCAGGTGCTGCCGATGATTGCCTTGGGGCCGAGCAGTGCGCGGGCTGGCGTCAGCGGGCCGTCGGTCTGGCCCAGGTGCACGCCGACGCCCAGGCGCGCGGCCAGTTCGGCGTCGTCGTTGATGATCAACTGGGTCTTGTAGCGCGAGCACAGCTCCCGTAGCTTTTCCGCTTCGCGCAGGCGCCGGGCTTCGTCGCTGCTTTTGTCGCGGTACTGCAACAGGGTCACGCCACCGTCCAACGCCGCTTCGACGTAGGCGAGGAATTTGCCGGCCAGCAGTTGGCTGTCGGTAATGGCGTAAAGGCCACGTAGTTTCATCGGGCAAGCCCCTTGGTCTTACGAGCAGAAATCCAGCGGCAGACGGCGCGGTACGAATTGGCCCTGGCCGAGTTGTTCGGCGTCACGCAGGGTGCGCCAAGTGTAGTTGAGGGCCGATTGCACGGCGCTGACCAAGCCTTCGCCTTGGGCGATCCGCCCCGCCAGCGCACTGGCCAGCGTGCAGCCCGAACCGTGATAGCTGCCCGGCAGGCGCTGGCAGGTGAAGGTCTGTTGCGTGCCGTCGCGGCTATATAGACGGTTGTGCACTTCATGCTCATCGCCATGCCCGCCGGTGATCAGCAGGTGCTTGATATACGGCAGCAGCTTCGCGGCGCATTCGTCCGCCGTGCCGTCAGGCAGTTCGGCGAGGATGCGCGCTTCGGGCAGGTTCGGCGTGGCAATCAGCGACAGCGGCAACAATCGCTCGCGCATCGCATAGCCGACTTCATCCTTGCCCAGGCTGCCTCCGCCGCCGGCGCGCAGTACCGGGTCGCACACCACCGGCAGGTGCGGGTACGCCTGCAGCAGTTCAACCACGGTATCGACCATGGCGGTGGAGCCGAGCATGCCCAGCTTGACCGCCGCGACCTCGGAGTCGCCCAGCACGGCGTTGGCCTGGGCCAGCACCCACTCGCGGTCGAGCACGCGGAAATCGCTGACATTGACGGTGTTCTGCACGGTCAGGGCGGTGACGGCCGGAGCCGCATGGCAACCCTGGGCGAGCAGGGCTTCGATATCTGCCTGCAGGCCGGCGCCACCACTGGGGTCATGGCCGGAGAGACAGAGGACAACGGGGCGAGAGCTGTAGATATTCATGGTGCGCGAGCTTACCACCAAACGCTTTTTGCGTGGCTGTCTGGCGATGGTTGAATTTCGCCCCGCGTGTGGCACTTTTTTGGCGCTTGCCAAGTACATGGAATCGCTCTGAAAGCACCGTCCTAGAGCCTTCGTAAAATTTATTTACATGGCTTCTAGTGGCCTTTAGCAGCTATGCTAGAGTGGATCCAAATTACTAACAGTATTGCCGGTATACGTCTTCTCAAAAGGAATGGGGACTTTTTGACATAACCGGACAGGCCACGCTGGGGCTCTATGCGCTATTTTTTGATTTTTCTGTTGTGCGGGCTGCCGCTGCTCGCCAACGCCGTCGAGTTCAACCAGGACACGCGAAGCCTGCCCCTGGGCCGAGTGATGCAAGTGCTCGAAGACCCCACCGACGCCCTCACCATCGCCGAAGTCAGTTCCCCCGCCTACGCCGCCCAGTTCAAGCCCCATGACAAAGCCACCCTCAATGCCGGTTATTCGCGTTCGGTGTTCTGGCTCAAGATCGACCTGCATTACCGGGCCAAAGACCCTCGCGCGCCACGCACCTGGTTCCTGGAGCTGGCCTACCCGCCGCTCAATCACCTGGACCTGTACCAGAGCGACAGCACCGGCACCTACCGCCTGAGTACCCGCACCGGCAGCGCGCTGCCGTTTTCCAGCCGGGAAGTGCGCCAGAGCAACTACCTGTTCAAGCTCAATTTCGTGCCCGACCAGCAGGAGACGATCTACCTGCGCCTGCAAAGTGAAGGTTCGATCCAGGCGCCACTGACCCTGTGGGCCGGCACCGCCTACCTGGAACAGCAGCCGCTGCGCCTCTATGTGTTGGGCGCGATCTACGGCGTCTTGCTAGGGATGTTGATCTACAACCTGTTCATCTACCTGAGCGTGCGCGACACCAGCTACCTCTATTACATCCTCTATATCGCCTCGTTCGGTTTGTACCAGTTGTCGGTGAACGGCGTGGCCGTGGAGTACTTCTGGCCGAACAACCCGTGGTGGACGAATGCTGCGGTGCCGTTCCTGATCGGCTCGGCGGCGCTGTTCGGCAGCCTGTTCGCGCGCAGCTTCCTGCATACCGCGCAGCACAGCCGTTGGCTCGACCGCATCTTGCTGGCGCTGGCTGCCTGCGGCGCCTTGGTGATGGCGCTGGCACTGCTGACCAGCTACGCCGTGGCCCTGCGCCTGGCGACCGGCCTGGCGCTGGTGTTCACCGTGACCATCTTTATTGCGGCGATCAAAGCCTGGCTGTGCGGCCAGCGCATGGCGCGGTATTTCATCATTGCCTGGTCGGCGTTCCTGCTCGGTGGGGTGGTGAACACCATGATGGTATTGGGCTACCTGCCCAACGTGTTTCTCACCATGTACGCCAGCCAGATCGGCTCGGCCATCGAGGTGGCGCTGCTGTCCCTGGCCCTGGCGGATCGCATCAACGGCATGCGCGAGCAACAGGCGCAGATTCTGTTCGATGCCAGCCAGAAACTCGAAGTGCTCAACCAGCAACTGGCCCGCAGCAACCGGCTCAAGGACGAGTTTCTCGCCACCCTGACCCACGAACTGCGCACGCCGATGAACGGCGTGATCGGCTCCCTCGAACTGATGCAAACCGTTCCCCTGGACGATGACCTCGCGCAGTACCAGCGGACCGCCGCCGGCTCGGCACGGGACATGATGCGCATGGTCAACGGCATCCTCACCCTCACCGAGCTGCAAGCTGGCCGCCTCACCGCGCAGCCGCAGGTGTTCAGCCTGCGCGGCGTGCTCGACACCTTGCGCCAGCAGTTCAGCGCCAGCGCGCAAAGCAAGGGCCTGGAGTTTTCCATCGATGTCGCGGATGAACTGCCGGACCGGGTGATCGGCGACGCGGACAAGCTGACCCAGTGCCTGGATTGCCTGTTGGACAACGCCTTCAAGTTCACCCATCAGGGCGCGGTGCGCGTGCGTGTGGTCGGTGTGCCCGACGGCGCAGGGGCGCTGCACCTGAGCTTTATCGTCACCGACAGCGGCATCGGTTTTGCCTTTCTTGACGAGGCCACGCTGTACCAGCGTTTCTTCCAGCTCGACGGTTCGACCACCCGTGAATACGGTGGTCTGGGTATTGGCCTGGCGATCTGCCGGCAGTTGATCGAGTTGTTGGGCGGGCGCCTGACCCATCACTCCGAACCGCGCAAGGGCAGCCGCTTCCAGCTGGAAGTCGAGGTCAATCCAGCACCGTCCGAACCGAAAGCTGCCCGGCCTGGCCCGCAGCGCGCGCCGCAGGATTGCGCGGTGCTGTTGGTGGATGACAACAGCGTCGGCCAGTTGGCGGTGCGCGGCATGCTGCTCAAGCTCGGTTACCGGGTTAAAACCGTGGACAGCGGCCCCGCGGCACTGGCGGCCTTGCAGGGGGAGACCTTCGAGGCGGTATTGCTGGATGTGCCGGAGGGCGGTTTCTCGTTGTGCTGTCAGATCCGTGCCTTGCCGGGCTGCGGTGAGCTGCCGGTGATCGCCTTGAGTTCATCGCTGAATACCTCAGACCGTGAGCGCTGCCATGGTATTGGCATCACCGAGCGGCTGGCCAAGCCCGTGCGTTTCGAGGCGTTGCAAGCGGTGCTGGAGCGCTGTGTGCTGTGCCAGGTCGAGGGCGAAAGCGCCGGACATTAGGCGGCTATGCCACTTTTTTAAGCGCAGTGCCGGTGCTTAACTGAAATCCAGGCCGCCAATGACCGTGGCCTTTTTTCCAGGAGGCCCGTCATGAACCTGCATCAGTTCGCCGAAACCCACGACGTCACCAACCAGCCGCCGTCCCTGGATGGCACCAACCTGTATCGCATCGACGTACCCTTGCAAGAGTGGTCGCGGCGCTTGGGTGCCGGCTGGGCCGAGGCGCGCCTGGATGCCTACGGTGCGCTGGCCGGTGGCCCGCTGATGGCGGCCGGGTTCCTGGCGAATCAGAACAAGCCGCTGTTCAGCAGCCATGACCGTTATGGTCATCGCATCGACCTGGTGGAGTTCCACCCGGCGTACCACGAGTTGATGCGCACGGCGGTGGAGCACGGCCTGCCATCGCTGCCCTGGGCGCATCCACAGGCGGGCGCCCACGTGGCCCGCGCCGGCTTGACCTACCTGCACAGCCAGGCCGAAGCCGGCACCGGTTGCCCGCTGACCATGACCTTCGCCTGTGTGCCGGCCCTGCGCTTGCAGGCGGATTTGGCTGATATCTGGCTGCCGAAAATTCTCAACACCGAATACGACCCCCGCAACGTCGGCATCGCCCATAAAACCGGGGCCACCATCGGCATGGCCATGACCGAGAAACAGGGCGGCACCGACGTGCGCGCCAACACCACCCGCGCCTATCCGGTGGGCGCCGGCGGCCCCGGCCAGGCCTATGAACTGGTGGGGCACAAGTGGTTCTGCTCGGCGCCGATGTGCGATGCCTTCCTGACCCTGGCCCAGACCGACAAGGGCCTCACCTGTTTCCTGCTGCCCCGGCACCGCCCGGATGACACGCGCAACGAGTTTTACATCCAGCGGCTGAAGAACAAACTCGGCAACTGCTCCAACGCCTCCAGCGAAGTGGAGTTCCGTGGCGCCCTGGCGTGGATGATCGGCGAAGAAGGCCGGGGCGTACCGACCATTATCGAGATGGTCGCCATGACCCGCTTCGATTGCATGGTCGGCTCCAGTGCTTTGATGCGCCAGGCACTGACCCAGGCCAGCCATCATTGCGCCCATCGTTTGGTGGGCGGCCGCGTACTTAGCGAGCAGCCGCTGATGCAGAACGTGTTGGCCGACCTGGCGCTGGAGAGTGAAGCGGCGCTGGCGTTGAGCATGCGCATGGGCCGCGCGCTGGATCACCTCGGGGATGAACAGGAAGCCAAGTTCGCCCGGCTGGTGACGGCGGTGGGCAAGTACTGGATCTGCAAACGCGCGCCGGCAATGATCAACGAGGCCGCCGAGTGCATGGGCGGTGCAGGGTATGTCGAAGACAGCATCCTGCCGCGCCTGTACCGTGAGGCGCCGGTGAATTCGACGTGGGAAGGTTCCGGCAATGTGCAGTGTCTGGATGTGCTGCGCGCGTTGTCGAAAGAGCCGGGGGTGTTGGAGGCGTTGTTTGTCGAACTGGGGGACGGGCACGGTGACAAGTCGCTGGCGCGGCATATCGAACAGTTGAAATCGGCGTTTATGGACACCCAGGACATCCAGTACCGCGCGCGGCAATTGACCGAGGATATCGCTGTGGCGTTGCAGGCCAAGTTGTTGCTGGAGGCGGGGAATGGGGCGGTCAGCGATGGGTTTATTGCCAGTCGCCTCGGCGAATCGTCCGGGCGGGTGTACGGCACGTTGCCGCGTGGTGTCGATGTAGCAACTATCGTCGCCCGGTCCACCCCCCAACCCCTCTGACTGTATTGGGTCAAAATGTGGGAGCGGGCTTGCTCGCGAATGCGGTGGGTCAGTTGCTGAATAGGTGGCTGATACACCGCATTCGCGAGCAAGCCCGCTCCCACATTATTAATCGCATTCCAATTGCACTGTTTCAGTGAGCCCGGGTTACAGGCAAGATAAAGGCCTGCACGTCAGAACACAGGATGCTTACCGTGACCGAAGCTTTTGTTGTCGTTCAATCCGCCGAAGAAGCCGTGGACCGGCTGGCGGCTCTGCATGAGCGTGCTACCGGCGCACTCAACCAAGCCCTCAAGCAATACCTCAAGGACCGCGTCGAACCCGACGCCGAACAACGCGCGCTGTTTCGCTACCCGGAACTGCGCCTGACTTACCACTGCCACGGCGAAGTCCCACAGACTACCCGGGCGTACGCCAAGGTCCAGTTGCCGGGGACCTACAGTGTCACCGTCACCCATCCCGCCGCGTTCCGTAAGTATTTGCTGGAGCAACTGGTGCCGCTGATGCACGACTTCACCGTGACGGTGGAAGTGGGCGTCAGCCAGCAGAACATCCCGTACCCGTACGTGGTGGAGCAGGGCGACGAACTGGCCGGCTCCGGCGTGACCGCCGCGACCCTGGCCCGCGTGTTCCCGAGCACCGACCTGTCGGCCGCCACCGATGGCATCGCCGACGGCCTCTACGATTGGGAAAACACCGACCCGCTGCCCCTGGCGCTGTTCGATGCGGCCCGCGTGGACTTTTCCCTGCGCCGCCTGGTGCACTACACCGGCAGCGACTGGCGCCATGTGCAGCCGTGGATCCTGCTGACCAACTACCACCGCTACGTTGACCAGTTCATCGTGCATGGCCTGGAACAACTGCGCAGCGACCCGCGTTTTATCCGCATGGTGCTGCCGGGCAATGTGGTGATCGACAAGAGCATGGACCACGGCGAAGCGTCGGCAATTGCCGCGGGCGTGGTCTGGCACCGTTATCAGATGCCGGCCTATCACTTGCAGGCCAGCGACGGCCACGGCGTGACCCTGGTGAACATCGGCGTCGGCCCGTCCAACGCCAAGAACATCACCGATCACTTGGCTGTGCTGCGTCCGCATTGCTGGCTGATGATCGGCCACTGCGGCGGCCTGCGCCAATCCCAGACCATCGGCGACTACGTACTGGCCCACGCCTATATGCGCCGCGACGGGATTCTCGACCGGGTGGTGCCGCCGAACATCCCGATCCCGGCCCTGGCCGAAGTGCAGATGGCCTTGCAGCAAGCGGCCGCCAACGTCACCGGCGAAAAAGGCGAAGAGCTGAAAAAACGCCTGCGTACCGGCACCGTGCTGACTTACGACGACCGCAACTGGGAACTGCGCTGGGCCCAGGAACGGCCGCTGATCAACCTGTCCCGCGCCGTCGCAGTGGACATGGAAAGCGGCACCATCGCCGCCCAGGGTTATCGCTTGCGGGTGCCGTACGGCACGTTGTTGTGTGTCTCGGACAAGCCGCTGCACAGCGAGATCAAGCTGCCGGGTTCGGCCAACGCGTTCTATGAGCGTGCGGTGAGCCAGCACTTGAAGATCGGCATCGAGGCGGTGGATCTGCTGCGCACCGAACTCAACTCGCTGCACTCGCGCAAACTGCGCAGCTTCGACGAGCCGCCGTTCCGCTAAGCGGTTGGGATGGTCATTTAACGGTCAGGCCACTAGCATTGTCGGTCCTGATCGTTAGATGTACCGAAGCCATGTCCCGTCCCACCCGTCCCGATTCGCGCCGCCCTGGCGTGAAACCCCCGTATTCCGCCGCGCGCCGCGTTGCCAAGGCACCGCCGGCCGAGCCGAAGCTGATCCTGTTCAATAAGCCATTCGACGTGCTGACCCAGTTCAGCGACGAAGGCGGGCGCGCGACCCTCAAGGATTTTATCGACATCCCCGGCATCTACCCGGCGGGCCGCCTCGACCGTGACAGCGAAGGTTTGCTGCTGCTGACCAACGATGGCCAGTTGCAGGCGCGGATTGCCGACCCCAAGCACAAGCTGGCGAAAACCTATTGGGTGCAGGTGGAAGGCGAACCGAGTGAAGAACAGCTGCAATGCCTGCGTGCCGGTGTGGAACTCAACGACGGCATGACCTTGCCCGCCGAAGCCCGGCAGTTGGCTGAGCCGGAGTTATGGCCGCGCAACCCGCCGGTACGCTTTCGCAAAAGCGTGCCCACGTCGTGGCTGGAATTGGTGATTCGGGAAGGGCGCAACCGCCAGGTTCGGCGTATGACGGCAGCGGTGGGCTTGCCCACTTTGCGCCTGGTGCGTGTGCGAATTGGCGACTGGACGATCGACGGCCTGGACCAGGGCCAGTGGAAGGAAGTGCCGGCGCGCCTATAGGGCGCCGGACTCGATCAGGCCGATCACCACGCTCTTGATGATGAACGCGGCCACGCCCAGGCCCAGTACGAAGAACAGGATAAACGAGCCAAAGCGCCCGGCCTTGGACTTCTTCGCCAGGTCCCAGACGATAAAGCCCATGAAAATGATCAGGATGGTGACCAGGCCGGTCATCATCCATTCTTCGAAGAGGGCGGGGTCGATGTTGTTCATGGGGTATTTTTCCGACAATACAGGCGGGAAGTATACGGCAGCGCTAAAGACACAACATTGACCTGAGTCGGTCGCGGTCAATGTGGGAGCTGGCTTGTGTGGGAGCTGGCTTGCCTGCGATAGCATCACCTCGGTGCAACTGAAAGACCGAGTCGCCTGCATCGCAGGCAAGCCAGCTCCCACATTTGATCTCTATTGATCTTAAGTGCGCAGGTGGGTCAGGGGGAGTTCGGTGCTGTTGAGTACCTGGTTCAGTACAAAACTCGACCGCACACTGGTCACACCATCGATACGCGTCAGATGCCCCAGCAGCAATTTCTGATAGTGATCCATATCCGGCACCACCACCTTCAACTGATAGTCAGCATCCATCCCGGTGACCAAGCTGCATTCCAGCACCTGGGGCAGGGTGCGAATCGCCGCCTCGAAGTTCTCGAAACGCTCCGGTGTATGTCGGTCCATGCCGATCAGCACATAGGCGGTGAGGCTCAGGCCCAGCATCTTGCGGTCGAGCAGGGCGACCTGGCGCGCGATGTAGCCGTCGTCTTCCAACTGCTTGACCCGGCGCGAGCACGGCGATGGCGACAAGCCGATGCGTTCGGCCAACTCCTGGTTGGAGATCCGCGCGTCACGCTGCAATTCCGCCAAAATACTCAGGTCGTATCGGTCAAGCTTGCTCATTGGGTTGGCCTTTGTCGTAACTATTGCGGCGAATTATCTATGAAGGGTTAAAAATTGCGCAAGCACTGTTTATTGACGCAATCTTCGCAATCATCTGCCGGGCGCTGGCGGGTATCTTTATCAACAGAATCACCGCCTGGACAACAGTCCACAGCAGCGCGCCCAATCAGGCCCGCTGCGGCCGCCGCCCCAGTAGGGTTGAGCCGGCCTCCAGGCTGCACACTGTCCACAAGACGGCGTGAGGTGAGCCAACGTCAAAAGCGTTGAGCACGGACGAAGTTCTCAAGGGGTGGCCGACGGGTCACCCCTTTCTTTTTGCCTGCGAAAATGTTTCTCGTGACTGATAACCTGTCCGAGAACCGGGCCATGCTTTTCCAGTCTCATGGATAGGCCCTAATCCGCAGTGAGGAATAGCATGAAGCGCATCTGGCGTTTGACAGGTGTAGGTTTGCTGATGGCCGCCGTTGGCGCGCAAGCATTGGCCGACGAGCGTGATAACACACCACGCCCTGAAGGCGCGGGTCAGCATGAGCGCGGCCAGGGCGGGGGTCGACAGCAGGGCAATGAACAACCACGCCCGCAGAACAACGCGCCACGGCCGGAAAACAACCAGCCACGGCCAGAGAACAATCAGCCTCGCCCGCAGAATCAGCATTTCGAACAGCGCGGTGGCCAGAACGACCATTGGCAAGGTCGCCAGCCGGGCAATGAGCCGAGTCGGCCCGTGCAACCGCAGCCGTCGAACAACCTGCCGATCCAGAGCCGCCCCGACACCGTGCGCCAGACCCAGGAACCGCGCCAGGGTTACTACCGCGACATCCCCCGCCGCAACGACGGCAACCAACATTGGGAAGCCGGCGGCCCCGGCTCGCGCCCAGGCAACAATGGCGGCGGCTACAACAATAACCGCCCTGGCGACAACCGCTGGCCAGGCCGCCCCGACGGGCACGGCAATGGCTGGGGCCCCGGCCCGCAGCATCGCCCTGGGTACGTGATCGACCGCTTTCCCGACCGCAACTACCGCGTGCCTTACCGTGGCCAGGACTACTTCTTCTCCGGTGGCTACTGGTATCGCCCGCAGGGCCCGCGTTATGTGGTGGTGACGCCACCGTACGGCATCCGCGTGCAATACCTGCCGGACTACGCGCGGGAAGTGTGGATGGGCAGCGCGCTGTTCTTCCTCGCCGCCGGTGCCTATTACACCTACGAAAGCAGCTCCCAGCAGTACGTGGTGGTGCAACCGCCCACGCAAGTGCCCGCGCCACAGCCGGCGCCGCAGGGTAATGGCTATGACGTGGTGGCCTATCCCGCCAACGGCCAGTCACCGGCCCAGGTGCAGCAGGACGGTTATGACTGTTATCGCTGGGCTGTGCAGCAAAGCGGCTTCGACCCGCAACAAGTCACCTACGCCCCCGACCCGGCGGTGGTGCAAACCTACCGCCAGGCCCAGGGCAACTGCCTGAGCAGCCGTGGGTATCAGGTGGAATATTAAGCAGCAGCAAGCGGCAAGTTTTTAGCTTCAAGCTTGAGGCTTGTAACTTGCCGCTTGTGGCTGATCCACAGGATCCGCATGCACCAGCACTTCGGCACGCGGGTAGGCGTTATGGATCGCGTCGGCGGCCTGGTCGCTGATGGCGTGGGCCACGGATAACGTCAATTCCCCCGGCAGTTCCAGGTGCAACTGCACAAACCAGTGGTTGCCCGAGATGCGCGTGCGCAAATCATGGGCGCCGAGCACGCCCGGTACGCTGCGGGCCAGTTCCAGCATGTGCTGGCTGACGTCTGCTGGCAGCTCTTCATCCATCAACACCGCAAAGCTTTCCCGGGCGATTTGGATCGCACTCCACAAAATGTAGGCGGCAATGCCCAGGCCGAACCACGCGTCCACCTGATGAAAACCCAGGCCTGCAATTACCAGCGCCACCAGAATGCTGCCGTTGAGCAGCAAGTCCGAGCGGTAGTGCAGCGAGTCGGCCCGCACCGCATTCGAGCCGGTTTCGCGCACCACCCGGTGTTGCAGCATCAGCAACGCCACCGTCAGCACCAGCGAAAAAATGATCACGCCAATGCTCAGCCACGGCGCGCCGACCGGCTCCGGGTGTTGCAAGCGTTCATAAGCTTGCAGCGCGATCAACACCGCACTCCCGCCGATAAACAGGGCCTGGGCCATGCCCGCCAGTGACTCCGCCTTGCCGTGGCCATAACGGTGATCGTCATCGGCCGGGCGCAGGGCGTAATGCACGGCGATTAGATTCAGCAGCGAGGTGACGCCGTCCAGCAGCGAGTCGGTCAACCCGGCGAGCATGCTCACCGAGCCGCTGAGCCACCAGGCGATGGCCTTGGTGATAATCAGCGCACAGGCCACTCCGACCGACGCGCGGGTGGCCAGGCGCAGGAGCCTGGCGTGTTCAGGGCTGCTGGTCATAGGCGGGTCGAATCCTTAGGCGGCGGGTTGCAGGCCGAGGGAGGCGAGTTGTTGCACGCTGCCCTTGAACTGGATCATGCGCGGGTCGTCCAGCGGCAGGGTGTGGCCGGTTTCTTTCTGGATGATGGTTTGCAGCTTGGCGTTATCAACCTTGCCGTCGGCGCCGATGGCTTCGTGGAGTTTCTCGGGCGCGACTTGCGCGGTCTTGCCCGGTTCGAAGTAGATCGCGCCGGTGGCGAAGTCCACGCCGAAGGCAATCAGGCCAGGGATTACGTAGAACAGCAGGCCCACGGCGTCGAGCACGGCAATCGTCGGGTCGATCTTGCCGTCGATCTGGCCACGGCGATCCGGGTAGAAGATCGAACCGCAGGCCGTCAATTGGCTCAGCAGGGTGACGGCGAGGACACCGCCGATGACACGGGAAGCGATACGCATGGGGAATCTCCTGAAAACGATTGATACGGGACTATAAGCGACGAAGATCCAATGTGGGAGCAGGCAAGCCAGCTCCCACCTTTGATTGCATTCACAATCGAAGTGGGCGGCGCTTCTGAGACCAGCACCGGCACTCGGCCGTTCGCCGTTATACTCGCCGCTCTGCTTTGGAGCCAGTATGAATTCGTTGCCGATCGATGATGTTTTACCCGCCCTGCGTGACGCCTTGGCGAATCGCCATGAAGCCGTGCTGGAAGCGCCGCCCGGCGCCGGTAAAACCACCCGCGTGCCGTTGGCGTTGTTGAATGAGCCGTGGCTGGCCGGGCAAACCATCCTGATGCTCGAACCCCGCCGCCTCGCCGCCCGCGCCGCCGCGGAACGGCTGGCCAGTGAGCTGGGGGAAAAGGTCGGCGAAACCGTCGGCTATCGCATCCGTCTCGACAGCAAGGTCGGGCCGAATACGCGCATTGAAGTAGTCACCGAAGGCATCCTCACCCGCCGCTTGCAGGACGACCCGGCGCTGGACGGCGTGGGCTTGCTGATCTTCGACGAGTTCCACGAACGCAGCCTCGACGCCGACCTCGCGCTGGCCCTGAGCCTCAACGGCCGCGACCTGTTTCGCGATGAGCAACCGCTGAAAATCCTGCTGATGTCCGCCACCCTTGAGGGCGAGCGCCTGTCCGGCTTGCTCGACGACGCGCCGATCCTGCGCAGTGAAGGGCGCATGTTCCCGGTGCAGATGCGTTGGGGGCGGCCGTACCAGGCGGGGGAATTTATCGAGCCGCGCCTGGTGCAGACCATCCTTGAAGCCTTGCACGATGAGACGGGCAGCGTGCTGGTTTTCCTACCCGGCCAGGCGGAGATTCGCCGGGTCAACCAGCAACTGGCTGACGCCCTCGGTGAACGCACCGATGTGCTGCTCTGCCCGCTGCACGGCGAGCTCGACCTCAACGCCCAACGCGCCGCCATCGACCCCGCGCCCGCCGGCAAACGCAAAGTGGTGCTGGCCACCAACATCGCCGAGACCAGCCTGACCATCAACGGCGTGCGCGTAGTGATCGATGCCGGGCTGGCGCGGGTGCCGCGTTTCGACCCCGGCAGCGGCATGACCCGCCTCGACACCCAGCGCATCTCCCGCGCCAGCGCGACCCAGCGTGCCGGCCGGGCCGGGCGCTTGGAGCCGGGGGTGTGTTACCGGTTGTGGTCCGAAGACCAACATGAAGGCCTCGCTGCGTATGGCAGCGCGGAAATCCTCGCCGCCGACCTTGCCGGCCTGGCCTTGCAACTGGCGCGCTGGGGCGTCACGCCCTCGCAACTGGTGTGGCTGGATGTGCCGCCCACCGCCGCGTATGCCCAGGCGCAGGATTTGCTGGTGCGGCTTGGCGCCTTGAGTGACGACAAGCTCATCGCCCACGGCCAGAAAATGGCCGAGCTGCCGGCCCATCCACGCATCGCTCATTTGCTGTTGCGCGGGCAGGATCTGGGGCTGGCGACCACCGCATGTGATGTCGCGGCGCTGTTGGGTGAGCGCGACATCTTGCGCGGCGGCGGGGCGGATTTGCACAGTCGCCTGGCGCTGCTGTCCGGCGAAGAGCGCGCCCGTGGAACCCAAGGCGGCGTGCAGCGGGCCAAGCAATTGGCGCGGCAATACCGTGGCTATCTACGAGGCAAGGCCACGCAACCGGTGGCCGACCCCGATCACCCGCGCTGGCTCGGCGCCTTGCTGGCGTTGGCCTACCCGGATCGCGTCGCCCAGCAACGTCGCCCCGGTGGCGCCGAGTATCGCCTGGCCAATGGCCGTGCGGCGTTGTTCGCCGAAGCCGACAGCCTGATGAAACAAGCGTGGCTGGTGATTGCCGACCTCGGCAGCCGCCAGGGCCAGCGTGAGGAACGCATCTACCTCGCGGCGGACTTTGATCCGGCGCTGTTCGACACGGTGCTTGCCGAGCAGGTGCGCAACGTCGATCAACTCGACTGGGACGAGCGCGAAGGCGTGCTGCGCGCCGAACGCCAGCGCAAGGTCGGCGAACTGGTACTGAGCCGCGAACCGCTCACCGGCCTCGACGAAGCCGCGCGCAGTCAGGCGCTGGTCAACCTGGTGCGGCGCAAAGGCCTGGAATTGCTGCCGTGGACACCCGAGCTGCGCCAATGGCAGGCCCGCGTCATGCTGCTGCGCCACCTCGACGCCGGCAAAACCAGCGAATGGCCCGACATCAGCGACACCGCCTTGCTCGCCGGTCTCGAACACTGGCTGATGCCTTACCTGGGCAAAGTCTCGCGTCTGAGCCATTTCGCCAACCTGGATATCTCCAGCTTCCTGCACAACCTGTTGCCCTGGCCGCTGCCCCAGCGCCTCGACGAACTGGCGCCGCAGAATGTGAAAGTGCCATCGGGCTCATCGGTGCGTTTGGACTACAGCGAACAGCCGCCGATCCTGGCGGTGCGCCTGCAGGAATTATTCGGGCTGGCGGATACGCCGCGTATTGCCGGCGGGCGCCAGGTGGTCAAGTTGCACTTGCTGTCCCCCGCGCGGCGGCCGGTGCAGGTGACGCAGGATCTGGCGAACTTCTGGCGCAGTACCTACGCCGAGGTGAAGAAGGATCTGAAGGGGCGGTACCCGAAGCATTATTGGCCGGATGATCCGCTGGTGGCCGAAGCGACGGCCAGGATCAAACCCCGAAAGCCGTAACGATGAAGATCAAATGTGGGAGCTGGCTTGCCTGCGATAGCGGTGTATCAGTGACATAGTTTCAGCTGACCCACCGCTATCGCAGGCAAGCCAGCTCCCACACAAGCCAGCTCCGACTGCACGTTATTGCGCGGCAGGTAGCAGAAACCGCGCAATCACCGGTAAATGGTTGGAAATACGCAACGTATCCTCCTGCCGCACCTTGGCCTCCACCCGTTTGATCCTAGGGCTGTAGAACAGATAATCCAGGGTACGATCCGGGCCATCGATGCTCGGATCATTGGGAAAATTCGTCAGCCATTTCTCCCGGTCAATGCCACTGGATTGGCTGTTGCTCGGGATCATCGGGTATTTGTCCCACAGCAGATGCAGTTCGCTGTCCGGCGAATACTGCCCGCGTTTAGCCGCATCCAGGCGTAGGAATTGCCCCAGGGGTAGCAGGTTGAAATCCCCGCCGATCAACCAGGGTGTGCCCCGGCCTTCGAATTTATCCAGCAGCTTGAGCGTGGCTTGCACTTGCGCCTGCACCGCACTGCGCCCAGGCGCGTTGCCGTCCAGGCGGGTGTTGAGCACGGCCAGTTGACCGCCGTCGCTCAGCGGCAGGTAAGTCAGCAGCAGGGCCGGCTTGGGTTGGAACTGGCGGCTGAGGATATTGGCCTCGGGCGCAGGCAATTGCAGGCGCTCGGCGTGTTCGATCTGGTAGCGGCTGAGGGTCGCCAGCTTGCGGCCGACGCTGCCGAAAATGTGGCGGTCGGGAACGAAGTCGGCTTTCCAGTCGAAGGCCTGGGCGCTGCACGGGTAGAGGTCGACCAGGCGCTCTTGCAACAAGGCAAGCTGGTCTTGGTAGTGGGAGGTTTTGGCGTTTTCGTCGAGTTCCTGCAACAGCAGGAGGTCGGGCTGTTCGTCGCGGATCACCCGGGCCACTTCGTCGAGGCTGAAGGCCATGTCTTCGACGGTGGGGCGTTCGTCGGGGCCGCTGCCGTCGGCGGTGTCGTACCAGAACACGTAGTTCTTGCCGGCGAGGTACTGCACGTTCCAGGTCATGACCTTGAGCGCCTGCCCCGGCAGCAGGGTCGGCGCACGCGGTGCGACGCAGCTGACGGGCAGGGTTTCCTTGGGTTCGGGGCGCCAGGTCAGGCTGTAGATCAGGGCGGTGAGCAGGCCTGCGCTGATCAGCAGGCCCAGCAGGGTGATGCGCAATAAACGGGTCATCGGCTCGGCTTATGGCGTTTCAGAGGTGGCACGGAGCATATCACCGCGCGTCGGCATCGCCACCGATCAACATGAATAAACGGAACAGCACCACGCTGGTGAACAGTTGCAGGAAGCTGTGGGCGCTGTCCATCACCAAACCCAGCAGCGGCGCGGGCGTCGGGTAGGCCGCGACACTGGCGCCCTTGAGCAGCCACAGCGGCGCCATCACGCTCAGCAGGCACACGAGAATGCGCCAGAAATGCCCACGGGTCAGGCGCAAGCTTTCCTTCATTGCCTCCAGCGCCGACATGCCGCGCAGCACCAGCAGGTATTCGGCAAACGCCAACACCACCATCAGCCACAGCCCTGGCAGGAAATACAGCGACAGCCCCAGCAGGATCAACAGCGTGCTCATGGCCGTCAGCAGGGCGAAGCGCGGCCACAGGGTCAGGGCCATGGCCCACACATCCTTGGTGCGCGGCGACTCGCCCCTTGTGCGGGCGTCGAGAAACAGGATCAGGGCGCCGGTGTACAGCGGGTACACCAGCAACCCCACCACCACGCTGTAGCCGGGGAACGCATCCGCGCCCAGCGTGTGGTCGAGTACCTGTTGCAGCAGGGCTTCGAGGATCACCAGCGGCAGGCACAACTGGACGATGGCGCCCAGGTTGCCGAGGGTGAAACGAAAGGAGTCGCGCAGCACGTCTAACGGATTCATCAAGTTCTTCGCAGGCCTGAAAGCAAGGGCAACACTTTAACCGATCGTGACCTTTGGGACGCAAACGTAAACCTTGCGTAAAGACCATTGAAACAACTCGTAACACCCCCATAACTAGATCGCACTCAGCCTGACGTCAGGCGAGGCCACGATTTTTACCGGCAATCTAACGAGGTCGCCATGAACAGCGAAGAGCAAACCCTGATCGATGGACTGTTTTCACGGTTGCAGCAAGCCGAAACGGACTCAGCCCCCCGCGACGCCCAGGCCGAAGCGCGGATCAAGGAGCACATGACGCGCCAACCGGCGGCCGGGTACTACATGACCCAGTCGATCCTGGTGCAGGAACATGCGCTCAAGAGCCTCGACGCGCAGAACAAGCAGCAGGCGCAACAGATCGAGCAGTTGCAGGAAGAGTTACAGCGCGCCAAAGCCCAAGCGGCCCCCGCCGCAGCGCCGAGCAGCGGTGGCTTCCTGTCGAGCATCTTTGGTGGCGGCGGTTCCCGTGAGCAGCAACCGGCCCAGACCGCTGCGCCATCGTCGGGTGGCTGGCGTGAGCCGGCACGCCCGTCGTTCAGCCAGCCGCCTGCGCCGCAACAAAGTTATCAACAGCCTCCAGCTGCCGCGCCGGTGGGCAGTGGCTTCCTCGGCGGCGCAATGAAAACTGCGGCCGGTGTGGCCGGTGGTGTGTTGCTGGCCGAAGGCATCAGCAGCCTGTTCCATCACAACCAGCAGCCGCAGGTGGTGGAGGAAATCATCGAACAACCGGCACCGGCCAGCGATCAAGGCGGCTGGGGCAATGACGACCAGAAGTTTGCCGGCAATGACAACTGGGGCAGCAACAACTCGGACAGCTTTGCCGACAGCGATTATTCCGACGATTCTTTCACCGATGGCGACGACGATTCCTTCGTCTGACCCTCCCAAGCCCGGCGCGCTTCGTCGCGCCGGGCTGATTTTTCTCGGAAACGCCCCCATGGCTGGCATACTGGCGCCTTTGCGGGCGTGCGCGCCCGGCATCCAAGTGGCTGTCATGGGGAAGTGCGGTGAAGAAAATTGCAGTGTTCGCCGATGTACAAAACCTCTACTACACCGTGCGCCAAGCGTATGGCTGCCACTTTAACTACGCCGCCCTGTGGGCTGACATCAGCTCGCGCGGGCAGATCGTCGAGGCGTACGCCTATGCCATCGACCGGGGCGACAGCAAGCAGCAGCAATTCCAGCAGATCCTGCGCAACCTGGGCTTCACGGTAAAACTCAAGCCGTACATCCAGCGCAGCGACGGCTCGGCCAAGGGCGACTGGGACGTGGGCATCACCCTCGACATCATGGACGCCGCCGACCACGTCGATGAAATCGTCCTGGCCTCCGGTGACGGTGATTTCGACATGCTGCTCGAACGCATCATCACCAAGCACGGCGTCGAAGCCGTGGCCTATGGTGTACCGGGGCTGACGGCCAATTCGCTGATACGCGCTGCCAGCCGCTACGTGCCGATCGAAGGCGCGCTGCTGCTCAAATAAATAGTTAGACGGAGTTGGAACAGGTTTGGAACGTATAGCGGTCATCGACTTTGAAACCACCGGCATCAGCCCCAGCAGCCAGTGCCGCGCCACGGAAATCGCCGTGGTCATCCTGGAGCGCGGCCAGATCGTGGACCGCTACCAGAGCCTGATGAAAACCGGCGTGCACGTGCCCGCGTTCATCGAACAACTCACCGGCATCAGCAACGCCATGCTGCGCAGCGCGCCACCGGCGGAGCGGGTGATGAACGAGGTCAATGAGTTCGTTGGCACTACGCCGTTGCTGGCGCATAACGCCGCCTTCGACCAGAAGTTCTGGGACTTTGAGCTGGGCTTGATCCGCCGCGCGCGGTTGCAGAAATTCGCCTGTTCGTTGCTGCTGGCGCGACGGCTGATGCCTTCGGCACCGAATCACAAGCTCGGCACGCTGAATGATTTTGCGCGGTTGCCTCATACCGGCAAGGCTCACCGGGCGATGGCGGATGCGGAGATGGCGGCGAACCTGACGGCGCATTTGGCGCAAGAGCTGCGCGGGACGCATGGCTTGCGCGAACTGTCCCACGACCTGCTGTGTAGCTTGCAGAAAGTCCCGGCGGCAAAGATCACCGAACACCTCAAGAAACATCGCGGGTTCTGACCCCACCACAGCCCCAAGAACACCACAGATCCAAATGTGGGAGCGGGTCGTTCATCGAGACTAACAGCGCTCAAGTCCGCTGTGAGGCAACTGACGCCATCGCGGGCAAGCCCGGCTCCCACAGTTGAATGCATTCCAACTGTGGGAGCTTGCTTGCCTGCGATGGCGGTGGTTCAACCACCACTTTTCCCATTGCCCTCCAACTGCGCCAACGGCACCCGCCGCTCTATCGCACTCGACAAGATGATCGAGGTCTTGCTGAACCCGAACTTCGCCACCCGGTTGATCAGGTTCTCCAGCTCCGGCATCGAACCCACCGCCGCTTGCATGATCACGCACGGATCACCCGTCACCCGATGGCATTCCGTCAGCTCGGGAATTTCCGCCAGGGCGTCGTAAACCTTCTGGCTGCCGTGGTTGGTCAACCGCAGTTCAATCACACACTGGATCGGCAAACCGACTTTGGACAGATCGACCTTGGCCTGATACCCCGTGATCACCCCGCTGGCCTCCAATTTGGCCACCCGTTCAGCCACGGCCGGTGCCGAGAGGTTCACCGTGCGTGCCAGTTGTGCGTAGGACGCACGGCCGTCTTCGAGCAGGGCGCTGAGGAGCATGCGGTCGTATTTGTCCATGATAAGGCTCCAGTCGCGCGTGGCTTTCGAAAGCATGGGTTATAGCCTTCATAACCATGCTTTGAAAAGTGTATGGGCGGTTTAAACAGGTTTTGTAACTTATGTTTAACGGCCTGCCTTTTTAGAATAAGCATCCGTTCTCCTGCCATAGAGCCACCCAATGCCTGGCCCAAGTCGCTTTCCCTTACCGTTGATCGCCGCCTTTTTTGCGTTGTATGTGATTTGGGGTTCCACCTACCTGGTGATCCGCATCGGCGTGGAGTACTGGCCGCCGCTGATGCTCGGCGGGATTCGCTTTTTTGCGGCGGGGGCGGTGATGTATGGCTATCTGCGCTGGCGCGGGGTGCCGGCGCCGACTTGGGAGCAGTGGAAGGCGTGCGCGAAGATCGGCATTTTGCTGCTGACCTTCGGCAACGGCGCGGTGACGCTGGCCGAGCATTCCGGCGTGTCGTCCGGGGTGGCCGCGCTGGCGGTGGCGACGGTGCCGTTGTTTACCTTGCTCTGTGGATATTTCTGGGGGGCACGTAATACCCGTCTGGAATGGGCGGGCGTGATTCTGGGGATCGCCGGCATTGCCATGCTCAACATGGGCAGCACCTTGCAATCGAGCCCGATGGGCGCCGCGTTGCTGCTGTTTGCCGCAGCGTCGTGGGCGTTCGGTTCGGTGTGGAGCCGACGCTTGCCGTTGCCCCAGGGCGCGATGGCCAGTGCGGCGGAGATGCTGGTGGCGGGCGTTACGCTGTTGATCGGCAGTGCGCTGACGGGTGAGCGCTTGCAAGCCATGCCGCCGCTGGAAGGCTGGCTGGCCCTGGCGTACCTCGCCGTGTTCGGTTCGATCATCGCCTTCAACGCCTATATGTACCTGCTCAAACACGTACGTCCGGCAGCGGCGACCAGTTACGCCTATGTGAACCCGGCGGTGGCGGTATTGCTCGGGATCGTATTCGTCGGCGAAACCATCGGCATGGAAGAAGCCCTGGCGATGCTGGTGATCATCAGTGCCGTCCTGCTGATCAGCCTGCCCCAGTGGCGCAAGCCCAAGCCCGAAATAAGGTAAACTGCGGCGCATTGCGTGCTTGCGCTGAATTTTCCTACGGTAACTACATGACTTTCGCCTCCCTTGGCCTGATCGAACCCTTGCTGCGCGCCCTTGAGACGCTTGGCTACCAGACCCCGACGCCGGTGCAGGCGCAAGCCATTCCGGCGGTGTTGGCTGGTCGCGACCTGATGGCCGCGGCCCAGACCGGCACCGGCAAGACCGCCGGTTTCGCCTTGCCGTTGCTGCAACTGCTGACCATGGAAGGGCCGAAAGTCGCCGCCAACTCGGCGCGTGCGCTGATCCTGTGCCCGACCCGCGAGCTGGCCGAGCAGGTCCACGCCAGCGTCGCTGAATACGCGCAAAACCTGCCGCTGACCACTTACGCGGTGTACGGCGGCGTGAGCATCAACCCGCAGATGATGAAGCTGCGCAAGGGCGTCGACATCCTGGTCGCCACCCCTGGCCGCCTGATCGACCTGTTCCGCCAGAACGCGCTGAAGCTTAATCAGCTGCAAACCCTGGTGCTGGACGAAGCCGACCGCATGCTCGACCTGGGCTTCTCCGAAGAGCTGGCGAACATCTACCGCATGCTGCCGAAAAAGCGCCAGACCTTGCTGTTCTCCGCGACCTTCTCCGATGACATCCGCCTGCTCGCCGGGCAGATGCTCAACGACCCGCTGAGCATCGAAGTCAGCCCGCGCAACGTCGCCGCCAACACCGTGAAGCAATGGGTGGTGCCGGTGGACAAGAAGCGCAAGCCGGAACTGTTTGTGCACCTGATGCGCAAGGGCCGTTGGAAGCAGGTGCTGGTGTTCGCCAAGACCCGTAACGGCGTGGACGCGCTGGTGGACAAGTTGCAGGGCCTGGGCATCAACGCCGACGGCATCCATGGCGACAAACCCCAAGCCACACGCCAACGTGCGCTGGACCGCTTCAAGTCGAGTGACGTGCAGATCCTCGTGGCCACCGACGTGGCGGCCCGTGGCCTGGATATCGAAGACCTGCCACTGGTGGTCAACTTCGACCTGCCGATCGTGGCGGAAGACTACATCCACCGCATTGGCCGTACCGGTCGTGCGGGCAACACCGGTGAGGCGATTTCCCTGGTGTGTGCCGATGAAGTAAACATGCTGTCGGCCATCGAGATGCTCACGCGTCAGACGTTGACCCGCAAGATGGAGCCGGACTTCGAACCGGAACACCGTGTGCCGGACACCGATGCCAGTGGGCAGGTGGTGAAGAAACCGAAAAAGCCGAAGAAACCTAAAACGTCCGGTGGTGGCGGCAAGCGCAACCTGGGCAAATGGGTGGACAGCGGGGAAGTGGCGCCGGCCGAGCCTTCGATCAAGCCGGTGCGCAAGGTGCCGGTGTTTAATACCGGGCCGCGTAAGAAGAAGTGATTTTGCGCTGTGGCTGATGGCCTCATCGCAGGCAAGCCAGCTCCCACATTTGACGGTGTTCACACATCAACATGTGGGGGCTGGCTTGCCTGCGATAGCGGTGCTGAATCCACCACAAATCTCAGCGCTTAAGCCACTCCACCATCCCCCGCCCAGCCGCTCGCCCGCTGGCAAAACACCCCGTCAACAAATACCCGCCCGTCGGCGCTTCCCAGTCCAGCATCTCCCCCGCACAAAACACCCCGGGCAATTGCTTGAGCATCAAGCGCTCATCCAGCGCTTCGAACGGCACGCCGCCCGCAGTGCTGATCGCTTCGTCCATCGGCCGGGCTTTTACCAGGGTCAGCGGCAGGGCTTTGATGGCGGCGGCCAGTTGCGCCGGGTCATTGAAGTGTTCAGCAGGCGCCAGCTCGCGCAACAACGCAGCCTTCACGCCATCCAGCCCCAACTGGCTGTGCAAGTGTTTGCTCATTGAGCGCGAACCACGGGGTTTGGCCAGTGCGGCTTGAATCTTGTCCACAGGCTTGCTCGGCAACAGGTCGATATGCACGGTGGCCGAACCGGTTTGGTTGATCGCCTCGCGTATCTGTGCCGACAGCGCGTAGATCAGGCTGCCCTCGATACCGGTGGCGGTAACCACGCACTCGCCGAGCCGAGGTTTGTCGTCACCCAAGCCGATGGCGACATTCTTCAACGGCGCGCCGGCGAATTTGCTGACCATCAATTCACTCCAGGCCGACACCTCGAAGCCACAGTTGCTGGGCTGCAGCGGCGCATTGCGCACGCCTTTGTCTTCCAGCAACTTGAGCCAGGTGCCGTCAGAGCCCAGGCGCGACCAACTGCCGCCGCCGAGGGCCAGCAGCACCGCATCGCTGTGGACAGTTTTTTCGCCGTCGGGACTGTGGATAAGTAAGTCACCGTCGGCGTTCCAGCCCGTCCAACGATGCCGGGTGTGGATAACCACGCCCTGATCCCGTAGACGCTTGAGCCAGGCGCGCAACAGGGGGGCGGCTTTCATGTCGGTAGGAAATACCCGGCCGGAGGTGCCGACGAAGGTTTCGATGCCCAGGCCATGTATCCATTCGCACAACGCTTCGGCACCAAACCCACGCAGCAACGGCGCCATCTGCGGTGCGCGTTCGGCATAGCGCGACAGGAACGCCGGGTAAGCCTCGGAATGGGTGATGTTCATGCCGCCCACACCGGCCAGCAGGAATTTTCGCCCCACCGACGGCATGCCGTCGTACAGGTCCACGCGCAGCCCCGCCTGGCTCAAGACTTCGGCGGCCATCAGCCCGGCAGGGCCGCCGCCGATGATGGTGACGTGTTGAGGTGGGGTCTGGGGCATGGCAAGGGCTACGGTCGAATAAACAGGGCGAGCATTCTACCCGACGAGAACGCAAACGACTGATCAAAAAGTGTACAGCTTCCTACAAGCCATACAGATACTGGCTCTCAGACCCTTACGCTCAACTTATCCACAGGCCGTTCCACAGGCATTGTGGGTAACGCTCACAGTTCAATGACAGCCTGATGACGTCCATACCCGTTGTGCGCTGTGGTGCAGGATGCCGTGGCGCCGGGCCAGGGCAGGGCGGTCTTTGCTGTAGCCGCCGCCGATCACGCCCATCACCGGGATGTCGCGGCCCAGGCAGTGGCGCATCACGCTTTCATCACGGGCGGCGACGCCTTGGTCTGTCAGCTTGAGGTAACCGAGGGCGTCGTCCTTGTGCACATCGACGCCGGCGTCGTACAGCACCAGGTCCGGCTGGTAGAGCGGCAGCAGGTAGTTGAGGGCGTCGTCCACCACCTTGAGGTAATCGGCGTCGCCCATGCCCATGGGCAGTGGGATGTCCCAGTCGCTTTGGGCCTTGCGTGCGGGGAAGTTTTTTTCACAGTGCAGCGACACGGTGATGGCGTCCGGCGTGTCGTGGAGGATGCGTGCGGTGCCATCGCCCTGGTGCACGTCGCAGTCGAAAATCAGCACGCGGTTGACCCGGCCGCTGGCCAGCAGGTAATGGCTGATCACCGCGAGGTCATTGAAGATGCAGAAGCCGGCCGGGTAATCGTAGTGGGCGTGGTGGGTACCGCCGGCGAGGTGGCAGGCCAGGCCATGTTCCAGCGCCTGTTCGGCGGCGAGGATGGAGCCGCCGACCGCGCGCACGGTGCGCCGGGCCAGGGCTTCGTTCCACGGCAGGCCGAGGCGGCGCTGGTCTTCGCGGGACAATTCGCCGCCCATGTAGCGTTCGATGTAGCCGGGATCATGGGCCAGGGCGAGGATCTCGGGTGGGCATAGTGGCGGGCGCAGCAGTTGGCTGTCCTCGGTCAACCCGCTGGACACGAGGTGGTCACGCAACAGGCGGAACTTGTCCATGGGGAAGCGGTGGTCCGCCGGGAACTCGGGGCTGTAGTCATCGTGGTAGATCAGTGGCAAAGGCATGGGATTTTCTGATGGGAACCTGCGACGGATCTTACCCGCGTTGTACACTCACGCACATGGCAAGGGAGGGGACCCATGGAGCCGATACTCGAACTGGAAAGCGCAAGGCTGGTGCTGCGCCAATGGCGCGACAGCGACCTGCCGGAGTTTGCGCGCATGTGCGCCGACGACCAGGTGATGCGCTACTTCCCGGCCAAGTTGAGCCACCTGGAAAGCGCCGCGCTGATCGGGCGGATTCGCGGCCACTTCGCCGAATACGGCTTTGGCCTGTGGGCCTTGCAGCGCAAGGATACAGGCGAATTCATCGGCCTTACCGGGCTGCTGAATGTCGGCTTTGACGCGGCGTTCGCCCCGGCGGTCGAGATCGGCTGGCGCCTGGCCCGCGAGCATTGGGGCCTGGGTTACGCGAGCGAGGCGGCCTGGACCGCATTACGCGCGGGATTTGATCGCTTGCAACTGGATGAAATCGTCGCCTTCACCACCGAAGCCAACATGCCATCACAAAAAGTCATGCAGGCCATCGGTATGCATTACGATCCCCAGGCAGATTTTGCACACCCCAAGGTCGCAGCCGATGACCCGCTGCGCCATCATGTGTTGTACCGCATCACCCGCGCCCAATGGTTGGACACGCTGCACGGATAAGCAGCCCGGAATGCCCTATAGATTTTAGGAGTTGCTCTATGAGCCAAGTATTGGAAGATCTGGTGGACCTGCTGACCCTGGAGCCGATCGAGGAAAACCTCTTTCGCGGCCGCAGCCAGGACCTGGGTTTTCGCCAACTGTTCGGCGGCCAAGTGCTCGGCCAGTCGCTGTCGGCCGCCAGCCAGACCGTAGAAGAAGCGCGGCACGTGCATTCCCTGCATGGTTATTTCCTGCGCCCCGGCGATGCAAAATTGCCGGTGGTGTATTCGGTGGACCGCGTGCGTGATGGCGGCAGCTTCAGCACGCGCCGCGTCACCGCGATCCAGAAGGGCCACCCGATCTTCACCTGCAGCGCCTCGTTCCAGTACGACGAAGAAGGCTTTTCGCACCAGAGCACCATGCCCGTGGTGGTCGGCCCCGAAAACCTGCCGTCGGAGCTGGAGCTGACCCAGCAGCGCGCGCACCTGATCCCCGAGCACATGCGCGACAAGCTGCTGTGCCCCAAGCCCATCGAAGTGCGCCCGGTCACCGAAAAAGACCCGTTCAACCCGCAGCCCTCCGACCCGGTCAAGTACGTGTGGTTTCGTGCCGATGGCGCCTTGGCCGACACGCCTGCGCTGCATAAATACCTGCTGGCCTACGCGTCGGATTTCGGCCTGCTGACCACCTCGCTGCTGCCCCACGGCAAGACCGTATGGCAGAAAGACATGCAGGTCGCCAGCCTCGACCACGCGCTGTGGTTCCACGCTGACCTGCGCGCGGACGACTGGTTGCTCTACGCCATGGACAGCCCATGGGCCGGCAATTCCCGTGGGTTCTCCCGGGGCAGCGTGTACAACCGCGCCGGGCAACTGGTGGCTTCGGTGACCCAGGAAGGCTTGATCCGCCATCGCAAGGATTGGGCATGAGCCTGTCAGACGTTAAACATTGGGTGTTCGACATGGACGGCACCCTCACGGTGGCCGTGCATGACTTTGCGGCGATTCGCGAGGCGCTGGAGATTCCACCCGAGGATGACATCCTGTCCCACCTGGCGGCGTTGCCCAAGGATGTCGCGGCGGCCAAGCATGCGTGGTTACTGGAGCATGAGCGCGAGCTGGCGTTGGGGTCGGTGGCCGCCGCAGGCGCCGTGGAGTTGGTGCGCGAGCTTGCCGGGCGCGGTTATCGCCTGGGCATCCTGACCCGCAACGCGCGGGAATTGGCACACATCACCCTGCAGGCGATTGGCCTGGCGGACTGCTTTGCCGTCGATGATGTGCTGGGGCGTGATGATGCCAAGCCGAAGCCGGACCCGGATGGGTTGTTGAAGCTGGCGGCGGCGTGGGATGTGGCGCCGGGCGAGATGGTGATGGTGGGGGATTACCGCTTTGACCTGGATTGCGGCCGGGCGGCGGGGACGCGCACGGTGTTGGTCAATTTGCCGGAGAACCCGTGGCCGGCGTTGGTGGATTGGCATGCTGAGGATTGCTCGGTGTTGCGTCGGATGATCTAACCCTAACAATGGAGATCAACTGTGGAAGCTGGCTTGTGTGGGAGCTGGCTTGCCTGCGATGCGGGCGACTCGGTCTTTCAGTTACACCGAGGTGATGCTATCGCAGGCAAGCCAGCTCCCACAGGGTGAACCGGTTTCTCCAGTGGTTATTGAGCAAACAGGACTTTCTGCCCTTCTGGCGACGTAAACATCCCATCCCCGTTATGCCCCACCCCCGGCACCTCAACCAACCGATGCCCCAACTGCGGATGCCGCTGCTTGAGGTAGTCAAAATAGTTATGCCCACGAACCAACCGATACGCCCCCTGGGTCTCGGCCTCGCAGCCTTTATCCAGCGCGTGATGATTCGGGTCGGTGTCCTGCTGGCCCAGCAGGTAAGTGATATCGCGTGACACGTAAGCCTGTTCAAGCTGCGCCGGGCTCTGGCCTTTGGCGTAGGCCGGCAAGTTCTGCATGCCGTATTTCCAGTCGTTGAACCCCGGGCAACTGGCCGCATCGAACTTCACCGGGCGCTGCGGGGTGAAGTAGGCGTAGGACGAAGGGTTCGCCACCACATACCGTAGGCTGATGCCTTCGGTTTGCAGCTTCGGATGGTCGTGGCTGGTGAGGGCAAAACGCTGCACCACCTGGCCGCCGCCGGAATGCCCGGCCACCACGATTTCCTTCAGCGCGGGGAACAGCTTGCGGTTGCCCAGGTGCTTGATGATTTGGTCGAGTGCGCCGTAGGAGCTGATGTGACCGGGGCCGGTGGATGGTTCGCCGGCCATCCAGCCGTTGTCGGTCCAGCGCAGGATCTGGTCGTCCAGGTGCTCGTGCTGCGCATCCGCCTCGATCAGAAATCGCGGGGCGATGACCAAGGTGTTGGCACCTTGGCCTGCATTTTCGGCAGCCTTTTCGCCACTTTCCAGGTAGGTCTGCGCATCACGCAGGCGACCGTGCACGATGATCAACGCACGGGTCACGTCTGGTAGCGGCTGGCGCCAATCCTGGCTTAGGCCGACGCTGAGGTCGCCGGCCTCCAGGGGGAATCGATCAAGACTGGCTTCCTTGGCACCGTGTCCGGCCGCCCAGGTTGAACAACTGACTAACAGGCCCAGCAGCAATCCCAATCGTTTATTCATTTAAAGACTCTTGGCGGAAAAGGTATCACATTGAGTGATCTGGCCCTGGGCGAAGCCGGTCTTGAACCACCGTACGCGCTGCGCCGAGGTGCCGTGGGTGAACGAGTCCGGCACCACACGGCCCTGACCCTGTTGCTGCAAACGGTCATCGCCGATGGCGTTGGCCGCGTTCAGTGCTTCTTCGATGTCGCCGGGTTCCAGCCAGTTCAGGCGCTTTTGCGCGCGGTTGGCCCACACACCGGCGAAGCAGTCGGCTTGCAGTTCCTGGCGCACCAGCAGGCCGCCGTCGCCTTGCATCTGCCGGCCCTGCTGGCGTGCGGCCTGGATCTTGGCTGAGATACCCAGCAACGTCTGCACATGGTGCCCGACTTCGTGGGCGATCACGTAGGCCTGGGCGAAGTCGCCAGCGGCTTTAAAGCGTTGGGACATTTCGCGGAAGAAATCCAGGTCCAGGTACACCTGCTGGTCTGCCGGGCAATAGAACGGGCCGCTGGCCGACGTGGCGCCACCGCAGGCGGAATTCACCCGGCCACGGAACAGGATCAGTTTCGGGTTCTTGTAGGCCAGGCCGTTTTCCTGGAACACCTGGGCCCAGGTGTCTTCGGTATCGCCGAGTACCGCGCGGACAAAATCCGCCTGCTCATCGTTGGCCGGCGGCGCCTGGCGCGTCTGGGTGCTGACCGACGGCGCCTGTTCCATCTGGCCGGTGAGCTGGCCGAGGATCTGCAACGGGTCCTGGCCAGTCAGCCAGCCAATGCCGACGATCAGCACGATGGCGGTCAGGCTCAGGCCCTTGCCGCCGCCAAAGCGCATGCCGCCACCGCCGCCGCCACTGTCATCGCGGGCATCCACCACGTTGTCGCTGCGTCGGCCTTTTTTCCATAGCATGGGGGCGGTCCTCTTGTGTCGATGCATCTATAGGAGTGAGCTTATTGTGGCGAGGGAGCTTGCTCCCGCTGGGCTGCGTAGCAGCCCCAAAAGCCTGGGAGCGCTACGCACTCCAGCGGGAGCAAGCTCCCTCGCCACAACTGCAGCCTGTTCCAGCAGTGTAGGGGTTCAGTATGGACGTTATTAGCGGCAGTAGCCTTCGCCGGTTGCCACGATCAGGCAGTCCTTTTTATCCGCCAGCCACTTCAGGCCGGTGGCTTCGCCGTCACCGGCGCGCAGCAGTTGCGGGCCGTCCGGGCGAGTGAAGGCGATGCCGTCTTCGGCGGCTTCACCTTTGAAGGTGCCCGAGTCATCGGCGTCGAGGCCGTATTGCATAGTGAGGATGTAGTGACCACGGCCGATGCTGTCGTCCTTGACGATGGTCAGGTTCAGGCCCTCGACGCCAACCCACTTGCCGACCCACTGGTCGGTGGGCGGGGTTGCCGGCACCAGCGTCGCTTGCACGGAGGCGGGCGCGGGCTTGGGGGCTTCCTTGGCTTCCTGGTTGCAAGCGGCAAGCAGGGCAACGGCAGACAGAACGAACAGGGTCTTTTTCATAGCGGCAGGCCTTGGTTAAAAAGTGTGCAACGTACGGGCAAACGTGGGACGTTGGACTCGAATCCGGTGATTTAGTGCGCTGTTCGCACAGTGTTTGGTTATGCTCTTGGGGCAGACGCAGGCCCGGCTGCTAGATTACCGGGTTGAGCAGCCCGCGTTCAGCCCGTCATGCAAGAGAACTCAATGACCGTCAGCACTCCTCTCTCCGGCGTCAACCACCCCTTCAAAGGCATTTTGCTGATTGTGGTGGCCACTTTCCTGTTCTCCAGCCACGACGCCTTGTCCAAATACCTCGCCGGGTTCTACCCGATCGTGATGGTGGTGTGGGCGCGCTACCTGGTGCACACCTTGTTGATGGCCGGGATTTTCCTGCCGCAGTCTGGCCTGCGCGTGCTGCGCAGCAAACGGCCGGGCATGCAGGTGGTGCGGGCGTTGTGCCTGTTGGGCACCAGCCTGTTCTTTACGGCGGCGCTGCATTACATCCCGTTGGCGGAAGCCACGGCGGTGAACTTCCTCGCGCCGATCCTGGTGACAGCCCTCTCGGTGCCGCTGCTCGGCGAGCACGTCACACGTGGCCAGTGGCTGGCGGTGATCTGCGGGTTTGTCGGCGTGTTGATCATCATCCACCCCGGCGGCGAGCTGTTCACCCCGGCGGTGCTGCTGCCGCTGTGTTCGGCGCTGTTCTTCTGCTTCTACCAGTTGCTCACGCGCATCCTCAGCCAGTACGACACGCCAACCACCAGCAACTTCTTCGCTGGCCTGTGCAATACCTTGGTGATGAGTGCGCTGGTGCCGTTCTTCTGGCAGATCCCGACGCTGTGGCACGGTGTGTTGATGCTGGCGCTGGGCACCTGCGGGATGACCGCGCACTTGCTGTTGACCCAGGCGTTCCGCTTCGCGGCGCCGGCCTTGCTGGCGCCGTTTGGCTATTGCCAGATCGTGTTTGCGGGGTTGTTGGGCTGGCTGGTGTTCAACCATACCCCCGACGTGACCACGGTGGTCGGCATCGGGGTGATCTGCATGAGCGGATTGGCCGCTGCCTGGCAGCAGCGGCGTAGGTAGAGTTAGACGTCTACGGTAGGAATCTTGCGCGGGGCCATGAAGTACATCCAGGTCAGCGCAATGAAGTACATCGCCGGGATCAGGGTGAACAACACGGTGTAGTTGTTGTTGGTCACGGTGAGGATGTGGCCGACGATCTGGGTCATGAACATGCCGCCGATGGCCGCGCACATGCCGCCGAAACCGAACACCGTGCTCATCATGTGCTTGGGCGTGTAGTCCATCACCAGGCTCCAGATGTTGGCGGTCCAGGCCTGGTGCGCACCGATGGCCAGGGAGATGGCAAACACCGCGACCCACAGTTGGCTGGAACCGGCGGCCATGATCACGCCGACGATGCAGCAGGCGAACAGCAGCATCGACAGCAAGCGCGCCTTGATCGAGTTCATGCCACGGCCGATCAGGAACGACGACAGAATCCCCCCACCCACACTGCCGAAGTCGGCTGTCAGATAGATGATGATCAGCGGGATGCCCATCTGTGTCACGTTGATGCCCAGGTTGTATTGCTGGTTCAGGAACGGCGGCAACCAGTACAGGTAGAACCAGAACACCGGCGCAGTCAGCGCGTAGGCAATGGCGAAGGCCCAGGTGCCGCGCATGCGTAGGATACGGCTGAACGGCACGCCCGGTTGTTCTGGTTCGACTTCCCGTTGCACGTAGTCCAGTTCCGATTGCTTAACGCTCGGATGGTCTTCCGGGTTGTAGTACTTCAAACCCCAGAACACCAGCCAGATCGCGCCCAGCGAAGCCATGCACAGGAACGCGGCTTGCCAGCCCCACACGTGCAGGATCAGCGGCAGCAGCATTGGCGTCATCATCGCGCCGACGTTGGTGCCGGCGTTGAAGATACCGGTGGCCACCGCACGCTCGCCGGCGGGGAACCACAGGCGCGTGGTCTTGACGCAGGCCGGGTAGTTGGCGGCCTCGGTCAGCCCGAGGATAAAGCGGCAGACCATAAAGCCCACTGCCGAAGTCGCCAGGCCGTGGGCGCCGGTGGCCAGGCTCCACAACAGCACGGCGCAGAAGAACACGCGTTTGACGCCGACACGGTCGATCAAGCGGCCTTGCAGCACAAAGCCGATGGCGTAGCCGACCTGGAACCAGAAGTTGATGTTGGCGTAGTCCATCGCCGTCCAGCTCATTTCCTTGGCTAGGATCGGTTGCATCACGCCCAGGGCGGCGCGGTCGATGTAGTTGAGGGTGGTGGCGAAGAACACCAGGGCCAACATGCCCCAGCGAGTTTTACCCACGGCCAGGGCGCCGCGGATCTTGTCGCCGATGCCGGCGTGCGGTGTGCCGGGGCGCGCGGCCAGGGCGGAATTTTGCAGAGGCATGAGGTCGTACCCGTTTTTTGAAATTTTTATGGTGTGTTCTGGGTCAGGTTGCGGAGTCGATGGTGCGCAGCGGCTAAAAAATCGTCAATTCGCCAAAGCGGCTTAGTGTTCGATAATCGCACCAAAAACTAACCGGTTCGTACATTTTAATTGCTGTGGGTAGACTGGGGGCGAATAATTTGGCGCAAACAATAATTGCCGGGAGTCGCCCCATGCAACGTTCCATTGCCACCGTTTCCTTGAGCGGCACCCTGCCGGAAAAACTCGAAGCCATCGCCGCCGCCGGGTTTGATGGCGTAGAGATTTTCGAAAACGACCTGTTGTATTACGACGGCAGCCCCCGCGAAGTTAGGCAGATGTGTGCCGACCTGGGGATTGCCATCACCTTGTTCCAGCCGTTTCGCGACTTTGAAGGCTGCCGCCGCGACCGCCTGGCGCGCAACCTGGAGCGGGCCGAGCGCAAGTTCGATTTGATGCAGGAACTGGGCACCGACCTGGTGCTGGTGTGCAGTAACGCCTCCGCCGATTGCGTCGGTGATGAGCGCATATTGCTCGACGATCTCAGCCTGTTGGCCGAACATGCCGGCCGCCGTGGCTTGCGCATCGGTTACGAGGCGCTGGCCTGGGGCAAGCATGTGAACACCTGGCAGCAGGTGTGGAACCTGGTGCGCCAGGTCGATCACCCAGCCCTTGGCGTGCTGCTCGACAGCTTCCATACCTTGTCCCTCAAGGGCGACCCGAGCGGCATCGCGCAGATCCCCGGCGACAAGATTTTCTTTGTGCAAATGGCCGACGCGCCGATCCTGGCCATGGATGTGCTGGAGTGGAGCCGGCATTTCCGCTGCTTCCCGGGGCAAGGCGAATTCGACTTGGCGGGTTTTCTCGCTCCGATCATCCAGAGTGGTTACACCGGGCCCTTGTCCCTGGAGATTTTCAACGACGGTTTCCGCGCTGCGCCGACCCGGGCGAATGCGGCGGACGGCCTGCGCTCCTTGCTGTACCTGGAGGAGAAAACCCGCGAGCGCCTGCAACAGCAAGCCCCGGCGCAACCGGTGGAGATTCTGTTCGATACCCCGGCCGCCAGCGAATACGACGGCATCGAGTTCCTCGAATTCGCCGTGGACGAAAGCCTCGGCGCCAAACTGACCCATTGGCTGGAACGCCTCGGCTTCGTCAAGGCTGGCCAGCATCGCTCCAAGAGCGTGAGCCTGTTGCGCCAGGGTGATATCAACCTGATCCTCAATTGCGAGCCTTATTCCTTCGCCCACAACTTTTTCGAGGCCCACGGCCCGTCGTTGTGCGCCACGGCGCTGCGGGTCAAGGACAGCGCCAAGGCCCTGGAGCGGGCGGTGGCCTACAAGGGCCAGCCCTATCGTGGCTTGGTCGGCCCCAACGAGCTGGAACTGGCCGCCGTGCGTGCGCCGGACGGCAGCCTGATTTACCTGGTGGACCCCAGCGAAGGCACGCTGTACGACACCGACTTCAACCTGCAAGCCGCGCCGGCGGCCGGTGGTGGCTTGCTGCGCATCGACCATATGGCCATGGCGCTGCCGGCCGACAGCCTCGACAGTTGGGTGCTGTTCTACAAGAGCCTGCTGGATTTCGAGGCCGACGACGAAGTGGTGTTGCCCGACCCCTACGGTTTGGTGAAAAGCCGCGCGCTGCGCAGCCGTTGCAGTTCCGTTCGTCTGCCGCTGAACATTTCCGAGAACCGCAACACGGCGATTTCCCACGCGCTATCGAGCTATCGCGGCTCGGGTGTGCACCACATTGCCTTCGACTGCGCGGACATTTTCGCCGAAGTACGCCGGGCCAAAGACGCGGGCGTGCCGCTGCTGGACATCCCGCTCAACTACTACGATGACCTCGCGGCGCGGTTTGATTTCGACGACGAGTTCCTCAGCGAACTGGCGTACTACAACGTGTTGTACGACCGTGATGCCAATGGTGGTGAGCTGTTTCACGTGTACACCGAGCCGTTCGAAGGGCGGTTCTTCTTCGAGATCATCCAGCGCAAGAACGGTTATGCCGGTTACGGCGCGGCCAACGTGGCGGTGCGCCTGGCGGCCATGGCCAAATCCCGCAGCGGTGCGGTGCGCCAAGCGCGGTTGTGAGCGGTGGCGCGGTGCTTCCTTCGGGGAGCGCCGCAGCCCATAATCGGCGCCTGCACAATAAAAACGGCCGTGAGCGCACCATGACCCTGACTCCCGACCTCTCCGCTGCGTCCGAAACGCCGCGCAAGAGTCGTAAGAACAACCCGGAAAAGACCCGCGAAAACATCCTGCAGGAAGCAATCGTCGAGTTTGTCCAACAAGGCCTGTCCGGCGCGCGCGTGGACGCCATCGCCGAGCGCATCCACACCTCCAAACGCATGATCTATTACTACTTCGGCAGCAAGGAGCAGTTGTACGTCGAGGTGCTGGAGAAGCTTTACGGCGACATCCGCAACACTGAAACCCGCATGAATCTGACTGCCTTGGAACCGCGTGAAGCGATTCGCCGGCTGGTGGAGTTCACCTTTGATCACCACGACCAGAACGTGGATTTTGTGCGCATCGTCAGCATCGAAAATATCCACAACGCCGAGTACGTGAAGCGTTCGGAGTCGATCAAGGCGATGAACAGCAACATCCTCGAAGCCCTCGGCGCGACGTTGCGGCGTGGGGCGGAGATGGGCGTATTTCGTGCGGGGCTGGAGCCGTTGGATGTGCACCTGCTGATCAACTCGTTCAGCTTTTACCGGGTCTCAAACCGCCATACCTTCAGTGAGATTTTTCAGATCGAGCTGTCGGATGAGGCCATCAAGCAACGGCACCGGGACATGATTTGTGAGTCGGTGATGCGGTACCTGCAGGCCTGAATCTTCAGATTGGCATACAACCCCTGTGGGAGCGGGCTAGCCCGCGATAGCGGTCTGTCAGATACACATTTTTGGCTGACTCACCGCTATCGCAGCGATGCGGCGACCCGACAAGCCAGCTCCCACAGATTGGATTGGGTTTGCACCCTTAGTTATTCATGGCCTGAAAGTGCGCCAGCATCCGCTGCGCATCAGGCGCTTCGCCACTGAACAGCTCAAACGCCTTCACCGCTTGAAACACCGCCATATTGCCGCCATCCAGCGTGCGGCAACCCAGGGCCCGGGCATCACGCAGCAGCTCTGTTTCCAGCGGGAAATACACAATTTCGGCCACCCACAGTTCGGCCCTCAGCAAGGCTGCGGGAACCGGCGTGCCCGGCAGCTTGGCCATGCCCATCGGCGTGGTGTTGACCACACCATCGGCCTCAGCCATGGCATTTTCCAAGTGGCCGCCGACCTGGGCGCGGCCCGGGCCGAAACGCTGGCTGAGGTTATCCACCAGGTCCTGGGCGCGGGTGTTGTCCAGGTCGAAAATGCTCAAGTGTTCGACACCTTCGGCCATTAGCGCGTGGGCCACCGCCGCACCTGCGCCGCCAGCGCCCATCTGGACTACCCGCCGCCGCACGACATCACACAAGTTACGCCGAAAACCTTCCGCGAATCCCAGGCAGTCGGTGTTGTGGCCGATGCGCTTGCCATCCTTGAACACCACGGTATTCACCGCGCCAATGCCGCGCGCCTCGTCGGACAATTCATCGAGCAACGGCAGGATCGCCTGCTTGCACGGGTAGGTAATGTTCAGCCCGGTGAACTGCATCAACTCGGCGGCGTCCAGCAGGTCGGGCAGGGCATCGACGTTCAGGTGCAGCGGGTCCAGGTCGATCAGGCGATACAGGTAGCGCAAGCCTTGGGCATCGCCTTCCTGTTCATGCAGGGCGGGGGTGCGCGAAGCCTGGATGCCGGAACCGATCAGGCCGGCGAGAATGCGCGGCTTCATGCGTTCAACACCTGGCTGAAGTGTTCAAGGGCCAAGTGGTAGCCATGGCTGCCAAACCCGGCCAGCACGGCCTTGGCGATGGGCGACACAAAGGAGTGATGACGGAACGCTTCACGGGCGTGCACGTTGGATAAATGCACTTCGATTACCGGCACTTCACTGGCCACCAAAGCGTCGCGGATGGCGACGGAGGTGTGCGTCCACGCGGCCGGGTTGATCACGATACCGGCGCAACGGGTGTGCGCACCGTGGATCCAGTCGAGCAGTTCGCCTTCGTGGTTGGTCTGGCGGAATTCGATTTTGAGTCCGAGTTTGTCGGCGCTGCGTCCGCACAGCGCGGCGATGTCGGCCAGGGTTTCATGGCCGTAGGTTGCAGGCTCACGGGTGCCGAGCAGGTTGAGGTTGGGGCCGTTGAGCACCAGTACGATAGGCGGCATGGGAGGGTCTCCACAGTTATTGTTAGTTGTGGAAGTAAAATGTACTGAATGGTTAATTTGGTCAATCGACGGCAGAGGATATGTTCGATTACCGAACGGTTATGCGCGGTAACAACACGGCGTTCGACGCTTGGTTCCCGGTTACTAGTCTGTGAAAAGCTCCAGGATTTTGGAGCCGGTTGTCGGGTGACAAAGGCGAAATTGTTACCGGGCGGAAAATAACCTAACGGATGGGTTACGATGCGAATAGGCACTTACAAAGGATTTGTGATTTCAGTGTTGCTCAGGGATGAACATTGCCCGCCGCATGTTCATGTCAGAGGCGCGGGTTGGGAATGCGCGCTTTCGTTTCAGCTTTCTGGATGACAGCGTGGAGTTGTGGGATGTGGACCCTGAACGGCGGCGGCCGCCCGGTGCGGTTCTGCTGGGTATTCGCGCTGCGTTGATGCAGCGGCATTATCTGGCGCGGGCGCGAAGGATTTGGTGGGAGAAAATTCAGACGGTTTGCCTGGAGAACCATTCCTGGGACTTGGGGGCGGATGAAGTGGTGCCGGGACTGGTCATCCGGCCGGGTGTTCATGTAATTGCACGGGCTTGGCACGATGCTGTGGGGCAGCAGACAATTTTGAATCTGGTGAGGATTCCAGTATGGGTGAAGATAAATTTGTAAAAGTCGTAAAAGCCAAAGTCCGGCCCTACGTGCCGCTCACCGAGGCCGATATCGATAAAGCGATAGCCCGGGGCCGCAAGACACGGAATTTGTACGCCCGCGCCAGCTCGGTCAGCTATGAAGACAAGCGTATTTCCATCGGCTTCAGCGACGGCAGCCAGGTGTCGCTGCCCGTGGCGGGCCTTCCCGAGTTCGAGGGGTTTTCCTTGGAGGACTTCCAGCAGTTGGAGGTCGGTTTTGGCGGCAAGGCCCTGTGCTGTGAACCCCGCGACCTGGACGTTTCCATCACTGGCCTGATTGCCACGAGCCAGCCCCTGATGGACCTGGCTGTGAGCCTGGTGGCCGCGCGCAACGGTCGCAAGCGCAGCGCCGCCAAGGCTGCCGCTGCCCGTGCCAATGGCAAGAAGGGCGGGCGGCCACGCAAGGACACGACGAAACCCGACGATTCAACTGACGCATGAAGATCCAATGTGGGAGCCGGCTTGTGTGGGAGCTGGCTTGCCTGCGATAGCATCACCCCGGTATCACTGATACACCGAGGTGCCTGCATCGCGGGCAAGCCCAGCTCCCACACAAGCTCGCTCCTACAGGAGGATTGGTGGTGGCTGTAAGATTCAGCGACGGGTCAACAGCACACCTGATTCCATATGGTGCGTCCACGGAAACTGGTCAAACATCGCACATTGGGTAATACGGTGCGTGTCATGCAGTTGCGCGATGTTCGCCGCCAATGTCTCCGGGTTGCACGAGATGTACAGGATGTTATCGAAGCGCCGGGTCAGCTCGCAGGTGTCCGGGTCCATGCCGGCTCGCGGTGGGTCGACGAACACGCTGCCGAATTCGTAGCGCTTGAGGTCGATGCCGTGCAAGCGACGGAACGGGCGCACTTCATTCAGGGCTTCGGTGAGTTCTTCGGCGGAGAGGCGCACCAGGGTGACGTTATCCACCGCGTTTTCATCGAGGTTGCTCAGGGCGGCATTGACGGAGGTCTTGCTGATCTCGGTGGCCAGCACTTTGCGCACGCGGGTTGCCAGGGGCAGGGTGAAGTTGCCGTTGCCGCAGTACAGTTCCAGCAGGTCATCCGGGCGATCGCCCAGCGCTTCGTACGCCCAGTTGAGCATCTTCTGGTTCACGGTGCCGTTGGGCTGGGTGAACGCGCCTTCGGGTTGGCGATAGCTGAAGGTGCGACCGCCGACGTCGAGTTTCTCCACCACGTAGTCCTGGCCGATCACATCGCGTTTGCCCTTGGAGCGGCCGATGATGCTCACGTTCAAGTCTGCCGCCAGTTTGTTCGCGGCGGTGTGCCAGTGCTCGTCCAGCGGGCGGTGATAGCACAGGGTGATCATCGCGTCGCCGGCCAGGGTGGTGAGGAACTCCACCTGAAACAGTTTGTGGCTCAGGGCGGCGCTGGCTTGCCAGGCGGCCTTGAGTTGCGGCATCAACTGGTTGATGCGCAGGCTGGCGATGGGGAATTCTTCGATCAGGATCGGCGTGCGCTTGTCGTCCTGGGAGAACATCGCGTAGTGGCGATCACCGCCTTCGCGCCACAGGCGGAACTCCGCCCGCAGGCGGAAGTTCTGCAGCGGCGAGTCGAATACCTGTGGCTCAGGCGCATCGAACGGGGCCAACAGGTCACGCAAGCGCGTGACCTTGTCTTGCAGTTGAGCGGTGTAGCTTGCGGCGTCAAAAGTCATGCGTTGAACCAGCCCAGCTTGATCACAAACAGAATCGACAGAATCACCAGCGCTGGGTTCAGCTCACGGTAGCGGCCCGAAAGCAGCTTGATGGCGGTCCACGCGATGAAACCGAAGGCGATGCCGTTGGCGATGGAGTAAGTGAACGGCATCGCCAGGGCGGTGATCACCACCGGCGCTGCAACAGTGATGTCATCCCAGTCGATTTCCGCGAGGCCCTGGGTCATCAGTACGGCCACGAACAGCAGCGCGGGCGCGGTGGCGAATGCCGGGACGCTGCCTGCCAATGGCGAGAAGAACAGCGCCAGCAGGAACAGGATCGCCACGACGATGGCGGTCAAGCCGGTACGGCCGCCGGCGCTCACGCCCGCAGCGGATTCGATGTAGCTGGTGGTGGTCGACGTACCCAGCAGCGAACCGGCCATGGCGGCGGTGCTGTCGGCGATCAGCGCACGGCCCATTTTTGGCATGTGGCCGTCCTTGCCCATCAGGCCGGCGCGCTTGGCAACGCCGATCAGGGTGCCGGAGTTGTCGAACAGGTCCACGAACAGGAAGGCGAAGATCACGCTGACCAGGCCGATGTCCAGCGCGCCCTTGATGTCCAGTTGCAGGAAGGTCGGGGCCAGGGACGGTGGCATCGATACCACGCCGCCGAACGGGGTCACGCCCAGGGCGATGGACGCAATGGTCACCGCGAGGATGCCGATCAGCACCGCGCCGCGCACGGCCAGGGCTTCCAGCGCGACGATCAGCACGAAACCGAGGGTGGCAAGGATCGGCGCTGCCTTGGTCAGGTCACCGAGGCCCACCATGGTGGCCGGGTTGCTGACGACGATGTCGGCGTTGTGCAGGGCGATCAACGCCAGGAACAGGCCGATACCCGCAGCAATCGCCGAGCGCAGGGGCAGGGGGATGGCGTTGATGATCCACTCACGGATGCGGAAGATCGACAGCAGGAAGAACAACACCGCCGAAATGAATACCGCGCCCAGCGCCACCTGCCAGGTATGGCCCATGTGCAGGACCACGGTGTAGGTAAAGAAGGCATTGAGGCCCATGCCCGGCGCGAGCGCGATCGGGTAGTTGGCGATCAGGCCCATCACGGTCGAACCGATGGCCGCCGCCAGGCAGGTCGCGACAAAGACCGCGCCCTTGTCCATGCCGGTCTGGCTGAGGATGCTCGGGTTGACGAACAGGATGTAGGCCATCGCCAGGAATGTGGTGATACCCGCGAGAATCTCGGTGCGCACATTGGTGTTGTGGGCTTTGAGTTGAAACAGCTTTTCCAGCATGCCGGCTCCCTGTGACGCTATTTTGCGTCGTGATTTGTTGACCTCTAAGTCAAAGCACAAACTGCGCCAAGCGCCTGTGGTTTCAGAGAGGATCGGAAAAAGCGGCGCATCATACCAGCAGCCGAGGCCCTGTGGTGGTCGGCCTCGCCCTTGTGAACAATCCCTCAGGATCATGGCCTTGAGGCATACTGCGCCGACGTTCAAATCAGGGTCATCGACAGCATGAAAAAAGCCAACGCGTGGAGTCTAGCTCTGATCCCTTGTCTCGGCCTGTGGCTTGGCTCGGCACCGGTGTGGGGCGCGACTGCACCGCCCTTGAGCGAGGTGCGGGTGTTCAAGGTCGAGTCGGCGCGCTGCACCGAAACCATTCCCGAACGCGCGCAAGGCACGCAGATGTGTACCCATCGTGGGCCCACCAAGGTCTCGGTGATGGAAGTCGGCCTGGGCAACAACCCCGTGGGCCGCTTTGATGGCGCCGAGCTGAACGGCCAGCGCACGCCGGTGTGCCAGGTTGGCAGCGTCAGCGAGGTGTGCAACGGCGCTGGCACGTTGATGGGCTACATCTATGTGTTCGACCTGAATGTCGAAGCCCCGGGCTGGTTTGAATACAGCAATTCGTCGATCAACGGCCCGCAGAACACCCTGAAAACGCTGCTCAATATCCGCTGATCAGACCTTCGCCACTTCCTCGACCGGCACATGCATGCGGTCGCGATTGGCCAGGGTCGGGAACAGCTTGATCCATGTACCGGTCACGATCAGCGTGCCAATCCCGCCCATGACCACCGCTGGCACGGTGCCAAACCAGTGGGCGGTAATCCCCGATTCAAACTCGCCCAACTGATTGGACGCGCCAATAAACAGGCCGTTGACCGCGCTGACCCGCCCGCGCATTTCATCCGGTGTTTCCAACTGCACGAACGACGCACGGATCACCATGCTGATCATGTCCGCTGCGCCCAGCACCACCAGCACCGCCAATGAAAACCAGAACGAGGTCGACAGACCGAACGCAATGGTCGCCACGCCAAACACGCCGACGGCGGTGAACATCACGCGGCCGACGTGGCGGTCTACCGAGAACCGCGCCAACCACAACGACATCAACAACGCGCCCACCGCTGGCGCCGAGCGCAACAGGCCCAGGCCCCAGGCGCCGGTCAGCAGGATGTCCTTGGCGAACACCGGCAACAACGCGGTGGCGCCGCCCAGCAGCACGGCGAACAGGTCCAGGGAGATGGCGCCGAGGATGTCCGGGCGGCTGCGGATAAAGCGGATGCCGGCCAGCAGCGAATCCAGGGTCGCCTTGCCTTTGTTGAGCGGGGTCTGGCGGGCGGGCAGGTTGAGGGTCAACCCGCAGGCAATCAGGTACAGCACCACGGTGGGGCCATACACCCACACACTGCCAAACGCGTAAAGCAAACCGCCGAGGGCCGGCGCGACGATGGTTGCCAGTTGCTGGGCCGACTGCGACGACGCCACCGCGCGCGGGAACAACGCGCTGGGCACGATGCTCGGCAGCAACGCCTGGGTGGTGGGCATTTCAAACGAGCGTGCGGCGCCGAGCAGGAAGGCGAGGATAAAGATCATCTCGCGGGTGACGTTGCCGGTCAGGCCGCCAATGGCCAGCGACAGCGCAATCAGCGCCTGCACGGTCTGGCAGATGGCCGCGACCTTGCGCCGTTCATAGCGGTCGGCCACATGCCCGGTGTGCAGCATGAACAGCACACGCGGGACGAACTCCACCAGGCCGACCAAGCCGAGGTCGAGCACGTTGCCGGTCAGTTGGTAGAGGTTCCAGCCGATGGCCACGGTGAGCATCTGGAAACCGCTGGCGGTGAAGATGCGCGCCAGCCAGAACGCGATGAAAGGGCGGTGGTGGCGCAACAGCAACACGGGTTCACTGGGCATCGGGAATTCAGGTCAGGGCCGGAGGAGAGGCCGAGATTAGCATTAAGTTGTAACAGATAGTTGCTGAAACTGAGCTGAGGCAGTCTGTCACGCGGCAAAAGACCACGCCGTCCTGCAGCGAAAATGGGACTACTCTTTCAGCAATGCTTGATCCAGATCAAAACCTCCCCAGGGATTGCTCTGGCGGCCGCAAGGCCAGATTCCCTACGTGGTTGGTTAAAAAAAGAACGAATTGAAATTCGACACACTCCATATCCGTGGGGGCAGTGGGTGCAGGCTCCCGCCAGCAGCCGGTATTACCTGACAGAGGAAGACTTATGTTCGGTTTGGAGGCGCTAGATCTCGCCCGAATTCAATTCGCGTTCACCATCTCATTCCACATCCTGTTCCCGGCGATCACCATCGGCCTGGCCAGTTACCTTGCGGTGCTGGAAGGCCTGTGGCTCAAGACCCACAACGACACCTACCGCGACCTTTACCATTTCTGGTCGAAGATCTTTGCCGTCAACTTCGGCATGGGCGTGGTGTCTGGCTTGGTCATGGCCTACCAGTTCGGCACCAACTGGAGCCGCTTCTCGGACTTCGCCGGCGCCGTCACCGGGCCGCTTCTTACGTACGAAGTGCTCACGGCCTTCTTCCTTGAGGCCGGTTTCCTCGGGGTAATGCTGTTCGGCTGGAACAAGGTGGGGCGCAAGCTGCACTTTTTCGCCACGGTGATGGTGGCCGTGGGTACGTTGATCTCTACGTTCTGGATCCTTGCGTCCAACAGCTGGATGCAGACGCCCCAGGGCTTCGAAATCATCGACGGCCGCGTCATTCCGACCGATTGGCTGGCGGTGATCTTCAACCCGTCCTTCCCGTACCGCCTGGCGCATATGGCCACGGCCGCGTTTGTGGCCACCGCGTTTTTCGTCGGTTCCTCGGCCGCCTGGCACTTGCTGCGTGGCAAGGACAACCCGGCGATCCGCAAAATGCTCTCGATGGCGATGTGGATGGCCCTGATCGTTGCGCCTATCCAGGCGGTGATCGGTGACTTCCACGGCCTCAATACCCTGAAGCACCAACCGGCGAAAATCGCCGCGATTGAAGGCCACTGGGAAAACAAAGGCAACGAGCCGACCCCGCTGATCCTGTTCGGCTGGCCGGACATGAAGGCGGAAAAGACCAAGTACGCCGTCGAAATCCCCTACCTGGGCAGCCTGATCCTCACCCACTCCCTGGATAAACAGGTGCCGGCCCTCAAGGAGTTCCCGCCTGAGGATCGCCCTAATTCGACCATTGTGTTCTGGTCGTTCCGGGTCATGGTCGGCCTGGGCTTCCTGATGATCTTCACCGGTCTGTTCAGCCTCTGGCTGCGCCGGGGCGACAAGATGTACACGTCCAAGCCGTTCCTGTACCTGGCGTTGTGGATGGGCCCGTCGGGGTTGATCGCGATTCTCGCCGGTTGGTTCACCACGGAAATCGGTCGCCAGCCGTGGGTGGTCTACGGGCTGATGCGCACGGCGGATGCGTCGTCCGGGCATAGCCTGGTGCAGATGACGATCACCTTGGTGTTGTTCGTGGTGGTGTACTTCGCGCTGTTCGGTGCCGGTCTGGGCTACATGATGCGCCTGGTGCGCAAAGGCCCGCAGACCCACGAAGGCGATGAGCCGACCCACGGTGGTCCTGGCCAGAAACGCACCCCAGCCCGTCCTCTGTCTGCCGCCGATGATGGCAGCGATGACGACCACACCCACATCCAGCACAAGGGGCATTGAGATGGGTATTGATCTTCCGCTGATCTGGGCCGTGATCATCATCTTCGGCATCATGATGTACGTGGTCATGGACGGCTTCGACCTGGGTATCGGCATCCTCTTTCCGTTTATCCCAGGCAAGGTTGACCGTGACGTGATGATGAACACCGTCGCCCCGGTGTGGGACGGCAACGAAACCTGGCTGGTGCTCGGCGGCGCGGCGTTGTTTGGCGCGTTCCCGCTGGCCTATTCGGTGGTGTTGTCGGCGCTGTACCTGCCGCTGATCCTGATGCTGATCGGCCTGATCTTCCGTGGCGTGGCCTTCGAGTTCCGCTTCAAGGCCAAGGATGACAAGCGTCACCTGTGGGACAAGGCGTTTATCGGCGGCTCGCTGGCGGCGACGTTCTTCCAGGGTGTGGCGCTGGGGGCGTTTATCGACGGCATCCCGGTGGTGGACCGCCAGTTCGCCGGCGGTTCGCTGGACTGGGCGACGCCGTTCACGATGTTCTGCGGTGTGGCGCTGATCGTGGCCTACGCCCTGCTGGGCTGCACCTGGCTGATCATGAAGACCGAAGGCTCGTTGCAGGAAAAGATGCACAACCTGGGACGACCACTGGCGTTCGCGCTATTGGCGGTGATTGGCATTGTCAGTATCTGGACGCCGCTGGCGCATCCGGAAATCGCCGCACGCTGGTTCACCCTGCCGAACCTGTTCTGGTTCCTGCCGGTGCCGATCCTGGTGCTGGTGACCCTGTACGGTTTGATCCGCGCCGTGGCACGCAATGCGCACTACACGCCGTTCCTGCTGACGCTGGTGCTGATCTTCCTCGGCTACAGCGGCCTGGGGATCAGCCTGTGGCCGAACATCATCCCGCCGTCCGTGTCGATCTGGGACGCCGCCGCACCGCCGCAAAGCCAGGGCTTCATGCTGGTGGGCACCTTGTTCATCATCCCGTTCATCCTGGGCTACACCTTCTGGAGCTACTACGTGTTCCGCGGCAAGGTCACCCACGAAGACGGTTATCACTAGGAGGGTCGTTTCATGTCCGGCAAACCTTCGTTGCACGAGATTGAACAGGCCGAGAAACAGCCACTGTGGCGGCGCCTGGGGTGGTTGGCGATGATCTGGACCGGCAGCGTGCTGGCCCTGTTTGTCGTGGCCAGCCTGATGCGCATGTTCATGAACGCGGCGGGCCTGAGCACGCACTGACATCCCAACCGGGCTTGACCGCCCGGCTTTTCAACCCTGCCCCTCGCAAGAGCGGCAGGTTTTTTTTATTTGCGCGCTTTTAGGATCACGAATTTTGGCGTGGTGGCGACTTGTTCTACGCCGCGAAACAGGCGTGCCAGCTTGGTGTGATAACCCAAGTGGCGGTTGCCGACTATATAGAGGGCGCCACCCACCACCAGGGTTTCCCGTGCCTGCTGGAACATGCGCCAGGCGAGGAAGTCGCCGACCACCTGCTGCTGGTGGAACGGTGGGTTGCACAGCACCACGTCCAGCGAGTTGGGCTCCTGGCCGGCCAGGCCATCGGCGGCGCGCACGATCACGTCACGTTGGCCGAGGGCGGCTTGCCAGTTCTCCTGCGCTGATTGCACGGCCATATAGGATTCGTCCACCAACGTGTACTGCGCGTCCGGGTTTTGCAGGGCGCTGGCAATCGCCAGCACACCGTTGCCGCAACCAAGGTCCGCGACGCGGGCGCTGCCGAGGTTTTTCGGCAGGTGCGGCAGGAAGGCACGGGTGCCGATGTCCAGGCCTTCGCGGCAAAACACGTTGGCATGGTTGAGCAGTTCGATGGCGGGAGCGTCAAGCATGTAACGGGTCGGGTAGGGCGAGACCGCCAGCGGGCGATCCTCAACGGTGGCGATCAACAGCCGGGCTTTTTTCACGGCCAGCGAGGCGTGCATCGGTCCGATGTAACGCTCCAGCAACTCCCCGGCGGCCCGTGGCAAGTGCTTGATCATCGCCCCGGCGATGACTTCGGCGCCCGGTGCCAGTTGGCCTTGCAGGCGGATCAGTTGCTCTTCCAGCAGCGCCAGGGTCTTGGGGACGCGGATCAGGACCCGGTCAAAAGGCCCGTTCGGTACCTGGCTGGCTGGAATGAACCGCACTGCATCGAATGCCTTGCCGTTGCGCGCCAGGTTTTTCTCAAGCCCCTGGGCCGCGAGGAACGAGTCGCCGCTGGAGGTCACTTGTACGTGGCCTTCCAGGCTGGCCGCCAGGGCGCCAAAGCTGTCGTTGAGCACCAGCACGCGCGTCGTGGCGCTCGGCTGCTGCTGCGCCAAGTGGCTGAGCAGGTACTCGTCGGCGGCATCGAAGGCTTGCAGCGGATCGTTGTGTTGTTCTGGCTGGCGGATCAGATCGAGCTGGGCGAAGGGGCTTTCGAGCAGGGGCATGGCGGGGGAGGCTCTGGGTAATCGATGGGTGTTTGGCAGTGGGCGACCAAACCGTCTGAGTGAACTGCGAGGCGACACCCGGGGGCTGCTTCATCACTCAGAATTGGCCGTAAATGTTACGTTTTTTCCGGCGCGATTACATGCGGTGTTTCGACATAAGCTAGAAAAGCCCCGCTCTGGATGCACAGAGAACAGCGGCGATCTTGTTTGTAACGCCGAGCTTCTTGAGTGCGCTGCTGATGTGAAAGCCCACGGTGCGAGGAGAGATCGAAATAATGCTGGCGATTTCTTCCGCAGTCTTGCCCATGCCCGACCATTTGAGAATTTCCGTTTCCCGCGCCGTCAGCGTGCAAGGGGCGTTGACACTGGACTTGTCCGCATATTGCTGTGCAACGGCAGCATGCATGGCATGGCACAGCCACAATACGTTGCCAGCCTTTTCATACAGCTCTTGCGGGCTGACCTCACCGACACTGCGCCCCAGCGTCAGCATGCTGTAGATACCCTGAAAGTCGTGCACAGGTTGTGTCCATGCCTGATGCACTCCAAACGATTGGGCCAGTGACCACAAACCGGGTACCGCCTTGAACGCTTTCTCTTCCCATACGATGGGCAGTACGCAGCGCTTGCAGTGGGCAACTACGGGGTCTACATCGAAGAAGTGTGCTTGTTGGTAAAGGTTGGTCCATCCATTTGGATAGTTGTTGATCTGGATCGGTTTAGTGCTGTTGTTGGGTAGTTGAGAGCTCATTGTAAAGGAACAGTATTGGAAGCCGAGTTCATGAATATGGTGGGTGACCATGTCAAAGATTGATTCGATCTCGCTTTTATCTTCCAGTTTGGGGAGCCGAGTGTTACGCCAGTTCACCATTGGTAAATCTCCATGGGTTTCTGCGTGGCCTGGGTACGTCCTCATCCCAGTGCTGCACGAAAATTAGTGTAGGACATGGCTTACCGGGTTAACTGAAAAAAATGTCACTGGCCGCCGAGCTGTAGGGGGCCTTTTTTTATACACGGAACCGTTTTTTTGTATAGGTAACATCCAGTCTGATGATTTTTTATTGAATTTAAGGGGTTGTAGGTAGTGTCAGGATGATGGCGGTTACAGGGGGCATTTCATCTGGCGGTTAATTGGACGTGTGTTAATAGCCAAATAATTAGTTGGAACTAAGGCCGCCGTTTTTCGGATAACTGTCTTGGGAAATTTACACACTTTCCCGCTAACGCAGTGCAAGCGCTCTAGCCCGCGGCAATGCCAGTACAAATCAACGGTGTTTGCGCACACGGCTTTGAGCGACACTAGGCGCCTGTGTAAAACGGAGTTCCCCATGACGGCCAGTGCTGAGAAATTTACCCGGCAGACCTTGCTCGACGTGCAATCGTTGACCCCCAGCCTCTTCACCCTGCGCACCACCCGCGACCCAGGCTTTCGTTTCACCGCCGGCCAGTTCGTGCGCTTGGGGGTGACCAAGGCGGATGGCAGCACCGTATGGCGCGCTTATTCCATCGTGTCGTCGCCATTTGACGAGCATCTGGACTTCTTTTCCATCGTCGTCCCAGGTGGCGAGTTCACCAGTGAGCTGAGCCGCTTGCGGGTGGGCGATACCTTGATGGTGGAACGCCAGGCCACGGGCTTCCTGACTCTCAACCGTTTTGTCGACGGCCGTGATCTGTGGCTGTTGGGCACGGGCACCGGGGTGGCGCCATTCCTGTCGATCCTGCAGGACTTCGAAGTCTGGGAGAAGTTTGAGCGCATCATCCTGGTGTACAGCGCCCGGGAAGCCAAGGAGCTGGCGTACCAGTCGCTGATCAAAGAATTGGGTGAGCGCGAATACCTGGCCGAGTACGCCCACAAACTCACCTACATCCCCATCGTGACCCGCGAGCAGCACCAGGGTGCGTTGCATGGGCGCATCACCACGCTGATCGAAAATGGCGAACTGGAGCGCGCCGCAGGCGTCGAGCTGGGCCCGGAACACTCCCGCGTGCTGATTTGCGGCAACCCGCAGATGGTCGATGACACCCGTCAGTTGCTCAAGCAACGCGATATGCAACTGAGCCTGAGCCGACGCCCGGGCCAGGTGGCAGTGGAAAACTACTGGTAATAAAAAAGGCGCCTCAAACGGGCGCCTTTTTCATCTCCGCTTTGGTCAAAGCGGCTTGTCGTTCTGTGCCTTGAGCAGATCGCGGATCTCACCCAGCAACACTTCTTCCTTGGTCGGCGTCGGCGGCAGGCTTGGTGCCACGGCCTCTTCACGCTTCAGGCGGTTGATGGCCTTCACGCCCATGAAGATCGCAAACGCGACGATCACAAAGTCGATCACGCTTTGGATGAACTTGCCGTACGCCAGCACGACCGCAGGCACATCGCCTTGTGCGGCCTTGAGCGTTATCGCCAGGTCACCAAAGTCCACGCCGCCGATCAACAGACCGATGGGTGGCATCACCACGTCGCCTACAAACGAGGAAACAATTTTGCCGAAGGCAGCGCCGATGATGATACCGACGGCCATGTCGACCACATTACCTTTGACCGCGAAGGCCTTGAACTCACTGATCACGCCCATAGGTTATTCCTTGTTACAGATGAGAAGGGTGGAGGTCAGTGTAAGTCAGTCGTAGAGGGCTTGCGCGACACAACTGTTAACACTGTTAGGTTTTATCGACACATTAAATCGCAAATAGTTTGCAAAGTGCCATCAATCGCGCGCGAATTACTCGTAATTTCAACGACTTACCACATCATTTTCTCAATCGGCCTGGTGGTGTTTTTCTATTTATCTTCTGGCTCCCGGGTCACTAGCCTCTGGCAAGCACAACTGAATGTGCACTAAAAAAACCAGAGGAAACCTCGATGAAGAACCCAATGAACCGCGGGCCTGTTTCAGCACGATCCGTGCTGGTGCTGGTGACCGCCAGCCTGCTGTCCCTGTCGGTGCAGGCCGCCAACCTGACCCGCGATAACGGCGCTGCCGTTGGCGACAACCAGAACTCGCAAACCGCCGGCGCCAACGGCCCGGTGTTGCTGCAAGACGTGCAGCTGATCCAGAAGCTGCAACGCTTCGACCGTGAACGCATCCCCGAGCGCGTGGTGCATGCCCGTGGCACCGGCGCCCACGGCACGTTCACCGTCACCGACAACCTCAGCGACCTGACCAAGGCCAAGGTCTTCGCCGCAGGCGAGGCGACCCCGGTATTCGTGCGCTTCTCGGCCGTGGTTCACGGCAACCATTCCCCGGAAACCCTACGTGACCCGCGCGGTTTTGCCACCAAGTTCTACACCGCCGAAGGCAACTGGGACTTGGTTGGCAACAACTTCCCTACGTTCTTTATCCGTGACGCGATCAAGTTCCCGGACATGGTCCATGCCTTCAAACCGGACCCGCGCACTAACCTGGACGACGATTCACGCCGTTTCGACTTCTTCTCCCATGTACCCGAGGCCACCCGTACATTGACCGAGTTGTACTCCGACTCCGGTACTCCGGCCAGTTATCGGGAAATGGACGGCAATGGCGTACATGCCTACAAGTTGATCAATGCCAAGGGCGAAGTGCACTACGTCAAGTTCCACTGGAAGAGCCTGCAAGGCATCAAGAACCTTGATCCCAAGCAAGTCACCGAAGTGCAGGGGCGTGATTACAGCCACATGACCAACGACTTGGTCACCCATATCAACAAAGGCGACTTCCCCAAGTGGGACTTGTACGTGCAAGTACTCAAGCCTGAGGACCTGGCCAAGTTTGACTTCGACCCGCTGGACGCCACCAAGATCTGGCCCGATGTTGCCGAGCGCAAAGTCGGGCAGATGGTGCTGAACCGCAACCCGGCGAACGTGTTCCAGGAAACCGAACAGGTCGCCATGGCCCCGGCCAACCTGGTGCCGGGCATCGAGCCTTCGGAAGACCGCCTCCTGCAAGGCCGGGTGTTCTCCTACGCCGACACCCAGATGTACCGCTTGGGCGCCAATGCCCTGCAACTGCCGATCAACGCACCTCGGGTCACCGTCAATAACGGCAACCAGGATGGCGCGATGAACTTCGGCAAGACCACCAGCGGCGTGAACTACCAGCCAAGTCGCTTGATGCCGCGTGAAGAACCGCAAGCCGCGCGCTATAGCCAGTCGCCACTGGCGGGCAGCACCCAGCAAGCGAAGATCCAGCGTGAGCAGAACTTCAAGCAGGCCGGCGATTTGTACCGTTCCTTCAGTAAGAAAGAGCGCCAGGACTTGATCGAAAACTTCGGCGGCTCCCTGGCGACCACCGATGACGAGAGCAAGCACATCATCCTGTCGTTTCTCTACAAGGCGGACCCTGAGTACGGCACCGGCGTGGCCAAAGTCGCCAAAGGTGACCTGGCGCGCGTGAAGGCGCTGGCAGACAAACTGACGGACTGATCCTTTGGTCACGGCTGGCGCCCTTGATCGGGCGCTGGCCTTTTGGCAGGAGAACACCCATGCGTATTTCCATAGGACTGCTGCTGGCCATGCTGGCCTTTGTTGCCCATGCCGGGCCTCCCGAACCGGCGGCGCTCAAGGCGCAGTTGCAGGACTACTATTTCGACGCGGCGCGCCGTGGCGACCTTGACATGCTCAACACCTTTATCGACTCGGGCTACAGCCTCAATACCAGGGACGACAAGGGCTACACCGCGCTGATCCTGGCGGCGTATCACGGCCAAGGCCCGTTCGTGGAGCGCCTGCTCGCTGCCGGCGCCGACGCCTGTGTGCAGGACAACCGTGGCAACACTGCGCTGATGGGCGCGATCTTCAAGGGCGAGCTGAAAATAGCCCAGCGCCTGCTGAGCACCGACTGCAACCCCGACCAACGCAACGGCGCCGGGCAGACGGCGGCGATGTACGCCGGGTTGTTCAAGCGCCTTGAGCTGTTGGACGAACTGAAGGCCAAGGGCGCTGATCTCAACGCAGAGGACCCCGTCGGCAACAGCGCCTCACGCTTGGCCAGCGGTGAAATTCGGACCCCGGCAGCGCGCTGAGCTATCATCGCGGTTTTTCGGTTGGAGGTTCTCGAATGGCAAAGGCCAAGCGCATGTACGGCTGCACAGAGTGCGGCGCGACCTTTCCCAAGTGGGCCGGCCAATGCGGCGAGTGCGGTGCGTGGAACACCCTCACTGAAACCATGATTGAAAGCGGCGGCGCGGCGGCGCCTACCGGGCGTGCGGGCTGGACCGGGCAGCAGGCGCAGATCAAGACGCTGGCCGAAGTCAGCGTCGAAGAGATTCCGCGTTTTTCCACCGCCTCCGGTGAGTTGGACCGCGTCCTCGGCGGCGGCCTGGTGGACGGCTCGGTGGTGCTGATCGGCGGCGACCCCGGCATCGGCAAATCGACCATCCTCCTGCAAACCCTGTGCAGCATCGCCAGCCGCATGCCGGCGTTGTACGTCACCGGTGAAGAATCCCAGCAACAAGTGGCCATGCGCGCCCGTCGCCTGGGCTTGCCCCAGGACCAACTGCGGGTGATGACCGAAACCTGCATCGAAAGCATCATCGCCACGGCGCGGATCGAAAAGCCCAAGGTCATGGTGATCGACTCGATCCAGACCATTTTCACCGAACAACTGCAATCGGCGCCGGGTGGCGTCTCCCAGGTGCGTGAAAGCGCTGCGCTGCTGGTGCGGTATGCCAAGCAAAGCGGCACGGCAATCTTCCTGGTCGGGCATGTGACCAAAGAGGGCGCGCTGGCCGGGCCTCGGGTACTGGAGCACATGGTGGATACCGTGTTGTATTTCGAGGGCGAGTCCGACGGCCGCCTGCGTTTGCTGCGGGCGGTGAAGAACCGCTTTGGGGCGGTCAACGAACTGGGGGTGTTCGCCATGACGGACCGGGGGCTGAAAGAAGTCTCCAACCCGTCGGCGATTTTCCTCACGCGCGCCCAAGAAGAAGTCCCCGGCAGCGTGGTGATGGCAACGTGGGAAGGCACCCGGCCGATGCTGGTGGAAGTGCAGGCGCTGGTGGATGACAGCCACCTGGCCAACCCGCGCCGGGTCACCCTGGGCCTGGACCAGAACCGCCTGGCGATGTTGCTGGCGGTATTGCATCGCCATGGCGGCATTCCGACCCACGACCAGGACGTGTTCCTTAACGTGGTGGGCGGGGTCAAGGTGCTGGAGACCGCATCCGACCTGGCGTTGATGGCGGCGGTGATGTCCAGCTTGCGTAACCGGCCGTTGCCACACGACCTGCTGGTGTTTGGTGAGGTTGGCCTGTCGGGCGAGGTGCGCCCGGTGCCGAGTGGCCAGGAGCGGTTGAAAGAGGCGGCCAAGCATGGCTTCAAGCGGGCGATCGTGCCCAAGGGCAATGCACCGAAGGAGTCGCCGGCGGGGATTCAGATTATTGGCGTGACCCGGCTGGAACAGGCGTTGGATGCGTTGTTCGAGTAGTCACAGATCTCACTGGCAGCATTGTTCAATGTGGGAGCTGGCTTGCCTGCGATTGCGGTGGGTCAGCTTGCCCATCATTAGCTGACACTCTGCTATCGCAGGCAAGCCAGCTCCCACATTTTGATAGGTGTTGCTTGTCAGGTCTCCAGCAAGGCCGCCAACTCCCGGTGCAGCTCTTCCTCATCGCCCAGGTTCAACTCGATCAACCTTCGCAAGTGACTGATCGAGTCCAGGTCAATGTGCTGGCACACAAACCCCAATTGCCCATTGTCCTCATGGGTCAGTCGCACTTGCATCTTGATCGGGGTCTTGGGGTCCAGGCGTATATCGACATCGAACGGTAATGCCTTGTTGCCCTTCCAGTCTTCGGGCCGCTGCACCAACAAGCCTTTTAACGACAAATCCACCAATTGCACCGGCCATTCCCGGCCGTTTTGCCGAAGTTCGGTCTTGGCATCAAAGGCGATCCGGCGGAAACGACGGCGATCAGACGCTTGCTCTGTCATGGTGAAACCCTCTGGAGATAGGGGGATTGTAGCCCTGCGCCATCATTGGCCCGATATTTCTGCTTTTTTTGCCCGCAGAAGGCTCTAGACCAACGTAGGGGGGTGGTCTTTAAAGCCAACAGCGCTAAACTCGGAACGGCTGTCCTTTCTGTCCACCCTGGCTGGAATATAAAAATGAAAAATAATAATAGCCTGCTACGCCACCTACCCTGGCTGGTGCTGGCAATCGTAGGAGCGTGCGCCCTTGGCGTAGTGGCCTTGCGCCGCGGCGAGGCGATCAACGCCTTGTGGATTGTGGTCGCTGCTGTGGCCATCTACCTGGTTGCATACCGCTACTACAGCCTGTTCATCGCGAATAACGTGATGCAACTCGATCCACGGCGGGCGACCCCCGCAGTGATCAACAACGACGGTCTGGACTATGTGCCGACCAACAAACACATCCTTTTCGGTCACCACTTTGCGGCGATTGCCGGTGCAGGCCCCCTGGTCGGCCCGGTATTGGCGGCGCAAATGGGCTACCTGCCCGGCACGCTCTGGCTGATTGCCGGCGTGGTGCTGGCCGGTGCGGTGCAGGACTTCATGGTCCTGTTCCTGTCCACCCGTCGCAACGGCCGTTCCCTGGGGGATATGGTGCGCGAAGAGATGGGCCGCATTCCGGGGACCATCGCGCTGTTCGGTTGCTTCCTGATCATGATCATCATCCTCGCGGTGCTGGCGCTGATCGTGGTCAAGGCCTTGGCCGAGAGCCCATGGGGCATCTTCACGGTGATGGCGACCATCCCGATCGCGATGTTCATGGGCATCTACATGCGCTATATCCGCCCGGGCCGCATCGGCGAGATTTCGATCATCGGCGTGCTGTTGCTGCTGGGTTCGATCTGGCTGGGCGGGCAGATTGCTGCTGATCCTGTATGGGCCAAGGCCTTCACGTTCACCGGCATTCAAATCACCTGGATGCTGATCGGCTACGGTTTCGTCGCAGCGGTATTGCCGGTGTGGCTGATCCTGGCGCCGCGTGACTACCTGTCGACCTTCCTGAAAATCGGCACCATCATCGCCCTGGCCATCGGCATCCTGGTCACCATGCCAGACCTGAAAATGCCGGCGCTGACCCAGTTCATCGACGGCACCGGCCCGGTGTGGAAGGGCGGCCTGTTCCCGTTCCTGTTCATCACCATCGCCTGTGGCGCGGTCTCGGGTTTCCACGCACTGATCTCCTCGGGCACCACGCCCAAGTTGCTGGCCAACGAAAGCCACGCGCGCTACATCGGTTACGGCGGCATGTTGATGGAGTCGTTCGTGGCCATCATGGCGATGGTTGCCGCTTCGGTGATCGAGCCAGGCGTGTACTTCGCCATGAACAGCCCGGCCGCCGTGGTCGGCTCTGATGTGGTGACTGTGGCGCAAACGGTCAGCAGTTGGGGCTTTGCGATTACGCCAGAGGCATTGTCGGCCGTGGCCCATGACATCGGCGAAACCACCATCCTGGCCCGTGCCGGCGGTGCGCCGACGTTGGCGGTGGGTATCGCGCAGATCCTGCACAGTGTGCTGCCGGGTGAAAACACCATGGCGTTCTGGTACCACTTCGCGATCCTGTTCGAAGCGCTGTTCATCCTCACTGCGGTTGACGCCGGTACCCGTGCCGGTCGCTTCATGCTGCAAGACCTGCTGGGTTCCTTCGTGCCGGCGCTGAAACGCACCGAGTCGTGGACGGCCAACCTGATCGCGACCGCAGGTTGCGTGGCGATGTGGGGTTACCTGCTGTACCAAGGTGTGATCGACCCACTGGGCGGCATCAACACCTTGTGGCCGCTGTTCGGTATCTCCAACCAGATGCTGGCAGGTATCGCGCTGATGCTGGCGACGGTTGTGCTGATCAAAATGAAACGCCAACGCTATATCTGGGTGACCATGCTGCCAGCCGTCTGGCTGCTGATCTGCACCACCACCGCAGGCTTCATCAAGCTGTTCGACGCCAATCCGGCGATCGGCTTCCTGTCGCTGGCGAAGAAGTACAGCGATGCCCTGGCCAACGGCCAGATCCTCGCTCCGGCGAAGAGCATCGACCAGATGCAGCACGTGATCTACAACGCGTACACCAACGCAACGCTGACGGCGATGTTCCTGTTCGTGGTGTTCAGCATCCTGTTCTATGCGCTCAAGGTCGGCGTCGCTGCCTGGGGCAACAAAGAACGTACGGATAAAGAAGCCCCGTTCCAGGCCCAGCCGGACGCGTGATAGAGGATTGCAGCCATGTTCAATGACATCAGTCGCCTCGGTAAATACCTCGGTCAGGCCGCGCGCCTGATGGTCGGCATGCCCGACTACGACACGTACGTCGAGCATATGCAAACCAAGCACCCGGACAAGCCGATGATGGACTACAAGACGTTCTTCCGGGAGCGTCAGGAAGCCCGTTACGGTGGCAAGGGTGGGCCCAAGTGCTGTTGAGTTAACGCAATATCCCTGTGGGAGCTGGCTCATGTGGGAGCTGGCTTGCCTGCGATAGCATCACTGCGGTGTAACTGATACACCGAGGTGTCTGCATCGCGGGCAAGCCCGGCTCCCACAGGGGTCTGCTCCCACATTTGTTTCTGTGTTCCTTCAAGGAGAATCTCTTTGTCCTCTCCCATCCCGGTCACCATCCTCAGCGGCTTCCTCGGCGCCGGCAAGACCACCTTGCTGCGCCACCTGCTCAAAGCCGAGCACGGCCTGAAAATCGCCGTGATCGAAAACGAATTCAGTGACGCCGGTATCGACACCCAGCTGTTGGGCGCCGAGCCGGTGCAAGTCATGACCCTGTCCAACGGCTGCGTGTGCTGCACCATCCACACCGACCTGACCAAAGCCCTGTACCTGCTGCTCGAACGCCTGGACAGCGGCGAGATCGCCTTCGACCGCCTGGTGATCGAGACCACCGGCCTGGCCGACCCGGCGCCGGTGGCGCAGACCTTTTTCATCGACGAAGAACTGCGTGAGCGCTACATCCTCGACGGCATCATCACCCTGGTGGACGCGGCCCACGCCGAGCATCACCTGACCCAGACCATCGCCCAGGCGCAGATCGGCTTTGCCGACCGCCTGCTGGTGAGCAAGCGCGATCTGGTGGATGACGCCACCTTTGACGCCCTCAGCGAGCGCCTGACGCGCATCAACCGTCGCGCGCCGATCCGTGTCGTCGATCACGGCACTATCGACCTGGCCGAGTTGCTGGATGTGCGCGGCTTCAACCTCAACGCCGGCATGAGCCTGCGACCGGTCAGCAAGGCGCCGTCTATCGACCGCATCTCCAGCCTGGTGCTGCGCACTGACCAGCCGCTGGATATTGATCGCCTCAGCGAGTTCATGAACGAACTGTTGGAAGACCACGGCAAGCAACTGCTGCGCTACAAGGGCGTGCTGAACATTGCCGGGGAAGACCGTCGGATGGTGTTCCAGGGTGTGCTCAAGCTCTACGGTTTCGATTGGGATACCGAATGGGCCGAGGGCGAGGCGCGGGAGAGTGTGATTGTGTTTATTGCCGATGAATTGCCGGAAGACAAAATCCGCGAGGGCTTCCAGCGCGTCTACCAACTCTGACTTGAAATGCGCTCAAACTGTGGGAGCTGGCTTGCCTGCGATAGCGGTGCATCAGGCACTGATGGGCTAACTGACAGTCCGCTATCGCAGGCAAGCCAGCTCCCACAAGTGACCGTGTTTCAATTTTCGATTGGGTATAAAAAAGCCCGGCTCAAGAGCCGGGCTTTTCATTCAAGCAACTGCAATCAAGCGCCGTATACCGGCAGCTTCTTGCAGATGGCCTTGACCTTCTCACGGACCGCGTCGATCACGGCTTCGTTGTTCAGGTCAGCCAGGATGTCGCAGATCCAGCCAGCCAGTTCCTTGCACTCTGCTTCCTTGAAACCACGAGTGGTCACAGCCGGGGTGCCGAAGCGCAGGCCGGAGGTGACGAACGGCGAACGTGGGTCGTTCGGCACGGAGTTTTTGTTCACGGTGATGAAGGCTTTGCCCAGGGCAGCGTCAGCATCTTTACCGGAAATGTCCTGCTTGATCAGCGACAGCAGGAACAGGTGGTTTTCAGTACCGCCGGACACCACGTCAAAACCGCGCTCGATGAACACGCTGGCCATGGTCTGGGCGTTTTTCACCACTTGTTGCTGGTAGGTCTTGAACTCAGGCTGCAGTGCTTCCTTGAAGCAGATCGCTTTGGCGGCGATCACGTGCTCCAGCGGGCCACCCTGGGCGCCAGGGAATACGGCGGAGTTCAGCTTCTTCTCGATGTCGGCGTTGGCGCGAGCCAGGATCAGGCCGCCACGTGGACCGCGCAGGGTCTTGTGGGTAGTGGTGGTCACTACGTCAGCGTAAGGCACCGGGTTCGGGTAGACGCCAGCGGCGACCAGACCGGCCACGTGGGCCATGTCGACGAACAGGTAGGCGCCAACCTTGTCGGCGATAGCGCGGAAGCGTGGGAAATCCAGGATCTGCGAGTAGGCAGAGAAACCGGCCACGATCATTTTCGGCTTGTGTTCAACTGCCAGGCGCTCGACTTCGTCGTAGTCGATCAGGCCGTTGGCATCGATACCGTATTGAACGGCGTTGTACAGCTTGCCAGAGGAGGAAACGCTGGCGCCGTGGGTCAGGTGACCGCCGTGGGCCAGGCTCATGCCCAGGATGGTGTCGCCGCCTTGCAGCAGGGCCAGGTACACGGCGCTGTTGGCTTGGGAGCCGGCGTGTGGCTGGACGTTGGCGTAATCGGCGCCGAACAGTTCCTTGGCACGGTCGATGGCCAACTGCTCAACCACGTCGACGTACTCGCAACCGCCGTAGTAGCGCTTGCCTGGGTAGCCTTCGGCGTACTTGTTGGTCAGAACCGAACCCTGAGCCTCCATGACCGCTGGGCTGGTGTAGTTTTCCGAAGCGATCAGCTCAATGTGCTCTTCCTGGCGCACGGCTTCTTGCTCCATGGCGGCAAAGAGATCGGCGTCGTACTTGGCAATAGTCAAATCACGGCTGAACATGGCGGTCCTCAAGGATCGGGGGCAGAAAAGGAGGGCATTCTAACCCAATGGGTTTTAGATGGCATATGAAAGGACATCATGTCGCGGACAAGTGGGGCTCATCTGGGGATAAGTGGTGGCTGCTGAGGCTGTTGTGGCGAGGGAGCTTGCTCCCGCTGGACTGCGCAGCAGTCCCAAAAAAAAAGCGGGGCCGCTTCGCGCCCCAGCGGGAGCAAGCTCCCTCGCCACAGGGAAACCAGCCCACTAGAGGATCAGTCGAACATGAACAGCGCATCATTGCTGAACTGCGCCTCAAACCGACTCGCCGGCATCGGCCGCCCGAACAGATACCCCTGCACCTCATCGCAACCATGCTCACGCAGGAAGTCCAGCTGCTCATGCGTCTCCACGCCCTCGGCGATCACCGCCAGGTTCAGGCTGTGGGCCATGGCGATAATGGCGCGGGCAATCTGTGCGTCCTGTTCGCCGGACGGCAGGCCGTCGACAAAGGTGCGGTCGATTTTCAACACGTCGATGGGGAATTGCTTGAGGTAGTTGAGCGACGAATAGCCGGTGCCGAAGTCATCCACGGCAATGCTCAAGCCCAGGTTTTTCAAGCTGTCGAGGATATGCATGGCTTCGTTGACTTCGCGCATCAGGATACTTTCGGTCAGCTCCAGTTCCAGGCACGCCGGCGGCAGGCCGGTGTCCTGCAGGATGCTGGCGATGCGCTCACCCAGTTGGCCGTCGGAGAACTGCCGCGCCGAGATGTTCACCGAGACTTTCGGCACGCGCACCTTGTTCTGGTGCCAGGTCTTGAGCTGGCGGCAGGCTTCGCTGATGACCCAGTCGCCCACGTCCACCACCAGGCCCAACTCTTCCAGCACCGGGATGAAGTCCCCCGGCGGCACCAGCCCGCGACGCGGGTGACGCCAGCGCAGCAAGGCTTCGGCGCCGGTCAAACGTTTGCCATCGCCGCTGAACTGCGGCTGGTAATAGAGCACGAATTCGTTCTGGTCCAGGGCGTGGCGCAGGTCGCTTTCCAGCTCCAGGCGTTCCAGGGCGCTGGCGTTCATGTCGGCCTGGTAGAACTGGAAGTTGTTCTTGCCGCGTTCCTTGGCGTGGTACATCGCGGTGTCGGCGTTTTTCATCAGCTGGCTCAGCTCATTGCCGTCCTGCGGGCTGAGGGCGATGCCGATACTGGCCGTGACAAAAAACTCGCGACCTTCCAGCACAAACGGCTTCACCAGGCTGGCGAGGATCTGCTCGGCCACGTGGATCGCGCGGTTCAGCGCCATTTCGCGGCTGATGCGCGGTTGCAGGAGCAAGGTGAACTCGTCGCCGCCCATGCGCGCCACGGTGTCGTCTTCGGCGACGCAACCGAGCAGGCGCGTGGCCATTTCCTTGAGCATGCGGTCGCCGGCGGCGTGGCCCAGGGAGTCGTTGATCGGCTTGAAACGGTCGAGGTCGAGGAACATCAGCACCACCCACGACTTCTGCCGCTCGGCCGACTGCAACGCGGTATGCAGGCGGTCCTGGAACAGCGTGCGGTTGGGCAGGTGGGTCAGGGCGTCGTAATACGCCAGGCGGTGGATGCGCTGCTCGCTGGCCTTGCGCTCGCTGATATCGCTGAAGAAGCACACGTAGCTGGCCAGGTCGCCTTCGTCGTCGAACACCGCGGTAATGCCGACCCACGCCGGGTAATGCTCGCCGTTGCGGCGCTTGAGCCACACTTCGCCTTCCCAGGTGCTGTGCTGGTGCAACTGCTTGAGCACGTAGCGCAGATGGGCTTCCTGTTGCTCATCGACGGTGAGCATGTTTGGCAACTGGTCGAGAACATCGGCGACGCTGTAGCCACTGACGCGGCTGAACGCATCGTTGGCCTGCACGATGTAGCCGGCGGGGTCGGTGATCAGGATCGCCGAGGTGGAGTGTTCGAATACCGTGGCCGCCATGCGCAGGTCTTTCTCGGCGCGGCGTTGCTGGCTGATATCGCGGCCGACGCCAAGGATGCCTTCGAACGTGCCGTGTTCATCCCACACCAGCACCAGGCGCAGCTCGATCGGCACTTTACGGCCGTCGGCGCGCAGGCAGTCAAACAGGAACAGCTGGGTTTGCGCTTCGTCGCGCAGCTTGGCCAGCGCGTCGGTGTCGCCGAGGGCGCGGCTGACCTGTTCCACCAGGCTATAGATGCCGGTCAGTTGCTGCGGGTTGGCGATGATCGACTGCCAGCCGTTCTTGAACACCCAATCCACGTCATAGCCCAGCACGGCGTTGACCGAGGGGCTGATGTAGTTGAGGGCCAGGTGGCTGTCGGTGGAGCAGATCACGTCGCTGATGCTTTCGGCGAGCATGCGGTAGCGCTGCTCGCTGTCGCGCAGGGATTCGCTTGCTTCGATCTGGTCGGTGATGTCCTTGGCCACGCCGATGATGCGCGTGACTTGCGCCGCCTTGTCCCGGGCCAGGGCCTGCTCGCGGATATCGAAGCGGCGCCATTGGTTGTTGCGGTGACGGAAGCGCAGCTGGCATTGCAGCTGCGTCGAATAGCCGGCCTGGCGTTGTTGCTGGCGCAGGTCGTGGTAATGCTCGGCGTCTTCGGGGTGGAGCAGGATTTCCCAGAAGTACTCGCCCATTTGCTGCAATTCGGCCTTGTTATAGCCGAGGGTGTGGCCCAAGTGGTGGTTGCTGAAAATCATGCGCTGGCTGATCACGTCCTGCACATACAGGTGGTCGGGCACGGTGCGCACCACGTCCGACCAGAAACTCTCGCGTTCCACCAGCGACAGCTCGATCAGCTTGCGGCTGGTGATGTCGCTGATGCTCAGGATCACCGCCTTGTAGTCGTCCTGCTGCTCCGGCAGGCGCATCACCAGCCACAAGTATTGTTCGTTGCCGGCGACGTCGTTGAGCTGGATTTCCAGCTCCAGTTGCTTCTGCTCGGTCAGGACCGCTTCGAGCACCTGGTAGCCGATGGCCGTGGCGTTGCGCGGGCAATCATCGATCAGGCGTTCCCAGGCCTCTTCGCACGAGCTGACGTTGAGCAGGCGCACCGCGACCTGGTTGACCTCGGTGATGCGCAGTTCCCGCAGCAGTTGCTGGCGCTGCTCGCGGTTGCCTTGCAGCCAGTCGTGCAATTGTTCGCGGGTTTGCAGCCGGGCCTTGTCAAAGAACGCGTTGAGCCCCGACAGGTCGAGCACGCACAGGGCCACGCCGGTGCCTTCGAAAATATCCTGGTAACGCCGCCGGCCCTCGTGCACCTGGCGCTGGCGGCGGCGCATGTTGACCAGCACGAGCACCGGGATCAGCGAGAACGCCAGGCCCAGCAGGCACTTGCCGATGAACGCCGGCAGCAGTTCTTCCAGCACGGCGGTGCGATCGAACAGCCCGCGCAATTGCCAGTCGCTTTTGCTCAGGGGGGTGACCAGCACGCTTTTGTTCAGTTCGTCCGGGGTCAGGGCGGAGGCCCATTGCGCCGGCATGCCGCTGTCACGGCTGACTACGCGGTGGTTCAGGCGGTTCTCGATGGCCCACATCGGCCGCTGGCCCTGGCCGTCCTGGCGGGTCAGGCTGACCAGGTAGCTGGGCGCCAGGCGTAGCGCCCAATAGACCAGTGAGCCGCCACTCGGCTGGTGCAGCAACAGGTAGATGATCGTGCCGTCGCTGCTGTTGCTCAGGTAATAAGGCTGGGAATGGCTGCGCTGCACCAGCTCTTCAAGCCAGGCCGCGTCCTGGCTGTCGCTGGCGCTGTCACTGATCATGGCGCCGCTGGGGGCGAGCAGGGCGATGCTGCGCAGCTCCGGCAGGGAACGCTGCAAGGTGTGCATCAGCGCTTGTTGCTGTTCGTTATTGCGCGGCGGCTCGACCATCGGCAGCAGGTTCAGGGCGATTTTTGCGCTCAGGGCCATGTTCAGGCTGATCTGCTCAGCCAGGTCGGCGCTGTAGTCGATGGTGTATTGCTGCTGGTTTTTCTGGTTTTGCTGCAACTGATCCAGCAACTGCCAGAACAATAAAGCGAGCAACATGAGGACAAGCGTCGCCAATGCGCCTTTCAAGGTGCCGTGCAGGGGTGCTCCCGGCGCTATGTGAGCGGCGCGCAGAGGAGTGGGCGGCGTGACTTTGGACAAGCTGTGATCCTGCGGGTTGGCTGGACTGGCGTGCGACACGCACTATAAGCCGGACGCCGAAGGGCGGCTAGCATGCCTTGAGTTGTGGCAAAGTGCCAGCCCCGCTTGGCTGGACTGACCAAGCGCATTCAGGTAGCTTTGCCGGTTACGCGAGGGCGTTCCAGCCCCAGACATTCAGGCTTTTTTCCGCACGCAGGCATTGATTATCGTCAACGGCCCGCGCGGCGCATGGCCTGACACGGGCTTCGCCCGCTTAATTCATCAGTCACTGACGCTAGGTTCACCATGGCTCAATACGTCTTCACCATGCATCGGCTGGGAAAAGTTGTTCCGCCGAAGCGGGAAATCCTGAAAAACATTTCGCTGTCCTTCTTCCCTGGCGCCAAGATCGGCGTGCTCGGCCTCAACGGTTCGGGTAAGTCCACGCTGCTGAAAATCATGGCCGGCGTCGATACCGAGTTCGAAGGCGAAGCCCGCCCGATGCCCGAGCTGAACATCGGCTACCTGCCGCAAGAGCCGATCCTGGACCCGACCAAGACGGTGCGCGAAGTGGTTGAAGAAGCCGTCGCCGTGATCAAGAACGCCCAGGCGCGCCTGGATGAGGTCTACGCGGCGTACGCTGACGAAGATGCCGACTTCGACAAACTGGCCGCTGAACAGGCCAAGCTCGAAGCCATCCTGCAGGCTGGCGATGGCCACAACCTGGAGCGCCAGCTGGAAGTAGCCGCCGACGCACTGCGCCTGCCGGCGTGGGACGCCAAGGTCGAATTCCTGTCCGGTGGCGAGAAGCGTCGTGTGGCCCTGTGCCGCCTGCTGCTGTCGGCCCCCGACATGCTCCTGCTCGACGAACCGACCAACCACTTGGACGCCGATTCCGTCGCCTGGCTGGAACACTTCCTCCACGACTTCCCGGGCACCGTGGTAGCGATCACGCACGACCGTTACTTCCTGGACAACGTTGCTGGCTGGATCCTCGAGCTCGACCGTGGCGCCGGTATCCCTTACGAGGGCAACTATTCCGGTTGGCTGGAAGCCAAGTCCGACCGTCTGGCCGCCGAATCCAAGCAGCAATCGGCCCACGAAAAAGCCATGAAGGAAGAACTGGAGTGGGTGCGCAAAGGCGCCAAGGCCCGCCAGTCGAAATCCAAGGCACGTCTGCAACGCTTCGAAGAAATGCAATCGCAGGAATTCCAGAAGCGTTCGGAAACCAACGAGATCTACATCCCGGCCGGTCCGCGCCTGGGTGACAAGGTCATCGAGTTCAAGAACGTGTCCAAAGGCTATGGCGACCGCGTGTTGATCGACAACCTGTCGTTCTCCATGCCAAAAGGCGCGATCGTCGGCGTTATTGGTGGTAACGGTGCGGGTAAATCCACACTGTTCCGCATGCTGATGGGCAAGGAAACCCCGGACTCCGGCAGCATCGAGATCGGCGAAACCGTGCAACTGGCCTGTGTGGACCAGAGCCGCGAAGACCTCGACGGCAGCAAGACCGTGTTCCAGCAGATTTCCGACGGTTCCGACCAGATCCGCATCGGCAACTATGAAATCCCGTCGCGTACCTACGTCGGTCGTTTCAACTTCAAGGGCGGCGACCAGCAGAAGTTCGTCAAGGACCTGTCCGGTGGTGAGCGCGGTCGCTTGCACCTGGCCCTGACCTTGAAAGAGGGCGGCAACGTCCTGCTGCTCGACGAACCGTCCAACGACCTCGACGTTGAAACCCTGCGTTCCCTGGAAGAAGCCCTGCTGGACTTCCCGGGCGCTGCGATTGTGATCTCTCACGATCGGTGGTTCCTTGACCGCGTCGCGACCCACATCCTGGCGTACGAAGACGACTCGCAAGCGGTGTTCTTCGAAGGTAACTACACCGAGTACGAAGCGGACCGTAAAAAGCGCTTGGGCGATGCTGCTGCCCAGCCGCACCGCGTGCGTCACAAAAAACTGGCCTGATCGGGCTGGTGGTTTGAAAAAGCGGAGCCTTCGGGCTCCGTTTTTTTTTGTGTTTTTCTGTAGGACCGAGGTGCATTCATCGCAGGCAAGCCAGCTCCCACATTGACGGTGTTCACACATCAAATGTGGGAGCTGGCTTGCCTGCGATGGCGGTTTATATGTTGGTGCATGCCTTGGGTTGAAATCCCTGTTTGAGGGCAAAAAAGGGCAGCTATTTATATCAAATGCACCATTTAAATTCACAAAAGCGACATTTTGCCCTGTCGCAGTGCGGCATGAATTGATAAAGTCCGGCCCAATCTCATTTAAAAACAATCAATTTGCCGAGACTTTTCCATGATCGAATCCGTCGAATCCTTCCTTGGCCGCCTGAAGAAACGCGACCCGGACCAGCCAGAATTCCACCAGGCCGTAGAAGAAGTCCTACGCAGCCTATGGCCGTTTCTAGAGTCCAATCCGCATTACCTGACCTCGGGTATCCTGGAACGCATCTGCGAGCCGGAACGTGCGATTACCTTCCGGGTGTCGTGGGTGGATGATCATGGCAAGGTCCAGGTCAATCGCGGTTTCCGTATCCAGATGAACAGCGCCATCGGCCCCTACAAAGGTGGCCTGCGCTTCCATCCGTCGGTGAACCTGGGCGTGCTGAAATTCCTCGCCTTCGAACAGACCTTCAAGAACTCCCTGACCTCGCTGCCCATGGGCGGCGGCAAAGGCGGCTCGGACTTCGACCCCAAGGGCAAGAGCGACGCCGAAGTCATGCGCTTCTGCCAGTCCTTCATGAGCGAGCTGTACCGCCATATCGGCGCTGACGTGGACGTTCCGGCCGGCGATATCGGCGTGGGCGCCCGCGAGATCGGCTTCCTGTTCGGCCAGTACAAGCGCCTGAGCAACCAGTTCACCTCCGTGCTGACCGGCAAGGGCATGACCTACGGCGGCAGCCTGATCCGCCCGGAAGCCACCGGTTTCGGGTGCGTGTACTTCGCCGAAGAAATGCTCAAGCGCGACGGCCTGCGGGTTGAAGGCAAGCGCGTGGCGGTGTCCGGTTCCGGCAACGTGGCGCAATACGCGGCGCGCAAGGTCATGGACCTGGGCGGCAAGGTGATTTCCCTGTCCGACTCCGAAGGCACGTTGTACGCCGAAAGCGGTTTGACCGAAGAACAATGGTCGGCCCTGCTGGAGCTGAAAAACGTCCAGCGCGGTCGCATCAGCGAACTGGCCGAACGTTTCGGCCTGGAATTTCGCAAGGGTCAAACCCCGTGGGAACTGGCCTGCGACATCGCGCTGCCCTGCGCGACCCAGAACGAACTCGACGCCGACGCCGCCCGTACCCTGCTGCGCAACGGCTGCCTCTGCGTGGCCGAAGGCGCTAACATGCCGACCACGCTGGCGGCGGTGGATATCTTTATCGAAGCCGGCATCCTGTTCGCCCCGGGCAAGGCCTCCAACGCCGGCGGCGTGGCGGTGAGCGGGCTGGAAATGTCGCAGAACGCCATGCGCCTGCTGTGGACCGCCGGTGAAGTGGACAGCAAGCTGCACAACATCATGCAGTCGATCCACCACGCGTGCGTGCATTACGGCGAAGAAAACGGCCGGATCAACTACGTGAAGGGCGCGAACATCGCCGGCTTCGTGAAAGTCGCCGACGCGATGCTGGCCCAAGGCATCGTCTAACGCTGCAACCAGGGCCTATTGCGAACGATAGGCCCTGGCGGCATCGCGGTCTTTCTCATGCTGCCAGGCGCGCTCACGGTCGTCCCAGTGATTGTCCTTGTAGTCGCGCAGCTCTTCGTTTTCACGCATGGCCTTGCACTGGCGAAAGCCGTCTTCCCACCCTTCGGCGTACTCACGGTCCTTCAGATAACGCGGGACGTTCTTGCGAAACTCCCCGCTAATCACGCCAGCGGCCTGGCGACCGCTGCTGCACCCGTCATCAAAACCATCGGCAAAGGCCGGTGGATACCCTTTGGCCAATAAATCCTGATGGGTTGATTGGCAACCCGCCAGCCACACCACCGCGCACAGCAATACCGCATACCGCCACATGACAGACTCCCTGGCCGGCTACCGGCTGATAGGGAGAAGTCTAGATAGAGGATTGTCGGGGCGTTGTGAAAGGGAGGTGAGAAAGATGTTATGTCGTCAGAGCCGCATGCTCAGCCAATTCCTGCTGGATAAATGCCGCGATCATGGCGCGATAGACCTGTTCGGTGACGTCCGGATTGGCGCCTGCGGTATTGGCTAGGCTGCGCACTTTGGCGATGACCTGTTCAACCCGCTGCGGGGCCTTGACGCTGTCGGTGTCTTTTTTGAAGCGCGCGGCTTGGGAGACGTATTGGCCGCGTTCGGCCAGTAGGGTGACGATTTGCTGGTCCAGGCGGTCGATGTTGCTGCGGACTTCGTCGAGGGTGGTGCAGGTAACGGCCATGTTGTTGAAGCTCCCTGATAAATATCTGAATAAATGCGGACCCAATGTGGGAGCGGGCTTGCCCGCGATTGCAGTGTGTCAGTCACTGGATGCTTGGCTGATACACCGCCATCGCGGGCAAGCCCGCTCCCACATTGATTGCTCCTGCATTTGGATCTGGGTCGAGCTCAAGTTAGTAGTGATACCACTTCACTTCCAGCATCACTTCATTCACCGGCGTCGACAGGTGGCTGTATTCACGCTGTGCACTCAAGCGTACGCCCAGGTTGCGTGACAATTCCCACTGCTGGTTCAGGCTGAGGCTACGGCGCACTTCGCCATTGGTGAAAAAATCCCCTTTGGCCTCCAGGCTCAAATTGCCCAGCGGATTCCTCCACAGCACGCCAGTGTTGAACCCGGCTGCCGGTGAGATGGCTTCATTGAAATCATTGTTGTGTTCCACGCGCACGGTGCCGAGGGCAAAGCCGAGCATGTCGTCGCGCAGTTGCCAGGTGCCGCCGGCGCCGCCGTTGACGTGGGCGACCAGGGTTTCGTCGTCGTGTTTGCCCGGTACGCGCTCCAGGCCGCCGGTGACTTGCCAGGACAACGGTTGCAACAGGTCGTTGCGCGGCGTCAGGGAGCGGATGGTGGCCAGGTCCAATTGCTGCAATTGCCAGTGGTTGCCTTCGTACTGGCGCAGTTTCATTTGCAGGATTTCGATCTGCGCGCCAAGGGGGAAGCCTTCGGCGTTGTCGTTGAGGTCGTGGTAGGCCATGCGCAGGCCGTATTCACCAAAGGCCTTGTCGCCCCGGGTGCCGATGCCGGCTTGCCAGGTGCGCGATTCATGGCCGTTTTCCGGCAGGCCGGGCGGGGTGATCTGGAGGTCGGGCGCGGGGTTCTGGTTGATCGCACGCAGCAGTTCGAAGCTGCGTTGGGAGCGGGCCGGGTCGCGTTCCAGGCCGTTGGCGCGGTAGCGGCCGAGGCGGTAGGCTGCGTCGATGATCAGGGCCTGGCGGTCTTTGGCGAGGGCCTTGAACGTCGGGTCTTGCAATTGCTTCTGGTCATCGCTGACTTTCAGCACCCATTGCTGTTCATCGCTGTCCAGCGGCTTGGCACGCTCCAGCAACTCGCGTTCGCGGGAAGGGCGGTAGTCGATCTTTTCAACCAGGCCGGCATCCTTGACGGCCTTGACCGTGTCGGTGGGGATCGCGGTCAGCGGGAACTGTTCGGTCAGGCGCAGGCCGGGACGTGCCACTTGCAGCAGTTCCAGCAGGCGATAGGAGCAGTTTTCGTCGAAGAAGAAATAGTCGAACTTGATCTGCTTGAGTTCCCACACGTGCTCGACCATGCGCTCGGTCTCGACCTGGGTCAGGTTGAGGCGGTATTCCCACAGGTCGCGGTTCTCGAGGCTGCGGTATTCGGAGAGTTTTTCCTGGTACGGCACCAGCGCGAACAGGCCGGGGTAGCCGCCCATCAGGCCTTTCCAGGCGTAGAGGATGCTGTTGTCGGAACCTTCGATATAGGCGCCGAAGTTGATCGCGTAGCTGAGCAGGGCGGTGTTGTTGCTTTGCACGTCGGCCTGGTCGATGCGCAGCAGGGTGTGGCCAAACATAGACGACGGGCTGTTGAGGTAGGCCGCCGGGAAGATCATCACCGCGCTATGGGGCGCGACGTCCTTGAACCATTGCTTGAATTCTTTGCAGTCCACGGCGGGCAGGTCGGTTAGGTGCAACTGATCCTTGAGCCAGCGGGTACGTGCGGGGTAGACACATTGGGCGTGTTTTTCGCCGAGGCTTGCCGGCGCGTACAACGCGTCAACGGTGGCCTTGAGTTCGGCGTCGGGATGGTGCGCGCCATCAGCGGCGAGGAAAAATTTCTGCTCGCTGACGTAACTGCGCCAGCCACTGATTTTGCCGGCTTCGTAATGGCCCAAAGACAGCCAGAACGGGTCGTTGGCCAATTGCTGCAAACGTTGATCATCAAGATGCGGGGCCGCGTACAGCGGGGCGCAGGCGAAGAGTGCCATCCAGGCAAAGCGTTTGAGCATAGGAGCAACTTAAGTCGGAAAAAGTGAGACCCAAAAGGGGGGCGGGTCCAAAAATACAGCCCGCGCCTGGGGAGGCGCGGGCTGGTCGAGCTTAAGCTTGGGTCGCGTATTTCGCCAAGCGGGCATCGCTTTTCAGTACAGACAGGGTGTTGTTGTGCACGTCGTCAGCGGTCACGTCAGCCTTGCTGAAGATCTGCTGGAAGTGCTCGTGGGTCACGGCCGCGAAGTGCTCGCGATCTTCCGGCGCCACGCCCAGTACCACCGCGTAGGTGGTCAGCGCTTCGCCATTGCCCTTGGCCATGTCTTCGGACAGCTCGTTCATCATGCCATTCATGGCAATCCAGGACTTGCCGCCGTAGGTCAGGGCGCTGTTGGTGCTGCAACCGTTGGTGCCCGAGGTCATGCCGAAGGTGGCGTTGCCGGACGTGCCGTTGGTGGTGGAAGCCAGGAAGTGGGCTGGTGTGCCGCGCTGGCCTTCGAACAGCATGTTGCCCCAACCGCAGTTCGGGCCGCCTGGCGATTCTGCCATTGCATTGAGGGAGACAACGGTGAAGAGAGTACCGAGAAGGATCCGTTTCATAGCTTTGTTCTCTTTGTGTGCAAACCAATGGACAAGGGTTCAGGCGCATTGCGGCGCCCTAGGGGCCAGTTATTAGTCCAACCCGCGCAGTTTGGAGTTTAGGCAGGTTCAAGGGGTTCCGTGATTTTTTATAAAACAATCAGAGATGTCGCGCTTTTTTTGTAGGACCTGTTCCGTGTCCACGCTTTCCCAACGACGCGCCTTGCCAGAGCGCGCAAGCGGGAGCCAGAATGCCGACATCTGCCCCGCCTGATGTAAGGAAGCCCGATGCCTGATCCTGTTGCTGCCAGCTTGCGTCTAGCGCCCGAAGCGCTGACTCGCCCTTTCTCCGCTGAACAGTTCAGCTTCTCGACCACCAATGATTTGGAGCCCTTTCGCGGTGTGCTTGGCCAGGAACGTGCGGTTGAAGCCTTGCAGTTCGGTGTGGCCATGCCACGCCCCGGTTACAACGTGTTTGTCATGGGCGAGCCGGGCACCGGCCGCTTTTCGTTCGTCAAACGCTACCTGAAGGCCGAAGGCAAACGCCTGCAGACCCCGTCGGACTGGGTCTATGTGAACAATTTCGATGAGCCTCGCGAACCCCGCGCCCTGGAATTGCCGGGCGGCGCTGCGGCGGCGTTCATCAACGACATTAACGGGTTGGTCGACAACCTGACGGCCACCTTTCCGGCCGTGTTCGAACACCCCACGTACCAGCAGCGCAAAAGTGCCATCGACCGCGCCTTCAATCAGCGTTACGACAAGGCCCTGGACGTGATCGAACGCCTGGCCCTCGAGAAGGACGTGGCGCTCTACCGCGACAGTTCCAACATCGCGTTCACGCCGATGCTCGACGGCAAGGCCCTGGACGAGGCGGAGTTCTCGCAGCTGCCGGAAGCCGACCGCGAGCGTTTCCACACGGATATTTCCGAGCTGGAAGAGCGTCTCAACGAAGAATTGGCCAGCCTGCCGCAGTGGAAGCGTGAGTCGAACAACCAACTGCGCCAATTCAACGAAGAAACCATCACCCTGGCCCTACAGCCTTTGCTCGCGCCGCTGTCGGAAAAATACGCGGAAAACGCCGCCGTCTGCGGTTACCTGCAAGCCATGCAGGTGTACCTGCTCAAGACCGTGGTCGAGCAGTTGGTGGACGACGCCAAGACCGACGCCCAGGCGCGCAAGTTGCTCGAAGAGCAATACTGCCCAAGCCTGGTGGTAGGCCATCCGGTCAACGGCGGCGCGCCAGTGGTGTTCGAACCGCACCCGACTTATGACAACCTGTTCGGCCGTATCGAATACAGCACCGACCAGGGCGCGCTCTACACCACCTATCGCCAGTTGCGTCCGGGCGCGTTGCACCGCGCCAACGGCGGTTTCCTGATCCTTGAAGCCGAGAAAATGCTCAGCGAGCCGTTTGTGTGGGACGCCCTCAAGCGCTCCCTGCAATCGCGCAAGCTGAAGATGGAATCGCCGTTGGGCGAGCTGGGCCGCCTGGCCACGGTGACCCTCAACCCGCAGATGATCCCGTTGCAGGTCAAGGTGATCATCATCGGCTCGCGCCAGTTGTACTACGCGTTGCAGGACGCCGACCCGGACTTCCAGGAGATGTTCCGCGTGCTGGTGGACTTCGACGAAGACATCCCGATGGTGGACGAAAGCCTGGAGCAGTTCGCCCAGTTGCTCAAGACCCGCACCTCGGAAGAAGGCATGGCGCCGCTGACCTCGGATGCGGTGGCGCGGTTGGCCACCTACAGCGCACGGTTGGCGGAGCATCAGGGCCGTTTGTCGGCGCGTATCGGTGATTTGTTCCAGTTGGTGAGCGAGGCGGATTTCATTCGCCACCTGGCCGGCGACGAGATGACCGATGCCGGGCATATCGAGCGTGCGCTCAAGGCCAAGGCCACCCGCACCGGGCGTGTGTCGGCGCGGATTCTCGACGACATGCTCGCCGGGGTGATCCTGATCGACACCGACGGTGCCGCCGTCGGCAAGTGCAACGGGCTGACGGTGCTGGAAGTCGGTGACTCGGCCTTTGGTGTGCCGGCGCGGATTTCCGCCACGGTGTACCCGGGCGGCAGCGGGATTGTCGACATCGAGCGCGAGGTCAACCTCGGCCAGCCGATTCACTCCAAGGGCGTGATGATCCTCACCGGATACCTCGGTAGCCGTTATGCCCAGGAATTCCCGCTGGCGATCTCGGCGAGTATCGCGCTGGAACAGTCCTACGGTTACGTGGACGGTGACAGTGCGTCACTGGGCGAGGCGTGCACCTTGATCTCGGCCCTGTCGAAGACGCCGCTCAAGCAGTGCTTTGCCATCACCGGTTCGATCAACCAGTTTGGTGAAGTGCAGGCGGTGGGTGGGGTCAACGAGAAGATCGAAGGTTTCTTCCGCCTGTGCGAAGCCCGCGGTTTGACCGGTGAGCAAGGGGCGATCATTCCCCAGGCCAACGTTGCCACGCTGATGCTCGATGAGAAGGTGTTGCAGGCGGTACGCGCCGGGCAATTCCATATCTATGCGGTGCGCCAGGCGGATGAAGCCCTGAGCCTGCTGGTGGGCGAACCGGCGGGTGCGCCGGATGCGGAAGGGCAGTTCCCGGAAGGCTCGGTCAATGCGCGGGTGGTTGAGCGTTTGCGGGTGATTGCGGAGATGATCAGCGAGGAAGACCTGAAGGAAGCGGAGAAGGAGTTGGCGCAGGAGGCGCTGGCTGAAGCCAAGCCGAGCTAAATGCCCGGCGTTACTCAGGCCCAGTGTGGGAGCTGGCTTGCCTGCGATAGCGGTGTGTCAGTCAACAGAAATGGTGGCTATGAGTCCGTCATCGCAGGCAAGCCAGCTCCCACATAACCCAGCTCCCACATGGGTACAGCAGTGCCTTCGGGGGCTGTCATGAAATTGACTCGGGTTTGGGACCAACGCCCGTTGGTCCCTACAACCTTGGTTTCTCGCGGTTTTCTTCTATTCTCTGCTCAAGGGATCTCCACAGGAGTCGCAGGATAGAAACAGCCTCGCCGAGCGTTGAGGTTGAACACCGATCTACCGAGGGTCGCCGCCATGCCGCGCAGCCTTTGCCTTACCCGCCAGTGCCTGGGCCTGGTCACCCGTATCGAATGTTCCATTCGCCCTCTTGCCGGGGATAGCGGGCTGTGGACCTTGTTGTTTGCCGCCGGAATGACCGGTGAACAGCCGTCCACCATCAAGTCACAAGGCCCGTTTCATGGGCCGTTCGTGGCAGAAACCATGCTTGAATCAATCGTAGACAGCCTCACCCTGCATGGCTATGAGCAGGCCGGCGATCCGCAGATCTGGAGCCTGCACATGCAGGCCCATTTGCGTCAGCTCAATGGCGACACCCATCACTGAGCGCTATTTGCTCTCGGGCTTGTCCAGCTTGACCTCGAAACCGTATTGCACGGTGTCCAGGTCGGTGCGCTGGTAGCTTTCCAGGGTGGTCGGCTGGCCGTAGAAATAGTGCACGTCAAACATCGCCGTGCCGTATTCCTCGGCGCGATGGCTGACGCCGAGGATTTCCTTGAGGTAATGGCCGCTGGCGTCCTTGGCGTAGAAGCGCCAGCTGTCGGCGGGAAACTCTTTCTGGTCAACAATCAGCGCGTTGTCCTTGAGCGACAGGCCCTTGGGCAACTTGGCGGTGTCAATCGTGGCTTTCTCGATGGTGGCCAGGAACAGCGGGATCGAGCCGACCACAAACGCCGGGTTTTCCGGGAACAGGTTGAGGTCGTAGGTGAGGGTGCCGCGTGCCGGATTCAGCTCGAAGGCTTCGGTTGGTAGCTCGATCGGCTCGCCGCGCTCGCCCTTGTCATCGGCGGTGAAGAAGGTGATCGGCGCTTCGCTGCTGTTGCGCTCGGTACCCACCAGGTCGTCATTGAAGGTGAACGGGTGGTCGAACACGATATGCGCGGCGCTGGCGTCTTCGGTGGACTGGCTGATGGTGACGCTGTTTTTCAGCTGGTCCTCGGTCATGCTCGCGTCTTTCAGCCAGCTCGCTGCACCGTCGTCATACACCGTGACCGGCATCGGCAAGGCTTGCACGGTTTTTTGCAGGCTGTTCTTGTCGAAGCGCAGTACCGGCAGGTCGAGGTCCTTGCGGGTCAGCGTGGCCTTGGAAAAATCCAGCACGTTGACTTGCAGGTTGTCGATCACGCCATTGAAGTAGACCTTGGCGTAATGGCTGTTCTGCTTGTGTTCGAAGTCTTTTTGCTCATTGACGAGCTTTTTCTCGAAGGCCTCGGACCACGCCGTCTGTTTTTGCATCTCGGCCAGTTGTTTCTCGTAGAACGCCACTTGCGCGACACTTTCGTTGATCGAGCCCGAGCGTGTGAGAAATTGCCCGGTGCTGTCCCGCGCCTCGACCAGCAGCGGGTTGGGCGACTCGTCACCGACCTCCGGGGCCAGGGGAGCGCTGTTGGTCATCTCGATCTCGGCGTAGTTCTTTTCCAGCAACAGCAGCTTGAGGGTGACGGTGCCTTCGGTACGTGTGCGTCCGACGTCCTGTTTGCTCAGATCAAAGCTCAACACCTTGCCCGGCGCGATCACTTCCACCGTGCCTTTGAGGCTGATGGGCTGCGGCTGGCTTTTGTTTTCGGTCTCGATGCCGTCGATGAACGGGTAGGTGACGGTCAAGTCATCGGGGTTGGTCAGGTTGGAGCTGCTGGGGCTCAACTGGATGCCGGGGTCGGTTTCTGACCATTCCGGCTGGAACGGGATGACTTTGTTGTTGCTCAGCGTTACCGACTGCCATTCCAGGCCATGGGGGAACGGGAACTGGTCCGGGCTGTTGAAGCTGAAGGGGAAGACCGGCTGCAAGTCCGTCAGGTAGTCGGAATGGGAGGCTTTGCGCAGTACGAAAAGGCCGTTGATATAGGTGTCCACCAGCGCCTGGGGCGTAGGGTAATGCGTCAGCAGGGCGAGGGAGTTTTCACCGTATTCGGCTTCGATGGGTTTGTCGGCGAGTTTGACCCGCGCCCGTTCCAGCAACAGCAGCGAACCGCCAAGGTCGGCGATGGCGTCGCGCAGTTTGGGGTCCTGGATGCTGTCCAGGGATTGTTCGAACGTGGCGGTTTTCTCTTCGAGGGTGGCTTGCTTCTGCTCATCTTTGGGGGAGCAGCCGCTGGCCATCAGCAACACTGCACACAGGCCGAAGCTGGCCAAAGGCGTTCGCACATCCATCATCTGAGTTTTCCTGTCCGACGTCATCGAGCCGATTTAATGGCCTCGACACTAGCAGAAAAATTCTCTTACAGATGCGCCCAGGTCAGTTTTCTCGCGGTTACAGGTGTTTGGTAGCGGCTGGTATACTCGCCGCCATTTCTAGCCCCGCTGTGTGAGATCCCATGGAACGCTTTATCGAAAACACTATGTACGCCTCACGCTGGCTGCTGGCGCCGATCTACCTGGGGCTGTCCCTGGGCTTGCTGATCCTGGCGTTGAAGTTCTTTCAGGAAATCATCCACGTCCTGCCCAACGTGTTCACCATGTTGGAAGCCGACGTCATCCTGCTGCTGCTGTCGTTGATCGACATGGCGCTGGTCGGTGGTTTGCTGGTGATGGTGATGATTTCCGGCTACGAGAACTTCGTCTCGCAGCTGGATATCGATGACAACAAGGAAAAGCTCAACTGGCTGGGCACCATGGACTCTTCCTCGCTGAAGATGAAAGTGGCGGCGTCCATCGTGGCGATCTCCTCGATCCACCTGCTGCGCATCTTCATGGACGCCAAGAACGTCGATCCACAGCATCTGATGTGGTACGTGATCATTCACATGACCTTCGTCGTCTCGGCGTTTGCCATGGGTTACCTGGACAAGCTGACCAAGCACTGATGCACCGCGCCGGCCTTATTGCTCGATGAAGTAGTAAGGCTGGCGGCCGATCGCCATCTCCTTGATCACCTTCACCGGCTCATCCAGCCCTTTGGTGTGATCCGTCAACGCAACGTTGCCGGGTTTGGCCGTAAGGAATGCGCGCAACTCGGGCTCGGTTTGCAGGAGTGGCACGTAGCCCTGCATATAGAACACCCCGGCCCCGGCAATCCGCTCGTTCGGCTGAAATATCGCCACCTCTCGACCTTCTGCTTGCAGCGCCTGAAGCTGGCTGATCACCGGCACGAAGGACTCGCGCTTGTCGGCTTTGGGCGCAAACACGCTTGCAGCAACCATATAGCTGGCAATCAGTACGGCGAACACGCCGCCGATCGCCTGCCGATGGTAGCGGTACAGGCCGGGTTTGCGCGCTTTCAACCATTGCAGCAAGACGAGGCCGTATTCCGCCGCCAGTACCGCGGCGGCCGGCGTGAGCGACATCAAGTACACGGTGCGCTTGCTGGAAGCCAGCGTCAGCAGGGTGAACTGCGCCACCAGCCAGATGCAGAAAAACAGCTGATAGCGATTGCGCACCAGGCTCTTACGGAAATGCCACAGGCCCAGGTACACCAGGATATTCCACGGCAAGAAAGCCTCAGGCAGCTTGGCAATGTAGTAGTAGAACGGCTCGTAGTGCCCGGCCTCGACAAACGATCCACTGAAGCGGCCGACGCTGTTGGTCCACAACACTTCACCGACGGCCTGCATGCCGCCGCGCTGGAGCAGGAACGCCAGCCAGACCATCAGGGGCACCAAGGCCAGCAGTGTGAACAGCCCAGGCTTGAGCCAGTCGCCGATGCGCAGGCGCTTGTCCATCACATTGGTTACGGCCAGGTACACAAAAATCACAATGCCCGGCATCGCCAGACCCAGCACGCCTTTGCTCAGGGTGGCGATCACCATACCCGCGGTGAACAGCGCCCATGCGCCCACCTTGGAACCTGAGTTTTCCGGGCGCATGGCTTGGTAGAACGCCAGCAGTGCGCTGGTCACGCCAAGGCTGAGCAGCGAGTCCTCGCCCACGCCACGCGCGTTGCTCCAATAACTGGCCATGGTTGCCAGGATCAACGCCGCGCAAAACGCCAAGGTCTGCGGCCGGCCGAATTTGCGCAACATTCCGTAAAACAGCATCACGCTGAACAACCCGGCAAACGCCGACGCCAGGCGCACAGCCCAAGTGGTGCCGCCAAACAGGCGAATCGCCCCGGCGTCGAGCCACAGGCTCAGGGGCGGTTTTTCCAGGAAAGGTTCGCGAAACAACTGCGGCACCACCCAGTTGTTGTCCAGGTGCATGGCCATCGCAATCCCGGCGACGCGGGCTTCGGTGGAGCCTTGCAGCTCATGGCTGCCAAGTGCGAAGAAAAATAGCAGTGCAACAAGCAGGAGCAGCAGAGGAACAGGACGCGTCATGGATTCTGGCTACCAGGGCGGGAGAGCGCTCGGGGGGAGCGGTCATTGCAATGGGCTAGTATCGGTCGGCGATTCTGAATATTTCGTGAACGGATGGATAAATAGTGAAGGGTTCAGTCCTGCGCCGATCTGGCCATGCGAGCGTCAGATGGGCACCGTGCCGATGACAAAAATCCCCAGCGGTCCGCTTAGCTTTTCCACCCGCACCCAACCCTGACGATCAGCGCCGTTTGTACCGCAGATTTTGATGTCTTTGTGCAATTCCGTATCGAATACGTAGATGCCTTTGCAGCTGCGATGGCCTCCGGTTGCGTATTCGTAGGTTGTTGCGTAGCTGGCGGCGGCGCGGAGCGGAATTTGTGAGACGTGCGGTGATTGTGCGAGGCCTTTTCAATTTGGGGCGCACTGCGTACCGAATTGAGTTCGACCGTGCTCAACGTTGGCAATCACTGGATTCCAGGCACAAAAAAAGACGTCCGTGGACGTCTTTAGATGATGAAGTGGTGGAGCCGGGGGGATTTGAACCCCCGTCCGCCAGTACTCCGCTGTCGGTACTACATGCGTAGCCGTTTCTATTAAGTTAACCCTCAGCGACCCGAAGGGCAGGGTGCTTTGGGCGAGTTGTGTAAGTTTTAGCCGCTTCGTCCACAACGTACTGCACGGCGATTCTGTTCTATATGACAATCACTTTGGGTTTACAGACATCCCCTGGTGATTGCTGGACCCGAAGGTACCAGAAGCTCAGGGCTAAGGCTGCTTACGCAGCGAGAGCGAATTCCTGGCCGTAGTTTTCGTCATTGGCAACTATAAGAAGTTGCAACAGTGGATTTACGAGTTCTGTTACCAACTCGGCATGCACCTAAAGTTTCGCAACCGGCGTCGAATCCTAAACGGCCCCGTGCTTGTAACTCGTTGTTTCATAGTGAGTGACAAGCCTGTGCAGTGTACGCCAAACGGCGCGGGAAGGCCAACCCGAAGGTTGGTCTAGCCGCTGTCGGGTTATTTGCCGCCTTTGTCGAGGTCTTGCAGGTCTTGCAGGGCCTTGGCGGTGATTTCGATACACTTTTTCTCATCGCCTGCGGCGTGGGCCGCCTTGGCTTGGGAGACGGCGGTGTCGATCTCGCCACTTTTACCACTGCTGTCGGTGGCGAGCAGGGCTTTGCCGTTGTTGATTTTGTTGAGGTTGATCTCGCACAGGTCTTTGTCACCGGCAGCGAAAACGGGGGAGGCCAGCATCGCAGCGGTGATGAACAAGCCAGCAAGAGCGGAACGCTTCATAGGGTATCTCCTTGCGCAAAAGGGCTCGACGCTGCTGGCGTTCACGGGCTGCCAGCGACATCACTGAGGGGCCTCGTTCGCCGAGGCCTATGCAGATGACTGCGCCGGGGCGCAGGGGTTCGGTTTTTTTGCGGGGTCAGTGGGCGCGGGCCTGGGTGACGCGGTCTACGAGGTACACCAGCCCGTGGTAATCAATGCCGCCATGCTGGCTCAGGCCGATTTCGCAGGTGCGGCTGGTGGAGATGCCTTCGCTGCAATATTGCACGGCGTCCTTGAGGGAGCGCAGGGAGTGGGCGTTGAGTTGCGGCGTGGTAAAGCCTTTGTCGCCGGCAAAGCCGCAGCAATGGATACCTTCCGGGATGACCACGGTTTTTGCGCAGCGGCGGGCCAGGTCGATCAGGGCCTGGCTTTCGCCCAGGTGTTGGGTGCTGCAGGTCACGTGGACGGCGATGGGGGCATCCTGCGGTGTGAAGTCGAGGCGGTCCATCAGGTGGGTACGGATAAAACGCACGGGGTCGTAAAGGTCTAGGCGTGTGTTGCCCAGGTCTTGCACCAGGCGCAGGGTGCAGGGGCTGGTGTCGCAATAGATCGGGTCGAGGCCGCCACGGCTGGCGTGGAGCAGGGCGCCGATCAGTTCCTGGCGCTTGTGTTCGGCTTGTTCGGCATAGCCTTTGGAGGCGAAGGGCTGGCCGCAGCAGAGGTTGTCCTGGTTGTCGGGAGAGACTACTTGATAGCCGGCCTTTTCCAGCAGGCCACGGGTTTTGTCGTACAGAGACATTTGCTCTTTATCCCCAGCTGCCGGGCCCATGGCGCGTGAGACGCAGGCGGCCAGGTAGACCACGCGTGGCCGCTCGTCGGTCACGGGCGGGCTGAAACGGATGGCTTTTTCCGGCTGCGGCATGGCGTTGGACCACTGCGGAATCTGGCCCTTGGACAGTTTGGTGACCGTGGCTGACAGCTTCGCCAGGCGGGGCGCGCCCAAGAGCATCCGTGCGCCATTGGCTACGTGCAGGGTGAAGCGTGCGCCTTGCAGTGCGGTGGAGAAATGGTTGGCCAGCCATTCGGCGGTTTTCGTACGGTTGGCGTCGCGGCTACGCAGCTTTTTCACCAGGTCGCCGGTGTTGATTCCTACAGGGCAGCGCTGGGCGCATAGGCCGGTGGCGGCGCAGGTCTCGATGCCTTGGTAGTGATAGGCCGCTTCCAGTTCGGTGGTGTCGATGCCGGCGCGTTGTTTCGCCTGGATGTCGCGCCAGATCACAATGCGCTGGCGCGGGCTCAGTGTCAGCCCTTTGGACGGGCACACCGGCTCGCAAAAACCGCACTCGATGCACTTATCCACAAGCTCGTCGGCGGCGGGCAGCGGCTTGAGGTGTTTGAGGTGGATCTGCGGGTCTTCGCTGAGGACCACGTCCGGGTTGAGGATGCCGTTGGGGTCCAGCAGGCGCTTGAGTTGCCACATCAGCTGGTAGGCATCGCTGCCCCATTCCAGCTCGACAAACGGCGCCATGTTGCGACCGGTGCCGTGTTCGGCCTTAAGCGAGCCGCCAAATTCCACCGCCACCAGCTGTGCCACGTCGTCCATGAACGCCTGGTAGCGTGTGACTTCTTGCGCGCTGTTGAAGCCTTGGGTGAACACAAAGTGCAGATTGCCTTCCAGGGCGTGTCCGAAAAGGATGGCTTCGTCGTAGTGATGTTTGTCGAAGAGTTCGATCAAGCGGTTGACGCCGATGGCCAACTGTTCGACCGGAAAGGTCACGTCTTCGATAATCACCGTGGTCCCGGTTTTACGCACGGCGCCGACAGCCGGGAAGGTGTCTTTGCGGATCGCCCACAGGCGCGCGTTTTCCAGCGGGTCTTCGGTGAAGTCGACCTGTTTTTCCACTGGGAACGCGGCCAGGGACGCCATGATCAGTGCCAGTTGTTCTTGCAGCAATGAAGACGACGCCGCGCGGGATTCGATCAGCAGTGCGCAGGCGTTTTCCGACAGGTGCTGTACGAATGCGGGCATGCCGGGTTTGTCCTGCACCGAACGCATGCTGCGCCGATCCAGCAGCTCGACGGCGGAGACGGGCTGGGTCTTCAGCACTGTCACCGCGTTGCAGCACGTCTCGACGTCCGGGAACACAATCAGCGCGGAGGCTTTGTTCGGGTGGTCGATCACAGTGTCGTAGGTCACGGCGCTGATAAACCCCAAGGTGCCCTCGGAGCCCACCAGCAGGTGGCTGAGGATTTCCAGCGGGTCATCGAAATCCACCAGGGCGTTGAGGGACAGGCCGGTGGTATTTTTCAGACGGTATTTGTGGCGGATCTTTGCCGCCAATTCAGCATTTGCCCGCGTCTCGCGACCGAGTGTCGCCAGGCGCTCAAGCAGCGGACCTTGCTGTTCACGAAAGGCCGCAACGCTCGCCGCATCTTCGGTGTCCAGGCGGCTGCCGTCAGCCAATACCAGGCGGATACCCGCAAGGGTGTGATAGGTGTTTTGCGCCGTGCCGCAGCACATGCCGCTGGCGTTGTTGGCGACGATGCCACCAATTTTGCAGGCATTGATCGACGCCGGGTCTGGCCCGATCTTGCGTCCGAATGGCGCCAGCCACGCGTTGGCCTGGGCGCCGATCACGCCGGGTTGCAGGCGAATCTGCGTGCCTTGCCCGCGAATTTCGCGGCCGTTCCAGTTATCGCCCAGTACGATCAGCACGGAGTCGCTGATCGCTTGCCCTGACAGGCTGGTACCGGCTGCACGGAAGGTCACGGGAACGCGGTCGCGCTGGGCCAGTTGCAGCAGGGCGACGACTTCGTCTTCTGACTCCACGCGGATAACCAACTGTGGGATCAATCGGTAAAAACTGGCGTCGGTGCCGAAGGCGAGGGTGGAAAGCGGGTCGTCGAAGCGCCGATCGTTCGGGATCAGGTGTGCGACGTCGTGCAGGAAAGCAGCAGGCAGGCTCATCGGTCCTCCAGAAATAGCTGACGCCGGAATCGTGGTCCGGCGTCGATTCTTACTCTATTGCGTGCAGGCCTTAGTGCACCAGCATACCGGTGAACCAGTAGGCCTGGGCCAGGGTGATCAGGCCGACGATGGTGGCAAAGAACAGGCTGTGCTTGAGCGTGAAGCGGAACAGGTCCGATTCCTTGCCGACCAGGCCAGTGGCCGCGCACGCCACGGCGATCGATTGCGGCGAGATCATCTTGCCGGTCACGCCGCCGCTGGTGTTTGCCGCGACCAGCAGGGTGTCATTGACGCCGATCTGGTGCGCAGTGGTGGCTTGCAGCGAGCTGAACAGGGCGTTGGACGAGGTGTCCGAGCCTGTCAGGAAAACCCCCAGCCAGCCGAGGAAAGGCGAGAAGAACGGGAAGGCTGCGCCCGTACCGGCCAATACCAGCGCCATGGTGGAGGACATGCCGGAGTAGTTGGTGACGAAGGCAAAGGCCAGCACCATGCCGATGGACAGGATCGGCCAGCGCAGCTCGTAGAAGGTTTCTTTTAAAGTGGTCAGACCAGTTTTGATGTCGATTTTCAGCACCAGCATCGAGATCAACGCGGAGAAGAAAATCGCCGTACCGGTCGCGGAGATCGGGTCCAGCTTGAATACGGCCGGAATCGCCGTCGGGTTGGTCACGATCGGGGCAACCTTGACCACCAGTTGGTCCAGGTGCGGGATCGCGAAGTTGAACACCCAGCTGTACATCGAGCCGCCGGCGGCGAACATGGCCTTGAACGGCTTGAGGGTCCAGATGGTGACCAGCACGGTCAGGATCAGGAAGGGCGACCAGGCCTTGAAAATTTCCCCCAGGCTGTAAGGCGATGCCACGGTGCTGCGGGGCAGACCGAAGCCGCCGGCACTGGCGGTCACCGCGGCGCTGGTGGTCGCGCCGGCAATCTGTGCGCCTGCGGTGCGCTTGGGCTGCCAGACTTTCAGGAACAGGGTCAGGGAGATCAGGCTGGCCAGGGCCGAGGTGATGTCCGGCAGTTCCGGGCCGATGAAGTTGGACGTGAAGTACTGCGTGATGGCGAAGCTCAGGCCCGCGACCAGTGCGGCCGGCCAGGTTTCACGAACGCCGCGCAGGCCGTCCATCATGAACACCAGCCAGAACGGTACGAACAGCGACAGCAGCGGCAGTTGGCGGCCGGTCATGGCGCCAATCTTGAACGCGTCGATGCCGGTCACTTGGCCAGCAACGATGATCGGGATGCCCAGGGCGCCGAACGCCACCGGAGCGGTGTTGGCGATCAGGCATAGGCCGGCGGCGTACAGCGGGTTGAAACCCAGGCCCACCAACAGCGCGGCGGTGATCGCCACAGGGGCGCCAAAGCCGGCAGCACCTTCGAGGAAGGCGCCGAAGCAGAAGCCAATCAACAACACTTGCAGGCGTTGATCGTCAGTGATCGACAGGACCGAGCTGCGGATGACTTCGAACTGGCCGCTCTTGACGGTCAATTTGTAGAGGAATACGGCCGCAACGATGATCCACGCGATGGGCCACAGGCCGTAGGCAAAACCGTAGCCGGCGGCGGCAAGCGCCATGTCCACCGGCATCTGGAAGGCAAAGATCGCCACCAGGATCGAAAGGGCCAAGGTGATGCTGCCGGCCACGTGGCCTTTGAGGCGGAACACGGCCAGGGCCAGAAAGAAGAACACGATGGGAATAACGGCGGCCAGTGCGGACAGGCCAAGGCTGCCGAGAGGGCTGTAGAGCTGTTGCCAGGTTTGCATATGGGGTGGCCCCTAATTGTTGTTGGTCATGCATTTTTTGTTAGCTTGGTTAATTGGTAATACCAATTTACAATCGCTGTTGGCTAGGTTAAGAGTCTTCGGGGTGGTGTGTCAATTTGCCGCCCGCGAAACTTTGGTCGTAGGTCGGTGGGTGAGGGGATCTGAGCGGGTAAATCCAGGGTGCTCTGATAGGTGCTGCAAGCGCTGCGATAGGCGAGAATAGAGGGCCCGGCGAGTGGTCGGGATGGCGGAGAATGAGTTATGGCTTTTGATCAGGTGCGTCAGCGCCGTTTGTCCGACGATATTGTCGAGCAGCTTGAGGGGATGATCCTTGAGGGCACGCTGAAGTCGGGTGAGCGCTTGCCGGCCGAGCGCGCACTGGCGGAGCAGTTTGGTGTGTCGCGCCCGTCGTTGCGTGAGGCGATCCAGAAATTGGCGGCCAAGGGCTTGCTGGTCAGTCGCCAGGGAGGGGGGAACTATGTCGTTGACTCGTTGGGGTCTACGTTCAGCGATCCGTTGCTGCACCTGTTGGAAAACAATCCCGAGGCGCAGCGTGATCTGCTGGAGTTTCGCCAGACCCTTGAAGCGTCATGCGCCTATTACGCGGCGTTGCGTGCCACCGAGGTTGATCGTGAGCGGCTGACTGCGGCGTTTGAGGCGCTGCAGGATTGCTATACGCGTGTCGATGAGGTCAGTCGCGTGGAAGAAGGTGCGGCCGATGCGAGCTTTCACCTGGCGATTGCCGAGGCCAGTCACAACGCCGTTTTACTGCATACCATTCGTGGGCTGTTCGATTTGCTCAAGCGCAATGTGGTGACCAACATTGGTGGCATGTATCAGCAGCGTACGGAAACCCGCGACATGCTGATCAGTCAGCACCGGGATTTGTATCTGGCGATTATCGAAGGGCGGGCGGAAGAGGCGCGCGAGGTCTCTACGCGTCATTTGCAGTATGTGCAGGAAGTGTTGGAGGAAGTGCGTCAGGAGGTTCAGCGCGTGGCGCGGGCGGAGCGGCGTAAAGGCATGTAGCCAGGGGTGACTCACCCGAGGCTACATCGCGGCAAGGATTATTCTTCCTTGCCTTTGTTGCGCACGGCGCGGTGCAGCTCGCGATTGGAGTCGCGTTCGCGCTCGGTATCGCGCTTGTCGTATTCCTTCTTGCCCTTGCCCAGTGCGATTTCGCACTTGACCAGGTGCTTGCTCCAGTACCAGGACAGGCAGACGCAGGCATAGCCTTTCTGCTGTACGGCAGCGGCGAGCTTTTCCAGTTCGCGCGCATTGAGCAATAGCTTGCGTGTGCGCACCGGGTCGGCAATCACGTGGGTGCTCGCGGTGGTCAGCGGGGTGATATGACTGCCCAGCAGCCACGCCTCGCCATCCTTGAGCAGCACGTAGCTGTCAACCAGTTGCAGCTTGCTGGCACGCAGACTCTTTACTTCCCAGCCGGCCAGGACCAAGCCAGCCTCGAACCGATGTTCGATGAAGTAATCGTGTCGCGCCTTTTTGTTTTGCGCGATGGTCCCTGTGGGGTGTTTCTTTTGTTTAGCCATAGGGGCGGCATTATAGGGAGTTGCGAGCGTGTCGGCTACGGTCAACCTACGTGCTTGAGCGTGTTGGATGAATCCCGGACAATACGGGCAGTTCTTTGGTTTTTTTCTCTCGCGGATCGGCCTGTTGTTTCGCGATGTTTTGCCTCAGCAGTGGAAATAACGCTCACATGACGACGCACATTCAACGTTCGGCCCTGCTGCCCTATCCAGCGCAGGCGCTCTATGACCTGGTCAACGACGTGGCGCGTTACCCGGAATTCTTGCCGTGGTGTTCGGCCGCCGAGGTGCTGGAAAGCAGTGATGAGCACATGGTGGCCAGTGTTGGCGTGGCGAAGGGCGGGATTGGCCAGCACTTTGTTACGCGCAATGTCTTGGTGCCTGGGAAATCCATTGAGATGAATCTGCAGGAAGGGCCGTTTACCCAGCTTCACGGTGTGTGGGTATTCAAGGCGCTGACTGACAAGGCATGCAAGATCAGCCTGGATCTTTCCTTTGATTACGCCGGGCCGCTTGTGCGCGCGACGTTGGGACCTTTGTTCAATCAGGCGGCGAATACCCTGGTGGATGCGTTCTGCCAGCGCGCCAAGCAATTGCATGGTTGAGATTGAAGTGGTGTATGCCGCCGAGGATCGCCAGGTGTTGCGAGTGGTGGCGGTGCCGTCGGGCACCAGCCTGCGGGCGGCGGTGCAGGCATCGGGGATTGCGGCGCAGTTTCCTGAGGTGATGCTGGCGGAGTGTCCCTTGGGGATCTTTGGCAAGGTGGTTGCCGACCCTGAGATTCGGGCTGTGCAGGCAGGTGATCGGATTGAGATCTACCGGCCCTTGCTGGCGGACCCAAAGGAGGTGCGCCGGTTGCGTGCCGCCAAGGCTGCCTTGGCCAAGCAACAGAATTCCTAGGCTTGCCAAATGGCAGGTAACAAAAAGCCCGGCATGCCGGGCTTTTTGTTGAGCGCCGCAAACTTACTGCGGGCTGGTGTCCAGAGGCTGCGGCGTCGGAACTGGAACAGTTTCCACGCCGTCGACGTCTTTCTGGATCTTGTCGAGCAGGGAGCCCGGCTTGGCCGGTACTTCGGACTTCGGCTTCTCGCCTTCCTGCGCCGGGGCAGTCGGGGTGGTGCCGTTGTCCTTGCCGAGCAAGGCTTCATCACGGCTTACACCGGGCATGAAGTCGCCGGACAGGCTCACAAGCTGGTCATTGCCATTAAAAATGACGCTGACGCGTTCCTGTTGGCGTTCACCGCCACCAGGCTGGATGCTGTAGAGATAATCCCAGCGATCAGCATGGAAAGTGTCGGTCAGCAGGGGGTTGCCCATGATAAACCGTACTTGCCGTCGGGTCATTCCCGGGCGTAACTGGTCTATCATGTCCTGCGTGACGACATTGCCCTGCTGGATGTCGATTTTGTAAACCCCGGGGAATGAACAACCGGCGAGTGCGAGCAGTCCCACAAAGGTGAAACTGGTTAGCAAGAGCTTGGTGTTTTGCATCGGTGGGCGACTTCCACTATCTTGGCTGGGACAACGTAAACGCCGATCATACCCGTATTAAGAGAAGCTGCGAAGCAGCATCCGCGAGAAAGCTAACCATGGTTGAAAATAGCGAACTACGCAAAGCCGGTCTTAAAGTGACTCTGCCACGAGTCAAGATTCTACAAATGCTCGATTCTGCTGAGCAGCGCCACATGAGTGCCGAAGATGTCTACAAGGCGCTGATGGACTCAAACGAAGACGTTGGCCTGGCCACGGTTTACCGTGTACTGACCCAGTTTGAAGCCGCAGGGCTGGTGGTTCGTCACAATTTCGACGGTGGTCATGCGGTGTTTGAACTGGCCGACGGTGGTCATCACGACCACATGGTTGACCTGGATACCAATGAGGTTATCGAGTTCACCAGCCCGGAAATCGAAGCGCTGCAGCACAAGATTGCTGAGGAGCATGGCTTCGATTTGGTTGACCACAATCTTGTGTTGTACATCCGTAAGAAAAAGTAAAAACAGCGCAGATTTGCCCTGTGAAACGATCGAAGGCGACCCTAGGGTCGCCTTCGTGCTTTCTATATAAGAGTAAAAACGTCAGATCAGGCCTTTGACGCCACCACCATTTTCTTCGCGTGTGCCAACGACTCTTTGGTCAAATCGATGCCACCGAGCATCCGCGCTACCTCTTCCACGCGTTCCGACTTGTTCAGCTTGGACACGGCCGTGTGTGTCGCATCACTGCCGCGCACTTTATGTACAAACAGGTGTTGATGCCCTTGGGCTGCTACTTGTGGCAAGTGCGTGACCGTCAGTACTTGGCCGCGATCCCCCAGGCGACGTAACAACTGGCCGACAATTTCCGCCGTCGGCCCGCCAATGCCCACGTCCACTTCATCGAACACCAGCGTTGGTACGCGGGACGTTTGTGCGGTAATGACCTGGATCGCCAGGCTGATTCGCGACAGCTCACCACCGGACGCCACTTTTGCCAGTGCCTTGAGCGGTTGACCAGGGTTGGCGCTGACCAGCAGCTCTACCTGTTCGAGGCCGTGGGGTTGTAGTTCGTTGTTGGCATTGGCCCGCAGCTCAATGGTGAAACGCCCGCCAGGCATGCCCAGTCGCTGGATTTCCTGTTCCACGGCGCTGGCGAGACCACTGGCGGCCTGTTGGCGCAGGTCGCTCAGTTCTCGTGCCTTCTCTTGGTAGTGACGGGCAAAAGCAGCAAGCTCATCGGCAAGGCGCTCAATGGATTCGTCATTGGCATTCAGGGTTTCGATTTCATCCAGCAGTTTCTGCTGCATCGTCGCCACTTCGGTGGGTTGGATTCGATGTTTGCGCGCCAGGGTGTAGATAGTGTCCAGGCGCTCTTCGATTTCCTGTAGTCGTGCCGGGTCGGCGTCGAAGTGATCCAGAAAGCGATTCAGCTCGCCAACGGCTTCCTCGACCTGGATCTGCGCGCTAGTCAGCAGGGTGGTCGCTTCGTTCAAGGAGCCAGAGGCATTGTTCACGCTGGACAGGCGATTGAGGCTGGCGGTCAGCGCATTGAGCACGTTGCCGGAATCGCTCTCGCTGCATTGCTCGACCACCTGGCGGCAAATGCCCAGCAGGGTTTCGGCGTTGGTCAGGTTCTTGTGTTCCTGCTCAAGCTGTTCCAGCTCGGTTTCGCCTAGGCCCAGGCTTTCGAGCTCTTCCAGTTGATAGCTGAGCAGTTGGTGGCGAGCGCGCTGCTCGTCGCCGGAATTGGAGAGGCGTTCCAGTTCCTGGCGCGTCTGGCGCCAGCGCTGGGCGGCCAACTGGACTTGGCGCGCAAGGTCGGTGGCGCCGGCGTATTCGTCGAGTAGGCGGCGGTGAGTGTCGGTTTTCAGCAGGGATTGGTGTTCGTGCTGGCTGTGGATGTCGATCAGCAACTCGCCCAGGGCTTTCAAGTCGCCAAGGGGGCAGGGCGTGCCGTTGATGTAGCCGCGGGAGCGGCCTTCGGCGGTGATGACCCGGCGCAGGATGCACGGGCCGTCGTTATTCAGGTCGCGTTCGGCGAGCCAGGCTTCGGCTTCTGGGATGTCCGCCAGGTCGAAGGTCGCCAGGATGTCGGCCTTGTCTGCGCCTGGGCGCACAACGCCGCTGTCGGCGCGGTCGCCGAGGGTAAGGCCCAGGGCGTCGAGCATGATCGACTTGCCAGCGCCGGTTTCGCCTGTGATTACGCTCATCCCGCGATCCAGTTCGAGATCCAGGTGTTCGACGATGGCGTAGTTATGTACAGACAGGTGCACGAGCATGACGGCCGCTCCCAGGCGTTAGGTCTGGTTATTTATACAGTGTTTTGTTCTGGGCTGACAATCCTGGCGCTTAGGTCGATTTGCTTGAATGGCTTATTTTTTTAGCGCAATAAGGAATGACCGTGCAGGAATTGATCCGGGACACACGAAAGACTTTTGGTAGTGCTTGCGCTCTTGAACCTGGAAATTGTGGCCCCATATACCGGAACAGAAGCGCGAGTTGAGTTCGCGCATGATTTTGAAAGGAGAAAACTATGGCTGACGAACAGACGCAGGATACGCAAACTCCAGACGCTAATGCGGCTGCCGGCGATGACATGGCAACTCGTGTGCAAGTGCTCGAAGAGCAATTGGCCGCTGCGAATGATCAGGCTTTGCGTGTTGCCGCCGATCTGCAGAACGTCCGCCGCCGTGCCGAGCAGGATGTAGAAAAGGCCCACAAGTTCGCACTGGAAAAATTCGCCGGTGACTTGCTGCCGATCATCGACAGCCTGGAGCGTGGCCTTGAGTTGTCCAACGCGGACGACGAAAACATCCGCCCAATGCGCGAAGGGATCGAACTGACCCTGAAAATGTTCCAGGACACCCTGAAGCGTTATCAGTTGGAAGCGGTTGATCCACAAGGCGGCGAGCCGTTCAACGCTGAGCATCACCAGGCCATGGCCATGCAGGAAAGCCATGACCTTGAGCCGAACAGCGTGCTGAAGACGTTCCAGAAGGGTTACCTGCTCAACGGTCGCTTGCTGCGCCCGGCAATGGTGGTGGTGAGCAAGGCTCCTGCACCCGTTGCACCTTCTATTGATGAGCAGGCTTGAAATCCGCCGCAAGGCCCCCATTTATAAGTCAAGCGTTTAAGTGCTACCGCAGTTAGCCACAACTGCTGCGGCAACCAAATTCAAGTTTCGGGAGAGTAAATCATGGGCAAAATTATCGGTATCGACTTGGGGACCACCAACTCGTGTGTCTCCGTTCTGGAAAACGGTAAAGCTAAAGTTATCGAAAACGCCGAAGGCGCGCGTACCACGCCGTCGATCATTGCTTACGCCAATGACGGTGAGATTCTGGTAGGTCAGTCGGCCAAGCGCCAGGCTGTAACCAACCCGCACAACACCCTGTACGCAGTAAAACGTCTGATCGGTCGTAAGTTCGACGAAGAAGTCGTACAGAAAGACATCAAGATGGTTCCGTACAAAATCGCCAAGGCTGACAACGGCGACGCCTGGGTTGAAGTGAACGGCCAGAAAATGTCCGCTCCACAGATCTCGGCTGAAGTCTTGAAAAAGATGAAGAAGACTGCTGAAGACTACCTCGGTGAGCCAGTGACCGAAGCGGTGATCACCGTTCCGGCCTACTTCAACGACAGCCAGCGCCAGGCGACCAAAGACGCCGGCCGCATCGCGGGCCTGGACGTAAAACGTATCATCAACGAACCAACCGCAGCTGCTCTGGCTTACGGTATGGACAAGGCCAAAGGCGACCACACTGTGATCGTTTATGACCTGGGTGGTGGTACTTTCGACGTCTCCGTGATCGAGATCGCTGAAGTTGACGGCGAGCACCAGTTTGAAGTGTTGGCCACCAACGGCGACACCTTCCTGGGTGGTGAAGACTTTGACATTCGTCTGATCGACTACCTCGTCGACGAATTCAAGAAAGAAAGCGGCATGAACCTCAAAGGTGACCCGCTGGCGATGCAGCGCCTGAAAGAAGCTGCTGAGAAAGCCAAGATCGAACTGTCGTCCAGCAATGCGACCGACGTGAACCTGCCGTACATCACTGCAGATGCCACCGGTCCTAAACACTTGAACGTGAAGATTTCTCGCGCCAAGTTGGAATCGCTGGTTGAAGACCTGGTTCAGCGCACCATCGAGCCTTGCCGCATTGCTCTGAAAGACGCCGGTATCGACGTTGGCGCGATCAACGACGTGATCCTGGTGGGCGGTCAGACCCGTATGCCACTGGTTCAGCAGAAAGTCACCGAGTTCTTCGGCAAGGAAGCACGTAAAGACGTGAACCCGGACGAAGCGGTTGCCATGGGTGCTGCTATCCAGGGCGCGGTATTGGCCGGCGACGTGAAAGACGTGCTGCTGCTGGACGTCAGCCCGCTGACCCTGGGTATCGAAACCATGGGTGGCGTGATGACCGCGCTGATCGAGAAAAACACCACGATTCCTACCAAGAAATCGCAAGTGTTCTCGACTGCCGATGACAACCAGGGCGCTGTGACCATTCACGTGCTGCAAGGTGAGCGCAAACAGGCTGCCCAGAACAAGTCCCTGGGCAAGTTCGACTTGGCTGAGATTCCACCAGCACCACGTGGCGTGCCACAAATCGAAGTGACCTTCGACATCGACGCCAACGGCATCCTGCACGTCGGCGCGAAAGACAAGGCCACTGGCAAAGAGCAGAAGATCACGATCAAGGCCAACTCCGGTCTGTCTGATGAAGAAATTCAACAGATGATTCGTGATGCAGAAGCCAACGCTGATGCGGATGCCAAGTTTGCAGAATTGGCTGGCGCCCGTAACCAAGGTGATGCCCTGGTTCACTCGACGCGCAAAATGGTTGCTGATGCAGGCGACAAAGTGACTGCCGAGGAGAAGGCCGCGATTGAAGCTGCCGTGGTTGCCCTGGAAGCCGCCATCAAAGGCGACGACAAGGCTGCCATCGATGCCAAGGTTGAGGAGCTGTCGAAAGTCTCCGCGCCGGTTGCTCAGAAAATGTACGCCGAGCAAGGCCAGCCAGCAGACGGTGCAGCGCAACAGGCAGAGCCTGAAGCCAAGCACGACGACGTTGTCGATGCCGAGTTCGAAGAAGTCAAAGACCAGAAGTAAGTTGGTCGCCCGGTTGACCGCTATCAAGCGGTGACTGGTAGGATGTCGCCGCGCGGGAGCTTGCTCCCGCGTTGGCGTGTCTGGGGTATGGGAATTTTTACAGCATGCGACAGCGTTCGGGTGCTGGCGGTTTGATCGGGAATGCTCCTGCTTTCCGAGCAGTAATTACCGCATTTTTGGCCGGGTACCTGGCTAAAAGTAGTAATGACCAGGATCGTTGAATTGACGTGAGTTGGGTCCGGGCCTGTATTGGGGCTCAACGAGTTTGGCAGGGCTCAGGAGGGTCTGGCCGAACGTCCTTAAGAGTGCAAAGACTTATGGCAAAGCGTGACTATTACATTGTGTTGGGTGTGGAGCGCAGCTCCAGCGAGGCGGACCTGAAGAAGGCTTACCGTCGCCTGGCGATGAAGCATCACCCGGACCGTAACCCGGATAGCAAAGAATCCGAAGAGCTGTTCAAAGAGGCCAACGAGGCCTACGAATGCCTGTCTGATCCCAACAAGCGTGCGGCCTACGACCAGTACGGCCATGCGGGTGTCGATCCAAGCATGGGTGGCGGTGGCGCCGGTTTTGGCGGTCAGAATTTCTCCGATATCTTCGGCGATGTCTTCAGTGACTTCTTCGGTGGTGGCCGTGGTGGCCAGCGTGGTGGCGCCCAGCGTGGCAGCGACTTGCGCTACACCCTGGAGCTGAACCTGGAAGAAGCCGTGCGCGGCACCAGCGTCAACATTCGCGTGCCGACGCTGGTCAACTGCAAGCCGTGCGATGGTTCGGGCGCGAAGAAAGGCTCCTCGCCGATCACCTGCCCGACGTGTGGCGGTATTGGTCAAGTGCGTATGCAGCAAGGCTTCTTCTCGGTGCAGCAGACCTGCCCGCGTTGTCATGGTCAGGGCAAGATCATTTTCGATCCGTGCGACTCTTGCCACGGCGAAGGTCGCGTCGAAGAGTACAAGACCCTTTCGGTGAAAGTGCCGGCGGGCGTCGATACTGGTGATCGCATCCGTCTGTCGGGCGAAGGCGAGGCGGGTACCCAGGGCGGGCCTACGGGCGACCTGTACGTGGTGATCAATGTGCGCGAGCACTCGATCTTCCAGCGTGACGGCAAGCACCTGTTCTGCGAAGTGCCGATCAGCTTTGTCGATGCGGCGCTGGGTGGTGAGTTGGAGATTCCGACCCTTGATGGTCGTGTGAAGCTCAAGATCCCTGAGGGTACCCAGACCGGCAAGCAGTTCCGTATCCGTGGCAAAGGCGTTGCGCCGGTGCGCGGTGGCGGTGCTGGCGACTTGATGTGCCGTGTGGCGATCGAGACACCGGTCAACCTGAACCGTCGTCAGCGCGAACTGCTTGAGGAGTTCCGCAGTTCGTTGGCAGGTGATGATTCCCACTCGCCGAAAACCACCGGCTTTTTCGATGGTGTGAAGCGCTTTTTCGGCGACCTGTAAGGAATGAGTATGCGACGTATAGCCGTGATGGGCGCTGCTGGGCGCATGGGCAAGACGCTGATCGAAGCGGTGCAACAGCGCTCGCCGGTCTCCGGGCTGACGGCGGCGATCGTTCGCCCTGGCAGCACGTTGATCGGTGCGGACGCCGGTGAGTTGGCCTCGTTGGGGCGTATCGGTGTGCCGTTGTCGGGCGACCTGGTGCTGGTGGCCGATGAGTTTGACGTGCTGATCGACTTCACGCTGCCGGACGTGATGCTGAAGAACCTGGCGTTCTGCCGCAAGGCGGGCAAGGCCATGGTTATCGGCACCACAGGCTTGAGCGCTGAGCAAAAGCAGTTGCTGGTGGAGGCGGGCAAGGATATTCCTGTCGTGTTCGCTGCCAACTTCAGTGTCGGCGTGAACCTGTCGCTCAAATTGCTGGATCTGGCAGCGCGCGTGTTGGGCGATGAGGCGGATATCGAGATTATCGAGACCCATCACCGTCACAAGATCGACGCGCCGTCGGGCACTGCGCTGCGCATGGGTGAGGCGATTGCCGATGCGTTGGGTCGTGACCTGTCGAAGGTCGCGGTGTACGGCCGCGAAGGCCATACCGGCGAGCGCGCGCGTGACACCATTGGTTTTGCGACCGTGCGCGGTGGTGATGTGGTGGGTGATCACACCGTGCTGTTCGCCACCGAAGGCGAGCGCCTGGAAATCACGCACAAGGCGTCCAGTCGCATGACCTTTGCCAAGGGTGCGGTACGTGCTGCGCTGTGGTTGGAAGGTCGCGAGCCGGGCCTTTACGACATGCGCGATGTGCTGGATCTGCACTAATCAGTAGCTAAAAAGGGGCCTCAGGATTATCCTAAGGCCCCGTTTTTACCCGCTAAGCGACGTCCTGTCGCATTCCTCTGCCTTTTCGGCTCATTAGCGGTGGACCAAAAAAGCCTTTTTCTGTAAGCTACAGCTTTAGTGTGTCCACTAAAAGCGCGCAGAATAATTCAGTGAAGAAGCGGGGTGACGTGTCCATACGTCACTCCGCTTTTTTACAACCTGCGATCGCCCTTTCAGGCTTTATTTACGGGAGGTCTTCTTGACTAAGCCAGCCATACTCGCCCTTGCTGATGGCAGCATTTTTCGCGGCGAAGCCATTGGAGCCGACGGTCAGACCGTTGGAGAGGTGGTGTTTAACACCGCCATGACCGGCTATCAGGAAATCCTTACCGATCCTTCCTACGCCCAACAGATCGTTACCCTGACCTATCCGCACATCGGCAACACCGGTACTACACCGGAAGACGTCGAGTCTGATCGTGTCTGGTCCGCCGGCCTGGTGATTCGTGACCTGCCACTGGTTGCGAGCAACTGGCGTAACACGATGTCGCTGTCCGATTACCTGAAAGCCAACAACGTTGTGGCGATCGCTGGTATCGATACGCGCCGCCTGACACGCATCCTGCGTGAAAAAGGCTCGCAGAACGGCTGCATCATGGTCGGTGACAACATTTCCGAAGCGGCAGCGATTGCTGCAGCGCAGGGCTTCCCAGGCCTGAAAGGCATGGACCTGGCGAAAGTCGTCAGCACCAAGGAATCCTACGAGTGGCGCTCCACTGTCTGGGACTTGAAGACCGACAGCCACGCGACCATCGAAGCCGCTGACCTGCCATACCACGTTGTGGCCTACGACTACGGCGTCAAGTACAACATCCTGCGCATGCTGGTCGAGCGCGGTTGCCGCGTGACCGTGGTGCCGGCGCAAACCCCTGCCAGCGACGTGCTCGCCCTGCAACCGGACGGCGTGTTCCTGTCCAACGGCCCGGGCGACCCTGAGCCGTGCGACTACGCCATCCAGGCGATCAAGGAAGTGCTGGAGACCGAGATTCCGGTATTCGGTATCTGCCTCGGTCACCAACTGCTGGCCCTGGCCTCCGGCGCCAAGACCCTGAAAATGGGTCACGGCCATCACGGTGCCAACCACCCTGTGCAGGATCTGGACACCGGCGTCGTCATGATCACCAGCCAGAACCACGGTTTTGCGGTGGATGAAGCGACCTTGCCGGGCAATGTCCGCGCCATTCACAAGTCGCTGTTCGACGGTTCCCTGCAAGGCATCGAGCGCACTGACAAGAGCGCGTTCAGCTTCCAGGGCCACCCTGAAGCGAGCCCGGGCCCGAACGACGTAGCGCCGCTGTTCGACCGTTTCATCAATGAGATGGCCAAGCGACGCTGACTGAGCGGCTTGCGGGCGGCCCCGAGCTTCGGTGGCCCCCGCAGGCACTTCAAGGATTGTTCAAGACGGCTTGCCGACTGACCTGCGGATTTGAGTGACAAACCCATGCCAAAACGTACAGACATAAAAAGCATCCTGATTCTCGGCGCTGGCCCGATCGTGATCGGCCAGGCTTGCGAATTCGACTACTCCGGCGCCCAGGCTTGCAAAGCCCTGCGCGAAGAGGGTTACCGCGTCATCCTGGTGAACTCCAACCCGGCCACCATCATGACCGACCCGGACATGGCCGACGCCACCTACATCGAACCGATCAAATGGCAGACCGTTGCCAAGATCATCGAGAAGGAGCGCCCGGACGCGCTGCTGCCAACCATGGGCGGCCAGACCGCCCTGAACTGCGCCCTGGACCTGGAGCGCGAAGGCGTCCTGGAAAAGTTCGGCGTAGAGATGATCGGCGCCAACGCCGACACCATCGACAAGGCTGAAGACCGTTCGCGTTTCGACAAGGCGATGAAGTCCATCGGCCTGGCGTGCCCGCGTTCCGGCATCGCCCACAGCATGGAAGAAGCCAATGCGGTCCTCGAGACCCTGGGCTTCCCGTGCATCATCCGTCCATCCTTCACCATGGGTGGCACCGGTGGTGGCATCGCGTACAACCGTGAAGAATTCGAAGAAATCTGCGCCCGTGGCCTGGACCTGTCGCCGACCAAAGAGCTGCTGATCGACGAATCCCTGATCGGCTGGAAAGAATATGAGATGGAGGTTGTCCGCGATAAGAAGGACAACTGCATCATCGTCTGCTCCATCGAAAACTTCGACCCGATGGGCGTGCACACCGGTGACTCGATCACCGTGGCTCCGGCGCAGACCCTGACCGACAAGGAATACCAGATCCTGCGTAACGCCTCCCTGGCGGTATTGCGCGAGATCGGCGTGGAAACCGGTGGTTCCAACGTTCAGTTCGGCATCTGCCCGGACACCGGCCGCATGGTCGTGATCGAGATGAACCCGCGTGTATCCCGCTCGTCGGCCCTGGCTTCGAAAGCCACCGGCTTCCCGATCGCCAAGGTCGCGGCCAAGCTGGCGGTGGGTTACACCCTGGACGAGCTGTCGAACGACATCACCGGTGGCAAGACCCCGGCGTCCTTCGAGCCGTCCATCGACTACGTTGTGACCAAGCTGCCACGTTTCGCCTTCGAGAAGTTCGCCAAGGCTGACGCACGCCTGACCACGCAGATGAAATCCGTAGGTGAAGTCATGGCCATCGGCCGGACTTTCCAGGAATCCCTGCAGAAAGCCCTGCGCGGCCTGGAAGTCGGCGTTTGCGGCCTGGACGAGAAGCTCGACCTGAGCAACCCGGAAAGCATGAGCGTGCTCAAGCGCGAACTGACCGTGCCGGGCGCCGAGCGTATCTGGTACGTGGCTGACGCCTTCCGTGCCGGCATGACCGTCGAAGACATCTTCGGCATGAACATGATCGACCCGTGGTTCCTGGTACAGATCGAAGATCTGATCAAGGAAGAAGAGAAGGTCAAGACCCTGGGTCTGGCCAGCATCGACCGCGACATGATGTTCCGCCTCAAGCGCAAGGGTTTCTCCGACCAGCGCCTGGCCAAGCTGCTGGGTGTGACCGAGAAGAACCTGCGCACCCATCGCCACAAGCTGGATATCTTCCCGGTCTACAAGCGCGTTGACACCTGCGCCGCCGAGTTCTCCACCGACACCGCATACCTGTACTCTACCTACGAGGAAGAGTGCGAAGCTGCGCCGTCGGGTCGCGACAAGATCATGATCCTGGGCGGCGGTCCAAACCGTATCGGCCAAGGCATCGAGTTCGACTACTGCTGCGTACACGCCGCTCTGGCCCTGCGCGCAGACGGGTACGAGACCATCATGGTCAACTGCAACCCGGAAACCGTTTCCACCGACTACGACACCTCCGATCGCCTGTATTTCGAGCCAGTGACCCTGGAAGACGTGCTGGAAATCGTGCGCGTCGAGAAGCCGAAAGGCGTGATCGTCCAGTACGGCGGCCAAACCCCGTTGAAACTGGCTCGCGCCCTTGAAGCCGCTGGCGTACCGATCATCGGTACCAGCCCTGACGCCATCGACCGTGCCGAAGACCGTGAGCGCTTCCAGCAAATGGTTGAGCGCCTGAATCTGCGTCAGCCGCCAAACGCCACCGTGCGCAGCGAAGACGAAGCCATTCGTGCAGCCAGCAAGATCGGTTACCCGTTGGTGGTGCGTCCGTCCTACGTACTGGGCGGTCGTGCGATGGAAATCGTCTACGAAGAAGAAGAGCTCAAGCGTTACCTGCGTGATGCTGTGAAAGTGTCCAACGACAGCCCGGTGCTGCTGGACCACTTCCTCAACTGCGCCATTGAAATGGACGTGGACGCTGTCTGCGACGGTACTGACGTGGTGATCGGCGCGATCATGCAGCACATCGAACAAGCGGGCGTTCACTCCGGTGACTCCGCGTGCTCGCTGCCGCCGTACTCGCTGCCGCTGCACATCCAGGACGAGATGCGCGAGCAGGTCAAGAAGATGGCTCTGGAGCTGGGCGTGGTCGGTCTGATGAACGTACAGTTGGCGCTGCAAGGCGAAGACATCTACGTCATCGAAGTCAACCCGCGCGCTTCGCGTACCGTGCCGTTTGTTTCCAAGTGCATCGGTGTGTCCCTGGCCATGATCGCTGCCCGCGTGATGGCCGGTAAGACCCTGAAGGAAATCGGCTTCACCAAGGAAATCATTCCAAACTTCTACAGTGTGAAAGAGGCGGTGTTCCCATTCGCCAAATTCCCTGGTGTGGACCCGATCCTGGGCCCAGAGATGAAGTCCACCGGTGAAGTGATGGGCGTGGGCGATACCTTCGGTGAAGCGTTCGCCAAGGCTCAGATGGGCGCCAGCGAAGTGCTGCCGACCGGCGGTACTGCGTTTATCAGCGTGCGTGATGACGACAAGCCACTGGTTGCAGGCGTAGCCCGTGATCTGATCAACTTGGGCTTCGAAGTCGTGGCCACCGCCGGGACCGCCAAGCTGATCGAGGCTGCCGGCCTGAAAGTGCGTCGCGTGAACAAAGTGACGGAAGGCCGTCCGCACGTGGTCGACATGATCAAGAATGACGAAGTCACCCTGATCATCAACACCACCGAAGGTCGCCAGTCGATCGCGGATTCCTACTCCATTCGCCGTAACGCCTTGCAGCACAAGATCTACTGCACCACCACCATTGCTGCTGGCGAAGCCATCTGCGAAGCGCTCAAGTTCGGTCCTGAAAAAACCGTGCGTCGCTTGCAGGATCTACACGCAGGATTGAAGGCATGACCAAATACCCAATGACCGTCCAGGGCTTCAAGGCCCTGGAAGAGGAGCACGCCCACCTGACCAAGGTCGTACGTCCAAAGCTGAGCCAGGACATCGGTACGGCCCGCGAGCTGGGTGACTTGAAGGAAAACGCCGAATACCACGCTGCTCGTGAGCAGCAGGGTATGGTCGAGGCGCGGATCCGTGATATCGAAGGCCGCCTGCAGAACGCGGTGGTCATCGATGTGACGACCATTCCGAAGACGGGCAAGGTGATTTTCGGCACCACCGTGGAAATCGCCAACGTCGAGACTGACGAAAGCGTGGTTTACCACATCGTTGGTGAAGATGAAGCTGACTTCAAACTCGGCAAAATCTCCGTCGGCTCGCCGCTCGCTCGCGCCTTGATTGCCAAGGAAGAGGGTGATGTGGTGGCCGTCAAGACGCCGGGTGGCGTGATCGAGTACGAGATTGTTGAAGTTCGTCACGTCTGAAAGGCGGCGCCCGCTTCGCGCGGGCGCTATGCTTTGGCAGCTCTCCCAGATGCTCTGGGTGGGCGGCCTGTGGTTGTTGCACATTGGTGTTTTACCGGCGCTGGGCCTGATTGGCCTGGCACCGTTGCTGATCGATGAGATCGGCGGATTACTGAGTGCGCTGCTGGTGGGTTTTGCGGCGGCGTGCGTGACACTCCAGACGCTGGTGCTGGTCAAGGCCGAAGGCTGGGGGAGTTTGTGGCGGGATATTCGCGGCCAACTGCTGTTGATGGCGCTGTATGCGTGTGCAATGTTCTGCATCGTGCATGTGTGGCTGCCGGAAGCGTTGCGCTGGCAGTTGTTCAGCTATCTTGTACTGGGGTTCTCTGGCTTGGTGCTGGTTGTACAGCCTGCGCCGGGATGGAGTGGCAGGGCGCGCGAAGCACGCCCGTGACCCTTTGAATCATTTGAAGCGATGAACGTTCGACAGTTGCTTGTTGACGCTGAAATTCTTGCGATACAGCAGCGCCATCTTGCCGATGACCTGAACCAGGTCCGCTTTGCCCACCTTGCACAGTTCTGCAATGGCGGCCAGGCGCGCTTCGCGGTCAAGGATGTTGACCTTGATCTTGATCAGTTCGTGATCGCCCAATGCGCGTTCAAGTTCGGCTAACACACCTTCAGTCAAACCGTTGTCTGCCACAATCAGAACTGGTTTCAGATGGTGGCCAATGGATTTGTACTGTTTCTTCTGCTCTTGAGTGAGCGGCATAATCTGACCCCTGCGTCTGATCTTGTAAAAAGCGGCGGCCAGTTTACCCGAGCGAGTCCGGGACCGCCCAGTTAATCACGACCCGTTTTATTTTCGAGGTGGCCCGTGGCCCGTTCCAAAACTAGCCTTAAGTGGCTGCAAGAGCATTTCAACGACCCTTACGTCAAAAAGGCGCAGAAGGACGGCTACCGTTCCCGCGCCAGTTACAAGCTGCTGGAGATCCAGGATAAGGACAAGCTGATTCGTCCAGGCATGAGCGTTATCGACCTTGGTGCCGCCCCCGGTGGTTGGTCCCAGGTGACCAGTCGTCTGATTGGTGGGCAAGGTCGTCTTATCGCTTCCGACATCCTGGAGATGGACAGCATCCCGGACGTGACCTTTGTTCATGGTGACTTTACCCAGGACACGGTGCTCGCCGAAATCCTTGAGGCTGTGGGAAATTCGCAGGTAGACCTTGTGATTTCCGACATGGCCCCCAATATGAGTGGATTACCGGCCGTCGATATGCCGCGTGCAATGTTCCTTTGCGAGCTGGCGCTGGATTTGGCGGGTCGGGTATTGCGCCCCGGTGGCGATTTCCTGGTGAAAGTCTTCCAGGGCGAAGGTTTCGACGAGTACCACAAGAACATACGCAAGTTGTTCGATAAGGTGCAGACGCGTAAGCCAGACTCGTCCCGGGACCGCTCCAGGGAACAATACCTGCTGTGTCGCGGCTTCCGTGGCGTCGAAGGTGCGACGAGCGAAGAGCGTTTTTAAGAAAGCCGAGGAAGGCGATAGGTTTTTTTATGTCGCTTTCGTCACGAAGCTTTACGAATATTGTGTAGTCAAAGTTTCACAAAGGGTTACAGACGGCGCCTGCCAGAGTTGTAGGTAATGTAGTAAGTTAGGCCGGTGAATATCATGCGAAGCGCGCGCCAGTAGCGGAGCTTGCTTCAGAGGGTAGTTAATTGAACGATATGGCAAAGAATCTGATCCTGTGGTTGATCATCGCAGCTGTCCTGGTGACGGTGATGAACAACTTCTCCAGCCCTAACGAGCCGCAGACCCTCAACTACTCCGACTTCATCCAGCAGGTCAAGGATGGCAAGGTCGAGCGTGTAGCGATTGATGGCTTTGTGATCAACGGCAAGCGCAACGATGGCGATAGCTTCAAGACCATTCGCCCGAATATCCCGGATAACGGCCTGATTGGCGACCTGGTGGACAACCATGTCGTTGTCGAAGGCAAGCAGCCAGAGCAGCAGAGCATCTGGACGCAACTCTTGGTGGCCAGCTTCCCGATCCTGGTGATTATCGCCGTGTTCATGTTCTTCATGCGCCAGATGCAAGGTGGTGCGGGAGGCAAGGGCGGGCCGATGAGCTTTGGCAAGAGCAAGGCGCGCCTGCTTTCCGAAGACCAGGTGAAAACGACCCTGGCTGACGTCGCAGGTTGCGATGAAGCCAAGGAAGAAGTGGGTGAGCTGGTTGAATTCCTGCGCGATCCGGGCAAGTTCCAGCGCCTGGGTGGCCGTATTCCTCGCGGCGTGCTGATGGTGGGCCCACCGGGTACCGGTAAAACCTTGCTGGCCAAGGCGATTGCCGGCGAAGCCAAGGTGCCTTTCTTCACTATTTCCGGTTCTGACTTCGTCGAGATGTTCGTCGGTGTGGGTGCCAGCCGTGTTCGCGACATGTTTGAGCAGGCCAAGAAGCACGCGCCTTGCATCATCTTCATCGATGAAATCGACGCCGTTGGTCGCCATCGTGGCGCTGGCATGGGCGGTGGTCACGATGAGCGTGAGCAGACGCTCAACCAGTTGCTGGTAGAGATGGACGGTTTCGAGATGAATGACGGCATCATCGTCATCGCCGCAACCAACCGTCCTGACGTATTGGACCCTGCATTGCTGCGTCCAGGTCGTTTCGACCGCCAGGTGGTGGTCGGCTTGCCGGACATCCGTGGTCGCGAGCAGATCCTCAAAGTTCACATGCGCAAAGTGCCAATGGGCGACGACGTGGCTCCGGCCGTGATTGCCCGTGGTACTCCAGGCTTCTCTGGTGCTGACCTGGCCAACCTGGTGAACGAGGCCTCGCTGTTTGCGGCCCGTACCGGCAAGCGCATCGTGGAAATGAAAGAATTCGAACTGGCAAAAGACAAGATCATGATGGGCGCCGAGCGCAAATCCATGGTCATGTCCGAGAAAGAGAAGCAGAACACCGCTTATCACGAAGCCGGTCACGCCATTGTGGGTCGCGTTGTGCCTGAGCATGATCCGGTCTACAAGGTGTCGATCATTCCTCGCGGTCGGGCATTGGGTGTCACCATGTTCCTGCCGGAAGAGGATCGCTACAGCCTTTCCAAGCGCGCACTGATCAGTCAGATCTGCTCGCTGTACGGCGGTCGCATTGCGGAAGAAATGACCTTGGGCTTTGACGGTGTGACCACCGGTGCCTCCAACGACATCATGCGTGCCAGCCAGATTGCACGAAACATGGTGACCAAGTGGGGTCTGTCGGAAAAGCTCGGTCCATTGATGTATGCCGAGGAAGAAGGTGAAGTGTTCCTGGGGCGTGGTGGTGGCGGTCAAAGCGCAAGCTTCTCCGGCGAGACAGCCAAGCTGATCGACTCCGAAGTGCGTAGCATCATTGACCAGTGCTACGGCACGGCCAAGCAGATCCTGACCGACAATCGCGACAAGCTGGATGCGATGGCAGATGCGCTGATGAAGTATGAAACCATTGATGCCGATCAGATCGACGACATCATGGCTGGCCGCGCCCCGCGTGAACCGCGCGATTGGGAAGGTGGCTCTGGTACTTCCGGTACGCCGCCAGTGGCTCAGAATGAGCGCCCGGAAACCCCGATCGGCGGCCCTGCGGCTGACCATTAAGGTTTGAAATGACTTCTGTGTTGTCCTCCACCCGGTTGCCTTGCGGCAATCGGGTTCTTGATTTGGCCCATACGCACGTGATGGGTATTCTTAATGTAACCCCCGATTCCTTTTCCGACGGTGGCCGCTTCAGTCAGCTTGATGCTGCCTTGCGCCATGCGGAGGCGATGGTGGCCGCTGGGGCGACGTTGATTGATGTGGGTGGTGAATCCACTCGTCCCGGCGCTCGTGTGGTTTCTCCTTTGGAGGAGCTGGAGCGGGTTGCGCCAATTGTTGAGCGTATCGCCCGAGAGCTGGATGTGATCATCTCGGTTGATACGTCTACCCCGGCGGTGATGCGTGAAACTGCGCGCCTTGGGGCTGGGCTGATCAACGATGTGCGCTCATTGCAGCGTGATGGTGCCCTGGATGCGGCAGCAGCTACCGGTTTGCCGGTGTGCCTGATGCATATGCTGGGGGAGCCTGGGAATATGCAGGACAGCCCGCATTACGATGATCTCGTTGGCGAGGTGAGTGGTTTCCTGGCTGAAAGGATCGCCCAGTGCGCCAATGCGGGGATTGCTGCCGAGAAAATCATCCTTGATCCCGGGTTTGGTTTTGCCAAGACCCTGCAACATAATCTGAGTTTGTTTAAACACATGGAGTCCCTCCATGATCTTGGTCGCCCCCTGTTGGTTGGGGTTTCGCGCAAGAGCATGATAGGGCTGGCATTGAGTCGTCCAGTGGGTGAGCGGTTGTACGGTGGCCTGGCGCTTGCGGCGCTTGCCGTGACCAAGGGCGCGCGCATCTTGCGCGTACATGACGTTGCCGAGACGGTCGATGTGGTGCGCATGCTTGCCGCTGTAGAATTCGCCGAATAAGAATGATGGAGCACTTATGACTAAAAAATACTTTGGTACCGACGGTATCCGTGGTCGGGTCGGCGAGTTTCCGATTACCCCTGATTTCATGCTCAAGCTGGGTTGGGCGGCAGGCATGGCGTTCCGCAGCATGGGCGCGTGCCGCATCCTGGTGGGCAAGGACACCCGGATTTCGGGCTATATGTTTGAGTCGGCGCTGGAGGCGGGTCTGTCTGCCGCCGGTGCTGATGTGATGTTGCTGGGGCCGATGCCGACGCCTGCGATCGCCTACCTGACGCGTACCTTTCACGCTGAAGCCGGTATCGTGATCAGTGCTTCGCACAATCCCCATGATGACAACGGCATTAAGTTCTTCTCCGGTCAGGGCACCAAGCTGCCTGACGAAATCGAGCTGATGATCGAAGAGTTGCTGGATGCGCCGATGACCGTGGTCGAGTCCAGCAAATTGGGCAAGGTGTCGCGCATCAACGACGCCTCTGGCCGCTACATCGAGTTCTGCAAGAGCAGCGTGCCGACCAGCACCAATTTTGCCGGGCTGAAAATCGTCGTCGATTGCGCCCATGGTGCGACCTACAAGGTGGCGCCAAGTGTCTTCAAGGAACTGGGCGCGGATGTCACCGTGTTGTCGGCTCAGCCTGATGGTTTGAATATCAACGAAAACTGCGGTTCCACTCATATGGAGCAGTTGCAGGCCGCTGTCCTGGCCAAGCATGCCGACCTCGGCATTGCCTTTGATGGCGATGGCGATCGCGTGTTGATGGTCGACCACACGGGCGCTGTGGTCGATGGTGATGATCTGCTGTTCATTATTGCGCGCGACTTGCATGAGCGTGACAAGCTGCAGGGTGGCGTTGTCGGTACGTTGATGAGTAATCTGGGGCTGGAGCTGGCCTTGGGTGATCTCGGCATACCGTTCGTTCGTGCCAATGTGGGTGACCGCTACGTGATCGCCGAGCTGCTGGAGCGCAACTGGCAGGTCGGTGGCGAGAACTCCGGGCATGTGGTCTGCTTCCAGCACACCACCACAGGCGATGCAATTATCGCTGCGCTGCAGGTTTTGCTGTCGTTGCGTCGTCGTGAAGAGAGCCTCGCTCAGGCGCGTCAGGCGTTGCGCAAGTGTCCGCAGGTGCTTCTCAATGTGCGCTTTGCGGGCGGCGAAAACCCGATCGAGCACCCGGCTGTCAAAGAGGCCTGCGAGCGCGTAACGCTAGCAATGGCGGGGCGTGGGCGCGTATTGCTGCGCAAGTCCGGTACAGAGCCTCTGGTGCGTGTCATGGTCGAAGGTGACGATGAAACACAGGTTCGCGAGCATGCCGAAAGCCTGGCAAAACTGGTAAGTGAAGTTTGCGCCTGAATTCGGCTTGCCAGTGATGATGTGGTTGGGTAACATCTGCGCCCACTTTGACCGACGAGGTACAGCATGCGTCGCACTATGGTAGCTGGTAACTGGAAGATGCACGGTACCCGCGCCAGTGTCGCTGAGCTGGTAAATGGCCTTCGTCACTTGGCCTTGCCTAGCGGTGTTGATATCGCTGTATTTCCGCCTTGCTTGCATATCGCCCAAGTGGTTGATGGCTTGAAAGGCAAGTCGATTCAGGTCGGCGCGCAGAACTCTGCGGTGGAAGCGATGCAAGGTGCGTTGACCGGTGAGATTTCGCCGAGTCAGCTGGTTGATGTGGGTTGTTCCTATGTGCTCGTTGGGCACTCCGAGCGTCGTCAGATGATGGGCGAGCGTGATGGGACACTCAATCGCAAGTTCGCAGCGGCACAGGCTTGTGGCTTGATTCCAGTGTTGTGCGTAGGGGAAACCTTGGCAGAGCGCGAATCGGGCAAGACTCTTGAAGTTGTCTCGCGTCAGCTGGGCAGCATCATCGAGGAGCTGGGTGTTGGTGCGTTTGCAAAGGCAGTAATTGCTTACGAGCCGGTCTGGGCCATTGGCACCGGGCTGACTGCTACACCGCAACAGGCGCAGGATGTGCACGCAGCCATCCGCGCGCAGTTGGCGGCAGAGAATTCTGAAGTCGCACAAGGTGTGCGGCTTCTATACGGCGGCAGCGTGAAGGCGGCCAATGCGGTCGAACTGTTCGGCATGCCGGATATCGATGGGGGGCTCATTGGTGGAGCTTCCCTGAATGCAGATGAGTTCGGTGCGATCTGTCGCGCCGCGGGAAACTGAAAAAATGCTGGAAACAGTCGTAGTCGTTTTTCATCTGTTGGCTGCCCTGGGCGTAGTTGCCCTGGTTTTGTTGCAACAGGGTAAAGGTGCGGATGCTGGTGCGTCTTTCGGTGCAGGTGCTTCAAATACTGTGTTCGGAAGCCAAGGTTCCTCTACCTTTCTTAGTAAGTTTACTGCTATACTTGCCGCAGGTTTTTTCATAACCAGCTTAGGGTTAGGTTACTTTGCTAAAGAGAAAGCTCATGTGCTGACTCAAGTAGGTTTGCCAAACCCAGCAGTGTTGGAAGTACCAAAAGCAAAACCGGCTTCTGATGATGTCCCGGTGCTTCAAGAGCAAAAGTCGGCTACTCCAGCGACTGACGTACCTCCAGCTCAAGAGCAGAAGTAAGAAGGGTTGTAAACGCTGTATTGCCGAGGTGGTGGAATTGGTAGACACGCAACCTTGAGGTGGTTGTGCCCATAGGGTGTAGGGGTTCGAGTCCCCTTCTCGGTACCAATTATCAGGAGAGCCCGCTGTTGCGGGCTTTCTTGTAGGTGGAAGGTTACATTGACCCTGCAAGGGATCGGTCGTATACTTCCGCCCCAGCTTTGTCGCGGGGTGGAGCAGTCTGGTAGCTCGTCGGGCTCATAACCCGAAGGTCGTCGGTTCAAATCCGGCCCCCGCAACCAGTTTTAGCGGAGCCCCTTTTAAGGGGCTTTTTGTTAGCTGGACACTTTCAACGCCGCTGTTCGACGGCGTTTCAAGGATGGGCGTTTCGCCCATTTTTTTATTTTGCACAGCATGCACATACATGCACGAGGGGGTTCAGGTGTCGAGCAAGCTAGAAGAGTTGCAGGCCTTGCTGGCCCCGGTGGTCGTGGCCCTAGGCTATGAATGCTGGGGTATTGAGTTTTCGGCTCAAGGTCGCCACTCAATGTTGCGCGTTTATATCGATAAAGAGGGCGGTGTGCTGGTGGACGATTGCGCCATTGTCAGCCGTCAGATCAGCGGTGTCCTGGATGTTGAAGATCCAATCTCCGTTGAATACACCCTCGAAGTATCCTCGCCAGGCATGGAACGCCCACTGTTCACTATCGAGCAGTTTGCTAAATATGCCGGTGACCAAGTGAAGATCAAACTGCGCTCCCCTTTTGAAGGGCGACGCAATTTTCAGGGCCTTCTGCGCGGTGTAGAAGAACAGGATGTCGTGGTGCAGGTAGACGACCATGAGTTCCTGTTGCCGATCGATATGATCGACAAGGCCAACATTATTCCCAGTTTTGACTGAGACGCGGATCCCGCGGATCCAATGGCTTGCGAAAGGCGAGGCGTACGATGAGCAAAGAAGTACTGCTGGTTGTTGAGTCGGTATCCAACGAAAAGGGTGTACCGGCAAGCGTGATTTTTGAAGCGTTGGAGCTGGCCCTGGCCACTGCTACCAAAAAGCGTTTTGAAGACGAAGTTGATCTGCGTGTGGAAATCAACCGCCACACCGGTGCCTACGAGACTTTCCGTCGCTGGACGGTCGTCGAAGAGGACGATCTTGATGATCCGGCCATCGAAACCTGGCCGAGCAAGGTTGCGCAAACGCATCCTGGCGCCCAGGTCGGTGATGTCGTCGAAGAAAAGATCGAGTCCATCGAGTTCGGCCGCATTGCTGCACAGACTGCCAAGCAAGTCATCGTGCAGAAAGTACGCGAAGCCGAGCGCGCGCAAGTCGTTGACGCTTATCGCGAGCGCCTGGGTGAAATCATCTCCGGCACCGTGAAAAAAGTGACCCGCGACAACGTGATCGTCGACCTGGGTAACAACGCTGAAGCGCTGTTGGCCCGTGAAGACATCATTTCCCGCGAAACCTTCCGTGTTGGCGTGCGTCTGCGTGCGCTGCTCAAGGAAATCCGCACCGAGAACCGCGGCCCTCAGCTGATCCTGTCGCGTACCGCGCCGGAAATGCTGATCGAGCTGTTCCGTATCGAAGTGCCGGAAATCGCCGAAGGCCTGATCGAAGTCATGGCTGCGTCCCGCGACCCGGGTTCGCGCGCCAAGATCGCGGTCCGCTCCAAGGACAAACGCATCGACCCGCAAGGCGCTTGCATTGGTATGCGCGGTTCGCGCGTCCAGGCAGTGTCGGGCGAATTGGGTGGTGAGCGTGTGGACATCGTCCTGTGGGACGATAACCCGGCGCAGTTCGTGATCAACGCCATGTCGCCGGCTGAAGTGGCGGCAATTATCGTTGACGAAGATGCCCATGCAATGGACATCGCCGTTGGCGCAGACAATCTGGCTCAGGCCATTGGTCGTGGTGGTCAGAACGTGCGTCTGGCCAGCCAACTGACCGGCTGGACCCTGAACGTGATGACCGAATCGGACATCCAGGCTAAGCAGCAAGCTGAAACCGGTGACATCCTGCGCAACTTCATCGACGAGCTGGAAGTCGACGAAGACCTGGCACAGGTGCTGGTAGATGAAGGCTTCACCAGTCTGGAAGAGATTGCCTACGTACCGTTGGAAGAAATGCTCAACATCGACGGCTTTGACGAAGACACCGTCAACGAGCTTCGCGCTCGAGCCAAGGATCGTTTGTTGACTAAAGCCATCGCTACTGAGGAAAAGCTGGCAGACGCCCATCCGGCCGAAGACCTGCTCTCGCTTGAGGGTATGGACAAGGATTTGGCGATGGAACTGGCGGTGCGCGGCGTAATTACCCGCGAAGACCTGGCCGAGCAGTCTATTGACGATCTGCTCGACATCGACGGCATTGACGATGATCGTGCCGGCAAGTTGATCATGGCCGCCCGAGCCCATTGGTTCGAGTAACTAGGCGCGGCCTGAGGAGAGAAGTGCATGACGCAAGTCACGGTGAAACAACTGGCCGATGAGGTCAAAACACCGGTAGAGCGCCTGTTGCAGCAGATGCGTGAGGCAGGTCTGCCGCACACCGCCGCCGATGAAGGTGTGAGCGATAGTGAGAAGCAGTCTTTGCTGACTCACTTGAAGAGCAGCCACAAGGCGAAAGTGGAAGAACCGCGCAAGATTACATTGCAGCGCAAAACCACCAGCACCCTGCGTGTTGCTGGTAGCAAGAGCATCAGCGTTGAAGTACGCAAGAAGAAAGTCTTCGTACAGCGCAGCCCGGAAGAAATCGAAGCCGAGCGCAAACGCGAACTGGAAGAACGTCGCGCAGTAGAAAATGCTGCTCGTCAGAAGGCTGAAGAAGAGTCCAAGCGTCGCGCCGAAGAAGAAGCGCGTCGCCAGCCTGCTGCTGCGCAAACTGCTGCCACTGAAGCGGTCGCTGCGCCTGTTGAAGCTGTGCGTGAGGCCGCTCCGGTTGCCGCTGCACCTGCTCCGGCAGCCGACGCTCGCAAGCGTGACGAACCTCGTCGCCCGGACAAACCACGTGCCGACGATAACAATCGTCGCAGCGGTGGTGGCGATGGCGAGCGCAAAAACGCTCCGCATCGTGCTTCGGTCAAAGAGAAAGCACCTGCTCCACGCGTTGCCCCACGTACTACCGACGAAGAAAGCGATGGCTTCCGTCGTGGTGGTCGCGGCAAGGCCAAGCTGAAAAAACGCAACGCCCACGGTTTCCAGAGCCCAACCGGCCCTGTCGTGCGTGAAGTGAAGATCGGCGAGACCATCACTGTTGGCGATCTCGCCCAGCAGATGTCGGTCAAGGCAGCTGAAATCATCAAGTTCATGTTCAAGCTGGGTACTCCGGCCACCATCAACCAGGTACTGGATCAGGAAACTGCCCAACTGGTTGCTGAAGAGCTGGGCCACAAAGTGACCCTGGTCAGCGACACCGCCCTGGAAGATTCCCTGGCCGAGTCCCTGAAGTTTGAAGGTGAGGCAGTTTCCCGTGCACCGGTCGTGACCGTAATGGGCCACGTTGACCACGGTAAAACTTCCCTGCTCGACTACATCCGTCGTGCCAAGGTTGCTGCTGGCGAAGCCGGCGGTATCACCCAGCACATCGGTGCGTACCACGTTGAAACCGACCGTGGCATGGTGACGTTCCTCGACACCCCTGGTCACGCCGCGTTTACCGCAATGCGTGCCCGTGGTGCCAAGGCGACCGACATCGTGATCCTGGTGGTTGCAGCCGACGACGGCGTGATGCCACAAACCATCGAAGCCGTTCAGCATGCCAAGGCAGCTGGCGTTCCGCTGGTGGTTGCAGTGAACAAAATCGACAAGCCGGGCGCTGATCTTGATCGCATCCGTAGCGAACTGTCGGTTCACGGCGTGACATCCGAAGAGTGGGGTGGCGACACTCCATTCGTACCAGTCTCCGCGAAGATGGGTACTGGCGTTGACGAACTGCTCGAAGCCGTTCTGTTGCAAGCCGAAGTCCTGGAACTGACCGCTACTCCATCGGCCCCTGGCCGTGGTGTTGTGGTTGAATCCCGTCTCGACAAGGGCCGTGGCCCGGTTGCGACCGTACTGGTTCAAGACGGTACCCTGCGCCAAGGCGACATGGTCCTGGTCGGTTCGAACTACGGCCGTGTACGTGCCATGCTCGACGAGAACGGCAAGCCAATCAAGGAAGCAGGTCCTGCTATCCCGGTCGAGATCCTCGGCCTGGACGGTACCCCGGACGCTGGCGACGAGATGAGCGTAGTGGCCGACGAGAAGAAAGCCCGTGAAGTGGCTCTGTTCCGTCAAGGCAAGTTCCGCGAAGTCAAGCTGGCCCGTGCTCACGCCGGCAAGCTGGAAAACATCTTCGAGAACATGGGCCAGGAAGAGAAGAAGACGCTTAACATCGTCCTCAAATCTGACGTACGTGGTTCCCTCGAAGCGTTGAACGGCGCCTTGAACGGCCTGGGTAACGACGAAGTGCAAGTGCGCGTTGTCGGTGGCGGTGTCGGTGGTATCACCGAATCCGACGCCAACCTGGCACTGGCTTCCAACGCTGTACTGTTCGGCTTCAACGTGCGTGCCGATGCTGGCGCTCGCAAGATCGTCGAGCAGGAAGGCCTGGACATGCGTTACTACAACGTCATCTACGACATCATCGAAGACGTCAAGAAAGCCCTTACCGGCATGCTTGGCAGCGACGTCCGGGAGAACATCCTGGGTATCGCCGAGGTTCGTGACGTGTTCCGCTCGCCGAAATTCGGCGCGATCGCCGGTTGCATGGTTGTCGAAGGCACCGTGTACCGTAACCGTCCAATCCGTGTACTGCGTGAAGACATCGTTATCTTCGAAGGCGAGCTGGAATCCCTGCGCCGCTTCAAGGATGACGCCTCCGAAGTACGTGCCGGCATGGAATGCGGTATCGGCGTCAAGAGCTACAACGACGTCAAGGTTGGCGACAAGATCGAAGTCTTCGAGAAGGTTCAGGTTGCTCGCAGCCTCTAACTCGCGCACTTCCGGAGCCACGCAGCGTGTGGGCATGCAAATGCCCCGTGCAGCGACGGACTCTAAACGCAACGCCCGGTCTGGCTTTTGTCAGGCCGGGCGTTTGCCGCTTTCAGACCCCACGGGTTTCACCGTGTGGCAGTAACAGGTAACAAGACATGGCAAAAGAATACAGCCGTACCCAGCGTATCGGCGATCAGATGCAGCGCGAGCTTGCCCAACTGATCCGTCGTGAAGTCAAAGACCCACGCGTTGGCCTGGTGACCATCACCGCCGTTGAAGTGAGCCGTGATGTTGGTCACGCCAAGATCTTCATCACCGTGATGGGGCAGGACAACAGCGAAGAAATCGCGCAAAGCATCAAGGTGCTCAACTCGGCTGCAGGCTTCCTGCGCATGCAGTTGGCCCGTGAAATGAAGCTGCGCAGTGTTCCCCAGTTGCACTTCCACTACGACGAAAGCGTCGTGCGTGGCGCGCACCTGTCGGCACTGATCGAGCGCGCCGTGGCTGAAGACAGCCAGCACCCGTCCACACCTGAAGACGCCAAGGAGTAAGTGGTGGCTCAGGTCAAACGTATCCGTCGCAACGTCAGCGGCATCATTCTGCTCGACAAACCCATTGGCTTTACCTCCAATGCCGCCTTGCAGAAGGTCCGCTGGCTGCTCAATGCCGAGAAGGCCGGGCACACTGGCAGCCTCGATCCCTTGGCCACCGGTGTGTTGCCGTTGTGCTTTGGCGAGGCCACCAAGTTCTCGCAATACCTGCTCGATTCCGACAAGGGTTACGAAACCCTGATGCAACTGGGCAAGACCACCACCACGGCCGATGCCGAAGGTGATGTTTTGCAGGTTCGCGACGTGACCGTTGGTCGTGCAGATATTGAAGCGGCTTTGCCCGGTTTTCGTGGGCAAATCAGTCAGATACCGCCGATGTACTCGGCGCTCAAGCGTGATGGGCAGCCACTTTACAAGCTGGCACGTGCGGGCGAAGTAGTGGAGCGCGAACCGCGTTCTGTTACTATTGCGCGCTTGGAATTGCTCGCCTGTGAAGGTGACACTGCGCGCTTGGCCGTGGACTGCAGCAAAGGCACCTATATCCGTACCCTGGTGGAAGATATTGGTGAAAAGCTCGGTTGCGGCGCGTACGTTGCAGAACTGCGACGCACCCAGGCCGGCCCTTTCACCTTGGCCCAGACGGTCACGCTGGAAGAGTTGGAAGCGGTACACGCCGAAGGCGGCAATGAAGCAGTTGATCGCTTCCTGATGCCATCGGACAGCGGTTTGCTGGATTGGCCATTGCTGCACTTCTCGGAGCACAGCGCGTTCTACTGGCTCAACGGCCAGCCGGTACGTGCCCCGGACGCTCCGAAGTTCGGCATGGTGCGGGTACAAGATCATAACGGTCGCTTTATCGGTATCGGTGAAGTGAGCGAAGACGGGCGCATCGCGCCGCGTCGACTGATTCGGTCAGAATGACCGAACGAGGGTGGCTGTTAACAGGCACGGTCACTTCCTCATTTTTAGATACAGGGATTTGTCCCTGGCCTGTTGAAGCTGTTTCTTTGAAACAGTTTCCTGATAAAAGGATTGCCTCATGGCTCTCGACGTTCAAGAAAAAGCACAAATCGTTGCTGACTATCAGCAAGCTGTTGGTGACACTGGTTCGCCAGAAGTGCAAGTTGCACTGCTGACCCACAACATCAACAAGCTGCAAGGTCACTTCAAGGCCAACGGTAAAGATCACCACTCCCGTCGTGGTCTGATCCGCATGGTAAACCAGCGTCGTAAGCTGCTGGACTACCTGAAAGGCAAGGATCTGGGTCGTTATCAGGCTCTGATCGGTCGCCTGGGTCTGCGTCGCTAATAAGCGATTGCGCTAGAGGTTGGTTGTCTGTCGTGTGTCAGTGGGATTCCCGCTGGCCCATGACAGGCTCCCAGCCTCAAGTTTTATCTGGATACACGTTTTACCCTGGACGAGGCTCGGGCCGATTCCCGAGATTGCCCAAGAATTTCGCAAGAAGACAAGTTCCCCAAGAGCCACAAAGAAGGTAGGACACCGTGAACCCGGTTATCAAAAAGTTCCAGTTCGGTCAGTCGACCGTTACCCTTGAGACAGGCCGTATCGCCCGTCAAGCCTCCGGCGCAGTGCTGGTTACCGTTGACGACGACGTTACCGTTTTGGTGACCGTTGTTGGCGCCAAGACCGCTGACCCAAGCAAAGGCTTCTTCCCTCTTTCCGTTCACTACCAGGAAAAAACTTACGCTGCCGGTAAGATCCCTGGTGGTTTCTTCAAGCGTGAAGGCCGTCCTTCCGAGAAAGAAACCCTGACTTCCCGACTGATCGACCGTCCGATCCGTCCGCTGTTCCCAGAAGGCTTCATGAACGAAGTGCAGGTTGTCTGCACCGTCGTTTCCACCAGCAAGAAAACCGATCCGGACATCGCTGCGATGATCGGTACCTCGGCTGCCCTGGCTATCTCCGGCATTCCGTTCGACGGCCCGATCGGCGCCGCCCGTGTTGCTTTCCACGAAAGCACCGGCTACCTGCTGAACCCGACTTACGAGCAACAGAAAGCATCGAGCCTGGACATGGTCGTTGCCGGTACCTCGGAAGCCGTATTGATGGTTGAATCGGAAGCCAAAGAGCTGACCGAAGACCAGATGCTGGGCGCGGTACTGTTCGCCCACGACGAGTTCCAGGCTGTCATCAAGGCTGTCACCGAGCTGGCTGCCGAAGCTGCCAAGCCTACCTGGACCTGGGCTCCACAGGCTGAAGCGACTGAACTGTTGGGCGCTATCCGCTCCGAGTTCGGCGCTGCGATCTCCGACGCCTACACCATCACCGTCAAGGCCGACCGTTACGCTCGCCTGGGCGAGTTGAAGGATCAGGTTGTAGCCAAGCTGTCCGGTGAAGAAGGCCAGCCTTCGTCCAGCGAAGTCAAAGCCGCTTTCGGCGAAATCGAATACCGCACCGTTCGCGAAAACATCGTTAACGGCAAGCCACGTATCGACGGTCGCGACACCAAGACCGTTCGTCCGCTGAACATCGAAGTCGGCGTTCTGCCGAAGACTCACGGTTCGGCGCTGTTCACCCGTGGTGAAACCCAGGCCCTGGTTGTCGCGACTCTGGGTACTGCCCGTGACGCACAGCTGCTGGACACCCTGGAAGGCGAGAAAAAAGACCCGTTCATGCTGCACTACAACTTCCCTCCGTTCTCGGTGGGCGAGTGTGGTCGCATGGGTGGCGCTGGTCGTCGTGAAATCGGTCACGGCCGTCTGGCCCGTCGTTCGATTGCAGCCATGCTGCCGGCTGCCGACGTGTTCCCGTACACCATCCGTGTTGTATCGGAAATCACCGAGTCCAACGGTTCCAGCTCCATGGCTTCCGTTTGCGGTGCTTCCCTGGCACTGATGGACGCTGGTGTGCCGATGAAGGCGCCGGTTGCCGGTATCGCCATGGGCCTGGTTAAAGAAGGCGAGAAGTTCGCCATCCTGACCGACATCCTGGGCGACGAAGACCACCTGGGCGACATGGACTTCAAGGTAGCCGGTACCGCCAAAGGCGTAACCGCACTGCAGATGGACATCAAGATCAAAGGCATCACCGAAGAGATCATGGAGATCGCCCTGGGCCAAGCCCTGGACGCGCGCCTGAACATCCTCGGCCAGATGAACCAGATCATTGGTCAGTCCCGCACCGAGCTGTCGGAAAATGCTCCGACCATGATCGCGATGAAAATCGACACCGACAAAATCCGTGATGTTATCGGTAAAGGCGGCGCGACTATCCGTGCGATCTGTGAAGAGACCAAGGCTTCGATCGACATCGAAGACGACGGCTCGATCAAGATCTTCGGCGAAACCAAGGAAGCGGCTGAGGCAGCACGCCAGCGCGTCCTGGGCATTACCGCTGAAGCCGAGATTGGCAAGATCTACGTCGGTAAGGTTGAGCGCATCGTCGACTTCGGCGCATTCGTCAACATCCTGCCGGGCAAAGACGGTCTGGTTCACATCTCCATGCTGAGCGACGCTCGTGTTGAGAAAGTGACCGACATTCTGAAAGAAGGCCAGGAAGTGGAAGTGCTGGTACTGGACGTGGACAACCGCGGCCGTATCAAGCTGTCCATCAAGGACGTAGCAGCAGCCAAGGCTTCGGGCGTTTAATCACCCCCAGGCTTCACGCTGAAAAAAAGGACTCTTCGGAGTCCTTTTTTTATGGGCGTTGAAAAAGCGTAGAGGCAAGACCGACGCAAAAGCCGCAACTTGCATGCAGGCACGATGGCCTTCATGCAAGTTGCACGATTTCGGAAATTAAGTAATTTTCTAAGTCATTGTTTTAAAAGGGTTTTATGAGTCTGCAAAACTTGGCACAGCGCCTGCAATATCTCTATCAACGCTGCAGCATCAAGGTACACACACTGCAGACTATTAATAAAACAGGAGTTACTCGTATGAAGAAGTTCGCTCTCGCTACCGCCACTGCTACCGCCCTGACCCTGGCCATGGCCAACGTTGCCTTTGCTCAGACTTCTCAAGCGCCTATGACCCTGGCCGCCGGCGAAGTGACCAAAGCCAAAGAGTCCACCTCGGACACTTGGATCACCACCAAAGTCAAAGCTGACCTGCTGACCGAAAAGGGTATTCCAGGCTCGGACATCAAGGTTGAAACCAACAAAGGCGTGGTTTCCCTGTCCTCGACAGTAGCTATCTCGGACTCGCAGAAAGCGACCGCTGTAGCCATCACCAAGAAAATCAAAGGTGTTACCGCCGTATCGGCTGACGGCCTGCTGGCTGGCGGCGCTACCAAGGCTGACAACATCGACAAAACCAAAAGCGCAGCAGCTGATGCCAAGGGCGCGACTTCCGATACTTGGATCACTACCAAGGTAAAAGCTGACCTGGTAACCGAGAAAGGTATTCCTGGCACCGACATCAAAGTCGAAACCAACAAAGGTGTCGTTTCCCTGTCGTCGGCTACCCCAGTGACCGAAGCACAGAAAACCACCGCGGTGAATATCACCAAGCAAATCAAAGGCGTTAAAGCTGTATCGGCCGATGGCCTGAAAGCAGAGTAATGCCCAACGTATCGTCTTGAACAAAACGTCGGCGGCAACGAGTGAGCCAGATATCCACTCAATGCACCTCACGTGTTCATGCGACCGACCACAGGGATGTGGTCATTACAGGCCCCGGCACTTGTGTCGGGGCCTGTTCTATTTAGTGAGTCCAACAAAGACTCAATGTGGGAGCGGGCTTGCCCGCGATTGCAGTGGTTCAGTCACAGCTGTTCAAGCTGACCCACCGCAATCGCGGGCAAGCCCGCTCCCACACTTAGATTTGCAATGCCCGCTGCTTACTCGGCATCCAGATGCAGCGGTGTCACCACCCGACCATCTTTCTCCGCCTGACCCAGGTTGGCATCAATGAAGTACACCCGGTCATCTTCCAGCTGGCCCTTGTCCACCAGATAGTCCTTGATCGTGCTTGCACGGTCCTGGCCAAGTTGGCGCAGCAGTACGTCACTGGTGCTCCAGAACTTGATCACGCCGTCACGCAGCTTCGCAGTGCGGTCGCTGTCGCTCAGGTCTTTCCATTCCGCCGGAGGTTGTTGTTTCAGGCGCGTGCGGTAGATGCCTTCCAGCAATGGCGCCTTTTCCTTCTCCGGTACAACCAGCAGCGAGGCTTGGGCTGGAACCTTGTCGCCACGGCGCTGGAGGATCTTGTAGTAGTTGTATTGGTATTCACGCTCCAGACGTTCTGCGGCCAGGAACGGCCCGTCACTGCTGGCAGCGGCGGTGCCTTCGATTTCCAGGCGCAGGGCCGGGCGTTCTTTCAGGGCCTTGGCCAGCGTGTTCAGGGCGCCTTCGGCGTCCTTGTTCAGTTCGCTGGAACCTGCGGCGAAGGACACATTGCCCAAGTCCTCCGCACCACCGCCGGTAACCAACCCACCGATAAACTTGAACGGTGCCGTTGCCGCGCGCACCACCAAGTTGCGCAGGGTCTGCCACACGATCGGCATCACACTGAACTGTGGATTGTTGAGGTCGCCCGTCACCGGCAGTTCGATGGAGATCTTGCCGTCCGAGTCCTTGAGCAACGCGATGGCCAGGCGAATCGGCAAGTCCACCGCATCGGCGCTGTCGACTTTCTCACCCAATTGCAGTTGCTCGACCACCACTTTGTTTTCGGCTTTCAGCTGGCCTTTGGTGATCACGTAATGCAGGTCGAGATTGAGCCGGCCCTTGCGGATACGGAAACCGGCGAACTTGCCGGAGTAGGGGGTCAGGGTCGTCAACTCGACCCGTTTGAAGCTGGTGGCGATATCCAGCGCCGCCATCGGGTCAAACGGGTTCACGCTGCCCTTGATGGTCACCGGCGCGTAGCGATCCACCTTGCCCTTGATATCGACGCTGGCCGGTTTGGCCTGGCGGCTGTCGATCGTACCGATCTGCCCGTTGAGTTGTTGAATGGCGGTGGCAAAGTTGGGTGTCAGGCTGAAGTCGGCAAAGTTGGCCGAACCGTCGTTAATCGCAATCTGCCCGATACGAATGCCCAGAGGTTTGTCTTTGCTGGCCGGTTTCGGACTTTTATCGGGCGCCTGTGGAATCAGCAAGTCATCGACGTTGGTGGTGCGGTCGTCGTTGATCATGAAGCGTGCATAGGGTTGCAGCAGGTTGACCTTGTCGATCGACAGGCTCTCGCCGTGCTGGTAGTTGACGCCTTCGACGACCAGCCGCTGCCATTTGAGGAAGTCGCGGGTCTTGAGGGTGTCGAGGGTATGCAGCTGGTCGACCTGCGCGCGGCCGGTAATTTGCAGCTTCAGCGGGTCGGCGCTTTTGAGGTTCACATCCAGGTTGCTGCCGAGCATGCCGCTGCGCAGTTCCAGGCGAATAAACGGGCTGATATAGGCCTGGGCAACCCGCAGGTCGATGTCCTGGGTATTGACCTTGAGCTTGGCACTGATTGGGTTCAGGTTGACCTCGCCCGTCGCGAGGATCTTGCCCTGCTTGCCCAGGCCGGTATCGACCTTCAGGGTAAATGGGCTTTGGTTGAGGCTGTCGAAGTTCTGCACGTCGACGTTCAGCGGGCCCAGCTCCAACGCCACCGCTGGTTTGACCTGGCGGTCGGCCAGGTGCACCTGATAGTTACGCAGTTGCACGTCCTTGAGCAGCACCTGCCACGGCTTGCTTGGTGCTGCCGGTGCCGGTTTGGGTGAGTCGGCGGTGGCCGGTGCGGTCGCGGCTTCCGGCTTCTGGGCCGGCTTGCTCGGTTGGCTGGCGAACAGTTTCTGCCAGTCCAACTGGCCGTCGGCTTCGCGGGCGGCCCAGGTTTCCAGTTTGTTGCTGCGGATCTTGCCCACCACCACCTGTTGCTTGGCCAGGTCCACCGTGGTTTCGCTGACGTCCAGGCGCTCCAGGCGCACCAGTGGCCGGCCATCCGGGGCCTTGATGGCAAACGGCGCGATGCTCGCTGCGGTGTTGGTCAGGTTCAGCTCGGTCTCTTTGGCCAGGCTGAATTTGTAGTCGGTGCTGAAGTTCAGCACGCCGTCCTCAAGCACCAGCGGCAGCGCATCACGCACATACGGCCACCAGGCCTTCATCTTGCCATCGGTGACCTTCAACGTACCTTCGGACGTGATCGGCACCAGGCTGAAGTTGCCTTTCCAGTCGATCTGCCCGCCTTCAGGGCCGGCGGCGACCAGGGTCATGTCGGCATTGTCTTCGGGCAGGGTGCTGAGGTTTTTCAGCTCGAAGTCGAGTTTGTCGTAGAGGAATTCGATGGGCTCGCTGGGGCGCAAGTCCTCAAAGTGCACATAGCCGCCGGCCAGCTTGATGGCGTCGATCCGCAACGGAAAGGGCTTGGCATTCGGGTCGGCCGGGGTGGGCTCGCTTGGCGGAATCTTGAACAGTTGCGCCAGGTTCAACTGGCCGGACTTGTCGAACAGCAGCTCCGTCTTCGGCTGGTCCAATTGCACATCGGCCAGGTGCAGTGCGCGGGTCCACAGGCTGTCGATCTGCAGGTTGGCGTAGAGCCGTTCGAAACCGATCTGTTCTTTGCCGGGCTCGCCGATTTTCAGGCCCCAGACCGTCAGCTCCAGGCTGAACGGATTGAGCTCGATGCGCTCGATCCGTGCCGGCACCGTGGCGTAATTGGCCAGTTGCTGGTTGGCAATGCGAAGGGCAATGCCGGGCAAAATCAGAAAGCCCAGCAAGCTGTACAGGGCAACGGCGGTCAACAAGGCGCCAGTGGCGCGAATCAATCCTTTGGGCATGGGGCGGCGCCATCTATGTCAAACAGGAGTGCCTTGGAGTATGGCACGGGTTTTCGGTTCCGAAGGGCAGGGCTCTTGGGAAACGTCCTACAGCTGCAGTATCAAAGTTTTCAGCGGTGGCTGCTGGTCTTGTGAAGGAAAATCCGCCCCCGGCGTCATGATTTTCCAGTCGCGCACTGGGCGCCCGGCTTTTTCCGCGCAGCGCAGCACCTGTTCGCGCCAGTCATCCATGCTGACTTTCGCCAAGTTGTTGCAGCAGATCAGCACGCCATTGTCGGCCGTGGCGAGCAGTGCGGGCTTGAGCAGGCTTTGGTAGTCGCGCAGCAGGTCGACGGTGCCGAAGGCGCTCTTGGCCCAGGCCGGCGGGTCGAGCAATACGAGGTCGTACTGGCGCTGTTCCAGGCGTGGATAGCTCGGCAGTTTCTGGCCGCGGCGCTGGGTAATGGGCAGGCCGGCCAGTTGGCGGATCGCCGGGAAGTAGTCGGATTGCACGAATTCCATGGTTGGCAATTGCGGGTTCAGCTCGCCGTTTTCGCGACCCACCGCCAGGTTGCCCTCGGCAAAGTCCAGGTTGCACACCTCACGGGCACCGCCCGCCGCCGCGCTGAGGCCGACGCCGCAAGTGTAGGCGAACAGGTTCAACACGCTTTTGCCGGCGCTATGGGCCTTGACCCAGCCGCGGGTGTTGCGCAGGTCGAGGAACAGCAGCGGGTCCTGCCCGGCATGGCGCCCGCGTACACGGTAGTTGAGGCCCCATTCGTGGCCGACCAGGTCTTCCAGCGCTGCCGGTTCAGCGCGGTACACCGTGTCTTCGCGATCGATCCGCGAGTTGCCACGGGAACGGTCGTTGTACACCAGCAGCAATTCCAGGCCGATGTACTGGTTGATCAGCTGGTGCAGGTCCAGCAGCTCGTCGGTTTGCAGCGATTGGTGGAAGCTCTGCACCAGCAATTGCGGGCCGTAGCGGTCGATGGTCAGGCCGCCGGCGCCTTCCTGGCTGCCGTGGAACAAGCGGTAGCAGTCGGTACCTTGGGCGTGCAGCTCGTTGATCAGGTCTTGGCGATGATTGAGGGCGGCGCGCAGCGCCTGATTCAAGGGAGACATGGAGCGCGCCTTGCTTAAGTAATGGGGGTAAATGTGGGCGCGGAGTTTAACAGTTATAGGGCCAGGCCTACATCAAACCCATCCGCCGATGCGCCCGCTGTACCGAACCATTGCGCATCGCCCAGCGCAGCAACGGCGCACTGCGCTTGACCCCGGCGCGGATCATCTGGCGTTGCAGCGGGCTCTGGTGCTGGTCGAGCATGGCGCTGGCCCAGTCCGGCAGCAGGTCGATCCCGGCCTGCATCATCAAGGCACCAAACGGCTTGGCCATCGTGCTGGGTGCCGGGGCATTGAGCAGCAGGCGCAATACCTCACGGCTGCGCTCGTCGCACAGCAGTTGCGGGCGGATACGTACCAGGTAATCCGACACTTCCTGCCGCGAACGCGGCACATGCCGCGCGCCCAGTTGTTCGGCGACCAAGGCGATTTCTGCGAAGTAGCGGTCCTGGTCACGCCCCGAAAGGTGCGGGTTACGGTAGCGCAGGTGGGCGGCGAGGAAGTTGCTGACCTCCGCGACATGCACCCAGGTCAGCAACTCCGGGTCGCTGGCCGCATACGCCCGGCCGTCCGGCGCATGGCCGACCACTTGCAGGTGAATGGTGCGCACCTTTTCGATCAACCATTCGGCGTCCTTGCGCGAGCCAAAGGTGGTGCCGGAAATGAACTGCGACGTGCGCCGCAAGCGCCCGAGCATGTCCTGGCGAAAGTTCGAGTGATCCCACACGCCGGCCAGGGCCAGCGGGTGCAAGGCTTGCAGCATCAGGGCGCTGATACCGCCGATCAACATGCTGCTGAAGTCGCCATGGACTTGCCAGCTGACCGAGTCCGGCCCGAACAGGCCGGGGTCGCCCTTGGGGTTTTCCAGGTCCAGTTGGCCCAGTGACAAGCCCGTGAGGCTCATCAACTGGGTTTCGATACGGCTGCGGATAAATTCCATGGCGACTCAGGTTTTCCTATCGGTTCAGGCGTTTGTCGATCAGGCCATCCACCACGCTGGGATCGGCCAGGGTGGACGTGTCACCGAGGCTGTCCAGTTCGTTGCAGGCGATCTTGCGCAAAATCCTGCGCATGATTTTGCCGGAGCGGGTCTTCGGCAAGGCCGGCGCCCATTGGATCAGTTCCGGCTTGGCAAAGCTGCCGATTTCCTTGCTGACCAGCTCCAACAGGTGTTTTTTTAGTCCATCGTCGGGCGTGACGCCATTCATCGGGGTGACAAAGGCGTAGATGCCCTGGCCTTTGACATCATGGGGGTAGCCCACCACGGCGGCCTCGGCCACCAGGTCATGCAGGACCAGGGCGCTCTCCACCTCGGCCGTGCCGATACGGTGGCCGGACACGTTGATCACATCGTCGATACGCCCGGTGATCCAATAGTCGCCGTCCTCATCGCGCCGCGCGCCGTCGCCGGTGAAGTAGTAGCCGGGGTAGGGTTTGAAATAGGTGTCGATCATGCGCTGCGGGTCGCCGTAGACGCTGCGGATCTGCCCCGGCCAACTGGCCTTGATGGCGAGTACGCCACTGCCTGCGCCGTTGAACACCTTGCCTTGCTCATCCAGCAACACGGGTTGTACGCCAAACATCGGCTGGGTCGCGCAACCCGGCTTGATCCGCTGCGCGCTCACCAGCGGGCTGAGCATGATGCCGCCGGTCTCGGTCTGCCACCAGGTATCGACAATCGGGCAGCGCTGCTCGCCGACGGCGTTGAAGTACCAGTCCCAGGCTTCGGGGTTGATCGGCTCGCCCACGCTGCCGAGCAAGCGAAGGCTGGCGCGGGACGTGTTCTCCAACGGGCCGTGGCCTTCCCGCATCAGCGCACGCAGGGCCGTCGGCGCGGTGTAGAAGATATTGACCTGATGCTTGTCGATTACCTGCCAGAAGCGCGAGCTGTCCGGGTAGCTCGGCACACCTTCGAACATCAGCGACGTTGCGCCATTGGCCAGCGGGCCGTACACGATGTAGCTGTGGCCGGTGACCCAGCCCACATCGGCGGTGCACCAGAACACTTCGCCTTCGCGGTAGTCGAGCACGTACTTGAAGGTCATCGCCGCTTGCAGCAGATAGCCGCCGGTGGTGTGCAGCACGCCTTTGGGTTTGCCGGTGCTGCCGGAGGTGTAGAGGATGAACAGAGGGTCTTCGGCGTCCATCGGCTCGGGTGGGCAGTCGGCGCTGGCGGCGTCGAGGGCTTGTTGATACTTGAGGTCGCGGCCTTCGCTCCAGTTCACGTTCGCGCCGGTGCGTTCCACCACCAAGACGGTGCTGACATTCGGACAACTGGTCAGGGCTTTATCGACATTCTGTTTCAGCGCCACCGGCTTGCCGCCGCGCACGCCTTCGTCGGCGGTGATCACTGTGCGGCAGTCGGCGTCGAGGATGCGGTCACGCAAGGCGTCCGGCGAGAACCCACCAAACACCACCGAGTGCACCGCGCCAATGCGTGTGCAGGCCAGCATGGCGTAGGCCGCTTCCGGGATCATCGGCATGTAGATACACACTCGGTCGCCTTTCTTCACGCCACGGCCTTTCAGCACGTTGGCCAGGCGGCTGACGTTTTCGTGCAGTTGGCGGTAGGTGATTTTGCAGGATTGTGTCGGATCGTCGCCTTCCCAGATGAAGGCCGTTTGCTCAGCGCGGTGCGCCAGATGACGGTCGATGCAGTTGTAGCTGACGTTCAGTTGGCCGCCGGCAAACCACTGGGCGGCGCCGGTGTGGATGTCCGATTGCTGAACGGTGTGCCAGGGGCTGATCCAGTCGAGAAAAACCTTGGCCTGTTCGGCCCAGAAGGTATCGGGTTGCTCGATGGATTGGCGGTAGAGGCGCCTGTAGTCCTCTTGACTGAGTTGCGCAGTGCGGCGCACGGCATCGGCAACGGGGAAAGTGCTGATATCGAACATGAGCGGTCCTTATTCTTGTTTTAGGCACAAGTCATAAAGATGCACGCTGTGGGGGGAGGGTTCAAGGCCAACGTCCAAACGGACGTTGGCCTTGAAGGGGCAGGATCAGCCGCGGTGACGACCGCGGAAATAGTTGATCAAGCCTTGGGTCGAGGCGTCATCCGCCACGGCTTCTTCGGCACCGGTCAAGCGGTTGTACACGCCCTTGCCCAGCTCTTTGCCCAACTCCACGCCCCATTGGTCGAAGGCGTTGATGCCCCAGATCACGCTTTGCACGAACACCTTGTGCTCGTACATGGCCACCAGTGCGCCCAGGCGACGCGGGCTGATGCGTTCCACCACCAAGGTGTTGCTCGGGCGGTTGCCCGGGATCACCTTGTGCGGTGCCAGCTTCTGCACTTCTTCTTCGGCGATGCCCTTGTCGCGCAGCTCGGCTTCGGCTTCGCTGCGGGTCTTGCCGAGCATCAGTGCCTGGCTTTGCGACAGGCAGTTGGCGTACAGCCACTGATGGTGGTCGGACACTGGGTTGAAGCTGACAATCGGCACGATAAAGTCGGCCGGGATCAGTTGGGTCCCTTGGTGCAGCAACTGGTGGTAAGCGTGCTGGCCGTTGCAGCCGACGCCGCCCCAGATGACCGGGCCGGTATCGGTGGACACGGGCGTGCCGTCCTGGCGCACGCTCTTGCCGTTGGATTCCATGTCCAGCTGTTGCAAGTGCTTGGTGATGTTACGCAGGTAGTGGTCGTACGGCAGGATCGCGTGGCTCTGCGCGCCCCAGAAGTTGCCGTACCACACGCCCAGCAGGCCGAGCAGCACCGGCATGTTCTGTTCGAATGGGGCGTTCTGGAAGTGCTGGTCCATGGTGTAGGCACCGGACAGCAGTTCCTTGAAGTTGGACATGCCGATGGCCAGGGCAATCGGCAAGCCGATGGCCGACCACAGCGAGTAACGGCCGCCGACCCAGTCCCACATCGGGAAGATGTTTTCTTCACGGATACCGAATGCCACGGCCGCCGCGTTGTTGCTCGATACGGCGATGAAGTGGCGGTACAGCTCGGCTTCCGAGCCACCCTGGGCCAGGTACCAGGCGCGGGCGGCCTGGGCGTTTTTCAGGGTTTCCAGGGTGTTGAAGGATTTCGACGAGACGATAAACAGCGTGGTCTCGGCGCGCAGCTTCATGGTCAGTTCGTGGAACTCACTGCCGTCGATATTCGCCAGGTAGTGGCAGCGCACGCCTTTGTGGGCGTAGGACAGCAGCGCTTCGGACACCAGCTCCGGGCCGAGGAATGAGCCACCGATGCCGATGTTCACCACGTCGGTGATCGGTTTCTCGGTGTAGCCACGCCACAGGCCGTCGTGGATGCGGCCGACCAGGTCAGTGATCTGGTTCAGCACCTTGTGCACGTCCGGCATGATGTTCACGCCGTTGACCGACAGTTTGTCGCCCACTGGACGGCGCAGCGCGGTGTGCAGGGCAGGGCGGCCTTCGGAGGAGTTGACCGGCTCGCCGGCGTACAGCGCGTTGATCGCGGCCTTGAGGTCGACTTCCTTGGCCAGGGCTACCAGCAAATCACGGGTTTCGCTGGTGATCAGGTTTTTCGAGTAATCGAGGAAAAGTCCGCAGCTGCTCAAGGTGAATTGGGAAAAACGCTGGGGATCGGCATTAAACGCGTCGCGCATGCTGAAATCCTGCATGGCTTGGCGGTGTTGATTGAGCGCTTGCCAGGCGGGCAGAGCGGTAACGTCATGAGGAGTGCGGTAGTACGCCATCGCTGCGGGTTTCCTTTTATTACGGGGACTGCCTTTAGGACACTTCAAAGCCCGGAACGTCCTGCCTCTCATCAAGCGGCGGGTTCCAGACAGCGCTAACCAAGAGCGCAGGGCGATTACATTAAACCTAGCGTGTGAACTTGTCTTGGCTTTGTCTGCGCTGTGGCCGGTACTTTTTTATACCGGCACGGCAGGGAGGGCAACAGGCGAGGGTCAGTTGAGGTTCAGATGCAGGTTATCGATGAGGCGGGTGCTGCCGAGATAAGCCGCGACGAGGATCACCACGTCACGGTCTTCTGGGGTTGCCGGGCGCAGGTTTACGCCTTGACGCACTTCGAGGTAGTCCATGCGCAAGCCTGCGGCTTCGATCTGTTGGATCTGCTCGGCGCGCAGCTTGGCGAAGTCGTGGTCACCGGCTTGGATGGCTGCGGCAATCTGGCTGAGGCTGCGGTACAGCACCGGTGCGGTGGCGCGCTGTTCTGCGCTGAGGTAACCGTTGCGCGACGACAGCGCCAGGCCGTCCTCGGCGCGTACGGTGGGCTCGCCGATGATCTGGATCGGCATGTTCAGGTCCTGCACCATGGCGCGGATCACGGCCAGTTGCTGGTAGTCCTTCTGGCCAAATACCGCGATGTCCGGCTGGACCATGTTGAACAGCTTGCTCACCACGGTCGCCACGCCTTCGAAGTGCCCCGGACGGCTGGCGCCACACAGGCCTTCCGACAGGTGTGGGACGCTGACGCGGGTCTGGCCGGTGGTGCCACCGGGGTACATTTCCTCGACGGTGGGCGCGAACAGCAGGTTGCAGCCGGCTTGCAGGAGTTTTTCCTGGTCAGCGGCCAGGGTGCGCGGGTAGGTATCCAGGTCTTCGCCGGCGCCGAACTGCAGCGGATTGACGAAAATACTCGCGACGACGAAGTCCGCTTGCTGCGCGGCCTTGGTCACCAGGGTGGCGTGGCCGCTGTGCAGGTTGCCCATGGTCGGCACAAAGCCGATGCGTTTGCCGGCGTTGCGGGCGTGGGTCACAGCGGCCCGCAGTTCGCGTAGGCTTTTTACCGTGTTCATGCAGAGAATCCGTGTTCGGCGCCGGGGAAGGTGATGCCTTTGACTTCGCTGACGTAGGCGCTGAGGGCGGCGTGGATGCTGTCCTGGCCGGTCATGAAGTTCTTCACGAACTTCGGCACGCGGCCGGAAATCGACAGGCCGAGCATGTCGTGAACCACCAGCACCTGGCCGTCGGTGGCCGAACCTGCGCCAATGCCGATCACTGGCACTTTAACGGCCTGGGTGATCTCGGCGGCCAGCTCGCTCGGCACGCACTCCAGCAAGATCATCGCCGCGCCCGCTTGTTCCAGAGCGATGGCATCGGCACGCATCTGCCGCGCCTGCGCTTCGTTGCGGCCTTGCACCTTATAGCCACCGAGGACATTCACCGACTGCGGCGTCAGGCCCATGTGCACGCACACCGGGACACCGCGCTCAGCGAGCAGGCGCACCGACTCGGCGAGCCACAGGGCGCCTTCGACCTTGATCATGTGCGCGCCGGCCTGCATCAGCTTGCCCGCGTTCTGGAAAGTCTGTTCGAGGGTGGCGTAAGCCATGAACGGCAGGTCGGCGATGATGAAGGCGCCATCGTTGCCGCGCTTGACGCTGGCGGTGTGGTAGGCAAGTTCATCGGTGGTAACAGGCAATGTGCTGTCATTCCCTTGAAGAACCATGCCCAGGGAGTCGCCCACCAGTAACACTTCAACCCCGGCCTGGCAGCTGGCGTGGGCGAAGGTGGCGTCGTAGCAGGTCAGCATGGTGATTTTTTCACCTTTGAGCTTGAGGCTCTGCAAGGTGGTCAGGGTAATGTCTGGCATGAAAAGGGTCCTCGTTCAGGCGCTTGGAAACAGCGAGTAACGCGCGTGAGTCTTCGTTTATACAGGCGCACTGTCTTGAGAGCAGTGCTTATATGGCCTGGATTGCGCCCTTTAGCGCCGGGTTGGCGGCAGCGGGACGCCTATAGTCGTGAGGAGGACACGGGAAGTCAATTGGATGTGTTACCGCATTGTTACGAGGGGGGTGTTACCCGTGTTACTGATGCGATTCAGCTATGTGAACGGCGTTTCTGAAGACGCTGGAGGTTAAATGTGGGAGCTGGCTTGCCTGCTCCCACAGTGACCGGGTCAGTCTTGAGGCAGGCGTTCCAGGCCGACAAACGGGCAAGCTGCCAGCAAGTCGCTGAGGCGTTGGCCATCCGGCAATAGCAGCGTGTCGGCTGCCAGTTCCGCCAGCGGATACAGCACGAACGCCCGCAAATGCATCTGGTAGTGCGGCACCTTCAGGCGCGGCTCGTCGATCTGGCGCTCGCCAAACAGCAGAATGTCCAGGTCCAGCGTACGTGGGCCCCAACGCTCCAGGCGTTCGCGGCCCTGGTCGTTCTCGATGGCCTGCAGCGCATCCAGCAGTTGCAACGGCGCAAGGCTGCTGTCGAGGGCGGCCACCGCATTGGTGTAGCGCGGTTGGCCGGGGAGCAGGGAGTCACTCTGATAAAACGCGGACACGCCGGCCACCGTGGTGCCTGGCAGTAACGCCAGCGCCTCGATGGCGCTGTGCAGTTGCTGCTCGGGGGCGGCGAGGTTGCTGCCCATGCCGATGTAGATGCGTTCCACGCTTACTCGCCTGAGGTGTCGGCGGCGCTGCGTTTGCGCTTGGTGCCGCTGCGCCGACGCTTTTTCGGGCCTTCGCCGTCGCCTTTGCTGCCGAGGTCGCGAATCATGTCGCGGCGTTCGCTGTCATTGGCGTCCTGGTAATCCGTCCACCATTCGCCCAGGCCGTCGGTCTGCTCGCCGGCGCTTTCGCGCAGCAGCAGGAAGTCGTAGCCGGCGCGGAAGCGCGGGTTGTCCAGCAACAGGTCGGCGCGTTTGCCGCTGCGGCGTGGCAGGCGCTCCTGCATGTCCCAGATCTCGCGGATCGGCATGGTGAAGCGCTTAGGAATGGCGATGCGCTGGCACTGTTCGGCGATCAGCTCGTGCGCGGCTTCCTGCATGGCCGGGATCGGCGGCATTCCGCGCTCTTGCAGGCGCAGTACGCGCTTGGGCAGGGCTGGCCACAGCAAGGCGGCAAACAGGAACGCCGGGGTGACCGGTTTGTTCTGCTTGATGCGCAGGTCGGTGTTGATCAGCGCTTCGCTGATCAGGGTGTGGGTATAGGTCGGGTTCTGTTCCAGTGCTTCGGCGCTGGCCGGGAACAATGGATCGAACAGTTGCAGGTCCACCAGCATTTCGAAGGTGTCTGCGGCGTAGCCCGAGAGGAACAGCTTGAGCACTTCTTCGAACAGGCGCGCCGAGGGGATTTCCCGCAGCATGGGGGCCAGTTCGCGGATCGGCGCGGCGGTGTGCTTCTCGATGCCGAAGTTCAGCTTGGCGGCGAACCGCACCGCGCGCAGCATGCGCACCGGGTCTTCCTGGTAGCGCTGCGTCGGGTCACCGATCAGGCGGATCAGGTTGTTGCGAATGTCGTGTACGCCGTTGGCGTAATCGAGGATGCGCTCGCTGACCGGGTCGTAATAGAGGGCGTTGATGGTGAAATCGCGGCGCTGCGCGTCTTCTTCCAGGCTGCCGTAGACGTTGTCGCGCAAGATGCGCCCGCTCTCGTTGCGGGAAGACTGGTTGGTGTCTTCCTCTTCATCGTTTTGCGGGTGATTGGCGCGGAAGGTCGCGACTTCGATGATCTCGCGACCGAAGTGGATGTGCACGAGCTTGAAGCGACGGCCGATGATGCGCGCGTTGCGGAACTCGGCGCGCACTTGTTCAGGCGTGGCGCTGGTGGCGACGTCGAAATCCTTGGGCGTGATATTGAGCAGCATGTCGCGCACGCAACCACCCACCAGGTAAGCCTGGTAGCCGGCGTTCTGCAGGCGCTCGACGATGTTCACCGCATAACGGCTGAACTGGGCGCGCTGCAACGAATGCTGGTTGCTGTTAAGCACCTCAGGCGTGCTGCGAATGTGTTGCGTACGACGCAAGGGAGAACGGAATGACTGGAACAACTTCTTCAGCATGGGATGCACTGTTTGAAGGAATGTTCGGCCATAACGAAGAATGACCGCATGATGGGCGAGGATTCTAGCATTTAGTCAGGGGATGGTGTAGGAACAAGCTACAGGCCTTGCGCCATAAGCCTTTAAACGTCAAATGCCGGAAACTACAAGGGGAGCCGAAGCTCCCCCAGAAGTAGTTGCGTGCTCTATTTTTATTATGGTTTCGGGCTTTTTGTTTTTGTTGATCGCCCTCGCCATGAAGCTTCACCTTCATGACACTCCCAATCGGGAGTCAAGAGCAAACGGATTGCTTTGGTCGCTGTGTTGCTGATCTACGATCCAACCAGTTCAGGCTCTGCCTTAGGGCAGTTTTTGTTGTTCTCGGCCTGGTTGCGGGGCAAGCCCCAAATGCAACGCCTCTCCAAAAGAATCAGTTAGCTGCGCCTCCGCCGTGTTGTTTTTGTTATGCGTGAGTCGATTCGTCTTATTTTTATTGTCTTGTACAAAGCTTGTTATTGTTTTTGTACTAAGCATATAGCAGGGTGCGTGCCAACTTTTACGCCGACCAGCAAATACAGGGGTATGAGCTGATTTTGAGCGTTTGGCAGGCGAAAAAAAGCCGGGGCTTCGTTACCGTAAGCCCCGGCTTTTGTTACGTGAAAAATCAGCGGTAACAGTTTTTTCACATCTGAGGGTGTTACCTGTGGGGGCACCCCCTCAACTTTCGCTGGCAACCCCGGTCTTGCGCCGTGGGATGCCCAGGCGCTGGCGGCGTTCCCACAGGCATTTACGGCTCACGCCCAGTTTGCGCGCCAGTTCGGTCTCGGTCATGTGGTCCTGATGCTCAAGGACGAAGTGCTGGAAGTAATCTTCCAGTGACAAATCTTCCGTCGGCTCATGGCTGGTATTGCTACCACCGCCCTGTTGCGGGGCCAGGCCGATGAAATCGTCGTCGTCCAGGTCGCTCAGCTCAATGTCGATACCCAGCAGCTCGGCCGAAATCTCCGGGCTCTCCGACAGGATCACCGCACGCTCGACCGCGTTCTCCAGTTCCCGCACGTTACCCGGCCACGAGTAATGCCGAATCGCCTGCTCGGCGTCCGGGGCAAACTTGAGGTCGGTACGGTTGATGCGCGCACTCTGGCGCAGCAGGAACGCGTTGGCGATCTCGTTGACGTCGGCGCCACGCTCGCGCAGGGCCGGCAGCTTGAGGGCAATCACGTGCAGGCGGTAATACAAGTCTTCACGGAACTGGCCGATCTTGGCCAGGCTCTTGAGGTCTCGGTGAGTGGCCGCGATCAGGCGCACATCGACCTTTTGCGACTGCACCGAGCCCACGCGGCGAATCTCGCCTTCTTGCAGTACACGCAGCAAGCGCGCCTGGGCTTCCAGTGGCAGCTCGCCGATTTCATCGAGGAACAAGGTGCCGCCATCCGCCGCTTCCACCAGGCCCGCACGCCCGGCGCTGGCGCCGGTAAACGCGCCTTTCTCGTGGCCGAACAGTTCGGACTCGATCAGGGATTCAGGAATGGCCGCGCAGTTCACCGAGATCATCGGTGCCTTGGCACGCTTGGACAGGTTGTGCAGGGCGCGGGCCACCAGTTCTTTACCGGTGCCAGATTCGCCCTGGATCAACACATTGGAGTCAGTGGGGGCGACTTTGCGGATCTTGCTGTACAGGTCCTGCATCGGTGGGCAGGAGCCGATGATGCCGATCTCGCCGTTGCTGTTATCCACACCCGGTTTGTCGGCGGCTTTGCCAGCCGGACGTTGTTCTGCCGGCGTGCTGCTGGCCGACTGTCGGTCACGCAGGATGCGGGCCACGGCCTGGAGCATTTCGTCATGGTCGAAAGGTTTGGCGATGTAGTCCACCGCGCCCATCTTCATGGAGTCCACCGCCGAGCGCAGGCTGGCGTAGCTGGTCATGATCAGCACCGGCGTGCCCTGGCCAAGCTTGATCAGCTCGGTACCCGGCGCGCCCGGCAGGCGCAGGTCGCTGACAATCAGGTCGAACGTGGGAATGCTGAAACGCTCCTGGGCTTCCTGCACCGAGCCAGCTTCGCTGACCTGGTACTGATTACGTTCAAGCAGGCGACGCAAGGCAGAGCGGATAATGGTTTCGTCTTCGACGATCAAAATGTGCGGCATTGATTCAATTCTCTCGACGGTCTCAGTTCACAGCGGACGTCGCTTCGACATGACGCGGCAAGGTCACCCGGATACGGGTGCCGCGTTGGCTTTCGGTGTCAGCCGGGCTGTCGATGGTGATTTGTCCATAATGCTCTTCAACGATGGAATAGACCAGTGCAAGGCCCAGACCGGTTCCTTCACCGGGGTCCTTGGTGGTGAAGAAGGGTTCGAACAATCGGTCCATGATGTTCTGTGGAATGCCGCTGCCCTCGTCCTCGACGATCAGGTCCACCGTGTGCTCGAAAGCCTCGGTCTTGACACGTACTGCACCGCCCGGCGGAGTGGCGTCGCGCGAGTTGGACAGCAGGTTGATCAGCACTTGGGCCAGGCGTTGTGAGTCGCCGTCGACCCAGTGGTCGGGATCGCACAAATTGAAAAACTGTACTTCGAAATTGCGCCGGTTCAGGGCCAGCAGCCCGATCGCATCCTGGGCCACTTCGGCCAGGCACACGGCTTCGTCCTGGTTCTGATGGGCGCCCGCGTGGGCAAAGCTCATCAGCGACTGCACGATGCGCGAAACACGTTTGGTCTGCTCAAGGATCTGCCCGCTGATTTCGGTGATCTCGCCGTCCTCTTCGCGCTCTTCCCGCAGGTTCTGCGCCAGGCAGGCGATACCGGTGATCGGATTGCCAATCTCGTGGGCCACGCCGGCTGCCAGGCGACCAATGCTGGCCAAGCGCTCGGAGTGCACCAGCTTGTCTTCGAGCATCTGGGTTTCAGTCAGGTCTTCCACCAGCAGTACCAGGCCGCTGTTACCCGGTGCCAGGGGCTCATCGATGGCGGCTTTGTGCAGGTTCAACCAACGAGTCTGGCCGTCGAGGGCCAGGTGCTGTTTGTGCAAGTGTTCGTCGGGAAGGTTGATAAACCCTTGCAGCAGTTCCTTCCAGGGATCGCCCAGGGTGTTCAGGCGCGAGCCGACCACGCGCTGCGCGGCGATGCCGGTGAGTTCCTCCATGGCCTTGTTCCACATCAGGATCTCTTGATCCTTGGCCAGGGAGCAGACGCCCATCGGTAGTTCTTGCAGGGTCTGGCGGTGGTAGCGGCGCAGGGCATCGAGTTCGGCGGCAAGGCCGGTGAGGCGCGAGTGGTAATCCTCCAGTCGGCTCTCGATGAAATGGATGTCTTCGGTGACGTAGTTTTCGCCGCCGGCCTTGTAGGGCAGGAATGTTTCCACCATGTCCTGGGACACACTCGGTCCCATCAAGCCGGAGAGGTTGGCCTCGATCCGATCACGCAGGCGGCGCAGGGCATACGGACGGCGTTCGTCGAACGGCAGGTAAAGATCGCGCAGCGCCTGCTCGACCTCTTTTTGCGCAGCCTTGGCACCCAAGGGTTTAGCAAGTTGCGTGGCGAACTCCTGGGGCGACGCCGCATGCAGCTCACGGCGTTGCGGGCGGCGTACGTTGTCCACGGCGCAGGCTTCGGCGGCGCTGGTTTCTTCCGGGCTGGCGTTGGTGAACAGCGAGATCAGGGTGAACATCAGCACGTTGGCGGCCAGGGACGCAATCGCGGCCATGTGCCAACTGGTGTCGTCGAGCACGTAGATCATGTTCAGCAAGGGGATGTAGAAGCCCTGCAAGTTGCCGACCAGCGGCAACAGCATGGTGACGATCCACACCAGAATGCCCGCCAGCAACCCGGCGATAAACCCGCGGCGATTGGCCGTCGGCCAGTACAGCACCGACAACACCCCCGGGAGGAATTGCAAGGTGGCAACAAAGGCAACGATGCCCAGGTTGGCCAGGTCCTGCCCGGCGCCCAGCAGCAGGTAGAAACCGTAGCCCGCCATGATGATCGCGACGATCAGCGCGCGGCGCGTCCACTTCAGCCAGCGGTAGATATTGCCTTCAGCCGGCGGCTGATACAGCGGCAGTACCAGGTGATTGAGGGCCATGCCCGACAGTGCGAGCGTGGTGACGATGATCAGCCCGCTGGCCGCCGACAAACCGCCGACATACGCGAGCATCGCCAAGGCCGGGCTGTTGGCCGCAATGCCGATGCCGAGGGTGAAGTATTCGGGGTTGGTGGTGGCGCCCAGTTTCAGCCCGGCCCACAGGATCAGCGGCACCGCCAGGCTCATCAGCAGCAGGAACAGCGGCAAGCCCCAGCTGGCGCTGACCAGCGAGCGCGGGTTGAGGTTCTCGGTGAAGGTCATGTGGTACATGTGCGGCATCACAATCGCCGAGGCGAAGAACACCAGCAGCAGCGTGCGCCACGGGCCTTCCTGCAGCGGCGTGTGCAAGGCGGCGAGGGCGGTCTGGTTTTGCAGCAGCCACAGTTCCAACTGTTGCGGGCCGTCGAACACGCCGTAGAGCGCATACAGGCCGACGCCGCCGATGGCGATCAGCTTGATCACCGACTCGAAGGCAATCGCAAATACCAGGCCTTCGTGTTTCTCGCGGGTGGCGATATGGCGCGAACCGAAGAAGATCGTGAACAACGTGATCAACGCGCAAAAGGCCAGCGCGACGCGATGTTGCACGGGCTCACGGGTGAGGATGCTGATGGAATCGGCCACGGCCTGGATTTGCAGGGCCAGCAACGGCAATACGCCGATCAACATGAAAATGGTGGTCAGTGCGCCGGCCCAGGTGCTGCGAAAGCGGAAGGCAAACAGGTCGGCCAGGGACGACAGCTGATAGGTGCGGGTGATCTTCAGGATCGGGTACAGCAACACCGGCGCCAGCAGGAACGCGCCGGACACGCCGAGGTAGCTGGACAAAAAGCCATAACCGTACTGATAGGCCAGGCCCACCGTGCCATAGAACGCCCAGGCACTGGCGTAGACGCCGAGGGACAAGGTGTAGGTCAACGGATGGCGAATGATCGCCCGCGGAATCATTCCGCGCTCACTGATCCAGGCCACCCCGAACAGCGCGGCCAGGTAGGCGGCGCTGACCAGCAGCATCTGGGTGAGGCTAAAGCTCATCGGCATCTTTTTGGCTCTGCAGGATGAAAGTCACGACGATCAGGATCAGCCACAGCAGATACGGGCGATACCAGGCGCCCGTGGCGTCGATCCACCAATCCATGATGGCGGGGGAAAACAGGTAGATCCCGACGACCAGCAGCAGGACCAATCGATAGATGTACATGTTGGCCTCTGTGTAAAAACGTGCGGCGATGGTAACGGATGGTTGGCAAGCTGCAAGCGCCTTCAGCTCAATTGCGCTTCGGCCAGCGTGAGTGTGCGCGGGATCCGTGTGGCATCCCAGTGCTGGATGCCCCAATCCAGCAGTTCCCGTGGGCTGGCGTGCAGCAACTCGTTGCCGGGTTGCTGGCCGAGGGCGCGCAAGGCCCTTAGCAGCAACGGCGTGGCCTGGTCGGGCGTCAACGGGGGCGAGCGGTAGGACTTGCCGAGCTTGTTGCCGTCCGGCTGGATGATCAACGGGACGTGCAGGTAGCGCGGCTGGCGCAGGCCCAGCAGTTCTTGCAGATACAGCTGGCGCGGCGTGGAGTCCAGCAGGTCGGCGCCGCGCACGATATCGGTGACACCTTGCCAGGCATCGTCGAGGACCACGGCCAGTTGGTAGGCGTAGAGGCCATCGCGGCGCCGGATGATGAAGTCGCCTACGTCGCGGCCCAGGTGTTGTCGGAATTCGCCTTGTACGCGGTCGGTAAAGTGGTACTCCAGCTCGGGAACACGCAAACGGATAGCGGCGTCTTGTTGATCGTGGCCGGCGTTGCGGCACAGGCCGGGGTAGATGCCGTTGTAGGGCTCCAACTGCTTGCGCGAGCAGGTACAGGCGTAGGCCAGGCCGTGGTTGAACATGTCGTTCAGCACTTTGGCGTAGGCGTCGTGCCGCTCGCTTTGTCGGACCAGCTCACCGTCCCACTCAAAGCCGTAGCTTTCCAGGGCGTGCAGAATCGCCGCCTGGGCGCCGGGCTCTTCACGCGGTGGGTCGAGGTCTTCCATGCGCATCAGCCAGCGGCCATGGTTGGCGCGGGCATCGAGGTAGGAGGCGAGGGCGGCGACCAGGGAGCCAAAGTGCAAATGGCCGCTGGGCGTGGGGGCGAAGCGCCCGATATAGGTAGAGGCTGTCATGGGCCGGATACTACTGGAAATTCGCTAAACGCCAGAAACAAAAATGGGGCGTTTGCACGCCCCATTCGTTCAGCCCGGCAGGATTACTTGCCGACCTGTTTTTCCTTGATTTCAGCCAAGGTCTTGCAGTCTACGCAGAGGTCCGCGGTTGGGCGGGCTTCCAGGCGACGGATACCGATTTCGACGCCGCAGGATTCGCACCAGCCGTATTCTTCGTCTTCGATCAGTTGCAGGGTCTTGTCGATTTTCTTGATCAGCTTGCGCTCGCGATCACGGGCGCGCAGTTCAAGGGCGAACTCCTCTTCCTGGCTGGCACGGTCTGCCGGGTCCGGGAAGTTGGCGGCTTCGTCCTTCATATGGTCAACCGTGCGGTCGACTTCCTGCATCAAGTCCTGCTTCCACTGCTTCAGGATTTTGGAGAAGTGTTCGCGCATGGGCTTGCCCATGTATTCCTCACCCTTCGATTCTACGTAGGGTTGGAAACCGCTGATGTTCTGTTGCTTTGCTTGGGTGGGCATGAATGGACCGCCTCTCACTCTTCTAATCCATTGCGCAGGATTGCAACATCACCGACACCTGCCGGCCCTGCGGCTGCAAGCGGGCGAACTTACCAGATAGATTCGGGGTGCGCCACTCCCGGTTGTCGAGGCCCCGCCCTGTACGGGTTGCGAACGGCTGCAAGAGGGGAGACAGCAGCCTCGAATGTTGATTTTAGTCGTTCTGGCGGCGCTTGCCCGAACCGCTTGGCGCGCGTCGTATGGCAATAGAGCGGGCGTTACGCGCGGGGTTGGGTAGAATCGACGCTTTGTACTTACCCGTTAAGGAAGGCTAATGGCTCAGCCCTACAGTGCGCGCAGTCGCGCCATCGAACCTTTTCATGTCATGGCGTTGCTGGCGCGGGCCAATGAGCTACAGGCCGCCGGGCACGATGTGATTCACCTGGAGATCGGCGAGCCGGATTTCACCACCGCCGAGCCGATTATCCAGGCCGGCCAGGCGGCACTGGCCAACGGCAAGACCCGCTATACTGCGGCCCGTGGCCTGCCGGAGTTGCGCGAAGCCATCAGCGGTTTCTACCAGCAACGTTACGGCTTGAACGTGGACCCGGAGCGCATCCTGATCACTCCCGGCGGCTCCGGCGCCTTGCTGTTGGCCAGCAGCCTGCTGGTGGACCCCGGCAAGCACTGGCTGCTCGCGGACCCCGGTTACCCGTGCAACCGGCACTTCCTGCGCCTGGTAGAAGGCGCGGCGCAGTTGGTGCCGGTTGGCCCGGAAGTGCGTTATCAATTGACCGCTGACCTGGTGGCCAAACACTGGGACGCGGACAGTGTCGGTGCGCTGGTCGCCTCGCCGGCCAACCCGACAGGTACGATCCTTACGCGGGATGAATTGGCCGGGTTGTCGAGTGCCATCAAGGCGCGCAACGGCCATCTGGTGGTAGACGAGATTTACCACGGCCTCACCTACGGCACCGATGCTGCGAGCGTGTTGGAAGTGGACGACGACGCCTTCGTCCTGAATAGTTTTTCGAAGTATTTCGGCATGACCGGTTGGCGCCTGGGTTGGCTGGTGGCACCGCCAGAAGCGGTCGGTGAGTTGGAAAAGCTCGCGCAGAACCTCTACATCAGCGCACCGAGCATGGCTCAGCATGCCGCACTCGCCTGTTTCACCCCACAAACCCTGAGCATCCTGGAAGAACGCCGCGCCGAATTCGGCCGCCGTCGCGATTTCTTGCTGCCAGCCTTGCGTGAGCTGGGGTTCGGCATTGCCGTCGAGCCGGAGGGGGCGTTCTATTTGTATGCCGATATCCGCGCGTTTGGCGGCGATGCCTTCGCGTTCTGCCGGCACTTCCTCGAAACCGAGCACGTGGCGTTTACGCCCGGGCTGGATTTCGGCCGTTATCAGGCTGGTCACCATGTGCGCTTTGCCTACACGCAAAACCTTGATCGGCTACAGGAGGCGGTGGACCGCATCGCCCGTGGCTTGCGGAGCTGGCAAGGCTGATGCGTTTTAATCCTCCCCTCGAAGAAGGTCGGCTGATTCGCCGTTACAAGCGTTTTCTCACCGATATCGAAACCGTTACCGGCGAGTTGCTCACCATTCACTGCCCCAACACCGGCTCGATGCTCAATTGCATGGTGGAAGGCGGGCAGGTCTGGTTCAGCCGCTCCAATGACCCCAAGCGCAAGCTGCCCGGCACCTGGGAAATCGCCGAGACACCCCAAGGGCGCTTGGCCTGCGTGAACACCGCGCGCGCCAATCAACTGATCGAGGAGGCGTTGCACGCCGGGGTGATCAGTGAGCTCAACGGCTTTACGGCCTTGAAGCGTGAAGTGCCTTACGGCCAGGAGAACAGCCGCATCGACTTTCGACTGGACTATGCCGACGGTGCGGCGTACGTCGAAGTCAAAAGCGTCACCCTGGGCTTTGATGGCAGCGCAGTGGCGGCTTTCCCCGATGCGGTGACGCAGCGCGGGGCCAAGCACTTGCGCGAGTTGGCGCACCTGGCCCGCGACGGTGTGCGGGCGGTGCAGTTGTATTGCGTCAACCTGTCGGGGATCGAGGCAGTGCGCCCGGCCGTGGAGATCGATCCCGCTTACGCCGCTGCATTGCGTGAAGCCAAGGCCGCCGGTGTCGAGGTGTTGGCGTACGGCGTGCGGGTGACTGCTGAGGAAGTGTGTGTGGACCGGCGCCTTGAGGTACTGCTCGACTAGAGTTCCACCCACAGGCCCTGTGCGTCTTCACGGCCGGGCAGGGCGGTGAGGCTTTGCCCGGCGCACGGGCCGGAGATGCACTCACCGCTTTCGATCAGGAACAAGGCGCCGTGGGTGGCGCACTGGATCAGGCTGGCGCTGGTGTCGAGGAACTGGTCGGTCTGCCATTCCAGCGGGATGCCGCGATGCGGGCAGCGGTTGATATAGAAGTAGGCAACGCCGTCACGGCGCACCGCCAACAATTTGCAACCATCGAGTTCAAAACCGCGGCTGCTGTCGGGCGCGAGAGTGTCGGAGGGGCAGAGAAACTTCATTTCAATCCTTAAGTGCCTTGACGTTCAAATGCAAACAATTATCAAATGCCGGCTTCGCCCGTTAGCTGACTGGGCGCTCAGTACGATGCCAGGCAGGGATTATCTGTCACATCGTCGGGTGCTCGTAAGGCCCCGCCTCTGGAAGGAAACCCTGTTATGCGCCTGAGTACCAGCGCTATTGCGCTTGTTGTCGGACTGCTGGTCAACCACGGGGCGCAAGCCTCTGAACTGCCGCAACGCTGGGTCAGTGCCGGTGGGGCGCTTTCGGAGTGGGTGACGGCCCTGGGCGGTGAGTCGAAGCTGGTGGGGGTGGACACCACCAGTCAGCACCCGGCGTCACTCAAGGCCTTGCCGAGCATTGGTTATCAGCGACAACTGTCGGCGGAGGGCATCCTGAGCCTGCGTCCGCAGATCCTGGTGGGCACCGAGGAAATGGGCCCGCCGCCGGTACTGGCACAGATCCGCAGCGCCGGCGTGCAAGTGGAAATGTTCTCGGCCCAGCCGGACTTGCCGACGCTGCAAGGCAATCTTCAGCACCTGGGCAAGCTGCTGGGTGATGAGGGCAAGGCCAGTGAATTGTTTGCCGGGTATGAGCAGGCCCTGGACCAGCAAAAGAGCTGGCTGACCAAGGCGCAAGCCACGCAAAAAGCCCCGGGTGTGTTGCTGTTGCTCGGCCATGCAGGCGGCAAGCCGCTGATCGCGGGTAAAGACACGGCGGCAGATTGGGTGCTGCAACAGGCGGGCGGGCACAATCTGGCAACCCATACGGGCTACAAGCCATTTTCCGTGGAGTCGCTGGCGGGCTTGAGCCCTGATGTGCTGGTGTTTTCTGATCGCGCCCTGAGCGGTGATGCGGCGCGGGCGGCCTTGTTCAAGGAAAACCCGATCCTGGCGGCAACCCCTGCGGCCAAGAGTGGGCGGGTGTTTGAGTTGGACCCGACGCTGCTGGTCGGTGGGCTCGGGCCGCGCTTGCCGCACAGCCTGGTGCAGTTGTCCGCCGGGTTTTACCCGTCCCAGGCCAAGCCCGCTCCATGACCACTCTGGTTAAACCCAAGACGCTGTTTATCGGGCTGGCGCTGTTGTGTGTGCTGGCGATCTGGCTGTCGTTAGCCCTGGGCCCGGTCAGCCTGCCGTTGCTGGATACGCTCAAGGCGGCGTTGCGCTTGATGGGCGTGCCCATTGACGGCCAAGGGCTGGAGCAGGCGGAGCTGATCCTGGGGCAGATCCGTTTGCCGCGCACATTGCTGGGGTTGGCGGTGGGCGGCGTGCTGGCATTGTCGGGTGTGGCGATGCAGGGCTTGTTTCGCAACCCGCTGGCGGATCCGGGGTTGGTCGGTGTGTCCAGCGGCGCCGCGCTGGGGGCGGCCATTGCGATTGTCGGTGGAACGTTTTTTGGCGGCTTGCCGGATGCGTTCGGTCCGTACCTGTTGTCGTTGTGCGCGTTTCTCGGTGGGTTGGGTGTCACCGCGCTGGTGTATCGACTGGGGCGGCGTAACGGCCAGACCAATGTCGCAACGATGCTGCTGGCTGGTATTGCGCTGACGGCACTCGCCAGTTCGGCTGTGGGTTTATTTACCTACCTGGCGGATGACGCCACCTTGCGCACCTTGACCTTCTGGAACCTGGGCAGCCTCAATGGCGCCAGCTATTCGCGGCTGTGGCCGTTGTTGCTGGTGAGCGCCGGCGTCGCACTGTGGTTGCCGCGCCGGGCCAAGGCGTTGAACGCGCTGCTGCTGGGCGAGTCGGAGGCCAGCCATCTCGGGATTGACGTTGAGCGGCTCAAGCGCGAACTGGTGTTCTGCACGGCCCTGGGTGTGGGCGCGGCAGTGGCGGCGGCGGGGATGATCGGTTTTGTCGGCTTGGTGGTGCCGCACCTGGTGCGCTTGCTGGCGGGGCCGGATCATCGCGTGCTGCTGCCGGCCTCGGTGCTGGCGGGGGCGAGTTTGTTGCTGTTTGCCGACCTGGTGGCGCGCCTGGCCCTGGCGCCGGCGGAATTGCCCATCGGCATTGTGACGGCGTTTATCGGCGCGCCATTTTTTCTTTACCTGTTGTTGCGGGGGCGTGCCTGATGCTGCGTGTGGAAGACTTGCAGATCCGGCGCGGACGCAAAACCGTGCTGGCGGATGTCACCCTGCAATTGTTGCCGGGGGAAGTGCTCGGTGTGCTGGGCCCCAATGGTGCGGGCAAAAGCACGTTGCTTGGGGCGTTGTGTGGTGAGTTGCAGCCGGACCAGGGCGGCGTGTGGTTGGATCAGCGGCCCTTGGGCGATTGGAGTGGCGCGGAGCGTGCGCAACGGTTGGCTGTGTTGCCGCAAACCTCGACTCTGGATTTTGCTTTCCGTGTCGAAGAAGTCGTCGGCATGGGGCGCTTGCCCCATCAGACCGGGCGGGTGCGCGATGACGAAATTATCGCGGCGGCGTTGCAGGCTGCGGATGTCGGGCATTTGAGCGGTCGCAGTTATCTTGCTTTGTCTGGCGGTGAGCGTCAGCGCGTGCACCTGGCGCGGGTGCTGGCGCAGTTATGGCCGGGCGAGGCGGGACAGACATTGTTGCTGGATGAGCCGACGTCGATGCTGGATCCCTTGCATCAACACACGACCTTGCAAGCCATTCGCACCTTTGCGGATCGCGGTGCAGCCGTGTTGGTGATCCTGCATGACCTGAACCTGGCGGCGCGCTACTGCGATCGGATTCTGTTGCTGGAGGACGGCCGTCCCCATGCCCTGGATACGCCGGCGCTGGTGATGCGCCCGGAGCCGCTGAAAGCAGTGTTTGGCTTGGATGTGTTGGTGCAACCCCATCCAGAGCGCGGGCATCCGCTGATTATCGCGCGCTGAGATCAGCTTTTTCACAGGCAAAAAAAGACCCGGCAAGAGCCGGGTCAAATAACCGTGATTAGCCTGATGAGGAGATAATCTGAGAGTCCGAACCAATGGTCTTTCAGTTATCGGCTGATCTCGCGACCAGTTGTGATAATCATAACGATTCTCATTTGAGAGTCAACATTTGTTTTTGCACTCACTTCGGCTTTTCTCAAACGCCCGTTTGGAATGCCCGAAATTGCTGGGCTTGGTTAGCGCTCTAATTTTTTTGGCGTGCCGAGATAGCATCCAATTGACGGTTCAACGCCTCCTTGCGTTCGGCTGGAATATCGTTCCAGTGAACATCCATCAATGCCCCTTCGATTGCATACAGCAGTACTTTCGATGCGCGGAACCCGCGAGTCCGCACAGCTCGATAGGCATCGACCGCGCCTAGGCGGCGTAAGTCGGACGCACTGTGGATGCCCACCGCATGCAGCCACTGTGCCGACGTCTTGCCGAGGTTTTTCAGGTGTTGCAGCTCATCGTTCATCAAGCCTCCTTGCGACGGCCGAATGGTTCGGTGGGTATCGTGACCAGGCAAGCCTGAAAAGGAGTGTAGCGCTCAGTAGGAAAAGCGTGGTTCTTTGGCCGGAAGCGGCCTAAAAGCTTATAAGAATGATCCGAGGATTTTTTGCCAGGCAGGCGCAAACCCCGGCGCACGGGTGCGCTCCGGGGTTTTTATGCAAGAAGTTACTTGGTGCGGTAGCGCAGGCGCGTACCGAAATTGACCGACATGAGGATCTCATCGGCGGTCAGCTCAGGCGGGAAGTAGGTGCCCGAGATTTGTGCATGGGCCAGGCTGGCGCCCTCCAGTGAGCAGTCGCGCAAGTCCAGGCCGCGCAAGTCGGCAGAGCGGAAGTAGGCGTCGGTAAAGTCCACGCCTACAGCGTTCAAGTCACGTAGATCCAGCCCGCGGAAATCGCCGCCGCGCATGTCGATGGTGCCGTCTTTCGGGCGTTCCTGGTTGAAGCCGCGGATATCGTCTTTATGCAGGAGCGAATAGAGCGGGGTATCAAGAAGCTTGGGCTGACTCATGACAACGACTCCTGTTGGATTTATGACGCCATTATAGTGCCACTATCGCTTGGCCGTGCGCCCAAAGTAGGTGACACGGCCAAGAAATATTTCTTACAGACCCGGCAGGCGCTGGCGGATGTGCGCCACCAAGGCGTCCAACGTCCCGCTTTCATTGGTTTCGACGCGCTTGCTCAGGAGCAGTTCTTCGGCGGTCAGTGGGTCGCGATTGGCTTGCTGTTCGTCGATTACTGCCAATGTGGCGTCGGAAGGGTCGTTTTTATCCGCCTGACGCTGTGCCAGCCAGCTCTCGATAACGGCCCGTGGTGCGTTGCAGTCCAGGATCAGGAAGGGCGCGCCGGTGGCTTCGGCAACCTTGGCGGCGGCTTCGCGTTGGGTGCGCTTCAGGAAAGTGGCATCCAGCACGACTGGGAAACCGGCGCGCAGCACGGTCGCGGCGAGCTCATTCAAGCGTGCGTAGGTAGCGGCGCTGGCGTCGGCCGCATAGATGCCGGCCTGTGGCGTGTTTTCCACCTGCTGCTCGCCGAACAGGCGCTTGCGTTCCACATCCGAACGCAGACGCACGGCGCCGAGGGCTTCGACCAGGCGCATGGACACCTGGCTTTTACCGACGGCAGAAACACCGTGGGTGATCGCCAGGAAACGCGACGGGATGGTGCTGTAGCTTTCTGCCAGGTTGGCGTAGTTGCGGTACTGGCGCAGGCTGGTGGCACGCTGCACTGGAGTGGCGTCGCCCGGCATGCTGAACAGCGCAATCTTGGCGCGTACCAAGGCGCGGTAGGCTTTGTAGAAGTTCAGCACTTCCAGGCCTTGATAGTCGCCGGTCAGCTCCAGGTATTGGCTGATGAAACGCCGCGCCAGGGATTTGAGGCCACGGTCTTCCAGGTCCATCGCCAGGAAGCCGGTGTCGGCGTAAACGTCGGTGAAGCGGAACGGTTCATTGAACTCGATGCAGTCGAAGATCACGACCTGGCCATCGATCAGGGTGGCGTTACCCAAGTGGATGTCACCGTGGCATTCACGGGTGAAACCCTCCAGTTTGCGCTGGGCAAACAGCGGCTTGAGGCGTTCGAAGCTGCTTTCGGCCCAGGCTTGCAGAGCGTCCAGTTGGGTCAGGTCCGCCTTGTCGCTGAGGAACGGGCGGATCTGGTCGAAGTTCTGGCGAACCGGTGCCATGAGCTCATCCGGGGTGCCGGCCGGGTGGTCTTGCGGGACTTTCGGCGCCGTGAGGTGGAAATGTGCAATCTGCTTGGCCATCTCATCGATGTGCGCGGCGGTCAGTTCGCCGTTGGCTTGCAGGGTGCTGAGCAACTGGCTTTGCGGGAACTGGCGCATTTTCAGCGCGTACTCGATGGCCGGGCCCTCGCCACCCAGTTGCGGGGCTTCGGCAGTGCCGGTGATCGGCAATACTTCAAGGTACAAATCTTCGGTCAGGCGCGCGTTGAGACGCAGCTCTTCACGGCAGAAGTGGCCGCGATCTTCCAGCGATGTGAAGTCCAGGAAGCCGAAGTTCATCGGCTTCTTCAATTTATAAGCGTAAGGACCGGTGAGCACGACCCAGGAAATATGGGTCTCGATAACTTGGAACGCTTCAACCGGATGAGGGTACAAAGCCGGGTTTTGCAGGGCTGCGATCAGGGACTGGCTCACGGGCGATCCTTCAAAGACTGGGGGAAATCATGGCGGGCATTATGGCTGCTGGCGCCTGCCATGCAAACCGCTGTCCGGCTCATGTTGAACATCAACAAAGTGCGTATAATCCGCCGCCATGACTCGAACCCGATCTCCCCGTTCCCGTAAAAAACCTCCTTCCCGCGGCCTGCGCCCGTGGCTGGGCTGGGCGCTCAAGCTCAGTCTGGTGGGCCTTGTGGTACTTGCCGGCTTTGCGGTGTACCTCGACGCTGTGGTGCAGGAGAAGTTCTCCGGCAAGCGCTGGACCATTCCGGCCAAGGTGTACGCACGCCCGCTGGAGTTGTTCACCGGCCAGAAGCTGAGCAAGGATGACTTCCTCACCGAGCTCGATGCGCTGGGCTATCGCCGTGAACCCGTGAGCAACGGCCCGGGCGCGGCGGCGGTCAGCGGCAATACCGTCGATCTGAACACCCGTGGCTTCCAGTTCTATGAAGGCCTGGAAAAAGCCCAACCGGTGCGCGTGCGTTTCTCCGGCGACTACGTGGCCGAACTGGCGTCCCTCAACGGCTCGAAGCTGCCGGTGGTGCGCCTGGAACCGCTGATGATCGGCGGCATTTACCCGAAGAACCTTGAAGATCGCATCCTGATCAAGCTTGATCAGGTGCCGCCGTACCTGCTCGAAACCCTGGTCGCCGTAGAAGACCGCGATTTCTACAGCCACTGGGGCGTCTCGCCGAAGTCGATTGCCCGCGCAGTCTGGGTGAACACCTCCGGCGGCAAGATGACCCAGGGCGGCAGTACGCTGACGCAACAATTGGTCAAGAACTTCTACCTGACCAATGAGCGCAGCCTGACCCGCAAGCTCACCGAGGCCATGATGGCGATGCTGCTGGAGCTGCACTACAGCAAGCAGGAGATCCTCGAGGCGTACCTCAATGAGGTCTTCGTCGGCCAGGACGGCCAGCGCGCGGTGCACGGTTTCGGCTTGGCCAGCCAGTTCTTCTTTGGCCAGCCGCTGTCCGAACTCAAGTTGCATCAGGTCGCGTTGCTGGTCGGCATGGTCAAGGGCCCGTCCTACTACAACCCGCGGCGCAACCCGGAGCGTGCGCTGGAGCGCCGCAACCTGGTGTTGGATGTACTGGAACAGCAGGGCGTTGCCACCGCTGAACAAGTGGCGGCGGCGAAAAAGATGCCGCTGGGCGTCACCACGCGCGGCAAACTGGCCGACAGTTCGTTCCCGGGCTTTATCGACCTGGTCAAGCGCCAACTGCGCGAAGACTACCGCGACGAAGACTTGACCGAAGAAGGCCTGCGGATCTTCACCAGTTTCGATCCGATCCTGCAGATGAAGGCCGAAGCGTCGGTCAACGACACCTTCAAGCGCATGACGGGCCGCAAAGGCGCGGATGAAGTCGAAGCGGCCATGGTCGTGACCAACCCGGAGACCGGTGAGGTCCAGGCAATGGTGGGCAGCCGCCAGGCCAGTTTTGCCGGTTTCAACCGTGCACTGGATGCGGTGCGGCCGATTGGCTCGCTGGTCAAGCCGGCGGTCTACCTGACGGCGTTGGAGAAACCAAGCAAATACACCCTGACCAGTTGGCTGTCGGATGATCCGCTGTCGGTCAAAGGTGGCGATGGCCAGGTGTGGACACCGCAGAACTTCGACCGTCGTTCCCACGGTACGGTGTTCCTGTACCAAGGGCTGGCGCATTCCTACAACATCTCCACCTCTCGCCTCGGGCTTGAAGTGGGCGTGCCGAATGTGTTGAAAACCCTCGCTCGCCTGGGCATCACCCGTGAATTCCCGGCTTTCCCGTCGATCCTGCTGGGTGCCGGCGCGATGACGCCGATGGAAGTCGCGACCATGTACCAGACCCTGGCCAACGGTGGTTTCAATACCCCGATGCGTGGGATTCGTAGCGTGCTGACCGCCGAAGGTGAGCCGCTCAAGCGTTATCCGTTCCAGATTCAGCAACGTTTCGATGCAGGCTCCATCTACCTGATCCAGAACGCCATGCAGCGCGTGATGCGTGAAGGTACCGGTGCCTCGGTCTATAAGGTGCTGCCATCGAACCTGACACTGGCAGGCAAGACCGGTACCAGTAACGACTCGCGTGACAGCTGGTTCGCCGGCTTCGGCCAGGATGTGCTGGCGGTGGTGTGGATGGGCCGTGATGACAACGGCAAGACCCCGTTCACCGGGGCGACCGGCGCGCTGCAAGTCTGGACCAGTTTCATGCGCAAGGCCGACCCGCTGCCATTGAACATGCCGCAGCCGGACAACATCGTGCAGGCCTGGATTGATCCGCACACGGGGCAGGGCTCCGATGCCAACTGTCCGGGCGCGGTACAGATGCCGTATATTCGCGGCAGCGAGCCACCACCCGGCGCCGCGTGCGGTGGCAGTGCCCCTGCTGACGCGGATTCGGTGATGGATTGGGTCAAGGGCTGGATGAATTAAGCAAAGAGGGTTTCACGTGAACAAGTGGTTGTTTCCAGCTATTACAACTCTGGCTTTGCTCGGTGGTTGCTCCAGCGTGCAGCGCGGCTCCATCCCTGTGGTGGATTCGAGCACTGCGGTGTCCAACAGCGACCGTATCTCGGCCAATGGCGGCTTCCGCCAGACCGTGACGAATCGTCCCGCTCAAGCCCGTCCGCAGGCTGTGCCGCAGGATTCTGGCGTGGTGGTGATGGTGCCGGGTGGCGGTGCTGCTACCGCCGCGCCGATCAGCGCAGAGCCTTGGACCCCGGGGCCAAGCACCTCCGGTCCAATTGATGCCGCGCCGATTCAAACGGCGCCGATCAACCAGGGCACTTACAACATGCCATCGACGCCGAGCGGCATTCCGTCGTCCTCAAACTCCGGTGGCCTGTCGGCTGACGAGCAACTGGACGGCCCGGTATTGGCGCTGCTGACCACTGCCCAGCAACAGCAGGCCGGTGGCGATCTCAATGGCGCGTCGTCCAGCCTGGAGCGTGCCCAGCGTGTTGCGCCTCGCGAGCCGCAAGTGCTGTATCGCCTGGCCCAGGTGCGCATGGCCCAGGGTGATGCGCCGCAAGCCGAACAGTTCGCCCGTCGCGGCCTGACGCTGGCCAACGGTCGTCCCGACTTGCAAGCCAACCTGTGGGCACTGATCGGTGATGCGCGTGCGGCCCAAGGCGATGCCGCCGGTGCCGCCCAGGCACGGCAAAAAGGCAAGGTTACCTACTGATGGATGTGCGTTTTCCTGCGATTGCCGAGCAGTTGTTGCTGATTGAGCGCGAGTTGCGCGTGCAGGGCTGGTGGGGCGAGGTGTCCCCCAGCGTCGAGGCGCTCAGCAGTGTCGAGCCCTTTTCGGTCGATACCTTGGACTTTCACCAGTGGTTGCAATGGATCTTCCTGGCGCGCATGAAGCAGATCCTCGAACAGGATCTGCCGTTGCCGAATGCGTCGGGCATCTTGGAGATGGCGGAAATGGTCTACGCCGACCGCCCGCGAGAGAGCCTTGGATTGCGTAACGCGCTGAAAAAGTTCGATCAATTGATCGTCGACGCTCGTTAATTGCCTGACTGCCGGGTTTTCCGGCAGTCTTGCGCACATTTCTACCGCTTGACGACATTCAGGCGAGTTTTATCCCTCCTCAAAGCCCTTTCTTCTACGTTCTCATGCGCTTAGTTGGAAAAAAGCGCAATTATTGCTTGACTTGAACGGCCTGAAACAGAAGAATCCAAAGTCCGCTGTATCGGGACTGCCAGAAGCAGGCCCGCTCGGCAGATCATGAGGCGCACATCCGCGCCGACCTGTTACACCCGCAACGCGTTACCTCGCGCTGGGTGGGAAAAGCCCGCAACACTTGGGACGATCCCAATACTTGCTCAGTCAGTGCTGACGTAGTCGGCGACCACCGTCGCTCATGCTCTGTTGAGAAGTAAACCTATTAAGACCCGTCGGTTTTCAACGGACGGTATTCTGGCGTTTTAGAGGTGAACAACGTGGAGCTTTTATCTGGTGGTGAGATGCTCGTCCGCTTTTTGCGTGACGAAGGCGTCGACTATATCTACGGGTACCCAGGTGGTGCTCTGCTGCATGTCTACGACGCGCTGTTCAAGGAACCGGCTGTTAATCACATCCTGGTTCGCCACGAACAGGCCGCGACCCATATGGCTGACGGTTATGCCCGTGCCACCGGTAAAGCCGGTGTGGTACTGGTAACGTCCGGCCCAGGCGCAACCAATGCCATCACTGGCATCGCGACTGCGTATATGGACTCCATCCCGATGGTGATCATTTCCGGCCAGGTGCCAAGCACCATGGTGGGCACCGACGCATTCCAGGAAACCGACATGATCGGTATCTCCCGGCCGATCGTGAAACACAGCTTCATGATCAAGCATGCCTCGGAAATCCCGGAAGTCATGAAAAAGGCGTTCTACCTCGCGCAGTCCGGTCGCCCGGGTCCTGTGGTGGTCGATATCCCTAAGGACATGACCAACCCAGCGGAAAAATTCGAATACGTCTTCCCGAAGAAAGCCAAGCTGCGCTCCTACAGCCCGGCAGTCCGTGGGCACTCGGGGCAAATCCGCAAGGCGGCAGAAATGCTCCTGGCGGCCAAGCGCCCTGTGCTGTACTCGGGCGGTGGCGTGATTCTGGGCGGCGGTTCCGCACCGCTGACCGAACTGGCCAAGATGCTCAACCTGCCAGTGACCAACACCCTGATGGGCCTTGGCGCATTCCCGGGCACCGACCGTCAGTTCGTCGGCATGCTGGGTATGCACGGCAGCTACACCGCCAACCTGGCCATGCACCACGCTGACGTGATCCTGGCGGTCGGTGCGCGCTTCGATGACCGCGTGATCAACGGCCCGAGCAAATTCTGCCCGAATGCCAAGATCATCCACATCGACATCGATCCGGCGTCCATCTCCAAGACCATCAAGGCCGATGTGCCGATTGTAGGTCCTGTGGAAAGCGTGCTGACCGAAATGGTCGCTGCGCTGAAGGACATCGGCGAAACGCCAAACAAGGAGTCCGTTGCCAGCTGGTGGAAACAGATCGACGAATGGCGCGGCGACCGCGGCCTGTTCCCTTATGACAAGGGCGACGGCAGCGTCATCAAGCCACAAACCGTGATCGAAACCCTGTGCGAAGTGACCAAGGGCGACGCCTTTGTAACCTCCGACGTGGGCCAACACCAGATGTTCGCCGCGCAGTACTACAAGTTCGATAAACCCAACCGCTGGATCAACTCCGGTGGCCTGGGCACGATGGGCTTTGGTTTTCCGGCGGCCATGGGTGTGAAGCTGAGCTTCCCGGACACCGACGTTGCATGCGTGACCGGTGAAGGCAGCATCCAGATGAACATCCAGGAATTGTCGACCTGCTTGCAGTACGGCCTTCCGGTGAAGATCGTCTGCCTGAACAACGGCGTACTGGGCATGGTTCGCCAGTGGCAGGACATGAGCTACAACAGCCGTCACTCCCACTCCTACATGGAGTCGCTGCCAGATTTCGTCAAATTGGTTGAAGCCTATGGCCACGTCGGCATTCGCATCACCGATCTGAAAGATCTGAAGCCGAAGATGGAAGAGGCGTTCGCCATGAAGGACCGCCTGGTGTTCATCGATATCAAGGTGGATACCAGCGAGCACGTCTACCCGATGCAGATCAAAGACGGCTCTATGCGCGACATGTGGCTGAACAAGACGGAGCGTACTTAATCATGCGGCATATTATCTCCCTGCTTCTGGAGAACGAACCCGGCGCTCTGTCTCGTGTTGTCGGTCTGTTTTCGCAACGCAACTACAACATCGAAAGCCTGACCGTGGCCCCGACCGAAGACCCGACTCTGTCGCGCCTGACGTTGACCACCGTAGGCCATGATGAGGTGATCGAGCAGATCACCAAGAACCTCAACAAGCTGATCGAAGTGGTCAAGCTGGTCGACCTGTCGGAAAGTGCCCACATTGAGCGCGAGCTGATGCTGGTTAAAGTCAAGGCCACGGGTGCTCAACGTGCCGAGATCAAGCGCACTACCGATATTTATCGCGGGCAGATCGTCGATGTGAGCGCCAGTGTTTATACCGTTCAACTGACCGGTACGAGCGACAAGCTGGACAGCTTCATCCAGTCGATCGGGACGGCCTCGATTCTGGAAACGGTACGCAGTGGTGTCACCGGGATTGCCCGTGGCGACAAAGTACTCAGCATCTAACCCAAATTAGTGAATGGCCTTACGGCCTGGATATATAGAGGAACCTCATGAAAGTTTATTACGAAAAAGATTGTGACCTGTCGATCATCCAGGGCAAGAAAGTCGCCATCATCGGCTACGGCTCCCAGGGCCACGCTCAAGCGTGCAACCTGAAAGACTCCGGCGTTGACGTGACCGTTGGCCTGCGTAAAGGCTCGGCCACTGTTGCCAAAGCTGAAGCCCACGGCCTGAAAGTGACTGACGTTGCTTCCGCTGTTGCTGCTGCCGACCTGGTCATGATCCTGACCCCGGACGAGTTCCAGTCCGCGCTGTACAAGAACGAAATCGAGCCGAACATCAAGAAGGGCGCCACCCTGGCCTTCTCCCACGGCTTCGCGATCCACTACAACCAGGTTGTGCCGCGCGCTGACCTCGACGTGATCATGATCGCGCCGAAAGCACCGGGCCACACCGTGCGTTCCGAGTTCGTCAAAGGCGGCGGTATCCCTGACCTGATCGCGATCTACCAGGACGCTTCGGGCAACGCCAAGAACGTTGCGCTGTCCTACGCCGCTGGCGTTGGCGGTGGTCGTACCGGCATCATCGAAACCACCTTCAAGGACGAGACTGAAACCGACCTGTTCGGCGAGCAAGCCGTTCTGTGCGGCGGTACCGTTGAGCTGGTGAAAGCTGGCTTCGAAACCCTGGTTGAAGCTGGCTACGCGCCAGAAATGGCCTACTTCGAGTGCTTGCACGAACTGAAGCTGATCGTTGACCTCATGTACGAAGGCGGTATCGCCAACATGAACTACTCGATCTCCAACAACGCCGAATACGGCGAGTACGTGACCGGCCCGGAAGTGATCAACGCCGAGTCCCGCCAGGCCATGCGCAACGCCCTGAAACGTATTCAGGACGGCGAATACGCCAAAATGTTCATCACCGAAGGCGCTACCGGCTACCCTTCGATGACCGCCAAGCGTCGTAACAACGCCGCTCACGGTATCGAAGTCATCGGCGAGCAACTGCGCTCCATGATGCCGTGGATCGGTGCCAACAAGATCGTCGACAAAGCCAAAAACTAAGTCGCACGCATCAAGGGAAAACGCGGCTTAGGCCGCGTTTTTTCGTTTGGGGGGCAGGTTCTGGTATAAAGCTGCATCGTTTGCGGGCGAATACTCGCCGCAAGTATCAGTCGAATTTTTTTCACACCGTTGCAAGGTAAAGTCCATGAGCGAACGTCCCGAAGAGCCAAACCAGGCTTCTGACGCCGAAAGCCTGCTACCGATCGATGAGCATGTCGAAGAAGGGCATGACGCGGAAGGCCGCAAGGTCCGGCATCGTGGCATCTATCTGCTGCCCAACCTGTTCACCACGGCGAACCTGTTTGCCGGGTTCTATTCCATCATCAACTCCATGAGCGCCCAAAGTGCGTTGGCGGCGGGCGATGCGGTCAGTGCCAGCAAATACTTCGGTTTTGCTGCCATCGCAATCTTTGTTGCCATGGTGCTCGACGGCCTGGATGGGCGTGTGGCGCGCATGACCAATACCCAAAGTGCCTTCGGTGCCGAGTACGACTCGCTGTCGGACATGGTTGCCTTTGGTGTTGCACCTGCGTTGCTGGCATTTGCCTGGGCGCTGGGTGATATGGGCAAGGTCGGCTGGATGGTCGCCTTTATCTATGTCGCGGGGGCTGCTTTGCGCCTGGCGCGTTTCAATACTCAGGTGGGGACCGCTGACAAGCGTTACTTCATCGGCCTGGCCAGCCCGGCTGCAGCGGGTGTGGTAGCGGGGATCGTCTGGGCGTTCAGTGACTACGGCATCCAGGGTTCGAAGATGTCGTTCCTGGTGGCCTTGATGGTTGCGGCGGCCGGCATGCTGATGGTCAGCAATATCAAGTACAACAGCTTCAAGGAGCTGGATCTCAAGGGGCGTGTGCCTTTTGTGGCAATCCTGGCCGTTGTGCTGGTGTTCGCCGTGGTCTTCAGTGATCCGCCGCGGATTCTGCTGTTGGCGTTCCTGGTCTATGCGGCGTCGGGCCCGGTCCAGTACTTGCTGCACCTGCGTCGGGACAAAACATTGCCTTAATGTAATTTCCCCCATACTCCGCAGTCTATTGGTGCATCAGTTCTCCAATGCTGCGGAGTTGCCATGTTAATCAAATTGCCAAAAGCGTCCGATTGCCACGAGTCGGATGTCACGCCTGAATCCCTTTATTTCTCTCGCCGCAGCTTGCTCGGTGGTGCGCTCGCCGGTATTGCTGCCAGCAGCTTACCGCGCTGGGCCAGTGCGGATGATGCCTCGCGGTACGCCGATGTCGAGCCGGGCAAGGCGCCGAAGTGGTTTGCCGAGAAACTGCGGGGCACCCAATGGCAGGCGGTGACGGTAAAAGACGAAGCGATAACGCCCTTCAAGGATGCAACCCACTACAACAACTTCTATGAGTTCGGCACCGGCAAAGGTGACCCGGCAACGAACGCCGGCTCGCTCAAGACTGAGCCCTGGAGTGTTGTGATTGATGGTGAGGTTGCAAAGCCGGGGCGTTATGCCCTGGAAGACTTCATGAAACCGTATCAGTTGGAGGAGCGGATCTACCGCTTGCGTTGTGTCGAGGCGTGGTCGATGGTCATTCCCTGGATCGGCTTCCCGATCTCGGCTTTGCTCAAGCAGGTCGAACCGACGTCCAAGGCCAAGTACATTCGATTTGAGACGCTCCAGGATCCGAAGAGCATGCCGGGCCAGCGTTCAAGCTTTGGCCTGATCGACTGGCCTTATATAGAAGGGTTGCGTCTGGATGAGGCGATGAACCCTTTGGCGATCCTTGCCGTTGGCATGTACGGGCGTGAGCTGCCTAACCAGAATGGCGCACCGTTGCGCTTGGTGGTGCCGTGGAAGTACGGCTTCAAAAGCGTGAAGTCCATCGTGCGCATCAGTCTCGTGAGTGAGCAGCCGAAAACCACCTGGCAGAGTATTGCGGCGGATGAGTATGGGTTCTACGCGAATGTGAACCCCACGGTTGATCATCCGCGCTGGACCCAGGCGCGGGAGCGGCGCCTGCCGAGTGGGCTGTTCAGTCCCAATGTGCGTGAGACGCAGATGTTCAATGGCTACTCGGATGAGGTTGCCTCTCTTTATAGCGGCCTGGATTTGCGGAAGAACTACTGATGCGCTATCCAATCTGGCGCCTCGGCGTCTTTATCGCGTCGGCAGTGTGGCCGCTATTCTGGCTATACGAAGCGTGGAGCTCGGTTCTCGGGCCTGATCCAGGCAAGGTGCTGGTGGATCGACTTGGTCTCGGAACGTTGATCCTTTTGCTGATTACCCTTGGAATGACGCCGCTGCAGAAGCTCAGCGGTTGGGCAGGGTGGATAGCTGTGCGCCGGCAGTTGGGGTTGTGGTGCTTTGCTTATGTAGTGCTGCATTTGGCGGCTTATTGCGTGTTTGTCCTTGGGCTTGATTGGTCGCAGCTGGGGGTTGAGCTGCGTAAGCGGCCTTACATAATTGTGGGGGCGTTGGGCTTCTTGTCGCTTTTGGTGTTGGCAGTGACTTCAAATCGCTATAGCCAGCGACGTTTGGGCAGTCGGTGGAAGAAATTGCATCGTCTGGTTTACGTGATTCTCGGGCTGGGCTTGCTGCATATGTTGTGGATCGTGCGAGCCGATCTGAAGGAGTGGGTTGTCTATGCTTCTATAGGTGCGCTGCTTTTGGTCTTGCGGATTCCGCCAGTGATGCGCCGAATACCACGTCTTATTGCTAAAAAAGCACCTTCTGCAACAAAAGCGTAATTAACGGTTGACGGCAGATTCCAGATGTCTATAATTCGCCCCACTTCCGGCGCAGTCGAAACGGAAAACTCCTTGGTAAACAATGAGTTATGTAGGTTTCGGCAGTGGGTTGCTTCAGTTTATCG
>NZ_JBRFJB010000005.1:26261-390832 GCF_053456465.1 Pseudomonas acericola (SeqCode) | reverse complement strand
AGTGAAACGATGCATCGCCGATGGTAGTGTGGGGTTTCCCCATGTGAGAGTAGGTCATCGTCAAGATTAAATTCCGAAACCCCATTTGCGAAAGCAGATGGGGTTTTGTTTTGGGCGCGAGAAAAGTCAGCCAAGCATCGACATGCTCCTCGAGCATACCGTTGGGGAAATCAATACAAAGTGTTTCTGCATTTTTGGTATGGTGCAGCACATTTTCATAAGGACTGATCGTTCACCCGCAGGACGCGGCGTCGCCCTTTTTCAACGAGATGCTGTAGAAATGCCTGAAGCCATACCGATCAAAGATCACGAAAAAGAAAACCGCCTGGTCAACAAGCGCCTGCTCGCCTGCGCGCTGTTGGTGATTGGCATCACCTGTGCCCTGGTTGGTCGCATGTACTTCCTGCAGGTCGTACAGTTCGATTACCACTCCACGATTTCTGAAAACAACCGCGTGCACGTTCTGCCCATCACGCCGACGCGCGGCTTGATCTATGATCGCAATGGCGTTGTACTGGCCGACAACCGCCCCAGCTACAACCTGACCATCACCCGTGAGCGCACCACTGATCTCAAAGGTGAGCTGGACGCCATCGTCAATCTGCTGCACCTGCCTGCCGAAGACCGCGCCGTGTTCGACAAAGCGCTGAAACAGGCGCGCCATCCGTTCGTCCCCGTCACGTTGTTCTACGAGTTGACCGAAGAACAGATCGCCGTGTTGGCTGTGAACGAGTTCCGCTTGCCCGGCGTGGATGTCGAGCCGCAGTTCGTTCGCCACTATCCGTTAGGCGCGCATTTCGCCCACTCCATCGGCTACGTTGGCCGGATCAACGAAAAGGAATCCAAGTCCCTCGACTCGGTGGAGTACCGCGGCACACAGTCCATTGGCAAGACCGGTATCGAGCGTTTCTACGAATCCGAACTCCACGGCCACGTTGGTTACGAGGAAGTCGAGACCAACGCCCAGGGCCGCGTTCTGCGCGTGCTCAAGCATACCGACCCAATCCCCGGCAAAAACATCGTGCTCAGCCTCGACATCCACCTCCAGGAAGCCGCAGAAGAAGCCTTGGGCGATCGTCGTGGTTCGGTGGTCGCCCTCGACCCGCAGACCGGCGAAGTACTGGCCATGGTCAGCAAGCCGAGCTTTGACCCGAACATGTTCGTCACCGGCATCAGCTTCAAGGAATACGCCGCACTCCACGACTCCATCGACCGGCCGCTCTTCAACCGCGTACTGCGTGGCCTCTATGCGCCAGGCTCGACGATCAAGCCCGAGGTGGCTATCGCCGGCCTCGACAGCGGTGTTGTCACCGCCCAGACCCGCGTGTTCGACCCCGGCTACTACCAACTGCCCGACTTCGACCACAAGTACCGAAACTGGAACCACAGCGGCGACGGTTGGGTGGACATGGACGCTGCCATCATGCGTTCCAACGACACCTACTTCTACGATCTGGCGCATAAGCTCGGCATCGACCGCCTGCACGACTACCTGGCCGAATTCGGCCTTGGCCAGAAAGTCTCCCTCGACATGTTTGAAGAGTCCGCCGGCCTGATGCCGTCCCAAGCCTGGAAGCGCGCCACACGCCGCCAACCCTGGTTCCCCGGCGAAACCGTGATCCTCGGCATTGGTCAAGGCTATATGCAGGTCACTCCGCTGCAACTGGCCCAGGCCACTGCGTTGATCGCCAACAAAGGTGTATGGAATCGTCCGCACCTGGCCAAGACCATCAATGGCGTGGCACCGGTGGATGAAAACCCGATGCCCAACGTGGTCCTCAAGGACCCGCGTGACTGGGAGCAGGTCAACCACGGCATGCAACTGGTGATGCACGACCCGCGCGGCATCGCCCGCGCCGCCGCGCAAGGCGCGCAATACCGGATTGCCGGCAAGAGTGGTACGGCGCAAGTGGTGGCGATCAAACAGGGTGAGCGTTACGATCGTAACAAGACATTGGAACGCCATCGCGACAACGCTTTGTTCGTCGGCTTTGCGCCCGCCGAACACCCGAAAATCGTGATCTCGGTGATGATCGAAAACGGCGAGGCGGGCGGCCGGGTTGCCGGCCCTGTGGTGCGACAGATCATGGACGCCTGGCTACTCGACCAGGACGGCCACCTGAAGCCTCAATACGCGACGCCGGCCAAAGCGCCCGGCGACCCGCATGTCTGATTCACGCCTTCCATTCGGGCCACTGCTCCACGTCCTCATGTGCCAGCCATGGCACATCGTGGGCGGTCCAGATGTGCGAAGTGGGGCGCATGCCTGGGTCATCATCCAACGTCGCCACCCGCACAATCACATGGGGCTGATGCCCGCGCTCGGCCATCAGGTGTGATCCGCAACGCCCGCAGAAATGCCTGAATTTACCCGGCGAAGATTCGTACGACGATAACAGCGCCTCGCCCTGGGTCCAGCGGAAGTGCTCGCGCATCACACCGGCAGTCGCAACGAACGCCGCCGCGTGGACCTTGCGACAGCTTTGGCAATGGCAGTGGCTGATGGGCATATCCAGGCTGTCCACCTGATACTGCACGGCCTTGCAGGCACAACTTCCATGGAGTTGCTGAGTCATAGTGCTTCACCTCAAAGGGGAGGGGAGCAATCTACCGTTCGCCGCCGCGCTGCGCATCACAAGTGATACAAATCATTGCCCTTATTCCGGCATTGGTCTAAATTGCGAAGCGTTCTCATTCGCGCGCAATATTATTATGCCTTCGTCTGCTGTGCCTCATTCCCCCCACGAACCTGTTGGCCAACTCTACGGTGACCACCACCGCTGGTTGGTCAGCTGGCTGCGTGCGCGCCTGGGTTGTTCCCAGCAGGCCGCAGACCTGGCGCAAGATACTTTTATCCGTTTGTTGCTGGCTGAGCGCACCCAACCTTTGGCCGCTGAGTTGAAGGAGCCGCGGCATTTTCTGGTGACGATTGCCAAGCGCGTGATGATCGACAGCTTCCGTCGCAAAGCCCTTGAGCAGGCTTATCTGCAGGCCTTGGCCGAACAACCCCAGGCCTATGCCATTTCGCCAGAAGAGCGGTTGCTGGTGATCGAAACCCTGCAACGTCTGGACGCCATGCTCGATGGCCTTGGGTACAAAGCCAAACGCGCCTTCCTGCTCTCGCAGTTGCAGGGGATGCCTTACAAGGAAATCGCCGAGGACCTACAGGTGTCGGTGAGTTCGGTGACCAAATACATTGCCAAAGCCACCGAGCATTGCCTGATCTTCGCCCTGGAGCATTGACGGTGGCCCGTGATCCGAAACATCAGGCGCTCAGTGCGGCGGCCCACTGGGTCGCCCGTTTGGCCGCCGAGCCCGGTGATTCCCTGTTGCATGTGGCTTGGCTCTCCTGGCGCGACGAAAGCGCACTGAACCAATGGGCCTGGCAGCGCGTAGAAGCCCTTCGTAGCCAACTCCAGTGCCTGCCGGGTGCCGTCGCCGTCAATGTGCTGGACGTCGCCGCCGACCAATCCCTGAGGCTGGGACGCCGCGCATTGCTCAAGGGCCTGGTGATCGGTACCGGCGTGACGGCCATCGGTTGGTCTGGCTATCGAAAGGCACCGCTATGGATGGCCGATCAACGCACCACCACCGGCGAGCGTCACAGCCTGCGCCTGGACGATGGCAGCCAACTGTCCCTCAATACCGCCAGTGCCGTGGATATTCACTACAACGCCGAACACCGCTTGGTGATTTTGCGTGCCGGAGAAATCCTCGTGGAAACCGCCCCCGACCCCCGGCCGTTTCTCGTGCGCAGCGCCCACGGTGAGATGCGCGCGCTAGGCACCCGCTTTGACGTGCGCCAGTTCGACGACTTCACGGCGATGAGCGTATTGCAGCACGCGGTGGCGGTACGTCTGGGCGCCGATCCTGCAGAAACGGTGGTCACCGCCGGCCAGACCGTCACCTTCGATAGCCAGCGCATGCTCGCCCTTCGGCCCAACGACCCCGGTGCCGGCGCCTGGGCGCAAGGGCGGCTGATCGTCGACAATTGGCGACTGGACCGCCTGGTGGCCGAGTTGGCACGCTACCGCCCTGGCTACCTGGGGTGTGCCACAGAAATCGGCCACCTGCCGGTCTCCGGTGCGTACTCCCTGGACGATATCGACCTGACCCTCAACGCCCTGACCCACGCTCTGCCGGTGCGCCTCGTTGCACGTACCCGTTATTGGACGACATTGGTCCCGCGCGCCTGACATCGAAAATAATTCTCAACGTCCGTTGTCGATTTGCCGCCCCTCGTTCGACTCCTCCTGCAAACCCCCTCCATTCGTTTCGAACCATCAGGAGTCAACATGCGCGCAGGGCAAACCTCAGTCGCCAATCAACCGCTTCGCTCATTTCGCAAAAAGCCTTTGCAGGTCGCGTTGTTTGGCGTGTCGCTGATGGTGCAGGCCGGGCTGCTGGCCCCGTTGTTGGCGAGCGGCTCCAGTGCAATGGCGGCCAGCCAGCAACAGGCGTTCGCCATTGCGCCCGGCCCCCTGGGTTCGGTGTTGAGCCGCTTTGCCAGCGAGGCGGGTGTGGTGCTGTCCTTCGATTCCGGCCTCACTGCCGGCAAGCAAAGCGCGGGCCTGCAGGGCACGTACAGCGTCGAACAAGGTTTTGCCCGGCTGCTGGCCGGCAGCAACCTGGCCATCGCCGCCAACAGTGATGGCAGTTACCGTTTGGCGCCCCAGGCCAGCGGCGGTGCCTTGACCCTCGGCGCCACCAGTATCAACGCCGAAGGTTTAGGCCTGACCACCGAAAGCACCGGTTCCTACACCACCGGAGCGACCAGTACCGCGACAAAGTTACCTCTGTCCCTACGCGAAACGCCGCAGTCGGTCAGCGTGGTCACCCGCCAACTGATGGATGACCAGCACCTGTCCACCCTCAGCGAGGTGCTCACCTTCACCCCCGGCATCAGCAGCAACCATCGTGATAGCGAGCGCTACTCCTTCTACTCCCGCGGCTTCGAGATCCAGAACTTCCAGTACGACGGCATTCCGTCGCAAATCGCCAACGAATCCCAGCAATTTATCGGCCCGCTTTCCGACATGGCCCTCTACGACCGTGTCGAAGTCGTACGCGGTGCTACCGGCTTGATGAGTGGCGCAGGCACGCCGTCCGCCACCATCAACCTGGTGCGCAAGCGCCCGACCAAAGACTTCCAGGCCCACATCTCCGGCGAAGCCGGCGCGTGGGACCGTTACCGTTCCGAGGTTGATGTGTCCGGCCCGTTGACCGAAACCGGCAATGTGCGCGGGCGATTTGTCGCGGCGTACCAGAAGCAGAAATCCTTCGTGGATTGGTACAAACAAGACAAGCGCGTCATGTACGGCGCGCTCGATATCGACCTGAATGACAGCACCACCCTGCGCACCAGCCTGGATTACCAGAACAACGACGCCAATGGCACCAGCTACGGCCATATTCCGTTGTTCTACAACACTGGCCGCCAGACCAACTTTTCCCGCTCTTTCAACCCGGCTACGCGCTCCAGTTACATGGACAACACCAGCTACACTTTCACCACGATGCTCGATCACAAACTCGACAACGACTGGAGCCTGAAGACTGCCTACAGCCATCAGTATTCCTACCGCAAAGGGCAGGGCGCTTCTGCCAGTGGCGGCTATCCGGACCCGGTCACCGGCCAAGGTGCCGGGGCATTCATCTACCGTCTCGACAGCTACCAGACCCAGGACATGCTTGACGTGTATGCCAACGGCCCGTTCCAGTTGGGTGGGCGTGAACACGAACTGGTCGTGGGCGCGAGCTCTTCGCGCATCCATCTTAATTTTCCGAACTACAGCAGTACCCTGGCCGACCAGGACAATGATTACGGCGACGTGGACAACATCTTCACCTGGGATGGCCGGCAGTATGGGCGCCGTTCCTACAACAAGATCGGGGGCACGGTGACCACCCTGCAACAGACCGGTGTGTATGGCGCATTGCGTTTGAAACCGATTGATCCACTGACCCTGATTCTCGGCACCCGCGTCAGTTGGTGGAAGCAACTCGATGAGGTCAGTCTCTATGAGCCCTACTCGAAAAACACCGACAAAACCAAGAAGACCGGTGTCGTGACGCCCTACGCGGGCATCATCTACGACCTCAACGACACCTACTCGGTCTACGCCAGCTACACCAGCATCTTCCTGCCGCAGACGTTCTACAAAACCGCAAGCGGCGGCTCACTGGCACCGCTTGAAGGGGACAACTATGAGATCGGCCTCAAGGGCGAATTCTTCGACGGCGCGCTAAACGCGAGCATTGCCCTGTTCGACATCGAGCAAAAGAACACCGCGGCCGATTCGGGTAACGATGCCACTGGCAAGACCGTGTACAAAGCCATCGCCGGCACCACTACACGCGGGGTCGAAACCGAGATTTCCGGCGAAGTGGCCGCAGGCTGGAACGTATTCGGCGGCTACACCTACCGCGAATCCCACGCCAAGGACGGTGAACGCGTACAGGTCAACCAGCCGATCAACCTGTTCAAGCTCGGTACTTCCTACCGCCTGCCGGGCGCCCTGAACCGCCTGACCGTGGGCGGCAATGTCACCTGGCAAAGCGAGATGTACGCCACCAGCCAGATCAACTACACCGGGCCCTACTACAAGGCGGTACAAGACCCCTTCGCCGTGGTCGGCCTGCTGGCCAACTACCAGGTGGACGAGCATCTGTCCGTGGGACTGAACGTCAACAACCTGTTCGACAAGAAGTACTACGACGGCATGGGCACGTTCAACTCGGGCTCCTACGGCGAGCCGCGCAATGCGATGGTCAACGCCAAATGGAAGTTCTGAGATAAGTCGCAACACCAATGCGTGATCGAAAAGGTTGCGCATTGGTTGATGTCGCCTACCTTCAATGGAGGAGGTGACTTATGCACGTATTGGATCGTATAGAACGAAAAATCCTGCTCAATGCTTCACGTAAACAGGTGTGGGAAGCCCTTGTCGATGCCGAGCAATTCGGCAACTGGTTTGGTATTGCCCTCAAGGGCAAACACTTTGTCGTGGGTGAAACCCTCGAGGCGCCGATCACGTATCCCGGTTACGAGCATGTGATCTGGAAGGCGAAGATCGAACGCATCCTGCCGCAAACGTTGTTCTCTTTCTGGTGGCACCCGTTTGCGGTGGCGGAGGGTGTCGATTACGACAAGGAAACGCCAACCCTGGTGGAGTTCACCATCGAAGATCGCGCGCCGGGCATCCTGCTGCGGGTGGTTGAATCCGGGTTCGACAACATCCCCGAGGCCCGTCGCCAAAAAGCCTTCAAGATGAACTCACGGGGCTGGGATGAAGAAATGGGCAATATCGAAACCTATCTGGGCCAAGCTCGTCGCGCCTGAGTAAACGGGCATCATTGCTGATGCCCACTCTCATGCTGTTCAGCCTTCGTGAGCCGTGGTGATTTCCAGGGTGTCGGTAAAGGTCACCAGCACGCTTTGCCCAACCTTGAGGTCTTTGAGCCCAGCGCGGATCTGCGGTTTCTCCACGTTCAGCACTTTGGTCACGCCGGCCGGGTTTTCCAGGGTGACCTGGTTTTTCTTCAGGTCGATGTGGGTGATCTTCAACTGCACCTGCACCTGGCGGAAAGCCGCACCACCCGGGTTGGGGTTGTCGGCGGTCGCCCGAATCACGCCGATTTTTTCGCTGGCATCCGGGGCGCTTTTGTCCACATCAGTGTCCAGCACCGCCGCGACCGAGTGGGTGGTCAGCACCTTGACCTGGTCGCCGACCTTGAGGTTGCCCAAGTCCTTGGCTTGATCACTGAGTTGCACGTGTACGGGGTTGCCCTCGGCCCCTTCAAGCACCACTTGATGCTTGGTGGCATCTACGGCCAGCACCTTGGTGGTCACCTCGTCGGCTTCAAGGGACTTGGACAGCGGGATGTCGGCGGCATAGGCGGCGAGGTTGCTGGCGGACAGCAGCGTGACCAGGGCAATGGCTTGGCGCAGCGAGCGAGATAGTTTCATTGAAAGGACTTCCATGTTTGAGGAGCCCTGAGTCTAGTGGAGGGTCGTGGATCCACAACCGCGCAACCGCTCTGGCCAGCCTGAACATACGGCGTCGGTAGAAGATTCCTACAACTGGTAACCACTGTGGCGAGGGAGCTTGCTCCCGTTGGGCCGCGAAGCGGCCCCGCTCTTTGTGTAAAAAGCTGGGACTGCTGCGCAGTCCAGCGGGAGCAAGCTCCCTCGCCACAGGTAAGTTTTTAGCCTTTTACTGCAGCAGCAGCCTTTAGAAATCCACCGACGCAGACAACTTGGCCACCCGCGGATCACCCTGGCTCAAGAACCCGCCTTGCGCCGATTCCCAGTACTTCGCATTGGCAACGTTTTCCACCGTGGCGCCGACGGTCACATCCCGCTGCGCCACCTTGAAGTTGTAGCGCGCACCCACATCGAAGCGGTTCCACGCCGGCAGGCTGAGGTTGTTGGCCGCATCGGCGTACTGCCCGCCAGTGCGCAGCATGCGCCCGTTGAGGCTCACGCCTTGCAGGCCCGGCACATCCCAATCCACCCCGGCGTTGAGCTGGAACGAAGGCACGCCGATCGCACGGTTACCGTCATTGGCGCCGTTTTGCGTGTCCTTGAGTTCGGTCTTCATCACCGTCACACCGCCGAGCAAGCGCAGGCCGCTGACCGGTTCGCCGAACACGTTCAGCTCGACGCCCTTGTTGATTTGCAGGCCTTCGCGCACGTAGCGCGCAGTGGTCGCATCGACGACTTCGGAATAACCGGCCCCAGGCTGTTCGATACGGTAAACACCCAGCGTTGCGCCGTAGGTGCCCATGTCCACCTTCACACCCGCTTCAATCTGCTTGGAGCGCGCTGGCGCATAGGCTTGACCGCCGTCGATGACCGTCCTCACACCCAATTTCAGCGGCGACGTCGGCCCCTGCGCCAAGCCTTCGATGCGGTTGGCATACACCGACACATGCTCCCACGGCTTGAACACCAGGCCGTAGACCGGCGTGGTGATCGACTCGTCGTAGTTAGCCGTGCGGCTGCCGCTCGCGTAGTTGTAACCCTGCACCACCATCTGCTGGCGACGCGCGCCAACGGTCAGCAACAGGCGATCATCGAAGAAACCAAAGGTGTCCGAAACGGCCGCGCTGCGCACAAAGGTCTTCGCGGTGATTTCCGGGTCGCTGAAGTCGGTGCCCGGGGTGTTGCGTGGGTTGTTCAGGGCCGGTGGCGCGCCGGTCACCGGGTTGTAGATGTTGGTGGTGGTCTTGCCGCTGGCAAACACATAAGCGTTGCGCGCCTGGGTCCAGGTCCCGGCCAGGCCGAAGTTGAGACGATGGCTCACCGCACCGGTCTGGAACTTGCCGTTCAGGCCCGTCATCAGGCTGCTGTTGTCTTCTTCGTGGGCGATGGTCGAGCCGCTGGCGGTGGCGTTGCCGAGGTTGTCGGTCAGGGTTACCGACGAGTAACGCCCCATTTCACGGGTGTGCTTGACCCCGCCTGCCGCGTACGCCGTCCAGTTGTCGTTCAGGTCGTACTCGGCACGCAGCATGCCCAAGGTGTCTTCCAGGTTGGTACTGCTCCAGCTCGGCGCGTAGTTGGTGTCGGCCGAAGGCGCATCCGGGATGTGCGTGGCGGTGCCGGTGAATACCGAGTTGCGCCCACCGTTGATGTGCTCCTTCTGGTACACAAAGTCACCGGATAAACGCAGCGCATCGCCACGGTAATCCAGGCCGACCGCAAACAGCTTCGAACGCTGGTTCTCATCATCGATGCCGGTATCGCCTTCGCGTTGGGACAGGTTCACCCGCGCGCCAAACTGATGTTCTTCCCCAAAGCGCTGGCCAATGTCCAAGTGCTCGCCCACCCGGCCATCGCTGCTGATGTCGGTGCTCAAGCGGCGCAACGGCAGGTCATCGGCGCGCTTGGGTTGCAGGTTCACGCCGCCGCCAATCCCCGAACCGGTGGGGCTCACGCCGTTGATAAAGGCATTCGGGCCCTTGAACACTTCAACCCGTTCCAGGGCGTCGGTGGAGATGATCTGGCGCGGCAGGATGCCGTACAGACCGTTGTAGGACATATCGTCGCCGTTCAGCGGCAGGCCGCGAATCATGAAGGTCTGCGCCTGGTTGGCATATCCCGACGCCTGGCGCACGGACGAGTCATTGAGCAGCACATCGCCGACGGTTTCGGCCTGCTGGTCGCGGATCAGTTTTTCGGTGTAGGAGGACATGCTGAACGGCACGTCCATGATGTCCTGGTTGCCCAACACCCCCAACTGGCCACCGCGTGCCACCTGGCCGCCGGCGTACACCGGGGGCAGGGCGCTTGGTGCGGGCGCGTCGGCGCTGATGTTGGTGGCGCCCAATTCCAGGGTGTTGCCGTCCTGACGGTTGTTCGCATCCTGCGGGGTGGCTGGGGTTGCAGCGTGGGCGGCGACGCTCAGGGAGCAGCACAGGGCGAGCAGGGTCGGACGAAACGGAATAGGGAAGGGCATGGGCGATCCAGTGAGGAAAAGGGCAACAAACGTTGCGCGTCCTCGCTGCGCGGATACGACTCCGGTGCGAATGATAGTGATTGTTATTAACGTCGCGCAACAAATATTTACTTTCGCGGTCTGCGTGCGCACATAGCCGAGTAGAATCACGCCCTGAAAGCGATTCCTGAGGTGCGGTACGGTGGATTTACAGCAGGGTTTTGTCCTGACCCGGCATTGGCGCGACACCCCGGCGGGCACGGAGGTCAGCTTCTGGCTGGCCACCGACCAAGGCCCCAGGCTTGTGCGCCTCCCTGTGCAGACCTCGGTGATGTTCATCCCCGAAGCCCACCGCAAGCCCCTCGACTGGCTGCTCAAGGGCGAGCGTGAGATCGAACTGCGCCCGCTGGATCTGTTGGACTTCCACCACCGCAAGGTCCTGGGCCTCTACACCCGCCAGCACCGCCAGGCGATGGACGTGGAAAAACGCCTGCGCGCGGCCGGTGTGGACGTCTACGAAGGTGACGTACGCCCGCCCGAGCGCTACATGATGGAACGCTTCATCACCGCGCCCGTGTGGTTTGGCGGCACGCCGGACGCCAACGGCGTGTTGATGGACGCGCAGATGAAACCCGCGCCCGACTACCGCCCGGCGCTCAAACTGGTGTCCCTGGACATCGAGACCACCGCCAAGGGCGAGCTCTATTCCATCGCCCTCGAAGGCTGCGGCGAGCGCCAGGTGTACATGCTCGGCCCGCCGAACCAGACCACGGCGGTGGACTTCAAGCTCGACTACTGCGACACCCGCGCCCAACTGCTCGAACGCCTCAACCAATGGCTGGCCACCTTTGATCCCGATGCAATCATCGGCTGGAACGTGGTGCAGTTCGACCTGCGCGTGCTCCACGAACACGCCCAGCGCCTCAACGTGCCGCTGCTGCTTGGGCGTGGTGGCGAGGCCATGACTTGGCGCGAACACGGCAGCCGCAACCACTACTTCGCCGCAGCGGCGGGGCGCTTGATCATCGACGGCATCGAGGGCCTGCGTTCGGCGACCTGGAGCTTCGAATCCTTCAGCCTGGAAAACGTCGCGCAAACCCTGCTCGGCGAGGGCAAGGACATCTCCACGCCGTACCAGCGCATGGACGAAATCAACCGCATGTTCGCCGAGGACAAGCCCGCCCTGGCGCGCTACAACCTCAAGGACTGCGAACTGGTCACGCGGATCTTCGCCAAGACCGAACTGCTCACCTTCCTGCTCGAACGCGCCAGCGTCACCGGCTTGCCGGCCGACCGCAATGGCGGCTCGGTCGCGGCGTTCACCCACCTGTACATGCCGTTGATGCACCGCCAGGGCTTTGTCGCGCCGAACCTGGGGGACAAACCGCCCCAGGCCAGCCCCGGTGGATTTGTCATGGACTCGCGCCCCGGCCTCTACGAATCGGTGCTGGTGCTCGACTACAAAAGCCTCTACCCGTCGATCATCCGCAGCTTCCTGATCGACCCGGTGGGCCTGATCGAAGGCCTCAAGTACCCCGACGACAGCCAGTCGGTCGAAGGCTTTCGCGGCGCGCGTTTCTCGCGCACCCGGCACTGCTTGCCGGCCATCGTCGCGCGCGTTTCCGAGGGCCGCGAAGAAGCCAAGCGTGAACACAACGCGCCGTTGTCCCAGGCGCTGAAAATCATCATGAACGCCTTCTACGGCGTGCTCGGCTCCAGCGGTTGCCGCTTCTTCGACACGCGGCTGGCCTCATCCATCACCATGCGCGGCCACCAGATCATGCGCCAGACCCGCGCGCTGGTCGAAGCCCAGGGCTATGAGGTGATCTACGGCGACACCGACTCCACTTTCGTCTGGCTCGGCAGTGCCCATTCCCAGGAAGACGCCGGCCGCATCGGCCGCGCCTTGGTGCAGCACGTCAACGACTGGTGGCGCGAGCACCTGCGTAGCGAGTTCGGCCTGCAAAGCGCGCTGGAACTGCAATACGAAACCCACTTCAGTCGCTTCCTCATGCCGACCATTCGCGGCGCCGAGGAGGGCAGCAAAAAACGCTACGCCGGCCTGGTCACGCACAGCGATGGTCGCGAAGAAATGGTCTACAAGGGCCTGGAAACCGTGCGCAGCGACTGGTCGCCCCTGGCCCGCCGGTTCCAGCAGGAACTCTACCAACGCATTTTCCACCGCAAGCCGCACCAGGACTACATCCGCGACTACGTGCAGCGCACCTTGAGTGGCGAATTCGACGAACTGCTGATCTACCGCAAGCGCCTGCGCCGGCAGCTGGATGACTACGAACGCAACGTGCCGCCCCACGTGCGCGCTGCGCGCCTGGCGGATGACTACAACGACCGCCTCGGGCGTCCGCGCCAGTACCAGCGCGGGGGCTGGATCAGCTACGTGATCACGGTCAACGGCCCGGAACCCCTGGAAACCCGCCAGGCGCCTATCGACTACGACCACTACGTCACCCGCCAATTGCAGCCGGTGGCCGATGCGATCCTGCCGTTTGTGAACGACGATTTCGGCACCCTGGTCGGTGGGCAGATGGGCCTGTTTTAAAACGCTTGATTCGACGCGCTGCGAACCTGCACTCTGGCCGCTGACGACCACCCGACGGCGCAGCCACCATGACCCAGCTCACCCTGACCGGCACCACGGTCGAACTCCAGCCCCTGCAACCGCAACATGCCAGCGCCTTGCTCGACGCCGCCGCCGATGGCGAGTTGTGGAACCTCAAGGTCACCAACGTGCCAGGCCCCGATACCGTCGAAAAATACATCGACACGGCGCTGGCCGGACGTGACGCGGGTACGGTGATCCCGTTCACCATCGTGCGCCGCGACAGCGGCCAGGTGGTCGGCAGCACGCGCTTCTGGAAGGTCGATCGGGTCAACCGCAAGCTGGAAATCGGCCACACCTGGCTGGCGCAATCCACGCAAAAGTCTTCGATCAACACCGAAGCCAAACTGCTCCTGCTGACCTACGCTTTCGAAGTCCTCGACTGCGTGCGCGTGCAATTCACCACCGACGAACTCAACGAAAAATCCCGCGCCGCGATCCTGCGCCTGGGCGCCGTGCAGGAAGGCATCGTGCGCCACGAACGCATCATGCCCGACGGGCGCAAGCGCAATTCGGTGCGCTTCAGCATCATCGATTCGGAATGGCCGCAGGTGAAGGCGCACTTGCAGACCAAACTGCAACGCTAGGAGACCAGGCCCATGTACACGCTCTACGGCATCGACGAATCCGGCTCGTGCATGATCGAAATCGCCCTGCAACGGTGCGCGGTGCCTTGGCGGCGGATCGACGCCGCGTCATGGGCCGAGGGCGCCGGCAGTGACGAACTGGCGCGCATCAACCCGCTCAAGCAAGTGCCCACGTTGCTCACGCCCGATGGCCAGGTACTGACAGAAAGCGCGGCGATCCTGATCCACCTCGGCCTGGAGTTTCCCGCCGCCGGCCTGCTGGCCGGCAACCGCGCGCAGATCATCCGCGGCCTGGTGTACATCGCCGCCAATTGCTACTCGGCCATCGGCATTATCGACTACCCGCAACGCTGGCTCGGCAACGTCAACGAAACCGTGCAGGCGCAACTGGTCACTGGTACTCGGCGCTACCTGCACCAGGCCTGGGTGGTGTTTGCCGATCAGTTTGCCGGGCAGTTGTTCGCCCCCAACGACATGCCGAATGCATTGGGCCTGATGGCGGCGGCGGTATCGCGCTGGGATGAGTCGCGGGAGGCCTTGAACGGCCTGGCGCCGGGCTTTGCCCAGAGCCTGGCGCAGGTGGACGCCGACCCCGTTGTGGCGCCCGTGTTTGCACGGCATTGGCCGGACTGGAAGGTCTCATGATGTTTCCGCAATCAGTGGAAACAATCACCGGCGAAGCGTCTCAAGCCCTTGCGTAGCGGGCGTCCTGACCTACGCTTTCTTAAAGTGGTGTAGGAATCATCCTTGAATTTGACTGTCGCAGACATGAAACTCAAGAACCCTGCACGGAATTAGAAGGAGGTGCGCATGCTCATCCGGTCGCTGACCCTGGCTACCTTGATGGTTTTTACGGGGCCGCTGTTGGCCGCTGATGATACCAACCCACTCAAGCAGGACGTGGGCAAAGCCCGTCCGCTGGTGGTGGTGGAGCTTGATTCCGGTAACGCCACTTTAACCACGCTCAAGAAGCAACTTGACGAGCCAGCCAACAAGCAAGCGTTCGAAGAGCGCAACATGGTGTTCTACACCGTGAAGTTCGGCAGCATCGGCGCCGAAGGGGAGAAGTTCGCCAAGGACGCGAAGGACAACAAAAAACTCACGCCGCCCGAAACCAACGCCCTGATCCGCGCCCTCAAACTGGGCGCCGGCAGCGGCACCAAGGTCATCCTGGTGGGCAAGGATGGCGAGAAGAAACTCGAGAAGACCGTGCCACCGGATACCCTCGACCTGAAGGAATTCTTCAGCACCATCGACCAGATGCCCATGGCGGAAAAAGAAACCGCCGCCGCCGCAGAACCTGAGCCGGCCGCACCGGCCCCCGCCAAAGGCGCCAAACCGGCCAAGGCCGGCAGCAAGCCTGCGCCGCAACAACTGGACGATTGATCCACGCCAGGAGCCGGTTGCCCCGGCTCCTACCGCAGACACCTTGCGAAACATATGATAACCGTTATCATTTGCGCATCATTCCTTGTGCGCGCCTCCCATGTCTTCGACTCCTGCGGTAAGCCCCACTGATCTGGCCACCCTCTACCAGCAGCAACACCGTTGGTTGCAGCAATGGCTGTGGCGTCGCCTGAATTGCTCGCAGAGTGCCGCTGACCTGGCCCAGGACACTTTCCTGCGCTTGCTGGCGAAGAATCAGGCGATCGAAGTGCAGGCGCCGCGCAGTTTTCTGGCGAAGGTGGCGCAGAGCGTGCTGTCCAACCACTTCCGTCGGCAAAAGCTCGAACGGGCCTACCTGCAGGCCCTGGCCCTGTTGCCGGAAGAATCCGCCCCCAGCGCCGAAACCCAATGGATCCTGCTGGAAACCCTCACCGCCCTCGACGAAGTGCTCAGCCGCCTGGCCTTGCCCGTGCGCCAGGCGTTCCTCTGGTCGCAGCTCGATGGCCTCAGCCATGGCGAGATTGCCGAGCGCCTCGGCGCCAGCATCGCCACGGTCAAGCGCTACATCATCAAGGCCGGCGCGCAATGCATCCTGCTGGACAGCCAGCAACCATGACGCTGTCCCTGGAAGCCGCCGAGCAGGCGATGCATTGGCAACTGGAATTGCAGGCGCCCGACGTCAGCGAACAGACCCGCGCCGAGTGCCAGCGTTGGCGCGAACAAGACCCGAGCCATGAACGGGCCTGGCAGCATTCCCAGCGCTTTTTGCAACGCATGCAGGACGTGCGCGCACCGGCGCATCAAGCGTTGGTCAGCGCGGCGTTGCTGCCGATATTGTCCCGCCGCCAAGTGGTCAAGCATCTCGCCGTGCTGCTGGCGACAGGCGCGACCGCGTGGAGCCTCAAGGACAGCGAACTGCTGCAACACTGGACCAGCGACTACAGCACCACCGTCGGCGAACGCTGGCGCATCGACCTGGCGGACAACACCCAGGTGCAGCTCAACACCGACAGCGCCATCGACGTGAAATACACCCCCGAGCGGCGCCAGATCCACCTGCTGCGCGGCGAAATCCTCGTGGACCCCAACCCCACCGACACTCGCCCGCTGTGGGTGCAGACCGCCGAAGGCCTGACCCGCGCGGTCAGTGGCCGTTTCAGCCTGCGCCAGCGTGACGGCTTCAGCCAACTGGGCGCCGACCAGGGCCCGCTGTCGGTGCAGATCCCGGCGCGCAGCCTGGTCCTGCAACCCGGTGAACTGATCAGCTTCGACGCCCACACCGTGCTCGCCCGCCGCCCGCAACGGGACGGCGAACTGGCCTGGCGCGGCGGCATGATCGTCGCCCAGGGCATGCGCCTCGAAGACTTCCTCGAAGAATTGAGCCGCTATCGGCGCGGGCGCCTGGCCTGTGATCCGGCGGTGCGCGGCCTGCGTGTGTCGGGCACCTATCCGCTGGCCGACACCGACCGCATCCTCGCCGCCCTGGCGCAGACCCTGCAACTGGAGGTGCAGCATTTCACGCGGTTCTGGGTCACCCTCAAGCCGCGCCAGCACCTGGCGTGAATTTATTTCGCAGAGAGGTGAGCCGTTTGCCATTCTCGCGAGACTTATCTCCCCAGACACTACCTTCACTGGGGAAACAGGCATGCAGCCACGCACAACGTTGAAAACATCACTGGCCCTTGCGGTCATGCAAGGCATCGCCACGCTCACGGCCGCCACGCCGCTGTTGTTGGCGTCGGCCTGGGTGCAGGCCGCGGAGCAACGGGACTTCGACATCCCGGCCGGTTCGCTGGCCGGCGCACTCAACAAGTTCGGCCAGGCCAGCCAGATCCTGCTGTCCTACCCGGCCGCGCTCACCGACGGCAAGACCAGCCCCGGCCTGCATGGGCGCCATGACCTGGACAGCGGCCTGGCGATCCTGCTCAGCAGCAGCGACCTGCAAGCCGTGCGTGGCGGCGACAACCACTACTCGCTGGAGCCGCGCCCGGCGGGCGGCGCCTTGCAACTGAGCACCGTGTCCATCTCCGGCAAGGCGCCGGGTTCGACCACCGAAGGTACCGGTTCCTACACCACGCAGTCGTCCAGCAGCTCGACGCGCCTGAACCTGACCCCACGGGAAACCCCGCAATCGCTCACCGTGATGACGCGCCAGCGTCTCGACGACCAGCGCCTGATCAACCTCAGCGACACCCTCGACGCCACCCCCGGCATCATCGTGCTGCGTGATGGCAAGGGCTCGGAAAGCGATGGTTATTTCTCCCGTGGCTTCCAGATCCAGAACTTCGAGATCGACGGCGTGCCCACCGCCACGCGCATGGACAACTACACCCAAAGCATGGCCATGTACGACCGCGTCGAGATCGTGCGCGGCGCCACCGGCCTGATCAGCGGCATGGGCAACCCGGCGGCCACCATCAACCTGATCCGCAAGCGCCCGACCGCCGAGGCCCGTGCCAGCGTGACCGCCGAGGCGGGCAACTGGGACCGTTACGGCAGTGGCCTTGACGTGTCCGGGCCACTGACCGAGAGCGGCAACGTGCGCGGGCGCCTGGTGGCGGACTACAAGACCGAACGTTCCTGGATCGACCGCTACAAACAGGAAAGCCAACTGCTCTACGGCATCACCGAGTTCGACCTGACCGAAGACACCCTGCTGACGATGGGCTTTAGCTACCTGCGCACCGACGTCGATGCACCGGCCCGTTCCGGTTTGCCCACGCGCTTTACCGACGGCTCGCGCAGCAACCTCAGCCGCTCGCTGAACACCGCGCCGTCGTGGTCCTACAACGACCATGAGCAGACCAGTTTCTTCACCGCCATCGAACAGAAGTTCGACAGCGGCTGGAGCGCCAAAGCCGAATTCACTCACACCGAAAACCAGTTCGACGAAATCTTCAACTACGTCAACGGCAGTCTCGACCGTGACGGCAGCGGCACCACCCAATTGCCGGTGCGCTTCTCCGGCACGCCGCGCCAGGACAACCTCGACCTGTACGCCACCGGCCCGTTCAACCTGCTCGGCCGCGAGCACGAGCTGATCGCCGGTGTAACCCTGTCCAAATACCGCGAGAGCGTGCCGAGTTACGGCGGCTGGAACTACGCCTATTCCGGCTCGCCGGCTGGCGCCATCGACAACCTGTTCAACTGGGACGGTCACTCGGCGAAACCGGCGTTCGACGTCACCGGCAAATCCTCGGTGGATGAAAGCCAGTACGCCGCCTACCTGAGCACCCGCCTGCGGGTCACCGACGACCTGAGCCTGATCCTCGGCAGCCGGGTGATCGACTGGAAACGTGACACCGTCACCAGCCCTTACGGCGGCACCGAGACCCGCACCGACGAATCCGAAACCGGCGTCTACATCCCCTACGCCGGGGTGGTGTACGACCTCACCGACAACTGGTCGGCCTACGCCAGCTACACGAAGATCTTCAACCCCCAGGCCATGGGCGTGCATGACATCAACAACAAAGCCCTGCCGCCGATGGAAGGCAAGGGCTACGAAGTGGGGCTCAAGGGCAGCTTCTTCGACGAGAAACTCAACACCAGCCTGGCGCTGTTCAAGCTGGAACAGGACAACCTGGCGATCTGGATCGACACCCCGGGCGGCGACACGTACCGCAACGAGAAGGGCACCACCACCGAAGGCGTCGAGCTGGAGCTCAACGGTGAATTGGCCGAAGGCTGGCAAGCCTCCGCGGGCTACGCCTACGCCGTCAGCACCGATGCCGACGACAACCGCATCGTCACCACCTTGCCGCGCCAGAGCCTGAAGACCTTCACCACGTACCGCCTGCCAGGCGTGCTGGACAAGTTCACCGTTGGCGGCGGGGTGAACTGGCAGAGCAAGGTCGGCGAAGACCTGCACACCTTCAGCCAGGGCAGCTATGCGGTGACCAACCTGCTGGTGCGGTATGACGTGACGCCCAAGCTGAGCGCCTCGGTGAACCTCAATAACCTGTTCGACCGCGAGTACCTGAGTTATGCCGGCAACCACGGCATGTATGGCGCGCCGCGCAACCTGATGACAGGTGTCAAATACGACTTCTAATCCGAGCGCTAAACCCCAAGTCAGAGTGAGCTTATGTGGGAGCTGGCTTGCCTGCGATAGCGGTGTATCAGTCAACCTTTTACTAACTGACACATCGCCATCGCGGGCAAGCCAGCTCCCACATTAGGTTCCGTGGCGTTCTGTGGAGGCCTTGCGCACCGGAAACGGAAAGTAGAAAAACCGCAAGAACGCCACCCGCTTGATCACTTCCCCAATCAGCAACGGCGCCACCACCGCCACCACCAAGCCAATGCACGCAGCCACAAACGCAGGCAGCCCCAGGCGCTCCATCAGGTCGAACGTCTTGTGCTGGATCTCGCCATGGAAGATCAACAGGATCAGCGTGGACTGGCCAATGTAGGTCATCGCCCGCGTCAGCAGCGCCGAGACCATGAGCACCCGCGCCAACGCCCAGCACAGGTACACGCCAATCACCGCCAGCAAGCTGGTCCACAGCCAGTGGTCGTAGCGCCGCTGAGCCAAATCCATGGTGTCGCCGCGCCAGAGAAACACCGCCGCAAACAGCGCCGCCGATATCACCAGCGTCAGCAGTGAACCCTCATGCCGGCGCAGCCAGTCGCGCAGCAGATAGCCGAGGATGAAAAACGCGCTGCTGATCAGCGTGACGTCCAGGCTGAACGGCAAACCGGGCAGTACCCAGGTGCGTTCGCCAACGGTCACCGGCAGTTGCCAGAACCACGGCAGGACCCAGGTGCCCACCACCAGAATCAGTCCGGTCAGCCCACAACTCAGCGCCACCGGCAGGCGTTGGATCAGGCGCAGCACGCACCAGCTGAACAGGATCGCCACCCAGAAGTGCGGCAAAAACCACAGCGCCTGCCACGGGATGGTGTCCACCGAGGCGTACAGCACGCCGCCGATATCCGGCAGCAGCGGTTGCCCGCGCAGCACATCGCGCACGATCACGTAGACCAGCATGGTGAAGAAAAACGGTTTGAGCAGGCCGTCGGCCTTGCGCACGGCCATCTCGCCAAAGGGCTGTTCCGGCTTGAACAGCACGCCCGACAAAAAGAAGAACAGCGGCAGAATGAACGACGCCAGGATCGGGTACATCAAGTCCCGGGACGTGGCCACAAACCAGCTGTGGGCATACACGATCACCAGGATGCCGATGCCTTTGGCAATATCCATTTGAATCCAGCGATGTTTCACTCGACCTTCCTCCTTTATGCCTTGCGCCATGGCTTGAGCCACAGCCCCATGCCCAGCAACACCACGGCGCCGGCCAGGGTGCTCAGCCCCAGTTGCAGCCACACGCCGTCAATCCGAAACAGCAGCCAGGCCGCCAGGCCCAGCAACAGCGTGCTCAGCAGCCATTGCCGCGCCCAGGGCAGGGCGGCGAGCAAGGACTGGCGCTGCATCAACAGCAGCGCGGTGCACAGCACGCCGGCCAACGCAGCCAGCGGAATACCGGCCAGGCCGAAGATAAACGGCAGCGCGCCGAGCAACAGCACATTGACCAGGCTGCCGAGCAATTCGCAGCGCAACGGCTGGCGTGTGTCGCCAGCGGCGTAGGCATAGCGCGCCAGCAATGCGTTCCAGGCGCCGAACACCAGCGGCACGGCGAACCACGCCAGCAGCAGCGGCAGCGGCGAATCCGCCGACTGCTTGGGCAGCAGCAACGCCACCAGGCTCGGCGCCGCCGCCACCAGGCCGACACCGGCGGGCAGGGTCAGCACGCTGGCGGTTTCCAGGCCGCGCTTGAGCAGGGCCAGGCGCTCGTCGCCCTGGCGGCGGCTCATCATGCCCAGCAGCACCTGGTTAAGGCTCATCAACGCAATCAGCGGCAGGTTCATCAGCTTGCGCGCGAGGTTGACCCACGTCACCGCGCCTTCCCCCAGCAGCGAGGCCACCAGCCGCTCGATCAGCGCCAAGCCCTGGCTGGCGCCATTGCTCAACAGCAGCGGGCCGATGCGTTGGCCCAGCTCCCGCAACGGCACCAGCGACAGCTGCCAACGCCAGGGCCGCCAGCCCTGGCGCCAGATCGACGGCACCAGCGCCAGCGGCATCAACAGGCTGCCGGCGAGGCAGGCCAGGGCCAGCGTGTGCGGTTGCGTGGCGGTGCCGGCGAGGGCGAGGTAGGTCACCGGCGGCAGGTTGAACAGCAACGAACCCAACCCCGCCAGCACAAACCGCTCGCTGGCCTGCAACGGAATACTGAACAGCGCATGCAGCATCAAGCCCGGCACGCACCACGCGACGATCTGCAGATTGCTGCCCGCCAACGCCGTGGCACTCGCCGCCAGACCGGGGCCGAGCAGTTGCACCAGCCACGGCGCCAACAGCGTCAGCAACAGGCTGGTCACCAGCGCGATCAGCAGCAACGCCGGAAACAACACCGCCAGCCAACTCAGGCGCTCACCCTCCTGGCGTTGCAGGTACAACGGCAGCGCGGCGGCGCTGAGCACGCCACCGGCCAGGGACATACGCAAGGCTTCGGGCAAAAACAGCGCGATCAGGAACGCATCACTGCGCTCGCCCGCGCCCCACGCCGCCACCAGCAACCATTCGCGCGCAAAGCCCAGGCACAAGCCGAGCAAGGTCGCCACGGTGAGCCAGACGGCAGAGCCGAGCATCAGGGGCGCACGCCATCAAGCAGCGGCCCGGGCGCCGCGACGTGTTTGACCTGCGGCAACCGCGCCGGGAACAACCGCCGCGCCTCCAGCACATTGATCCCCACCATCAGCCAGAACAGCGCCACCATCACCACGGCAAAGCTGAAGTAGTGGTCAAACAAGCCACTGACCAACGCCGCCAGAATCCCCGCCGTGGTCCCCAGCCACAGGGCGTTGTCCTTGGTGAGGCGGATCGGGCCTTTTTCCGGGCGCGCTTCACGCCACCAGCGCACGGTCACCGCGACAAACAGCAGCATGCCGAGAATGCCGATCTTGTAGATGTAGTTCAGCCACAGGTTGGAGATCCCCAGCAGATGCGTGCCCGGCACCGGTGGATCAACCTTGAAGCCAATGCCCAGCGGATACGCCGCCACTGCCTGCGGGAACATGCGGTATTCATCGAAACGCACTTCGGTACTGGCGTTGCTCGACGAAAAGATCGTCGCCAACCGGTCCTGCAACGGCGGGTACGCGATCACCAGCGCCACGGTCAGCGCCGCGCCGATCATCAGCAGGCGCCCGGTGTACGGCACGCGGCGCGTGGCCATCCACAGCAGCACCAACGCCAGGCTGACCATCGCGCCACGGCTACTGGCCAACAGCAGCGCCGCGGCGCCCAGGCACGCCACGCTCAGGCCGAGACCGCGCTTCCAGCCTTGCTCGGTCATGCCGTAGCAGAACGCCAACGGCAGCAGCAGCGCCATGATCCCGCCGATGGCATTCGGGTGGGTCCAGGGTGAACCCATGCGCGAGGACATGGCTTCCAGGCCGAATTTCAGGGTGTCGAAGTTGGCGTAGTTGAACAGCCCCAGGATCGGCGCAATCCCGGCCCCCGAGCGAGTACGCACAAACACTGCAATCGACAGCAGTAGCATCGCCAATGTGCCCAACAGCAGGGCGATCACCAGGGCTTCGCGGTGCTTGCGTTCCACCAACAACTTGGCCGCGAGGAACACCCCCGACAGGTTCAGCAACCAGCGCAGCCAGTTGGCCAGGCCGCTGCTGTCGGCGTGGGTGATGACCTGGCCGACGATAAACGGGAACACGCTGAACAGCATCAGCCACATCAACATCTGGTCGGTGGGGCGCTGGGCGAAACGCGGCGAATCGGGTAGGCGCGACAGAAAGCGCTCCCACACCACCGCGCCCCAGGTCAGCGCGAGGATCGCTTCGCTGACGGTGGTGCGGATGCCCAGGTTCACCGTGGAGTACGGCATGAATGTCGCCACCAGGGCAAACAGCAGCAGGCCCCACAGCGGAAAGCGCAGGATGGTCAGCGCGCCCGCCAGGCCGATCACGGCGACAAACGCCTTGGCCGGTGACAGCAACAAGGCCAGCGCGCCGAACAGCACGCCGAAGAGGATGGGGACGAGGCTTGCCAGGTTTATTCTCACTTGAGCTCCTCGATCAGGTCGGCCAGGCGGCGGCGATAGGCGCCAGGGTTGTAACGCTCAGCCCACAGGCGGCGTTGCTCCGGCGAATCTTCAATGGGGCGCTGCGCCAGCTCCAGCATCAACTGCACCAGCGCCGGGCCATCGGTGGGCGAAAAGCGCGGCGCCGTCGGCGGGGTGATTTCATCCAGCGAGGTGCCGCTGGCCACCGCCACCGGCGTGCCGACGCTCAGGGCTTCGATCACCGGCAGGCCGAAACCTTCGGCGTAAGAGGGTTGCCACAGGCGCGAGGCCTGGCGGTACAGCGCATGCAGTTCGGCATCCGACACACCGCTCAAGGCGCGAATCCCCGGCAGTGTGCGCTGGGCCTCGGGCAGATGGTCGAGGCTGCCCACCAGCACCAGCTCCGGCACCTCGCTGGATTGGCGCCGCGCCTGCTGCCAGGCGTCCACCAGGAACGGCACGTTCTTGCGCAACTCGCGGGTGCCCACCAGCAGCCAGTAACCCTCGGGCAATTGGCGCGCACTGAGGTCGGCGGGCAATCCGGCAAAGCCATCGACCTGATTGGGCAGCACGCGGATCTTGCCCGCCGCCTTCGGAAACAGCCGCGCGGTTTCATCGGCGCTGTACTGCGACGGCGTCCACACGCGGTCGGCGCTGCGCACGGCATAGGCAATCGACAGGCGATCGCTGGTCTTGTAGATCAATGCCTTCAGGCGGTTGGCGTGGTAGTTGTCCAAGGTGATCTGGAACAGGTCATGCAACAACACCACCGTGCGCAACCCCTTGGGTTTGGGCGGCAGCGGCAGGCCCATGTTGAAGGTGCTGATATACAGATCAACGTGTTGCTCGCGCAGCACACGCGGCAGAAAACCGGCCTCGAAACGCAGGCGATTCTGCGGTTGGTGCATCGCGGTTTTTGCGCAGCCCCAGCTTGGGCAATGCGCCTGCAAACGGGTTTCATCGCCCAGGGGCGCCACGGTGAAGCGCTCCAGCTCAACATCCGGCAAGGCGCGCAGGGCGTTTTCCAGGGCATACACCTGGCGGCTGATCCCCGATTGCGGCGACGTGCCGACGGTGCGGTAATCCAGGCCTACACGCATGCGGGCTCCTTGTGTTTGACCGGCGCGAGGCTGGCGTACACCTGCTCCAACTGGCTGGCGGCGACGCTCCAGTCATGGGCGCGGCGCACATACGCGCGGCCGGCTTCGCCCATGGGCGCGGCGGCGCCGGGAAATTGCAGCAGGCGCACCACGGCATCGGCCAGGGCGGTGGCGGTGTGGCCGCCTAGGTAGTCCAGGCCTTCCACCAGATCCAGGCCCGACACGCCTTGCGCGGTGCTGGCCAGCGGCAGGCCGGCCGCCAGGGCTTCGAGGACCTTGAGCTTGGAACCGCCGCCGTGGCGCAACGGGGCGAGAAACACCGAACTGCTCGATTGCAGTTCCAGCAGATCGGGCACAAAGCCTTGCCATTCGATGCGCGGATCAGGCCAGCGCGTGCGCCAACTGGCGGGCATGCCGAAGCCGCACACGCTCATGCGCGCATCGGGGCAGCGCGCCCAGACCTTGGGCAGGATTTCATCCAGGGCCCACTCGATGGCGTCCACATTCGGCGCATATTCGTAGTTGCCGAGGAACAGCACGCGGCGGCTCGCCGGGTCGGGGCGGGCCTTGGCGAAGTGATCGCAATCCACGCCGTTGACCACCACCGGCACCCGTTTGCCGGCGATCTTTTCCAGCACCTCTGCGTCGCTTTCGGTCACCGCCACCACTTGCGTGGCCTGGCGCATGACGCGGCGTTCCCAGCGTGCATAGCGCCATTGATCGTAGCGAATGAACGGCAGCGCCCAGCGCGGCAAACGGTCATAGGTGGCGGCGCCGAGGGCCGATTCGACGTTGTGTTCGGTCAGCACAAACGGCTGGGCGTTACGCGCCAGCGCGTCTTCGTACGGCTGGAAGGTGTAGGTGTGTTCGATCTGCACCACGTCCCATTGCTCACCCAATAGCCACTCGAACGTGTCCTGCAGCTCCGTCGACAGGCCATTCACGCTGGCCAGCAGCGGGTAGGGCGCGAACAGCCCGGCCAGCAACGTTTTGACGCTGCGCAGCGGGCGGCGTGGCAGCACGATCAATTGTTCGAGAAACGCCTCCAGCACCTGGCGGTCGGCCGGCGTGACCGGGTGTTTGTCATGCAGCAGCAAGGTGATCTGGTGCCCGCGCGCCGCGAGGCTGCGCAGCAGGTGAAACTGGCGCGTCTTGCCGCCGCTGGTGGCGGGCCAGGGTGAGTAGGGCAGGATCCATAAAATGCGCATGGCCGCGTCAATCCCATAACAGAATTTGCAGGGTCGGCTTGACCGTCACGGTCAGGCCGTTGGTGCCGGTGAGCGGTGTTTGCGTACCGAGCAGCGGGTTGTACAGGGTGGCGTTGGCCAGGCCTGGCAAGTGCGCGTTGCCGCCCGCTGCCGACCAGAAAAACCACAGCTTGTGGCCGTCGGCGCGGGTCCAGCCGATGCTGAACAGGCCATCGGGCAATTGGTCGGCGAGCGGCGGGTCGCCGGGGCTCAGGCTCGGTCCGCTGATGTCGAGAAAGTTTTTCAGCGCGGTGTACACCGGCTTGGGGTTGGCGTCGATATCGAGCAAGCCGTAGAACTGGTCACGCACGCTGGCGCGCTGGTCGAGATCGCTGAGGGTGAACAGGAAGATCTTGTCGAAATCCATCGCGCTCATCAGCGCCAGGCGCCGCAGCACGTAGTCGGCCTGGCCTTGCAGGGTGATGAGGTCTTGCGCGTCCTTGGGCCCCGGGTAGGTGGACCAGCCCCATTCGGTGCTCCACAGGGTCTGCACGCCGCCGTTGCGCAGGGCAGTGTTGAGGGCGCTGGTCTTGGCGATAAAGTCCAGGTTGGCCGGGTCGTTGCCTTCCGGCAATTGGGTGTACGGATGGTAGGAAATCACCGTGTTGAGGCTGGCCACGCCAAGGGCGCCAAGGGCATCGAACATGGTCTGGCCGTTGGGCATTTCGCTGAAAAACGCCATGCCGGCGGCGACCACCGGCTTGCTCGGATTGACCCCGCGCAAGGCGCCCGCCGTGGCCGTCAACAGCGCGGCGAAGCCTGCGGGATCAGCCACCGGGCGCCAGAAGCCGAGCAGGTTGGGCTCGTTCCACACCTGCCACGCATCGACGCTGGGGTATCGCTGGGACAGCAACGCCATGCGCGTGGCGAACACGTTCGGGTCTTTGGGCGGGTACTGGTCCTGATACGGCGCACCGGCCGGCGCGGTAGTGGCGAAGGGCGCCGAGCCCACCAGGTAGAACACCGATTTGAGCTGGTTGTCCTGCAACTTGCCGACCAACTGATCGAGGGTTGCGATCTGGTACTGGTTCTCCACCGGCTCCAGTTGGTCCCAGTGCAGATCCAGGCGCACCCATTGCAGGCCCAGGGCCTTGAGGCGATCGATCTGCAATTGGTAACGCTCAGGGGCGAACCACAGGAACTGCGCGTTCACCCCGAGGAAATCCTTCCACACCACGACCTTGTTGCTCTTGAGCACATGGCTCTCGGCGTCGGCCTGGCGACCCCACATAAAGGCCGTGAGGCCCAGGGCGGCGACCACGGCCAGGGTCGCAAGGTACGTGCGTTTACGCGCCATAGGGGGCTCCGGCAATCGCCTGTTCGAAGAGCTGCTTGAATTTTTGCGCGGTCAACGGCCACAGGCGTTCGCGGCCGATTTCCCCGGCGCGTTCGGCCCAGTCCCGCGCCAGCGCCGGCGTGCGTGCCAGGCGCAGCAGCTGTGCTGCGAGCGCCGCTACGTCGCCTTGGGGATAGATCGCGCCGTTGCCGCTGGCGACTTCTTCGGCAAACGCCCGCGCATCCGAGGTGATCGCCCCGCGCCCGCACGCGGCGGCCCAGGACAGCGCGCCACTGGTGCCGCGTTGGCGGCCGAGCAGGCCGAGTTTTTTCGATTCGCGATAGGGCAGCACCATCACATGGTGGGCCTGGATCGTCTGGGCAATCTCGCTGGCCGGAAGGTTCAGCCGCCAGTCGATGGCGTCGGTCAGGCCGAGTGCGGCGATCTGGCTGTTCAGTTGCTCCAGGTAATTGCCGCCCGCGCCAAAGGCCATTTCGGCGGCGGTGCCACCGGCCAGGGTCAGGCGCACGCGGTCACGCAATTCGGGGGCTTGCTTGAACACATCGGCCAGGGCTTGCAACAGGTCTTCAATGCCTTTGCCCCGGTAGATAAAACCGAAGTACAGCAGGTGCAGAGTGTCCAGCGCTGGCAACGGTGCTGGTGGAATGGCCAGGTTGGCGTGGTTGATCACCGCGACTTTGCCGGCCGGCAGTTGCATGCGCTGGCTCAGGCAGTCGGCGCCGAGGCGGGTGAGGGTGATCAGCCGCGTCAGGCCTTGAGCGACATGGCGTTCTTCGCGCAAGGTCAACGGGTCGGCCAGCACCACCGCCGCTTGCGGCAACGGGCTGGGCAAACGCTCCAACAGGTTCAGTGGGAAAGGCAGGTGTTCACGGCGCCAGACCATGCGCTCGGGGTCATGCACGGTGGCGGTCAACGCCAGGCCGGGATGGGCCTTGCGCAATTCACGCAAGGCCAAAAACTCGCCGAGGCGCCCGCCGCCCAGCTCGGCGTGGACCAGGTCCACACGTTGCCAGTCGAAGCCGGCGATGGCCTGCTGGATCGCTGCGCTGTTGCCGTCCACGCCGGTCAACGGTGTCGCCACCGTCACGCCCAACTGCTCCAATGCCGTCTTGAAATGGTTCGCGTAGTCGGCGATGCCGTTTTTTTCTGGCGGCAAGGGAGCGAGCAGGGCAATGCGCATCAGAACGCCCCCCGGTATTTGGCGATGGTGCGCAACACCTTGGCCGGCACTTCGAATTTGCGCCGGTTGATGATGATGCCGTCCACCTTGCCGAACGCGGTGTTGAGGATCGACAGCGCATGTTCCACCACCGGCACCGTGCTTTTATGCGCTTCCACCACCAGCGCAATCAGGTCGGCGCGACGCAGGGTGACAAACGCCTCGCGGTTGTCCAGCAAGCCCGAGGCATCCAGCAACACCACTTCGCCAGGCTCCGCCGGGACGAGGCCGCCGACCCGCACGTTGACGCCGTTTTCCAGCAGCAGATGGCGCAGCTGTTCGACGACAAAGGTCACGCCTTCGCCGTGTCGCGCCGAGGTCAGGCCCAGGGTCAGGCCGTTCTGCGCAATGCGGTCGGGTTTGAGCTGGCTGTACAGCCGGTAGATGCTCGCGTGGAATGCGTTGGTGCTTTGCACGGTGCTGGTGTCCAGTTCCGGCAGGGTGCTCCACAGGCGCAGGCCGAACTTGCGCTCCACCAGGCCGCCGTCGTGAATGCGCTGGTCCATCAGGTAGCACAGGTAGATCACCAGCAAGCCGACGACGATGGCAAACGGGATCGCCAGGAACAGCATCACCAGGGTTTTCGGGAAGATCCGCCCAGGGTTCAGGGTGGCTTCTTCGATCACGGCGATGTTGCTGATCTGGCTGTTGTCCAGCTCGCGGTCGATGCGCGATTTTTCCAGGTTATCCACGTACAGCGCGTAGTTGCGCTCGGTGGTGTTCAGCTCGCGGGCCAGGCGCGCCAGTTCCGGTTCAATCTCCAGGGCTTGCTTGCGCTGGGCTTCGAGGTTGAGCAGTTGGTTTTGCTGTTGCACCAGCTGCGTGCGCAGCGCCTGGTTGTTGCTGGTCTCATCCAGCAGCACGCGCTGCAAGTGGATTTCCAGGGTGTTCGGCGCACGGTTTTCCGAGGCTTGCACGGTGTTGCTTTCGCTGGAGACCTCGGCGCGCATCGCACGGATCGACGCGTCGAGGGCTTTCACCGGCGGCGCGTTGTCGGTGTAGGTGCGCATCATGTCGGCCTTTTCCAGCAGCTTCTGGTTAAGCAGGCGACGCAAGTCTTGTTGCTGTGGGTTCAGTGCGATCTGGCGTACCGTGGTGACTTCCTTGGGTTGGGTCTTGAGCTGGGTGCGCGTGCTCGCAATGGCGCTGTCGGAGGAGGCGATCAAGCGCTGGGTGTTGAAGGTTTCGCCGCGCAGCACGTTGATGCGCTCGGACAAGTCTTCCAGGCGGTCGGTGATGCTCGCCGCGCCGATCTCGTTGAGGTGCTTGAGGATCTGCTGCTTGTAGCTCTGGATCTCGGTGGCGCTGGTGGCGACCTGGCCTTCGTAAAACACGTAGAGGCTCTTGCGGCCCAGGGCCTGGGTGCGTTCGTTGATATAGGTCTCGACCCAATCCTTGACCACCGCCTGGGCGATTTCCGGGTCGCCCCAGGTGAAGCTGATGTCCATCACAGTGGAACCGGCGGCGTGGCTCACTTCAAAGCTCTTTTCCAGGCTGGCGGCGAGACGCTCCACCGGGGTGGTTTTTTCGACGATGCCCACGGTTTCCAGGACCACACGCACGCCGCCGAAAATGGCGCCGATGCCTTCCTTGACGTAGTGCTTGGTGCGCTTCCAGAACCCTTCGGGCGGCGGCGCGTTTTCGATGACTTCCAGGTAGTGCTCGGCCACCGCGCGCACGATGGGGCGCCCGGTGAGCAGGCGTTCTTCATCGACAATCGGGTCGCGCTGGGTGCTGGGCATGACCAGCGCCTGGCGGTTGCTGATCTCGATCGGCAAGGTCGAATCGCGCCCCGGCTTGACCAGCAGGCGCGCGGTGGATTCGTACTTGGCCGGCAACAGGAACGCGCCGAGCAGGATGATCACCAGCGCGGCAATCGCCGCCAGCTTGAACTCGCGACGGAAGATGAAGAACAGGCGCAGAAGATCACGAAAAGAACGGATCTCGATCATGGGATGTCGCTCCTTTAGTTATTGCCGCCGCTGGTTCGGGTGTAGTTGTAGCCAACCCCGATGGACTTGGTGAACGGGATCAGTTGGTTCATGTAGGTATCCACCCCCTGGATGCGTTCGCCCACGTTGGATTTGGGCACGAACACCACGTCACCGCGTTGCAGGTGCACCGGTTTGCGCCCGTTGGGGCCGGTCTTGAGCAACTGGCTGAAGTCGAGGAAGTAGGCGCGGTAGGCACCCTGGGCGTCTTCACGCAGCAGGGCGACCATGCTCGCATTGCCCGCCGGGCTGACCCCGCCGGCGCCAAGAATCGCCTGTTCCAGGGTGTTGGCCGTGGCGATCTGCACCGCCGTCGGGTTGTTCACCGCGCCACCGACGATCACCGAGTTGCCCGGCGCCTGGTTGATGTTCACCGTCACCCGTGGTTCGCGGTAGGTCTGCGCGAGCTTGCCGGTCAGTTCGGTGGCGAGTTCCGAAGGCTGGCGCCCGGCCACCTGGATCGGCCCGAGGAACGGGTAGTTGATCTTGCCGTCGGTCTGCACCGTGTACAGCGTCAACTCATAGATGGTGCTGACGTTGAACGCCGACAGCGTCGGCATCTCGCCGGCATCACGGACGATGCGCAACTGGTCGCCGACGCGGATGCGCTCCACAGCCGGTGGCAATTGCGCCAACTGTTCGAGGGCGCGCTTGCCGTCCTCCACCGTCTTGCCATCGGGTGCGACGATGCGCGCGGGGGTATTGCAGGCGGCCAGGGCCAGCATGGCCAGGACGAGCACGGTTCGTTTCATCAAGGGGGATTTCCTGTGGGTCATGCTGCTCACCTCCAATAACCGGGAAACATGCTGATGCGCCGCTTGAGGGCGAGGGGGAGGCGGCGTTCCTGATGCCCCAGCCGGTAGCCGAGCAACTTGAACGCGCTGCGCACCAGGACTTCGGGGACGCGGTGCAATGCACCGGCTGCGCGCAGTGCCGCGAGCTCAGCCAGTACGTAGCGTTTACCTTCACCGCCGGCATCGCCGAACGCTTCACGGATCCACGGCTCGCGGCCGTAGAACACGCCAATGTCGAAGTAGCGGTGAAACTCATCCATAAGCTTGTAATCGTGGGAGTGGTACACCTGCGCGCTGGCGGCATACCGCACCTTGTAGCCGTCGAGCAGCAGGCGCGCGGCGACGTAGGCGTCTTCGCTGCCGATCACATCGGCGGGGAAACCACCCACCGCGTGCAGGGCGCTGCGCCGGTACACGGAAAACGAGTCGGAGCTGAAGCAGGTCTTGATCCCCAGCTCCGGCGCATCGGCCAGGCTTTTGCTGCGGCTCTGCGCCGGGTAGTTGAAGTGCCGTGACTGCGCGCCCAGTACGCCGGCGCCGGGGTGCGGCAATTGGCGGCCGTAGGCGACGCCGTTGAGCGGGTCTTGCTGCAACTCGGCGAGCAGGTTGGCAAAGGTCTCGGGGCTGGCGGGGATGGCGTCCTGGGTCATCACGATCAAGGCGTCGCCGCCCACTTGTTCGCTGGCCCAGCGCCGGGTGCCGCCGTGGTTGAAATCGCGGGCATCGATCACCTCGACCCGTGCACCGAAGGCACGAAAGCGCGCCACGGTGTCGTCGCTGGAGGCGCTGTCCACCACCAGCGTTTCGTCCGGTTGCAGGCTTTGCATGGCCAGCGCCGGCAGCAGGCGCGCCAGGTGGCTGGAAGCGTTACGGGTCGGGATGATCAATGAAGTGCGCATGTCATTTTTTCACGTCAGCCGGGGCGCGCCCGTAGATGTCGTCGAAGCGCACGATGTCGTCTTCGCCCAGGTACTCGCCGCTCTGCACCTCGATCATCACCAGGTCGATGATGCCGGGGTTGGTCAGCCGGTGTTTGTGCCCGGCCGGGATGTAGGTGGACTCGTTAGCGTTGATCAGGAACTCGCGCTCGCCATTGGTGATCTGCGCCGCGCCGCTGACCACCACCCAGTGCTCGCTGCGGTGATGGTGCATCTGCAACGACAGCGAACCCTGGGGCTTGACCACGATGCGCTTGATCTTGAAGCGGCTGCTTTCCTCCAGCACGGTGTAGGTGCCCCACGGCCGGGTGACGGTGCGGTGCAGGCTGTACGCCGGATGATTCTGGCGCTTGAGTTCGGCGACGATGTAGCGCACATCCTGGCTGCGATGGGCGTCGGCGATCAGCAGCGCGTCGGGGGTATCGACGATGATCAGGTCGCGCACGCCCACGGCGCCGGTGACGCGCTTGGGTGAGTCGATGTAGCAGTTGTGCACGTCATGCAGGATCGCTTCGCCATTGACCTGGTTGCCATGGGCGTCGCTGGGGGTGAGCTGGCGCAGCGCTTCCCACGAGCCGATGTCGCTCCAGCCGATGTCGCAGGGCACCACGGCGACTTGGCGGGACTTTTCCATAAGCGCCACGTCGATGGAAATATCCGGCGCGCTGGCGAAGCCATCGGCGTCCAGTTCACGCTGGCGCGAGGTTTTGTTTTGCAGGCTCTGGCTGTGTTCCAGCGCGGCCCTGGCGGCGGTGAGTACGTCCGGCGCGTGGCGGGCGAGTTCGTCCACCAGGGTGCCAGCCTTGAAGCAGAACATGCCCGCGTTCCACAGGTGCTTGCCGCCGTCGAGGTAGCCCTGGGCGGTGGCCAGGTCGGGTTTTTCGACGAAGCGCTTGACCCGATAGCCAGTGCCCAGCGCTTCGCCTTGCTCGATGTAGCCAAAGCCGGTTTCCGGGTGATCGGGCTGGATGCCGAAGGTCACCAGGTAGCCCGCCTCGGCGAGGTCGCGGGTCTGGGTCACGGCCTCGGCGAACGCCACTTCATTGAGGATCAGATGGTCGGCGGGCAGCACCAGCAGTTGCGCGGCATCGCCGAAGTGTTCCTGCACATGCAGCGCCGCCACCGCGATGGCCGCCGCTGTGTTGCGCCCGAACGGTTCCAGCAGCAGGTCGAGGGGCAAGTGCGCCTTGTTCACGCTGCGGTAGTCATCCAGGGTGCGAAACAGCAGGTCGCGGTTGGTCACCGTCAGCACGCTTTCCACGCCGGGCAGTTTGGCCGCGCGCTGGAAGGTTTTTTGCAGCAGGCTCTGGCCGTCGCGCATGCGCATGAAGGGCTTGGGCATGTTCTGCCGCGACACTGGCCACAGCCGCGTGCCCGACCCCCCGGAGACGATGCAGGGAATCAATCCGTTGAGGGTGTTCATCAATAGACCTCCTTGGTGGACAGGACGGCGGGGACCGTCATGAAGACGATGTACAGGTCAAGCCACACCGACCATTTGGAGATGTACTCCAGGTCGTACTCCACGCGTTTCTGGATCTTGTAGAGGGTGTCGGTCTCGCCGCGGAAACCGTTGATCTGCGCCCAGCCGGTGATCCCTGGCTTGACCCGGTGGCGCGAGCTGTACTCGCTCACCGCCACTTCAAACGGCACGCCGGCGGCCTTGGTCGCGGTAGCGTGGGGGCGCGGGCCGACCATCGACATGTTGCCCAGCAGCACGTTGAACAGCTGCGGCAGCTCGTCGATGCTGGTCTTGCGGATGATCCGCCCGACGCGGGTGATGCGCGGGTCCTGGCGGGTGGTCTGGCGTTCGGCGGTGAAGTCGCTCTGGTCGGTGTACATCGAGCGGAACTTGAACACGCGGATTTCGTTGTCGTTGTAGCCGTAGCGGTTTTGCCGGAACAGCACCGGGCCCTTGGAGTCGAGCTTGATCGCAATCGCCGTCGCCACCATCACTGGTGACAGGCACACCAGCGCCAGGCTGGCCAGCAGCATGTCCTCCAGGCGCTTGATCACCGGCGACCAGCCCCGCAGCGGCAATTGCGAAGTGTTGAACATCAGGATGCCGCCGACGTCGGTGATCTTGCTGTGGCCGTAGCGCAGGGCCGCCATGTCGGGTACCAGCATCACGTTGACCGACATCTGCCGCAGGCGGTTGACCAGCCCGTGGATACGCTGTTCGGCCGCCCACGGCAGGCAGATCATCACCTGGTTGACCTGTTCGCCACGGATCAGTTTTTCCAGGTCGCGGGAGTTGCCCAGCAAGGGCAGGTTGCTCAATTCCTTGGGAATGCGCTCGGTGCGGTCGTCGATAAAACCGATCAGGCCCGAGCGGATATCGCCATTGCGTTGCAGGTGGTCGGCGACGTGCACGGCGGTGTCGGTAAAGCCCAGGATCACCGTGCGTTGCAGGTATTTGCCCTTGCGCATCAGGTTGCGGTACAGGCGCAGCATCAGCAGCCGTTCAAGGCAGAACAGCGCCAGGCTGGCGAAGTACCAGGCGACCAGATTGCGTGGGGTCAATTGGGGGAAGGATTGCAGGATCTGGTACATGAACAGCAGGATGCAAAACGCCGCAGACCAGGCCTTGACCTTGGTTTTCAGGCGCAGGCGGTTGCTGAACAATTCTTCGGAATAGATGCCCAGGGCCTGGAACAGAATGATGGTCATGATCGCGAAAAACAGCAGCAGACCAAGGAAGTGCGGGCGCAGTTCGGGGGCTATCGGGTCGAGGAAATACACCAGGACCAACGGCGGCAAGATGGCACTCAAGCCATGGATGAATTTGACGAAAACAACAAAAAACTCAACAAAACCGGCGCGTGTTAAAAACAAACTGTCGACGGACGACTTTTCTCGCATACAACATCCCTCATTGCACTCCAGACTTTTTGTTCGGCTGTTTGATCAATAAGGCAGCAGGCTGCTTAGAGGCCAGTCGAACTACGGCTACTCTGGGTAATACGCAACTATCCAATTCAAAGGCGGCTCGCCATTTGAAGGGGAACTGCGGGGGTAGTGACTAAGGGAGTGCTTCCTTAACTTGCCATGTCAAAAAGTTGACCATGTTGCGGATGGCCCGTTTAGGGCGCTTGAGTTGCGGTCTATTTGGCATTTTTTTGACATTCCTTGTCTTAACACTCGGACTTAGGGTGTGATTTTGAGTGTAGGAACAAATGTGAGAATTTTCCTGCCGAACGGAGAAAGCTTTTTCAAATGGAAGTAGGAAAGGGGGACAAAGAGGGGGTGGCAAGGCACGTTAAGTGCCCGGCCACCGGGACTTTCGGGGGATTAGAAGTTGCCTTTCAAACTAACCGTGAAATTGCGCGGTTCGCCATAAAAGTTGCCCCACGACGCTGTACCGACGGTGTTGTAGTAGCTTTTGTCGAACAGGTTGTTGCCGTTGAGAGCCACGGTCCAAGTGTCGTCGACGCGGTAGGCCAGCCGCGCGTTCCATACCGCGTAACCGGCTTGTTCCAGCTTGATGGTCTGCATGCGGTAGTTGCTGCTCTGGGCGTTGACGCCGGTGCCGACGCTCCATTTCGACAGCGCGCCGTCGAGCTGGTAGTCGCCCCACACCCGCAGCATATGCTTGGGCACGTAGGTGTTGGATGAGCCGCCTTCGAGGGCGCTGTCGATGGTCTTCAGGGACTTGGTCTGGGTGTAGGTGTAGCCGCCAGACACCTGCAAGCGCTCGAGCAGTTCACCGCTGACTTCGGCCTCCACGCCTTGGGCGCGCACTCGGGCGGTGTCGGTGTAGCAAAAGCCATCGGCGGAGGTTGCACAGAAGCTGCGGAAGTCGGTTTCAGCACCGTTTTTCTCGATGGCGCGGAACAGTGCCAGGGAACTGTTGAGACGGCCGTCGAACCATTCGCCCTTGATGCCCAGCTCATAGTTGTCGCCGATCTTCGGCTTGAGCGCGGCGCCATCGGCGGTGGCGTAGGCGCTTTGCGGCTGGAAGATATCCGCGTAGCTGGCGTACACCGACAGGTGCTCGTTGAGGTCATAGATCAGCGCGGCGAACGGCGTGACTTCGCCGGTTTCTTTGCTGCGCGCATCCTGCAACGACCACTCGCCCCAGCCCAGGCTGTAGGACTGGCGACGGTTGTCGTACCAACTCACGCGGCTGCCCACGATGAACATCAACGGTTCGGCCAGGCGCAGGCGCAAGGTGGCGTAGGCGCCGTACTGGGTGGCGGTTTCCTTGATCGTGCTGCCACGGTACATGTTCGGCCAAAAGGTGTTGTCGGCCGGCTCCGGCAAGTGGTGGTTGGGCGTGTAGATGCCCTGGCGCGTTGGCAGGTTCTGGATCGCGTACACATCGTCCTGGGTGCCACGGCTGCCGTTGGCGCCGAGGATCAGTTCGTGTTCCAGGCCGAAGGCTTCGAACTTGCCGTCGAGGTAGGCGTCGAGCCCGTAGTCGCGGTGGTCGTAGTCCATCAACGCGGCGTAGGACAGGGCGGTGGGCGCCGGGTCGCCGTACTGGATGGTGCCTTCGCTGGCGGCGTACTTGGTGTCTTGCAGGTTGCGGCTGTGCACGGCCGCGACCTTGAGTTTCCAGTCGTCGTTGAGCGCGTGGGTGAGGTCGACGAAGTACGTGGCGCGGCGGCTTTGCCAGTCGTTCCAGGATTGGCCCAGGCACGTCGAGCGGCTGAGGTTGGCGCTCTTGCCGTCGGCATAACGCGGCAGGCCGCCCCAGCACGGGGTGGCATCGACGTCTTCGTAGCTGGCGCCGATGCCCAGGGTGGTGTCGGGGCTCAGGTCCACGTCTAGCGCGCCATAGAATGCCTGGTCCTTGCGCTTGGCGATGTCCATGTACGAGGCGCGATCCTGTTGGCTGATCGCCATTCGGCCGCGCACGGTGCCGCTGTCATTTAGCGGGCCGCCGGTGTCGAGGTCGGCGCGATAGTTGTCCCACGTGCCGGCGGACAGCGACAGGCTGGTGGTGGGCTTGGCCTGGGGTCGCTTGCGCACGAAGTTCACCGCGCCGCTGGCGGTGCCGGCGCCCTTGAGCATGCCGGCGGCCCCCTTGAGCACTTCCACGCGGTCATAAATCGCCATGTTGGCGCTGAAACTGTCGGCCTGGGCGTAGTCCTTGCCCATGTCCAGTGGCACGCCGTCGTACTGGTACTGGCCGAGCATCTTGAAACCACGGGAATAGAAGTACTTGCCACCCATCGGCGACTCGTAGCTGGTGATGCCCGGCGTGCGTTCCATCACGTCGTCGATGGTGGTGACGTTCTGGTCGTCCATCAACTGGCGGGTCATCACACTCACCGATTGCGGTGTTTCCCGCAGGCTGTGTTGGCCTTTGCCGATGGTCACCGCGCCGGTGGTGTAGGAACCGGTGCCCTCGGTGGTGGCGCCCAGGCGGTCGCCGGTGATGGTGGTGGCGCCCAGGTTCAGCGCGCCGCTGTCCGCCACCTGCGGCAGCAACAACCAGGTGCTGTTGCCTTGGCGCTGGGCTTGCAGGCCCTGGCCGCGCAACAACTGCTCGAGGGCCTGTTCGTGGTCGAAGCGGCCATTCAGGCCGGTGCTGGTCTTGCCGGCGACGCTGTTGGCGTCATACGACAGGCTGATGCCGGCCTGGCGGGCGAACTGGTCCAGGGCATTGGCCAGGGAGCCGGCGGCGATGTGCCAGTCGCGGGCCTGGGTGTCGCTGGCCGGTGTCTCGGCCAGCACGGCCAGGGGCAGGGCGCCGCCGCTCAGGCAGGCGCCCAGCAGGGCGGCCTGGACCGCGCGCTTGAGGGGGGAACGGGGGGAGGGGAACGCTTGCATGACCGTGGGCTGCTCCTGAAGGAAGTGGAAAAAGACTGGCCTGTTGATCGGCCTTTCCTTACAGGTCGAGCGGCAATGCGAATTCACCTCATTTATTTTTCGACGGTTTACACCCGGGGGGTGACGCTCACCCAGTAACGGCTGCGGTAGGTGACATCGACGTTGAGCGATTGCGCGACTAGCGTCAGCACTTGATCGGTATCGCTCAACTGATAGGTGCCCGACACGCGCAACCCTGCCACTGCCTCGCTGCAACGCAACAGCCCGTTGCGGTAGCGCGCCAACTCACTGAGGAAGTCATCCAGGCGCATGTTGTGGGCGCTGATTACACCGTCGCTCCAGGCCCAGGGGTCGAGGCCATTGGCGATGGGCGGGCGGATGCTTTGGCGGTCGATCAGCACCGCCGCGCCGGGCGGGATCACCTGGCGGGCGTTGGCGTCATGGCGGTCGGCAAACACCGCCACGCTGCCCTGTTGCACCGCGACCAGCGTGCCTTGGGCTTCTTCACGGACCAGCATGCGTGCGCCTTGGGCGCGCAGGTCGGCGTTGCGCGCCAGGACCCAGAAGGGGCGACTGTCGCCGCTGGGCTGCACCACGATTTCGCCTTGGCGCAGCTGCACCTTGCGGCGTTCTGCATTGAAGCTGGCATCGATTGCGGTGGCGCTGTTGAGCTGGAGCTGGCTGCCGTCGTCCAGCGTCACCCGTCGCTGTTCGCCGGTGGCGGTGCGGTAGTCGGCCACCAGGGCGGGCAGCGGCGTGTAGTCGCGGCCGAACCAGGTCAGCCCGGCCGCACCGGCCACCAGGCCCAGCAGCTTGAGGCTTTCACGGCGGCTGATGCGTTGCCGTGCGCCGCTGAGGGTGCGGCGCCCGAGCTGGGCCGGCAGTTGGTTGAAATCGTCATTCATGGTCGCCACGCGCTGCCACACCTGCTGGTGTTCGGCGCTGCTGTGCAGCCAGCGTTCGAACGCGGCGGTGCTGGCGTCGTCGGCGACATTGAAGCGCAGCTTGATCATCCATTGGATGGCCTGGTCGACCAGGCGCGGGTCAGCATTCTGCATAACGCAACCGATAACAGGCGTGCAGCGCCTTGGACAGGTCGCGCTCCACGGTGGCCTTGGACACGCCGAGGCGCAGGGCGATTTGCGCGCAGGTCAGGCCGTCCAATTGGGCGAGCAGGAAGGCTTCGCGCACGCGCGGCTTGAGTTGGTCGAGCAGGCGGTCGATGCGCTCCAGGCTGTCGAGGATCAGGCGCCGGGTTTCTTCCGACGGCACCTCGGCCTGTGGGAAATGCGCAAGGCTTTCGAGGTAGGCGCGTTCCAGTTCGCGGCGGCGGTAGCCGTCGATCATCAGGCTGCGGGCGATGCTGCTCAGGTACGCGCGCGGTTGCTGCAAGGTCTGCTGCTTGCGCGCATTGAGCAGGCGCACAAATGTCTCCTGCGCCAGGTCGGCGGCATGCTCGCGGCAGCCGGTGCGCCGGTTCAACCAGCCGTGCAGCCAGGAGTGATGGGCCAGGTACAGCTGGCCGATGGCGGCGGGGTCCAGTGGGTGATCGCTCGACATGGGCATCCTGGCACAGCAGTCATAATTGATAATGTTTCGCATTCTAAGCGTTGATTGTGGCAATGAGCAATCACTGGCGCGCAATGTATCCAGCACAATTTTTTGTTGGCCCACGGCATGCGGATTACGCTTCAGGTTTTATCGGCGGAGGCTTGAGCATGATCGACCTGGCGACCCTGGCGGTGTTTTGCGGTGCGGTGCTGTTGTTACTGTTGTCGCCGGGGCCGAACATGGCCTTTGTCATCAGCCACGGCGTGAGCCACGGCTGGCGCGGCGGCATCGCCTGCGCCCTGGGCATCGGCGTGGCCGACCTGCTGCTGACCGCGTTGACCGCCAGCGGGGTGACGGCACTGGTGGCCAGTTGGCCGCCGTCGTTTGACCTGATTCGTTATGCGGGGGTGATCTACCTGCTGTGGCTGGTGTTCAAGACCTTGCAGAAAAGCCCGCGTTTGGACACGGCCCACGTCCACCGCGTCCCCCTGGGGCGGGTATGTGTGCAAGCGATGCTCAACAGTTTGCTCAACCCCAAGGCGTTGTTGTTTTTTGTGGTGTTTCTGCCGCAGTTTGTGCGGCCGCAAGCGGGATCGATTGCCGTGCAATTGCTGGTGCTTGGCGGCGTATTGACGGTGATCGCAGCGGTATTTCATGGGCTGCTGGGGGCGTTTGGTGGTGTGCTGAGCCGCTACTTTGCCAAGCGCCCGAGTAGCGCCTGGCTACAGAAATGGGGGCTGGCGACGGTGCTGACGGTGTTGGCGGTGCGGTTGGCGGTGATGTCGCGTCCCAACTGACCCTATTGAAAGGTGGGAGGTAAAACTGTGGGAGCAGGCAAGCCAGCTCCCACAGTTGATTGTATTCACACCGTGGGATTGTGGTGTCAGCCCAGCAGTGCGGCTGCTCTTGCGACAATCTCGCCACGGGTCTTGCGCGACTGCGCCGTGCGCTTGTGCGCTTCCTCCAGCACTGACTTGGGCGCGGTATCCGGACGACCCGAGTCAAACGGCGGCGCCGGCGCATATTCAATCTGCAACTGCACCAGTTGCGCCGTCGCTTCGTCGTACAGCTCCGCTGCCAGTGTCAACGCGAAGTCGATGCCGGCAGTGATGCCGCCCCCCGTCAACAGGTTGCCATCGCGCACCACGCGCTCTTGCACGGGGATCGCGCCGAGCGGGGCGAGCATGTCGTGGTAGGCCCAGTGGGTGGTGGCCTTGCGCCCGCGCAGCAGGCCCGCCGCGCCCAATACCAGTGAGCCGGTACACACCGACGTTACATACCGCGCGGTCTGCGCCTGCACCGTGAGGAAGTCCAGGGTCTGCGGGTCTTCCATCAACGCACCCACGCCGGAACCGCCCGGTACACAGATCACATCCAGCTGAGGGCAGTCGGCATAGGTCATGGTCGGGGTGAACACCAGCCCGGTGCTGGAGGTGACTGGCGCGAGGTCTTTCCACACCAGGTGCAATGTCACGTCCGGCAGCGAACCGAGGACGTCATAGGGGCCGGTCAGGTCCAGTTGCTGGATGCCGGGGAACAACACAAAGCCGATCTGCAAGGTCATGGACAGTGCTCCGAGAAAGGGGTGGACGGCTTCACTCTAGGGGCCTAGGCTTTGGCGCATACGCCATTCAGCCCACAGATCACGCCAATCATGCCGCGAATTGTCCATGTCCTCGCTTTTGCCAATGCCCAGGTGCTCGACGTGACCGGGCCGTTGCAGGTGTTCGCCTCCACCAATGACCTGGCACGCCAGCGCGGCATGCCGTTGCCTTACGCGGTCACGGTGATCGCTGCGCAAACGGCGCCAGTGATGACCTCCGCCGGCCTGGCACTGGTGGCCGAGCCGTTGCCGGCCATCGACGCGCCTTGCGACACCCTGGTGATCGCCGGCGGCTGGGGCGTGTACGGCGCCGCCGACGACCCGGCGCTGGTCGACTGGGTGCGGGAAAAAGCCCGGCACACCCGACGCATGACCTCGGTGTGCACCGGCGCCTTCCTGCTGGCGGCCAGTGGTTTATTGGACGGCTGCCGCGTGGCCACCCACTGGACGCGCTGCGAAGAACTGGCGCGCAAATTCCCCGCGCTGACGGTGGAATCCAACCCGATTTTCATCCGCCAAGGCGCAGTGTGGACCTCCGCCGGCGTCACCGCCGGCATCGACCTGTGCCTGGCCCTGGTGGAAGACGACCTGGGCAGCGAAGTGGCGCTGGAAGTGGCGCGGCACCTGGTGGTGTTCCTCAAACGCCCGGGCGGGCAGTCCCAATTCAGCGTGACCCTGTCCCTGCAAAAGGCCGAGAGCCGCTTCACCGAACTCCACGCGTGGATGGCCGAAAACCTCACCCTCGACCTGAACATTCCGACCCTGGCCGCCCAAGCCGGCATGAGCGAACGCAGCTTTGTGCGCCACTACCGCAACGAAACCGGCCAGACCCCGGCGCGGGCTGTCGAATTGATCCGAGTCGAGACGGCCCGTCGGCAATTGGCGGATAGCACGGCGTCGATCAAACGCATCGCCGTGCAGTGTGGTTTTGGCAGTGAGGAAACCCTGCGTCGCAGTTTTCTACGCGCCTTGTCGGTAACGCCGCAGGCTTACCGCGAGCGGTTTTCGCCAGTGACCTGAAACCGCGAAAAGGCGTAAAACAACCTGTGGCGAGGGAGCTTGCTCCCGCTGGACTGCGCAGCAGTCCCAGCCTTTCCAAACGAAGAGCGGGGGCCGCTTCGCGACCCAACGGGAGCAAGCTCCCTCGCCACAATTGCAGCGTTCTTAAGGCTTGGCGAACGACTTCAGCCGAACAGAACCTGCGCCAGTGGTTTTCACTGCGGTGGTGGTCATGGTGGGCGATTTCCGGCTGGCCAGTGGTGCTGAAACGCTAACCGATTGCCGTGGCTCGATGGCGGAGATCTTTGGCACGGGGATTATTTCTCCAAGCTGGTTTGTCGAAGGCCTATGCAATTTCCCCACGGGTCGCGCACCTGACAAATCCAATGACCACCCTCGATCTCCATCGGCCCCCGATACAACGTCCCGCCCAGCTCCTCAAACCGACGCAATGCCTGCTGCAAGTCGTCTACTCCCCAGTACACCACTGATCCAGCCGCCCCTGATGCAACCTTGTCATCGGCGTTGACGATCTCGAGGGCGACGCCTGCTACATCTAGATGGCCGAAGTCATCAGGATCATGACGAATGCGTGTCGCCAACGGAAAGGCTGCGGCATACCACTCGGTTGCCGTCCGCCAGTCCGGGACGTGAATGAGGATTGAGATGATGGGGATCAACTGAGCAAAACCTCCGATTGAGCGACGCTGTGTTTGTGGCGAGGGAGCTTGCTCCCGCTGGACTGCGCAGCAGTCCCAGCCTTTCCAAACGAAGAGCGGGGGCCGCTTCGCGACCCAACGGGAGCAAGCTCCCTCGCCACAGGTTACTGTTTGTCTTCTAGTCCAGCTCAAGATCGGCGCTACTCACGACATGCTTGAAGTGATGCCGCCACAACTCCACGCCCAACTGCCCCGACCGATCCAACGACGAGCCCACGGTCAAGTCGCTGATCAACGTTGGCTGTAACCCCGCATCAAACAGCGCAAACCCCGCCGCCAGCACGCAGGTGTCGGTTTGTATGCCACACACCAACACGCGCGCCGGTTCCAGGCTTTTGAGGTAGGCAATCGTCTCGGGCGTGGGTGCATAGCCGTGCTTGATGAAGATGCGATCTGCCGCGATCAGGCTGTCGTCATCCGGTGCCGGTTGCCAGCCGAGTTGGCGGGCAAAAGGGGTGACGCTTTCGTCATGGCGTTCGACGGTGGCGACGCTGGGCAGGCGGCGGAGCAGGGCGTTGATGCCGTCCACCAGCCACGCCGGTGGGTTGAAGGACGGTTGCACGTCGATGATCAGCAGTACCTGGCGCATGGGGTTCCTGTCCGTAGCCGAGGGGCCGGTCATTGTGCCTCAGGGCTGCCAGGTCGTCTTCTCCCCGCTGAGCTTGCGGTCGAGGAACGTCGCTGCGCTGATCAGCGCCAGATGGCTCAAGGCCTGGGGCGTGTTGCCCAGGTGGCGGGCCTGGCTGTCGAACTCTTCGGCGTACAAGCCCAGTGGGTTGGCGTAGCGCAGCAGTTGTTCGAATTCCAGGTGGGCCTTTTCCACCTGGCCGGCGCGCGCGAGGCATTCGACGTACCAGAATGAGCACGCGGCAAACGCGCCTTCGGTGCCTTGCAGGCCGTCGATCTGGCTGTCGTCGTTGCGGTAGCGGTAGACCATGCCGTCGCGCACCAGGCTTTTCTGGATCGCTTCAAGGGTCGACAGCCAACGCGGATCGGTGGCCGCGACGAAGCGCACCAGCGGCATCAACAGCATCGAGCCGTCGAGGGCGGTGCCGCCGATATGCTGCACAAAATGGCCGCGTTCTTCGTTCCAGAAGTTGCTCCAGATGTCGGCGTAGATTGCCTGGCGCGCCTGGTCCCACCGACCGAACGGTGCCGGCAGCGAGCGCTTGGACGCCAGGCGTATCGCGCGGTCCAGCGCCACCCAGCACATCAGCCGCGAATGCAGGAAGTGATGCTGCTCGCCACGCATTTCCCAGATGCCGACGTCTTCGCTGTTCCAGATTTCGCAGACCTGATCGGCGACTTCCACCGTGTGTTTCCAGCCGTCATGGGAGATGGCTTCGCCGTACTTGTTGACCAGGTACACCGCGTCCATCAGTTCGCCGTAGATATCCAGCTGGATCTGCCCGACCGCGCCATTGCCGATGCGCACCGGCTGGGCACCGCCGTGGCCGGCGAGGTGTGTCAGTTCGGTTTCCGGCAGCTCCTGGCGGCCGTCGATGCCGTAGAGGATGTTGATTTTCATCGGCTGGCCGCAGCAGTCACTGACCCGGCCCTTGAGCCAGCGCATATAGGCGTTGGCCTCTTCGACAAAACCCAGGCGCATGAACGCGTAGACGGTAAACGAGGCGTCGCGGATCCAGGTGTAGCGGTAATCCCAGTTGCGCTCGCCGCCGGGTGTTTCCGGCAGGCCGAAGGTCGCGGCGGCGATGATTGCGCCGTGTTTGCGTGAGGTCAAAAGCTTCAACGCCAGGGCGGAGCGATTGACCATTTCGCGCCAGCGGCCACGGTAATTCGACTGGGCGATCCAGCCGCGCCAGAACTGCAAGGTGTGGGCCAGGGCAAGGTCGGTGCAGCTGCTGTCCACGCGTTCATCCTCCTGGCCGCCGAGGACAAATTCCGCGCCTTCGTCCTGGGTCAGGGTGAAGCGGGCGACTGCCGCACCGTCCTTGACGTGCAGCGGGTGGCTGCCGGACAAACGCAGGCCGGGCTGGTTGTCGGCGCTGAAGCACACGGTGCCGTTGTCGAGAGCGGCATGGGTTGGTGTGCGCGCGTAGTCATGGCGTACGGCGCAGCGCAGGTGGAAATCGGCCTTGCCGCTGACCACTCGCACACGGCGAATCAGCAAGGGCAGGTCGTCGATTTCATCGCTGATCACCAGCAGGTCGGTGATTTCCACCACCGCTGCATCGCTGAGCCAGCGGGTTTGCAGGACGTTGGTGTCGGGCAGGTAGATCTGTTCGCGGCGGGCGTTGGGCAGGTCTGGCGTGAGCTGGAAAATGCCGGCTTCGGGGCTGTCCAGCAGTGCACAGAAGATTGATGGGCTGTCGAACTCCGGCCAGCAGAAGAAGTCGATGCTGCCCTTGTCGTTGACCAGGGCCGCCGTGCGCATGTCGCCGATGATGCCGTGGGCGTCGATGGTGCTTTGGGGTTCGTTGTTTAACTCAACCATTGCCGCGAAACTCCGGGTAAAGGCTCATGCCGACATCAATGAACAGGGTGCTGCCGACTACATAGTCGGAGGCGTCGCTGGCCAGCCATACCACAGCGTTGGCCACATCTTCCACGTCGCCGACGCGGCCGTAGGGAATCAGCTTCAGCAACTCTTTTTCCGCTGCGCCCTCGGTGGCCGCACGGTTAATCGGCGTGCGGATCGCCCCCGGTGCAATGCCGTTGATGCGGATGCGCTGTGCGCTGACCTCCTGGGCGAGGGTGCGCATCAGCATCTCGACGCCGCCTTTGGAGGCGGCGTAATTCACATGCCCGGCCCAGGGGATCAGTTGGTGCACCGAACTCATATGGATGATTTTTCCCGCTGCCCGCGACACGCCTTCACGCACGCCCTGGCGATTGAAGATACGCACAGCCGCGCGGGCGCAGAGGAATTGGCCGGTGAGGTTGACGCCGATCACCGTGTTCCAGTCGTCGAGGCTCATGTCCACCAGATTGGCGTCTTTTTGCAGGCCGGAGTTGGCGACCAGAATGTCGAGGTGGCCAAAGGCGTCGAGGGTCTGGGCGAATAGGCGTTCCACGTCTGCCTCCTTGGACACATCGCCGCCGATGGCAATCGCCCGGCCGCCGTTGGCGTTGATCTGTGCCGCGAGGGCTTCGGCGGGGGCCGCCTGGGCGTTGTAATTGAGCACCACGGCCGCGCCGGCGTCGGCCAGGGCCTTGGCGGCACCTGCGCCGATGCCGGAGCTGGCGCCGGTGACCAGGGCGACTTGTTGCTGCAACGAGAGAAGCATGGGCCAAGCACCATTGTCAGAGGGTTCAGTTAGCTGACTGGTGGGGCGGGGCGTAAGTTCAGCGTGGGTTTCTGCAATGCGGCGGGTCGTTATGCGCGGTAAAACTGGTAATTCTGACAGTAGACGCGTTCATTCCGAGGGTTGAGGCTACAGGCGTGCAAGTGTCCAGAGGACGGACCCTGTGAGCAAATATTGGCTACTCGTGCTGCTGATAAGTGGCTACGTCCTGGATGTTCATGCCCAGGCCTCCTCCGTAAAGACAGATTTCATCGAACACCTGCTGGCGCAAATGACCCTGGAAGAAAAAGCCGGCCAACTGGAATTGGCCAGCTTTGATTTGGAGCGGATCACCCCTCGCGACCTTGAGCGGATTGCCGAGGGCTCCGTGGGTGGCATCGGCGGTGGGCGCGCGCCACCGCTCGGGCGCGAGTTGCAGCGTATCGCTGTGGAGCAAAGCCGGTTGAAGATCCCTTTGTATTTTGCGCAGGACGTGGTGCACGGCATGTACACCATTTTCCCCGTAAGCCTGGCCCTTGCCGCCAGTTGGGACTTATCGGCGATAACGCGTGTGGGGCGGGTCAGCGCGCAGGAGGCGGGCGCCGAAGGCGTCAACCTGACACTCAGCCCCATGGTAGACATCACCCGCGACCCGCGTTGGGGGCGGGTATCTGAAGGCTATGGGGAAGATGCCTATCTGGCCTCGCGCATCGCCGCGACCCTGGTCAAGGCGTATCAAGGCGAAGATCTGCGCGGCACCAACAGCCTGATGGCAGCGGTCAAGCACTTTGCCTTGTATGGCGCGGTCGAGGGTGGGCGCGATTACAACAGCGTCGACATGAGCACTGCCACTATGTATCAGTTTTACTTCGACCCCTACCGCGCGGCGGTCGATGCCGGTGCCGGGGTGGTGATGGTGGCGTTCAATACGGTGGCGGGCGTGCCTGCCATTGCCAATCCCTGGTTGATCCGGCAAGTGTTGCGCCATGACTGGGGGTTCTCAGGGGTGACCCTGGGAGATTGCGCAGCGATTATTCAATTGATCGACCATGGCGTCGCGGCTGACGAGGGGCAGGCGGCAGCCCTGGCATTGCGTTCGGGCCTCGATGTGGCGCTTTGCGATGATGCTTACGTGAATGAGTTGCCCCGGCAGATACGGGCAGGGGCTGTCAGCACCGAAGCCCTCGATGAGGCCGTGCGTCATGTGTTGGGTATGAAGTACGACATGGGCTTGTTTGACGCCCCTTATCACAAGCTGCGCGCCGAAGCGTTGCCACCGGTTGAAACGCGCCTGCAGCGTGACGCCGCGCGCAGTATCGCGCGTGAAACCTTCGTATTGCTGAAGAATGCCCGGCAGGCATTGCCGTTGCGCAAGCACGGACGGATCGCATTGATCGGCCCTTTGGCCAAGAGTCAACGCGATCTGTTGGGCAGCTACTGTGGCAGCTGTGACGCCGCCAGCGTGGTGAGCATTTATGACGGCATGGCGCAGGCCCTGCGCGGGAAAGCGACGCTGCTTTATGCACGCGGCGCGAACGCCAGCGACGATGGCGCGTTGATTGCGCGTTTAAAGAACTACGGCACGCCGCTGAATATCGACCCTCGCCCTCCGCGAGCGCTGCTTGACGAGGCGAGGGCGGTCGCCCGTCAAGCGGATGTCGTCGTCGCCGTGTTGGGCGAACCGTGGAGCTTCAATGATGAAGCCAGCAGCCGCTCGCGCATTGACCTGCCCTCCAGCCAGAAACACTTGCTCAAGGCGTTGTGGGACCTGGGCAAGCCGTTGATCATCGTCCTGGTGAATGGCCGCCCGATGGATTTGAGCGACGAACAGTCACAGGCAGATGCGCTGTTGGTCACCTGGTACAGCGGCACCGAGGGCGGCAATGCCGTGGCCGATGTCCTGTTCGGTGACTACAACCCGTCGGGAAAACTGCCGATGACCTTTCCCCGTTCCGTGGGGCAGATTCCTCTGTACTACAACCATTTGAATACCGGTCGCCCTTACGATTCGGCCAAGCCGTTTAAATACACCACCCAGTACATCGACGAAGCAGAGGGGCCTCTGTATCCGTTCGGATACGGCTTGAGCTACAGCCAATTTGTGCTGTCGGATCTGCAACTGTCTGCGGCTGTCCTGCGACCCGGAGAGTCTCTCAAGGCCAGCGTTGAACTGACCAACACGGGCGAGCGCGAGGGCGAAACCGTGGTTCAGCTGTATATCCGCGATCCGCTGGCGTCCGTCAGCCGTCCCGTCAAGGAACTCAAGGGTTTCCAGAAAGTCCTGCTCAAGGCAGGCGAGCGTAGGCGTATCGAATTCAACGTGAGTGAGGGCGACTTGAAGTTCTACAACGCGCAATTGCAACACGTCGCCGAGCCGGGGGAGTTTCGCGTGCAGGTCGGGCTGGATTCCAACGATGTGCTGGAGCAACGCTTCGAACTGCGGTGACACGACGGGAAGCAATTGCCCCACTTAATAGGAAGCATTACTATTCACGTCCCGCCTCCCCAGTGCCTCCGCGATGATTCCCCAGCCGCCCCGCAGAACAGGCTTTTTCGAGTATTACGAAGAGTTGATCGGCACCTGGACGCGCCGCCTGAGAAACCGTCAGCAGGCCGAAGACCTGGCGCACGACACCTTTGTGCGGGTGCTGGAGGCCCGTTCCACTGAGGTTGAGCAACCGCGCGCCTACCTGCATCAGACCGCGCGCAATATCGCGGTGGACGCCCACCGCCGTGAAGATCGGCGCGAGGCATTGGGGCTGGACGCCTTTGAGCAGAGTGCGCCCCACAGTGGCGACCCGGAGCATTTCATGCACGCGATCCAGTTGGCGGATTCCATCGAGCGGGCCCTGGCGGAGCTGCCGCTCAACTGCCGGCGGATTTTCATCTGGCAGAAAATCGAAGGCCTCACCCAGCAGGAAATCGCTGAACGCCTGGGCTTGTCCAAGAACATGGTGGAAAAGTATATGATCCGCACCCTGCGGCATCTGCGTGACCGCCTGGACGCGCTGGCCCCATGAACCAAGGATCTTCCATGATGGATAACCGTGCCCGAGACGAGGCCGCGCAATGGTTTGTGCGCCTGCAAGACGCCGAGCTGAACGCCGCCGAGCGCCAGCAGTTCGAGGCGTGGCGCCGAGAGCATCCCGATCACCAATACGAATTCGACGTGCTGCGCGGCCTGTGGAGTGCCGCCGACCTGCTGCCAGCGGCGCGTTTGCAGGTGCTGTGCGAAGCGCCGGCCGAACGTCCCAAGCGCCGTGCGGTGTTGCGTTATGCGGTGGCTGCCAGTGTGGTGGCCGTTGCCATTGGCCTGGGCGTGTTCAGCATTCAACCAAAGCCCTACAGCGCCGAATTCAGTACGCGGTTGGGAGAACATCGCCAGGTGACGCTGCCCGACGGCTCGATGATGGAGTTGAACAGCCGCAGCGTGGTCGTGGTGCATTTCGAGAAGGGCCGGCGTGGCGTGGAGCTCAAGCGGGGCGAGGCGATGTTCAGCGTCGAACATGACACTAGCCGCCCGTTTGTGGTCGCCGCCGGGGTCGGGCAAGTCACCGTGACCGGCACCCGTTTTGACGTGCGCCGCGACGATGACCAGACCCGCGTGGTGGTCGAGGCCGGAACCGTCAAGGTACAAGGGCATGCAGCCGATGCCATCGTCACCCTCACGGCGGGGCGCGGCACGCACATCGACGGCCAGGGCAACGTGGTGCCAGCCTACGCGGTGAACGCTGAAGAACTGACCGCTTGGCGCAGCGGCAAACTGGTGTTCAACAACGCCACCCTGGGTGAGGTGGCGCGGGAAGTCTCACGCTACCGCGAGCAGCCGTTGCGGGTTGGCTCGGCGGCGGTGGGTGACTTGCGCTTGACCAGCGTGTTCAAGTCCAGCGACACCGAGGCCTTGCTCAAGGCCTTGCCCCACATCCTGCCGGTGGCCGTGCGCGCCTTGCCGGACGGCAGCCAGGAAATTATTTCACGCTGACATTCAGGTTTTTTCCGCGCTCGTCGTCTTCTCCTGCAACTGCAACTGGTTTGCATTAACGGCCGCACTTGCTTGCGATCACAGGACTCGATTCGACGTGAAAAAACTTGCTCGCCACAACAATAAAATCTCCCGCTGGGCGCCGCTGGCCCTGGCACTGGCCGTCAGCAGCGCGGTTTACGCCGCCGACGCCATCCATATCCAGGCCCAGCCGCTGGGTGCGGCGCTGAGCCAGTTGGGCCAGCAAACGTCCCTGCAAGTGTTCTTCAGCCCGGACATGGTCGCCGGCAAGCAAGCCCCGGCGGTGGACGGCAACCTCTCGCCGGAACAGGCCCTGCGCCAATTGCTGCAAGGCAGCGGCCTGGACTACCAGATCGACGCCGGCTCGGTGACGTTGCGCCCGCTGAACAGCGGCACCGGTGCAGCCGGCTCGCCGCTGGAGCTGGGCACCACCGACATCAAGGTGGTCGGCGACTGGCTCGGTGATGCCAATGCCGAAGTGGTGCAGAACCACCCCGGCGCGCGGACGGTGATCCGCCGCGAGGCCATGGTGGAGCAGGGCGCGATGAACGTCGGCGACGTGTTGCGCCGGGTGCCGGGCGTGCAGGTGCAGGAGTCCAACGGCACCGGCGGCAGCGATATTTCCCTCAACGTCGGCGTGCGTGGTCTGACTTCGCGTCTGTCGCCACGCTCCACGGTGTTGATCGACGGCGTACCGGCGGCGTTCGCCCCGTATGGCCAGCCGCAACTGTCGATGGCGCCGATTTCTGCTGGCAACCTGGACAGCATCGACGTGGTACGCGGTGCCGGTTCCGTGCGTTATGGGCCGCAAAACGTCGGCGGCGTGATCAACTTTGTCACCCGCGCGATCCCGGAGAAGTTCTCCGGTGAAGTCGGCACCACCCTGGAAACTTCGGCCCATGGCGGCTGGAAACATCTGGAAAACGCCTTTGTCGGCGGCACCGCGGACAACGGCATCGGCGCCGCACTCCTGTACTCCGGGGTCAAGGGCGACGGCTATCGCAACAGCAACAATTCCAATGACATCAATGATGTGATCTTCAAGACCCACTGGGCGCCGACCGATCAAGACGACTTCTCGCTCAACTTTCACTATTACGACGCCACCGCCGACATGCCCGGCGGCCTGACCCAGAAGCAATTCGACGCCAACCCCTACCAGTCGGTGCGCGACTGGGACAATTTCACCGGGCGCCGCAAGGATGTGTCCTTCAAGTACATCCGGCAGATCGACGACCGCACCCAGGCCGAAGTGCTGACGTACTATTCCGACAGCTTCCGTGGCAGCAATATCGCCAACCGCGACTTGCTCACCCTCGGCTCGTATCCGCGCACCTACTACACCTTCGGCATCGAGCCACGGGTGAGCCATGTGTTTGATGTGGGCCCGAGCACCCAGGAAGTCAGCGTCGGTTACCGTTACCTCAAGGAAGGCATGCACGAGCAGGCCACCAGCCTCAACCTGGTCAACAACGTGCCAACCCCGGGCGGGCGCAGCGATGGTCACGTCTACCAGGACCGCACGGGCGGCACCGAGGCCAATGCGTTCTACGTCGATAACAAGATCGACATCGGCAAGTGGACCATCACCCCGGGCATTCGCTTCGAAGACATCCGTACCGAGTGGCACGACCGCCCGGTGGTCCCGCTGACCGGCCCGCGCACCCTGGAAAAACGCCGCGAGGTGCACAACAACGAACCGCTGCCGGCCCTGAGCGTGATGTACCACGTCTCCGACGCGTGGAAACTGTTCGCCAACTACGAAACGTCCTTCGGCAGCTTGCAGTATTTCCAACTGGGCCAGGGCGGCAGCGGCGACCAGACTGCCAACGGCCTGAACCCGGAAAAAGCCAAGACCTACGAAGTGGGCACGCGCTACAACGACAGCGTGTGGGGCGGCGAAGTGACGCTGTTCTACATCGACTTTGCCGATGAGCTGCAATACGTCAGCAACGCTGTGGGCTGGACCAACCTCGGCGCCACCAAGCACACCGGTATCGAAGCCTCGGCCCACTACGACCTGTCGAACCTCGACCCGCGCCTGGACGGCCTGACCGCCAACGCCGGCTTTACCTACACCAAGGCTACTTCCGAAGGCGATGTGCCCTTCAAGGGGCGTGACCTGCCGCTGTACTCCCGTGAAGTGGCGACGTTGGGCCTGCGTTATGACGTCAACCACTGGACCCACAACCTGGACGTCTACGCCCAGTCCGGCCAGCGCGCGCCCGGCACGGGTACCACCTACATCACCCAAGGCACTGCCGACGGCCAATACGGTGATATTCCGGGCTATGTCTCGGTCAACGTGCGCAGTGGCTATGACTTTGGCGCGCAACTGTCGAACCTGAAGCTGGGCGTGGGGGTAAAAAACGTCTTCGACCAGCAGCACTACACCCGTTCCAGCGACAACAATGCCGGGTTGTATCTGGGCGAACCGCGTACGTTTTTTGTGCAGGCAAGCGTCGGGTTCTGAGCCGTATCGGCTAGGAAAAAAATGCCAGTCAGTTAAGGGCGAACGCAGTACCTGTGGCGAGGGAGCTTGCTCCCGCTGGACTGCGCAGCAGTCCCAGGCTTTTAAACAAAGAGCTGGGGCCGCTTCGCGACCCAGCGGGAGCAAGCTCCCTCGCCACAGGTTGCTGTTTACTCTTGCTAGTTCCTAACTGACTGGCATCAAGTTCAAGGTGCTACGATTTTTTGGGTTTTCCTACGCTTTCACACGACTGCCGGCTGCCTGCATAGGAACCGATTCCGACAAGAGCACCACACAGAGGGATACCTGATTTGCCTGGAGATTTGTTGGGCATGCAGGTTCACGGCTTATCCTTCTCGCTCTGGAGCCCTCTATGTCGATATCGACCCTTGACTCACCCGTGCTGCCATCGTCCACCCTTGATACCTCGCCCCTCAGCCCGCAGGCCAATCGCGGGGTACCTTCCACGTCTTCTTTCGAGGGGAAAAACCAGGCACATGTGAATTACCACTCGCGAGAGCACGCATCCGGCCCGGTCTTTGGTGATCATCAGCCGCCGGTCAATCGGGGCGGCCATCACCCTCACGCGCCGCACAACCACAACCCTTTGCCGATGGTGAGTGTGATGCGCCATCCAAGCTTCCTGGAACAGTTCAAGCAGTGGATAAGCCAATGGTTTGGCGGGTGCCGCCCGCCCGCGTGCCCTCCCTGCAACAGCGCGCCGTCTCGGCCGCACCCGACGATTGGCAGGCCCCAGCCGAAGCCGGACTACTCAATGCAGAGTCATGAGCAGTTGACGCAGGCGCTGCTGGATAACTTCAAAGCGTTCACGGGGGCCGCCCATGCGAAGTACATGAGCCCCCGCGATATCAAGGCTATGGCCAACAGGCAGCCGGGTAACGACCCCGTCATGAATAACAATATTCGCCTGGCCAAGGAGCTTCTGAACCGCCCCGACCTGATGCAGGCCCTGGACCGCAACAACGGAACGGGTGCGACAGACAACCGGTTCAGCAAGCAAGATTTGCGCGACGCCCTCGCTGACACGAACTATTTCAGGTACCAGAGTGACAAGGAGATCGCCGGTGAGATGCTCAGCCATTTCGATGAACTGGCACGCCGCTGGGGTGGGCAAATCAGTATCGATGACTTGAAGAAATTGGCTAGCCAGCCGCTGACGGGAGACTCGCCCAAGGATCACCTCATCCAGTTGGCCCAGGCACTTCTCAGTCGCGGCAACGTGTTGATGGCGATGGACAGCAATGGCGATGGGCAACTGAGTCGCCGGGAGATTCAGCGCTTAACCCGCTGATTGAACAGCCGGTGGCATGGGGTTGCGGGGGGGGGGGGCTTGTGGCGCCCCATGCCACGAGGTCGATGTGTCAGGAACCATTTCCAGCGTGACGCCACTCAGGTCATTCAACCCCGGCGACTCTGATGGTACGGGTCGCTTTCAGGAACCGAGTCAGGGTCCAGGCATGACGACAACTTCATTTCAAACTCGCCAAGGTTGTTATCCACGTGCCTTTGCGCATCCAGAGGCGGTGCTGGACGATGTTGGAGCATCCGAAGGCCTGCCGCCCTGCGCGTCGGCAAACGGTTACGCCGCTCAAGCGCTGCGTATGAAAGCCTTTGCCGCCCAACGGCAATTCCAGGCGCCGGTCGCCGATGATTTTGCCCGGGGCATGCTGGCGCCAGGGCAGGGGAGTGGCACCGCGACCTCACCCTTGAAACATATCCGCAGTGCCTTGGCTGTATTGATCGCGGGCCTGGGCCAGCAAAAGCCCGACTGATCAGGGCCCGCGCCGCTTTTTTACATACTGTCATTGGTATTGCGCGCAGGTTTGGAACTGCCGCGCCCTGCTCACCACAGAGGTTTGCTTGCATTCAATGAATCAAGCATGGATCTGAGAAACGTGGGAGAAGACGCATGACAATCGATGGTGCACTACATCACGCACGGCCAGCGGCGCTGGCAGACACGGGCATGCGACCTGCTGAGTGTTCATCGGCCATCCATCATGATGCCTGGAGCGAACGCCATCATGCGTCCCGGCCTTGTGACACGGCCCCGCAAGACCCGCCCAGGCGGCCAGCGCTGTTGCGCGGTGGCTTGTCTGGCCTGCAACACCGCGCCTTGCAGAACCCGCCCGTTACGCGTGCGAGCCTGTTGCCGCCAGGCGTCAACACCCCAGATAGCCAGCTGGCCGAAACGCTGCGGGAAAACTTCGGTGTGTTGCACCCCTTCCTGAAGGACGGGCGGCTAACGCTGTCAGCCTTGCGCCAAGTCGCAGAAGCCACGATGGGCGATAACGATAAACTCGATGGCGTCATCCTGGCGGCCCGGGAGATCAACAACCGTCCGCCCTTGCGAGACGCAATCTTGAGCATCGACGGCGACATCACCCGTGACAGCCTGGCGGCCGCCGTCACGGCTTCGCAGGGCAACAGCTCCCCGAGTGCCTTCAGCCAAGACCCTTTCCATGGTCAAGACAACGCGCACGTCGTCACGGCTTTTCAAGGGATGTTTGAGCAGTTGCGGGATCAGAGCAAGGATCGAACCTTCTTTTTCGACAAGCACCAGTACGTCGAAGTCGCCGGGCTCAGGGCCCTGATGCGCGACCCTGACGCTGTCGGCCCAGACGGCCAGCCGGTGCTTGATCCTGCGACCGGGTTGCCCGGTAAACAGTACAGCGAACTCAGCGTGTACACGGCGAAGAACATCCTTGAGCGACCGGGCTTGTCACGTTCGCTGGAGCGCGCCAGCGGCACGCGGATGTTCGGCCCGGCGCACCAGGCAGGCTGGATCAGCAACAAAGGCCTGGAGCGCTGGCTGGAACAGGACAAGATGCACAAAGCCAGGTAATGCCCTGGCCTTGTGCCGGGTTCACACCTTGAGGATTTTGCCGCTGATGGCCACGCCCGCGAGCAACAGTGCAATCAGCACAAAGGCCGTGCTCAGGCTGCTGCCGTGGGCGATGAAACCGATCACCGCAGGCCCGGCAAGAATACCGGCGTAGCCCAGGGTGGTGATGGCCGGCACGGCGATATGTTCCGGCATCACCGTTTGCTTGCCGACGGCGCTGTACAGCACCGGCACAATGTTCGAGCAACCGGCGCCGACCAACGCATAACCAAGCAGCGCGGTTTGCCACGCCGGAAACAGCGTGGCCAATAACATACCCGCCGTGGCCAGCGCGCCGCCGATCACGATCACGCGGGTGGCGCCGAGGCGGCGCACAATGGCGTCACCGGTCAGGCGCCCGGCGGTCATGGTCAAGGCGAATGCCGCGTAGCCGAGGCCGGCGTAGGCTTCGTCCAGGCCGCGTTCGGCGCTGAGGAACACGGCGCTCCAGTCGAGCACGGCGCCTTCGGCCAAAAACACGATGAAGCACAGGCAGCCGATAAACAGCACCACGCCATGGGGCACGGCAAACGCCGGCCCCGCGCTTTCACTGCCGTAGGGCAACAGGTGCGGTGCGGCCTTGAGCAAGGCCACGAGCATGATCACGACCACCACCAGGGTCGCCTGCAACGGCGTAAAGCCCAGCCCCAGCAACCCGGCGACACCGGCGGCGCCGACGATTCCCCCCAGGCTGAACAGGCCATGAAAGCCCGACATCATGGTTTTGCCGCTGGCCCGTTCGACGATCACGGCTTGCAGGTTGACCGTCGAGTCCACCGTACCCAGGCCTGCGCCAAACAGGAACAACCCAAGGATCAGCCACGGAATCGAACTGACGGTGGCCAGCATCGGCAGCGCCAGGCAGATCAGGACCGTGCCGGCGCTCAACACGCGCCGACAGCCATAGCGTGACGCCAATGCGCCGGCCACCGGCATGGCGATGATCGAGCCCACGCCCAGGCACAGCAGCAACAGGCCCAGGGTGCCTTCGTTCAACTGCGCCCGCGCCTTGGCGTAGGGCACCAGCGGCGCCCAGGCCGCGATGCCGAAACCGGCGATGAAAAAGGCGATGCGGGTGGACATTTGCTCCAGCCGCCCGGGAATCACGGGCGCAGGGGTGGGGATGGCGGTCATGGAAAATCCTTGGTTTTGCGTTCAACGAACGGTGTCCGGCGCGACATCCTTGCACATCAGGCCGGGGTGAGCGAGTCGGGCTCCCGTGGTTGCAGCGGTAAATTATATTTTTACAAACTTGGAACGCCTTAAGTGTTACTCGCCACGTAAGGGTTATCGGATCTACCGGAGGCGGTCTGGAAGGTGCGTAATCCCCGTGGGAACTTCTGAACCCCAGGCTTCTTGCAGTGGATCACGCACCTTCCAGACCGCCTCCCACAGCCACGGCATTCTGTAATACGCTGCTGTTCCAATCTGTAGGCTAGCGAGCGGATGAACCGATGAAAAATTCCTGGCAGGCGCTGCCATGACCCAGTTCTATGATGCCCGGGGCAATCTCTACGGGGTGGTCAGCCCGGCCTTTTTACGCAGCCAGGGCATCGACCTGGCCGACACTGCCGCCCAGGCTGCGCGTGAACGCCAGGCGTGGGCAGCAGCGGCCATCGCGTCCGAATGCAGTTGGGGCTCGCTGCCGCGCCCGCCAACGGCCAAGGCCCATCGTTGCGATGGCTTGTTGGTCGGGCCGTTCCAGGCCGAGCCGCCATTTGATCTGTTGATCGTCAACACGGACGGCACCCTCGCCGAGCGCAGTGGCAATGGCCTGACGATCTTTGCCCAGGCCCTCACGGACCAGGGCTTGATGACGGCGGCCAGTGAGTTGCGCGTGCATCACGACCAACCCGGCGGTACCTCGCCGGTGGCCACCTGGGTGGAACCTGCGGTGTATGAGCAGGTGGCGGGATTTTGGCTTGCATTGGGCCAGCCCGCTTTCGGGCCGGCGGCCGTTGGCGCATCGGATGTTGGCAGTGCCGGACTCAGCCACGTCAGCGCACTGGCGGCGATCAACCCGCACTGGACGCAGAGTCAATTTGTACGGGTGGGCAACCCCCATTGCGTGACGTTGGTGGCGCACGCGTCGGCGTTGCCGGACAACGTACAGATGCAGCAGCCCGCGCTATTCGAACCCTTGCAGGCGATTGCCTTTGCGCCACCGGTTGGCCGTGGCCAGCCCTGTGCCGCTGGGGTCAACCTGCAATGGGCCGCGCGGGAATCCGACAACCGCGTGATCGCCCGTGTCTTTGAGCGCGGCGAAGGGCCCACGGCGTCCTCCGGCACCAGTGCCAGCGCGGTGGCCTGTGCGGCGTGGCGCGCCGGTTGGGTGGCGGCGGGGGAAGTTGCGGTGGTGATGCCGGGCGGTACGGCGCCGGTGCGCTTGCAGGCCAAAGCCGACACGTTGCTCGGTGTCAGCCTGTTCGGCACTGCCCGTCGGCAAGCTAGCTGATCAAAAACTCCACGTGTGCCGGCTGGCGCTTCATCAACACCTTGCCGTTGCGGATCGAATACAGCGGCAGGCCCTGGCTGCGAATCACTTCATAGTCGCTGCCTGCCGAGAGGATCAACAGGTTGGCCGGCCGCCCCGGCTCCAGGCCGTAGCGGTCGCCGAGGGCCATGGCCTTGGCGCTGTTGTCGGTGACCAGGTCGAGGGCGCTTTGCAAGGTGCGGTAGCCGAGCATATGGCAGATGTGCAAGCCGGCTTCGAGCACCCGCAGGATGTTGCCGTTGCCCAGCGGGTACCAGGGATCGACGATGGAGTCCTGGCCGAAGCACACGTTCATGCCGGCTTCGAGCAGCTCGTTGACGCGGGTCACGCCGCGGCGTTTCGGGAAGCTGTCAAAGCGGCCTTGCAGGTGAATGCTCTCGGTCGGGCAGGAGACGAAGCTGATGCCGGAATGCCCCAGCAAGCGGAACAGCTTGGCGCAGTAGGCATTGTCGTAGGAACCCATGGCCGTGGTGTGGCTGGCGGTAACGCGCGCGCCCATGCCACGGCTGCGGGCTTCTTCGGCGAGCACTTCGAGAAAGCGCGAGTGCGGGTCGTCGGTTTCGTCGCAATGCACATCCACCAGGCAACCGGTGCGCTCGGCCAGGTCCATCAGGAACTTCACCGAACTGACGCCCTGGTCGCGGGTGTATTCAAAGTGCGGGATGCCGCCGACCACATCGGCACCCAGGCGGACGGCTTCCTCCATCAGCTCACGGCCGTTGCGGTAGGACTCGATGCCTTCCTGGGGGAAGGCGACGATTTGCAGGTCGATCAGGTGCGTGCTTTCCGCGCGCACTTCCAGCATGGCCTTCAGCGCCGTGAGGTTGGGGTCGGTGACGTCGACGTGGGTGCGTACATGCTGGATGCCGTGGGCGGCGAGGGCCTGGATGGTTTGCTTGGCGCGGGCCTTGGTGTCGGCAAAGGTGATAGTGGCTTTGCGCTCGCCCCAGCACTCGATGCCCTCGAACAAGGTGCCGCTCATGTTCCAGCGTGGCTCACCGGCGGTGAGCGTGGCGTCGAGGTGGATATGCGGCTCGACGAAGGGCGGGATCACCAGGTTACCGGCGGCGTCCAGGTCATCAGCTTGAAGCACTGGCACGGTTGCTTGCGGGGTGATGCTGGCAATCCTGCCGTGTTCCAGGTGCAGATCATGTAGGCCTTCACGGTTGCGCAGGCGGGCATTGATGATGTGCATGGGCAAGTTCCTCTTGGGCAAAAAGCAACGAATGAGATCAGTCGAACAGCGTCTGCGTGGTCTCGCCGCGATGGAACGCAAAGGCGGCTTCCAGATCACTTTCGATGGTGCGTCCACGGGACAGCGGCGGCAGTTCATCCAGGCGGAAAAACCCCACCTCGGTGGTCTCGAACCCCGCCATCGGCGCCAGCTGGTCCACACGGTCACACAGGAAATACAGTTTGTAGAAGTCCCGCACGTCCGGCCGATACAGACCCTTGGCCTTGTGGGTGACGCTATACAGCACCCGCGCGGTGACGGTCAGCCCGGCTTCCTCGCGAATTTCCTTGATGATGTTTTCTGCGGCCGACAAACCGATGTCGGCATAACCGCCCGGTAACGCCCAGCAGCCATCGGTTGATTCACGCACCAGCAGGATCCGATCGCCTTCGATCACCGCACCGCGCACGTCGAGCATCGGCGTTGAGTAGCGCTGGGCAAAGTCCGGCACCAGTCCCGTTATACGTTCCAGCGGCACGTTGCCCAACTGCGCGAGCATGCTGTGGGCAATCTCGGCGATTTCTTCCAGGCGTTCGCGTTCGAAGTCGTCGGTGCAAAAGTGCAGGCCTGTAGACGCCAGCGCTTGCAGGCGCTTGGCTTGGGTCAGCCAGGTGTTTTCCATGGAGTCTCCTAAAGGACTTTGCTCATGTACACGCGGCGCAGGCCGTGTTCTTCGGCCCGATGGGTTTCGACATAGCCGCGGCGGCTGTACAGCGTGATGTTCTCGGTCATGGCTGCGTTGGTGTACAAACGGATGACCGCGTAGCCTGCATCGATTGCCTGGCGTTCGGCAAAATCCATCAACTGGCGCCCGAAACCCAGGCCCTGGGCATCCGGGGCGACAGCCAGGTTATCCAGCAGCAGGGCGGTGCCGGCATCTTTCAGGATGATAAAACCCTGCACACGCCCGGCGTTGTCCAGCACGTGGACGCCGCCGGCTTGGACCAACTGGCGATAGTCTTCCAGCATCGGGCCGGGTTGGCGCCCGATCCGTTCGATGTAAGGCGAGTAGGCAGCCTGGACGATAGCCTCAATGGCTGCAACATCCTCAACAGTGGCGGGGCGCATCATTGCAGCGTGCTCCTGGTCGGCTGGAAGCCACGACTGTACGGGAGCCGGGCATAAAAAAACCACCTCAAGGGTGGCTTTTTCACAGTGTCGAATCACTCACCGCGATAGATACAACCGCTGGTGCAGGTCTCATGGATGCGGATCGCACTGAGTTCTGGCAGCAGGGGTTTCAACTCGGTCCAGATCCACTTGGCCAGCACTTCGCTGGTGGGGTTTTCCAGGCCGGGGATGTCGTTGAGGTAGTTGTGGTCGAGGCGCTCATAGAGCGGCTTGAAAATCGCCTTGATCTCCGAGAAATCGCGAATCCAGCCGGTATGGGGGTCGAGGTCGCCGCTCAGGTGGATCGCCACCTTGAACGAATGCCCATGCAGGCGCCCGCATTTATGGCCGTCCGGCACATGCGGCAGGCGGTGGGCGGACTCGAAAGTAAATTCCTTGAAGATTTCCACAGTGTTTTCAGCTCGTTCAGGTATCTGGCAGGCGGCGAGTTTAACAGCTTGCTCCATCGCCGCGCATACCACTGGGTCAAAGGGCTTGCAGGTGTTCGCCCAACAGGCCGTTATCGGCCAACGCCAGGAACTCATCCCCTAGCCGTTGGCTCTCGCTCATTGCGGTTTGCCAGTATTTGTTGCGGCTGGCGTCATCGCCGAGGAAGCGCTTGAAGTCACTGCGGTCCGGCAGTTTGCCGTGGGGCAGGCGGGCCAGGTAGTCCCTGGACGGCGCGAGCAGCAACACGTCCTGCAAGCCTTGTTGATTGCTGCGCCGCCATGGCAGGCCCTTGTCGAACCAGCCGGGGATGACCCGGTCGGTGAAGTGCGGGTACAGCACGATGTCATCGCCGTGGTAGGGCAGGTCGAGGTGATAGTCCAGCAGGCCGCCGTCGCGGTAGGTGCCGGCGCCGGCGCCAGGCAGGTCGCGCACGCCTTGCATCACCATGGGGATCGAGCCGGAAGCCAGCAGGGCCTGGCGCAGGTTGCCGGACTCCAGGGCGAGGAAGCGCGAGGGGAAGTCCGTCAACGGGTGCACGGGGGGCGCCTGGCGCGGGTCGTGGATGATCAGTCGCTCGAAATGCCGCGCCAGTCGCGCGCGGCCCCGCAGGTTGTCGGCAATCACCGATGACAGGCCCAGGCCCAACCGGCCCCGGTGGTCATCGGCGAGCAGGCCATGGCTTTTGACCACCATGATGTTCAGCCGATAGTCCGGGTTGTCCAGCAGCCGCGCATCACGGCCGGCCAGCAGGTCGTCGAGCATGCGCTGGCAGCTCTGGCTGACCTCGGCCATGGTCACGCCTTTGGCAAAGCGCTGTTCGTTGTACAGGCGGCCAAGGTCCAGCAGGCCTTGCACGGGGTCGGGCAGGCAGGCACTGGCAAACCGCCAGGAGCCGATGGACGCGCCAATCAGCGCACGTTCCCGTGGCGCGCGGGGCAGCCAGTCGCCGAACAGGGCCAGGTCCAGGCCCTGGATGCCCAACGCCTTGGGCCCACCGGCCGCGCCGGGGAGGATGCCGACATCGGCAGGCTTGAGGCCTTGCTCACGAATGCGCGCAAAGGCCCGTTTGCCGGCCTTGAGCGTCAGTGCGGGAAACTTGATGTGGATGGCTGTCATACCGGTCTCTGTGGCAGCAGGGGGTGGGGCGAGAATGCCATGGTGGCAATTCAGTTTCAGTTAAGTTGCAGCAGTTACGGTGGCCGGCGTAGGAACAATATCCTGAAACGGAGACTCATCATGAAGCGCCTCACAGCGCTGGTCACCGCCAGTATCATGGCGTCTCTGGCGCCACAGGCCTGGGCAGTGGACCTCGACAAGCCGCTGAAGTTACCCGGCACTGTTACTATTGTCGCCTTTGATCAGCTGCAAGCCACGGCCCTGGCCCTGCACCCTGGCTCGACGCTGCTGGATACCGACCTGGATGAGGAGTATGGCAAGTACCTCTACCAAGTCGAACTGGAAGATGCCAACGGCATCGAGTGGGAAATTGAATTGGACGCGCTCACCGGGCAGGTGCTCAAGAATCATCAGGAAACCTAATGAAGGTAAATGTACGTGCCGGCAGTCGAATAGCGTTGGTGCTCCTGGCTTTTTGCTCAAGCCTGGCGGCCCGTGACCTTGATCAGGATGAAGCCTTGGCGCTGCGGCAGCAGGGCGTGATCCTGCCGCTGGAAGAACTGTTGCAACAAGCCATGGCGCGCCACCCCGGTTCCCGCTTGCTGGAAGCCGAATTGGAAAAGAAGCATGGCAAGTACGCCTATGAGGTGGAGCTGGTTACCGCCGAGGGTGTTGTGCGTGAAATCAAGCTGGACGCCTCCACGGGTGTATTGATCAAAGACGAGGAAGACTGATGCGCCTGCTGCTGGTGGAAGACAACGTACCCTTGGCCGATGAGTTGCTGGCTGGCCTGCAACGCCAGGGCTACGCAGTCGATTGGCTGGCCGACGGCCGCGACGCCGTGTACCAGGGCCGCAGCGAGCCCTATGACCTGATCATCCTCGACCTTGGCCTGCCGGGCCTGCCGGGGCTCGAAGTGCTGGCGCAGTGGCGCGCCGCCGCGCTGGCCATCCCGGTACTGGTGCTCACTGCCCGTGATTCCTGGGCCGAGCGCATCGAAGGGCTCAAGGCTGGGGCTGACGATTACCTGAGCAAACCCTTTCACCCGGAAGAGCTGTACTTGCGCATCCAGGCGCTGTTGCGCCGCTCCCACGGCCAGGCCAATCAGCCGACGCTGCAAGCGGCTGGCCTGCATCTGGATGAAGGGCGCCAGTGTGTGCTGCGCGATGGTGCGGAAATCCAGCTGACCGCTGCCGAATTTCGCCTGCTGCGCTATTTCATGCTGCACCCCGAGCAGATCTTGTCGAAAAGCCATCTGGCCGAGCATCTGTATGACGGTGAAACCGAGCGTGACTCCAATGTGCTGGAAGTCCACGTCAACCACTTGCGCCGCAAGCTGGGCCGCAGCGTGATCGAAACCCGCCGTGGCCAGGGTTACCGGTTTGGCGCCAGCCCCGCATGAGGTCGATTCAACGGCGTCTGAGCCTGGGCCTGATCAGTGTAATGGTGATCGTCGGCATCGCCCTGGCGCAAACCAGTCTGTGGTTGTTCGAAGCCGGTTTGCAGCGTTATCTGGAAGCGGGCTTGCGCAACGACAGCGAAAGCCTGCTGGTGGCGCTGGTACGTGGCCCCGACGGTTTGCAGTTGCATGAACAACGCCTGTCGCCGGCGTATCAGCGACCGTTTTCCGGGCACTATTTCCGTATCGATTTTGCCGATAAACACTGGCGTTCCCGCTCCCTGTGGGACCAGGACCTGCCCCATCTTCCCGAAGCGGGGCTCAAGGGCAATCTGCAACTGGGCCCGGAAGGCCAGCAATTGCTGGTGCTGCGTGAGGACTACAAGCGCTTCGGCCAGGCGATTTCCATCAGCGTGGCGCAGGACTACACGCCGGTGCGCGAAAGCTTTCGCCTGATGCGCCAGATCGGTCTGGTGCTGGGCCTGGCGGCATTGATGCTGGTGCTGGTGCTGCAACGGGTAACTGTGCGCCGGGCCTTGCGCCCGTTGGAAACCGCACGTAACCAGATCGCCCAGCTGCAACAGGGCCAGCGCTCGCAACTCGACACCCAGGTGCCGCTGGAGCTGGAGCCGCTGGTGGCGCAGATCAACCACTTGCTGGCGCACACCGAAGACAGCCTCAAGCGTTCGCGCAATGCCCTGGGCAACCTTGGCCATGCCCTGAAAACCCCGTTGGCGGTGCTGTTGAGCGTGGCCGCAAGCGAGCAACTCAAGGACCATCCCGAGCTGGCCAAGCTGTTGCGCGACCAGTTGGAACAGGTGCAACAGCGCCTCGGCCGTGAACTCAATCGCGCCCGCCTGGCCGGTGAAACTTTGCCCGGTGCCTTGTTCGACTGTGAGAAGGAGTTGCCGAGCCTGCTGGCCACGTTGAACATGATTCACGGCGAACACTTGGACCTGAGCTACCACGCAGCGCCTGGCCTGCAATTGCCGTGGGACCGTGCCGACCTGCTGGAATTGCTGGGAAACCTGTTGGACAACGCCTGCAAATGGGCGGATGCCGACGTGTGCCTGACGGTCAGCGAAACCGAGCACAGTTTCTGGCTGGCGGTGGAAGACGATGGCCCCGGAATTCCCGAAATCCAGCGCGACCAAGTGTTCAGCCGTGGCACGCGCCTGGACGAACAGATCGATGGCCATGGCCTTGGGTTGGGGATCGTGCGGGATATCGTTGAGGTGTGGGGCGGGGTGCTGCAGTTGCAGGAAAGCGAGTTGGGCGGACTCAAAGTGTTGATTGAACTGCCCAAGCGCTAACGCGGTTAAAAATGTGGGAGCTGGCTTGCCTGCGATGCAGACAACTCGGTACATCAGACAAACCGAGTTGATGCCATCGCAGGCAAGCCAGCTCCCACATTAGATTTACTTAAAGATCAGGGCCGGTGTCGTGCACTCAGACCCGGAACTGGTCCATCAAGCCCTGTTGCTGATTCGCCAGGCTGTTCAACGCCTGGCTCACCCGCGCCGATTCATTCGCCTGTTCCGACAGCGACTCGGTCACATCGCGAATGGTCGCCACATTACTGTTGATCTCTTCGGCCACGGCGCTCTGCTCTTCGGCGGCGCTGGCGATTTGCAGGTTCATGTCGCTGATCACCGTGACCGCCTCGCCGATCTGGCGCAGGGCGGTGACGGCCTGGCCGACTTGTTCGACGCTGCCCTGGGCCTGGCGATAGCTGTTGCCCATGGAGCCCACCACTTCCTCGGTGCCGCTTTGCAGGTGTTCGATCACCAGGCGGGTTTCTTCCACCGATTCCTGGGTGCGCCGTGCCAGGTTGCGCACTTCGTCGGCGACTACCGCGAACCCACGACCGGCTTCACCGGCGCGGGCGGCTTCGATGGCGGCGTTGAGGGCCAGCAGGTTGGTCTGCTCGGCAATGCCGCGAATCACTTCGAGCACCGAGCCGATTTTCTCGCTGTTGGCGGCCAAGCCTTCGACCTGGGCCATGGCGGTGCTCATATCGGCTGCCAGGTTGCCAATGTTGGTGGTGGTGCGGTCGATCACGGTCAGGCCTTCGCGGGTGGCCTGGTCGGCATCGCGGGCGGCCTGCGCTGCTTGGGCCGCGCTGCGGGCGACGTCCTGGGCGGTGGCGCTCATTTCGTGGGAGGCGGTGGCCACCTGATCGACCTGGCGATACTGCTGCTCCATGCCGGCGCTGGTTTCAGTGGCAATCGCGGCGGATTGGTCGGCGGTGCCACGGGCGTCCTGCACCGAGCGCTTCACCTCGGCGATGATCGGTTGCAGTTTGTCGAGGAAACGGTTGAACCAGCCGGCCAATTGGCCCAGTTCGTCCTGTTTGTCGTAGGCCAGACGGCGGGTCAGGTCGCCTTCGCCGCTGGCGATGTCTTCGAGCATGTGCGCCACGCCGAGAATCGGCCGGGTCACGCTGCGGGCCATCAGCCACACCAGGATCAGGCCGACGACGGCGGCCAACAGGCCCAGGCCCAGTTCCAGCAGGGTGCCCCGGGCATTGTCGGCATCCAACTGCGTCTTCAGCGCCTCGGCGGGCGCGACCAGGACTTTTTCCGGCACATCCAGCAACACACCCCACAATTTGCCATCGGGGATCGGCGCGAAGGGCGCCAGCACCTTGAGTTGATGTTCGGTGCGCAGGCTGCGGATCTGTGCACCGCTGGACAAAAAGCCGATCAACTGCGCGCCACTGGTGCTGTCGACCTGGTCCAGGCGCTGGCTGAGCTTGCTCGCATCCGGGCTGTAGCCGGCGAGCACGCCAGTGGGGCTGATGATGCTGACTTGGGTCTGGCCGTCGTACAGCTTGCGGCTGGCTTGCTGGCTCACGGCCTGCAGGCTGTTGAGGTTGATGTCCACCGACAGCGACGCGATGACTTTGCCGTTGGCCATCAGCGGGAACACGATGCTGGTCATCAGCACGTTTTGCCCGTTGATCACATAGAAGTAGGGTTCGATCACACACGGCTTGAGCGTGGTGCGCGGGCAGGTGAACCAGGCGTTGGCTTTTTCACCGCTGGGGCCGACGCTAGTGTCGGCCATGTCGCTTTCCGGCAGGGCCATCGACTCCAGTTTGCCGGGGGTCGGCTGCGACCAGTACAGGGCGAAGCGGCCTTTGTCGTTGCTGCCCAGTTCGGCTTGGTTGGCGAACAGTTCGTCCTTGCCGTCCAGCGCGTTGGCTTCGAAGACCAGGGACAAGCCGAGCAAGTCCGGGTTGGCCTGCAAGGCGGCCTTGACCTGGCGGGTCAGGTCTTCGCGAGTGTCGAAGGCGTCAAGGAAGCGCTTTTCCGCCTGCTCACGCAAGAACAGCACCTGGCGCGAAAAGCCGTGGCCGTACTGGTAGGCGTCCATGAACTGGCGACGAATGCCCAGCGCCTGGCCTTCACCTTGGGCCTCGATGCGCGCTTGGGCGGCTTCGTCGAGCATCTGCATGCTGGACGCTTTGACCTGCGCGGAACTCTGCTCCATGCGATACAGCGACAGACCCACCAGCAGGGTCACGATTCCCAGCAGGCAAAGGCCGGCGAGCAGGGTGATTTTCCATTGAATGGACAGCTGTCTGAGGGACATCGAGGAGCATCCTTAACCTGAAAACACAGTGAATCAGGTTATCGGCCGATGTTTCCCGATCTTTATTATTTAAACGTTCAATTGAAAGCTCAAAGCGACGCCGTTTTTTGACATGCAGCCCCACCTGCGGCAAAGTGCGCGCCCTCTAATAAGACCTCCTCCAAGCCTGCACGCTGGCAGCCACCTTTGGCCTGTCCTGGCGCGGGCATGCCTGTTTTTTATGTTTCTGCTTGAGGTATCCATGATTAACGCAGTCATTGCCGCGGTCGGCACCATGCTGGTGCTCAGTTTGTCCCGCGTGCATGTGGTCATCGCCATCATCGTCGGCGCCCTGGTGGGTGGCCTCACCGGTGGCTTGGGCATCGACGCCACGCTCACAGCCTTCAACGGCGGCTTGGGCGGCGGCGCCACCGTGGCCTTGTCCTACGCTTTGCTCGGCGCTTTCGCCGTGGCGATTGCCAAGTCCGGCCTGGCCCACGCCCTGGCCGACAAGGCGCTGATGCTGGTGGACCGCCAGGAAGCCAGCGGCGGCAGCCACGTCAAATGGCTGCTGATTGGCCTGTTGTGGGTGGTGGCGATTGCTTCGCAGAACATCCTGCCGATCCACATCGCGTTTATTCCGTTGCTGGTGCCGCCCCTGTTGTACGTGCTGACCAAGCTGCAACTGGACCGCCGCCTGATCGCCTGCGTGATGACCTTCGGCCTGATCACCCCGTACATGTTCCTGCCGGTGGGCTTCGGCAATATCTTCCTCAACCAGATCCTGCTAGCCAATGTGGCCAAGAGCGGCGTGGACATCAGCGGGGTCAACGTGACCCACGCCATGGGCTTGCCGGCGCTGGGCATGGTGGTCGGCCTGTTGGTGGCGGTGTTTGTCAGCTACCGCAAAAAACGCGTGTACGACCTGGAGAAAATCGAGCGCGTCGAGCAAGTGGCGGTGCAATACAACCCGCTGACCTTGCTGGTGGCGGGCCTGGCGATTGCCTCGGCGTTCATCATTCAGTTGTGGCTGGACTCGATGATCATCGGTGCCCTGGCGGGTTTCCTGATCTTCTCGGTGTCGGGCATCGTGCGCTGGAGCGACACCGACGACCTGTTTACCGAAGGCATGAAGATGATGGCGATGATCGGCTTCATCATGATCGCCTCGTCGGGTTTTGCCGAAGTGCTCAAGGCCACCGGCGACGTGCGTTCGCTGGTGGAAACCTCGGCGGCGTTTATCGGCCATAGCCGTGGCGTCGGCGCGTTGCTGATGTTGCTGGTGGGCTTGCTGGTGACCATGGGCATCGGCTCGTCGTTTTCCACGGTGCCGATCCTGGCGGCGATTTTTGTGCCGCTGTGTGTGCAACTGGGTTTCAGTCCGATGGCCATCGTGTGCATCGTCGGCACGGCGGGCGCCTTGGGCGATGCCGGTTCGCCGGCGTCGGATTCCACCCTCGGCCCGACCTCCGGCCTGAATATCGACGGCCAGCACCACCATATCTGGGACACCGTGGTGCCGACCTTCCTGCACTACAACCTCCCGTTGCTGGCGTTTGGCTGGCTGGCGGCAATGACCTTGTAGTCAGCGCGTTTAAACGTCGCGCATCAACAGGCCAAAGCGCAGGCCCATCTCCATAGGAACGGGCACATACACCGTGTGCCCATCCCCCGGCGCCACCTCGATGGCCTCGCCCTTGGCGTTGTGCATCATCCCCAGGTCAAAGTGGAAATTGCCCGCAGGCGTCATCAGTTCCAGATGATTGCCTACGGCGAAACGGTTCTTCACCTTCACCTCGGCCAGCTCGCCCCGACGCTCGCCGGTCAATTCTCCGACAAACTGCTGGCGTTCCGAGACCGAGCTGCCGTTCTGGTAGTTCTGGTATTCGTCGTGCACATGCCGGCGCAGGAAACCTTCGGTGTAGCCGCGCTGGGCCAGGGATTCGAGGTCGGTCATCAGGCGGCGATCAAAGGCGCGACCGGCCGCCGCATCGTCGATGGCCTGGCGATACACCTGGGTGGTGCGCGCGCAATAGAAGTGGGATTTGGTGCGGCCTTCGATTTTCAGCGAGTGCACACCCATCTGGGTCAGGCGCTCTACGTGCTGCACCGCGCGCAGGTCCTTGGCGTTCATGATGTAGGTGCCGTGCTCGTCTTCGAAGGCGGGCATCTGTTCGTCGGGGCGGTTGGCTTCCTGTAGCAGGAACACCTGGTCGGTGGGCGTGCCAATCCCCAGGGTCGGCTGGAATTGCTGGACGATCTCGCCCGTGGCGTTTTCCACCGCCGGCGTGGCCTGGTATTTCCAGCGGCAGGCGTTGGTGCAGGTGCCTTGGTTGGCGTCGCGCTTGTTCATGTAGCCGGAGAGCAGGCAGCGCCCGGAATAGGCCATGCACAAGGCGCCGTGGACGAAGATTTCCAACTCCATGGCCGGCACTTGCTCGCGGATTTCGCCGATCTCTTCCAGGGACAATTCCCGCGACAGGATCACCCGGCAGATGCCTTGCTGCTGCCAGAATTCCACGCTGGCCCAGTTCACCGTGTTGGCTTGCACCGAGAGGTGGATCGGCATCTGTGGGAAGTGTCGGCGCACCAGCATGATGAGCCCGGGGTCGGACATGATCAGCGCATCCGGGCCCATGGCGATCACCGGGGCCAGGTCTTTGAGGAAGGTCTTGAGCTTGGCATTGTGCGGCGCGATGTTGACCACCACGTAAAAACGCTTGCCCTGCGCATGGGCCTCGTCGATGCCGAGGGCCAGGTTGGCGTGGTCGAATTCGTTGTTGCGCACCCGCAGGCTGTAACGCGGCTGGCCGGCGTAGACCGCATCGGCACCGTAGGCGAAGGCGTAGCGCATGTTTTTCAGGGTGCCTGCGGGGGCGAGCAGTTCGGGGGCGATAACAGGGGACATGGTCGGTACTTGAGTCAAAAAAAGTGCGGCAGGGTAGAGCAAGCCGGCGCGGGGTTTATTGATCTGGGTCTAGCCTTGCAACAAAGAGGGCACTCGTAGCGCTGGGTGTGGACTAAGCAGCAGGGGCCTACGCAGGCCTTCTGCTTTTCTGACATGGACCGGACATGAATCAAACCAACCTGCAATTCAAAACCCTGCTGTTACTGCTGGTCTTGGTGACCGTCGCTTTTATCTGGATCTTGCTGCCGTTCTACGGCGCGGTGTTCTGGGCGGTGATCCTCGGCATCATCTTTGCGCCGATGCAGCGCCGCTTGCAGCAGCGTTTCGCCTGGAACCGCAACCTGACCTCCCTGGCCACCTTGGCGGTGTGCCTGGTGATCGCGATCCTGCCGGTGATCATCACCAGCGCGTTGCTGGTGCAAGAGGGGGCGACGCTCTATAAAAACGTCGAAAGCGGCAAGCTGGACGTGGCCGGGTATATCGAACAGTTCAAGAACTTCCTGCCGCCGTACTTCCAGCACCTGCTGGATCGTTTTGGCATGGGCAACCTCGAAGGGCTGCGCGAGAAGATCGTCAAGGGCGCGATGCAGGGCAGCCAGTTCTTTGCGTCCCAGGCGTTCAGCTTTGGCCAAGGCACGTTTGATTTCCTGGTGAGCTTTTTCATCATGCTGTATCTGCTGTTCTTCCTGCTGCGCGACGGCCCCGAATTGGTGCGTAAAGTGCGCACGGCGGTGCCGCTGGCCGAGCCGCAGAAGCGTCGCTTGCAACTCAAATTCAACCGGGTGGTGCGTGCCACGGTCAAGGGTAATGTGCTGGTGGCCGTGACCCAGGGCGCGCTGGGCGGCTTGATTTTCTGGTTCCTGGACATTCCCAGTGCGTTGCTCTGGGCGGTGCTGATGGCGTTTCTATCACTGTTGCCAGCGGTGGGCGCCGGCATTGTGTGGGGGCCGGTGGCCGCTTACTTCCTGTTGAGCGGTTCGATCTGGCAGGGCGTGGTGCTGGCCTTGTTTGGCGTGTTTGTGATCGGGCTGGTGGACAACGTGCTGCGGCCGATCCTGGTGGGCAAGGACACCAAGATGCCGGATTACCTGATCCTCATCTCGACCTTGGGCGGGCTGTCGGTGTTTGGCCTGAACGGCTTTGTGATCGGGCCGCTGGTGGCGGCGTTGTTCATGTCCAGCTGGGCGCTGTTTGTGGAGAGCAAGCCACGGGTCAAGTTGCCATTGCCGTGAGGCTCAAGCGTGCAGTTTGAAGTTCGAGGCGCATTGCAGTTGTTTCTCGGCGGCGGACAACGAGGTGAGCGGGCCGCTGATGGCCTCGCCATCGCGCATCACATACCAGCAGGCCAGCAAGCCCAGCTCGCGCAGAGGGGCGGGGACGGCACTGCCGATGACGGACATGATTTGAACAGTGGGCATAAGAACCTCCAATCGCTATGGAGGTCACCTTACGCGGCAGCGAGGTGTAGGAAAAATCACCTGTCTCGATAGTGGACATTGACGTGACGCGTCAGTCCACCACTTGATCAAGCATTGCCACCACTTCCTGCTCATTGAGCAAGCCCTTGCGCACAAGGTTCTCGGCGAGCAGCGCGAGGAACTTGGCGCTGCGGTGGCCTTCCAGGTGCTTGAGTTCGGTGAGGGCGCTGTAGACCTTGCTGGACGTACACAGGCCAGCGGTGCGGTGTGGGTTTTGTGTGGGCATGGTCAGTCGTCCTTGTTGTTATTGGGTGGACAGGCTCGATAGTGAGAGTGTGGTGTGACACAAACATGACAGCGCGGAGCCCGGTCGAGCAAGTAGACAATGGTGTCGATGATGTGGGATTACGGCTCGGCCATTGTCCTCACTGCGACCTTGATGCGATCAATCCAGACTTTTCATGCAAAAAAAAGGCCTCGCCGCATGGGCGAGGCCTGTTTCAGACGATTGGCGCTTACCAGCCGCGACCGTAATAGCCGTGGGGAGGGCCGTAGTAGCCACGCGGTGGGCCGTAATAGACCGGCGCCGGGCGGTAGTAAACCTGTTGTTGCACATACACCGGCGGTGGCGGTGCGTAGTAGACCGGCGGCGGGGCTGCATACACCGGCTGCGGTTGCACATACACCGGCTGTTGCTGCACGTAGACCTCACGCGGCTGGCTGGCAACCACGGAGCCCACGACGGCGGCGCCGACTAAAGCACCCAGCACGGCCGGGCCACCCCAACCACCACCGTGGGCGGAGGCTTGGCCTGCCATCGCGAGTGCGCCAACCAGCAGGGCGATTTTGGGGATTGTACGAATCATGGTCATTCCTCGGTTAGCCCCTGCGCTTGTGGTCTGCAATCAATAGACTCAAGGATTGTCGCGGGGATACTTTTAAGACAACGTATTTCTGGAAAACAGCACGGCCGCTAGGTAAAGGTTGTGTAAGGTCTGTACCGATTTGCTTACTTCAAGGAGTTACCCATGCAGATGCACCCCAACAAAGACACCCAACTGTGCATGTCTCTGTCGGCGCGCCCGGGGAATTTTGGCCTGCGTTTTCACAACCACCTGTACGAACAGTTGGGGCTGAACTTCTACTATAAAGCCTTCAGCAGCCAGGATTTGCCCGGCGCGATCGGTGGTATCCGCGCCTTGGGCATCCGAGGTTGCGGGGTGTCCATGCCGTTCAAGGAGGCCGCCATTGCCTTGGTGGATGAGCTGGACGATTCGGTTCAAGCCATCGACTCGCTGAACACCATCGTCAACACCAACGGCCATCTCAAGGCCTACAACACCGATTACATCGCCATCGAACAACTGCTGGTCAAGCACGCGGTGCCAAAAGACTCGACCTTTGCCCTGCGTGGCAGCGGCGGCATGGCCAAGGCCGTGGCCAGCGCCTTGCGTGACGGCGGCTACGCCAATGGCCTGATCGTGGCGCGCAACGAAGCGGCGGGCCGCGCGTTGGCGCAGAACCTGGGGTACGAGTGGCAGGCGGACCTGGGGGATGCACGCCCGCAGATGCTGATCAACGTGACGCCGATCGGCATGACCGGTGGGGCAGAGGCGGATGCGTTGGCGTTTGAAGCGGCGGCTGTGGATGCGGCGGATACTGTGTTCGATGTGGTAGCGATCCCCGCCGAAACACCGTTGATCGTGCGGGGGCGGGCCCAGGGCAAGCGGGTGATTACCGGGTTGGAAGTGATCGCGATTCAGGCGTTGGAGCAGTTTGTGTTGTACACCGGGGTGCGGCCGACCGATGAACAGTTCCAGGCGGCAGTGGCCTTCGCCCGCACCTGAGACCCTATGGAGATTTAATGTGGGAGCTGGCTTGCCTGCGATAGCGGTGCTTCAGTCACAGTTGCATCAACTGGCAGACTGCTATCGCAGGCAAGCCAGCTCCCACATTTAGGACGGTGTTATGCCTGTTCCAGCTGAGTCAGGCGCTCTTCCAGTGCGGCAATCCGAGCTTCCAGCTCTTCAATGCGATCCGCTGAAACCGAGCTCCCACGCTCCACCGGATTACCCCGCGCCGCCATAATCACCTCAATATCCGCCGGGTCCCCCAGCGCATGGGTATAGCGATCTTCCCGCTGCCCCGCCTGACGCGGCACCAACAGCGCCAGCCCGCGCGCAATCAGGCGTTCCAGCTGATGCACGACCTGCTCGGCATCTTCAAAGTCATGCATGCGCCCGCTGCGGGTCAGCAGCTCATTGACGGTTTGCGGGCCGCGCAGAAACAGCAGCCCGATCAGGATTACCTGGGCCGGCACCAGTTCCAGCGCCTTCTCCACGCGATGCTCCCAGCGGTCGGCGCGGCTGCCCATCACCAGGCGGGTAAAACCCTGGCCTTCGAGTACACGCAGGCTCTGGCCGACCTGGCCCTGGCTGAGGTTCATCACCGGCTCGCGGCTGGTCTTCTGGTTGCAGGCCAGCACCAGGGCGTTGAGGGTCAGGGGGTAGGTTTCCGGGTTGGTCGCCTGTTTCTCGATCAGGCAGCCCAGGATGCGGATTTCCGTGCTGTTCAGGCGCGGCTCAGGGGTGTCGGTGTCGTGCTCGGCGGTCATCGCGCTTTCCCTATGCAGTGAAGTGCCTAGCGTAAGCCGGAAAAAATAAAAGACAAGCGACTGGGCGGTCTATAATCGTCGCCTGTTCAAACCGTGCCATCACCCATGAGACTGCCATGACTATTTCCCTGTACGCCGCTTCCATCCCAGTCTTCAAGCAAATGCTCACCGCCCTGAGCGGTGTGTTGACCAAGGCCGAAGCCCACGCCACCGCCAAGAACATCGAGCCGAACGCACTGTTGCAAGCGCGTCTGTTCCCGGACATGTTCCAACTGGTGCGCCAGGTGCAGATCGCCGTCGACTTCGCCAAGGGCGTTTCCGCACGCCTGGCCGAGATCGAAGTGCCGAAATACGAAGATGGCGAAGTGACCTTCGCTGACCTGCAAGCCCTGATCGCCAAGGTGCTGGCCTTTGTCGACACCATCAAGCCTGAGCAAATCGACGGCAAGGAAGGCATCGAGATCATCACTCGTCCAGGCACGCCGAAAGAGAAGCGCTTCAGCGGCCAGTCCTACCTGCTGACCTACGGCCTGCCGCAGTTCTTCTTCCACGTCACCACCGCCTACGCCTTGCTGCGTCACAACGGTGTGGAAGTGGGCAAGCGCGACTACATGGGCGCGTTCTAAGCAGCCAAAAAAAAGCCGGGGCGGTTCACTCATGAACCGCCCCGGCTTTTTTGTGCGCGCAAATCAGGCCGGCTGTTCTTCCTTGCCCAGGCAGGCCGAAGCGGTAAACAGCACATCGGTGGACGAATTCAGCGCAGTCTCCGCCGAGTCCTGCAACACGCCGATGATGAAACCGACCGCAACCACCTGCATTGCGATCTCGCTGGGGATGCCAAACAGGCTGCACGCCAGTGGGATCAGCAGCAGCGAGCCACCGGCCACGCCCGAAGCACCGCAGGCGCAGATCGCGGCGACCACGCTGAGCAGCACGGCGGTCGGTAGGTCGACGGCGATGCCCAGGGTATGCACGGCGGCCAGCGTCAACACGGTGATGGTGATGGCGGCGCCGGCCATGTTGATGGTGGCACCGAGCGGGATCGACACCGAGTAGGTGTCCTCATGCAGGCCCAGGCGCTTGCTCAACGCCAGGTTGACCGGGATGTTCGCCGCCGAACTGCGGGTGAAGAAGGCGGTGATGCCGCTTTCGCGCAGGCACATCAGCACCAGCGGGTACGGGTTGCGGCGCAGTTTCCAGAACACGATGGCCGGGTTGATCACCAGTGCCACAAACAGCATGCAACCGATCAGTACCACCAGCAGGTGCGCATAACCGAGCAGGGCGCCGAAACCGGAGGTGGCCAAGGTCGAGGCGACCAGGCCGAAAATGCCCAGGGGCGCGAAGCGGATCACCACCCGTACGATCAACGTCACGCCGTTGGACAGGTCGTCCAGCACGGTGCGCGTGGTTTCGCCGGCATGGCGAATGGCGATGCCCATGCCGATGGCCCAGGCCAGGATGCCGATAAAATTGGCGTTCATCAGCGCGCTGACCGGGTTGTCCACCACGCTCAACAGCAGGCTTTGCAACACTTCGCCGATACCGCCGGGGGCGCTGACCGCAGCGTCATGGGTGATCAGCACCAGCGAGGAGGGGAACCACATGCTGGCAATCACCGCCACAACGGCGGCGGCAAAGGTGCCCAGCAGGTAGAGGAACAGAATCGGCTTGATGTGGGTTTCCTGGCCGTGTTTATGGTTGGCGATCGACGCCATCACCAACACAAACACCAGGATCGGCGCCACGGCCTTGAGCGCGGCGACAAACACCTTGCCGATAAACCCGGTGGCCTGGGCCGCCTCGGGCGCCAACAGCGCGAGCAGAATGCCAGCGATCAAACCGATGACAATTTGTGTAACCAGGCTGACGCGTGTCAGGCGCTGGAGCAGGGAAGGGGCAGCAGTCATAAACACTTGTCTCTGATTTTTTTAGTAGGGCGCAGCATTGCAAGCAGAAAGGGCTGTAGGAAGCAGGCGCGGAGTCTAGCATGCTGTAGGAAAGCTCCCTGGCGCTGCGGCATTCCGTCACCCGCATCCGTAGGGCTTCGGCAAAGCCAGACATACTCTGTTAAGATTCTCGCCTCTCACCTTTCCTCTCTGTCAGCGGGCCCATTGGGCTGTCGTTGCTGTCGTCGTTTCTGGAGTTTTCATGCTGTTCCCCATCCTGCTGCTGTCGGCTGCCGGCTTTACTGTGCTGACCACAGAATTCGTCATTGTCGGCCTGCTGCCGTCCATCGCCCGCGATCTGAACGTCAGCGTGTCCCAGGCCGGGCTGCTGGTGACCTTGTTCGCCTTTACCGTCGCGGCCTTCGGGCCGTTTCTTACGGCCTACTGCGCACGTTTCCCACGCAAGCGCCTGTTTATCAGCATCCTGATCCTGTTCGGCGTGGCCAATACCGTGGCCGCGCTGGCGCCGAATATCTGGGTGATGGCCCTGGCACGGTTGATCCCGGCACTGGGCTTGCCGGTGTTCTGGGCGCTGGCCAGTGAGACGGCGGTGGATATCGTTGGCCCGGAATTCGCCGGGCGCGCCATCGAGAAGATCGGCTTCGGCATCGTCTGCGCCACGGTGTTCGGCATTCCGGTGGGCACGTTGATTTCCGATATGTTCGGCTGGCGCAGTGCGTTTGCCATCCTCGCGGTCGTGGCGCTGGCCAAGGCGTTGCTGCTGTTTATCTACCTGCCGGTGACCCAGCCGAAGAACGACCAGGCGTCGCTGCGCTCGCAGTTCAAGATCCTGCGCAACCCGCTGATGCAGGGCCATATCCTGTTGTCGATCCTGGTGTTCAGCGGCATGTTCACCGCGTACACCTACCTGGCGGACATCCTCGAGCGCCTGGCCGGGTTTGACGGCACGCTGGTGGGCTGGTGCCTGATGGGTTTCGGTGCCGTCGGCCTGATCGGCAATTCATTGGGCGGGCGCGCGGTGGATCGCCACCCATTGATCGCGTCCATGGTGTTCTGCGGTTTCATGATTGCGGGGATGGTCGCACTGGTGCCGGCGATTCACTCCACGATTGGCCTGGCCACCGCGATGGCGGTGTGGGGCGTGACCCAGGCGGCGATGTTCCTCGTCAGCCATGTGCGCCTGATGAAAGCCGCGCCCCATGCGCCGGCGTTTGCGGCGTCGCTGAACATCGCCGGGGCCAACCTGGGGATTGGCCTGGGCGCGTTGGTCGGCGGGCATGTGATCGACACCCTCGGCCTCGGCAGCCTGGGGTTTGCGGCGTCTGGGTTTATCCTGGTGTCGATTCTGCTGGCGCTGTGGTTGATGACCGCCAAATCGCCTTCGACCTATGCCTGATTCATGGCAGTGGGCTTGCTGTGAAGAGGGAGCTTTTGTGGCGAGGGAGCTTGCTCCCGCTGGGCTGCGAAGCGGCCCCACGCTTTTTGGGAGCGCTGCGCACTCCAGCGGGAGCAAGCTCCCTCGCCACATAGGCGTCAGGGCAGGGCGGTGAACAACTCCCGCCGTGCCCCTTCGGTAATCGCCACGATGCCGGGGTGCTTGACCTTGCGCTCCACCGAGATCGCGTAGAACGACTCGGTGACCGCCGTGGTCTGGCCGATCAGCGCCACGCCGTACTGGCGCACCACTTCATCGGCAATCACGCTGGGGGCGATAAAGATCCCGCTGCCGGATTGGCCGAATGCCTGCATCAACGCGCTGTCGTCGAACTCACCAATGATCTTGGGCTGGATCTGCTGCTCGGCAAACCAACGCTGCAAGCGGCTGCGCACCACCGTCTCCGCGCCCGGAATCAATAACGGTGCACCCTGCAAACACTGTGGGAAATCACCGCCATAGCGGTCAGCCAACGTCTGGGTGGCGAAAAAGCTGATGCCACATTCGCCCAGCTTCTGGCTGTAGCCCTTGATGTCCAGGTGCGTCGGCATCGGGCTGTCGGAAATCACCAGGTCCAGGCGCTGGATCGCCAGGTCGGCCAGCAGGCGTTCGAGTTTGTCTTCACGGCAGGTGATGCGGATCGGTTCGCTCAGCTCCATGGTCGGCGCGATCAGCCGGTAAACGATGGATTTGGGCACCACATCCGCCACCCCGACGCGGAACACGATCTGCTGTTCATCGGGCTGCGCGCGCAGCATCGCCTCCAATTCATTGCCGGTCTGGAACATCTGTTCGGCGTAGGGCAGGGCCTGGCGCCCGGCCTCGGTCAGTTCCAACTGGCGGCCGACCCGCTGAAACAGCGCGATACCAAAGGTCTGCTCCAGCAGGCTGATCTGCCCGCTGATGGTCTGCGGCGTGAGGTTCAGTTGCTCACAGGCGCGCACGATGCTGCCTGTCTTGGCCACGACCCAGAAGTAATGCAATTGTCGGTAATTGAGCATGCGCGCTGTCACTTCGTAAAAACCGAAGTATACGCGAGAAAAATACGAATTTTCCTGAACTGTTCACCTGCATAGAATGCCTCGCTATCGCGGGGCCACTACTTGGACCCAATGGTTCTAACGAGGAATACATCATGAAACTCAATTCCCTGGGCACGGCAGCGTTGCTTGCGCTTTCATTGGTAGTGGTCAGCGGTTGTGATCAGGTCGAAAAAAGCGCGCAGCAGGTGTTGGGCAAGGCCACCGAGTCGGCCAAGCAAGCGATCGACGACACCCACAAGGCCGCCGAGCAGGCGTTGAGTGAAGCGACACAAGGGCTGATCAAGCCCGAGAAGCAAGAAGATGAAGCTGAAGAAGCTTCCGACACCAAAGAAACCTAATTCCCCAGCACAACGTCAGGACTGACCTATGGATTACCTTTTACAACTGGCCGCCAGCCCCACCGCCTGGGTTGCCCTGGCGACCTTGATCGTCATGGAGATCGTGCTGGGCATCGATAACCTGATCTTTATCTCGATCCTCACCAACAAGCTGCCCGAGCAGCACCGGGCCAAGGCGCGGCGCATCGGTATCAGCATGGCGCTGGTGTTGCGCCTGGGCCTGTTGAGCACCATCGCGTTCATCGTGCAACTGACGGCGCCGGTGTTCGAAGTGTTCGGCCAGGCGTTTTCGTGGAAGGACATGATCCTGATCGCCGGCGGCCTGTTCCTGGTCTGGAAGGCCACCACCGAGATCCATCACAGCATGGACCCGGAGCCCGAAGAGAAGGCTAGCGTCGGCAACACAGTGGCCATCGGCTTCGCGGCGGCCATCGGGCAGATCCTGTTGCTGGACCTGGTGTTCTCCATCGACAGCATCATTACCGCCGTGGGCATGACCGAGCACTTGCCGATCATGATCATCGCCGTGGTGACCTCGGTGATCGTGATGCTGGTGGCGGCTGAACCGCTGGCCAAGTTCATCAACGACAACCCGACTGTGGTGATGCTGGCCCTGGGCTTCCTGATCATGATCGGCATGACGTTGATCGCCGAAGGCTTCGGCGCCCATGTACCGAAAGGCTACGTGTATGCGGCCATGGCGTTCTCGGCGGCGATCGAGTGCTTGAACATTGCCCGACGCAACCGCCATAAGCGTTTGCTCGCCGCCCGGCAGTAATCGCAGAAACACAAAGGCCGGCTGCGCTCCCAAGAGCGCAGCCGGCCTGATCGTTCCCACGCTCTGCGTGGGAATGCCGCCCCGGGCGCTCCGCGTCCCACGATCTTACGATTCGGCGCTGACCTGCGTCGGCTCCGGGCAGGTTTGCTCGCCGTTATTCAAGCCTTGCTTGTAGTTGCGGCTCAGCAGCGACGCCTTGCCGTTGTGCCAGGTCAGCGTCAGCACGTACAGGGTGTCGTAGTCGCTGCCGGACCAGTCGTCGGTGATAGTGTGTTTTTCACCCGACGCTTCACTCGCCACCTTGTTGATCAACTCCGGCAGGTAACCGTGGGACCACGCGGTGTAGATGATGGAGTTGTGGTACTTGTCCTCGACCAACTCGTCGGCGAGGGCGCTGGTGTCGTTCGCCGAGAACTTGATGTTCACCGGCAGGCCGAGCTTGATGGCGCTGGGGCTGATGGTCATCAGTGGGCGAATGTAGCTGTAGGAATTATCGAACTCGCCTTCCTCGACATTACGCGTCGGGTTGGCGGCGAATACAAAGTTGGCCTTGCCGAATTTTTCCGGCAGTACCGTGGCAAGGTTCATCGCCCGGTTCAGGCCCTGGCAATTGAGTTGGCCCAGGCCGCCGGCGGGTTTTTCGCCGTGGCGCAGGAACACCAGGGTTTGCACGCCGTCGGCCTGTTCGGCACGGCTGGTGCGCGACTCCAAGGTCAGGCCGATGGCGCCGCCCACCAGCAACAGCGGCAACATGATGTATGAATAGCGTTTCAGGCGTTGCGCAAGGCACGGAGGCTTGATTGTCATTGGTCTAGAGTCTTCAGTGCATCGGGTGAGGGCCGACATGCCCGGCCCCAGTGACGCCAAGGGCGTCCTGCGGTTTTCCTGTCGTTATAGCAAGGTGCCTCCATTCACCGTTAAAGCGCACTTAAGAGTGCCCATGGGCGTATTGGTTCGCCCACGCGGGATAATAAGCCGCGGATGTTGCGCATTGATGACCCATGCAGGACGCCGGGCACATGACTATCATGTGGCCTTTCTGCTCAGGGGATTTCCCGATGAACCCACTCGCTGCCTTCCCGATTAATAGCAAATGGCCCGCGCACCATCCCGAGCGCTTGCAACTGTACTCGCTGCCCACGCCCAACGGGGTAAAAGTCTCGATCATGCTTGAAGAGCTGGGCCTGCCCTATGAGGCGCACAAGGTCAGTTTCGACACCCAGGACCAGTTGTCCCCCGAGTTCTTGTCCCTGAACCCCAACAACAAGATCCCCGCGATCATCGACCCCGATGGCCCGGGCGGTGTGCCGTTGGCGCTGTTCGAGTCTGGCGCGATCCTGATCTACCTCGCCGAGAAAACCAGCCAGTTGCTGTCCGAAGACCCGGCCACGCGCTACGAAACCCTGCAATGGCTGATGTTCCAGATGGGCGGTATCGGCCCGATGTTTGGCCAGTTGGGTTTCTTCAATAAGTTCGCCGGCAAGGACTACGAGGACAAGCGCCCCCGCGACCGCTACGCCGCCGAATCCCGGCGCTTGCTGGGCGTGCTGGAAAAACGCCTGCTGGGCCGCACCTGGATCATGGGCGACGACTACAGCATTGCCGACATCGCCACCTTTCCATGGATTCGCAACCTGATCGGCTTCTACGAGTCGGGTGACCTGGTGGGCATCGCCGACTTCCCTAATGTGCTGCGCGCGCTGGATGGCTTTGTCGCCCGGCCGGCGGTGATCCGTGGCCTGAATATTCCGAGCTGACCCATGCCGACTTTCGATTTCAAACAACTGGATGTCTTCAGCAGCGTCGCGCTCAAGGGCAACCCCTTGGCGGTGGTGTTGGGCGCTGACAGCCTGACGGACCAGCAGATGGCTGATTTCGCCAACTGGACCAACCTCAGTGAAACCACGTTTTTGCTGACACCTCGTGATCCCCGTGCGGACTACCGGGTGCGAATTTTCACCACTGTGCAAGAACTGCCGTTCGCCGGGCACCCGACGTTGGGCTCATGCCATGCGTGGCTGCAAGCGGGCGGTGTACCCAAGGGCGAGGACATCATCCAGGAGTGCGAAATCGGCCTGGTGCGCGTGCGCCGCCAGGGCGATGAACTGGCGTTTATTGCACCGCCATTATTGCGCGCAGGTTCAGTGGAGGCGCCCGTGCTGGAGCGTGTGTGCCAGGGGTTGGGCTTGAGCGCCGAAGACGTTGTGCACAGCCAATGGGTCGACAACGGCGCAGGGTGGCTGGCGCTGATGTTGGCCGATCGTGATCAGGTTCTGGGCCTACAGCCGGACTATGCGCAATTGCTCGGCTTGGCCGTAGGCGTGATCGCCCCTTGCGACCCCGCGCGCGACGCGGTGGATACGCAGTTTGAAGTACGCGGCTTTATCGCCGGAGATGGCGCCCCGGAAGACCCGGCCACCGGCAGCTTGAATGCCGGTATCGCCCAATGGCTGTTGGGCGAAGGCTTGGCGCCTGAGCGCTATGTGGTCAGCCAGGGCACGGCGATGGGGCGTGCGGGGCGCATTCGTGTCGAGCGCCAGGGCGATGATATCTGGGTGGGCGGTGCGGTCGCGGTGTGCATTGAAGGGCATCTACAGCTCTAGATCAATGAATTGTTACGGGCCTCGCAATACACTGTTGGGCCCTCGGCGTTTGTGTTGCCTATGCCGGTGGGCATAAGCTTTCGCCCCAAAGTTTTTAGCCCTATTTCAGGACCGCCATGACCAGCCAGTTCCCCCAAGCCCGCCCACGCCGCCTGCGCCGCTCCCCGGAGTTGCGTGGCTTGTTCCAGGAAACCGAGTTCACCCTCAACGATCTGGTACTGCCGATCTTTGTCGAAGAAGAAATCGACGACTTCGTGCCGATTACCAGCATGCCGGGCGTGCAGCGTATCCCGGAGAAGAAACTGGCCGCCGAGATCGAGCGTTACGCCCGCGCCGGTATCAAGTCGGTGATGACCTTTGGCGTGTCCCACCATCTGGACGCCAATGGCAGCGACACCTGGAAGGAACGTGGCCTGGTTTCGCGCATGTCCTCGATCATCAAGGACGCCGTGCCGGAGATGATCGTGATGTCCGACACCTGCTTCTGCGAATACACCGACCACGGCCACTGCGGCGTGATGCACGGCGCCCACGTCGATAACGACGCGACCCTGGTCAACCTCGGCAAGCAAGCCGTGGCCGCCGCCCGCGCCGGTGCCGATGTGATCGCACCGTCGGCGGCGATGGACGGCCAGGTCCAGGCAATTCGCCGCGCCTTGGATGATGCCGGTTTCACCCACATCCCGATCATGGCGTACTCCACCAAATTCGCCTCGGCGCTGTACGGCCCATTCCGCGAAGCCGGCGGCAGCGCGCTCAAGGGCGACCGCAAAAGCTACCAGATGAACCCGATGAACCGCCGCGAAGCCGTGCGCGAATCGCTGCTGGATGAGCAGGAAGGCGCGGATGCGCTGATGGTCAAGCCGGCCGGGGCCTACCTCGACATCATCCGCGACATCCGTGAAGCCTCGCGCTTGCCGGTGGCGGCATACCAGGTGAGCGGTGAGTACGCGATGATCAAGTTCGGTGCCCAGGCGGGGGCGATTGATGAGGACCGCGTGGTGCGTGAAACCCTGGGTTCGATCAAACGCGCCGGCGCGGATTTGATCTTCACCTACTTTGCGATGGACCTGGCCCTGGCTGGGATCTAAGCACACCGCAGAACCGACTGTGGGACCTGGCTTGTGTGGGAGCTGGCTTGCCTGCGATGCAGGCACCTCGGTCTTTCAGTGACACCGAGGTGATGCTATCGCAGGCAAGCCAGCTCCCACATAAGCCAGACCCCACCAAGATCAGCGCTGCGCAAACGCCAGATTCAACCCCAGCCCCGCAAAGGCTGCCGCAAAACTGCGCCGCAGCCAGTTCTGCACCCGTGGTGACTCGATCACCGCACGCCGAAACGCATTGGCCAGCAGGCCATACATCACGAACACTGCAAACGTCATCGCCATGAAAACGCCGCTCAGTACCAGCATCTGCACGGTAGGCGCGGTGCTGCCGGGCGCGACGAACTGCGGCAGGAAGGCCAGGAAAAAAATGGTCAGCTTGGGGTTGAGAATGTTCATCAACAGGCCGCGCAGCATCAGGCTGCGGGCACTGGCGACCACGGGCGTGTCACTGACGGCAAAGGCCGAGCGATCGCGCCAGGTGGCGTAGGCCACATACAGCAAGTAGGCGACACCGGCGTACTTGAGCAGGTCGAACGCCAACGCACTGGTGTGCAGCAGGGCGGACAGGCCGAGAATCGAGGCCAGCAGATGGGGGATGATCCCAGCGGTGCAGCCCAGCGCGGCGAACAGGCTGGCGCGCTTGCCGGCGGTGAGGCCGGTGGACACGGTAAAAATCACCCCGGTGCCGGGAATCAGCACCACTATCAGGCAAGTGACAAGAAAATTCAGGCTCAGCATGGCATTCAAACTCCGTGTAGGAATGGTCGAGGTCAGATCCTGTCACGATAGACGCAGGTTGGCGAGCGCACCCGGTCAGCGAACCCTGGTTACACTTGCGGGTCGATATGCCCGGTCCGTCGTTATTCAAGGAAGCGCCCATGTCCCTACGCCGCTTGATCCTGTGCATCACTCCGTTACTGGTATTGGCCGGTTGTTCCACCGCGCGCGGCCCGCAACAGCCGGAGCGTAACGCCGCCGAGGTGAAGGCGCAGATCGTGCGCCTGCTGCCGGCGACCGTGGCGGATCGCAATGGCTGGGCCCAGGACATCTACACCGCCTTCGACACCCAGAAGATCTACCCAAGCACCGAGAATATCTGCGCGGTACTGGCGGTGACCGAGCAGGAGTCTACTTATCAGGTAGACCCGCCCGTGCCGAACATGGGCAAGATCGCCAGGGACGAAATGCTGCGCCGCGCCGCCAAGGTGTATGTGCCAGCAGTGGTGGTGCGCACCACCTTGCAACTGCGTTCGCCCACCGGCAAAACCTACGCCGAGCGCCTGAATGCCGCGCGCACTGAGAAGGACTTGAGCGGTATCTTCGATGATTTCATCAGCATGGTGCCCCTGGGCAACACCTTGTTCGGCGGTTTCAACCCCGTACACACCGCCGGCCCCATGCAAGTCAGCATCGACTTCGCGCAAAAACAGGCACGGGGTTATCCCTACACGGTGGATGGCACGATCCGACGCGAAGTCTTCACCCGCCGTGGCGGCATGTACTTTGGCATTGCCCACTTGCTCGGTTACCCGGTGAACTACGATCAACCGCTGTATCGCTTCGCCGATTTCAACGCAGGCTGGTACGCCAGCCGTAACGCGGCCTTCCAGGCGGCGGTCAGCCGCGCCTCTGGCACCGAGCTGGCGCTGGATGGGGATTTGATTCGCTACGGCTCGTTGCTGCCCGGTACCACCGAGCTGGCGGTGCGCTCACTGGGCGGGAAGCTGGACATGCGCAACCCCAGCATCCGCAGCCAGTTGGAGCAGGGCGAGCAGTTGGACTTTGAAGACACCACCCTCTACAAACGTGTGTTTGCGCTGGCTGACACAGCGGCTGGCAAGCCGATGCCACGGGCAATCCTGCCGGGCATCGTGCTCAAGAGCCCGAAGATCACCCGCAACCTCACCACTGCGTGGTTTGCCAAGCGCGTGGATGAGCGCTATCAACGCTGCATGAAGCGCTGACCGTGGCGAGGGAGCTTGCTCCCGCTGGGCTGCGCAGCAGCCCCAAGGCCGTCACTGATTAGCGTCTGATCCACCGCGTTCTGCTTTTTTGGGGCCGCTTCGCAGCCCAGCGGGAGCAAGCTCCCTCGCCACGATAAACCGGCGCCACAGCCACACCCACAACCACACCACCGGGAACGCGAGGATCACAAACGGCAGCACGTAGCTGGAGCGTTCCAGGGCGTCGGCGGTGCCGTTCACCAGGTTGTCGCCGAGGTTGCTGAACATGCGGCTGAAACGTGAGGGCTGGTTTGCGCCGTCGGAGGAGCGGAAGTTCAGGGTCACGCGGTTGGTGTCGAGACGGCGTTGCTGGTTGGCGGAGACTTGCGCCAATTCCTGCAATTCGTTTTCGATGGTGGCTTGCTCTTTGCTCAAGGCGATCAAGTCGCTGACGGTGATGTCCTTGCGCTTGGCCAATTCATCCAGGCGCTGTTGCTGGGCTTGCAGGCGATCCTGGCGGCGGAGCACATCGGCGACGGCGTCGGCCAGGTCTTCGGCGGTGGTGATGCGTTGGCCGAGCGTGCCGCCTTCCGTGGCCATGGCGACCATCGGCTCCACACCGGTGGGCGCGATGCGCAGGATGATCTCGCCGCCGTTGCCGTCTTCGGTGATGCCGAGAATATTGCAGGCGCCGAAGCGTGCCGTTTCACAGGCCTCGCGCGTGGCCTGCATGCGCGGTGCGAGCAGCGCGCCGGGCAAGGCCAGGGTCAGTTCGTGCTCATAGGCCAATTGCGCGCCGGCCTGGCTTTGTTCGCCGTTGATCGCCCGTGCGCGGGAGTGATCCTTGGGCGAGCAACCGGCGAGGGTCAGGCCTGCCAGCAAGATCAAAATGAAGGGTGTGGCTTTGCCGTCCAGATGGCGCATTGCGGTTCCTTGGGAGGTGCGGGGAATTTTGGACGGCGATTAAAGCGGGTCTGGCGGATTAACGCAAAGCATCGTGCAGGATTTGCGTGACTGATGGTGATGGCTGCCGCAGAGGGGCTGGAGTACACCTCAGGCCTGACTCCAAGGAAGAACCCGCCATGATCGCTGTCCCCGAAGGTTTTGTTTCACTGCCGCGCAGCAGCCCGCTGCTCGACTTGTTGGGCCCGGCGTATTGCCGGGGTGAAGGCCTGCAACTGGAGATCGGCCTGCGTGCCGACAATCGTCATGCGAACGGGCGCGGCACGGTGCATGGCGGGGTGTTGGCGACCTTGGCGGATGTCGGCATGGGGTACGCGATGGCATTTTCCAGCGAGCCGCCGCTGCCGCTGATTACAGCGAGCATGACCTTGGACTACCTGGGCGCGGTGCAGGTGGGGGAGTGGATGGTGGTGAAGTTGGAACATCACAAGCGCGGTCGGCAGATGGCGTTTGCCACGGTGAGCGTGCAAGTGGGGGAGAAGGTGGTGGTGCGGGCGAATGCGGTGTTTGCGGTGCCCCGCTTTGATGACCGATAGAGATCAAATGTGGGAGCTGGCTTGCCTGCGATAGCGGTACATCAGCTACAGATTTGTAGCCTGGTACACAGCTATCGCAGGCAAGCCAGCTCCCACACTAAAGAAAAGGCCCGGTTTTCGTGGAACCGGGCCTTTTCAATAGTGCTCTTGCCAATCAGCTACGTTCGAGGGCCAGGGCCACACCTTGGCCGCCACCGATGCACAGCGTGGCCAGGCCTTTCTTGGCATCACGCTTGATCATTTCATGCAGCAGGGTCACCAGCACGCGGCAGCCTGAGGCGCCAATCGGGTGGCCGATGGCAATGGCGCCGCCGTTGACGTTGACCTTGTCCGCATCCCATTCCAGCTCTTGGCCCACCGCCAGCGCTTGCGCGGCGAAGGCTTCGTTGGCTTCGATCAAGTCCAGGTCGCCCAGGCTCCAACCGGCTTTGGCCAGGCAACGGCGGGTGGCCGAGACCGGGCCGATGCCCATGATCGCCGGGTCGACGCCAGCGTTGGCGTAGCTGGCGATGCGCGCCAGCACCGGCAGGCCGAGGGCCTTGGCCTTGTCGGCGCTCATCAGCAGCACCGCAGCGGCGCCGTCATTGAGGCTGGAGGCGTTGCCGGCGGTGACGCTGCCGTCTTTCTTGAACGCCGGCTTGAGCTTGCCCAGGGATTCGGCGGTGGTGCCGGCGCGGGGTTGCTCATCCACGGCGAAGGCCACCGGGTCGCCTTTGCGCTGCGGGATCAGGATCGGGGTGATTTCATCGGTGAAACGCCCGGCCTCGATGGCGGCAGCGGCTTTTTGCTGGGAGGCAGCGGCGAACGCATCCTGGGCTTCACGGCTGATGCCGTACTTGTCCACCAGGTTCTCGGCGGTGATGCCCATGTGGTAGTCGTTGAACGCATCCCACAGGCCATCGGTGATCATGCTGTCGATCATCTTGGCGTGGCCCATGCGCAAACCGGTGCGCGCGGCGGGCAATACGTACGGGGCCAGGCTCATGTTCTCCATGCCGCCGGCGATGATCACCTCGGCATCGCCGCAGCGGATGGCCTGGGCGCCCAGGTGCAGGGCCTTGAGGCCGGAGCCGCAGACTTTGTTCAAGGTCAGGCTCGGCACTGCGTGGGGCAGGCCGGCGAGGATCGAAGCCTGGCGCGCCGGGTTCTGGCCGGAGCCTGCGGTGAGTACCTGGCCGAGGATCACTTCATCGACCAGGGCCGGGTCGAGGCCGGTCTGCTCCAGCAGGCGACGGATCACGGCGGCGCCCAGTTCCGGTGCCGGAATATTCGCCAGCGAACCCTGGAAGCTGCCCACGGCGGTGCGGGTGGCAGCAACAATCACGACGTCTTGCATGGAATCTGTCCTCACTGGAAGTGCATTTCTGGAACGTGGTCCGGGACGATCAGTTTACCGGCGGTCTTGCTCACAATCTCTTCAACGCTGACGCCAGGTGCGCGTTCCTTGAGGACAAAAGCGCCATTTTCGATTTCCAGGTACGCCAGGTCCGTCAGTACCCGCTTGATGCAGTTCGCGCCGGTCAACGGCAGGCTGCACTGGCTGAGCAACTTCGACTCACCGTCCTTGGACGCGTGGGTCATGATCACGATGATGTTTTCCGCACCGGCCACCAGGTCCATGGCGCCGCCCATGCCCTTGACCAGTTTGCCGGGGATCATCCACGAGGCGATGTTACCCTGTACGTCCACCTCAAAGGCGCCGAGCACGGTGAGATCGACGTGGCCGCCGCGAATCATCGCGAAGGACTCGGCGGAGGAGAAGATCGACGCACCAATGCGCGCGGTGACGGTCTGTTTGCCGGCGTTGATCATGTCGGCATCGATGGCGTCTTCGGTCGGAAACGGTCCCATGCCCAGCAGGCCGTTTTCCGATTGCAGCATCACTTCCATGCCTTCGGGGATGTAGTTGGCCACCAGGGTCGGGATGCCGATACCGAGGTTGACGTAGAAACCGTCCTGCATTTCGCGGGCGACACGTTGAGCCATTTGTTCGCGGGTAAGAGCCATTTTCTGAGTCCTTATTGTTCGGGCTGGAGGCGGATTATTTGCGCACGGTGCGCTGTTCGATGCGCTTCTCGAACGTGCCGCAGATGATCCGGTCGACATAGATGCCAGGGGTGTGGATCTGCGCCGGGTCCAGCTCGCCCGGTTCGACGATTTCTTCGACTTCGACCACGGTGATCTTGCCGGCAGTGGCGGCCAGCGGGTTGAAGTTCTGGGCGGTGTGGCGGTAGATGACGTTGCCGAAGTGGTCGGCCTTCCAGCCTTTGACGATGGCGAAGTCGCCGGTAATGGACTCTTCCATCAGGTACGGGCGGCCTTTGAATTCGCGGGTTTCCTTGCCCTCGGCAACGGGCGTGCCAACGCCGGTGGCGGTGAAGAAGGCCGGGATACCGGCGCCGCCTGCGCGCATTTTTTCCGCGAGGGTGCCTTGGGGGGTCAGCACCACTTCGATCTCGCCGCTGAGCAGCTGCTTCTCGAACAGCGCGTTTTCGCCGACGTAGGACGCGATTACCTTGCTGATCTGCTTTTGTTCCAGCAGCACGCCCAGGCCAAAACCATCGACGCCGCAGTTGTTGGAAACCACGGTCAGGTCGCGGGTGCCTTTGCGCTTGATCTCGGCGATGAGGTTTTCTGGAATGCCACACAGGCCAAAACCACCGGAGAGCACAGTCATGCCGTCCTCCAGGCCCGCCAGCGCTTCTTCATAGGACGCCACGCGTTTATCGAAACCTGCCATATGCACCTCTTTTATTGTTTGTGGGCCAGCCAATGAACCGAGTGTTGCGCTGCTGGATTGATTTGTTAAGTTGTTTTTTAAGGTTGATTGATTTAAAAAACAGCATAGTCGAGCAGTCGTCCGGAGCAGCCTCATGACAGTTAAACAGATGCGCGCCTTTCTCGCCGTGGCCCAGAGCCTGAGTTTTGCCGCCGCCTGCGAGCGCCTGCATCTCTCCCAATCGGCGTTGAGCCTGACCATCAAGGGCCTGGAAGAAGGGCTGGGCGGGCGCCTGTTCAGTCGCAATACCCGCAACGTCGCGCTCACGCCCGAAGGTGAAACCCTGTTGCCCCTGGCGCGCCGGTTGATTGCCGATTGGGACAACGCCGAAGACGAACTGCGCCAGCGCTTCACCTTGCAGCGCGGGCGCGTGACGGTGGCGGCAATGCCCTCGTTTGCCGGCAACCTGCTGCCGCCGATCCTGAAGATATTCCGCGCACGTTACCCCCAGGTGAATGTGACCGTGCATGACTTGATCAACGAGCAGGTGCTGGAGATGGTGCGCGACCGCCAGGTGGAGCTGGGCGTGGCGTTCGAGCCCTCTGAAGGTTCCTCGCTGGCATTTACGCCGCTGTATCTGGACCGTTTTATTGCCGTGGTGCCGGGCGATTCGCCACTGGCGCAACGCAGCGAAGTCGATTGGAAAACCCTGCTGGAACATCCCTTTATCACCTTGCAACGGCCTTCGACTGTGCGGGTGATGCTGGAGGAGCACCTGGGTGCCTTACAGATGAAGTTGCCGGTGGCACTGGAAAGCCATCAACTGGCGACGGTGGGCAAGATGGTGGCGAGCGGTTTGGGGGTTAGCGCCGTGCCCGCGTTATGTGCGCGGCAGATGGAAGAGGCGGGTGGCCATTGCATCACCTTGAGCGATCCAGTGATCGAGCGGCCGATAGGTGTACTGTCCAAACCGGGACATGAGTTGTCGGCGGCGGCACAAGTGCTGTTTGATATTTTTCGGGAGGAGGCGGCGAAGGGGCGGTTTCCAACTTTTTGAATACACCACAAACAAATGTGGGAGCTGGCAAGCCAGCTCCCACAGTAGTGCGCGAGTTAGTTTTTAGTAGTAGCGATCAATCACTTTAACTTGCGAGCTGTCCTTGACGGCCGCCCAGGCATTGTTAAGTGTGTCGAATACTTGCTCGATAAAGTTGCGATCAGCCGCAGCCTTCTTGCCGACATAACCCTGGCCGCGGCGGTATACCTTCAGGCGCGCCGCCAGTTCACGGTTATTGCGGTCAAATTCGGCTTCTTGGGTATTGGGCGCCAGGCAGTCAAGTTGCACTTCGCCCGATTTGCCAATCCACAGGATATGGTCGTCGAGAGTGTCTTTCTGCGCTGCGAACATCTCAGCCAATTCGTCGATAGTTGGTTGGTTGTTCAGATTCATGTGTAAGCCCCTTGACCAGTTGGCGATCTATCAATTGATTCGTTAATACTGCTTAGTTGTCTCCGGTTGCGAAAACCGGGCGTCAGTGACGGTCTGCCGAATACGGGCAGGGTCTTGAACCTGATGCATGTAGTCTTGCTGATGAACTGCTACGCAATGGTTTCATAACGAAGACAAGCAGCGTTTGAGCTCCTTGTACCGATCCTTGCGGGCCGGTCAGCTTCATCAATCTGCCTTGTGGGCAGTGCACATCCGGAAAAAACAGCTCGGCGGTCAGACGAGCTCTTTCAAAACGCTTGTTACCAACGCTCCCGATCCGGGAGACGTCTCGATAATGCAAGGACAAAAAGGTTACGTCAACGGTTATGTAGTGATTATTTTTGGTCACTACATAAATCGCCGTGGGGGCGGGGGGATGCGTGGAATTGTGACTTGGGCGTCATTTTTTGGCGTTGCGGGTCTTGGGTCCAGGAGGGTCCATTCGACACAAAACCCTGTGGGAGCGGGCTTGCCCGCGATAGCGGTCAGTCAGTTGATACATCTGTAACTGAAACACCGCTATCGCAGGCAAGCCAGCTCCCACACAAACCTTGCTCATATTTTAGAGGGGAGGTGTTGCTAGCTCAGTCGCTCAACCAGCAACGGCAACAACCGTTCGCACGATGCTTCGATCTTCACCTGCAACAACTCATCCCCCCGCGTCTTGCCCAGGTTGATCGCAATCACCGGCTTGCCTTGTTCCACCATCGCCTTGCACAGGCGAAAGGCTGAATAAGCCATCAACGATGAACCGACCACCAGCAACCCCTCGGCCTGTGCCACCGCCTCCATGGCCTTGGCGGCCGTCGCCTGGGCGACGTTCTCGCCGAAGAACACCACATCCGGTTTCAAGCGTTGACCGTTGCAATGGGGGCAGTGGGGGATCTGGAAGCGTTCTTCAAAGGCCGGATCCAGCAGCGTGTCGCCATCGGGTGCTTGCACGGCATCGACGCCGGCCAGGTAGGGATTCTCGTGTTCCATTCGCTGTTGGATTAGATCGCGCTGACTGCGCTGTTGGCAGTCCAGGCACAGCACCCAGTGCAGGCTGCCGTGCAACTCGATCACGTCATGGCTGCCGGCCTGGTCATGCAGGGTGTCGACGTTTTGGGTGATCAGCCCGCTGATGCGCAGGCGTTGTTGCAGGGTCGAGAGGGCCCGATGGGCGGCGTTCGGTTGGGCGATGCGCACCCTCGGCCAGCCAAGCATCGCCCGCGCCCAGTAACGGCGGCGGGCTTGGGCGGTGGCGAGGAACTCCTGGTACATCATCGGCGCCTTGCCGCGGCGCACGCCTTCGCTGTCGCGATAATCGGGAATCCCCGAGGACGTGCTGATCCCCGCACCGGTCAACACCAGAAAGCGCCGTTCGGCCATGGCCCGGTGCAGGGTGTCGAGGTGGTCGCCCTGATGTTCCAGGCTGTCGAGCATGGGTTCCCCTATTCGCCGCGGATGTATTGCTCCAGTTGCTTGATCAGGTCTGCCTGGTCGGCGATGGCTTCTTTCACCAGGTCACCGATGGACAGCAGCCCCAGCAGTTTTCCATCTTCTACCACGGGCAGGTGGCGCAAGTGACTGTCGGTCATGATGTTCATGCACTCGTCGACTTTTTTATGGGTGTCGACGGTGATCACCGGAGAACTCATCACTTCGTGGACCTTCGTGGTGACCGACGACAGCCCCTTGAGCATGATTTTGCGGGCGTAGTCACGTTCGCTGATGATGCCTACCACTACGCCATCTCTGAGGACCGGCAGGGCCCCGACGTTTTTCGCCGACATAACGACTAGCGCTTCAAACACGGTGTGATCCCACTGGATGGTGTGGACTTCCTGGTTTTTCTGGTCCTTGGCTTTGAGCACTTGTGCAACGGTTTTCATGGCGGCCACTCCGGTGTTGTTGTTAGGAAGTCAGCGGGTCCCCTACAGAATCCTAGACGGCCCACGGGAGGGCAAGGTCCAAAGCGGCGTCAAACCCGTCGAAAAACGTCATTCGCCGGACTTTTTTCCGCTTTTACCCGGCATTTGCCGGTTTTTTGCCGCGCCGGGGGCTGGCGGCCGCCTTGCGTGGCGCGCTTTTGCGCTTCTTTTTCCATGGCGCAGCGCCTTGGCCTGGCGGGCCGGTGATGGTCATGCGCAGGCCATTGCAGCGCGCCACCTGCTTGCTCATCCAGGCCGCCTGCTTGGCGACGAACTCTTCCAGGCTCATCTCGCCGCTTTGCACCATGTCCAGGGCTTGCTCCCAGATCGCGGTGGTGCCCGGGTCGGCGATGGCGCGGGGCACGGCGTCGATCAGGCTGAATGCCGCCGGAGTCGCCGACAGGGCCTTGCCGTTTTTCACCAGGTAACCACGGTCCAGCAAGCCCTGGATAATCCCGGCGCGGGTGGCTTCGGTGCCAATGCCCGTGGTGTCCTTGAGCTTTTGCTTGAGCAACGGGTCTTCCACCAGCTTGGCGACGTTCTTCATCGCCTTGATCAGGTCGCCCTCGGTAAAGGGCTTGGGCGGTTGGGTCCACAGGTCCTTGAGGTTGACCTTGGCCACCGCATACTCCTGGCCTTGTACCAGCGTGGGCAAGGCTTGCGGTGCAGGCGCTTCACGGCCTTTGGCCGGCGCCAGGGCTTCGGGCAGGGCGCGTTTCCAACCGGGATCGATCACCACCTTGCCCACCGCCCGCAACGCTTGGCCGGCGCAGTCGAAATCGGCCTGGGTGCGATCGTATTCATGGTTGGGCAGGAACTGCGCCAGGTAGCGTGCGCGAATCAGCGTGTACACCGCGCGGTGCTTGCCGGTGAGTTGCCCCGCGTCTTTGCCGGCGCCGGTGGGGATGATGCCGTGGTGGGCGCTGACTTTGGCGTCGTTCCACGCCCGCGAGCGGCGTTGCGGGTCGAGATGGGGCATCAGTTCGTTCACGGCCGCATCGGCCCGGCCCAGCGCGGCGAGAATCTTCGGCGCATCGCTGTGCTGGCTGACCGGCAAGTAGCCGCAGTCACTGCGTGGGTAGGTGATGGCCTTGTGGGTTTCGTACAGTGATTGGGCGATGTCGAGGGTTTCCTGGGCACCGAGGCCGAGCTTCTTGGAGCAGATTTCCTGCAGGGTGCCGAGGTCGAAGGGCAGGGGCGCGACTTCGCGCATGCGTTCGGTACGCAGCTTGACCAACCGTGCGCTGGCCGCGTGGCGCATCGCATCGGCCGCGTCCCGCGCCAGTTGCGGGTTGAGGCAGCGGCCCTGGTCATCACAGGCATCCTCGGTCGCGCGCCATTGGGCGGTGAAGGTCATGTGCTGGTGCTGCAAGTCGACGTCGATGGCCCAGTACGCCACCGGGACGAAATCGGCGATGCTGCGGTCGCGGTCCACCACCAGGCGCAAGGTCGGGGTTTGTACGCGGCCCACGGGCAGCACGCCTTGATACCCGGACTGGCGACCGAGCAAGGTAAACAAGCGGCTCATGTTCATGCCGATCAGCCAGTCGGCGCGTGAACGACCGAGGGCCGAGTGGTACAGGCTGAAGGTTTCGGCGCCGGGCTTGAGTGCGGCCAGGGCCTTGCGAATGGACGCATCGTCCAGCGCCGACAGCCACAAGCGCTGGATCGGCCCGCGATAGCGACAGTGCTCCACCAACTCACGGGCGATCATCTCGCCTTCGCGGTCGGCGTCGGTGGCGATCACCAGTTCCTGGGCTTCCCCCAGCAGGCGCTTGACCGCCTTGAACTGGCTGGCGGTCTTGGGCTTGACCCGCATCTTCCATTTTTCCGGGACGATGGGCAGGTCGGCCAGCACCCAGCGTTTGTACTTGGCGTCATAGGCGTCGGGCGGGGCGGTTTCCAGCAGGTGGCCGATGCACCAGGTGACTGTGACCCCATTGCCCAGCCAGCAGCCGTCGCCCCGGCGGCTGGCGCCAAGCACGGCCGCGATGTCCTTGGCCTGGGAGGGTTTTTCACAGAGGTACAGCCGCATGGTTATCACATCAGATCGGGTTGATGCTGTGCAGGATGCTCAGTCAGCGGGCATTGATCAACCATTATCTGTATGGATGTACAGCAATTTGTGTGGGCGCCACGAAGCAAGTGTGGGAGCGGGCTTGCCCGCGATGGCGTCCTGTCTGTGCCGAATCTATCGACTGACATACCGCAATCGCGGGCAAGCCCGCTCCCACAGGGGGATCTTCGGGGTTGGAAGATCAGTTGTTATCGATATCCACGTGGCGGGTTTCCTTCAGGCAGATCATCCCCACCACCAGGCTCACCCCCGTTACGACCACCGGGTACCACAGGCCGTAGAAAATATCCCCGGTGTACACCACCAGCGCAAACGACACCGTTGGCAGGAACCCGCCAAACCAGCCGTTGCCGATGTGGTAGGGCAGGGACATCGAGGTATAGCGGATACGCGTCGGGAACAGTTCTACCATCAACGCCGCCAGCGGGCCGTAGCACATGGCTGCGATCAGGATCAGTGCGACGATCAGCACCACCACCATGGTTTTGTTGACCTGGGCCACATCCGCCGAACTCGGGTAGCCGGCCAGGGTCACGGCACCGCGCAGGGCCGCTTCGTCAAAACCGTCGATACGCACTTCGCCCACGCTCACTTGCACCGGGCTGCCGGCCGGGGCGGCGGCGCTGCTGTAGGGCAGGCCCTGCTTGACCAGGAAGGTCTTGACCTTGTCGCACGGGCTGTCAAATTTCGCCTTGCCCACCGGGTCGAACTGGAAGGTGCAGGTGGCCGGGTCGGCCAGCACGGTGATCGGCGCCTGTTGGCTGGCCTGGTCCATCGCCGGGTTGGTGTAGTGCGCCAGGCTTTTGAAGATCGGGAAGTACAACACGGTGGCCAGCAGCAGGCCGAGCATCAGCACAGGTTTGCGCCCGACCTTGTCCGACAGCCAGCCAAAGAAGATAAAGAACGGCGCGCCAATCACCACGCTGATGATCAGCAACATGTTCGCCAGGGCCGGGTCCATCTTGAGGAACTGGGTGAGGAAGAACAGCACATAGAACTGCGCCGCGTAAAAGGTCACCGCTTGCCCGCCGTTGATGCTGAACAGCGCGATCAGCACCACCTTGAGGTTGTCCCAGTTGCCGAACGACTCACTGATCGGCGCCTTGCTCGCCTTGCCTTCCTCTTTCATTTTCAAGAAGGCCGGCGACTCGTGCAGGCTCATGCGGATCCAGGTGGAGATGCCCAGCAACACGATGGAGAACAGGAACGGAATGCGCCAGCCCCACACTTCGAACTGGTCGCCGGTGAAGTAGCGGCAGGCCAGCACCACCAGCAACGACAGCAGCAGGCCGATGGTCGCGGTGGATTGAATCCAACTGGTATGAAAACCACGCTTGCCCGCCGGCGCATGCTCGGCCACGTAGGTCGCCGCACCGCCGTATTCGCCGCCCAGCGCCAGGCCCTGGAGCATGCGCAGCACGATAAGGATGATTGGCGCGGCAATGCCGATGCTGGCGTAGGTCGGCAACAGCCCCACGCAGAAGGTTGCCACGCCCATGAGGATGATGGTCACCAGAAAGGTGTACTTGCGCCCGATCATGTCGCCCAGGCGGCCGAACACCAGCGCACCGAAGGGCCGCACTACAAAGCCGGCCGCAAAGGCCATCAAGGCAAAGATAAACGCCGTGGTGTCGTTGACCCCGGCAAAGAACTGCTTGCTGATCACCGCCGCCAGCGCGCCGTAGAGGAAAAAGTCATACCACTCGAACACCGTCCCGAGGGACGAGGCGAAGATGACTTTCCTTGAGTCGTTGTTGGTGCTCGCGTCTATGACCGAGCCCAGGGGTTGAGCATGTTCTGACATCGGGTAGCCCTCACAGTGATTATTTATTGTTGTTCCACTGTCGGCGCCAGGTGCGGCGCCGCTATTCAGATTGCATGAACCGTTTCTCTCTGCGGGGTGAGGCTCCTTGTGTTCGGCGAAAGAATAAGCTGCGCGGCTTTTTCCGCGATCATCAGCGTGGGTGAGCAGGTGTTGCCGGAGGTGATGCGCGGCATGACCGAGGCATCGGCGATGCGCAGGCCGGGCACGCCATGTACGCGCAATTGGGCGTCGACCACCGCATCGGCATCGCTGCCCATGCGGCAGGTGCCCACCGGATGGAAGATCGTCGTGCCGATCCGCGCCGCGGCTTCGTGCAGTTCATCTTCGGTTTGCAGGGAGGCGCCGGGCAGGTATTCCACTGGCTTGAATGCGCGCAGGGCCGGTGCTGCGACGATGCGGCGCGTCAGGCGGATGGCATCGGCGGCCACCCGCAGGTCTTCTGGATGGCTGAGGTAATTGGGGCGGATCAGCGGCGCATCTGCCGGGTTGGCCGAGCGGATATCCACGCGGCCACGGCTTTGCGGGCGCAGGTCGCAGACCGACGCGGTAAATGCCGGGAACGCGTGCAGCGGCTCGCCAAAGCGCTCCAGGGACAGCGGCTGCACATGGTATTCGAGGTTGGCCGAGGTCTGTTCCGGGCCCGAGCGGGCAAACGCGCCGAGCTGGCTGGGGGCCATCGACAGCGGGCCGCTGCGGTCGTACAGGTACTGCAGGCCCATGCCCAGCTTGCCCCAGACAGAACCGGCGATCTGGTTCAGAGTGCGGGCGTTTTCCAGTTTGTAGATCAGGCGCAGTTGCAGGTGGTCCTGCAAGTTGCCGCCGACACCGGGCAGTTCACGCACCACTTCGATGCCCAGCGGTTTGAGCACGCTGGAAGGACCCATCCCCGAGCGTTGCAAAATGCCTGGCGAGCCGACTGAACCGGCGCACAGCACGATTTCCTTGCGTGCCTTCCAGCTTAACGACTGGCCCAGCTGACGGCCGACGACTTGAGCGGCGCGGCCGTTTTCCAGGAGCACGCGATCGACTTCCACTTCAGTCAGCACGGTGAGGTTGGGGCGCTGGCGGATCGGCTTGAGAAACGCCTTGGCTGCGTTCCAGCGCACGCCGGCCTTCTGGTTGACCTGGAAGTAGCCGCAGCCTTCGTTATCACCGGTGTTGAAGTCGTTGATGTTGGCGATCCCGCTTTGCGCGGCTGCATCGCGGAACGCGTCGAGGATCGGCCAGTGCAGGCGCTGTTGCTCTACCCGCCACTCGCCGCCATCGCTGTGGAATTCGGAGCCACCGGCAAAATGGTTTTCGCTCTTCTTGAACACTGGCAGCACGTCGTTCCACGCCCAGCCCGGGTTGCCGGCCGCCGCCCAGCCGTCGTAGTCCTGGGCCTGGCCGCGCATGTAGATCATGCCGTTGATGGACGAGCAGCCACCCAGCACCTTGCCCCTTGGATAACTCAGCGCACGGCCTTGCAGGCCTTCTTGCGCTTCGGTCTTGAAGCACCAGTCGGTGCGCGGGTTGCCTATGCAGTACAGGTAGCCGACGGGGATGTGGATCCAGGGGTAATTGTCGCGGCCACCGGCTTCGAGCAGCAGCACGCGGTGGGCGGGGTTGGCGGACAGTCGATTGGCCAGCAGGCAGCCTGCGGGGCCGGCGCCTACGACGATGTAATCGTATTCAGCAGTTGCAGTGGGCATCTGGGGTCTCGCTTGTTTTTCTTATTGCCTCCATCCTAGTTGTTAGTTTTCGTCTTAAAAATGTTAGTTTTTACCCAGCTGCTGTGCGTTTTTAAACAGCACGTTTAAATAACGCGGCCCGGGACCATGGAGAGGGAGGCGACATGTTCGACTGGAATGACCTGCGCTACTTTCTCGAGTTACAGCGCAGCGGCCGCCTGCTCACCGCCGCGCAACGCCTGAAAACCACCCACGCCACCGTCGCCCGGCATATCGAGGCCATTGAGAAAAGCCTCGGCACCGCGCTGTTCGTGCAGCACGCCCAGGGCTACGAGCTGACCCCCGCTGGCGAAGCCCTGCTCAAACACGCCGAAGCCATGGAAAACGTCGCGCTGCTGGCCGAAGACGAACTCACCCATTCGGCCGCGCCGTTGGGCAAGATTCGCCTGGGCGTCGCCGAAGGCCTGGGGGTGATGTTTCTCGCGAGCCGCATGGGTGGGCTATTTGATCGCTACCCAGGATTGGAGGTGGAACTGGTGGCGGTGCCGCGCTTCGTCAGCATCCTCAACCGCGAAGCCGAGATCAGCATCCACCTGGAGCGGCCCAGCGTCGACCAATTGGTCACACGCAAGCTCACCGACTATCGCCTTGCGCTGTACGCCAGCCGCGCCTACCTGGAGCGCAACCCGCCGATTGAAAAGCGCGAGGACCTGGCGGCGCACGCGTGGATCGATTATGTGGACGACCTGCTGTTCAGCCAGGAACTGAAATTCCTCAGCAGCTTCTGCCGCAACCCCAAGGTGGTGTTCCACAGCACCAGCGTGATCGCCCAGCACCAGGCGGCGCGTTCGGGCTTGGGGATTGCCGTGTTGCCGTGCTTCATGGCCTCGGCAGACCCGGAGTTGGTGGCGTTGCTGCCAGGGGAGGGGATCATGCGCAGCTACTGGATCAGCTCGCGGCGGGAGTTGCACAAATCGGTGCGGTTGCGGGTGTTGTGGGATTACGTGGTGGAGTTATGCGCGCGGGAGCAGGGGTTGTTGCTTGGCGAATCCGATCTGACGAAACCGGATTAAAACTGTGGGAGCAGGCAAGCCAGCTCCCACAGAGATAGGGTTGTGTCAGATGGTCCTCAGAGTTTGACCACCTGATGCACCTGCTCCGCACACGCCCGTGCCTCGTCGACCATCGTCCCAAACGCCGCGCTGACGATTTCATCATGGGTCAGCCAGCGCATCTTCTGGGTCAGGCGATAGTGATAGCGCAACGCGCCGTCTTCGCGCTGGCCTTCCAGGTCCAGGTCCAGGTCGTACCATGGCGAGCGCACCTGGCAGCCGGGGATGGCTTTTTCCATCTGCCCACCGCTGAGGGTGATGGTGTAGTCATTGGTTTCCGGGTTGCCCTGGTCGAGGTCGGCCTGCTGCCCTTGGCGGCGGTAGTAGACGAAGGCATCCCAGCGGCCTTTGAGCGACTCATCGGTGTAGACGTAGCCATCCGCCAGTTTTTCCAGCGCGCGCTGGTCGTTCATGGTTGCGTTGACGCTATACCCGTCGTGTACGACAAAACCGGTGGCCGCGCGGGTGACGTGGCAGTCGCTGATTTCATGGCCGAAGTTGGCGCAGATGTTCTGGTCGGTGGCGGTGCTGCCTTGCTGGCGATCGGCGACGCTCAGTTGCATCAGCGGCAGGCGGCTGAAGGCGAGGGTGGCCTGGATCGCAGCGTTGCCTTGCTTGTCGTAGTGCACCTGTTTGTCCAGGCGCAGGCTGGTTTCGGGACGTTCCAGCGGGATATGTTCTTTGCGCACCTGGCCCTGTGCGTCGTTGACCAGCACCCAGCGGTCCTGGATGTCGGGCATGGTTTGGCCCGGGGCAAACACCGGGTTGGTCGGGTCCAGCCACCAGACCTGGCCGTTCACTTCGGCGCGCACGATGGCGTGATTGGGCGCGTTGGTGCCGGGGATCAACAGCGACTCCACCACATCGCCACGGCTGACCCAGGCGGTTTCGGCGGGGATGCCGCTGGCCTTGAGCATGGCGGTCAGCAGAATCGCCAGGTCCTTGCAGTCGCCATAGCCGTGCTGCTCGATTTCCGCCAGGTTGAACGGTACATAACCGCGCTCCGTGGCACGCCAATCGCCGAGATAGCGATAGTGATCGTTGAGGTGCTGCATCAACGCGCCGACCCGTTCGGCGGGCGCCAAGCCTTGTGCGGCGACGACGGCGGCTGCGCTTTGTGGCGGCAGGCTGGCGCCGAGGATCTGGTTGTAGCGCTGGGCGAAATCACCAAAATACGCCTGTTGCTCCACGGCGCTGCCCACTTCGATCCGTGGGATGCGCAGTAGCGCGGCGTTGGACGATTCGTTGATGTAGTTCAGATAAGTCGGGGCTTTTTGCACCACGTCCAGGGTCTTGCCGTTGGCCGACGGCGTGACCTTGAAGCCCTCGAACAGCTCACTGCGCCACTGGATCGGCCGCTCGGCGGTAAAACGCGCCTTGAAGCGGTCGCGACGGGCCGCGCTGGGGCCGAACTTGAGGGCGTAGTGGAACTGCGTCATCAGCGGTTTGGCCGGGCGATATTCGCGCACGGTGTAGCGGATCTGCGTGCCGACCCGCAGGTTGGGGAAGGCCAGGGACGTCTGCTTGTCGCGGCTGAAACCCTGGTCCGGGTTGGGCGCGGTGCGCGTGTCGATCTGCGTGGCCGCCAGGGCAACCGGCTTGGCGCCGGGCTGGGTGGATTGCGCGCTGATCACTTCAAAGGTGTCGCCTTCGGCGTAATCGAAGTCGATGCGCGAGAGCATCTCACGGCCGTTGGGCTTGAGGATGGTGTAGTGGTAAGTGGTGGTGCAGTCGGTGCTGGCGTCACGATTGAAGTGGCAATGCAACTCGGTGTCGCTGGCCAGCGGGGCTTCGGCCAAGGGTTGCAGCGCGGCGAAAACGGTAGGAGCGGCAAGCCCCAGACTGATGGCAAGCAAGGAACGGTGAAACGAAAAACGGTACATGGGCGCCTCGGGTGACACATTGAAACAGCTACCTGACAGGTAGCGAGAAGGCGCCGGATGATAATGGATCGCAACGGAGAAGACCAGGATTGTTCGACAATCTGTGTGGCTGAAAGGCCCGAGATAGAGCCTTTTGTTGTTTTATGCGCCTGGTGGTTCGAAATCAATTAGGGAATCGCAATCCCCAGTGCATTCAGCGTTGGAGTGTCCATGCGCCCATGATTCTGCAGGTTTGAGTCGGCTTGGAAAGCCATCAATGCCCCGCGAGTACCATTGCCTAAAACACCGTCGATGCTGCCGCTGTAGTACTGCTTGACCAGCAATGCCATTTGAACGCGCATGACCAACTGGTTTCGATCAGCTGTAGCCGATGTCCGCGCTGGTGCGGCCGAAGGTGTTGTAGACGCAGGTCGGCTGCTTGACCCGCTGAAGCGATTGGTAGTCGTAGAGGGGGCGCTGTAGGCCGAAACCGGCGGCGTGTAGCTGCGTGGGGCGCTGTAACCACCCGAGCCACTGTAGTGCGAGCTATGAGAGCTATGTGAACGGTGGGAGCTGTGGGAGCGATGAGCCGCATAGATGTTGACGGCGTCGGGGGAGTTGAGCGTGTTGTTGAAGACAGGTGATTTATCTGTCGTCGTCCATTCCGGCTGGGTCAATGCGACTTGATTGGCATAGGCCAGGGGACTCAATGCGACGGGAACCAGCGCGACGCCTTGGCTGATCAGCATTTTCCAACGGTCCATCAGTGTCATGAAGCGCTCCTTGCGTAGTGGATACCTTCGTCCAGATTGAGCGGGCGAATGCCTCGACTCTGCCAGCGAAGGGAGTGAGATTTGAAGAAACCGGCACAGTAGTGTTTGGCTGTGCAGGATTGGCAGGTGTCGATAAACAGATTCTTCCAATCGGAAATGCTTTGCCGGTAGAACCGCTTCAACGATGGCTCCAGTACGCATAGCGGCAAGTTGTAGACCGATACGTTCAGCCCACGGATGTCGAGGAAATGGCAGGCGCTTGCGAGTGTGTCCTGATAATCCAAAGGATCGATCCATAAGGCGTCGTAATTTTTCTTTGCAAGCCCGGTATTTTCGATTCCCATCATCGCAATGTGCTGCACAAACGGAAGGTTGCGGAAAATGAAATGCGCCAGCTCAGGCAGCCGTGGTGACGTCAAGCGACTGAGCACAACCCTAACTTCGATGTTTTGACCGGCACGAGCAAGGTTGTACAGCCCCTTCATGGTTTCGCTGAACGCCCCGGGCGCTTGCACGACATGATCGTGATCTGCCGCATTGTCGGCATACAACGGGATACCCCAAGTGAGGCGTGGGTGTTCGATTTCGTTGAGACAAGCCAGCCAGCCTGGCTGTCCCAACAGGCGCCCATTACTCAAAATGTGCAGCGATTTCTCCGGCAAGACCTCACTGGATTTTTTGATCAGTGCAAGGAGGCCGTCGGCGTACAACGTCGGTTCGCCGCCGCTGATACCTATTTGTTCATCGCCTTTATCCATCAAATCAATCAGCCGCAGGTTTTCTTCGACATGCCAGTAGTCGTCGATTTCCTTGGGGGGTTGAGAGCACATCAGGCACAGGCTGTTGCATCTGTCGGTAATGAACAGCAGGTTGCTGTTGGCATTGCGCCTATAAAGCACCCTGACGACATTCGAAGCTGGTGACAGCGCAATCACATCCCCTGGTTGGACCACTTCCTTATCTTTGGGGGCAGTGAGAATGATCCCTGTGTAATCGATCGCAAGTGCGCCATCGACGAGCAAGATGCCAGCGACGGGCAGTGTCAGCAGTGTGGGTTGCGCCAGCACTTCGTCGAGTGTCAGCCATAGCAGCAGGTCATTGAAGCTGGCGTCGCCGGCGCAGCCGTTTGTTCCTTTTTCGATCAACTCGTTAACGCTGATGACTTTGAGCAGGCGTGCTGTATCGAGGTGTTGAATCTCAAATTGCGTATCCAGTCTGAGCATCTCAGCCTCCGTATCCTGGCTGCGGCAGATCACTGAGTGAGCGGCGTGCCAGCCACGACATCAGTACTCGCTGGGTCGAGTGATCTCCATTACGCAATAAACTGAAAAGGTGGGTGAGCAGTGCCGTATTTTTTTGGCAGAACGTACTGAAGGAACGATGCCCTATCGGGTCCCCCTGGCGAGCGTAATGTTCGATAGGGTCTGCGCCGCAATAGGGCACCAATGCGCAATCGGAACAGCCCGGCAATGCCTCGGCGATTCCGGCATCCAAGAGTTGTTTCACTACCGGCGAGTGCAAGAGCTCACTCAACGGCTGCCGGACATTTCCCAACTTCAGCCCGCTCTCGCCCATCTCCAGCAGCATCCGTGCCTCATCAGAGGGATATACGTCACCGTCGTAGTTGTAGACCAATGCTCCCACTGCGGCGCCCAATGGTGAGCGCAAATCGACATAGCCACTTGAGAACGGCGTGAGAATGTTGCCGAGCAATAAAGAGGCATAGCCCTCGCTCAGGTAGGTTCCTTCGCTGTTGAGTTGAATCAGGTAACCCAGCGCCTCGGTATAAAATCTCAAGTATTGATCAATCGAATAATCCAAGCGCTGGCTGGACTTCTTGGCAAAACCGTAGGGGCTCAGTGGTCTCAGGGAGATGCTCTTGAACCCTTGCTTGACGTACTCGTCGATGATTGCCTTCGGGTGCTCCAGGCTTCTTGAGGTCAGTGTGGTGAGTGCTGACACGGCGTCATGGCCGAGGACATCGCGCACGCGATGGATACCCTCAAGTGTGCGCTCATAGGCATTTTTTTCTGGGGTGGGGCGGTTGGCGTTGTGCAAAAAAGCCGGGCCGTCCAGGGACGTTGAAAATTGCACCGCGTACTGCTTGGCAAACGCCAGAATCGGGTCTGTGAGGTGATGCAACGTGCTGCTGATAATGAACTGAATACTGCGGCGCTCAGTTTCATTGCGAGCAGTCACGGCCTCGATGATCTGTTTGACTCGATCAAATGCCAGCAGGGGCTCGCCGCCCTGAAGCTCTACGGTGAGCACCGGCGAGGGAGACTCAAATAATCGATCGACTGCGTGCATGGCATCTTCGGCAGACATATCGTGTGCATGGCCACCTAGCGGGGCGCGGGATACTTGGCAGTACTGGCAGGTGTGATTGCATCGCAAAGTGACCACAAACAGATGCAGTGCCGGGCCTCCGAAGAGGAAGTTCTTGCGGCTGCGAATCTGCGCGGCCATTTCTGGAAATGGCGTATGTATTTCCGGCTCGTAAATGAAATGGCGCGCGAGTAGATCTTTATACAAGGCTGACTGACGATCGAGCCGTTTATGTACGATCCCAGACAGGTCAGTGTCATTTACAAACAGGTACTCTCCCGTGTCTGCAGTGATCAGTACTTGTGAGTCGCCGACTTCCGGCATTCGCATGAAGCGAAACGGGAGCAATCGGTAATCGGTTTGTTTGGCAATCAGAGCGACAGACATATCAGTGGACGCACTCTTTCAAGGCGACACTGGCCAGAAGCTCCCTCAAACCGATGGTTTCCAGTGCGATTTGGTCGCGGAGTGCGAAATCATTCAGATGGCGCAGGATCATGGCTCTGGCCGTGTCAGCAGCGTAGCCCAGCAGATTGGAGGAATCATTTGGCGTGACTTCAAGCACCCATTGTGCGTGCTCGTGACGAACCAAAAAGACGAAGTCCTTTGCGAGGCTATAGACCACGCGCTGCACGACCCTAAGCGGGTAGACCTGCTCATCCAAATTGAGTGCCAACGACCAGGCCATAACAGGACTCCCTTCCAATAACCTCATGTATGGTTGGGATAATGCCTCAGGTTAAAGGCTAAATGCCATTATTGGTGATACAAACTTGAACGTTTTCTGTTCGTCGTTTGGATGTTTTCCGCTGGTGTCATCTGGAATGCCTGTTTTAGAGGCATTTCTCTAGGCGATATGTTCAGGCGCGTAATTCGAATTCGGCACTGCCGAGTCTTTCCCCATTCACCAACACGTGCACTAGATGCCGTCCGGGATAGTGCTTTCGAGTAGTCATCTCACGAATATGTTGCTCCCGCCGAATGCTCTGCTGTTCACCCGCGCCCAAGGTAAACGCCTTGAGCTTGAACACCTTTTTCGCACTGTGCCCCGCGCTTTTTACGTAGTCGATGGCGTAGTCCACCACCAGTTTCTGCGCGGTGTCGGCGGTGGATTCCAGGTTGAACGACAAACTGATCCGTTCCCCCAGGCTAATCACCGCCGGTGTCACGCTCAGCTGATGAATCTTCACCTCGGCCTTGGCCCCGGCGCCCATGAGCGTCAGCGCACGGGTGTTGCCTTGCTTGATCAGGCTGCGCAGGGCGTGGCGGGCGATCCAGGCGGTGTGGGGGTTGTCCAGTGACCAGCCTTCGATCAGCGTGAGTACCCAGTCCGGGTGGTCCTTGGTGATGTCGTTGAGGTGGTTGGCCACCGACTTGCGCACGTACAGGCTGGGGTCGGCCTTGAGGTTGTCGAGGATCGATGAGCACAGTTGGGGATTGGCCTGCACTTCAGCCAGGCGAAAGGACCACGGCAGGCGCGGTCGCGAGCCTTCGCTGGCCAGGCGGCGTACGTGGTCGTTGGCGTCCAGCGACCAGGTTTGCAGCACCGCCAGGGTGCGTGGCAAGTCGCGCAGCAGGAAGGGGCGGATAGCGAATTCGGCGGAACCAAAGGTGGTGAAATACTTGAGCGCGGCCATGGAGCGTTCGAAGTCATCCAGCCCGTAGCTCGCCACGTAGTGCGGCAGGAACAGGCTGACAAAGCTGCTGTTCAGGCGCGGTGCCAAGGCGTAAAGCAGCTCAAGGGTTTGCGCGTAATCCAAGGGGATCACCGCGTACAGGCTCTCGCTGACTCGCGCCATGCGCTGCAGCACCGACAACTCGGCCAGCCCGGCCTTGGCGTGCTTGAGAAAGCCCTTGGCGTCGAACGCCGGGTACACCGCGCTCATTTCGCTGGCGATGTGTTGCAGGCGTTCGACGTTGAAGATTTCTTTCAGGGCCGGGGCGCTTTGGTCGGTCATCGGTGAGTCCGTGGGGGTTATTTAGAGAAACCAGCGGTATTCCCTGGCGTGAATTTCTTGCTGGAACGCCAAATGATCCTGGCGTTTGTTCTCGCAATACACGTCGACAAATTCGGCGCCTAGCTTATCGCGCAATACGGGTTGGTGTTGCATGGCGCGCACCGCATCAAGCATTTCCACGGGGAAATCGGTGCCGCTGCTGCGGTCCTCGTTCAGTGGGGCGATGGGCTCGCGCTTGGCCTCAAGGCCGTGTTCCAAACCAACGAGGATCGCCGCCAGCACCAGGTACGGGTTGGCGTCGGCACTGGCCAGGCGGTGTTCTATGCGTAGGTTGCGCGGGTCGGAGTCGGGGATGCGCACGCACGCATCGCGGTCTTCAAAGCCCCAGCTGGCGCGGGTCGCGGCGTTGACCGTGCCACCCAGGCGGCGGAAGGCGTTGTGGTTGGGCGAGTAGATCGGCATGCAGTGGGGCAGCAATTCCAGGCAACCGGCCACGGCATGGCGCAGCGGTTGCTGCTGGTGCGCCGCCAGCAGGTTGTTGCCGGCAGCGTCATACAGGCTGACATGCACATGCATGCCGCTGCCGGGGTATTGCAGGTAGGGCTTGGCCATGAAGCTGGCGCGGTAGCCGTGTTTCAGCGCGACGCCACGGGTGCTGCGGCAGAACAGGGCAGCCCAATCGGCGGCGCGCAGGCCGTCGTCCAAGTGACCGAAGTTGATTTCGAATTGCCCGGGGCCGATTTCGGCGGTGATCACCGTGATGTCGATGCCTTGGTCCTTGGCCGTCTGCGCCATGTCATCGAGCACGTCGCTGAAGCGCGACAGTCGTTCGATATGCAGGTTGGGCTGGTCGTCGGCGTCGTCACTCAGTGGGTCGCGGGCGAACTGCGGCAGGCCGTCGGCGAGTTTCTTGTCGAAGAGGTAGAACTCCAGCTCAAACGCCACCACCGGGTGAATGCCTTTGTGGTGCAGGCGTTCCAGCACCTTGGCCAGCACTTCGCGGGGTTCGAACTCGATGGGCGCTTCGGTGCCGTCCGAGGTGATCAGCATCTGCCCCAGCGGCTGCGATTCCCAGTTCACCGGCTTGAGCGTGCCGGGTACCAGGCGGCGGTTGGCGTCCGGGTCGCCGTCGTTGAAGCAATAGTCGCCGATCTTGAACAACCCGCCCTGAACCCCCAACAGCACGGCGTTCTGCGGCAGCTTCAACGGGCTGCCGGCGGCGACCTTTTCCAGCATCTCGATGGGATAACGCTTGCCGTAGAAATGCCCGGGAATGTCCAGGGCGATCAGGTCGACGTAACGTACATCGGGATGGTTCTGGCGAAAGGTCCGTACTTCGGCCAGCAAGATGGAGGAATGGCTTTTCACGGGTGCAGCTCCTAGTTGTAAACCCACAGCACGCGGGCGGGCAGGTCGGTCAGGTTGGCGTAGCGACAGTGGGCGAAGCTGGCCAGGTGAAAGCTGTCGCCGGGGCCCAGGGTGACTGAATCGGCTTCACCTTCCACCCAGAGCGTCAATTCGCCTTCCAGCACAAAACCGGCCTGCTCGGCGCGGTCGCTCATGGTCTGTTCACCGCTGTTGGCGCCGGGGGCGAGCAGGCTGTCGAGCATTGAGAAGGCGCCGTTCATGCTTGGCGACACGAGGATGTCGGTGATGCCGTTGGCGTAATACACCGTGCGCCGTTCGTTGGGGCGGGTGATCCAGTCCACGGCCTTGGGTTTGGGCTGGCTGTAGAAATACGTGGTGGGCACGTCGAGGGCGTGGCTGATGGCGGTTAAGTCCGCCACGGTCGGGCGAGACAGGCCGCGTTCGACCTGGGACAGGAAACCCACCGAGCGCTCGATTTTCTGGGCGAGCTGGGCGAGGGTGAGCTTCTTGTGCTTGCGCAGGTCGTGGATCAGGGCGGCGAGGGTGGCGAGTTCTTCTTGTGGGGTCATGAAATTTATGTCGGGAAATTTCATGAAAAATTACAGGAATTATTTCATACGGGCAATGGGGGATTCGGTGACGGTGAGCACTTTGTGGCGAGGGAGCTTGCTCCCGCTGGGCCGCGAAGCGGCCCCAATCCAAGCACCGCGTTTGTTCAGGTGGTGCACAGTGAGGTTTTTTGGGGCTGCTGCGCAGCCCAGCGGGAGCAAGCTCCCTCGCCACAATGAGAGATTGAAACACGGAGAAATTGAATTGGGCGGGGGGATTGGTGGTGGTTGCTAGCGTGAATTGATCACTCATCAACTCACGGGAGCAGTGAATTGCTTCAGAAACCCAACTCTCATCTGTTACGTCGTGGCCGTTATTCAGAATCAGGTCGTGCTTATCTGGTGACCGCAGTGGTTTATCAACGGCGGCCAGTATTTAAAGATTTTTACCTGGGACGATTGCTGGTTGCAGAATTCAAACAGGCCCATGACCTCGGCCTCGTCAGCTCGCTCGCGTGGGTCATCATGCCGGACCATTTTCACTGGTTGTTTGAGTTAGGCGATGCGGCGTTACCCCAGGTTATGCGGCGAGTGAAATCCAGAAGTACTTTAACGATCAATCGGGCCAGTGGTACGTGGGGTGCTTTTTGGCAAAGCGGATACCATGACCGCGCGGCGCGTGCTGAAGAAGACCTGATTCAAATCGCGCGATACATCATCGGTAACCCCTTGCGTGCGGGATTGGTCGAGCATATTGGCGACTATCCACTGTGGGACGCATCCTGGTTATGAGGGCTAACCCCCTGTGGCGAGGGAGCTTGCTCCCGCTGGGCCGCGAAGCGGCCCCAATCCAAGCGCCGCGGTTTTTCAGGTAATTCTCGGTGAGGTCTTTTGGGGCCGCTGCGCAGCCCAGCGGGAGCAAGCTCCCTCGCCACGGGTTGGGTGCAGGCTGGAAAATCCGGGTTGAATGATCCCGCGCAGCAGCGGTCGGAACCTGGGTACGCACTATTCATTGAAGGAGCACCCATGAAAGCCAAATCCCTCGTTGCCTGCCTGTTGCTCGCCACCAGCCTATCCACCGCCAGCTTTGTCGTGCAGGCCGGTGATACGCCCCAGGAAACCGTGCAGCCTTCCAACATCAATACCCGTGACTTGAAAGAAGGCGACCGTGCTCCAGACATTCTGATGCGCAAGGAATCGGCCGTCAGTGATTGGAAAAAACGCGGCCTCAAGCAGCCGGAGCAGGACAGTCAATGGGCGCGGGTGGGCGATAAATTCGTGCTGCTCAAGACCACCAACGGCACGATTCTTGAGATCACACCCGTGAAGAAATGACCTTGCATTTTGTCCCTGCTCCTGGGTTAAGGTAGCCGGCTGTAGAGGCCGCGTTACCTTGAAAAAAGAGAGCAGGATGCTTGCCACAATAAGAAACTACCCTCGTACCGTGAACCTGTTGCTGTCCGCCACGTTGATGCTGACGCTGGCCAAGGCGATTACCTTTCCCTACCTTGTGATTTACCTGACCAGCCACTTCGGCCTGGACATCACCCAGGTCGGCCTGGTGATTGGCAGTTCATTGATCGTCGGTTCATTGCTCAGCGTGTACGGCGGTTTTCTTGTCGACCGCATCAACAGCTACCGATTGCTGCTCGGCCTGAGTGTGCTGTTTGTGCTGGGCTTTATCGGTACGGTACTCGCGCAGAATATCTGGGCGTTCTATAGCTGCCTGATCCTGATCAACCTCGCTTACGCAGTCATCGACATTGCGGTGAAAGCCGGTTTTGCCAGCCTGTTGCCGGAAGAGGCGCGCAGCGAGGTGTTCTCGATCAAGTACACCTTGACCAACATTGGCTATGCCGTCGGGCCGGCGTTCGGGGCGGTGGTGGCCAAGTTCGATATCAGCTTGCCGTTTATCCTGTCGGCGCTGTTGGGAGTGGTTTTTTTCCTGCTGTACTGGCGTTGGGGCGACCGCACGCTGACCACCGTTGATGCGACGCAGAAGCCGGTGTCGTTTGTGGCCGTTGGCCGCGTGCTGTTGAAGGATCACCGTCTGGTGTGCTTCACCCTGGGCGGGCTGCTCAGTGCGGTGGTGTTCGGCCAGTTCACGGCCTACCTGTCGCAATATCTGGTGACTACCACCACTGCGGAATACACCTACACCGTCATCAGCGCGGTCCTTACCACCAACGCCGTGCTGGTGATTGCGTTGCAGTATGTGATTGGCCGACGCATTTCCCACCGCCACCTGAGCCAGTGGCTGATTTTCGGCTTGAGCATGTTCATGTTGGGGTTGATCGGTTTTGCGCTGTCCACCAGCGTGCTGTGGTGGGTGCTGGCGATGGCGGTGTTTACGGTGGGGGAGATCATCGTGTTCCCGGCCGAATACATGTTTATCGACCGCATCGCCCCGGACCATCTGCGCGGCATGTACTACGGCGCGCAAAACCTGTCCAACCTCGGTGCGGCCCTGGGGCCGGTGTTGTGTGGGCTGGTGCTGGCCAGCCTGCCGGCCCACTACATGTTCTACATGCTGGGGGCGTTTATCGTGGGCGGCGGGGTGTTCTATTTTATTGGGGCGTCGCTGAAGGCCAGTCCTCCAGCGTGAGCTTGCCGACGGTGTTGCATTGCAGTTCGTAGCGCAACTCCTCCACCATCTTTTCCACTTCTTGCGGGGTCTGCAGCCGGTTGGTGCTGATCCCGGTCACCACCAGGTCCACCCGGCCGGTATCCAGGTCGTAGACCTTGAGGGTCAGGGATGCATCCCGGCACAGGGTGAATTCACACGTCAGCGGCGACAGGCCTTCTTCGATGCAATTTCGCAGTTGAGAGAGGGTAAACATGCGGGTTCCTTCAGGGCATGAACTTCGACACCTGAAGGTTATTGATTGCCCGTGCGCGCCATAAGGCGAATTCGCACTAGGCGCACTAGTGCATTTGCACTTTTAAACGCCTACTTTTTAAGCCGCAGTTCGCCGGCAAACAACCCGCGTTCACGGGCCCAGACGATGGCCGCGCTGCGGCTGTGCACACCGAGCTTGGAGTACACCGTGGCCACGTGGTTGCGCACGGTGTTGGGCGCCAGTTTCAGGCGCGAGGCGATCTCCTTGTCGGCCAGGCCTTCGCAGATCAAGCCCAGCACATCCCGCTCACGGGCGGTCAGGTCGGTGAAGGCCACGTTCGGCAGGTTGGGGCTGTTGACGCTTTTGGCGTTGGCCAGTTTCTCGATCAGCGTCTGGCTGAACCAGGAGGCGTCCTGCATCACTTCCTCGATGGCCGCCACCAGTTCCAGTTCCGAGCGTTTGCGTTCGGTGATGTTCATCAGTACCAGTAGGTAGCAGGGCACATCCTCGATGATTACGGTGTCGGCCGACACCACGCAGTCGATCACCTCGTTACCTTTCTTACGCACCTTGAGGTCCTGACTGTCGAGATTGCCGGACTTTTCCAGGGTGGCAAACAACTGCGCTCCTGCTTGGGGGCTGTCGATAAAGTCGATGTCTTCGATGGTTTTGCCGATCAGCTCTTCGCTGATATAGCCAGTGATGCTCATAAAGGCTTCGTTGACGTCCACCACCTGGCGATTGTCGGCGCTGCACACCAGAGTGGGTACAGGCGTAAGGCGGAACGACTTGGCGAAGCGCTCTTCACTCTGGCGCAGGGCGATTTCCGCCTTGCGGCGCGGCTCCAGGTCGGTGAAGGAAAACAGCATGCAGTCTTCCTCGTTCATGTCCAACGGCTGGCCGGCGACGATCACCAGTTTGCTGCCGCCTTCCGGCAGTTTCAGCTCGGCCTGCATTTGCGGGATGGTGGCACCTTCGCCCAGGCGCTGGATGGCCAGGTCCTTGCGCTCGGCCTGTTCCAGCACGTCCAGCTCGTAGACGGATTTGCCGATGACCTGGTCGCGGTTGTAGCCGGTCATCTCCAGGAAACCCTGGTTGACCTTGATATAGCGCAGGTCGCTGAGGCGGCAGATCACGGCGGGTGCCGGGTTGGCATTAAAGGTCTTCTCGAAGCGCTGCTCGGCGCTCGCCCACTCGGTGGCGTCGCTGAGGATCAGCACCAGCAACTCCGGTGCACCGTGCGAGTCGCTGATCACCAGGCTGCGCAAGCGGTGCACCCAGGTCCTGTCCGCATCGCCAGTGGGCGTGACTTCCACCACCACGTCGCTGAATTCATCGCCGGCTGCCGCACGGGCCAGGGGGTAGTTTTCCAGCAGCACGGGGTGGTTGTTGCGATACCGCAGGGCAAAGCGTCCGGCGTATTCCTGGGTGTTGGCGCCCAGTGCCTCGACGTGATCAACACCGTGCATGGTGAGTGCGGCTTCATTGGCCCAGAGGATGGTCTGGTCGACTTCGGCGAGGATGATCCCGTCGGACAGGCCGGAGATGATCTGCTGCAACTGGCGGCGGTTGGTTTCTTTGGCGAGGACATCTTGGGTCATGGGGGCTCCGGCGGTTGGGCGCATGGGAGTACGACACTTGGGGTTCAGGATAGTGCAGCGCAATTGCTACGCATGGGTGGGGTGAATGCACCAACGGAATAGGTGCATTCGGATCAGGCAAAATAGGGGCCTCAGGCTGAGATGAGCCAGCCTACTGTCGGCACCACCAGTAACGTGCTTAGAGCCATGGACAAAACATTGCCGATATAGGGGTGAAAGTGTGCTGGCAACCTCGCAGAAATGGCGCAGGCTAACGGCGGTGCGATGAGCGCTCCAAGTAGTGCACTTGAGCCTATTACCATCCAGTTGCCGCCATGGGTCAACACTGCTGCTGGCACAACCGAAACCAATGGGACATAGGTCGGATACCATCCCCGCTTGATCCACTGATGCCGCCAGATGATGACACCCAGCGCCGAGGTCAGGGCTTGCGCGCTGACCATTTGCAGTAGCAGCCCAGATCCATAAACCGGGCTCATGGGGTTTAGGGTGCATGCGAGCAGCACGCCTGCCAGCAGTCCAATGCTGGCTAACTCATTGCCGAAAAATGGTGCTTCAGAAAAGTCTGCGAGAACCCGGCGCAAGCTCCACAACACACCGTACTTGGATGGTTTCGCCGGCGAGGGTTTGGCTAGTGTGATGTAGTCCGAGCGCACCATTGAGGGAACGCGACGGCACAGCGCAAATGCTATGACGCTGCCCGCAGCCATGCCCAACACATTGCCGATCACCGCTGGCAAACCCAATGGAGTACACACGAAGTTCACGATCAACAAACACATCGGCGTTACGAGCAAGGCTCCTAACACGGCGCCATTGAGCGTGACTTTCCAGCCGCCACCAAACATCAGCACCATTGCCGCAGGCAAGGAAACAAATGCCGCAAAGGTCGGTTGCCACGTCTCGGCGGTGACGCTCCAGCCCCACAGTAAATTGCTTAGCAGGAGGCCTATGAGTGAGCTGGTGATAAGCCAAGGCCACAAGCCGGTCCCGTAGGAAATGGCAAACCCTTGCCAGGCTTTCCCGCGCTCATTTGCCCACCAAGCCAGGTATGCGCCGCTTAGCAGGCCGAGTGATGCGAGTTCATGTTTGTAGAAGGCAACTTCACTGATATCCCCGAGTATCCATCTTAGCCAGGCAACTGGATGAGGCAGGCTTTCGACCATCTCACCGTAACCTGGCCAGGAATCCCGGTGATTGAATGCAACCAAGATCACGAGTAACGCACTGATAAAACCCGCAGTCAGGACTATGACGTCCGTCTTTGAGCGGCTGTTTTTGCAGGGTGGAAGGAGCGTTTCCATGGTCACTCCTCAACCTAGCGCGGCAGAGCGCGATGCTGGGAATACCCGAGCATTTGATCGTAGAGATCAATGCGTCGATCGCGTTGCAGGTCATTCAAGCTGTTCCATATAGGCGCACTTCGAGCACTGGTGATGTCGATATCCGCAAACAGGATTTCCTGCCGATTGGCGGAGGCGACGGTGCCGATGGGCCAGCCATTTGTCCCTGCAATCAGCGAACACCCGAGATAGCGTGCGTCCCTCTCTTCGCCGATACGGCTGGCGGCTGCGATAAATACATTGTTCACATGAGCTGCGGTCATCGTGAGGTAGGACGCCATGCATTTGCCTGCCTCGTCGAACAGTGGCGGTGGTGTCCATACCCAGTTGTTCAGGCTGCAGATGATATCGGCGCCTTGCTGGCTGAGAATTCGCGGCACCTCCGGGAACCAGATGTCCCAGCAGATCAATAAGCCTATGCGACCGATGGGTGTTTCAAATACTGGAAACCCGGTATCGCCGGGAGTGAACCAGAGCTTTTCCAAGTTCCACAAATGCGCTTTGCGGTACTTGCCGATGAACCCATCGGGTCCCAAAAGCACGGCAGTGTTGAATAGCTGCATGCCATCGATTTCGTTCAGGCCAGCCACCAGATACACCTGATGCTTACGCGTGAAATCAATCCAAGCGCTCACGCTCGCACCATTTGGAACCGGCTCTGCGTGATCGTAGGCGTCCTGGCGGCTACTGAAGAAGTAGCCGCAGTTGGAGAGTTCTGGCAGTACGATCAGATTGGCGCCGCCATTAGCCGCTTCGGTTGCCAAGGCGAGGCACTGGCGCAAATTATCTGCTCGATTGGCTATGCCGACTTGAGGGTCAAACTGGATGACAGCTACGCGGGCTGGGCTTGTAGGTTCGCTCATGGACGGTGACCTCTTATTGTTATGCATCCAAAGGAGTTGAATGTTGATAAGAGGCGACAGAGTGTTTAAATGGGAGTCAGACGGTTCTTGTAGTGTTGTGGTGCATTTCTTGGTTTGCGCTTTATTTAGAGGTGATTCTCTTCTTGCAGGTTGCATACGAGCCAAAGGGGAGCGCCACAACGCCGACATTCCCTACGCTTGCCAAACCCACCCAGTTCTGGGAAAACCCCACCCTTCACCCATCCAACGAGACCCTCATGAGCAACGACGAACTCCAGATCACCGACATCCGCCTGGGCGACGGCAAAACCGTGGTCAAGGGCGCGCTGATCACCACTCAATACACCGGCACGCTGGAAGACGGCACGGTGTTCGACTCATCTTGGGAACGCGGCAAACCTTTCCAGTGTGTGATCGGCACCGGGCGTGTCATCAAAGGCTGGGACCAAGGCCTGATGGGTATGCAGGTGGGCGGCATACGCACGCTGTTTGTGCCGGCGCACCTGGCCTACGGCGAGCGTTCGATGGGCGCGCATATCAAGCCAGGCAGCAATCTGCGTTTTGAGATTGAATTGCTGGAAGTACTGACGCGGGATGAATGAGGCGGGGTGAACATGGACGTTGATTTACAGGTGTTGCCAGGTTGCACCGCTGACGGCATTCGGGTGGTTGAGTTGGGCGATGGCGATGAAGCCGAGTTGCAGCGGTTTTTTGAGCAGGCGCCGGCGTATTTCATCGCGGTCAACGGCGAGCCTGCCACGCCGACCGAAGCGCGTGAAGAATTGCAGGGGGCATTGCCGGCGGGGTGGAGTTGCCGTCGGATGTACTGGCTGGGTTATCGCGATGCCGAAGACCAATTGGTTGCCGTGGTGAACATCGCGGCGGATCTGCTGGCGGACGGTGTGTGGCATATCGGCTTGCTGCTGGTGGATGCGCGCTTGCATGGTTCTGGGTTGGCGCAGCGGCTGCACGCGGATCTTGAACGCTGGGCGGCCGAACAAGGGGCTCAATGGCTGCGGTTGACGGTGGTCGTCGGCAATACCAAGGCCGAACGCTTCTGGCCCAGGCTTGGGTACGTGCAAGTGCGTACTCGCGAGGGGATCACGATGGGGCGGCAGGTGAACAGGGTGTCGATTCAGGTCAAGCCGCTGGCGGGCGGGCAAGTCGAGGATTACCTGGCACGGGTGGTCAGGGATCGCCCCTGACCCGACAGGGGTCAGGAAAGTGCTTCCTGAACCCATTCTGAAGAAACTTCCTGTTCACAATACGGACACTTTCCTACGGTTTACTCTCCCGCAGTCGGGGCGTAAGCTTCGCCCGTTTTCATCAATAGCGGAGACCCTCAGTGGGTACTTGTTCGAGCGACAGTAGTCGGCCGGTCCTGGTAACCGGCACAGCCTTGGCAAGGTAACGCGCATTCTTCCAATGCCGTTGTCTCGCCCTGCAAGCGAGAAGCGGCATCCCGGCAGCAGCCAGTCCTGGCGCCTGCCTGATTCCCTCTCATCGACGCTGACCCACACCTGGGTAACCCTGGTGTGTGACCTGATGCCCGAAACTCCCGTTTCTGCAAAGCCGTGCGGCGGCATTTCCCATTTGCCGCCGCATTCATGGAGTTTTTTCATGCAAGCAATCAACAACATCAACCTTAATTCCCTGGTCGATACCCTAGTTAGCCTATCCGCCGCGTTTATCCTCGGTGGCCTGATCGGATTCGAGCGCCAGTACCGGCAGCGCACGGCGGGCTTGCGCACCAATGTGCTGGTGGCGGTGGGCGCAGCGATTTTTGTCGACATGGCCAACCGCCTGGGCGGCGCGGAAGGTGCGGTGCGGGTGGTTGCCTACGTGGTGTCGGGCATCGGCTTCCTGGGTGCCGGCGTGATCATGCGTGAGGAGGGCAATGTGCGTGGCCTCAACACCGCCGCCACGCTCTGGGCGTCGGCCGCAGTAGGGGCCTGTGCCGGTGCCGACCTGATTCTCGAAGCGTTGCTGGGCACGTTGTTTGTGCTGGCGGCCAACACGCTGCTGCGGCCGATCGTCAATAACATCAACCGCCAGCCGCTGGATGTGGTGTCGGCGGAGGTCACCAACATTCTTTATGTCATCGCGCGGCGTACCCAGCAAAAGGCGGTACTGGCCTTGCTGGAGGCGGAGTTGGCGCGGTGCAACTACCCGGCCAGTGACGTAGACGTGCGCCCGTTTGGCAGCGACGAGGTGGAGATTGAGGCCACCTTGGCGGTGACGTCCGTTGATGGTGATGAGCTGGACGCGCTGGTGGCGCGTATTTCCACGTCGACCCTGGTGGTGCAGGCGTTCTGGAGTCCAAGCACCACCGACTAGTACTCCGGCTGTCGTGCATAGCGTTGACTATGCTTTTGTGAGGATAAGTCCTACATGTGATCAGGACTATCCCTTCAGTTCAAACATCACGCCGTTGTTAAGGTTGCGCGCTTGTCGCTGCCCGGCAGCAATGGCACGGCCTCGCGTTCTCGGGGGTGTTGTGGAATTGGAGGGACCAGGTTTTGCCTGGCATGCGCCTTGATGGAGTGCAGCGCCGCTCGTCGGAACTGTCATTTCTCACAGGTGCCTGGGTCCCGTGTGATGTGTCAGGTTACTTCGTCCTCTCAGGTGGTTTTTTATGAGCAAAGCTTTAATTGTGGATGATCACCCGTTTATTCGCGCCACGGTCCGCTATCTCTTGAAGCAGGAAGGCTTCGATAAAATCTATGAGGCGGGCAACGGCGCTGATGCCATGCAGATTGCACGGGAGGAACGCCCCGATTTGGTGATCCTCGACCTGGCGATGCCCAAGCTTGGAGGCTTGGAGGTGATCAGTCGAATGAAGGCGCTGGGCTTGCCATGCAAGATCCTGGTGCTCACGTCGTATCTGGCGGTTTTTTTTGCCACTCGCTGCATGCGTGCCGGGGCCATGGGGTATGTGGCCAAGACCGGTGAGTTGGATGAGCTGCAAAAGGCGATCAAGGCAGTGATGTCCAACTACAGCTGCTTTCCCAGCCTGCCGACCAGCTCGGTGCGCCGAGATGATTTGCAAACGAGTGAGCGTGAGCTGGTGGAGGCGTTGTCGGATCGTGAGCTGACGGTGTTGCAGAAGCTGGCCTTGGGCCTGAGCAACAAGGAAATTGCCGATGACATGTTGCTCAGTCACAAGACGATCAGTACGTACAAGACGCGCCTCAAGGAGAAGTTGCGCATGTCGTCCGTGGTGCATTTGTCCAAATTCGCCCAGCGCAACCATCTGATCTGAAATGAACACCCCCCGGCTGGTGAAACTCACGGCCATCCTGCTGATAGGGCTTCTGTCCTCGGTGGCGATGGCCCTGGATGAACCACACACTCTGCGGCTGCTCGGCCATTCCACCCTTGAAAAACCGGATGTGCAGCTTTCCGAGGCGGATTGGCGCTGGCTGCGTGAGCGGCGCACGTTGGTGATGGGAGTGTCGGCACCTGACTACGCGCCGTTTGACCTGAGCAACGACAATGATGAACTTGAAGGCATCTCCGCTGATGTTGCAGCATTGGTTGCGAAGGCGCTGAATATCACGATTGAAGTTCGACGTTACGACACCCGTGACGAGGTGATCGAGGCGCTCAAGTCGGGCGCGCTGGATTTCTTGGGCTCGGCCAATGGTTATGAGGCGGCCGACCCACAGTTGGTGCTGTCGCGGTCCTACGCCAATGATCAACCCGTCCTGGTGACACGTGCCGGTGACAGCCAGTCATTGTCCGCCGACCTGGCGGGAAAGCGCGTGGCGATGCTCTACCACTACATGCAACCCGATGCTGTCCAGGCCTTTTATCCCAAGGCGCAACTGCTGTTGTATGGTTCGACCCACCAAGCCATCGGCTCCGTGGCATTCGGCCAGGCAGATGTCTACCTGGGTGATGCCATCAGCACCCGCTACCTGATCAACAAGAATCACCTCAATAACGTACGCATGGCGGATTTCTCTGCCTTGGAGGTCAACCCGTTCGGATTTGCTTTCACCAAGGACAACGAGCGTCTGCGGACTATTATCAACGCCGCGCTGGCCGCTATCCCGGCCAGCCAGCAGATGGAAATCCTGCGCCGCTGGAGTGCCGGCGGCAGTGGGTTCCTGGAAGCGGATCGGTTGCGCTTGAGTGACAATGAACAGCGTTGGCTGGAGAAACATCCACGGGTGAAGGTGGCGGTGCTCGACAAGTTTGTCCCGCTGTCGTTCTTCAATGAGCGTGGGCAATTCGAAGGGTTGAGTGCCGAGGTGCTGTCGCGGATCAGCTTGCGCACTGGCTTGAAGTTTGAAGTCGTACAGGGCAGCTCGCTGCCGCGGCAAATTGACCAGGTCAGCACCGGCCAAGTGGACATGCTGGCGGTGATCACCCCTAGCGTCGAGCGCGCCGAGAAGCTGCGCTTTACCCGACCTTATCTGTCCAACCCTTACGTGCTGGTGGTGCGCGCCGAGGATGAACACGTGGTCACCCTCGAGGACTTGTCTGGCAAGCGCGTGTCGTTTATCGGCGGCAACAGCCTCGGCGCGCAAATTGCCCGGGACTATCCGGGTATCGGTTTTGTCGATGTGGAGAACCCTGAACAGGCCCTGGAGCGGGTCGCCAACGGCAACGCAGATGCAACCATTGTTTCGTTGATCAGCGCACGCTACATGGTCGCGCGTGACTACCGTGATCGACTGCGTATCACCAGCACAGTGGGGACAGAACCCGCGCGGATTACCTTTGGTGTCAACCGCAGCCAACTGGAGCTGTATTCCATTCTCGACAAGGCACTGTTGAGCATCACCCCGGAAGAAATGGACGAACTGACCAACCACTGGCGCGGCGAGGTGATCATTGGCGACAGTTACTGGTTGCGTCATCGCAATGCAATCGTTCAAGGGTTTGGTGTGGCCGCGGTATTGCTGCTGGTGACGCTGTGCTGGGCCATTTACCTGCGCCGCCTGATTCGCACGCGGGTCCAGGCTGAGCGTGCATTGAGCGACCAGATGCGTTTTATGAGTGTGCTGATCGACGGCACGCCCCACCCGATTTATGTGCGTGACCGCCAGGGCCGGTTGATGGCCTGCAATAACGCCTACCTCGATGTGTTCGGTTTCAAGCTGGAGGATGTGATCGGCAAGACCGTGATGGAAACCGACACCGGCAACCCACCTCAAGCCCAGTCTTTTCATGACGACTACATGCGGTTGATGGCGCAGGGCGAGCCGCAGGTTCATGACCGCATCCTCAGGCTGCCCAACGGTGAAGTGCTGACCATTTACCAGTGGATGCTGCCGTATCGTGATGGCAATGACAGCGTGGTGGGCATGATTGCCGGCTGGGTGGATGTGAGTGAACGTCAGCGCCTGTTGGGGCAGTTGCAGGAGGCCAAGGACGACGCCGACGCCGCTAACCGCGCGAAGACCACTTTCCTGGCGACGATGAGCCATGAGATCCGCACGCCGATGAACGCGGTGATCGGCATGATCGAACTGGCCCTGAAAAACGCCGAACAGGGCCGGGCCGACCGCGATGCGCTGGAGGTAGCGTCAGTGGCTTCGCGCAGTATGTTGGAACTGATTGGCGATATTCTTGATATCGCCCGCATCGAATCCGGCCATTTGTCCTTGGCCCTGGAACCGGCGAATCTCCAGGCATTGTTGGCATCGGTCGTGCGCGTCTTTGAAGGGCTGGCGCGGGCCAAGGGCCTGGCGCTGCAGGTTGAGTTTGATCCGGTGATCGATCGCACGGTGCTGATCGATCCGCTGCGCTTCAAGCAAGTGGTGTCAAACCTGTTAAGCAATGCCATCAAGTTTACGGCCAGCGGGCAGGTGCAACTCGGTGCCCAGGGCACGGTGGCCGGAGGCCAACTGACGCTGCGGTTATGGGTGCAAGACACCGGTATCGGTATCAGTGCTGAAGATCAGCAACGGCTATTCAACCCGTTTATCCAAGGTAGCAATACCGAGCAGTCGGCACGCAGTGGCTCTGGCCTGGGGCTGGTGATCAGTCGCAGCTTGTGCGAAATGTTTGGTGGCCAGTTGCACTTGAGCAGTGTGATGGGGCAGGGCACGCGGGTCGATGTGCGCTTGCTGCTGGCGCTGTCGGCGCAGTTGCCGGCCCAGGCGTCAACGGTGGTGGAGGATGCTCCACCGCCCCTGGCGTTGAACATCCTGGTGGTGGACGACTATCGCGCCAACCGACTGTTGCTGGCTCGGCAACTGAGCTTTCTGGGGCACCACATCACCACCGCCGACGACGGTATTGAAGGGGTGCAACGCTGGCAAGCGGGGCACTTTGACGTGGTCATCACCGATTGCAACATGCCCTTGAAGAACGGTTACCAGTTGGCGCGCGACGTCCGCGCCCAGGAGCGGGAGCGAGGCCTGGAGCCCTGCCTGTTACTCGGCTTCACCGCCAATGCCCAGCCGGAGGAGGCCGAGCGCTGTCGGCTCGCAGGCATGGACGGGTGTCTGTTCAAGCCTACGGGCCTGGATGACTTGCGCTCGGTACTCGCTTCGCGCGCCGCGCGCGTTGTCCGGGCGGACACGGCTGCGACGTTTGACCTGAGTACGCTGATGGCATTGACGGGGGATGACCATGACGCCCTCAAAGAGCTGTTGATTCCGCTGATTGAAAGCCTGGAGGCCGACCTCGCCTTGTTGCCGGCACTGCAACGCGCCTTTGATTTTGCCAAGCTGCACGACCTTGCACACCGCGCCAAGGGGGGCGCACGAATGGTCAAGGCACAAGGGGTGATCACCTGTTGTGAAGTGCTGGAGGCGGTGTGCGAGAAACAAGGCCGGCAGGCGCTGGGTTCAGCGGTTGGCGATGTCAGTGAAGCAGTCGGTGATTTGCATCAGGCATTGAGCGTTTATTGCAATCAACCTTGATCACCGTTCGGCTGGTTTAGGAAAGCGCCTACGCAAAGAGGGAACATGCCTGATTTTGCCGGCGGCCTATGTCTGGAAAATGGCCTGCGCTCACTGTCGAGCACTGCCTACCCAGGGGTTTGCCATGCCAAACAAAGCACTGACTATCCTGATTGCCGATGAGCAGCATCTGCAGCGGCTGTACATCGAGAAAATGCTCAATCAGCTGGGATATCACCGGATCGTGCCAGTGCAAACCTTCGACGAGGTGCAGATTCTTACCGCGATCCCGGCTGAGCCGTTCGATGTACTGATCATCAACGCGGGGCTGGCGGCCCATGTCAGCGGGCCACCGCCCCAGGTGCGCCATGTGCTTGTCTACGATCACCTGGACCTGGGCAACCCCGCCGGTGTCACGCCGGCGGTGCTGGTACGGCTGCCGGGCGTGCCGGATAACGTCAACCTCGAACACTTCATGGACATCATCGACCCACCCGCGGCCACCAGTGGCCTGCGGGTATTACCCTGGCTACGGGAGCTGGCCCGAACGCCAGTCGCCGGGGTTTAGTCCCACTGTGGCGCGATGCCCTTGGGGCTGGTCAGGCGATGGCCACGCTCCAGGCTGGCAATCTGCGCCATATCCGCGGCGCTCAAGGTCAGCTGCAGCGCCTTGAGGTTGCTCTCCAGGTTGGCGCGTTGGGTGGACGACGGGATCACCGCGTAGCCCAGTTGCATCGCCCAGGCCAACGTGACTTGGGCCGCCGTGGCATGGTGGCGCTCGGCGATCTGCTGGATCACTGGATCTTTCAGCACTTCGCCGTAGGCCAGGGTCATGTAGGAGGTGATGTGGATGCCGTGGGCGCTGGCGAAGTCCACGACCTTGCGGTTTTGCAGGTAGGGGTGCAGTTCGATCTGGTGGGTGGCGATGTTTTCTGCGCCCACTGCGGCAATCGCCTGTTTCATCAGGTCGATGGTGAAGTTGGAAACGCCGATCTGGCGTGTCAGGCCCAGGCGCTTGGCTTCCAGCAACTGGCCCATGAATTCGGCGACGGGCACTTGGTCTTCCGGCGATGGCCAGTGGATCAAGGTCAGGTCGAGATAATCGCTCTGCAATTTGCGTAGGCTTTCGCGCAGGCTGGGGATCAACTGGCCTTCGGCGAAATGGGCGATCCAGATCTTGCTGGTGATGAACAGATCGTCGCGCGGGATGCCGCTGTCGGCGATCGCCTGGCCAACATCAGCTTCGTTCTCATAGATCTGCGCGGTGTCGATGACGCGGTAGCCCAGTTCCAGGCCCGTGTTCACGGAATCGATCACCACCTTGCCTTGCAAGCGGAAGGTGCCGAGGCCGAAGGCCGGAACGGTTTGCGTGGGGATAGACATCAGTAACTCCAGAAGGGGTGAACAATGGCGCTGAGTATCCGCCTGTCGTTCCTTCGGAAAAACCGTCCAGTCCGAAAAGGACTCTTTACCGCAGATCACGAATCGTCATAGCCGGTCTGGGGGAAGGCGCACGTCGCACCGCCGCCCCCACCGGTTGGACTCAGCGCGTCATTTTGCCCGCAACCGCTCTGCGGCGCTGCGCAACAGCTGCTCGGTGGCGTCCCAGCCCAGGCAACCATCGGTGACCGATACGCCGTATTTCATCGACGCGCTCAGCGGCTGGCAACCTTCGAACAAGTGACTTTCCAGCATCATGCCGATCAGCGAGGTGTCGCCTTGCAGGCGCTGCTCCAGCACCTCGTTGAACACCACCGGCTGACGCAAGGGGTCTTTGCCACTGTTGGCATGGCTGCAATCGACCATGATCCGCGCCGCCACCTTGGATTTGGCCAGGTCGTGTTTCACCTGCGCCACGTTCTGCGCATCGTAGTTCGGCCCACGGTGGCCGCCGCGCAGCACCAGATGGGTGTCGGGGTTGCCCGGGGTCTGGATGATCGCCGGATGGCCTTGGCTGTCGACACCGAAGTGCCGGTGCGGGTGGGAGGCCGAGCGCATCGCGTCACAGGCAATCGCGACGCCGCCGTCGGTGCCGTTCTTGAAGCCCACGGGCATGCCCAGGCCGCTGGCCATCTCGCGGTGGATTTGCGACTCGGTGGTGCGCGCGCCAATCGCTACCCAACTGAGCAGGTCATCGAAGTAGCCGGCGGCCATGGGTTGCAGCAGTTCGGTGGCGACCGGCAGGCCCAGGCGCAGCATTTCGCGCATCAATTGACGGGACAGGGTGAGGCCGGCGGCCATGTCATCGCTGCCGTCCAGATGCGGGTCGTAGGCCAAGCCTTTCCAACCGATGGTGGTGCGGGGTTTTTCGACGTAGGCGCGGATCACCAGCAGCATCTGGTCACTGACTTCCAGGGCCAGTTTCTTCAGGTTGCGTGCGTATTCCATGGCCGATTCCGGGTCGTGGATCGAACACGGGCCGACAATCACCAGCAAACGCTTATCTTCGCCATTGAGGATGGCGCGAACGGCGTGGCGATGGGCGTGGATCTGCTCGTTGAGGAACGGGCTGAGTGGCAGTTGGTGCTTGAGCTCAAGGGAGCTGGGCAGGCGCTGGGTCAGGGCTTCATTGGCGCTGGACAGATTGGTAACAGGCAGAGCGGCGGTGGCGGAGTTCATATTCAAGGCTTCCTGGGCAAGCGGCGGGTTCTTCCCGCGCGCTTGGCCCTACTGGGGTGTTCGACAATTGGCCGTATCGGCTACGTGTGTTGGCTTGCCACCAAGAGGTGACCGATCGGAGGCGGCAGGCTGTCCCGAACGGAGCTTGCTAAATCGCCATGCAGTGGAAGTGTCGTAGCGGTAATAGGTGGCGTAGTTCATGTCGTGATTCCTTGAGTGTTCTTACGAAATTTTTTGAGAGTCTGAAAAAACAAAACCCCCGGTCGGGGAGCCGACCGGGGGTTAGATTTCTCTGGCAGGCGACCCCTTGAGTAGTGGCCGCCGATTTCAGGTATCAGGCGCGCCAGTGGCTAAACCAATACCCAAAATAAAAGCTTACAGCTGCGCTCGAACCGCATACACGGGTAGCCGGCACCGAGCGCGGGGCGCTGGCAGCAGGGCAAACCTGAGTGTGGGTGAGTTGCAACATGTTGTGTCTCCAAATGATGGGGGGAGCTTACTAGAGGCATGCAGGAGGATTCAATCAGTAATTTCTATGGCGTGGGGGTACTTAGCGCTATTGGCCGAGATATGCTTGCAACACTTTGATAATGATTGCCTGGACGCGACCATGACTGCCTTTGCCCTTGCTGCTGCTCAATTGATCGCCATTGCGGGCGACCTACCTGCCAATCTCCAGCGGCACCTGGCCTTTATGCACGTGGCAGCAGAGCACGGTGTGCAGGTGTTGGTGTTTCCAGAGTTGTCGTTGACAGGCTACGAGCCGTCGTTGGCTGCCGGCTTGGCAATCGCCCCGGATGACGCGGTACTGGCGCCGCTGCGCGAGATGGCGCAGGCGCTCCGGTTGACGGCGGTGGTGGGGATGCCGATCCGCTTGGCGCCTGAGGCCGGTGTGTCGATCGGCGCACTGGTGTTGGGGGCAAACGGCTCCCTGGCGGTGTACACCAAGCAGCACCTGCATCCGGGTGAAGACGTTGCATTTGTCCCAGGGCAGGGTGGCGCTGTACTTGAGTGGGGTGGCGAGCGGATTGCGCTGGCGGTGTGTGCAGACTTTTCCCACGCGAGTCATCCGCGTGCTGCCGCGCAGGCGCAGGCCAATGTGTACGCCGCTGGTGTGTTGATCAGCGAAGGCGGCTACGCAACAGACAGCAACCTGCTGCAGGGTTACGCCGCCGAGCATGGCCTGCTGGTGTTGATGGCCAATCATGGTGGCCCATCCGGCGGCTACGTGTGCGCGGGTCGCAGTGCGATCTGGGCCGATGATGGCAGTTTGCTGGCTGCGGTGCCGGGTGCGGGTGATGCATTGGTGATAGCCCGCCGCGAAAGCGGGCAGTGGTCTGGCCAAGTGGTGGCTTTGTAAATGGCATTCCACCTGCGCGCGGCGACGGATCGCGACCTGACATTCGCACGCACACTGACCCACGAGGCCATGCGCGGCTATTACACGCAGTACGGCCTGCTGTGGTCCAACGATGGTTTTGATACCGCGTGGGCCGGTCGGGAAAACTGGCTGATTTGCCGTGACGACTGCGTCCTGGGCTTTATCAGCCTGAGTCGTGATAGGCACGCGTTGTATATCCGCGAACTGCATCTGCTCGAAAGCTGTCGCAAACAGGGCGCAGGCAGTTGGGTGCTGGAGCAGATGGCGCTCAAGGCATGCGCTCAGGGTTTGTTGCGCTTGACCGTATTCAAGACCAATCCGGCGAAACGCCTTTATCAGCGCATGGGGCTGAACATCGTCGGGGAGGAAGATTGCTTCTGGCGCATGGAGCGCGTTTGCCCCTTAAGCTAAACCTGCGCCAAATCCTAATAAGCGCATACTGGCTTCAGGAGACGACTTCCTGATCGTTGTTTTGGCCATCAGCCTCAGAAAGGATGATCCCTTCTTTCATGCCCAGAAGGACCGCTACCTTATGGGCCTCACCACGCCGTCCCTTTTTGCGTCCAGCGAGCACTTGATAGGTGGTTGCCGGATCAACGCCATGTTCACGGGCGAACGCTTGAACTGACTTTCCTTGATGTTCCAGCCAGGCCTTGGCTTGTGCAGCAGTACGGATTCCGGGCATAGTTCAAAACCGTTCAAGTTCGTTTAACAAAGAGATGAGTGTGTCACCTCTTGGGGTGTGCCAAATAGGATCATACATCCAAATGAGTGGAATCGGTTCGCGTTTGAGGCAAGAAAGAGAGCGACTTGGCCTGTCGCAAAAACTTTTTGGTGAGATAGGAGGGGTTGAAGCCAACGCACAGGGTAAATATGAAAGTGGAGGGCGTGCGCCTAAAGCGGACTACTTGTCTCGTGTCGCCGAAAGAGGTGTGGATATCCTGTACGTGTTGACCGGGAATGCCACGCCGATTCAATTGGAACACTTGAGCCAGGTCGAAGAGAAAGTACTGGGCGATTACCGGGCGATGTTCAAGGAAGATCAGGATGCTATCCGCCGCTTGACTTCAACCCTGGCCGAGCATTCATTTCATTTGAATGGCAAAGCCAAGCCGCAACCCCAGGATTCCTGACCTTTTGCCCCGCAAACTGGGCTGCCCGCCATTCGGCGGGCGAGTGCGGTGCCTTCAAACACTATATATATGACGCTTGCAGCTAGGTCTGCGCCTTGGTTTTTTGCTAAGGTGTTCAGCAACCTATAAGACCATATCGCGAGGTGTCTGCTTGATTAGGGTGCTAGTAGTCGATGACCATGATCTCGTTCGTACAGGCATTACACGAATGCTGGCTGACATCGATGGCCTGCAAGTAGTCGGCCAGGCTGAGTCCGGGGAAGAGTCCCTGATCAAGGCGCGGGAGTTGAAACCCGATGTGGTGTTGATGGACGTCAAGATGCCGGGGATCGGCGGTCTTGGCGCAACGACCAAGTTGTTGCGCAGCCACCCGGACATCAAGGTCGTGGTGGTGACAGTGTGCGAGGAAGATCCGTTCCCGACACGCCTGCTACAGGCCGGGGCGGCGGGTTACCTGACCAAAGGCGCAGGCCTGGCCGAGATGGTGCAAGCGATTCGCCTGGTGTTTGCCGGCCAGCGCTACATCAGCCCGCAGATTGCCCAGCAGTTGGCGATCAAGTCCTTCCAGCCCGTCAGTGATTCCCCGTTTGATGCGCTGTCGGAGCGGGAAATCCAGATTGCCTTGATGATCGTCGGCTGCCAGAAGGTACAGACGATCTCGGACAAGCTGTGCCTGTCGCCCAAGACCGTCAACACCTACCGCTACCGCATCTTCGAAAAACTCACTATCAGCAGTGATGTTGAACTGACCCTGCTCGCGGTGCGCCACGGCATGGTGGACGCCAGCGCCTGACATGACCACGCCGTTTGATCCGAGTGCCTTTCTCTCAACCTGCAGTGGCCGCCCTGGCGTGTACCGCATGTTCGACAGCGAGGCTCGCCTGCTTTATGTCGGTAAAGCCAAGAACCTGAAGAACCGCCTGGCGAGCTATTTTCGCAAGAGCGGCCTTGCGCCCAAGACGGCGGCATTGGTCGCGCGTATCGCCCAGGTCGAAACCACCATCACCGCCAACGAGACCGAAGCGCTGTTGCTTGAGCAGACGCTGATCAAGGAGTGGCGGCCGCCCTACAACATCCTGCTGCGTGACGATAAATCCTACCCCTACGTGTTTTTATCCGATGGCAACTTCCCACGCCTGAGCATTCACCGTGGCGCGAAGAAGCAGAAGGGCAAGTACTTCGGCCCGTATCCCAGTGCCGGCGCGATTCGCGAAAGCCTGAGCCTGCTGCAAAAGACCTTTTTTGTGCGCCAGTGCGAAGACAGCTTCTACAAGAACCGCACCCGGCCGTGCCTGCAATACCAGATCAAGCGGTGCAAGGCGCCTTGCGTGGGCCTGGTTGAGCCCGCCGAGTACGCCGAAGATGTGCGCCATTCGGTGATGTTCCTCGAAGGACGCAGCAACGCGCTCACCGATGAACTCTCCGCCGCCATGGAACAGGCCGCCAGCACCCTGGATTTCGAGCGCGCCGCCGAACTGCGCGACCAGATCTCCCTGCTGCGCCGCGTGCAGGACCAGCAGAGCATGGAAGGCGGCACCGGCGACGTCGATGTGATCGCCGCCTTCGTCAACCCGGGCGGCGCCTGTGTGCACCTGATCAGCGTGCGTGGCGGTCGGGTGCTGGGCAGCAAGAACTTCTTCCCGCAGACGGGTATCGATGAGGACGTCGCCGAAGTCATGGCTGCGTTCCTCGGCCAGTACTACGTCAGCAGCCCTGAGCGCGACCTGCCGTCCGAGCTGATCGTCAACGTGGTGCACGAAGACTTCCCCACGCTCATCGCGGCTATCCACGAACTGCGTGGCCGCGAGCTGGACATCAGCCACCGCGTGCGCGGCACCCGTGCCCGCTGGCAAACATTGGCGGTGACCAACGCCGAGCAAGCCCTGAGCGCACGCCTGGCCAATCGACAGCACGTCGCCGCACGCTTCGACGCCCTGGCCGAAGTCCTTAACCTGGACGAGCCACCGCAGCGCCTGGAGTGCTACGACATCAGCCACTCCAGCGGCGAGGCCACCGTCGCCTCCTGCGTGGTGTTCGGGCCGGAAGGGCCGATCAAGTCCGACTACCGGCGCTACAACATCGAAGGCGTCACCGCCGGCGATGACTACGCCGCCATGCACCAAGCCCTGACGCGGCGTTTCAGCAAGCTGAAGGACGGCGAGGGCAAGTTGCCGGACATCCTGCTGGTGGACGGCGGCAAAGGGCAGCTGTCCATGGCCCGTGACGTGCTCAACGAACTGGCGGTGCCCGACCTGATCCTCCTCGGCGTCGCCAAGGGCGCCACGCGCAAGGCTGGCTTCGAAACGTTGTACTTGAATGATGCCGCCCATGAGTTCACCTTGAAGGGCGACTCACCCGCACTGCACCTGATTCAACAGATCCGCGACGAAGCCCACCGTTTTGCAATTACCGGCCACCGCGCCCGTCGCGGCAAAACCCGGCGAACCTCAACCCTGGAAGGGGTGGCGGGGGTTGGCCCGACGCGACGTCGCGACTTGCTTAAACATTTTGGTGGCTTGCAAGAGCTCTCCCGTGCCAGCATTGACGAAATAGCCAAAGCACCCGGTATCAGTAAAAAGCTCGCTGAGCTGATTTATGCAAATCTGCACAGCGAATAGAATGCCTTTCCACCTCGTAGCCAGTTGTGCCGATGAATATCCCTAATCTGATCACCGTTCTACGCGTCCTGCTTATTCCGATTTTCATTCTGTTGTTCTATTTGCCGTACGAATGGAGCTATGCCGCTTCCAGCTCGGTGTTCGCCTTTGCCGCCGCCACCGACTGGCTCGATGGCTACCTGGCCCGCCGCCTGGAACAGAGCACGCCCTTTGGCGCGTTCCTGGACCCAGTGGCCGACAAACTGATGGTGGCCGTGGCCCTGGTCCTGCTGGTGCAGGAGCACGGCAACCTGTGGCTGACCCTGCCAGCCGCCGTGATCATCGGCCGCGAGATCGTCGTCTCGGCGCTGCGCGAATGGATGGCCGAAATCGGCGCCCGCGCCCACGTCGCCGTGTCCAACATGGGCAAATGGAAAACCGCTGCGCAGATGCTCGCCCTGGTGATCCTGCTGGCCAACCCGTCGGACTTCTCGTTCTGGGTCCTGACGGGCTACGCCTTGCTGCTGATCGCGGCTGGCCTGACGCTGTGGTCCATGCTCCAGTACCTGCGCGCTGCCTGGCCTCATCTGCGCACCACCGTTGAAAAGAAATAAAACTTTTTTGAATCAAAGGGTTGACCGGTTACGAGATTTGTATAGAATGCGCATCACCAAGCGGGAATAGCTCAGTTGGTAGAGCACGACCTTGCCAAGGTCGGGGTCGCGAGTTCGAGTCTCGTTTCCCGCTCCAAACACAAAGAAAAAGCCACTCAATAGAGTGGCTTTTTTTTGCCTGCGATTTGAGCTTCTCGCCAAATAGCTTGAGTTTGAACCTGTAGTGCTACTGCGCAGCATTCACCCCAGCCGCCTCCCTTCCGTACGCTGGAACACCTTCCAGTACCCCGCGTTTCTGCGCCTGCCGCCTCAACCTCGCAACCACCACAGCTATTGCGCGCCGGTAAGTATCTTCGCCTTCAGCCACTTTTACCGGCCTGACAGCATCCCAAAAGCGACCCGATACTTTCCTGAGAGCGACCTGTCGGTTTTTTAACGCCCATGGTTAAGCACTTGAATTAAAAAGAAAAAATATAATATCAATTGTGTTTTATATGAATTCTATATGTATACAGAGAAAATACATCCTATTGACCGACCCTTTTGCCCATGCCAGTCTGGCTTCACCCAGCCGCGTTTGCGGTGCCGAATTTACCCGTTGTCCCCTCACACCAACCTCCATCCCAGGAGGTTTGAAACTATAACTACAACGTAGATCGAGGCATGCCATGAAGACATTTTGGAAAACCGTTTGTGCGGTTGCGTTAGTGGGGCTGGTGACGCTTCCGGTGCAGGCCGAAGAAAAAACCATCACCGTCGGCACCATGTCCTGGGAAGATTTAACGCCCATTACCGGCGTCACCAAGAAGGTCCTGGAAAACGCCGGCTACACCGTCAAGGTGGTCGAGTTCTCCGAGGTCGGTATCGCGTATGCCGCGTTGACCAAGGGCGACGTGCAAGTCCTGGCGTCGCAGACCGACTACGCCACTCAGGATTACTGGAACAAGAACAAGAATCGCCTGGAAAAACTCTCGCCGGTATCCTACGGCCTATACCAGGCCATCGCCGTGCCGAAGTACGTCGATATCGACTCGCTGGAACAACTCAACGACAACGCCGACAAGTTCAGCGGCAAGATCATCGGCATCGAGCCAGGTTCGGGCTTGATGAGCGATGCCAACAAAGCGGTGAAGGACTACGGCTTCAAGCTGCAACTGCTCGAAGGCAGTACCGCCGCGATGACCGCCGCACTCAAGTCCGCCGTTGACCGCAAAGAGTGGGTCGCCGTGACCATCTGGGAACCGTCGTGGATGGCGCAGAAGTTTGACCTCAAGTTCCTCAAGGATCCAAAAGGCTCCTTCGCCCCGCCGCAAGCCTATTACTGGATCGGCCACAAAGGCTTCACCGGCGAGTACCCACACGCCCGTGAAGTGATCGCCAGCGTCTACGTGCCCCTGGCCGATATCACCGCCATCAACGGCGCCGTCAAGGATGGCCAGACCATGGACCAGGCCGTCGCCGCCTGGGCCGACAACCACGCCGACCTGATGAAGCGCTGGGCCAATATCAAACAATAACCCTCGAAGCATTTTTGCCACTGCCAGGTACGGACAACGCGTTCTGATCCATTAGAAAAACCAGCCCGACTGGTTCAATAGGCTTAGCAATGACAACGGTCAAAATAGACACCAACGAAGTGCTTGTGGATTGCCAGTCGGTCTGGAAAATCTTTGGTCAGAATGCCAAGGCGGCGATGGACGCGGTCGTCCACAAGGGCCTTGGCAAAACCCAGGTCTTGCAGGATTTCAGCTGCGTGGTCGGGGTGTCGGATGTGAGCCTGCAGGTTCGCCGCGGTGAGATTTTTTGCATCATGGGGTTGTCCGGCAGTGGCAAATCGACTCTGATCCGCTTGCTCAACAAATTGATCACCCCCAGCGCCGGCAAGGTGCTGGTCAAGGGCCAGGACTTGTCGGCGTTGTCGCCCGCGCAACTGCGCGACGTGCGCGCCAAGAATATCGGCATGGTGTTCCAGAGCGTGGCGCTGCTGCCCAACCGCACCGTGCTGGAAAACACCGCGTTCGGCCTGGAAGTGCAGGGCGTCGGCAAGGCCGAGCGTTATAAGGTGGCGGAACGTGCGCTGGCCAAGGTCGGGCTGACCGACTGGGCCGCGCGCTATCCCAGCGAACTCTCGGGCGGCATGCAACAGCGTGTCGGCCTGGCGCGGGCGCTCACCGCCGACCCGGAGATTATCCTGATGGACGAGCCGTTCAGCGCGCTCGACCCGTTGATCCGTCGCCAGTTGCAAGACGAATTCCGCCAGCTCACCAAAGAGCTGGGCAAGTCCGCCGTGTTTATCACCCACGACCTGGAAGAAGCGATCCGCATCGGCGATCGCATCGCCATCATGAAGGACGGGGTGATTATCCAGGTCGGCACCGCTGAAGAGATCGTGCTGAATCCGGCCGACGACTATGTCGCCGAATTCGTCGCGGGCATCTCGCGTTTGCATCTGGTCAAGGCCCACTCGGTGATGACGCCCATCGCGGCGTATCGCCAGGCGTTCCCGCTGTGCGATTTTTCGCGGTTGCCGCAGACCTCGCCCGACACCGATATCGACGCCTTGATCGGCCTGACCATCGGCGCCGACCTGGAACCGCTGGCGGTGGTCGAGCACGGCGTGGTGGTCGGCATTATCACGGCCAAGGATCTGCTGCGCGGCGTGCAAGGCATCCCCAATGAGGCCCACGCCGTGGCGCCGGTGCTGGAGACCACGCCATGACGACCCCGGATTTTTCGGTCCAGTTCGACGCTGCCGTGGACGCGGGCCTGATGTGGTTGCAGGACAACGGCGAATTCTTCTTTGAAACCGTCAACACCGCGCTGAACGGCGTGTTCAAGGGCGTGCTGTGGTGCATCGCCGCGCCGCCGTTCTATGTGATCGCCCTGGTGATCGGCCTGTTGGGCTGGCGCATGGTCGGGTTGCGGTTTGCCGTGTTGGCGGCGCTGGCCTTGTTGCTGTGCAGCTTTATCGGCCTGTGGCCCGAGACCGTCAGCACCCTCGCGCTGGTGCTCACGGCGACGTTGCTGGCCCTGCTGGTGGCGGTGCCGTTGGGCGTGTTGGCCGGGCTGGCGCCGGCGTTCGACCGCGTGGTCGACCCGTGCCTGGACCTGGTGCAGACCCTGCCGCCGTACATCTACCTGCTGCCAGCGATCGCCTTGCTCGGCTACGGCCCGGCGACGGCGTTGCTGGCGACCTTTATTGTTGCCGTGCCACCGGCCTTGCGCCTGACCTCGCTGGGCATCCGCATGACGCCCAAGGAGTTCGTCGAACTGGGCGACGCCAGCGGCGTCACCGGCCTGCAGATGTTCTTCAAGATCCGCTTGCCGTTCGCCATGCCGAGCATCATGGCGGGGGTGAACCAAAGCTTGATGATGGCGTTCGGCATGGTCGTCATCGCCGGGATCGTCGGTTCCGGCGGGTTGGGTGAAGCCATCTACGGCGCGGTGCGCACCCTGGACATCGCCAAGTCGATCAACGCCGCGCTGGCCATTGTCATCCTCACGATGATCCTCGACCGCCTCGCCCAAAGCGCTGCTGAATCGCGCACCGGAGCCAGCCAATGAACCTGACAGACTTGCGTTTCTCCCCCGGTGCTTTCCTGGCGCCGGCGATTGATTGGCTGAATGCCAACCTGCACGGTGTGTTTGTGCTGATCAGCAAGGTCATCGAAGCCACCCTCGGCGCTATCGAGACCGCGCTGCTCGCGCCCCACGCCTATGTGCTGATTGCCATCGTGGTGCTGCTGGCGTGGGTGCTGGCCAACTGGCGCGTGGCCGTGTTCGCCGGCTTGATGTTGGCGTTCTGTCTGTTTGCCGGCCTGTGGGTGGCGTCGATGCAGACCATCGCGCTGGTCTCGGTGGCGGTGCTGATTTCAGTCAGCGTGGCGTTCCCGCTGGGCATCCTGGCTGCGCGGGTCAAGCGTGTGGATGCGGCGCTGCTGCCGATCCTCAACATCATGCAAACCGTGCCGCCGTGGGTGTACCTGATCCCGGCGGTGATGCTGTTCAGCCTGGGTCGCGTACCGGCGATCATCGCCACCATCGTCTATGGCATTCCGCCGATGCTGCGCCTGACCACCCTGGCGTTCAAGCAACTGCCCAAAGACTTGCTGGAGTTGGGCCAGGCCATGGGCGCTTCACCGCGGCACATCCTGTTCAAGATCGAACTGCCCACGGCGGCGCCGACGCTGCTGGTGGGGCTGAACCAATGCATCCTGCTGTCGCTGGCGATGGTGGTGCTGGCCGGCTTGGTCGGCGCGGGCGGCCTGGGCGCGGAAGTGACGCGCGGCCTGACCCGCATGGAAATGGGCCTGGGCCTGCGTGCCGGGCTGGCGATTGTCGCGGTGGCGCTGTTGCTTGATCGCTTGTCACGCGGCGCCTTGCAGCGCCAGGCACGGCGGACGTGAAGTGGTAGCGCGACGCCAATTCAGCGATGTGATGCAGTGCAAGAACCTGCGTTATCTCAACGATCATCACAGCCAGGAGGTGCGCAAGGCGCGGGCGGGGTTTGTGCTGCTGGAGCATTTTTCGCTGCCGGCCTTTACCCAGGCGCTGGACACCATCGTCACCGCCAACCTGATCCGGCCCGAGTCGTTTGCAACGCAAACCTTTGGCCTGGCGTTTGATGAAGTGGTCAGCGACCTCGGCCTGGTGATCCGGCCCGACGCGCGCCTGAGCCTGGACGCAGTACTAGAACTCGACGTGCTGGTGATCTGCGGCGGCTACCGCACGCCGCTGCGCTACAACGATGAGCTGAGCGTGTTGTTGGGCGCAGCGGCGGAGCAGGGCGTTGCCTTGGCGGGCATCTGGAATGGCGCCTGGTTTCTCGGCCGCGCAGGGGTGTTGGAGGGCTATCGCTGCGCGATTCATCCCGAGCACCGCCCGGCGCTGGCGGAGATTGCGCGGCTCAGTCATGTCACCAGTGAAGCCTATGTGGTGGACCGCAATCGCCTTACGGCGTCGAGTCCGACTGGCGCCTTCTATATGGCGCTGGAGTGGATCCGCAGCCTGCACGGCAAGACACTCACCGATGGCATCGAGGACATCCTCGCGTTCGAGGCCTCGCGCTTTCGGCGGGCCAAGCCGCTGTTGAGCGTGTCGGTCAGCGGGCCGTTGCGCGAAGTGATCAACCTGATGGACGTGAACCTCGAAGAGCCGCTGCAAATGGAAGACCTGTGCCTGTATGCCGGCCGCTCACGACGGCAGATCGAGCGGTTGTTCAAGGAGCAACTGGGCACCTCGCCGCAGCGCTACTACATGGACCTGCGCATCACCGAGGCGCGGCGCTTGTTGCAGCACACCTCGCTGACCATCGTCGAGGTCTCGGTGGCCTGTGGGTTTGTCTCGCCCAGCCATTTCAGCAAGTGCTACAGCGCCTATTTCGGGCATCGTCCGTCCAAGGAAATTCGCCTGGTCAAATAGCCGGTAAAGCCCGCAGCCATAGGGCTGTCGACGATGTTTTTGTTGTGTATATTAATTGTAGACAATTAGAATATTGTTGTTTTATAGTGCGAATACAGGTAGTAGACCGTGTGCACTTACTACTTAGGAAGGTTTCACCATGGCTACCAAAGAACTCACTACGCCGGCTCCGGTCGAGCCCAGCATTGACCGCAAGGCGGTATTGGGTGAGGCGCTGCGTCGCCGCATCCTCAGCATGGAACTGGCACCGGGTGCCGTGGTGGACGAGTTGGCGCTGTGTGATGAGTTTGGTTTGTCGCGCCCACCGGTGCGTGAACTGATGCGGCAAATGGCGGCGGAAGGGTACATCGACCTGGAAGCCAACCGGGCCGCGCGGGTCTCGGCGATGAGTTACCAGTCGCTGCGCAGTTTTTTTCTCGCGGCGCCGCTGATTTACATCGCGACGACGCAGCTGGCCTGTTCCCACGCAACCCCGGCCGAAGTGGTGGAATTGAAGCGTATCCAGGCGCTGTTCCGCACCGCCATCGAGGAAAAGGATGTGGAGAACCGGGTGTTGTACAACGACGAGTTCCACCTGCAAATCGGCAAGATGGCCCACAACGCCTACCTGATGCCGAGCTTGCAGCGCTTGCTGATCGACCACGCCCGTCTGGGCAAGATCTTCTACCGCCACCCGACCACGGTGGACATGCAGGAAGACCTGGAAGTGGCCGCCCAGCAGCATGACGACATGATCAGCGCAATCGAACACCACGATCCGGTCTTGGCCGGGGAAATCGTGAAGGCCCACCTCGAACTGTCCCGTCGGCGGATGTCCGAGTACGCGGCGCCCGAAGGCCTGGATGTAGCGCTCACACTCTGACCGTTTGATGCAGGCCAGCGTGACGCGATGCAGACGGGTAGCTGTTAGCTCTAACAACTATAAAAGAACCCAGGTCGCGAATAATGGCACTCATCAGAAACACCCCGGCAGACGATTCAACCTGTGGCTGGTTCCACCTGAGCCCGCCGCGCGTGGCACGCCCGCGCCATAGCGGTGTCAGCGCCACGCGCTGGGCCGTGGTCGGCGCAGGGTTCACCGGCCTTGCGGCGGCGCGGCAACTGGCGCTGAACTTCCCGGATGACGAGATCGTGTTGATCGAAGCCCAGGAAGTCGGCTACGGCGCTTCCGGGCGCAACGCGGGCTTTGCCATCGACTTGCCCCACGACATCGGCGCCGAAGACTATATCGGCGACATCGCCACCGCCAGGATCAGCATGGAACTCAACCTCGCCGGGCAATCCATGCTGCGCGCGCTGGTCGAGCAGCACGGCATCAACTGCCAGTGGCGCGATTGCGGCAAGTACCAGGCCGCCATCGAAGACCGTGGCATTGCCGTGCTGGACGCCTACCGCCGTGGTCTCGACAAGCTCGGCCAGGCCTACCAGGTGATCGAAGCCGCTGACTTGCCCAGCCGCATCGGCACCGATTTCTATCGCAAGGCACTGTTCACCCCGGGCACCGCACTGGTACAACCGGCGGCGCTGGTCAAAGGCCTGGCGGACACCTTGCCGGCCAACGTGACGCTGTACGAAAACACCCCGATCACCGCCGTCGAGTACGGCGACAAAACCGTGCTGACCCACCAAAACGGCCGCATCATCGCCGACAAACTGGTGCTCACCAACAACGCCTTCGCTATGAGCTTCGGCTTCCTTAAAAGCCGCATGCTGCCGATCTTCACCTACGCCAGCCTGACCCGGCCACTGAGCGAAGACGAGCAGGCGCGCCTGGGCGGCGACCCGTTCTGGGGCGTGATTCCCGCCGACCCTTTCGGCACCACCCTGCGCCGCACCGTGGACAACCGTCTGCTGGTGCGCAACAGCTTCAGCTACAACGCCGACGGGCGCAGCAACCCCAAGTACCTGCAACGCTTTGTGAAGCGCCACAAAGAGTCCTTCGACCGGCGCTTCCCGCTGCACCGCGACGTCACCTTCGACTACACCTGGGGCGGCTCCCTCAGCCTGTCGCGCAACCACATGGCGCACTTCGGCGAGTTGGCCAAAAACGTCTACGGCGCCCTGTGCTGCAATGGCCTGGGCGTGACCCGCGGCACCGTCACCGGCACCTTACTGGCCGAGTGGCTGGCGGGCAAAAGCAATCACCTGGTGGACTTCCTGTTGACGTCCCCGGGCCCCAGCAGAAACCCACCGGAGCCGCTGTTATCAGCGGGTGTAAACATGAACTTGTTATGGGGACAAAGCCGCGCCGGCCAGGAAAGCTGATCCGCAACATTCAAGAGAAGTAGTACCGAACTTAATCTATTGATTGGACAACAGCAGGCGTTTCAGCGACTGCGGTTTCTGATTGAGACGGCTTTCATTCGCCTGGATTTCAAGTGTGCGTTGTACCCCGGCGAATGAACGAAGCGAAGTAGGAGATAATAATGACAAGTCCGAATGCCTCAGTTGAGGATGTACCTCTTAATAACTTTCACCGTGTACTCACTGCCCGTTCGGGCGGGGGTTCATTTGTCGATGGTTATGTTTTAAGCATTATCGGGATTGCCATGTTGCAGATCACCGATGCCCTGCAACTGACCGAGTTCTGGCAGGGTTTGATTGCCGCATCGGCCTTGATTGGCGTGTTCTTTGGCGGTTTTATCGGTGGTTGGTTGACCGATAAGTTGGGGCGCAAGAAAGTTTATTTCATTGGCCCTTCGTTATTTATTGTGTGTTCCCTGGCGCAGTTCTGGGTTGAATCGGCGTGGCTATTGTTTGCCCTGCGTTTCATTATTGGCCTGGCCGTGGGCATTGAATACCCGGTGGCCACTTCGTTATTGGTGGAGTTCCTGCCAAAGAAACAACGCGGGCCACGGCTCGCCGCGCTGACCATCCTGTGGTTCGCCGGTGCGGCGTTTGCCTATGTGGTCGGCAACGCCATCATCAACACCGGCGCCGACGACGCCTGGCGCTATGCGCTGGCCAGTGCGGCGGTGATCGGCCTGGTGCTGTTCGTGCTGCGCCTGGGCACCCCGGAATCGGCGCGCTGGCTGCTCAGCAAAGGCCGCGACGCCGAGGCCGAACAGGTGATCCAGCGTGTCTACGGCCCGCACTATTCGCTGCGCGACCTGCCGGAGCAACCGGACGAACGCAAGATGACCTTCCGCGACCTGTTGCGCTCGGGCTACGGCCAGCGCCTGTTCTTTGTCTCGGTGTTCTGGTCGTGCTCGATCATCCCCGTGTTCGCCGTCTACGCCTTCGCCCCCAAAGTCTTGCAAGCCCTCAACCTGAAAGGCGAGTGGGCCTCCTATGGCTCGATGTTCATCACCTTGTTGTTTGTGGTCGGCTGCATCCTCGCCACCCGGCTGATCAACACCATCGGCCGGCGCAGCATGCTGATTCACAGCTTCCTCTGGTCAGGCCTGGCGCTGTTGCTACTGGCGGCGTTTTCCAACAGCCATGAACTGCTGGTGTTGTGCCTGTTCGGCGCCTACGCCGTGTTCATCGGCGGTGCCCAGGTGCTGCAACTGGTGTACCCGAATGAATTGTTCCCCACCGAAATCCGCGCCTTTGCCGTCGGCATCGGCACCTCGTTGTCGCGGGTTGGCGCCGCCGTGGGCACCTACCTAGTGCCGCTGTCGCTGACCTCGATTGGCATCGGCAACACCATGTACGTCGCCGCCGGCGTGACCTTTATCGGCCTGGCCGCCGCCTGGGCCATGGCCCCGGAAACACGCTCGTTGAACCTGCGGGACGCAGCGGCCTTGAGCAGCTGAGCGAAACATACAGCCCTTTCACTGTTGGAGAAACACCCATGAAATTTGAAGGCATCTACACCCCGGCAATCACCCCATTGACCGCCACCGGCCAGATCGACAACGCAGCCTTCGCTGACGTGCTCGAATACCTGATCGAATCCAAAGTGCACGGCATCATCATCGGCGGCTCCACCGGCGAGTACTACGCGCACACCGCCCAGGAGCGCATCGATCTGGCGGCCCACGCCAAGGAAGTCATCGGCAACCGCGTCGCACTGATCGTCGGCACCGGCGCCATCCGCACCGAAGATTCGGTGGAATACGCCAAGGCCGCCCGCGCCATCAAGGCCGACGCGATCCTCGTTGGCTCGCCGCCGTACGCGCTGCCCACCGAACAGGAAAACGCCATCCACGCGCTGGCCGTGGACCAGGCCGCCGGCCTGCCGATCATGCTCTACAACTACCCGGGCCGCATGAGCGTGAGCATGGGCGACGAGTACTTCAAGGCCGTCAGCGCCTCGAAAAACGTGGTGGCGATCAAGGAAAGCTCGGGCGACATGGCCCAGGTCCACCGCCTGGCCACCCAATACCCGCACATTGCGCTGTCCTGCGGCTGGGATGACCAGGCCCTGGAATTCTTCGCCTGGGGCGCACGCAGCTGGGTGTGTGCCGGTTCCAACTTCGTGCCGCGTGAACACATCGCCCTGTACGAAGCCTGCGTGATCGAAAAAGATTTCGACAAGGGCCGCAAGATCATGAGCGCCTTCATGCCCCTGATGGACTTCCTCGAAGGCGGTAAATTCGTCCAGGCGATCAAGGCCGGCTGCGCCTTCAACGGCCTGCGCACCGGCAGCGTGCGTGCGCCGCTGCAACCGCTGTTCGAGGACGAAAAGCAGGCACTGGAAGCCGTGATCACCAACCTCAAGCGCGACGTTGCGCAAATCGTCGGAGGTGCATGATGACGCACCTGCTCAGCGCCGCCGAATACGCGGCCATTGCCAAGGACATCCAGTTCCCCACCACGTCCTTTATCAACGGCGCGCCCTACACCTCGGTGTCGGGCAACACCTTCACCACCACCAACCCGGCCACCGGTGACGTGCTGGCTGAAATCACCGCGTGCAACAGCACCGACGTGGACGTCGCCGTGGCCTCGGCCAAGCAAGCCTTCGACGACGGCCGCTGGCACAAGCTCAGCCCCGGCACGCGCAAGAAAGTCCTGCTGCGTTTTGCCGACCTGCTGGAGCAGCACTCCCACGAACTGTCCGTGCTCGAAAGCCTGGACAGCGGCAAGCCGGTGCGCGAGTGCCAGCTGACCGACGTGCCGGAAACCATCCACATGATCCGCTGGCACGCCGAGCTGATCGACAAGATCTACGACAACACCGCGCCGGTGGGCCACGACGCCCTGACCCTGGTGGTGCGCGAAGCCATCGGCGTGGTCGGCCTGGTGCTGCCGTGGAACTTCCCGCTGCTGATGCTCGCCTGGAAAATCGCGCCATCGTTGGCGGCCGGTTGCTCGATCATCGTCAAGCCGGCCAAGGAAACCACCTTGACCGCCCTGCGCGTGGCCGAGCTGGCGTCCCAGGCTGGCGTGCCGGATGGCGTGTTCAACGTGGTGTCTGGCGGCGGTCGCGAAGTCGGCGAGCCGTTGGGCCGGCACATGGACGTGACCATGGTCAGCTTCACCGGCTCCACCGACACCGGCCGCCTGTTCCTGCACTACGCGGCCGAGTCCAACCTCAAGCGCATCGTCCTGGAACTGGGCGGCAAGAACCCGGCTGTGGTGATGAACGATGTCGCTGACCTGGACCTGGTGGCGGGGCATATCGTCAACGGTTCGTTCTGGAACATGGGCGAGAACTGCTCGGCCTCGTCGCGGCTGATCGTTCACGCCGACGTCAAGGATGAGCTGCTCAAGCGCATCGGCGTGCAATTGCAGGCCTGGAAGATGGGCAGCCCGCTGGACCCGGACAACCGCCTGGGCTCGATGGTCAGCCAGGCGCACTTCGACAAAGTCAGTTCCTATCTGGTACAGGCCGGCCACGAAAACCTGCGCGTGGTCTTCGGTGGCAAGACCGAAGACGGTATCTACGTGCAGCCTACCGTGGTCGACGGCGTCAGCGCTGATAGCCTGCTGTTCAAGGAGGAAATCTTCGGCCCGGTGCTGACCGTGACCACGTTCACCACCCTGGACGAAGCCATCGCCTTGGCCAACGACACCATCTACGGCCTGGCCGCGTCGGTGTACACCGACAACCTGCGCCATGCGATCAAGCTGTCCCGCGAGATCCGCGCCGGTATCGTCACCGTCAACTGCTTCGGCGAGGGCGATGCTTCGACCCCGTTCGGCGGCTACAAGCAGTCCGGCTTCGGCGGGCGTGACAAGTCCATCTGGGCCCACGACCAGTACACCGAGATCAAGACCATCTGGATCGACACGTCCGAAGGCTAAAAAAAACAGGCGCCTCTCTACAAAGCTCCACGCAAGCGGCGATTGAGGCGCCTCTCTTCCAACCGGGTCAACAATAAGAAGTCCACGGCCCAGCTCGTTTTCGCGAAGCTCTTTTCATGACTGCCTATCGTACTGCCCTTACTTCTGCCCATATCACTGCACTGCTGTTTGGCTTGACCGGTATTTTTGGCGCACTGATCCATGCCAGCGCCAGTGTGATCACCTTTGGCCGCGCAGCGTTCGCGCTGTTGGCCCTGGCGGTGTTCGCACAGCTGCAAGACCGTGCGTTGCTGCGCGGCCTGAACCTCAGGAAACTCTCGATTTATGCACTCTCGGGGCTGATGCTCGCCGCGCATTGGGTGACCTTTTTCATCGCGATCAAGGTCGGTGGCGTGGCGGTTGCCACCCTTGGCTTTGCCAGTTTCCCGGCCTTTATCACCTTGCTCGACATGGCCGTCTTCCGAGACCGACCGCATCTGGCCGAGGCGCTGTTGCTGCTGCTGGTGACCCTGGGCCTGGTGTTGGTGACGCCGTCGTTCGAACTCGCCAACCAGGGCACCGTCGGCTTGCTGTGGGGCCTGGCCTCGGGGCTGTCGTTTGCCTTGCTGGCCATGACCAACCGCCGCGCCACCGACGGGCGCAATGGCGTGCAAGTGGTGTTCTGGCAGAACGCGACGGTGGCTGCGATCATGGCCCCGTTTGCGGTGTTTGACCTGGTGGATCTCGGTGCCGTTGACTGGACCCACCTGGCCATCCTCGGCGTGCTGTGCACCGCCGTGTCCCAGGCCCTGTTCGTCAAAAGCCTCAAGGGCCTCAACGCCCGCAGCGCCGGCATGATCATCTCGCTGGAACCGGTGTACGCCATCGCCTGCGCCTGGTGGCTGTTCCACGAAGCGCCCTCATGGCGAATGCTCGCGGGTGCGGCGCTGATTGTGCTGGCGATCTTGATGTCGGCGCAGGGGGAGGGTAAGCGCGTTGCGGTGACCGAGTGATGGTGTCTGTCAGTTAAGGACAAACACTGTACCTGTGGGAGCGGGCTTGCCCGCGATGGCGGAGTGTCAGCTGATGCATTCGGTGACTGACACACTGCTATCGCGGGCAAGCCCGCTCCCACATTTTTTGACCGAGTCGGACCGGTCCTCACGCCGCCGCTTGCCGCCCCGGAATCGCCGCGATCAGCTCGCGGGTGTACTCCGTCGCGGGCCGGTTGAAGATGTGTTCCACCGAACCATGTTCGATCACCCGGCCATGGCGCAACACCAACACCTGATGCGCAAAGTTGGCCACCACCGACAGGTCATGTGACACCAGCACATAGGCAATGCCCATCTCCCGTTGCAGCTCTTCCAGCAGGTCGAGAATGTGCGCCTGCACCGACACATCCAGGGCGCTGACCGGTTCATCCAGCAGCAGTAAATCGGGTTTCAAGGCCAGGGCGCGGGCGATGGCGACGCGTTGGCATTGCCCGCCAGAGAGTTCGCGGGGCAGGCGGTCCAGGTAGCTGACGGGCAGGTGCACGCGGCTGATCAGTTCGCGCGCGGCCTGTTCCAGGGCGGCGCCTTTGAGCAACCCAAAGGATTCCAGCGGCTCGACGATGCTGTCGAAAATCGTCAAGCGCGGGTCCAGGGCGGCGAATGGGTTCTGCTGCACCAGTTGGATCCGCTGGCGCAGCGGGCGGAATTCGCGCCAGCTGAGGTCGGTGATGTCCTGCTGTTCGAAGTGCACGCGGCCGTGGCTGGGTTTTTCCAGGCCGAGGGCGATGCGCAGCGCCGTGCTTTTGCCCGAGCCGGACTCGCCAACAATCGCCAGGGTCTGCCCGGGGTACACCTCCAGGCTCAGGTCCTCCAGGGCCAGGAAGGTGCTGGCTTCGCCCTTGACCTTGGGCAGCGCGAAGGTCTTGCCGACGTGGTGCAGGCTGAGGATCGGCGCCTGCGTCGGGTCCAGGTTCAGCAACGGCTCACGGCGCCTGGCGAACGCCGGCGCGGCGGCGATCAGGGCGCGGGTGTAGTCGTGCCGGGGCGCGTCGAGGATCTGCCGGGGCGGGCCTTGTTCTACCAGTTCACCTTGCTGCATCACCAGGATGCGATCGGCGCGGTCGGTGGCCACGCCGAGGTCGTGGGTGATGATCAGCAGCGAAATCCCGCGCTCACTGACCAGGCGTTGCAGGTGGTCGAGGATCTTGCGCTGCACGGTCACGTCGAGGGCGCTGGTGGGCTCGTCGGCAATAATCAGGCGCGGGTTGCCGGCCAGGGCAATGGCGATCAGCACCCGCTGGCGCATGCCACCGGAGAGTTCATGGGGGTACTGGCGGGCGCGCAACACCGGTTTGTCGATACCCACCTGTTGCAGCAGCTCGACAATATCGGCATCCACGCCAGGGTAGCGTTTGCCGTGGGCCAGGATCAGCGCTTCAGCGATCTGCTGGCCGACGCGCAAGGTCGGATTGAGGCTGACCATCGGGTCCTGGGGCACCAGCCCGACCGTGCGGCCACGCACGCCACGCTTCTGGCGTTCGCTGGCGTGGGTCAGGTCGTTGCCTGCGATCCACAGCGCACCGCCGCTGATCTGCGCGTTGTCCGGCAGCAAGCCGAGGATCGCGTTGGCCAGGGTCGATTTGCCCGAGCCGGACTCGCCGACAATCGCCACGGTTTCACCCTCGGCAATCGCCAGCGACAGTTGTTTAACTGCGGGAGTCAGTTGCCCGCCGGAACGGTAGCTGACACTGAGTTGGCGCACATCCACTAAAGCGCTCATCGCTGGGTCTCCTCGAAGGTGCGGGCGATATGGTTGAGGCTGAACACCACGGCCACCAGGAACAGGCCGGGCAACAGGGACACCCACGGCGCGGTGATCAAGAAGTGCCGGCCGTTGGCGATCAGCGTGCCCCATTCGGCAGCCGGCGGCACTGCGCCGAAACCGAGGAAACTCAACCCGGCTGTGGCAAGGATCGCGGCGCCGAAATCCAGGGTGGCCAACACCGCCACCGGGCCCCAGGCATTCGGCAGGATGTGGCGCAGCAAGGTGCGCCCCCAACTGGCGCCGCCCAGGCGCGCGGCTTCGACGTAGGGCAGGGTCTTGACCCGCAGCACTTCGGCGCGGGTGGTGCGGGCGAACCCCGGAATAATGCCGACGCCCACGGCGATAGCCACCGGCACCGTGCCAAAGCCAATCGCGGTGACAATCGCCAGGGCCAGCAGCACGCCGGGCAGGGCCAGCAGTACGTCGACAAAGCGCATGATCAGCGAGTCGATCCGCCCGCCGGCAAAGCCCGAGAGGATGCCCAGCCCAAGCCCGCCCACCAGGGCAATGCCCACCGCCAGCGACGCCGCCAGCATCGACAGGCGCGCGCCGTAGACCACCCGGGTAAACAGGTCGCGGCCCAGTTCATCGGTACCGAACCAGTGGGTGAAGTTGGGCGCGCGCAGCTTGTCGGCGGGGGACGTGGCGTAGGGGTCAAAGCTGGTCAGCAGGTGCGGCACCACGGCCGAGACCAGCGCGAACAGCACCAGCAGCAGCGCCAGGCTGAAACCGGGTTTGCGCAGCAACGGCAGCAACACCGCCGTGGCGCGTTGCAGGCGGCTGCGGCGGCGCCACAGCGGGTGGCTGGCCGGCAGGGCTTTGCCACGCAGGTTCTGCTCAAGGATGGTCATGGTCTAGGACACCTTTGGCGTGTGGGAGATACGCGGGTCGAGCCACGGGTACAGCAGGTCCACCAGCAGGTTGACCAGCACAAACGCCGCCGCCGACACCGCGACGATGGCCAGCACCACCGGGATGTCCTGGCGCAACACGGCTTCCTGGGCCAGGCGGCCGATGCCGGAGCGGGCGAAAATGGTTTCCACCAGCACCGCACCAGACACCGTGTTGCCGACCTGCAAGCCGATCAGCGTGAGGATCGGCAACGCCGCATTCTTGAAGCCGTGGCGCGCCTGTACCTGGCCGCGGCTGAGGCCCTTGGCGTAGGCGGTGACGATGTACGACTCTTGCCACACGCCCTGGAAGCTGCGTTGCAGCACCTGGGCGTAGACCGCCGCGCTGGGAATCGCCAGGGTCACCGCCGGCAATATCAGGCTTTCAAAGCCCTTGCTGCCGGTGGCCGGAAACCAGCCCAGGCCAAACGCAAACACTTGGATCAGCAACAGGCCCATCCAGAACACCGGCACCGAAAAGCCCAGCGACGGCAGGCGCGTCAGGGCCTTTTTCAACGGTTGCCAGCGGACGTAGGCGGTCAGGTAGGCCAGGCCGATGCCGCCGAGCAACGACAACACAATGGCCAGACCGGCCAGGGACAGGGTTTGCGGCAGGCGCTCCACCAGCAATTCAGCCACCGGGCGGTTCATCGACAGCGACTGGCCGAAGTCACCGCGCAATGCGCCCCACAGCAGGTCGAAGTACTGCTCGAACACGCCCTTGTCCAAGCCGTAATAAGCCCGTGCCTTGGCCAGGTCTTCCACCGACAGCGCATCGGCCTCCATGCCCGAGGCGCTGAGCATCAGCGACAGGGTGTCGCCCGGCAGCAGATACAGGATGAAGTAGGTGATGCTGTAGGCGCCCCACAACACCAGCAGCGCCTGGCCGACCCGGCCGATCAGGTAGCGGCTCATGGCGTGCCGATCTCGATATCACCCAGCAGCGCGAAACCTTCGGCGGTCCAGCGGAAGTTTTTCACCTTGGCCGACGTCGCGGCCTGCCACACCCGCTCATACACCGGGAACGCCGAGCTTTCATCGATCAGCAGGTCTTGCAGGGCGCCATAGGCCGCTGCGCGTTGTGGGCCCTGGGTGGCGGTGATGCCGGCATCGAACAAGCCCTTGGCTTTTTCCAGTGTGGCCGGCTCATAGGTGTTGGTGGCCACGGTGGAGCTGTTGGCGGTGCGTGGGTCGAGGATGGTTTGCAGGATGATCGGGTCGGCGCGGGTCATGTAGTTGATCGTCAGGTCGTAGTTGCCGGCGGAGTTGTTGGCCACCCACTCGGCGCGGGTGACCACGCTGAGTTTCAACTCGATGCCGACCTTGCGCAGTTGGTCCTGGATCAACACGTCGCCGGCCGTTTCCGCTGGGCTGATGTTGTAGCTCAGGCTCAGGCGCTTGCCGTTTTTCTGCCGGTAACCGTCGGTGCCCTTGGCCCAGCCGGCTTGATCCAGCAGCTGCTCGGCGCCCGCCGGGTCATAGCCGAGCTTGGCCGCCTGGCTCTTGGCGAAGGGCGTGGTCACATCGAAGATGCCTTGCACCACCGGGAACTCGGCGTTGTACACGGTGCTGGCGTAGCTCGTGCGGTCGATGGACTTCTGCACGGCCAGGCGCACTTGCCGGTCGGCGAGGATGCGTTCGCCACGGGTGTTGGGGTACAGGTTCAGCGCCGGGCCTGGCAGCGAGCGGCTCTGGATGGTTGCGCCCTTGGACTGGAACAGCTTCAGGTCCACTTCGGAGAACGGGTTGCGCGGCCACAGGATGTCGGCCTTGCCTTGCAGGAACAGGCCGTTGCGCACGCTTTCTTCGGGGATGTAGGTGACGTCGATGGCGTCCAGATGGGCTTCGCCCTGGTTTTTCATATTGGCCGAGGCCCACGCGTAGCCTTTGCGTTTGGTCAGGTGCGCGCCGACTTCCGGGGTGTAGCTCGCCAGTACGAACGGCCCGGTGCCGATGATCTTGCCCAGGGAGCGCTCCTTGACGGTCAGCGCATAGGAGGCGGGCGCGAGGATCGCCAGGTTGGTGGTGGAAGTGGCCTGCAAGAACCCCGCGTTGGGCCGCGACAGCACCAGCTTGACGGTGAAGTCATCGACCACTTCGGCGTGGTCGTAACCCGCCAGGTAGGTCGCGCCAAACGTGGCGGGCAGCTCGGTGGCCAGGGCCTTGTCGCTGTCGAACGCGGTCTTCACCGCCTTGGCATCGAAGCGTTCGCCGTTGCTGAAGGTCACGTTGTCGCGCAGGTGAAAGGTGTAGGTCAGCGCGTCGTCACTGACCTCCCAGCTTTTGGCCAGCCACGGGATGATCTTGCCGGTTTCCGGGTCTTGGTCGGTGAGGGACTCGGCGACATTGCGCAGCAGCACCCGGTGTTCCAGCCAATAGACCTGGAACGGGTCGACGCTGACCAGAATGGTGTTGTCGCCAAAGAACGCGATGTTCAGGGTTTTGTTGGCCTGGGCCTGCTCACCCGAAGGCGAGCAACCGGCCAGGGCCAGCGCCAGGGCGCACGGGGCCAGCAAGCGGCTCATCAAGTTGGAGGTAGTCAATGGTTAGCCCTCATGTGGCGGTTCGGGTGCATGCACGGTGTGGATCAGAAGTCGTAGGCCAGCTTGGTGTACCAGTAGCCGCCGCCCGGGTAGAACGGCGGGTTGCCGTAGGCCGCAAGGCCCAGGTTGCTGTACACCGCGTGCTTGTCGGGGCGCACATCAAAGATGTTGGTACCGCCGATGCTCACGGTGAGGTGGTCGACGAAGGTGTAGCTCACGTCGAGGTCGGTGATCCATTTGGCGCCGAAGCTGCGATCGCCGCTGGGGTTGACCGCCAGGGTCTTGACCGCGCCGTAGCGCGCGGTTTGCAGGTTCACCGCGAGGTCGTCGATCTTCCAGTTGGCGCCGAGGATCCATTTGGTCTTGGGCGAGGCGTCGGTGAGGTCGCCGGCGCGGTCGCGGCCCACCAGGGTCACGCCGGTGTTGGCCAGCGCGGCCGGGGTGTCGCGGCTGTCCTGGATGGTGGTCTTGTTCCAGTTGAAGCCCAGGCTCCAGCGCACATCGCCATAGGCATCCAGCGGCGTGGTGTGGTCGGCGACCACGTCCAGGCCCTTGGTGCGGGTGTCGAAGGCGTTGGTGTAGTAGTTGACCCAGGTGCCGGACGGCACGCCTTGGGCGGTGAGGATCGCGTTGATCGCGCCGTTGCCACGGTCGTAGATGTTGCTGGTGAGGGCGATGCGGTCGTCGATGTCGATCAGGTAGGCGTCGGCGGTGATGCTGGTGCGCGGCGCCGGTTGCCAGGTCAGGCCGAGGCCGAGGTTGCGCGATTTTTCCGGCTTGAGGTCATCGCCACCGAGGGCCTTGGCCAGGTTGCTGCCCGACGGCGTCAGGCGGGTCACGGCGGGCACCACGTTGCCGTCGGCATCCAGGGCCACGCGGTTGTCGGCGACGGTGTAGCCGATCTGCGTGAGCGACGGCGCGCGGAAGCCGGTGCCGACGGTGCCGCGCACGGCCACGCTGTCGGTCAGCTCATAGCGTGAATTGACCTTGAGGCCGAAGGTGTTGCCCGAATCATCGTCGTAATGTTCGACGCGACCGGCCACATCCAGGAACCATTTATCGGTCAGGTCAAAACCCAAATCCAGGTAGCCGGCGACGTTGTTGCGGATCAGGCTGACTTCATCTTCCGGGCGGATCGTCACCGCCGCCTGCGCGCCGGACGCGGCGGGGTAGGTGCCGGTGATATAGGCCTCGCGGTCACCGGCGAAGGTGCTGAAATGCTCCCAGCGATGTTCCAGGCCGGCGGATACCTGCACCGGCGAGGTCAGGTTGAACAGGCTGTCGTAGCGGCGGGTGAAGTCGAGGTTGTTCACCCATTGTTCAAAGCGGAAGGTCGCCAGGTTGTCGAATTTGGTCGGTGACGCGGTGCCCAGGGACGGGTTGATATTCAGGTCGCTGGAGTGGTGCACATTGTTGCGCCCGTAGGTGGTGCTCAGGTCCCAGTTCCACTCGGCCAGTTCACCTTTGCCGCCAAACAGCAACTGGTAGTCGCGGTCCTTGATGTTGTTCAGCGGGAAGTAACCGTCGGGGAACACCTCGGGCACGGCGGCGGTGCCGGTGGGCAGGCGGAAATAGTTGGCGGCTTCTGCATCGCGTTCGCCGTAGGTGGAGAACGAGTACAGCGTGAGGTTTTCCAGGGGGAGTTCGGCGTTGTAGGCGAGGTTGAAGGCCTTGAGGTCGGGGTCGCCGTTCTTGATCGCCACCCGGTCCCAGGCGGCTTCCTTGGCCGGGTCGTTGAAGGCCTTGACGCTGCTGTCGGCCTTGTCGTTCCACGACGCATTGCCGCGTTTGCGCGCGTCGGCGGAGAGGTGGAAAAAGCCGCCCTGGCCCAGCTCGAAGCCTTGGTCGCCCGCCACCTTGATCGTCTCGCCTTCGCCTGAAAACAGCTGGCCGTAGCTGGTTTCCAGGTGGCCGCCGCTCTTGGTGTTTTTCAGGATGATGTTGATCACGCCCGCCACCGCATCCGAGCCGTACTGCGCGGCCGCGCTGTCCTTGAGCACTTCGATATGGTCCACGGCGCTGACCGGGATCAGGTCGATGTCCACCGCATTCGCGCCGCTGTTGTCGATGGAACCGCGCTGGCCAGTGGCGCCGTTGTGCCGGCGTTTGCCGTTGACCAGCACCAGGGTGTACGCCGGGCCGAGGCTGCGGTTGCTCAAGGGCCGCGTCACCGAGTTGTAGCCGGCGATATTGGTGCCGAAGTTGAACGACGGCAGCAGCTTGGCAATCGCCTCGGACAACTCTGCACGGCCGGTCTTGAGCAACTGGTCGCTGTTGATCACGTCAATCGGCGCCGGGCTGTCGGCCACGGTGCGCTCCTGGCCGCGCAGGCCGGTGGAGATCACGGTCACGGTGTCGAGCTTGGCGTCATCGGCAAACGACGGCGCGGCCGCCAATAGCAGGGAGCTGGTCAGCAAGGACAGGTGGAACTTCTTCAGCGGTAGGGCGCAGGCGATATCGGGCATGTCAGCAATAGTCCATTAATTCTGGTACTGGCCCGTGGCGTGGGTACAGCTTCGAAAGCGTTGTAGGGGAAACGATTAAGGTGGGGTTGAACTGAATTTATTACTATAAAAAACCTGAGTGAAATTCTTTTTTCGAATAAGCTAATTATTAAATATTGTTATTTAGATAATTTATAAAATTATTAATTTTCATGACCTGCATTGATGATCGTTCCCACGCTCCGCGTGGGAATGCATCCCGTGACGCTCTGCGTCACATAAGCGGACGCAGAGCGTCCGAAGCGGCATTCCCACGCAGAGCGTGGGAACGATCGGGTGGGGTGTGTTGAGTTGGATACATTTGACGGGTTGCGTCGCGAATGAGATGGATTATCAATTCTGTTTATTTCGGCATTTTTATCGCATAAACTCCGCCCCGCTGGCGTCTGGCCACCTTTCGCCTGCAGCAAAAACAATAACTATCTGGCGTAGGGGTGCAGGGCGTGAATGTCAAAAAAACTACAATCGCGATGGCCGTAGGGTCCATGGCGTGCCTGGCGAGCGGGGCCTGGGCGGCTGAGAGCAACAGCCTGGAAATCGCGCCGATCACGGTCAGCGGCGAAAAAATCAACCGCACCCTGGAGCAAACCCAGTCCAGCGTGGTAGTGGTGACCGAACAGCAACTGCGCGACAAGGCCGACCACAGCCTGGTCGATGTGTTCGCCCGTACGCCCGGCGTGTACAGCCAGGCCGGCAATGAAAACTGGGGGATTCGCGGTGTGCCGGTGTCCGGTTTCGACGACCAGGGCCCGGCCACCCTCAATGGCGCGGTGTCGGTGTATGTCGATGGCGCCGTACAGCCCAACCGTACCCTCACGCTGACGCCGACCGGCTTGTGGGATGTGGAACAGGTCGAAGTGTTCCTCGGCCCGCAGTCCACCACCCAAGGCCGCAACTCCCTGGCCGGCGCCGTGGTGATCCAGACCCGCAACCCGACCTTCCAACCAACCTTCTCGGCGCAAACCAACGTGGGCAACTACGGTGAAAAAGGCGCGGCTGTGGCCGGTGGCGGTTCCATCGTCGACGACAAGATCGCCGGGCGTATCGCCCTGGATTATCAGGACGGCGACGGCTACATCGACAACATTGCGTTGGGCAAAGACGCCAACCCCCATCGCACCAGCAATGCGCGCGGCAAATTGTTGATTGTGCCCACCGACGACCTCGATGTGCTGCTGACCTACGCCCACAACGAGCACCGCCAGGGCGACAACTCGGTGATGCGCAACAAGGACAAGGTGCGTTACTACAAGATTTCCTCCGACACCGAGGCCTACGACAACCTGATCCAGGACACCGTCAGCGCCAAGCTCGACTACCGCCTCGACGAGCACTGGTCGCTGACCAGCCTCACCGCCAACACCGCCTCCGACTACAACAACCGCCTGGACTTCGACCAGAACGCCGTCGACAACGAAGTGATCCGTCGTCGCCAGGACGGCAACCTGTTCAGCCAGGAACTGCGCCTCAACTACAGCTCGGACACGGTGAAGAGTTTTGTCGGCGCTTACTACGGCCACAACACCAACAACTTCCACGACCAGCTGTTGTTCGATGGCGACTTGGCGGCCACGGTCAAAGGCGCTACCACCATTGAAAACAAGGCGCTGTTTGGCGAAGTCGACTGGACCTTCGCCCCGCGCTGGACCCTGATCACCGGCCTGCGCTACGACCGCGAGTCCAACGACACGAACATCAAGCAGGACGACCTGTCCGATGCGGGCAAGGTCAACAAATCCTTCGCGGCCTTGTTGCCCAAAGTAGGCCTCAACTACGAACTCGCCGCCGGCCAATACCTCGGTTTCATGGTGCAGAAGGGCTATCGCGGCGGCGGCGTCAACGTGCGTTCCGGCAGTGGCCACGAGGCCTACGACCCGGAATACACCACCAACTACGAGCTGTCGTATCGCGGTTCATTCTTCGACGACACCTTGCGCACCCGCGCCAACCTCTACTACACCGACTGGAAAGACCAGCAGGTCAGCGTGCGCCAGGCCAACACCAATATCATCAACGTCTACAACGCCGGTCGCAGCGACATCAAGGGCCTGGAAGTGTTCGTCGAGAAAGACCTCAGCGAACAACTGACCCTGACCTTCGGCGGCGCGATCACCGACAGCCAGTACAAGGACTTCGTCACCGACCGGGGCCAGGACCGCAGCGGCGAAGCCTTCCTGTATGCGCCGAAGTACAAGGCATCGGTGGGGGCCCTCTACCGCGTCAACGAACGCCTGACGCTGAACACCGACGTCACCTACCAGAGCAGTGCGCCGTCGGCGTACGAGTTCAACGCTGCGGGCAAGGTCACGGGCGAGCGTCGCAGCGACAACTACGTGCTGGCCAACTTCAGCAGCGAGTACAAGGTCACTAAAAACGTCGCGGTGTCGGGCTTTGTGAAAAATGCCTTCGACAAGCAGTACGTCACCAACAACCGCGACGACGAAATCATCGACGCTGGTGCGCCGCGCACCTTTGGCATGGCGGTGCGGTACGACATGTAGCTAGAGCCCCATTCACAAGGTTGCACCGAGCCAGTGTGGGAGCGGGCTTGCCCGCGATAGCGGTCGGTCAGTTTTAGGTGTGCTGCCTGATCCACCGCCATCGCAGGCAAGCCAGCTCCCACATTTTGAACTGTGTTGATAGGGCCGACGGTGTTCGGCTGTAGATCTCACAAACACAGCCAATCCCTGTGGGAGCTGGCTTGCCTGCGATAGCGGTCGGTCAGTTACAGGTGTGTTGTCTGATCCACCGCCATCGCAGGCAAGCCAGCTCCCACATTTGATCTGATTTGTGTCTGGGATCTAGGTAGCAATCCACACCGAAACACACAACCCACGCTGTGCCACCGGGTCGCTGAACCCCAGCTCCACCCGCGCCCCAGTGCGCTCGGCGATGGCCTTGACGATCGACAGCCCCAGCCCGGAACCGGCTTCATCGGTGCCCAGGCTGCGATAGAACGGGTCGAACACCCGCGCCTGTTCCGCCACGGCAATCCCAGGCCCCGAATCCTTGATTTGCAACTGCACCGCGTCCGCCATCACCGTAACCGACAGGTCGATGCGCCCGCCCTCCGGGGTGTAGCGGATGGCGTTATCCACCAGATTCTTCACCAGGGCGAACAGGTCCATTTCGTTGAAGCGCACCTGCACGTCCTGCGGGCTGTCGACGCCGATATCGATGCCTTTGCGCTCGGCCAGCGGCAGTAAATCCTCCAGCACCTGGCGATACACCTCATGCACCGAAAGCTCGGTTTCCGCACGTTCCGAGGTGGCTTGCGCCGTCGCCAGGCTCAACAGCTGGTCGATCAGTTTGCGCCCGCGTTCGATGCCTCGGGACAACGGCACAAAACGCTCGCGGGCCTCGGGCGACAGGTCCGCGCCGGCCAGCCGGTCGGCCTGCAAGGCCAGTGCGGTCATCGGCGAGCGCAGCTCATGGGCGGCGTCGGCGACAAAGCGCCGCTGGGTGTCCATCGACTGGCCGACCCGGGCCAGCAGGCGGTTGATTGCCACCACAAACGGGCGCACTTCGGTGGGCAGGTGTTGCTCGTCAATCGGGTGCAGTTGGTGCTCGGCGCGCCGGTCGATCTGCGCCGCCAGCACGCCAATCGGGCGGAACAACTTGCGCACCAGATCGCCGACCACCAGCAACAGCACCGGAAACAGGATCAGGAATGGCAACAGGCTGCGCCACGCGCTTTCGCGGGCGTCCTTGTCCCGGGCCGCCGACTCCTGGGCCACGGCAATGCGCTCGCCGTGGGCGGTGGTGCGCACCAGCACGCGGAAGGCTTCGCCTGCCACCTCGACTGTGGAAAGGCCGTCGGCCAGGCTGGCGGGGAAGGGCAGCGGCAGCGCTTCATCGTTGCTGCCCGTGGCGTGCGCGCCGTCACCGAGGTGCTGGATGATCAAGCGGGTTTCTTCGTCATCACCGTCGATGGTTGTGCCCTGCGGGTACTGCAAGGTCATCTGCTGGCGGTCGTACAGCATGGCCACCTGGCGCAAGGTCTCGTCCTGCTGTTCGTGTGCCTCCTCGAACGCCGAGACAAACGCGAACACGCTGGCCAGCAGCGCCACCAACAGAATCGCCAGGGACAGCGTCACTGACAGGCGCAGTTGCACCGATTCACTCAAACGCCTTTTGAAACCATCCATCCCATGCCCCTGACGTTCTTGATCACATGAGTGCCCAACTTGCGCCGCAACGCGTGAATCAGGAACTCGATGGCGTTGCTTTCCACTTCGTTGCCCCAGCCATACAGGCGGTCTTCCAATTCGCTGCGCGACAGAATCGCCCCCGGGCGAACCAGCAAAGCCTGCAACAACGCAAACTCGCGGCTGGACAGCGCCACGCCGGGTTGCCCGTCGATAGTGGCCTGCTTCGACAGCAGGTCCAGCGATACCACGCCATTGCCCAGCACCGACTGCGCGCTGCCGCCTTTGCGGCGCAGCACGGCGCGGATGCGTGCGAGCAACTCGGGAATGTCGAAGGGCTTGAGCAGGTAGTCATCGGCGCCGCCATCCAGGCCGCGCAAGCGGTCGTCAAGGCTGTCGCGGGCGGTGATGATCAGCAGCGGCACCGGGTTGTTGCGCGCGCGGATCGTGTCCAGCACATCGAGGCCGTCCTTGCCGGGCAGGCCCAGGTCCAGCAGCACCAGGTCGTAGGGATGGGTGTCGAGGGCGGCCAGGCCGGTGAGGCCGTTCTTGACCCAGTCGGCGGCATAGCTCGCATCGCTGAGGGCGCGCTGGATCGCGTCGCCAATCATGGGGTCGTCTTCGACCAGCAATATGCGCATCGCGCTCTCCGCTGAAATAGCCAACGCGGCGAGGTGATCGCCGCGTGTGTAGTGAAGCACCTGTGGCGCCAAGCGTCAGCCTTTCATCGCGTCGAAGGCCTTGAGCAGGTCATCCATCGAGGCCTTGCAGTCGGCCCTGTTGGGGTTGCCGTCACGCAGCGCCGAGAGCGCGTGGTCGATGGCCTTGTCCAGCACGTGCCAGTCGTTGGCGGCACGCGGCTTGATCCCGGCTTCGGCGGAGTCCCAGCTGCTTTCCAGGTCCTTGATGCGGGCTTTGGCGCCCGCCAGGTCGTTTTTGGCGACCAGGGCGGAGACGTCCACGGCAATGTTGCGGAACTCCGACAGGTCGCCCAGCTTCGATGCCTGGCGTTGGTTGGTGGACGGGCTGGCGCCGCTCGCCGGTTTGTCGGCCGGTTTCGAGCAGCCGGTGGCGATGCTCAGCAGGGCAATGGCGCCGGCGATGGCCGCGCGGCGAATCAGGTTTTGCATAGGGCGCATAAGGGTTTCCTTGAGGTGAGTAGTCATTGGGTAATGGTTTTGCGATTGACGACACTGAGTTGCGCGACGGCCACCAGCAGCACGATCACGCAGAGGAAGATCGCGCTGGTCCAGTTGGCGCCCATGCCCAGGCCGCCGTAGGTCTTGGCTTGGGTCAGCAGGTCGCCAAGGGACGCGCCGAAGGGGCGGGTGAGGATGTAGGCGATCCAGAACGTCAACACCGGGTTGGCTCCCAGGCGCCAGGCCAGCAGGGCGACGCCGATCAAACCGGCGAAAATCATCGCGCCCACGGTGAAGCCCAGGCCCAGCGCTTCGGTGGCCAGGTCGCCGGCGGCGGTGCCGAGGGCAAAGGTGCACAGCACCGTGGTCCAGTAGAACCATTCGCGGCGCGGGGTCACGATGTCGCGGATCGACAGGCTGCGTTCAGTGCGGTACCAGACTATGAAATTGAGCGCCAGCAGCACCGAGAAAATCGCCGTGCTGGTGTAGAGGCTGACGTCGAGTTTGTCGGTGAGGATGTCGGTGATTTGCGTCCCGACGATGCTCACCAACACCACGGTCAACCAGTAGATCCACGGCGTATAGGCCTTGGTGCGCAGTTGGCCGAACAACGCCACGGCCAGCAGCGCGGCCATGCCCAGGCTGGTCCAGCCGGCGCCGAAGCCGGCCTCCACGGCGAGGTAGTCCGCGCCGGTTTCGCCCACGGTGGTGGACAGGATCTTGATCACCCAGAAGGCCAGCGAGACCTCGGGTACTTTGTTCAGCCAACGGGCTGCTGTGGCATTCATCGGGCTTACCCCTCCTTGACCGCGCTGTGGTTGGCGCAGGAGAAAAGGTAAAGCACAAAACTTAGCTGGGACTGAGGGTGCTGATCGTTCCCACGCTCCGCGTGGTAACGCCTCCTGGGACGCTCCGCGTCCCGCCTACGTAAGGGTGACGCAGAGCGTCACAGGGAGCATTCCCACGCAGAGCGTGGGAACGATCAAACACGCTTAGTTGCGGTGTTTTTTCAGGATATGCGCCAGGCCCAGGGTGGTCAGGTGCACCACGCTGCCCATCGGCGGCGCTTGCAGGCCGGAGCTGCGCACCAGGATCGCGTGGCCGTTGGCGTGCAGCTTCACGGTCAGCGTGCAGGTATTGCCGCCAAACTCGCGCTCGATGACTACGCCTGGGCAGCCGGTAAGGTCGCTGGTGCTCAGTTGCAGTTGCTCAGGGCGCAGCATGATGCGGGTGGCGTCGTGGTCGAGCTTGCTGTCCACCGCCACGCGCCCCAGGTCGCAGTGCGCCCAACCGGCTTCGACCCGGGCGGGCATGACCACCGCCTCGCCGAGAAACAACGCAGTCTGTTCATCAATCGGGTATTGGTACAGGTCCATCGGATGGCCCGACTGCACCAGCCGGCCCTGGCGCATCACCGCCAGTTGATCGGCGAACGACAGCGCTTCGCTCTGATCGTGGGTCACCAGGATCGTGGTGATGCCCGCATCGCTGAGCAGCCGCGCGACCATCTTGCGCATCGCCGAACGCAGCCCGGTGTCCAGGGCGGAAAAAGGCTCATCCAGCAACATCAGCAGTGGCTGTTGCGCCAGGGCGCGGGCCAGTGCCACGCGTTGCTGCTGGCCGCCGGACAGCTCGTGGGGCCAGCGCCACGCCATGTTGGCGTCGAGGGCCACGCTGTCCATCAACTCGGCGATGCGTTCGCGGCGCGCCTCGCCCTGGCTCGCCAGGCCAAAGCCGATATTGTCGGCCACGGTCATGTGCGGGAACAGCGCGCCATCTTGCGGCACGTAGCCGATCTGGCGCTGGTGGGCGGGCACGGCGTGGGTGTTGTCCACCAGGGTCTGGCCGTTCAGCGTGAGGCTGCCGGTATCGGGAAACTCAAAGCCGGCGATCATCCGCAACAAGGTGGTCTTGCCCGAGCCGGACGGCCCGACGATCACCGTGCGGCTGCCGGTCGGCACCGACAAGCTGACGTCCGCCAGGGCGCGCTGGGCGCCGAAGGATTTGCAGAGTGCGTTCAGTTCGAGGGCGTTCATCGGCCTGCCGTGCGTTTGGATTGGTGATAGAGAAGGCCGGTCAACGGCAGTGACAGCAGGATCATGATCAGCGCGTAGGGCGCGGCGGCTGCGTAGTCGATCTCGCTGGTCATCGCCCAGAAACCGGTGGCCAGGGTGCGCGTGCCGTTGGGTGCCAGCAACAAGGTTGCGGTCAATTCGTTGGTGATCGCCAGGAACACCAGCGCCGCACCCGCTGCGGCAGACGGTGCAGCCAGGCGCATGGTGATCAGCCACAACGCACGGCCCGGCGAACGGCCGAGGCTGCGCGCCATGTTTTCCAGCTCCACCGGCGCCTGGGCGATGCCGGCGCGCAGGCTCACCAGCGCCCGGGGCAGGAACATCAGCAGGTAGGCGAGCAGCACGGTAAGGGTGGTCTGGTAGATCGGCCGGGCGAAGTGGATGGTCACCGTGACCAGGGCCAGGGCCACGACGATGCCGGGCAACGAGCTGGTGATGTAGTTGCAGCCTTCGAGGATGCGCTGCAAACGCCCCGGCGCGCGGATCGACAACCAGGCAATCGGCACCGCCGCGCAGGTGGTCAACAGCGCCCCGGCAATCCCCAGTTGCACAGTTTGTTGCAGCGCCGGCAACAGCTCGCCGAACTGCCAGACCTCGCTGCCACCGGCGATCAGCCATTTGCCCAGCGTGACCAGTGGCACGCCGAGGGCCAGCGCGCAGGTCGCGGCTTGCAGGCCGAGGGCGAGCAGGGTGGTGCGGGTGTCCAGTTCGACAATGCGCTGCTCACGGGCGCTGCCGGAACCGACTCGCGCATAACGCGCATGGCCGCGTGCGGCGGATTCGACGGTGAGCATCGCCAGGCAGCACAGGGCCAATACCGCCGCGAGCATATTCGCCGCCGGGCCGTTAAACGTGGACTTGAACTGGTCGAAGATCGCCGTGGTGAACGTATCAAAACGGATCATCGCGTACAGGCCGTATTCGGCCAGCAGGTGCAGGCCCACCAGCAGGGCGCCGCCGCAGATCGCCAGGCGCAGCTGCGGTAACACCACCCGGTAAAACACCGCCCAGGGCCTGAGGCCCAGGGACTCGGCGACGTCTTCAATCGCCGGGTCCAGCCGACGCAAGGTGGCCGCCACCGGCAGGTACAGAAACGGGAAATAGGCAATCACCGACACCAAAACGCCTGCCGGTAAACCATGGATCGCCGGCACCAAACTGACCCACGCATAGCTGTGCACAAACGCCGGCACCGCCAGTGGCGCCACCGCCAACAACGACCACACGCGGCGGCCCGGCAGGTTGCTGCGCTCAGTCAGCCAGGCCAGGGCCACGCCCAGCGCGATGCACAAGGGCAGGGTGAGCAACACCAGCAGCACGGTGTTAACCAGCAGCTCGCCGACCCGTGGGCGCCACACCAACGCCTCGATCTGCGCCCAGCCGATCTGCCACGACACGCCGACCACAAAAGCAATCGGCAGCAGCGCCAACAGCGAAACCAGCACCGACAGGCTGGTGACCCACGTGCCGCCACGGCCCCTGAACAGGCTGTGGCTGCGTCTACGTGGCGCCGCGTGGGCGACGCTTTGGAGTGACGTTTCAGGCAACAATCAGAGCAGTCCGGCCTGGGTCATCAACTCCACGGCTTTTTTGCTGTTGAGCTTGGAGGCATCCACCTTGGGCGCGTCCAGCTGCGCCAGCGGCACCAGCTTGGGGTTGGACTGGGCGTTCTGGCCGACAGCGTATTCGAACGAATTGCCGTCCTTGAGGATCGCCTGGCCGTCTTTGCCGGTGATCCACTTCACGAAGGCCTGGGCCTGTTCCTGATGTTTGCTGGAAGCCAGCACGCCAGCGCCGGAAATGCTCACAAACGCGCCCGGGTCCTGGTGTTTGAAGTAATGCAGTTTGGTGTTCTTGCTGTTTTCACCGGTCTTGGATTGATCGACAAAGCTGTAGTAGTGATAGATCACACCGCTGTCCACCTGGCCGGCATTGACCGCCATGAGCACGGCGCTGTTGCCACGGTAGATGCTTGCGTTGGCCTTCATAGCCTTGAGCCAGTCCAGGGTGGCGGCTTCGCCTTTCAGCTCCAGCACGGCGGCGACGATGGCCTGGAAGTCGGCACCGGCCGGCGAGGCGGCCCAGCGGCCTTTCCAGTCGGGGGACGCGAGGTCCAGCAGCGACTTGGGCAAGTCGGCTTCCTTGAGTTTGCTCGGGTTGTACACAAACACCGTGGAACGCGCGGCAATGCCGATCCACTTGCCATGGGCCGGACGGTAGGCGGCGTCCACTTGTTCCAGGGTGGCGGGCGCCACCGGCGCGAACAGCCCGGCATTGTCCACCAGCACCATGGCCGGAGAGTTCTCGGTGAGGAACACATCGGCGGGGGAGGCGTCGCCTTCCTGCACGATCTGGTTGCCCATCTCGGTGTCATCGCCGTTGCGGATCGTCACCGGAATCCCGGTCTCCTGGGTGAACCCCTCGACCCACGCCTTGGTGAGGCTTTCGTGCTGGGCGTTGTACACCACGATGCCCACCGAATCGGCGGCATAGACATGCCCGGCGCTGAGCAAGGCAGTGGCGAGCAGGGCTGTTTTGAGGAAGGACGGAAGACGAGTGGTCATGCGGTGAGCGCTCCGGGTTTTTATGGCTGCACGGGAAGTCCGCTGGTGGTCGATTGAGACTAGACCAATAGGAATCATTTGCATGTTTGGGCGCGGCGAATGTAGAGCGGGGAATGAGAAAAAAACGTCAAAGAAACGGTTAACAAATGTGATGGGGTCTATCAGACAGTGCCGATCCCAAAGGGGATGGCGGGTGTGCCTATTTTTTGAGCCCGGCGCAAATTCAAATGTGGGAGCTGGCTTGCCTGCGAAGGCGGTGGGTCAGCTAGCATTTTTGGCGACTGGCACACCGCCTTCGCGGGCAAGCCCGCTCCCACAGGGGATGGCGGGTGTGCCTATTTTTTGAGCCCGGCGCAAATTCAAATGTGGGAGCTGGCTTGCCTGCGAAGGCGGTGGGTCAGCTAGCATTTTTGGCGACTGGCACGCCGCCATCGCGGGCAAGCCCGCTCCCACAGGGGATTGCGGGTGTGCCTATTTTTTGAGCCAGGCGCAATTCAAATGTGGGAGCTGGCTTGCCTGCGAAGGCGGTGGGTCAGCTAGCATTTTTGGCGACTGGCATACCGCCTTCGCGAGGAAGCCCGCTCCCACACAAGCCTGCACCCACAAGGGATTTCCAGTGTCTGTGGGTGTGCTCACACCCGCCCCACCAACTCCACCCGACACCCCGGCCCCGCATCACTGACCGTCAGTTTCAAATCATGCAACCTGGCCACCGCCGCGACCATGCTCAACCCCAGCCCATTCCCCGGCGTATGCCGGCTCGCTTCCGCGCGATACAACCGGCGCAGCACCGCCTGGCGTTCGCCTTCGGGAATGCCCGGGCCGTTGTCTGTCACATGAATGCCGACCCCAGCCCCATCGGCGATGACGCTCAAGCGCACGTGGCTGTGGTCGGGTGAAAACTTGATGGCGTTGTCCAGCAGATTGCACAGCGCATCGAACAACAACTGCGCATCCCCGGCCATCACCGCCGGGGCCTGGCTGTTGTCGAGGCTGAGGGTGGTGCCGCGTTCTTCCGCCAGCGGTTCATACAGTTCGGCCGCATCGGCGGCGATCAGGTTGAGGTCCACCGGGGCGAAGTGGCTGCGGCGTGCGCTGTTTTCGATTTCGGAGATGCGCAGCAGGGCCTTGAAGGTCAGCAACAGACCCTTGGCTTCAGTCAGCGCGGCATCGACGCTGGCGGCGTAGTCTGGCGGCGCCATGTCGCGCCGCTGTGCGCGTTCCAGGCCGGCGATCAGGCGGGTCAGCGGGGTGCGCAGGTCGTGGGCGATGTCGTCGCACACGCCTTTGACTTCGCTCATCAACCGCTCCAGTTCATCGAGCATGCCGTTGACCACCAACGCCAGGCGGTCGATGTCGTCGTTGTTGCCGCGCACCGGCAGGCGGCCGGTGAGGTCGCCTTCGATGATGCCCTTGATCGACCGGCTGACCTTGTCCAGCCGCCGGTGCGCCGAGTAACCCAGCACCACCGCGCCCGCCAGACCGACCAGCAGTAACAGCAGGCCGCCGGAGATCAGCGCGTTGATCAGCAACTCGTCGAATTCGCGGATGTCATGCACGTCCTGGGCGACCAGCAGCAGCTTGCCGTCCTCCAGGCGATGCACGATAAACCGCACGGGCCGGTGATGCCCGTTGGCCTTGAGCCAGCGAAACTCCTGGGGCTTGTCCAGCGCGGTGTACGGCGGCAACTGGCGGATCGCGCCGGCGATGAACTGGCCGTTGGCGTCGAACAGGCTGTGGGGCAGGCGCGCTTCGGTGTCTTGCAGCACGTGCTTGCGTATTTCATGCAGGCGCAGGTCAGGGTCCTGGGCGCTGCGGTTGTCCACTTGGCGATACAGCGCGGTATCCGCTTCGGTCTTCAAGTAGAACGCGGTTTGCCAATAGATGTAGCCGAACAGCGCGAGGAACGAGCAGCCAAACAAGCCGAGGAACAGCAGGCCGGTGCGAAAGCTGATGGTGCGCGGGATTTCACTCAGGCGAACGGAGGACATAGCCAGCTCCCCGTACGGTCTGGATCATCTGCCCATCGCCTTCGCCGTCGATCTTGCGGCGCAGGCGGCCGATGTGGACTTCGATCACGTTGGTGCGCTCGTCATAGCTGTAGTTCCACACGGCTTCAAACAGCATGGTGCGGGTGATCACCTGGCCGGCGTTGCGCATCAGGTATTCGAGCAACGCGTATTCACGGGGCACCAACTCGATGATGCGATCACCACGGCGCACGGTGCGGCGCAACAAGTCGACCTCCAGGTTGGCCACCCGCAGGTGGGTTTCCTGTGCCGGCGCCGCAGGTTCGGCGCGGCGGCGGTTGAGGGCATCCAGGCGGGCGGTCAGCTCGATGAATTCGAAGGGTTTGGTCAGGTAGTCGTCGCCCCCGGCCCGCAGCCCGCGCACGCGCTCGTCGAGGGCGCTCAGCGCGCTGAGGATCAACACCGGCGTGGTAATGCCAGCGGCGCGCAGGGCGGTGAGCACGCCGAGGCCGTCGACGCCGCCGGGCAGCATGCGGTCGAGCACGATCAGGTCGAAGGGCTCGCTCAGCGCCTTGAGCAGGCCGTCGCGGCCGTTGAGCACGGTGGTCACGCTGAAACCGTAGTCACTGAGGGCCAGTTCGATTTCGCGGGCGGTGGTTAAGTCGTCTTCAACGACCAGAACATGAGTCATGGCAGAGAACCGGTCACGTCTTCGGGGCAGAGGTGGCATAGTGTGGCAAAGCCTTGGGGGGCGCTACGTCGCCGCCAGATAAATTAAAGTTTAGATTCGAGCCGGAGGCGACACCGTGCGCATTCTTGTGGTTGAAGATGACGAGCAGACCGCCCACTACCTGTTGCGCGGCCTGAGCGAAAGCGGGCATGTGGTCGATGTGGCCCACGACGGCACCCACGGGCTGGGCCTGGCCCTGGAAGGCATTCACGATGCCTTGATTGTCGACCGGCGCCTGCCGGGCCTGGATGGCATCGCGCTGGTCAAGGCGTTACGCGCGCGCCAGTCGCGGGTGCCGGTGCTGATGCTCAGCGCCCAGGCGTCCACCCGCGACAAGGTCGAAGGCCTGCAAGCCGGTTGCGATGACTACCTGGCCAAGCCCTACGCCTTTGCCGAAGTGCTGGCGCGGCTCGACGCCCTGCTGCGCGGCCGCGAGCAAGCGGGGCGGACGTTGCAAGTCGGCGAGCTGCAACTCGATTGCGCCACCCGCACCGCCGTGCGCCAGGGCCGCAGCATTGCCCTGCAACACCGCGAAGCGCTGCTGCTGGAAAAACTCATGCGCCACAGCGGCCAGGTGGTCACCCGCGACATGCTGCTCGACAGCGCCTGGGACTACGCCTTCGACCCCAATGACAACGTGATCGACAAACACATCCACCGCCTGCGCCGCAAGCTGGACGAGGGTTTCGAACACTCGCTGATCAAGACCATCCCCGGCGCCGGCTACAGCTTCCAGGCTTCCTAAACAAAAGTTTATCCACCGACGAACGCCCCGGCAGGCACCCCTCGCTATCTTCGCCGCATTCTTTAAGCGGGGGGACGCGTGCCCATGTCAGTTGCAAGAAACCTTTTATGGAGCGTCGGCCTGCTGCTCAGCGGCTGCTCGATGGTGCCCGATTACCAAACACCGGCATTGCCCCTGGCCGCCCAGTGGGACGCGGGCCAGCCCACCGCAGCAGCGGCGGGAGGCAACTGGTGGCGCGAGTTCCACAGCGCCGAACTCGACCAGTTGATCGCCCGTGGCCTGACCGCCAACTACACGCTCAAGGCCGCCGTCAGCCGCATCGACCAGGCCCTCGCCTCGGCCCAGGTGACGGGCGCCGCGCAGTACCCGGCGCTCAACCTCGGCGGCAACTTCCAGCGCCAGAACAACTACGGCACCACGGCCAAACGCAGCGTGTTCGCCGAAGCCACGTACGAAGTGGATTTCTGGGGCAAGCAGCGCGCCGCGGCGGATTCGGCCGACGCCCTGGCCAACGCCACGGTCTTCGATGCCGCCACCTTGCGCATGACCCTCAGCGCAAGCATCGCCGACAGTTACTTCCAGGTGCTCTCCCTGCAAGAGCGCCTGCGCCTGGCCCAAGCCATCGCCGACGACGCCCGCCAAGTCCTCGACCTGGTGGAAGTGCAAGCCAGCCAGGGCGCCGTGTCCGACCTGGAAGTGGCCCAGCAGCGCAACGCGTTGCAGACCTTCGAAGCCGCCATGCCGCCGCTGCGCCAGCAACACGACCAGGCGCTGTACCAACTGGCGGTGCTGGTGGGCGCGCCCGCCGAAGGTTTCCACCTGCAAGGCGAAGGGCTTAAGGATGTACAAGTGCCGCAACCGGCCAGCGGCCTGCCCATCGGCCTGTTGCGCCAGCGCCCGGATATCCAGGCCGCCGAAGCCCGGCTGGTGTCGGCCAACTTCGACGTGGGCGTGGCCCGTGCGGCGTTCCTGCCCAACCTGTCGCTGGACCTGCTGGGCGGCATCGATACCCTCGCCGGCGGGCAGATCTGGAGCGCCATCGGCACCCTCAGCCAGCCGTTGTTCCACGGTGGCCAGCTCAAGGGCCAGTTGCACTTCGACCAGGCCCACGTGCAGGAACTGACCGCCAGTTACCGCGAGTCGATCATCGAGGCGCTGCAAGACGTCGAGACCCAACTCAGCGCTGCCCGCGAACTGGACAAGAGCTACACGCTCAACCGCGCCGCCGTGGATTCCGCCCGCGAGGCCGCACGCCTGGCGCAAGTGCGCTATCGCTTGGGCGCCACCGATTTCCAGACGCTGTTGATCGTCGAGCGCACCCAATACCAGGCCGAAGACAGCCTGCTCCAGGTGCGCCTGCAACACGTGCAGGCCGCCGTTGGTGTGTTTCGCGCGTTGGGCGGGGATTTTTCCGCCGCCCGCCCAGCTTCCCAATCTCCCGTACAGGTGGCTCAGCCATGAGTGTGTTGAATTCCCGTCGTCGCCTGGTCCTGGGCGCCATGATTATCGCGGCGCTGGCCGCCGTCGCCGGTGGCGTGCAAATGATTCGTCGCACCGAGGCGGCCCCCGTGAATGCCGACGCCGGTGCCGTGCCGGTGCATCTCTCAGCGGTCAGCCGCGAGGACGTGCCGATCTGGCTCAGCGCCATCGGCAACGTGCAGGCGCTCAACAGCGTCAACGTGCGGGTGCGGGTCGATGGCGAGCTGCAAAAGATCCTGTTCAATGAAGGCCAGATGGTCAGCGCGGGCAGCTTGCTGGCGGTGATCGACCCACGGGTGTACCAGGCGCAAGTGGCGCAGGCCCAGGCGCTGGTGGCCAAGGACCAGGCGCAACTGGCCAACCTGCGGGTCAGCCTGGACCGCGCGAGCAAACTGGCCGCCGCCAAGGCCGGCCCGACCCAGGACGTGGACACCTTCCGCGCCCAACTGGCGGCCCAGGTGGCCACGGTGCAGGCCGACCAGGCGGCGCTGGACAGTGCGCGCCTGCAACTGGAGTTCACCCAGGTCAAGGCGCCGTTGACCGGGCGCACCGGCCAGCGCTTGCTGGATGTCGGTGCCATCGCCCACGGCGCCGAAGCCACGGGGCTGGTGACCATTACCCAGATGAACCCGATCCAGGTGGCGTTTGCCGTGTCCCAGGACGACCTGCCGCAAATCCTTGCCGAAAACGCCAAGGGCGCCTTGCAGGTCACGGCGATGACCCGCGATGGTCGCCAAGCGATTGCCACGGGCCACTTGAGTTTTATCGACAGCCAGGTCGCCGCAGCCAGCGGGCAGATCCAGCTCAAGGCGCAGTTCGACAACGCCAACAGCCAACTCTGGCCGGGTGAACTGGTCAGCGCGCGTCTGCTGGTGCAAACCCACCAAGCGGTGACCGTGGTGCCTGCCGAGGCGGTGCAGTTCGGGCGCCAGGGCAACTTTGTGTATGTGGTGGGGGAGGATCAGCGCGTACAGCCACGCCTGGTCGATGCCGGCACCGTGGTCGATGGCAAACAGTGGATTCGCCAAGGCTTGAACGCTGGTGAAACCGTGGTGGTGCAGGGCCAGTCCCGTGTCGCGCCCGGGGTCAAGGTGATGGCGGCCACTGCCGCCGTGGCGCAGGTGCAACCATGAAGGGGCTTGCCGGTTTGATCCAACGCCGCGTCGGCCTCAGCCTGTTGGCCGTGGGCGTGATGCTGCTGGGCGCGTTTGCCTACTTCCAACTGCCGGTGGCGCCGTTGCCGACGGTGGATTTCCCCACGATCCAGGTCACCGCCAAACTCTCCGGCGCTAGCGCCGAAACCATGGCGTCTTCGGTCGCCACGCCGTTGGAACGGGCGTTCGCCGCCGTGCCGCAAGTCACCTCGATGACCTCATCCAGCGCTGCCGGCAAGACCCAGATCGTCTTGCAGTTCGACCTCAACCGCGACATCGACGGCGCCGCCCAGGACGTGCAAACCGCGATCAACACGGCCACGCCGAACCTGCCGAAAACCATGTCCAGCGCGCCAACCTTCAACAAGGTCAACCCGGCCGAAGGCACCGTGCTGTCGCTGGCAGTGACGTCGCCCATTCGCACCTTGCCGGAGCTGGACCGCTACGCCGACAACTACATTGCCCAGCGCCTGTCGCAAATGCCCGGCGTGGGCCTGGTGGATTTCCACGGCGAGCAGAAGCCCGCCGTGCGTGTGCAGATCGACCCGGATGCACTCGCCGCCCGTGGCCTGACCCTGGAAGACGTGCGCAGTGTGATCGGCGTCAGCACCCTCGACCAACCCAAGGGCAGCCTTGACGGCCCGAGCCGCTCCATCACCCTCGGCGCGACGGACCAGTTGCTCGATCCTCAGCACTACCGCGACCAGGTCATCGCCTATAAAAACGGCATGCCGATCAAGCTCGGCGACCTTGGCCGGGTGATTGCCGGGGCCGAAGACACGCAGCAAGCCGCGCAACTGGGCAGCGAGCCGACGGTGATCGTCGACATCCATAAACAACCTGGTTTCAACCTGCTCTCGACCATCGCCACCCTCAAGGCCAAGCTGCCGGAACTCACCGCCTCTCTGCCGCGCGACGTGCAGGTGCAAGTGGTCGGCGACCGCACGCAGACCATCGAGGCGTCGGTCAACGACATGCAATTCACCTTGCTGTTGTCCATCGCCCTGGTGATCGTGGTGATCTTTGTGTTCCTGCGTAAGGCCACGGCCACGCTGATTCCCAGCCTGACCATCCCGCTGTCGCTGGTGGCGACTTTTGGCGTGATGTACCTGCTGGGCTACAGTCTCGACAACCTGTCGATCATGGGCCTGGCGATTGCCGTCGGGTTTGTGGTGGACGACGCCATCGTGGTCATGGAAAACATCGTGCGCCACCTGGAGATGGGCAAGTCGCGCTTGCAGTCGGCGGTGGATGGCTTGCGCGAAGTGGCGTTCACCATTGTCTCGATGACCGTGTCGTTGATTGCGGTATTCCTGCCGATCCTGCTGATGTCGGGGATCGTCGGGCGCTTGATGCGCGAGTTTGCGGTGACCGTCAGCGTGGCGATCATCATGTCGTGCATTGTCTCGCTGACGATCACGCCGATGCTCTGCGCGTGGCTGCTCAAGCCCCATGCCGAGCACGAAGAGGGGCGTTTTGCCCAGGCTTGCGAGCGGGCGTTCACACGTTTGCACAACGGCTACCGCCGCAGCCTGGATTGGGTGCTCGATCATCAGCGCATCACCCTGGCGGTGGCGGTCGCGACGTTGGCCGCCACGGCGATGCTGTATGTGGCGATTCCCAAAGGTTTCTTCCCGCAGCAGGACAACGGCCTGATCCAGGGCGTGGCGGAAGCGGCGCCGGATATCTCGCCGCTGGCCATGCGCGCCCAGGTCAATCGTGCCGCCGAAGTGATCGGCCAGGACCCGGCGGTGGCGCGCGTGTATTTCTGGATCGGCCCCAACCCGACGGTCAGCCAGGGCAAGGTGATGATCAACCTCAAGCCCTTCGGCGAGCGCACGGCCAGTGCGGCTGAAGTCATCCGCCGCTTGCAGCCGGCGCTGGATCGCCTGGACGGGATCAAGCTGTTCATGCAGGCCAACCAGGACATCCAGATCGGCAGCCGCGCGAGCAAGACCCAGTACCAGTACACCCTGCAAGACCCGGACAGCGCCGAGCTGGATCACTGGAGCGGCGTACTGCTGGCCAAGCTCAAGACCTTGCCGCAACTGCAACACGTGACCTCCGACCAGCAGCAGGCCATCGCCCAATCGACCCTGGTGATCGACCGACCGACCGCCGCACGCCTGGGCGTCACGGTGCAGGCGATTGACGACGTGTTGTATGACGCCTTCGGCCAGCGCCAGGTCGCGACGATGTTCACCCAACTGGACCAGAACCACGTCATCCTCGAACTCGACCCGAGCTGGCAGACCTCCACCGCCACCCTGGAACACCTGTTTGTGCGCGCCAGCAGCGGCGCGCTGGTGCCGCTGAACCTGCTGGCGAGGGTGCAGACCGAGCAAGTGCCGATCATCATCAACCACCAAGGCGTGTTCCCGGCGATCACCTTGTCGTTCGACCTGGCCCCCGGCCAAGCCCTCAGCGCGGCGGTGGATGCGATCAACCAGGCCGCCCTGGCCGTGGCGTTGCCGGACACGGTCACCGGCAGCTTCCAGGGCACCGCCCAGGCGTTCCAGGATTCGCTGAAGTCGCAGCCGTGGCTGATTCTGGCGGCGATCCTCACCGTGTACATCGTGCTCGGCGTGCTCTACGAAAATGCGATCCACCCGCTGACAATCATCTCGACCTTGCCGTCCGCCGGTTTCGGCGCGCTGCTGGCGCTGATGCTGTGCGGCCAGGACCTGTCGGTGCTGGGCATGATCGGCATCATCTTGCTGATTGGTATCGTCAAGAAAAACGCGATCATGATCGTCGACTTCACCTTGCAGGCCCAAGCGCAAGGCCTGTCGCCCCGTGACGCGGTGCGCGAAGGCTGTTTGCTGCGCTTGCGGCCGATTCTCATGACTTCACTGGCGGCGCTGCTGGGCGCGGTGCCCCTGGCGTTCGGGCATGGCGCCGGGTCGGAATTGCGCCAACCGCTGGGGATTGCGATTGTGGGCGGGCTGGCGGTGTCGCAGATACTGACGCTGTACACCACGCCCGTGGTCTATCTTTGGTTTGAACGTCGGCGGCGCAAGGCGCTAGTCGACACTCCCGGTGTTGCCGTTTGAACGCGGCTGTGGAACCTCGCATGAACGTGGATTTTCGGCAGAGCCTGACCAAGCGGATCGTGATTGTCTTTGCGCTGATGAGTGCCTTTGTTGCCGGGGTGTTCGCGGCGGGGATTGTCGCGACGGTGCATGTGGTGGAGTACAAACTCACCAGCGCCGACCTGGGCGGCGGCTTGAACCGCCTGTTGCGCCAGGACGACGCGGGGGCCTGGAGCCATCGTCCGGAGAAAGTTGTGGAGTGAGTGCTCTTTTTAGCGCCTGTCAGCCAGGGGAACGGTTGCCCAGCACGCGATTCAGTTCGCCTGCAACGGCAATCAGTTGCTGCTCCAGCGCTTCGACTTCCGAGGGGCTGATGCCGCTGTTGATCACCTGCAGGGTTTTCGCGCGTTTCTTTGGGGCAGGCGCCAGCTCATGCGCGTCCTCGGACAGCAGCGCCTGACGCAGCAGGTTATTGATCACGGTTTGATACCCCGTGCCCGCTCGCTCCGCGCGCTCACGGGCGGCTTTGATGACCGCATCGTCCAGCATGATGGTGATACGGGTCTTGCCCTTGTTGCTGGCAATAGCGCCACGCTTGGCGTTGCTGAAGTCGTATTCGTCTTTCATGGTTCAAGTTTCCAGGTACTGGCGTCGTTCATTTTTAGAGGCGAGTCGAGCACTGATAATGCGTACGAAATTGGGGTCGCGGTAGGTGTAGGCCACCACCAATATGCGTCCCTTGGCGTCCGTGCCCATGGTCACCCAGCGTTCTTCGTTGTGGTCATGGTCCTGCAGCGTCAGGGCTGCTTCATCGTTAAACACCGGTTCTGCGTCAGCCAGACTTATGCCCTTGTGCTTTTGCTGATTGGCGATGTTTTTTGCCGCATCGAATTGAATTCTGAATCTCGTCATTATGCATATTTTGTATGTATAAAAAAGCGGTTGGAGGGACCGTCAGTCAGGGAGTTGGTTGGCTTTGATTGGTCAATGCCGTATCCCGTCGATCAGTGGGGGCTCAATTCTGCTGAGGGCCACCAGGCACTTCCGTCCGCAACGGCCAGTTCATTGCGTAGTGAGATTCTGTTTTGATTGTCAGATAAGCCAAATCGGGCTGTCTTCCAGACGCAGCCGGTCCCCTGTGGGAGCTGTCGAGCTTTAGCGAGGCTGCGAAGGCGGCGGCATTGCTGGCTGAGGTGTTGCCTGACCCACCGCTTTCGCAGGCAAGCCAGCTCCCACATTTGAGCTGTGTCGATAGGACTGGCAGTGTTCGGGCGTAGATCTCACAGATGCAGCCAATCGATCGTTCCCACGCAGAGCGTGGGAACGATCAGGCCCGACCTCAGCGCATATGCAAAATGATCGGGCTGCTACTCGCCGGATCGGTATGCCCACGCAACTTGCCCACCGCTTGGGCATCCACTGCGCCGCCGTGGTTGCCCCAGGTGCTGCGCATATAGCTGAGGACGTCGGCAATTTCCTGGTCCGTCAGTTGCTCCCGAAACGCCGGCATGCGATAGGCGTCCGGCACACCCGCCGCCACTACCCGTTGCGAGCCGTTGAGGGTGATGTTGATCGCCGAGGCGCTTTCCTTGGCGAGGGCCGAGGTGGCGCCGGCTAGCGGTGGCATCCATTCGGGTTGGCCCTTGCCGTCCAGGCCATGGCAAGAGGCGCAGCGGGTGGCGTAGGTGTGGGCGCCCGGGCCGGTGTTGGCGGCGGCCGTCTGGTATTGCCACGGCGTGCCGTCACGCTGTGGGTCGCCGGGCAGGGACTTGAGGTAGCGGGCGATGGCGCCCAGGTCGTCGTCCTGCATGAACTGGGTGGAGTTGTTGAACGCTTCGGTCATCGAGCCGTAGACCACCGCGTGGGCGTTGCGTCCGGTCTTGAGGAACTGCACGATCTGCGGCTCGCTCCAGCGCCCCAACCCGGTGTTGGGGTCTTGGCGCAGGCTCGGTGCGTACCAGCCGTCGAGGAGGGCGCCGGCGAGGAAAGGCGCGCCGGACTCGTCCAGCGCCTTCTCGTTGAACGCCAGCCCGCGCGGGGTGTGGCAACTGCCGCAGTGGCCGGGGCCTTGCACGATGTAGGCGCCACGGTTCCACAGCGCATCCTGCGCGGGGTTGGCCGCGTAGGGCGCGCTCGGGGCAAACACGCCGTTCCACAGCGCGATGGGCCAGCGCAGGTTGAGCGGCCAGGGGATGTCGCTGGGGATGTTCGGCTCGCTGGCCGGTTGCACGCCTTTCATGAAAAACGCATACAGCGCACGAATGTCATCGTCGCTGAGCTTCACGTACGACGGATAGGGCATCGCCGGATACAGCCGGCGCCCGTCCGGTGTCACGCCATGGCGCACCGCGCGGTCGAAATCGGCCAGGGTATAGGCACCGATGCCATGCTCCCGGTCCGGGGTGATATTGGTGGCGTGGATCGCCCCCAGCGGCGTGGCCATCTCCAGGCCGCCGGCGAACGGCGTCTTGCCCGGCAGGCTGTGGCAGGCCACGCAGTCACTGAGCCGGGCGACGTACTCGCCGCGACTGACCAGTGCGGCCTCTACACTTTGTGTTTGTTCAAAAGGCGAAGCGGGCTGGCGGGTGACATACCAGGCCAGCACGCCTGCGGCGACCAGGCAGGGCAGCACCAGCCAGCCTGCGGTTCTTGCGAATCGACGGTTGTTCATCGGCATTTCCTGGCGGTTAGCTGAAGGTGTGACGGCTCATGGGCAGGCTGCGGATGCGCTGGCCGGTCAACTGCGCCACCGCATTGGCCACGGCCGGCGCGACGGCGGGCAGCGGCGGTTCGCCGATGCCGCCCATCTTTTCGCCACTCTCGACAATCCGCACATGCACCCGCGCCATCCGCGACGGCGGCAGGATCGGGTACAGGTCGTAGTTGCGCGCCCGTGGCTTGCCGTCGATAAACACCGCTTCCTCCAGCAACGTCTGGGACAAGCCCAGTGCCACCGCGCCATTCACCTGGGCTTCGACAATCGCCGGGTTGACGATGCTGCCCGGGTCAATCGCTTCCCAGATGTCATGCACCTTGACCTGGCCGTGTTCAATCGACACTTCGGCGATCACCGCAGCGTGGGAGCCGAACGGCGAAGCCATGGCCACGCCGCGCGCACGGCGGCTGCCGTCTGCGGCGGTGAACGGCCCGCGTTTCCAACCGCCGGACAACTCGCCCACCGCTTGCAGCAGGGTGGTCAAGCGTGGGTTGTCGCGCAGCAGGTGCAGGCGCAGTTCATACGGGTCGTGGCCGCCTTTGTCGGCCAGCTCATCGAGAAACGCTTCGTAGAAGAAGTCATTCAGCGAATTGCCCACCGAACGCCAGTAACCGAGCATCGCCGGGCCTTTGACGTAGATCTGCGCGATGCGTTTGTTGGGGATCGCATACGACTTGCCCGACAACCCCTCCAACGCCGTGGGGTCGAGTTTGTCGCCCTGTTTGCCGGCGATCGCTTCGGTGGGACCTTCGGTGGCGCTCACCGCCTCGATGGCTACGGGAAAGCCTTTGTCATCCAGCGCGGCGCGGAACTTGACCACCGCCACCGGGCGCAGCACATCCCGCAGGAATTCTTCTTCGCGGCTCCAGATCAGCTTGATCGGGCGGCCGACGGTTTTGGCCAGCGCAATGGCTTGGGGATACGGACTGGCCGAGTCATACAGGAAATGCCGGCCAAAAAAGCCGCCGAGCAAAGGCGAGTGCAAGTTGACCTGTGCCGGGTCGAGGCCGGCGCGCTTGGCGATGTCGGCGCGGAACATATCCGGCGCCTGGTTGGGCAGCCAGATGTCCAGCGTACCGTCGGGATTGAAGCGGGCGAGGGCGGACGGCGGTTCCAACTGGGCGTGGTTGACGTACTGGTTGTGGTAGGTGGCCTCGACGCTGGTCTTGGCGCCCTTTAGCGCGGCGGCGACATCCCCTTCGTTTTCGTCGTCACGGGCCGGGCCTTGCTGGGCCGCGAGCACGTCGCGCCAGCCATCGCTGGAAAAGTCAGCGGGCATCACCCGCACTTTGGCGTCGGCACCGGCTTCCTGCCAATCGACCTGGATCGCCTCCACCGCGCGCTTGGCGTGCCACCAACGCTCGGCCACCACCGCCACGGCGCCGGGCAGTTGGTGCACCGAATGCACGCCTTTCATGCCTTCGACCTGCGCCTGGTTGCGCAGGCTGCCCACGGTCATGCCCAGGCGCGGCGCGTGTTGCACGGCGGCGTGGAGCATGCCGTCGACCTTCAAGTCGATGCTGTACTGCGCCTTGCCGGTGGATTTGTCATAGGCATCCACGCGGCGCACGGGCTTGCCTATCCAGCGGAACTGGCTCGGGTCGCGCAGGGTGATGGTGGCCGGGTCCGGCACCGGCATGTCCAGGGCGCGCCCGGCCAATTCGCCGTAGCCCAGGGAACGCCCGGACGCGGCGTGTACCACGCGACCGGGTTGGGTGCTCAGTTCGGCCAGCGGCACGTTCAATTGCTCGGCGCCGGCTTGCAACAACATGGCCCGCGCCAATGCACCGAGGCGGCGCATGGTTGGGTAGCTCATACGCACCGACATGCTGCCGCCGGTGATGCGCATGCCGTTTTCCATCACCACATAAGCTTCGCCAGGCGGCGCGGCTTCGACAATGAAGGTGGCGGGGTCGGCGTCCAGTTCTTCGCCGACAATCTGCGCCATCGCCGTGTGCGTGCCTTGCCCACCTTCCATAAAGGGGCTGAGCAGCCGCACGCTACCGTCCGGGCGAATCTCCAGGAACGCCGGCACCTGGGTACCGCGCTCAGCGGTGGCAGCCTGCACCCTGGGCGAGCCCAGTGGCAAACCGAAGCCGATCACCAGCGCACCCACCGCCGTACTCGCCAGAAAGTGCCGGCGTGACAGGTTCACCGGGCCGTCGAATAAGTCATCGCGCGTCTTCATCAGGCGTTCTCCTGCTTGGCCAGGTCGTTGACCGCCGCATGAATCGCGTTGTACGTGCCGCAACGGCACAGGTTGACCATCGCCGCGTCGATCTGCTCGGTGCTGGGCTTGGGGGTGTGCTTGAGCAGCGCCGTGGCCGCCATCACTTGCCCGGACTGGCAATACCCGCATTGCGCCACCTGATGTTCGACCCAGGCCGCCACCACGTGCTTGCCCACCTCATCGGCTTCAATCGCCTCGATGGTGGTGATTTCACGCCCGACCACGCCGGCCACCGGGGTCACGCAGCTGCGTACCACGTTGCCGTCCACCAGCACCGAACAGGCGCCGCACTGGGCCAGGCCGCAGCCGTACTTGGTGCCGGTCAGGCCGAGGTCATCGCGGATCACCCACAGCAACGGGGTATCGGCATCAGCATCGACCTGATAGGTCGTCTGGTTGATTCGTAATTCCATGGCTCACCTGCTGATCGACGGTAGGTGCGGCCTTTATTTAATAGGAAATGCGTTGGCCGCTTAGTGTCGAACTCTAGACCACCGCGCAAGGGCCATGTGCCCGGTCGTCGTCAAGTCCGCAGGATCAGGCAAGGATTCGCGAGGAATGGGTCAGTCAGACAATGTCGTCGATGAGGATATGGTGCTGGCCCCGGCTGCACCGTTCGATGCGCGCCTCGACCTTGTACACCGCGCGCAACATCGCCTCGTTGATCACCTCATGGCTCGGCCCGCTGCCCTTGGCCGTGCCGTCGGCAATCACCAGCACCTGGTCGGCAAAGCGCAGCGCCTGGTTGAGGTCGTGCAGGGCGATAAACACGATGACCTGGCGCTGGCGGGCGAGGGCGCGCATAAAGTTCAGCACCTGGACCTGGCGGTGCATGTCGAGGGCGCTGGTGGGTTCGTCCATCAGCAGCACCTCGGGCTCGCGCACCAGGGTCTGGGCGATGGACACCAATTGTTGCTGGCCGCCGCTGAGTTCGCCGAGGTTGCGAAAGGCCAAGTCGCGGATGCCGAGGGCGTCGAGCATCTCATCCACCAACTTTAGTTCGTCATCGTGCACCGTCCAACCCGGTGCGAGCTGCTTGCGCGCCAGCAGCACCGATTCGTACACCGTCAGCCGGGCGCTGGCGTTGAGGCCCTGGGGCATGTAGCTGATGCCTTGCACACCCTTTGCCGAGCCTTGCAGGCTCACCTCACCGGGCCCATCGATCAGCCCGGCGATGCGCTTGAACAGGGTGGATTTGCCCGCCGCATTGGGGCCGACCACGGCGACCACCTGGCCGCCGACAAACCGCGCGGTGCTGACGCCACTGATGATAGTGCGCGGCCCGTAGCAGGCGCCCAGGTCGTGCAGCTGGATACTTACCATGAGTTTTTCTTCCCGCTGAGGATCAGGGAGATAAAGAACGGCACGCCGATCAGCGAGGTGACCACGCCAATCGGGAAGATCGCGCCGGGGATCAGGGTTTTGCTCACCACCGAACTGGCCGACAGGATCAGCGCGCCGGTCAGCAGCGAGGCGGGCAGGAAGAAGCGTTGGTCTTCGCCGATCAGCATGCGCGCGATGTGCGGGCCCACCAGGCCGATAAAGCCGATGGTGCCGACAAACGCCACCGGGAACGAGGCGAGCAGGCTGACCATGATCAGCGTCTGGAAGCGCAGGCTGCGCACATTGATACCGAAGCTGGCGGCCTTGTCATCGCCCAATCGCAGCGCAGTCAGGGCCCAGGCGCGTTTGGCGAAGATCGGCAGGGTGATCAGGATGACCAGGCAGATCACTCCGAGTTTGGGCCAGGTGGCTTTGGTCAGGCTGCCCATGGTCCAGAACACCACGGCGGCCACGGCTTGCTCGGTGGCAAAAAACTGCACCAGCGCCAGCAGCGCGTTAAAGGTGAACACCAGGGCGATGCCTAGCAGCACGATGGTTTCCGCAGTCACGCCACGGCGCAGGCTGAGGAAGTGGATCAGCAGCGCGCAGAGCATGGCCATGATGAACGCGTTGAGCGGCACCATGTACTGCGCCGCTAGTGGAAACAGCGCCACGCCAAATGCCAGGCCCATGGCTGCGCCGAAGCTGGCGGCGGCGGACAGGCCCAAGGTGAACGGGCTGGCCAGCGGGTTATTGAGGATGGTCTGCATCTGCGCCCCGGCCAGCGACAGCGCGGCGCCCACCGCTACGGCCATCAAGGCCACGGGCAGGCGGATATCCCACATCACCACGCGCACTTGTGGCGTGGCCGTCTCGGGCGAGAGCAGGGCGCCTAGGACTTCGCTGAGGCTGTAGCGCGCCGGGCCCAGGGCCAGGTCGAGCAGCACGCTGCCCAGCAACAGCGCGGCCAGGGCGCAGAGGATCAGGCGTTTGCGCAGTACCAGGCGGCGGTAGGTGACGGTCATGGCTTGAGGCTCACAAAGTAGCCCGGCTCATACGGCACCGGCAGGAAGCGCTCGTGCAGTTCGTGAAAGGACGCCTCGGGGTCGAGGTCGGCAAACAGCGTCGGGTGAAACCACTTGGCCAATTGCTGGATCGCCACGAACTGGTACGGGCTGTTGTAGAACTGGTGCCAGATGGCGTGGAAGGCCTGGTTTTGCTGGGCCTGGATTCCGGCATAGGCCGGGCGTTGGGTGTACCACGCCAGTTTGCGCCGTGCTTCGTTCATGTCCGCACCGGGGCCGACACCCACCCAATGCCCACCCGGCGCGAACGCCTCCCAGTTGGCGCTGGTGACCACTACATGCGCCGGGTTAGCGACGATCACTTGCTCGGGGTTCAACTGGCCGAACGTAGTGGGGATGATGCCTTTGGCGATGTTGTTGCCACCGGCCAGCTCGACGAACAGGCCGAAGTTTTCATTGCCGAAACTCAGGCAGCAATCGTCGGTGTAGCCACCGATGCGCTCGATAAACACCGCCGGGCGCGCGGGCTGTTGCGCGGCGATCACGTCGGTGACGCGGAGGATCTGCCGGTTGCGAAACGCGATAAACGCTTCGGCTTGCTGCTCCTTGCCGAACAGTTGGCCGAACAGGCGCATGGTTGGCTCGGTGTTGGTCATGGGCTGGTTGCGAAAGTCCACGTACACCACCGGGATACCCAGGGCGTCGAGTTTCTCGATATAGCGCGCATCTTCGGTGGCGTGCTGCGCCTCGATATTCAGGATGATCACGTCGGGGCGCTGGGAGATGGCTTGTTCGATGTCGAAGGTGCCGTCTTCAAAGCCGCCGAAGGTGGGGATCTTGGCAATGGCGGGAAATTTACGCAGGTAGGCGTTGTAGGTGTCGGGGTCGGACTGGATCAGGTCCTTGCGCCAGCCGACGATGCGTTCGATGGGGTTTTGTGTGTCCAGCGCGGCCACCAGGTACAGCTGGCGGCCCTCGCCGAGAATCACCCGTTGCACCGGCAGGTTGACCTTGACCTGGCGTCCGAGCAGGTCGGTGACCGTGGTGGGTGCAGCAACCGCCGGCAGTGCCAGCCACCCGGTGAACAACAGCGCCGCCAGGACGTGGCCGCGTCGAATAATCGAAAGCATCATGGGAGCCCTTGCAGGTATCAGAAATCGACCGTGGCCGAGAGGAGGAGGGTGCGTGGCGACGCCTGGGAGAACGCGCCGTAGGAGGCCACGCCGGACCAGTATTGGCGGTCGAACAGGTTCTGCACCGTGGCGCGGAACGTGGTCGGCCGCTCGGCGATGCGCGTGCTGTAGCGCGCGCCGACATCGATGCGGGTCCAGGGATCGAGCCGTTGGGTGTTGGCCTGGTCGACGTACTGGCTGCCGGTGTAGATCGCGCCGCTGGTCAACGTCAGGCCTTCGACCCACGGCGTGTCCCATTCGCCCCACAGGTTGGCTTGCACCTCGGGTACGCCCACCGGTCTATTGCCGCGATTGGCGGCAATGCCGGTCTGGGTCAGTTGCGCATCCAGCAGGGTCACGCCCGCGAGCAGGCGCGTGCCTTGGGCGACTTCGCCAAACAGGTTCAATTCCAGGCCACGGTTGCGCTGTTCGCCTTGCACCGAGAAGCGCCCAGCGGCCAGTTCACCGCTGGGCTTTTCGATCTGGAACAGGGCCAGTGTCGACATGAAGGTGCCGTAGTCGAGCTTGACCCCCACTTCATGCTGTTTGGACACGTACGGCGCAAAGATCTCCCCGGCATTCGCCGCGTTGGACGGCGCTACGTCGCCCTTGCTCAGGCCTTCGAGGTAGTTGTAGTAGAACGCCACGTGCTGCCACGGCTTGAGCACCACGCCGAACAGCGGCGTGGTCTTGCCGTCGTCGTAGGCCGTGGTCACCGCGCCGGCGCTGTTGTAGTTGTTGGACTGGATGCGCTGTTGACGCAGGCCGACGGTGACCTGCACGCGCTGGTCGAGCACGGACAGGGTGTCGGCGATGGCCACGCCGGACAGCTCGGTGGCGGAGACTTTCGGCGCATTCGGCTTGGCAATCGACGGTTTGGGGCGGTCGATGGGGTGGTAGATATTCGACAATACCGAGGCGCCGGAAATAATCCCCCGCGACAGCTCATCGCGATAGCGGCTGGCTTGCACCACAGTGCTGTGGCTGACCGGCCCGGTGTCGAAACGCACACGAGCGCCGGCGTCGACGGTGTAGCGCTGCACTTCGAAGCGGTAATAGCCCGGCGTCGAATCGGTGTCGCCGGCGGCGTTGATAATCTTCGGCGTCTGGTCGGACATACGCGCCACCGCCGATTTGCCGCCGCCGGCGTGGGCGAACAGGGTCAGGCTGTCGTTGAGGTCATATTCGCCGCTGAGCAACGCGGATTTGTCGCGGGTGCGCGACCAGCCCCAGTCCTGGCTGACGTTGGTGCGGCCGTTCGCGGCGTCGGGAATGCTGACGCCGGGGGCGATCAGGAATGGGCGGGATGCGGCGTCGAATTCCTCTTCCTGGGAGATCAGGTCCAGGCTGCTGCGCAGGTGTTCGCCCTGATAATCCAGGGACAGCGCGCCAATCCCGACTTCGCGGGATTGGTCGTCGATCACCGTGTTGCCCTGCTGCACGCCACCATTGAGGCGCAGGCCGAAACGGCGCTCGTCGCCAAAGCGGCGGCTGATGTCGATGCGGTTGCCGAGGTGCGAATCCTGGGCATAACTGGCGGTGTAGCGGGTGAGGTCTTCGTCGAGGGAGCGCTTGGGCACCACGTTGATCACGCCGCCCACGGCGCTGTTGGGCGACATGCCGTAGAGCAGCGCGCCCGGGCCCTTGACCACTTCGATGCGCTCGGCGTACTCGGTGAACACACGGTAGTTGGACGCCACGCCGTACACGCCATCGAAGGCCAACTCGCCGAGGTTGCCTTCACCGACCGGGAAGCCACGAATGAAAAACGAATCGACAATGCCGCCGGTCTGCCCGGTGGAGCGCACTGAGGAATCACGCTCCAGCAAGTCGCCGACGGTGGTTGCCTGTTGGTCCTTGATCAACGCGGCGGTGTAGGTGCTGACGCTGAACGGGGCGTCCATCAGGTCGCTGTTGCCGAGCATGCCCAGGCGCCCGCCGACCGCGACCTGGCCACCTGAATAGGCGGGTGGCAGGCTGTCGGCGCGCTGCTCGGTGGCGCTGACGGTGGTTTGTGACAGGGTGACGCGGCGTTGTATCAGGGTGTAGCTGCCGTCTTCGCGCAAGACCATTTCCAGGCCGCTGCCGGCGAGCAGGCGGGTGACGGCTTCTTCGGTCGAGTAGGTGCCGGACAGGCCGGGGCTGGTGAGGCCTTCGGTGAGGGCGGGGAGGAACGACAGGGCGATGCCGGCGTCCACGGCGAAGCTCGACAGTGTGGCGCCCAGGGGGCCGGGGGTGATGTGGTAGGCGTGCAGGGTGACAGCGTCCAACTGCGCGGCCATGGCGGCGCTGGTGAGGGCCAGGCTGAGCAGTGCGCTGCGGATCACTAGCATGGATGGGGGCCTGTGGAGGGGGGTTGATGTGTTTGCCAGTTGAGATTGGGAAAAGTATCAGCTGGGGGGTGGTTTTTTTTGGGGTGGGGTACATATCCGTTGCTGCGATAACGGCGGCTTATGGTTCCGCTCTTACAGCGGGTCACTTTTGGAGGGACCCAAAAGTAACCAAAAGGTCCTCGCCCCAACACTCGGCACCTCGCCTAGGCTCGGTGTGCCCGAACGCAGGCTTGAATCCGTGGGCCGCCGCAATGGGCCATCCATGGCCCAGTGCGGCTAACCCGGCGTCCTGCCGGGTTGCCCACGGATTCAAGCCTGCGTTCGGCCAGCGTGTTTGACGGGGCGACCCCAGATCAAAAGCCAGAGCGCGGCGGCCTTAGAGCCGACCGGTATTTCTCATGGTGTTCACTCTTCAACTGTGGGAACCGGCACCTGTGGGAGCTGGCTTGCCTGCGATGCAGACAACTCGGTAAATCAGGCACACCCAGTTGATGCCATCGCAGGCAAGCCAGCTCCCACAGGGGAATGCGTACGCTTCATTGATCAGGCCGGCTGTCAGGCCGCCTCGCTTTGTTTTTGATTTTGATCTTAGGCGGCCCCCCAAATCCATGTCGGATTACGGGCATGCCGAGCCTAGGCGAGGCACCGAGTGTTGGGGCAAGAGCCCTTTGGTTACTTTGGGGCTTTTCCAAAGTGACCCGCCGTAAGGGCGGAACCATAGGTGGCCGTTACCTAAATAACGGATATGTACTCACTCCAAAAAAACCAAGCTCAAGCCGCCGAAAGCGTCACCCAATACCCACTCAAATGCCCCCTAACAACCACCGGATAAGTCCCCACCAACATATTCAACGCACGCTGCGTATCACCCACCGGAAACGCCCCGGAAATAAGCAAACCCGCAATCGCCGGATCACACCGCACAACGCCGCGCCGATACCGCGCCAACTCCTCAACAAAATCCGCGAGGCGCATCTTGTCCGCCATCAACATCCCCTGAGCCCATGCCCCAACGTTCCGATCAGCAGCCACCACCCCACCAAACGTCTGCGCCGAAAAATCCGTACGCTGCCCCGCATTAACCACCAACGGCGCACCCTGCCGATTCTCAGCCAACACCACTTTCACCGCCCCCTCAAGCACCGCCAGATAAGTCCGCGAACCCAGTTCGCGCACGGTAAAGCGCGTCCCCAACGCCTGCATATGCCCCTGCCGCGTACTCACCAAAAACGGCCGCGCAGCATCCGCCGCCGTCTGCACCAGGATCTCCCCCTCACGCAGGTGCACCAGACGCTGCTGGCTATCAAAACGCACATCGATCGCCGTGTCAGTGTTAAGCGTGATACGCGAACCATCGGCCAGCACCAGCTCACGGCGCTCGCCGACCTGGGTGCGGAAATCCGCCGTCCACTGCTGCGACTGCGCCAGCTTCCAACCGCCCCAACCAACCGGCATCACCGCCAGCAACAACGCCAGCTTGCCCAGCGCCGCGCGGCGTTCAGGATGACTTGGCCGATCCAGCGCCGACATCGCCAGCGCCGGCGGCAAACCGCCGAGCTTGCTTTGCAGCAACTGCGCCCGGGCCCAGGCGCGGTCACGCTCGGGGCTGCTGACCTTCCAGCGCTCCCATTCGGCGCGTTCGTTGGCGCTCAGGTCGCTTTCGCTCAGGCGCATCAACCATTCGGCGGCTTCTTCGAGGACGTCAGCGGGCAGCGGCGGTTCTTTGCGCAGGCTGAGCATTCATTCCACCAGCATCAGGCACTGCACAAACGCCTGTTTCATGTAGCGTTTGACGGTGATCAACGACACGCCCAGTTGCGTGGCGATGTCGTCGTATTTGAGGCCGTTGAGCTGCGACAGCAGGAACGCACGTTTGACCAGCGGCGGCAGCGCGTCGAGCATCGCGTCGATTTCGTGCAGGGTCTCCAGCACCATGAAGTGGGTTTCGGCCGACGGCGCCTCTTGCAGCGGCGCGCTGGCCAGGGCTTCCAGGTAGGCGCGTTCCAGCGCCTTGCGCTGGTACCAATTGACCAGGATGCCCTTGGCCACGCAGGTCAGGTAGGCCCGTGGCTGGTCGATCACCGTGACCTGGGAGGCGAGGATGCGGGTGAAGGTGTCCTGGGCCAGGTCCGCCGCATCCATGGCATTGCCGAGTTTGCGTTTGAGCGTGGCGTACAGCCAGCCGTGATGGCCGCTGTACAGCGCCGCGATTGCGCGCAGGTGCTGGGTGTTATCGGCTTCGAGGATTTCGCTCATGACGCGCAACCGTGCAATTGAGAAGTATTCCCAATGCTAAGGGACAACCCGGCGTGAGCGCAACGCGAGAATCGCAAGCAGCGCCAGTACGTAGGCCACGCAGACGAACAGGTAGGTGTACGCCAGCCCATACACCTGGCTGAGCAACCCGCCGAGCGAGATGCCGGCAATCGAGGCGAATTGCGCCGTGCCCTGGGCGATCCCCAGCACGTGGCCCTGGCTGGCGCTGTCGGCGGTCTTGGAAATCAGCGCCATCAGCACCGGTGTCGTGGCGCCGAGCAACACGCCCCACACCAGGTAGCCAAGGGCAAATACCAGCGGGTTGCGGGTGATGCCGGCCAGGGCGGTGAGGGCGATGCACCCGAGCACTACCCAGGCGATGCGTTGCAGCGAGTCGGCTTGGGTGCGGCCTTCGAAGTGCCGCGCCCAGGTGGTCGCGGACAGGATGAAACCCAGCGCGAGCAAGCCGTAGCACAGGCCGACCCAGGCGTTGCTGACGTTGAACGTGCTGCTCACATACAGCGCGAATGAGGTCTGCGGCAGCAGCCGCGCCAGCAATAGAATGCCCATCACCACCAACAGCGGCAGCAGCGCCGAACCGCGCCACACCACGGCGCCGGAGGCGGTCACGGTTCTCTTCTGCGGCGGCACATCGGGCAAGGTCAGCGCGGCGATCAGCGTGCACACCGCGCAGAGTGCGGCAGCGCTGAGGTTGATCCAGAAGAACGTCGCATGGTCGAGGATCAAGCCGCCGAGCACCGCGCCCAGCAGCGAGCCGACGTTGGTGGAAATCTGCAACAGCGCAAACAGGCGTGCGCGCCGCGCCGGCACTTCGATGCTCACCCCATACGCCTGGGCCGGGGCGATATAGCCGGCGCACGCGCCCTGCAAAAAACGCAGCAGCAGGATCGCCCAGATATCCGTGACCAACGCCAGCGCCAACTGAGTCAGGGTCAGACCGACCAGGGCGCGGATCATCATCAGCTTGTGCCCATGACGATCACCGATGCGCCCCCAGAACGCGCTGGTCAGCAGGATGCCGAGCATCGGCCCGACGTACACGGCAATGCTCGCTACGCTGAACAGTGCATCGGAGTCGGTCAGCCCACGTAGGTGCACCGGCCAGAACGGCCCGCTCATTTCCATCGCGCCCATCGACACGAGCTGGATCGCGAACAGCAGGGAAATCAGGACGCGGGTCGGTGGCATGGCTCAGTCTCGGTTTTCAAAAAAATCTACGGGGGGCTGATACTTTTTCGCCGGTCGGCTGGCATCAGGAGTAATTCTCATCTGATGCAAGGACCCCGACGTCATGCCCGTTGCCAGCCGGTTAACATTTGCCATCCGTACTGCCCTGTTGTTGGCCGCCGCCAGCGGCAACGCCTGGGCCGCCACCGCCGAGTCGCACGACGACAGCGCGCAGAGCCTGACCCTTGACGCGACGAACGTCAACGCTGTCTACAGCGGCCCCACGACCTTGCCCGAGGTGTTCGCCGGTGGCCAGGTCGCCCGTGGCGCGCGCCTGGGCATGCTGGGCAACAAGGACGTGATGGACACCCCGTTCAGTGTCACCAGCTACACCGCCAAGACCCTCGCCGACCTGCAAACCGTGACCGTCGCCGATGCGTTGGAGCGCGACCCTTCGGTGCGTTCCACCGGGCAGTCGGGCGGTATTGTCGACTCGTTTTTCGTGCGCGGTTTTGCGATTGGCGAGGGCAACCTCGGTGAGTTGGCGTTCGACGGCGTTTACGGCGTGGCGCCCAACTACCGCGCGTTCACCGAGTACGCCGAGCGCATCGAAGTGCTCAAGGGCCCGGGTGCGCTGGTGTACGGCATCTCGCCCAACAGCGGCGTGGGCGGGGTCATCAATATCGTGCCAAAGCGCCCGCTGGATGAGGATTTGACGCGCTTTACCGGCAGCTATGCGTCCGACAGCCAGGTCGGCGGCCACCTCGATATCAGCCGTCGTTTCGGTGATGAAAACCAGTTTGGCGTGCGCTTCAACGGCAGCCTGCAGGGCGGCGACACGGCCGTGGACAACCAGAGCCGCGACGTCGGCATCGGCGCCATCGCCCTGGATTATCGCGGCGAGCGCCTGCGCCTGAACCTCGATTACATCAGCCAGAAGGAAAGCTGGGAGGGCGCCTCGCGGCCCTTCACCATCCAACCGGGCGTGCAGGTACCGTCGGCGCCGAATGGCCGCACCAGCCTGCCGCAGCAGTGGGGCTGGTCGGACACCAAGGAACAGTCGCTGCTGCTCGGCGGCGAATATGACCTGAACGACAACCTCACGGTGTTCGCCCATGCCGGTGGCGGGCGTTCGGATGTGAAGCGTATGTCCGACCAGGTGCCGCGCATTCTCAATGACGCGGGAGACACCAGCAACACACCGGGCTACTACAAATTCAACGTCGACCGCTCCACCGCCGACGTGGGCGCTCGCGGACTGTTTGCTACTGGCCCGGTGACGCACACCACCACGCTGATGGCGACCCGTTACACAGATGAATTGTCGCGGGGCATCAACAACGGCACGCTGATCCGTTCCAACATCTACCACCCGGTGGACACGCCCAAGCAATACATCAACACGCCGAAGGTGCTGCGCATTTCCGAGACGGAACTGTCCGGCATTGCGTTGACCGACACCCTGGGCATGCTCGACGACCGTATCCAACTGACCCTCGGCATGCGCCACCAAGCGATTGAGTCGCGCAACTACAACGCCACCGGCGGCGTCAGCGCGCGGTATGACGCCAGCGCCAACACGCCGTTGCTCGGTGTGGTGGTCAAGCCGTGGGAGGACGTGTCGCTGTACTACAACTATGTCGAGGGCTTGAGCAAAGGCGACGCGGCACCGGGCACGGCGAGCAATGCCGGGGAGACCTTCGCGCCCTATGAGTCCAAGCAACACGAACTCGGCGTGAAGTACGAACACGGCACCTTCATGACCACGGTGGCGTTGTTCCAGATCGAAAAACCCAGCGGCGAAACCGGTGCCAACGGCGTGTATTCGGTACAGGCCGAACAGCGCAACCGTGGCCTGGAGCTGAGTATGTTTGGCGAAGTGGCCCCCGGCACCCGCTTGATGGGCGGCGTGACCTTCCTCGATGGCGAGCTGACTAAATCCGCCACCGCCGCCAACCGTGGCAACAAACCGGTGGGCGTGCCGGATATCCAGGCCAACCTCTGGGCCGAGTGGGACACCCCGGGGCTGGAAGGTTTTACCCTCACGGGCGGCGCGATCTACACCGACCGCCAATATGTCGACCAGGCCAACACCCAGCAGTTGAATTCGTGGACGCGCATCGATGCCGGTGCGCGTTATGCGACGAAGATCGACGGGCGACCCACCACCTTCCGTGCCACGGTGCAGAACGTGTTTGATCGCGAATACTGGTCGGGCGTGGCCTCGTACGGCGCGTTTTCGCCGGGCTATCCGCGCACGTTGCAGTTGTCGGCGAGCGTGGATTTCTAGGGCAAGGATGTCGATATCAGACGCATTCATGCCGCACCCAGGCTATTTTCGGTCCAGCCGGCCCGCGTAAGGTGACTCATCATTAAGAAATGATGATCGCCTGACTCTTCAGTCAGTACGCCTTACGTCGATCACCGAGAATAAAAACAACGATGAATAGCCTGAACACCAAGGATTCCAACGGCCAGTTGGCGCAGGGCTTCAAGCCGCGCCACGTCACCATGCTCTCCATCGCCGGGATTATCGGCGCGGGGTTGTTTGTCGGTTCCGGGCACGCGATTGCGGCGGCGGGGCCGGCGGTGATGCTGGCTTATCTGTTTTCCGGGCTGCTGGTGGTGCTGGTCATGCGCATGCTTGGTGAGATGGCGGTGGCCAACCCGGACACCGGCTCGTTCTCGACCTATGCCGACCAGGCCATCGGCCGTTGGGCCGGCTTTACCATCGGCTGGTTGTACTGGTGGTTCTGGGTGTTGGTGATCCCCATCGAAGCCCTGGCCGCCGGGCATATCCTCAACCAGTGGTTCCCACAGATCGACGCTTGGCTCTTTGCCTTGTTGTCGATCTTTTTGTTGGTGGTGACCAATCTGTTCAGCGTGTCCAAATACGGCGAATTCGAGTTCTGGTTCGCCATGGCCAAGGTGGTGGCGATCATCGGGTTCATTGGCTTGGGCTTTGCCGTGTTGATGGGCTGGATTCCCGAGCGCGAGGCCAGCGGGCTCAGCACCTTGATGGCGGAACACGGCGGTTTTGCGCCGAATGGGCTGTCGGCGGTGGTTGGCGCGTTCATTACCATCATGTTCAGTTTTATCGGCACCGAAGCCGTCACCATCGCCGCCGCCGAGTCGAGCAACCCGGCGCAAAATATCGCGCGGGCGACCCGTTCGGTGATGTGGCGCATCGGCGTGTTCTACGTGTTGTCGATCTTCGTGGTGATCTCCGTGGTGCCCTGGGACGACCCGTTGCTGGCCTCGGTGGGCTCTTATCAGCGCGCCCTGGAACTGATGAATATTCCCCATGCCAAGCTGCTGGTGGATATCGTGGTGTTGATCGCCGTGGCCAGTTGCATGAACTCCTCGATCTACATCGCCTCGCGCATGCTGTTTTCCCTGGGCAAGCGCGGTGATGCGCCCGCCCTGATGAAAAAGACCTCGGCCGCCAGCGTGCCACGGGGCGCGGTGATCGCCAGTACGGTGCTGGGGGCGGGCGTGACCTTGCTCAGCTACTTTATGCCGGCCGGGCTGTTCCAGTTTTTGCTCGCCAGTTCCGGCGCGATTGCCTTGCTGGTGTACCTGGTGATTGCCGTGTCGCAACTGCGCATGCGCAAGGTGCTGCTGCGCCGCAATGTCACGCTGACGTTCAAGATGTGGCTGTTTCCCTGGCTGACCTGGCTGGTCATCGCGTTCATCTGTAGCGCGTTGACGGTGATGCTGGTCACGCCTGCACACCGCTTTGAAGTGTCATCCACCCTCGTGCTGGCCTTGCTGATTGCCCTGGTCGGCTTGATCACCGCGCGACATCCCGAACCCCAACCACAGGCCGTGTCCGCAGCCACCCAGCCATGAGCGCGCGGCCGATCAACAGCCTGGTGTTCCTGCTGTTGGACCAGTTCACGCTGATCTCCTTGGCGTCCGCCCTGGAGCCGCTGCGCATGGCCAACCAGCTGGCCGGCCAGGAGCTGTACCGCTGGCACACGGCAAGCCTGGATGGCAACCCGGTGTGGGCCAGCGACGGCGTGCCCATCACCCCGGACGGTTCGATCAGTAGCGTGCCGGTGGCCGACAGCGTGATCGTGTGCGGCGGTATCGGTATCCAAGGCACCGTGACCGGCGAACTGGTCAAGTGGCTGCGCAGCCAGGCGCGTTATTCGAAACGCCTCGGCGGTATCTGTACCGGCAGTTGGGTGTTGGCGCGGGCCGGCTTGCTCGATGGTTATGAATGCAGCGTGCATTGGGAATGGCTGGCCGCCATGCAGGAAGCATTTCCACGGGTGACACTCAGCACCAGCCTGTTCACCCTCGACCGCGACCGCCTCACCAGCTCCGGCGGCACCGCGCCGCTGGACATGATGTTGCACCTGATCGGCCGTGATCACGGGCATGAACTGTCTGCCGCGATCTCGGACATGTTTGTCTACGAGCGCATCCGCAACGAGCAGGATCACCAGCGCGAGCCTCTCAAGCATATGTTGGGAACGCAGCAACCCAAGCTACAGGACATCGTCGCGTTGATGGAGGCCAACCTGGAAGAGCCGATCAACCTCGATGAACTGGCCGCTTACGTGGCGTTGTCACGGCGCCAGCTGGAGCGCATGTTCCAGAAGTACCTGCACTGTTCGCCCTCGCGCTACTACCTCAGGCTCAGGCTGATTCGTGCGCGGCAGTTGCTCAAACAGACGCCGATTTCCATCGTCGAACTGGCCGTGCTCTGTGGGTTTGTGTCCACGCCGCACTTCTCCAAATGCTACCGCGAGTACTTCGGCGTGCCGCCCAGCGACGAGCGCTCGGCCACCGACAGTGAGCGCTCCATCGTGGTCAAGCCGATCCTTCACACCGCGCCTGCGCCCATGCCGATCAACGTGCTGGAGCAGGCGCGGGGCGAGTCGACGTTTGCCAGTATCAAGAACCTGAAGCCCTGACTTCAGATCGCTTGCGGTTTGAAGTCGCTGGTGGCGACCGGCATCACGCCTTGCATCAGCGCGACGGATTTTTCCAGGCCTTCCAGGCTATTGAGCAGCACATCTTCGTGTTCGATGGATAACCAGCCGTCGTAGCCGGCCATTTTCAGGCGGTAGCAGAACTGGCGCCACCACTGTTCGCCATGGCCGAAACCCAGGGTGATATAGGACCAACTGCGCGCCGACACGTCCATCAGCGAGCCGTTTTCCAGCAGTGAATCCACCGCCTGTACGGGTGCGTTGAGCAGCGTGTCCTTGGCGTGCACGTGGTACAGCGCATCGCCCAAGGCGTCGGCGGCGGCCAGTGGATCGGCGCCCATCCAGAACAGGTGCGACGGGTCGAGGTTGGCGCCGATCACCGGGCCGATGGCGTCACGCAGCTTGAGCAGCGAACGCACGTTGTACACGCACTGGTTACCGTGCAATTCGAGGGCGATGCGCTCCACGCCATGGGCCTTGGCTAGGCCTGCGATCTCGCTCCAGAACGGCAGCAGGCGTTCTTCCCATTGGTAGCGCAGCATGGTTTGCGTCTCTGGCGGCCACGAGGCGACGACCCAGTTGGGCATGCGGTCGCCGGCCTGGCCTTCGGGCAGTCCGGACATGGTGCACACGGTCTTGATCCCCAGTTCACCGGCCAGGCGGATCGTGTCCTTGAGGCACTGGGCCTGTTCCGGCTGGGTCGGGTGCAGCGGGTTGCCGTTGGCGTTGAGGGCGATGATTTCCAGGTTGTGCTGCTCGAAACTGCGGGTGAAATCGCGGCGTGCGGCGTTGCTTTCCAACATCTGCTTGAGGTTGAAATGCGGTGCGGTGGACCAACCCCCGGTGTTCACTTCCAGGCCCGACAGGCCCATGCGTTCAGCGTGCTTGAGCACATCGCCCAACGGCAGGTTGCCGAGGGTATCGGTGACAAATCCCAGTTTCATCGCGAAGCTCCTGACAGGTGTTGTGGTTGTTATGGAGCGATTATTCGCAGCGGTTCGCCTGCGTTCAAGCGCGAGCAAGGGCTAAAACTGATGGGAACTCCATCAAGTGGAGCCGCACAAAAAATTCTTCATATAGGGATTTACGGCTTATAAATGAGGGTATTCACATCATTCAGGACGGGTCCGCCATGTCTCAGCAAACCCCTGTGCAATTCTGGAAGGGCCCCACGGTGGAGCAGATCGCCAAGGTCGCCCGGGTCGGCGTCGCCACCGTGGACCGCGTGCTCAACCACCGTGCCGGGGTGCGCGAACAGACGCGGCTCAAAGTGCTGGCGGCGCTGGACAAGCTCAGGCAAGACCTGGCCAACGGCACGGCCACCCTGCATATCAAGCTGTTCTGTGACTCGGGGGAAACCTTCAACACGACGCTGGCCGAGGCACAGGAGACGGTGAACAGCTCAACCCCCGGCGTGGTCGTTGACGGTCACTACGTGACCAGCGACAGCGTCGACCCAGCGGCATTCGCCGATCGTGTGCAGGCCGATGGCGCCACCGCCGACGGGGTGATTGTGGTGTGCCGTGAACACCCGGCGATCAACCGTGCCGTGCGCGCCTTGTGTCGCCGGGCAATCCCCGTGGTCTGCCTCACCACCGACTTGCCCAACTCCGGGCGCAGCGCCTACGTGGGCAACGACCAGTACGCCGCTGGCAGCGTCGCCGGGTTGCTGATCGGCAACGCGCTGGCGCGGCAGAAGGCGAAGATCCTGCTGGTCACCAGCATGGCGTTCCGTTGCCAGCAGGAGCGTGAGATGGGCTTTCGGCGGGTACTGCGCGCGGAGTTCCCGCACCTGAAAATCGATGAGCGGATGGTGTCTGACGACCGCCCGCAGACCACTGCCGAACAGCTGATGCGCTACTTCTCCAAACACGACTACCCGGCGGCGATCTACAACGTCGCCGGGGCCAACCGTGGCGTGGTGCAGGCCATCGGCACCATCCCCGGCGAACAGCGGCCGGTGTTTGTCGGGCACGAGTTGACCGGGCATACCCGAGCGATGCTCGAAACCGGGGTGATGGACTATGTGCTGTCCCACGACTTTGTCGGCGAGGTGGCGGCGGCGGTGCGCTGGATTCGCGGGGCCCGAGAGGGCGCGCGGGCCGCACCGGCGTTTACCCGGGTGTTGGTGCATACGCGCTACAACTGTGATTGACGATAAAGACGTAAAAGTCCAGTATGGAATTATAAGTACAAAATAAAGGTTGCAGCGTTTTCTTCTCTCTTGCCAAACCAACAACAACCCGCGAGAACCTCATCATGAAGAAACTCCCCCTCATCACCGCCCTGGCCTTGGGCCTGCTCGCGTCCAGCCACCTGCTGGCAGCCGAGAAAACCCTGCGTATCGGCATCGAAGCGGCTTACCCGCCCTTTGCGTCCAAGACTGAAAAAGGCGAGATCGTTGGCTTCGACTACGACATCGGCAATGCCCTGTGCGCGCAGATGAAGGTCAAGTGCGTGTGGGTCGAAGGTGAGTTCGATGGCCTGATTCCTTCCCTCAAGGTGAAGAAAATCGACCTGGCCCTGTCGTCCATGACCATCAACGAAGACCGCAAGAAGTCGGTGGATTTCACCCACAAGTACTACTTCACGTCCTCGCGCCTGGTGATGAAGGACGGCGCCGTGGTGGATGACCAATACGCCAGCCTCAAGGGCAAGACAGTCGGCGTGCAGCGCGCCACCACCACCGACCGTTATGCCACCGAGGTGTTTGAACCCAAGGGCATCAGCGTCAAGCGCTACAGCAACAACGAAGAAATCTACATGGACCTGGCGGCCGGGCGCCTGGATGCGATCTTTGCCGACACCATTCCGCTGAATGACTTCCTGCAGATGCCACGGGGCAAGGGCTACGCGTTTGTCGGACCGGAGCTGAAGGACCCGAAATACGTGGGTGAGGGTGCCGGGATCGCGGTGCGTAAGGGCAATGGTGAGTTGGTCAGTGAGTTGAACAAGGCGATTGATGGGATTCGGGCGAGTGGTGAGTACCAGAAGATTTCGGAGCAGTATTTTAAGTCTGATATTTACGGGGATTGAGGGGGCTCATCGGTATCAAGGCAGCCTAGGTCCTTGTGGGAGCTGGCTTGCCTGCGATGGCGGTCTGTCGGTGTACATATCCGTTATTTAGGTAACGGCCACTTATGGTTTCGCTCTTACAGCGACTCACTTTGGAAAAGCCCCAAAGTAAGCAAAAGGCCTTCGCCCCAACACTCGGCACCTCGCCTAGGCTCGGTGTGCCCGAACGCAGGCTTGAATCCGTGGGCCGCCGCAATGGGCCATCCATGGCCCAGTGCGGCTAACCCGGCGTCCTGCCGGGTTGCCCACGGATTCAAGCCTGCGTTCGGCCAGCGTGTTTGACGGGGCGACCCCAGATCAAAAGCCAGAGCGCGGCGGCCTTAGAGCCGACCGGTATTTTTCATGGTGTTCACTCTTCAACTGTGGGAACCGGCAACTGTGGGAGCTGGCTTGCCTGCGATGCAGACAACTCGGTACATCAGGCACACCCAGTTGATGCCATCGCAGGCAAGCCAGCTCCCACAGGGGAACGCGTCAGCTCCAGAGACCCGGTCGGCTACTAGGCCGCCGCGCTTTGCTTTTGATTTTGATCTTAGGCGCCCCGTTAAACACGCTGGCCGGAATTCGGCATGGATTTGGGGGGTAAACCGGCAGGGATGCCGGTTTAGCCGCCCCGCGCCATGGATGGCGCGTGGCGGCGGCCCCCCAAATCCATGTCGGATTACGGGCATGCCGAGCCTAGGCGAGGCACCGAGTGTTGGGGCGAAGGCCTTTTGCTTACTTTGGGGCTTTTCCAAAGTGAGCCGCCGTAAGGGCGGAACCAATAGTCGCTGTTACCCAAATAACGGATATGTACACCGACAAGCCGCCATCGCAGACAGCTCCCACAAGGAGTAGCTGTGTGCTCAAAGGCCCTTCAGCTCCTTGAGATGCTTGTAGACCGTCGCCCGCCCCATCCCCAGCACATTGGCCACATAGTTCGAAGCACTCTTGCCCTTGAACGCACCCTCGGCATGCAACGCCAACACCAGCTCGCGTTTGTGATCCCGAGTCAGCAAGTTCAAGCTCAACTGCCGCTCCCGCATCCACGCATGCAAGAACGTGTTGATCCGCTCCTGCCAATCATCGCGAAACAACGAGTCCGGCTGCGGGATCAATTTGCTCGGCGAGAGGAACAGGTCCAACGCCGCCTTGGCGTTTTCAAACAGCGAAATATTCAGGTTGATGCACAGCACCGCCAAGCGCCGACCCTTGTGGTCGTGCAGCACAGTGCTCAGGCTGCGAATCTTCTGACCATCCCAGTTGAGCTTTTCATACGGGCCGATATTCACCTCGCTCACGTCTTCGGTGAGCATGTCCTCCAACGCCGAGTCGTCGCCAATCGCCCGTTTCGACAGGTTGTTGGCGATGTAGTCGACTTTTTGCGAGCGCAAATCGTGCAGCACGGCTTCGGCGTGGGGAAAGAACAGCGTGGCGATGGCGTCGGCCATCGCGCGGAAGTTCTGCATGATCTGTTCTTGTTCGGCGCTGTTCATCAATGGGGCTCCAGGCGGGCGGGGGAGAGCATACCAGCGTCGAGGCCGAACCGCGCCAGTGGCTCCGGCAAAGGCGCGCCGCGTACCAGTGCCGCACTGGCCTGGCCCATGGCCGGCGACGTCTGGATGCCGTAGCCGCCTTGCGCGGCAACCCAGAACAGCCCGGGCACCAGGGAGTCGAAGCCGGACAGCAAATCACCATCCGGGACAAAACTGCGCAGGCCGGCCCAGGTGCGGGTCGGGCGGCGGATGGTCAGGGTGGTGGCTTCTTCGATCTGGTAGATGCCCATGGCGATGTCCAGTTCTTCGGGCTGGATATCCTGGGGCTCCACCGGGTCGGCGTTGGCCGGCGAGCCGAGGAACATGCCGGCGTCGGGCTTCATGTAGAAGGATTCGTCCAGCGCCACCAGCATCGGCCAATGGTGAGTGTCGACGCCTTCGGGGCCGGCAAAGATAAACGCCGAGCGGCGCTTGGGTTGCAGGCCGATGGGCGCAGCGCCAGCCATTGCGCCGATGTGGTCGGCCCAGGCGCCAGCGGCGTTGATGAGGGTGGGGGCGGTGTAGGTTTTTTCGCCCGCCTGGACCTGCCAAACGCCAGCGGCATCACGGCTTAAACCCTGCACGGCGTGATCGGTCAGCACCTCGCCACCGTTGCGGCGGATGCCACGCAGGTAGCCTTGGTGCAGCGCGTCGGTGTCGATATCGCTGGCGGTCGGGTCGTACAGCGCGCCGTGGACTTTTTCGCGGCGCAGGATCGGCAGTTTCGCGCAGGCTTGGTCGGCGCTGAGCAGTTCAACCTGCGACACGGTGGCCTTGGCGCTCAGGTATTGCGCGTTCAACTCGGCGGCATCGCCGGTAAAGTCCACGGTCATTTCGCCCCGTGGCGTGAGCAATGGATGCTCGCAGAAACCGGCGGGCGGGTGGTCGAAAAACTCGCGGCTGGCCAGGGTCAGCGCGCGAACTTGCGGGGTGCCATAGGCTGCGGTGTAGAGCGCTGCCGAACGCCCGGTGGAGTGATAGCCCGGGTGGCTTTCGCGCTCCAGCACCAACACCTTGCCGTGCTGCGACAACCAGAAGCCGGTGGACGCGCCAGCAATGCCGCCGCCGATGATGATGAAGTCTGCGTGGCTCATAGGTGTCTCCAGAGGGCATTGGCCAGGGCGATATCTTCCAGGCCCAGGCCGATGGAGCGGAAGAAGACATGACGCTCGTAGGACGGGCGTTGTACGTGTTCGCTGAGCAGTTCGGGCAGGTCGCCGACAATGTGGCGTTTGTCCCAGCCGTGTTGTTCCGTGGCGATCAACATCTCGCCCGCCGAGCCTGGGGTGGTCTGGCGATAGTCGCAGAAGACCTGCATGGCGTTGAGTGACTGCGGCGGCACTTCATGGGCGCGCGGGGCGTTGGTGCTGATGGAGGTGATCAGTGCAGGCTTGCTCAAGCGGGCAGGATCGATCACCGGGCCAGCCGATGAGGTGCACAGCAGGATCACGTCGGCGTCATCCACCGCCGCATCGCACGTAGGCGCAACTGTCAGCCGTGGGTCGAGGCTTTTGAGGTGGGCGATGGCATCCGCCGAAGCGCCGCCCAGGCTGGGCGAAAACAGGCTGATGCTCTGCCAGTCCCTGAGGTCTTTCACGTAATGCAGATGGGCCTGCGCAACCTTGCCACTGCCGATGATCGCCAGGCGCCGCGCGGACAAAGGCGCCAACGCCTCCACCGCCAACGCCGTCGTCGCGGCAGTGCGTGCGGTGGTCAACTCGGCGGCATCGCACAACAGCAGCGGCTGGCCGGTGTGCATCGACATCAACAGCGTCCAGGCCGTCACCAGTGGTCCTTGCTCACGCACGATATACGGCGAGGTCTTCACCCCATAAACACCGTCTTCGGCCAGCACGCCCAGGTAGTTGATAAAGTCGCCGGCACCCTGTGGGAATTCCACCAGTTGCTGTGCCGGCTGCACCGCCTGCCCGGCGGCGAGGTCGCGGAACAGCTTGCGCAGGATGTCGGGCACATCGACTTGGGCGAGTAGTTCGCGGGCCTGGGTTTGGTTGATCACTTGAGGCGTGCTGGGCATGGGAATCTCCGTGATTGAACTTATTTGTCCATTATGGACTTTTAGTCCTGATGGGCAAGAGGCAAACCTCATCCCACGAAGCGAAATCCACCCGCCAGTTTTTCCTTCAGATAACCCACCAACACACTCACCGACTTCGGCACATGGGGCGAATAAGGGCGGATCAGGTAGATCTCATCAGCAAACGCGCCCTTGAGCGTCCAGTCCTTGAGCACCTGCACCAACTTGCCGCTGGCCAGCGCGGCATGGGCGCTGAAGTCCGGGAGCAGGGCGATGCCCAGGTGGTTGAGGGCGGAGTCGCGCAGGGCTTCGCTGTTATTAGTGGCGAAACTGCCGGAGATGGGCACGGTGAGGCGCTCGACGTTTTTGCTGCCGCGTTCGAAGGTCCAGGCGGGCTGGTCGGTGCCGCGTGGGTAGAACAGGCAGTTGTGCGCGGACAAATCGCCGGGCTCACGGGGTTCACCGTGGCGTTGCAGGTAATCCTGGGTCGCGACCAGCACTGAGCCGGTATCGCATAACTTCCAGGCCACGTGGGTTTCCGGCACCTGGAAGCCGTGACGCACGGCGAGGTCGTAGCCTTCGGCCGCCAGCGAACTCAAGGCATCCGACACATCCAGCTGGATGCGCACCTGTGGGTACAACTGCAAAAATTCCGACAGATGCGGCACCAGTTGCTGGCGGGCGAACGCCACCGGCGCTGTCAGCCGTACCAGCCCGCGAATCTCGCCGACCGAGTCGCGTACCGATGAAAAGCTGCGGGCGATTTGCGCATAGGCGCTGCGCACTTCGCGGGTCAGCGACAGCCCTGCGTCGGTCAAGCGTACGCTGCGTGTCGTGCGGGTGACGAGGCTTGTGCCGGTGGCCTTTTCCAGGTCGGAAATACGCTGGCTCACGGCCGACTTGCTCACCCCCAAACGCGCGGCGGCGGCGGTGTAGGTGCCTTGCTCTTCCAGCACCGACAGCCAGTGGATATGGGTCCAGAGCCCTTCGATCTCAGCCTTTTCCATGATTGGATTGTTCGCATAGGTGGACAATAAGTTCAGGATTCTGCTCTGGTTTGGAACAAAGCGAAAGCCTATCGTGTGTCCAACGCTTATCCACCTGGGATCGACTGCCATGACAACTACAATCGAGCACTACATCAACGACCAGCGCGTGTCCCGCGATGACCGTTATCAGGACGTCTTCAACCCGGCCACCGGTGAAAAGACCGGCCGCGTCGCCCTGGCCAGCCGCCAGACCGTGGCCGAAGCCGTCGCCGCTGCCCAGGCTGCCTTCGAGGGTTGGGCCGACACCCCGCCGATCCGCCGCGCGCGGGTGTTGTTCGAATACCTGCACCTGCTGCGTGAACGCAAAGACGACCTCGCGCGCATCATCGTTGCCGAGCATGGCAAGGTGTTCACCGATGCCCAGGGCGAAGTGGACCGTGGCATCGACATCCTCGAATTCGCCTGCGGCATTCCCAACCTGCTTAAAGGTGAGTACTCCGACCAGGTTTCCCGTGGCATGGACAACTGGACCATGCGCCAGCCGCTGGGCGTTGTCGCGGGCGTGACGCCGTTCAACTTCCCGGTGATGGTGCCGATGTGGATGTACCCGATCGCCATCGCGGCGGGCAACACCTTCATTCTCAAGCCAAGCCCGACCGATCCAAGTGCCTCGTTGTTCATGGCCGAACTGCTGCGCGAGGCCGGCCTGCCCAAAGGCGTGTTCAACGTGGTGCAGGGTGACAAGGAGTCGGTGGATGCGCTGATAGAACACCCGGACGTCAAGGCCGTGAGCTTTGTCGGCTCCACGCCGATTGCCCAATACATCTACGAAACCGGCGCCCGCCACGGCAAGCGCGTGCAAGGCCTGGGCGGCGCAAAAAACCACATGGTGGTGATGCCCGACGCCGATATCGACAAAACCGTCGATGCGCTGATGGGCGCGGCTTACGGCAGTGCCGGCGAGCGCTGCATGGCCATTTCGGTAGCGGTGCTGGTGGGGGATGTGGGTGACAAAGTCATCGCCGCCCTGACCGAGCGTGCCAAGCAATTGCGCATCACCGATGGCCGCGATTTGAAAGCCGAGATGGGCCCGATTGTGTCCCGCGCGGCCCTCGAGCGCATCAGCGGCTATATCGAACAAGGCGTGCAGGCCGGCGCCCAACTGCTGCTGGATGGCCGTGACTACGTGCCGACCGAAGCCGGCCTGGAAAATGGCTTCTGGCTGGGCGCGACGTTGTTCGACCACGTGACCCAGGAAATGAGCATCTACCGCGAAGAAATCTTCGGCCCGGTGCTGGCCTGCGTGCGCGTCAGCGACTTCGGCGAAGCGGTGAAACTGGTCAACGACCACGAGTTCGGCAACGGCGTCAGCTGCTTCACCCGCGACGGCAACATCGCCCGCGAGTTTGCGCGGCGTATCCAGGTGGGCATGGTCGGTATCAACGTGCCGATTCCGGTGCCGATGGCGTGGCACGGTTTTGGTGGCTGGAAGAAAAGCCTGTTTGGCGACATGCATGCCTACGGCACTGAGGGTGTGCGGTTCTACACCAAGCAGAAGTCGATCATGCAGCGCTGGTCGGAGAGCATCGAGCAAGGCGCTGAATTTGCCATGCCGGTCTCCAAATAACCCCAGCCTGTACGCGGTTCAACATGTGGGAGCGGGCTTGCCCGCGATAGCGGAGTGTCAGTCAACCTTTTTGGTTCTGATACACCGCTATCGCGGGCAAGCCCGCTCCCACATTTTTCAATCCGTCTGCAGCAGATGCCCCATCGCCAGGAGCGGGGCGCTTGCCCTACCTGAAGGAACTTGGCACGCTCACCCAGCGAGCGAACACAGTCAAATCAATCAATAGGGAAATGCCACGTTGAGCTGGGTAAAATTCGGAGTATTGCTGGCCTTGCCGGGGGCACTGCTGTCAGTCCTGAGCATTTATATGGTGCTAAAGGACGACAACAAACTCGAAGCCGATCTTTCCTATCAATACGACAGTGCGCCACGTCTATTCACCGAGCGCTTGGATACGGTCAAGGAACACCTCGATTACACGAGCCTGTATGACGACATCAAGCAAGCCGGCAACGGTGCCCTCAGCCACGAACAGATCAACAAGATCGTTGACCTGAGCCAGGCTCCCTATCAGGCCTTGTTCGCCGCTCCGTTCGAAAGAGGACCTGACCACTACCCCGTCAGGCTGCTGATTACCCTCAGGAACACCGGCAGCAAGGTGATCAAGGAAGTGCACATCAAACTGCCTGAGAAAGGCGTGGTTCAGATCCGCGACGAATCACGTATCGATACCCTCAAACCGGATTTGCTGAGCAGCGTGGAGATTCCGTCGATTGTGCAAAACGGCGTCTATAGGGTCTGGGTTTATTTTCAGGGTGATCTGGAAACGCTCATGGAGAAAGACGTGCACATCGGCTACAGCGATGGCGTGGCACAGGTTCGGGTGTCTGAGGAGGTCATTGGCCTCGACGCGTATATGGCCCGATACGGCGTTTTCTGGTTGTCTATCCTGACGCTGGTTTACGCGTTGCTGGTCGCCCTCTACATGCTGATTTCGACTTATAAAGAAGATGAAACCAGCCCTGCGGCACGATAAATGACTGTCCCCGTCCACTGGAGAATGCGTTGAAAGCAATCATGGGTATCGCCTTGTTGGGCACGTTGCTAGCGGGCTGTGCGCCGTCTTACTCGGTATGGACGAGCGGCATGAACGCGTTCGTCGGCACGCGCTTCGACGCCCACCTCTATGACGACTGCAGCCGCGGCTGTGGCGATTCCTATTGGTCACCGGTCAACAAGAACAAGGTCTATGACCAGGTTGTGAAAGAGGGCGACAGCCAGCGCTACTTCGTGACCTGGATCCGCGACTGTCGATACTCCGTGCTCGTCTCGGGTGAGGGTGTTATCCAGTCGTGGCGCTATGAGAATGAAGACCGTAGCAGCTGTTACGTTTTTTGATCGCTCCCCAAATAACCAAAGCCTGTACGCGGTCAGAATGTGGGAGCGGGCTTGCTCGCGAATGCGGTGTGTCAGTGAGCAGATTTATTGGCTGACCCACCGCATTCGCGAGCAAGCCCGCTCCCACATGGGTTCTATGGTGTTCAGGCGAAGGGTGTGCACCGATTCAGCGCCGCCCGGTGCGCGTACTCACATCCACCCACACCGCCAACACCAGAATGCTGCCCTTGACGATCATCTGCCAGTAGCTGTCCACATCCAGCATCGACATGCCGTTATCCAGGCTGGTAATCACCAACGCCCCGAGCAGCGCGCCATACACCGTACCCGAGCCGCCGCGCATCGAGGTGCCGCCGATGAAGCACGCGGCGATGGCATCCAGTTCGCCCATGTTCCCCGCAGACGGCGAACCCGCCGCCAGGCGTGCGGTGTTGACCAGCCCAGCCAGTGCACACATCACCCCCATGATGCCGAAGATCCACAACTTCACCGCCTGCACGTTGATGCCCGACAGCCGCGTGGCTTCCATATTGCTGCCCACCGCGTACACGCGGCGGCCAAACACGGTCTGGCTGGTGACGTAGCTGAATACGCCGAGCAGCACCAGCAACAACAGCACCGGCACGGGAATGCCGTCGTAGCTGTTGAGGGTGGTGACGAACCCGGCGAGCACGGCGCCAATCACCGCGACGCGCAGCAGATCGCGCGCCAGCGAATGCGCTGCCAGACCGTGCAATGCGCGATTGCGTCGTTGTTTCCAGGTCAAAAAGAGCGTCAGCGCAAACAACAAGACGCCCAGCCCAATGCCCACCGAATGTGGCAAATAACCCTGGCCCACATACACCAGCGACGGCGACACCGGCGCAATGGTCGTGCCCCCGGTAATCCCCAGCAAAATCCCGCGAAACGCCAGCATCCCGCCCAAACCGACGATAAACGATGGAATGCGCAGATAGGCCGTCATGTACCCATTGGCCAAGCCAATCATCAGCCCGCACAGCGCCACCAGGCTCAGGTTGGCCAACAACGGCACGTGATACACCACATCCAGGATCGCCGCCAACCCACCCAGCAAACCCAGCAGCGAGCCCACCGACAAGTCGATCTCGCCGCTGATAATCACCAACACCATGCCGCACGCCAGAATCCCGGTGATCGACATCTGCCGCAGCAGGTTGGACAGGTTGCGCGGCGTGAGGAACCCACCCTCGGTCTGCCAACTGAAAAACACCCAGATCACCGCCACGGCAATCACCAGGGCGAGCATTTTGTAGCGGCTGAACAGTTGTTTGACCTGATTCATCTACGCGGTCTTCCGATCTTTATTATTGTTGTGGCTGAGCGCAGCGGCGAGCACCTGTTCCTGGGTGAGCCCGGCGTTGATGAAGTCGCCGCGCAGCTGGCCTTCGCCGATCACCAGCACACGGTCCGACACCCCCAGCACCTCGGCCAGTTCCGACGAGACCATGATGATCGCCACCCCAGCGGCCGCCAGCGCGCCCATCAGTTTGTAGATCTCATACTTGGCGCCCACGTCCACGCCGCGCGTAGGTTCGTCGAGGATAAGCACCCGCGGCTTGGCCATCAGCATTTTCGCCAGCACGGCCTTTTGCTGGTTGCCACCGGACAGGCTGGTGATCGGCAAGAACGGGCTGGAGGTCTTCAGGTGCATGCGCGCGATCTGCTGGTCGATGCTGCCCAGTTCGGCTTCGGCGTCGATGCGCGTCAGGTGGGCGTAGGTGTCGAGCACCGCCAGGGTGATGTTCTGGCCCACACCGAGGTCGGGAATGATGCCTTGGCGCTTGCGGTCTTCGGGCACCATGCACAGCCCGGCGCGGATCGCCTTGAGCGGCGTGCGCGTGTCGATCACCGCGCCGTCCAGCCAGACCTCAGCGCTGTAGCGCCCGGGGTAGGCGCCGAACAACGCCGACACCAGTTCCGTGCGCCCGGCGCCCACCAGCCCGGCGATGCCGAGGATTTCACCGCGCTTGAGCGCAAAGGAAATATCGTCGACACGTTTGCGCTTGGGGTTGTCCACGTCATAACAGGTGACGTTGCGCGCCTCGAAAATCACCTCGCCGATGGCGTGCGGCTCGGTGGGGTAGAGGTTGCTCATCTCGCGGCCGACCATTTGCGTGATGATCTGCGCAATGTCCATGTCGGCCATGGCCGTGGTTGCGATGTGCTTGCCGTCGCGGATCACCGCGATGGTGTCGCACACCGCCGCTACTTCATCGAGTTTGTGGGAGATGTACACGCAGGCCACGCCCTTGGCCTTGAGGCTGCGGATGATGTCCAGCAGCACTTCGATTTCCGAGCGGGTCAGGGCCGAGGAGGGTTCGTCGAGGATCAACAGGCGCGCGTGTTTGTTGAGGGCCTTGGCGATTTCCACCAGTTGCTGGTAACCGCCGCCGTACTGCGACACTGGCAGCGCGACGTTGATGTCCGGCACCTTGAGCTCGCGCATCAAGGCTTCGGCGCGGTGGAACATTGCCGGGTAGTTCATGCGCCCACCCGGCAAGGTCAGCTCGTGGCCCATGAAGATGTTTTCCGCCACCGACAGGTCGGGCACCAGGGTCAGTTCCTGGTGGATGATCACAATGCCCGCCGCCTCGGTGTCGCTGATGGACTGGGCTCTGAGCGGTTGCCCGTCCCAGAGGATTTCGCCGTCCCAGGTGCCGTGGGGATAGACCGCCGACAGCACCTTCATCAAGGTGGATTTGCCGGCGCCGTTCTCGCCGCACAGGCCGATGCATTCCCCCGGCCGCACCTTGAGGTCGATGCCGTTGAGGGCGTTGACACCGCCAAAGGTTTTGACGATGCCGTTCATTTGCAGCAGGTAGTCGGCCATGGCGCTCATTGCCCGGCGATCTGCTCTTTGGTGTAGAACCCGTCCTTTTCCAGCAGGTCGATATTGGCCTTGGTCAGTGGGGTGGGGGTGAGCAGGATGGTGTCGACTTTCTTGCTGCCGTTATCGTATTGCGAGCTGTAGGCCGGTTTCTCACTGCGCGCCAGTTGCACCGAGAGCTTGGCCGCCTCGGTGGCGATCAGCTTGAGCGGCTTGTAGACAGTCATGGTCTGGGTGCCGTCGATCACGCGCTTGATCGCGGCGAGGTCGGCGTCCTGGCCAGAGATCGGCACCTTGCCCGCCAGTTTCTGCGCGGCCAGGGCCTGGATCGCACCGCCGGCGGTGGCGTCGTTGGAGGCGACGATGGCGTCGATCTTGTTGTCGTTACGGGTCAGGGCGTTCTCGACAATGCTCAGGGCTTCGGTGGGGTTCCATTCCTTGACCCATTGCTGGCCCACCACCTTGATATCGCCCTTGTCGATGGCCGGTTGCAGCACTTTCATCTGGCCTTCGCGCAGCACCTTGGCGTTGTTGTCGGTGGGCGCGCCGCCGAGCAGGAAGTAGTTGCCCTTGGGCGCCGCTTGCAACACGCCGCTGGCCTGCATCTCGCCGACTTTTTCGTTATCGAAGGAGATATAGGCGTCGATGTCGGCGTTGAGAATCAGGCGGTCATAGGACACCACCTTGATCCCGGCCTTCTTCGCTTCGGCCACGGCGTTGGTCAATACGGTGGCGTTGAACGGCACGATGACGATCACATCGACGCCACGGGAGATGAGGTTTTCGATCTGCGAGATCTGTTTTTGCTCGTTGGCATCGGCCGATTGCACGAAGACCTTGGCGTCGAGTTTTTCGGCAGCGGCGACGAAGTAATCGCGGTCGCGGGACCAGCGTTCCAGGCGCAGGTCATCGATGGAGAAGCCGATCTTCGGGTGCGCCGGGTCGGCCATCACTGGCAGGGCGAGCAGGGCCAGGGCAGTGGCGATAAGCGTGCGTTTCATGGTTTGTGCGTCCTTTTATTGTTGTTGGAAGACTCAAAACAAACACTCTGTTACCGATAGATAAACCGATTGACGATCCCTTCTAGCATCTCCTGTCTGCCGCTGACGGCTTGGGGATTCAGCTCATGGGCAAACGCATGCAGGGCCAGCGACTCCAGGCTGAACTCACCGGCCAGCACGGCCTGGCCCAACGGCTGCTGCCAACCGGCATACCGCTGGTCCTTGAACTGCTGCAAACGATCGTTCTGCACCATCGCCGCCGCACGCTCCAGGGCCAGCGCCAGGACATCCATGGCCGCGACATGCCCATGGAACAGGTCCACTTCGTCCAGGCTCTGGCGCCGCACCTTGGAATCAAAGTTATAGCCGCCATTCTTGAACCCGCCAGCCTTGAGGATTTCATAAGTGGCCAGGGTCATCTCTTCGACACTGTTGGGGAACTGGTCGGTGTCCCAGCCGTTCTGCGGGTCGCCACGGTTGGCGTCGATACTGCCGAAGATCCCCAGGGACACCGCCGTGGCGATCTCATGGTGAAAACTATGCCCGGCCAACGTCGCATGGTTGGCCTCGATATTCACCTTGATCTCCTGCTCCAGCCCGTACTCGTGCAGGAAGCCGAACACCGTGGCGCTGTCGTAATCGTATTGGTGCTTGGTCGGCTCCTGGGGCTTGGGCTCGATCAGCAGGTCGCCCTTGAAGCCGATCTTGTGCTTGTGCTCCACCACCATGCGCATAAAGCGCCCGAGCTGTTCGCGCTCGCGCTTGAGGTCGGTGTTGAGCAGGGTTTCGTAGCCTTCGCGACCGCCCCACAGCACATAGTTGGCGCCCTTGAGCCGCAGCGTCGCGTTCATCGCGCTGTACACCTGGGCGGCGGCCACGGCGAACACTTCCGGGTCCGGGTTGCTGGCGGCGCCGGCGGCAAAACGCGGGTTGCTGAAGCAATTGGCGGTGCCCCACAGCAACTGGATGCCAGTCTGTTCCTGGTGACGTTCCAGATGATCGACCATCTGCGCAAAGTGGTTGCGGTATTCCTTCAGCGAGCTGCCTTCAGGGGCCACGTCGGTGTCGTGGAAGCTGTAGTAGTCGATGCCCAGTTTGGAGAAAAACTCAAACGCCGCCTCGGCCTTGCCGATGGCCACTTCCATCGGGTCGCCGCTGCGCTGCCACGGGCGCTTGAAGGTGCCGACGCCAAACATGTCCGCCCCCGGCCAGACAAACGTGTGCCAATAACAGGCCGCCATGCGCAGGTGTTCGCGCATGGGTTTGCCGAGGATCAGCTTGTTCGCGTCGTAGTGACGAAAGGCGAGGGGCGCGTCGCTGTTGGGGCCTTCGAAGCGGACCTTCTCGACACCGGGGAAGTACGGCATGGCGTTTTCCTTATTGTTCTTGGCGGTGTCTCGATACTAGCAACGGCGTTGGGCCTGGCGATTATGAAAATCACCAACGGGTGGTGCGATTTTGCGTGGCGGGGGCTAGTCTGTGGCGACCGGCCCCAGGATAAAAACAATGAAAACCCTACCGCCCGTGCACCGCATTGCGTTGTTGTTCAACGGCAGCAAGATCTACGACCGCGGCATCATCGCCGGCATCGGCAATTACCTGAGCAGCACCCGCGTGTCGTGGGACTTGTTCCTCGAAGAGGACTTCCTGTGCCGCCTCAAAGGCATCGAGCGCTGGCAGGGCGACGGCATCATTGCCGACTTCGATGACCCGCTGATCGGTGAGGCGCTGGCCGGGATCAAGGTGCCGGTGGTGGCGGTGGGCGGTTCCTACGCCGATGTTCGCGCCTATCCGAAGGGCATTCCCTATGTGGCCACCGATAACCATGCCTTGATGAAGCTGGCTTACGAGCACTTGATCGAAGCCGGGCTCACGCGTTTTGCCTGTTTCAGCCTGCCCGAAGCCCAGGCCAACCGCTGGGCCCAGGAACGGGAAAAAGCCTTTCGCCGTTTGCTGCAACGCGATGGTTTGCACGTGGAGGTCTATCGCGGCCTGGGCACCAGCGCGCCATTGTGGGACAGCGCCGTCGAGCAACAGATCGCCTGGCTGCAAAGCTTGCCCAAACCCATCGGCATCATCGCCGTCACCGACGCCCGCGCCCGGCAGCTCTTGCAAGCCTGCCTCACTGCCGGCATTGCGGTGCCGGAAGAGGTGGCGTTGATCGGCATCGATAACGACCCGCTGACCCGCACCCTCACGCGGGTGCCGCTGAGTTCGGTGATCCAGGGCACCGAGACCATGGGCCGCACCGCCGCCGCACTGCTGCACCAGATGCTGCACGGCAAGGCGTGCGCGGGGGAGCAGATCCTGGTGCCGCCGGATGCGATCAACGTGCAAGCCTCTAGCCTGCATCAACCCTTGGGCGATCCGTATGTGATGCAGGCGCTGCTGTTTATCCGCCAGTATGCGTGCCAGGGCATCAAGACCGCCCAGGTGGCGGCGTATGTGGGCATCTCACGCTCGTCCCTGGAGTCGCACTTTCGCCAGGTGCGCGGTTGCAGCGTGCATGACGAGATCCTGCGTTTCAAACTCGCCGCTGCGGCCAAGGGCCTGGAGAACCGTACACTGGCGATTGCCGACATCGCTTCGAACTGTGGCTTCAAGTCAGCGCAATATCTGCACACGGTGTTTCGTCGCGAGTTTGGTTGCACCCCCCGGGAGTATCGGCAGGGTTAAAAAAGCAGCCCCAGCAGGGCGGCTTTGACGGCCGCTTCGGCCTTGTTGCTGGCCTGGAGTTTGCGCATGGCGTTGACCAGATGAAACTTCACTGTGCGGATGTCGATGGTCAGGATCATGCCGATCTCGAAATAGGTCTTGCCCAGTGCCGTCCAGCGCAAGGTTTCTTTCTCGCGCACGGTCAGGGGCTGATCGATTTCAGGCAGGTACTTGTCAGAGAAAAAGCCTGTCATGGACTCGTGCGCCAACTGCGTCAGCCAGATCAACTTGTTTTCGACGCTTTCCAGCTCCAGTGCAGAAATATATTCATGGGAGCGGGACACCGAGAGTAGACCAATCGCGTTGGGCCCTCGTTGTGAAGACAGGCACCAGCCATGGTTCAGTTGGTAGTGCCGGGCTTCCTCCCAGAAGGCCAGTTGTTTGTGCTGTTGCACGGCAGACCAATGCAGGGGAATGGAGCGTGTCAGGCCATGCTCGACGGTAGGGTCTTGGGAAAAATAGTTCTCGCTGACGTATTTGGTTTCCCAGGAGGTCGGATAGTTCGACAGCAACACAAAGTGGGGTGCATTTAACGGCAACGGAATTCTTAATCCGTAAGAGCAGAACTCGAAGCCCAAGTGGGACGTTATTGTCGTTATCTTATTGAACAGTTCATGTTCGGTCGTGCAGCCCGACACTGCCTCGACTAACGTTTCGCGCCAGTCATTCATCAGGGATACCTTCCGTGCTCAACGCCCGTCATAGCAGGGCGGAGCCGAATTATACAGGCTGTTCCGGGCGGCGGATGCATAGCTTCTGGATTTAGTCCACCTGCCCATTCGGGCAGCTACTCACACAATCGACGGTTTGCTGTACTCGGCCAATTATATTGGCTGGGTGGTTGGCATGCTTACGGCAGTAACGGGGACAGGCGGTGAACTATTGCCGGGCATGGCAAGTGCCTTGGCAAAGTATCGGTATGAGGTCTTTGTCAAAACCCTGGGCTGGCCTTTGCCGTGCGAAGAGGGGCTTGAGCTGGATGCGTTTGATCGCCCGGATACCGTCTATGTACTGGCCTGTGATCGTGATCGCGAGATCTTCGGCTGCGCCCGGCTGCTGCCCACCAATGGTCCGTACCTGCTGGGCGAAGTGTTTCCGCACCTGATGGGGGAAAGCCCGCCGCCGTTCTCTGCGGATATCTGGGAGTTGTCACGGTTCGCCATCAGCCAGCCCAAGGGGCAGGTGTTGAGCGCCGAGCAATCGTGGCAGAACACGGTGAAGCTGGTTCGCGAAGTGATTGATGTGGCGCGCTCCAAGGGCGCCTTTCGCCTGATTGCGTTCAGCGCGGTGGGCAACGAGCGGCTGCTCAAGCGGATGGGCGTCACCACGCGGCGGATCTCGGCGCCGCACCTCATCGACAACCAACGCATCGTGCCTTTCTGGATCGACATCGACGACACCACCACCCGCGCCTTGTGCCTGGCGGCCTGAAGCGGGTTATCTATGATTGCGTTGGCCAGAGGTTTGTTGGTGCTGCTGTTGATCGTGTTGAGCTTTCCGTTTTTATGCCTCTACATGTTGATCAACCCCTCGAAGAATCGAAACCTGTACGTGGCCTGCCGGGTCTACGCGCTGATCAATCGCATCTGCGCGGTGCGTGTCGATGTGCACGGCTTTGACCGCGTGCCCACGACTCAGCCTTACATCTATGTGGCCAACCACCAGTGCAACCATGACGTGCTGATCGTGGCGCAAGCGCTCAACCCCGGTACGGTGATTGTCGCCAAACATTCACTCAAATGGTTGCCGCTGGTAGGGCAGTTGTATTGGCTGACCGGCAGCCTGTTCATCGATCGCAGCAGCCCAAGGGCGTCCATCGAAGGTTTGCGCAAGCTCGTCAGGCGAGTGGTGGCCGACAACACATCGCTGTGGATCTTCCCGGAAGGCACGCGCACCCACGGTGAGAAGATGCTCGCGTTCAAGAGCGGCGCCTTTCGGCTGGCCAAGGAGATGGGAGTGGGGATCGTCCCGGTGACGATCAGCCCGGCGGTAAACCATATCGCTTACAACGCGTGGCGCAGGACTGACGTCAGCATCATCGCCCATCCGCCCATCGAGGCGGATGAGGTCGCGGCGATGAACGCCAAGCAACTGGCGAACTACGCACGCGAGATTATCAACAACGCGCTGCCGGTGGTTTAGAACGTCGCCTTGACCTGCAAGCCCAGCATCAGTGCGTTGTCGATGTTGTCACCGGAGAACGCCCCCGGCTCGATGATGTATTGCACATCCGGGCGCAAGGTCAGCCAGGGTGTGGCCTGGTAGCCGTAGCTCAGTTCGATCAACTGCTCGGCGTTGTTCAGGTTGGGGTAGTCGTTGCCGGCATTGAACGCCGCCAGTTCCTGCACATCGCGGCTGCGCGGGTTGGGCACCGCACGGCCGTAACCGAGGGCGACGGTGTCGCGCGGGCGGCCGTCGAACGGTTTGTACAGCACCACGCCCGCGCCATACCACTTGGTGAAGGGCGAAGCGGCGGTGCTGGCTGCCGAGTATTGGCCGAAGGCGTGCAGCACGCGGCCGGCGGATGATTCCGACGCCCACACGGCTTGGTCGATCAGCAGGTAATGGCCGCTGCGACCGCTGACTTCCTTGCTGCTGCCGATGCGTTTGACGTCGGAGCTGTCGTAGTAATAGCCCAGCTTGTATTCACCCGGCAGGCGGCCTGCCTGTTTGTACACCAACTCGATGGGCACCACGGTGCCGGTGGTGTGCTTGGGGCTCAAATGCCAGGCGCGGCTGGAATTGCCGTTGCTTTCCGGGTCGACGTTGAACGCCGCCACGCGCAGCTGCCAGCTCGGCGAGAAGTCGTATTTGACCCGCGCACCGAGGCGCGCATTCGGGTAGTTGGTCCAGCCGCTGCCACCGGACATGTTCAGCGGGTGTCCGCAGAAACCGGCGTTCATGAAGTTGCACAGAATGCCGCTGTCGAGGCCGCCAAGGTCGTTGCCCATGGCCATGTAGCCCAGCTTGACGTTCAGCGCCGGGGTGAACAGGGTGCGCTCGTAGCTCAGCTCGGTGAGGCGGGTGTAGAGGCCGCCGTAGTTTTCCTGGGTCGGCAGGCGGTTGCCCACAAGGTCTTCGGAGGCGCTGTTGCCGCGACGGTCGTTGATGGTGAGCTGGATGCGGTCGCCATTGTTGAAACCGTACAACTTGCCCAGGTCGAACTGCACGCCAAGCTTGAGGTTTTGCGAGTAGCGCGCCGAGCGGTGTTGGCCGCCGTGGGCGTTGTAGGCGGTCTCGCCGCTGTAATCGCCGGTGAAGCGGATACCGGTGTCTTCCAGTTCGCGGCGCAGGCCGCCCCAGTCACCGGTCAGGGTGCTGTCATCGGCTTGCACGGGCAGGGCGGCGCTCAGGGCAACGCCCAGCAACAGGCGCCCGAAGGGGATGTGAGAAGTGGGGGTCATGCGGATCTTCCAAAACAAACAGCGCGGTGCGGGGGGCACCGCGCTTGATCGAGGGGTTAAGGCAGGGCGTAGGCGATCACGTAGTCGCCACGGTCAGTGGACTGGCGTGCGCCGCCAGCGGTGATGACTACGTACTGCTTGCCGGTTTTCGGCGACACGTAGGTCATCGGGCCACCCTGGCTGCCGACGGGCAGGCGGGCTTTCCAGATTTCATCACCGTTGGCGCTGTTGAAGGCGCGCAGGTAGAAGTCCTGGGTGCCGGCGATAAAGATCAGGCCGCCCTGGGTGGACAGCGTGCCGCCGAGGGTCGGCAGGCCGATCTTGATCGGCAGGTGCATGCGGATACCCAGTGGCCCGGTGTCTTCAACGGTGCCCACCGGCACTTGCCAGGCGACTTTCTGCGTCTTCATGTCGATGGCGGTCAGGGTGCCGAACGGCGGCGCCTGGCACGGAATGCCGGCCACCGAGAGGAAGCGGTTTTTGTTCACCGCATACGGCGTGCCCTTGAGCGGTACGGCGCCCATGCCGGTGTTCAGCGCTTCGCCACCGGACGAGGATTGCGCCTTGTTCTGCGACGGCACCATCTGGATCCACAGGCCCAGGCGCATGTCGTTGACGAAGATAAAGCCATGCACCGGGTCGGTGGAAATGCTGCCCCAGTTCATGCCGCCCAGGGAACCCGGGAAGCTCAGGGATTTATCGGTGCCCGGCGCGGTGTACAGGCCGTCGTAGCGCATGCCCTTGAAGTCGATGCGGCACAGCAACTGGTCGTACGGCGTGGCGCCCCACATGTCCGATTCGGTCAGGGTTTGCGCGCCGATCTGCGGCATGCCGAGGGATTTCGGCTGGGTCGGCGAGTACGGCTCGTTAGGGATGTTGGCGGCCTTGACCGGTACTTCCTGCACGTCGGTCAGCGGCTTGCCGGTGGCGCGGTCGAGCACGTATATCTGCCCGGCCTTGGTGCCGATCACCACCGCAGGCACGGCTTTGTCGGTGCCTGGCGCGGTGAAGTCGATCAGGCTTGGCTGCATCGGCAGGTCGAAGTCCCAGAGGTCATTGTGGACGGTCTGGTACACCCACTTTTCCGCGCCGGTGGAGGCGTCCAGCGCCAGCACGGAAGCGCCGTATTTGTGGTTCAGCTGCGTGCGTTCAACGCCGTAGATGTCGGTGGACGAGCTGCCCATCGGCAGGAACAGGGTGTTCATCAGCGGGTCGTAGGACATCGGCGCCCAGCTGTTCGGCGTGCTGCGCACGTAGGTGCTGCCGTCGGCCGGGGCGTTTTTGTCTTCCGGGTTGCCCGGGTCGAAGGCCCAGCGCATGTGCCCGGTGACTACGTCGAAGCCACGGATCACGCCGCCGGGCATGTCGGTCTGGACGTTGTCGGCAACACGGCCGCCAACGACAACGGTGGTGCCTGCGATCAGCGGGGCGGAGGACAACTGGTAGTAGCTGTCCGGGACGTTACCCAGGCCGGCTTTCAAGTCCACTTGGCCGTGGGTGCCGAAGTCTTCGCAGAACTTGCCGGTGTCGGCGTCCACGGCGATCAGGCGCGCATCAATGGTGTTGGTCAGCAAGCGACGCTGGCACTGCGCACCGGCGGGCACGCTGGCGGCAATGATCGGCGAGCTGTTTGGCTGGGTCGGCTGGGCAATCGGCGCGGTGGCGTCGAAGTAGGCCATGCCGCGGCAACGCTGCCACACCGCCGACTTGGCGTTGACTTCGTTCTTCCACAGCTCTTTGCCGGTGTCGGCGTCGAGGGCGATCAGGTTGTTGTGCGGGGTGCAGATGAACACCTTGTTGCCGATCTGCAGGGGCGTCAGCTGGTCTTCGGCGCCGTTGCCGTCGCTGATGGCGACGTCACCGGTGTGGTAGGTCCACGCCACTTTCAGCTTGTTCACGGTGTCGCGGTTGATCTGGTCCAGCGCGGCGAAGCGGCTGCCACCTTCGGTGTTGCCGTAGTGCGCCCAGTCTTTCTGCGCATCGGCCGGGTTCACCGGGGTGATGCCAGGGCCGGCACCGGTGGGCGCCACGCTTGGGTGGGCGACAAACATATTGCCCGCCGCGACCACCACGCCGACGGCCAGCACGCCGGCCACGCCATAGGCGGCGCGTGCCGGGCGGCCGACCAGCCAAGGGTAGACCAGGGCCACCACCATGCCGATCGCCGCGAACATGAACACCCGCGAGAACAGCGGCCAGAACACCAGGCCGACATCCGCTACCGCCCAGATGGCCGTGCCGACCAGGAAGGCCGCGAACAACCATGCACCGGCCGGCTTGCGGCAGGCGATCAGCAGGCCGGAAAGGGCCATGGCCAGGCCGCCGATCAGGAAGTACAGCGAGCCACCGAGGCTGGCCAGTTTGACGCCGCCAACGGCCAGCGCCACGCCGAGCAGGGCGATGATCACGCCCAGGCCCAGCAGGATAAATCTAGGGACGCCAGCGGCGCGCGATGCTCGTTTCATATCGATAAATGCTCGAAGGTGAGAGGGCAAAGACGCGATTTTAGCAAGATAAGTAACTGGTTAGTACATTAGAGTCCTGCAATAGACTATTACAGTTGCTGCGATGATGCGGTGTGGCCAAATGTCGCCCAGGGTGCGATGGGCATCGCACCCTGCTGCTGCACGCGTCTGCCAAAGACTTTAGACGGATTTTTTGCCGTGTGGGGCGGCGTCATCGGCGAGGGCATCGCCACCCAGGCTGCGGGTCAGCTCGACGGCGGCCTGCTGGAACAGCGGGTGCAGGGTCTGCGCTTGTTCGGCGGTCAGGCGGCTGGCGGGGCCGGACAGCACCAGGGCGCCGATGAGGTTTTCGCCGGGGCCGAAGATCGGCAGGGCCATGGACGCGGCATGGGGGTCGGTGGCGCCGTGGGAGAAGATCGGCTTGATCATCTTTGCGGCCAGCGAATAGGGCGTGCGCAACGCTTCGGCCCCGGCGGCTCCGTCCATGGGGCGGGTGTCGCCCGGTTGCAGGTGCAGGCGCAGGTGGTGGGGCGAGTTCACGCGGTACAGGCACATGCGGTAGGCGCCGTGGCGTACATAGAAGGAGGCGGTTTCACCGGTTTCCTGGGTCAGGCGGTGCAGCAGCGGGGTGATGTGGCGTTCAAGGTCGAGGCCATCCTGGTAGACGGTGTTCAGGCGCATGATTTCGGTGGCCAGTTGATAACGACCGTCCGCCAGGCGGGTGATCAGGCCGTGGTCTTCCAGGGATACCATCAGGCGCATGATGGTGCTTTTGACCAGTCCGGTGCGTGCGGCCAACTCGGCCAGTTCCAGGGCGGTGTCGCCCATCTTGAAGGCAGTGAGCACGGTGAGCACCCGATCGGCCGAAGCCACCCCGGTGACTGCGGGGCGTGGGCGGGTTTTTACCATGGGGTGCTCCTTGTTGGGGGTAGGCTGCAAAATACTGGTATTGGCGGGTGGGGGCAATCTTGGGTGTTCTCGGTTATTGCGCGATCCCATTGTGGGAGCGGGCTTGCTCGCGAAGGCGGCCTGTCAGGCAACTGAGTTTTTTGTTGGCTGCACACCGCTCCAGGGTGGGAGCTGGCTTGCCTGCGATAGCGGTCTGTGGATGTACATATCCGTTATTTGGGTAACGGCGACTTAGGGTTCCGCCCTTACGGCGGCTCACTTTGGAAAAGCCCCAAAGTAAGCAAAGGGCTCTTGCCCCAACACTCGGCACCTCGCCTAGGCTCGGTGTGCCCGTAATCCGACATGGATTTGGGGGGCCGCCGCCACGCGCCATCCATGGCGCGGGGCGGCTAAACCGGCATCCCTGCCGGTTTACCCCCCAAATCCATGCCGAATTCCGGCCAGCGTGTTTAACGGGGCGCCTAAGATCAAGATCAAGATCAAAAGCAAAGCACGGCGGCCTTAGAGCCGACCTGAGTGGTGTAGATCAAGAGCGAACTCCTGTGGGAGCTGGCTTGCCTGCGATGACTATGTGTCTGGCGCTGGAGCTTTCAGGTCGGAGTACATATTCCATGCTGTGGTCAGCTTGCGCTCACAGGCTTGCTGAGTTCCACCTCACCCGCTTCTTTCATCTGCTTTCGCCCCATCAACAACACCATCACCGCACCCGCCGCACACAGCGCCGCCAGTGGCAGCAGTGCCAGCGCATAACTGCCGGTGGCGTGATGAATGGTGCCGTACACGTTGACCATGATCCCGCCACCAATCAGGTTGGCCATCGCGCCCACGGCGGCCAAGCCAGCGGCAGCAGTGGAGGAGGAGAGCCAGGTGGACACCAGCGCCCAGAACGGGCCTTTCATGGAGTACGCGCCGATCAGCACCATCGACAACATGAACACTGTCGCCACCAGCGAAGACGTCACCAGCGCCAGCAACAAGCCTGCGGTGATCAGCAGCAAGGTGGTCGCGGTGTGCCAGCGGCGTTCGCCGGTTTTGTCTGAGCTGCGGCCCCACAGGATCATCAGGATCGAGGCCAGCCCGTAAGGGATGGCGTTGACCATGCCGATTTCCAGGTTGCTCAGGCCAAACGTCTTGAGCAGTTGCGGGGCCCACACGCTCATGGTGCTGCCCGCCGCCGAGGCGCCGGAGTAGATCAGTGCCAGTACCCAGATGTGTTTGTGGCGCAGCAGTTTCCACAGCGAGATATGCCCGATGGCCGTCTTGCGGCTGCGCTCTTCGTCGAGGCGGCTGGTGAGCCAGTGGCGTTGCTCGTGGCTCAGCCATTTGGCTTGCTCGGGGCGGTCAGTCAGCACGAACAGGCAGGCGATGCCCAGCAGTACGGCGGGAATGCCTTCGATGATGAACAGCCAGTGCCAGCCGCGCATGCCGAACCAGCCGTCCATGCTCAGCAGCAGGCCGGACAGTGGCGAGCCGATGAAGTTGGCGCCGGGAATCGCCACCATGAAGATCGCGACCATGCGCCCACGGTACGCCGCCGGCAGCCAGTAAGTGAGGTAAAGCAGCACGCCAGGGAAGAAGCCGGCCTCGGCCGCGCCCAGCAGAAAGCGCATCACGTACAGCGAGTTGGCGCCGGTGACGAACGCGGTACCGGCGGAGATCAGGCCCCAGGTGATCATGATCCGCGCAATCCACACCCGCGCGCCGAAGCGTTGCAGGGCCAGGTTGCTGGGCACTTCCACGAGGAAGTAGGAGACAAAAAACAGGCTGCTGGCAAAGCCGAAGATCGCCGGGGTCAGGCCCAGGTCTTGGTTCATCTGCAACGAAGCCATGCCGATATTGCCGCGATCAATGATCGCCAGCAGGTAGCAGAGGATCAGGAACGGCAATAGCCGCCACGCCACCTTGCGCATGGTTGAGCGCTCGATGGCGCTGATGTCGGTAGAACTGATGGACATGACTCTCTCCCGTTTTGTTTTTTTTGGAGAAGCGTGATGGGCCCGCGACTACAGCGCGGGCGATGTCAGTGTGCGTAGAGATGGCGGTTGACCACCGCACGCGGCGGCGGCGCGGTGCCGTCCCAGAAATCAATGATCTGTTGCAGCGCCAGCAGGCCCACGCGGTCTCGGGCTTCAGCGGTGTTGGCGCCGACGTGGGGCGTCGCGACCAGTGTCGGCAAACCCCACAGCGCCGAGTCCGCCGGCGGTGGTTCGGGGTTGAAGGTGTCGAGGCCGGCGCCGGCGATCTGCCCGGTGCTCAGGGCATGGACCAGCGCTTCGGTGTCGATCAGTTCTCCGCGCGCGGTGTTGATCAGGATCGCGCCCGGGCGCATGCGCTTGAATTGCGCCGCGCCAAACAGGTTGCGGTTCTGCTCGGTCAGCGGGCAATGCAGGCTGATGATATCGCAGCTGGCCAGCAGCTCATCGACGCTGTTGACCCGTTCTACATTCGGCATGTCCGCCAGGTACGGGTCAAACACCTTGATGGTCATGCGCAGCGGGGCCACCAGGTCCATCAGGATCTGGCCGATGGCGCCCAGGCCGACCAGGCCGAGGGTCTTGCCGGACAGTTCGATGCCCACGGAAGTGGCTTTGTCCCAATGCCCGTCACGCATGCGCGCATCGAGCAAGGCGGTCTGGCGCGCCACGCTGAACATCAACGCCAGGGCGTGCTCGGCCACCGATTGTGCGTTGGCGCCCAAGGCGATGGTCACCGGGATCTGGCGCTCGGCGGCGGCGGCGATGTCGATGGTGTCGTAGCCCACGCCGTGCTTGGCGATGATTTTCAGCGCGGCCGAGGCATTGATCATCTCTCGGGTCAGCTTGCCCTGGCGCACGATGATCGCGTCCGGTTGTTCGCGGGCAATGATCGCCGTGAGTTCATCGGCGGGTGCGTAGGGCGTGGTAGGGATGACGCGTACGCCGTGGGAGGCGGCGTGGGCCATGGCGTCGGCGGTCAGTTCCGGGCCGGTCAGCAGGAGGGTTCGGGTCATTTTTTTGCGCACCTTGGTTTTCTTGTCTGTGTGCAGTTGGCGATTCGTTGCAGCGCTCAACAGTGGTTGAAAACTAGCATAATGAAACGGCGTTGCAATAAATGAATTCAACCGCGCTGTTTTGAGCTGCGTTGGATTAGTGGGAAACCTCAATAAAATCTAGCTTTTATTCGGGTTTATGATTTTTTCAGCGCAGGGTGTTGAATTTAGAATCCGGTTTTAGCCTTGCTGCTTGCAAATCATGATGTTAATTTTGAAATGGCGTTTCAAAACAACATAAAAACCAGCAGAGGAATACCCCATGTCCATCGGATTCAGAGTGCTCAAGCAACAACGCAAGGTTGCCGCCGAGTGGGTGGAGCGCTACCGCAGCGTGCCCGTCGCCAATATCAGTGATTCGATGAACCGCATGACCGCCGGCGGCGCGAGCTTGAAACCGATGCATCGCACCGGCGTGCTGGTGGGCCCGGCGCTGACCGTCAAGGCGCGCCCCGGGGACAACCTGATGCTGCATCACGCGTTGGATATCGCCCAGCCGGGCGACGTTATCGTGGTGGATGCCGGGGGTGACCTGAGCAACGCGCTGATCGGTGAAATGATGGTGGCGTATGCGATCAAGAAAGGCGTGGCAGGCATTGTCATCAACGGCGCGATTCGCGATGCAGCGAGCATCGGTGCCGGGGAGTTCCCGGTGTTTGCGGCGGGTATCACCCATCGCGGCCCTTACAAGGACGGCCCGGGCGAAGTCAATGTGCCGATTGCCCTGGCCGGCATGGTGATCGAGCCAGGTGACCTGGTGATCGGCGATGAAGACGGCTTGCTCTGCGTGCCGTTCGACCAGGTCGCCGAGGTGTATGATCGCGCCTACGCCAAACATGCCGCCGAGCAAAAGCAGCTGGAACAGATTGCGCTGGGCGAAAACGACCGTACCTGGGTCCTTAAATCCCTTCTACAAAAGGGCTGCGAGTTTATTTGAATCCTGCGTCTACCACCCGCTGGCCCGCGCCGATCCGCGCGCTGCGCCATCGTAATTTCCAGATCTACTTTGTCGGCCAGGGCCTCTCCACCCTGGGCAAATGGGTGCAACAGGTCGCGCTGTCGTGGCTGGCCTATCACCTGACGGGCTCGGCCGTGCTGCTGGGGGCGATTGCGTTTCTGACGCTGTTGCCGCAGTTGCTGGTCGGGCCGCTGGCGGGCGCCTGGTCCGACCGGCATGACAAGCGCCGCCTGCTGATGGCGGTGCAGGCCACCCTGGCCGTGCAATCCTTGGTCCTCGCGGTACTCACCTGGCAACAGTGGATGGGCCGCGAGGTGATCATCGCCATGGCGCTGCTGCTGGGCTTGCTCAATGCCCTGGAAACGCCGTTGCGCCAAGCCTTGATCGCCAGCTTTGTCGATGAGCCCAAGGACCTGCCCAACGCCCTTGTGCTCAATGCGATGCTGATCAACGCCGCGCGCTTTATCGGCCCGCCGCTGGCTGGTTTGCTGATCACCTGGAGCGGCGAGGCCGGTTGTTTCCTGCTCACGTCCATCGCCTTTGGCATGCTGTTGATCGGCTTGGGCAAGGTGCAAAGCCGTGCGCAGGTTCGGGCACAAGGTTCTACCGGGGAGATCTTCCGTGAAGGCTTGCGCTATTTGTGGAACACCCTGTCCATTCGCCGCCTGCTGATCAGCGTGGTGATGGTCAACCTGTTGGCGTCCTGCTACACGGTGCTGCTGCCGATCCTCGCCAAGCACGCCTTTAGCGGCGATGCACAAACCCTCGGCTGGCTGTGGGGCGCGGCGGGAGCAGGGGCGTTTGTGGCGACGATTTTCCTGGCGTTCGCCGGCAGCTCATCGAGCCTGAACCGCATCATCGTGATGGGTACGGTGGTGTGCGCGGTGTCGTTGTGCGCGGTGGCGGCGAACCCGCCGTTGGGGTTGACCCTGGCGGCGCTGGCCGGGTTGGGGTTCGGCATTACCGTGAGCAATGTGAGCAGCAACATGACCCTGCAAAGTGCCGCGCCGGAAGCGCTGCGCGGGCGGGTGATTGCCTTTTATATCGCCATGCGTTTCGGCTTTGAAGCGATTGGCGGCTTGTTGGCCGGGCTGTTGGCGGCAGCGCTGAGTGTGCAGTGGACGCTGCTGGTGGCCGGGGCTTTGCTGGGGATCTATCAGTTGATCAGTTGGCGCATGAGCCCTCGACGCTGAGGTCGAGGGCTCCACGGTCACGTCAGTATTTGAACCGACCCACCAACCCCTTGAGCTGACCGGAAATATCCGTCAACCGGCCTGAGCCGGTCTGCGCCGAGTGGGCAAACCCTTCGACCAGTTGCGCATCGGCATGGATCTGCGCAATGTGCCGGTTGATCTCTTCGGCCACCTGGTGCTGTTCTTCGGCGGCGGTGGCGATCTGGGTGTTCTGGTCGCGGATCGAGTCCACCGAGCCACGGATCTTGTCGAAACTGTCGCGGGCCTGTTGGATGCGTTCCACGCTGGTGTGTGAGACCAACAGGCTGCCCTGCATCTGCTGGGTGACTTCCTGGGTGCGCCGGGCGAGGTTGCCCAGCAGGCTGTCGATCTCGCCGGTGGAGTCGGCGGTGCGGCGGGCGAGGGCGCGTACTTCGTCGGCCACCACCGCAAAACCACGGCCCTGATCGCCGGCGCGCGCGGCTTCGATCGCCGCGTTGAGCGCCAGCAGGTTGGTCTGCTCGGCAATCGAGCGGATGGTGTCGAGGATGGTGTTGATGTTCTGGCTGTCCTGCTCCAGCAACTGCATGGTCTGGGTGGACTTTTGCAGGTCCTCGCTCAACTTGAGCACGCTGCCGGTGGCTTCGCCGATGTGCTGCTGGCCGTCGTGTACGTCGCGGTAGCCTTCGTCGGCGCTGGTGGCGGCGGCGCTGCACGAGCGTGCGACTTCGTTGGCGGTGGCGACCATTTCGTTGAACGCGGTGCTTACCAGCTCCACGGCTTCACGCTGGCGGCCAGCGGCCTGGTTCATGTTATTGGCCACGGTGCTGGTATCGGCGGCGGCGCTTTGCAGGTCGGTGGACGCGCTGCCGATGCGTTGCACCAGTTGCGCAATCGCACCGAGGAACTGGTTGAACCAGCCGGCCAGGGTCGCGGTTTCGTCCTTGCCCTGCACGGTGAGTTTGCGGGTCAGGTCGCCTTCACCTTCGGCGATTTCTTGCAGGCCATCGGCAACGCTGCGGATAGGGCGCACGATCATGCTGGCAAAGCTTGCACCGACAAGGGCAAACACCACGGCGAGTGCGGCGGCGATGGCGGCGATCAACCAGGTCAGGCTCGACGCGCCGGCCATCACTTCGTCGCGCTTGATCAGGCCGATAAAGCGCCAACCGAGGTCTTTGGAGCTGACCACGTTGGCCATGTAGGGCACGCCGTTGATCTCGATCTGGGTGGCGCCGTCGGTGCGCTTGGCCAGGTCGGCGTATTGCGGGCCGAGGTCGGCCAGGGGCTTGAAGTTGTGCTTGGCATCGCTGGGGTCTACCAACACGTTGCCGTTGGCTTCCACCAGCATCAGGTAACCGCTGTCGCCGAGCTTGATGTTGCGCACCAGTTCGGTGAGTTGCTTGAGCGACACGTCCAGGCCGACCACGCCGAGGATGTTGCCGGTGGCGTCGGTGACGGTGCGCACGGTGCCGATCAGTACCACGTCATCCGGTGCCCAGTAATACGCGCCGGTGCGCACGGTGTTGCCCGGCGCGGCCACGGCGGCCTTGTACCAGGGGCGTTGGCGCGGGTCGTAGTTGTTCAGTTTGGTGTCGTCGGGCCAACTGGCGTAGCCGCCGTCACTCAGGCCCAGGGACAGGTAAGCGGTGCTTGGGTGGCTTTTGGCGAACTGGTGGAAGATGTCCAGCAGGGCTTTGTTGGTCGGGGTCAGGGGGATTTGCGCGGCGTCGGCACCGGCGTAGCTTTTGAGGTCTTTGGCGGCGGCGATGCGTGGGTCTTTGGCGACGAATTCGACGTTCTGGCTGATGCCGTCGAAGAATTGCTTCATGCCATTGTCGATCTGGCGGATTTCACGGCTGCTGCTGTCGACGAAATTGGCCTCGGCCGCATCCCGCAGGTTCAGTACCACCAGCACGGCCACCAGGATCACCGGCACGCACGCGATAGCCGCAAACGCCCAGGTCAGCTTGTGTTTGATATTCATGACATCTCCCGCAGGGTACTTATTAGAGTTGGCAAGGCGGAGAAAAGCAGCGAAGAGCGTCGCATGTGTTGTTTTTAGAGGGGATAGCCCATGCGTACCCCCGGTATATCGACCGGTGGGTCACGCACTTTAGGCCGTTGGCAGGGTTTAACCGATGCGCTCGCCACCCAGGGCATCACGCTGCATCGATTGCAGGTTTTTCTCGATGGTTTCGCAGATGGTGTCCATCTGGATCTGGTGCTCGCTGGAGTTGAACGGGCTTTGCAGGTCGGTGCCGATGCGCTCGATGGCCAGCAGCATAAAACCCACCACCGTCGAGGCCAGCGGAGTGAACCAGCCGAGGGATTCCACCAGGCCCACCGGCACGATCAGGCAGAACAGCGAGATAAACAGGCGAGGAAAATACACGTAGGGGTAGGGCAGCGGCGTGTTGGCGATGCGCTCCATGCCGCCCTGGGCGTTGGACAAATCCACCAGGGTCGATTCCAACCGTGCCAGACGGATGCTGTCCAGGTGGCCGGCCTTGTATTCCTTGGCCAGCAATGCGGCCGAGCCGGTGAGGATGTCGTTGGCAAAATTATTGGTAGTGCCGTTGCGCGCGAACTCCTCGCTGGGGATGAATGCGCGCACCTCATCGGGGCACGGCTGGCCCTTGAGGTGGGCCGCCAGGCAGTTCACATAGGCCACATGCCGACGCAGCAGGGTGGCCTTGACCGGGTTGACCTCGCTGTCGGGGTCATCCAGCAGCGTCAGCGCCTGGCGCGCAAAACTGCGCGAATTGTTGACCATCGCCCCCCACAGCGTGCGCGCCTCCCACCAACGGTTATAGGCACTGCTGTTGCGAAAACTGATCAGCACCACCAGCGCCGAACCGAGCAACGTCAGGGGCATCAGCGGCAGGTTGATCTTGTAGGTGAGGAACAGCATGAAATCCACCGTGACGGCGACATCCCACAGCAACAGCCAGAACAGGGCCCAGCCTACATAGCCCATGGTCTTGATGATCAGGCGGTATTTTTTGATGATGGCGGCTTTCAAACGACGACCTCGCGGCGAGCGGTGGGCAAGAGTGCCTTAGGTCGGACGCGGGTTTGGGGGGAAAGGTTCGCTGCTGAAACGTTTCTTAATGCTGGGCGAGGATACTGTGGAGCAGACCGGGGAAGCGACTTTCAAGCACATCACTGCGCAATGAGTTCATATGCGTGGTCCCCACACTCCGCGTCTGCACCAACCCCGCATCACGCAACACGCGAAAGTGGTGGGACATGCTCGACTTGGGCCGCCCGCCATCCAATTCGCCGCAGGTGGCTTCGGCTACGCCGGCCAGGCAGCGCACGATTTCCAGGCGCACCGGGTCGCTCAGCGCATAGAGCACACGTTCTAGGGTAAGGTCTTGGACAAGGGGGTGTTTGAAGGCTCGCATGAAACGAATGATAACAGGGGGGTATCGCTGAATACTATAGTTCGATTACCATCGAACTATCGAATCAACCATCACTTTGCCGGAGTTGTCCCATGGCCGCTTTGTTCGAACCGTACACACTTAAAGATGTCACCCTACGTAATCGCATCGCCATCCCGCCGATGTGCCAGTACATGGCCGATGACGGCATCGTCAACGACTGGCATCACGTCCACCTCGCGGGCATGGCCCGTGGTGGGGCAGGGCTGGTCGTGGTCGAGGCTACTGCCGTCGCGCCGGAAGGCCGTATCACCCCGGGCTGCACCGGTATCTGGAGCGATGCCCACGCCGCGGCGTTCGTGCCCATCGTCAAGGCCATCAAGGCCGCGGGTTCGGTGCCGGGCATCCAGATCGGTCACGCCGGGCGCAAAGCCAGCGCCAATCGCCCGTGGGAAGGCGATGACCATATGGCCGCTTCCGACCCGCGCTCGTGGGAAACCATCGCGCCGTCGGCGATTGCCTTTGGTGCGAACCTGCCGCAGGTGCCACGCGCGATGACCCTGGACGACATCGCCCGCGTGCGCCAGGACTTCGTCGATGGCGCGCGCCGTGCCCGTGACGCCGGTTTTGAATGGATCGAGCTGCACTTCGCCCACGGTTACCTGGGCCAGAGCTTCTTCTCCGAACACTCCAACCAGCGCACCGACGCCTACGGTGGCAGTTTTGACAACCGCAGCCGTTTCCTCCTGGAAACCCTGGCCGCCGTACGTGAAGTCTGGCCAGAAAACCTGCCGCTGACCGCCCGTTTCGGCGTGTTGGAATACGACGGCCGCGACGAGCAGACCCTCGCCGAATCCATCGAACTGGCCCGCCGCTTCAAGGCCGGTGGCCTGGACCTGCTGAGTGTCAGCGTCGGCTTCACCATTCCCGATACCAATATCCCGTGGGGCCCGGCATTCATGGGGCCGATTGCCGAGCGTGTGCGCCGTGAAGCGGGCATTCCGGTGACGTCGGCTTGGGGTTTTGGCACGCCGCAATTGGCAGAAGGCGCCTTGCAGGCTGGCCATCTGGACCTGGTATCGGTTGGCCGTGCCCATTTGGCTGATCCGCATTGGGCGTACTTCGCGGCCAAGGAGTTGGGTGTCGAGAAGTCGTCGTGGACCTTGCCGGCGCCTTACGCGCATTGGTTGGAGCGTTATCGCTGAAGTAGGATCGGCGTTGCCCTAACGCAGGGCCAACGCTGTACCTGTGGCGAGGGAGCTTGCTCCCGCTGGAGTGCGAAGCGCTCCCAAGATTTTTGGGGCCGCTGCGCAGCCCAGCGGGAGCAAGCTCCCTCGCCACATTTGCTCAGCGTCAAACGGATACAAAGCTGTTACCCAAAAAATAGTGAATGAGAACGCATATCAATAATGGGGCGCGTGATATACCATCGCGCCGCGAAAATCTGGCAGCTATGCCGCCCCATTTGGCCCATTCACTAGGTTCATCATTCATGCGTCGTACCCTGGTTTCCATCTGTGTGCTTCAGGCGTTTTCCCCTTTGACCTGGGCCGAAGAAGCCCCCGCCGACAAGGCCAGCGTGGAGTTGCAAGCCACCTCCATCACCGGCACCGCGGACTACGAGACCGCCCAGGGCCCGGTCAAGGGCTACCTGGCCACACGTTCCGCCAGTGCGACGCGCACCGACACCTCGATCCATGAAACCCCGCAGTCCATCAGCGTGGTGACCAAGGACGCCGTCGAAGACATCGGCGCCACCCGCCTGCAAGACGCGCTGGACTATGCCGGCGGCGTCGGCCGCGCCAACAACTTCGGCGGCCAGGGCCTCACCACCTTCACCGTGCGCGGCTTCACCACCGGCGAGTTCTACCGCAACGGTTTCCCGATCAACCGTGGCTACCCGAACATGCCGGACGCCAACACCATCGAACGCCTTGAAGTGCTGCGCGGCCCGGCCACCATGCTCTACGGCCGTGGCGACCCAGGCGGCACCTTTAACGTGGTGTCCAAGCAACCGCTGCCCGAGCGCACCGTGACGTTGGGCAGCCAGTTGAATGACCAAGGCATGAAGCGCGGCACCCTGGACGCGTCCGGCCCGCTGGATGAAGAGGGCCGCCTCGCCTATCGCCTGAACGTGGTGGGCGAGGGCGGCGAGACCTTCCGCGACCACGTCGAAACCGAACGCTACGGCATCACGCCGGTGATCACCTGGCAAGCCACCGACGCCACCAAGGTGATCTTCGAAGGCGACTTCATGCGCAACAATCACCCGTTGGACCGTGGCCTCACGCGCTTTGCCACGCAGAAAGGCAACGCGTCGCGCGACACGTTCTGGGGCGACAAGGATGTGGGCAAGCTGCACAACGACAACACCGTGGCCCAGTTGCGTTTCGAGCACCTGCTCAATGACAACTGGACCCTGGGCGGCGGCTTCCAGTACCTGGACGGTACTTTGCAGGGCAACGGCATTGAAGCCAACAGCCTGGCCAGCGATGGGCATACCCTCAACCGCAACTTCAACTACCGCAAGCTGGAGTGGACCGACAAGGACACCCAACTCAACCTCACCGGGCGTTTCTCCACCGGTGGGTTCGAACACACCTTGCTCACCGGCGTAGAGCTTGAGGACTACGACTACAAGTCGATCATCCAGCGCTCCAGCGCGCCTTATACCAGCGATATCTTCAACCCGGTCTATGGCAAACCGCGCCCGGCGCTGACCAGCACACCCACCCACGACACGGAAAACCTGAAGACCTACGGTGCGTTCATCCAGGATCAAGTGGCCCTCACCGATCGCCTGAAAGTGCTGGCGGGTGCACGCTTCGAACGCTTTGAGCATGAGTACCGCAGCTATGTGGCCAAGGTGGCCCCGTGGGACGCCAGCCATAACGCCGTTACCCCGCGTGTGGGTGTGACCTACGACCTGACGGACACTCTCGCGGTGTACGCCGACGCCGCGCGTTCGTTCAAGCCGAATACCGGAGCCTCCCTTCAAGGCAGCGGGTTTGAGCCGGAGAAGGGCAAATCCTATGAGATGGGCATCAAGTGGGAAGGCTTTGATCGCCAGTTGAGCGTGGACGCCGCGATTTACCAGATCGACAAGAAAAACGTGCTGACCACCGACCCTGCGGATTCGAACTACAAAGTCGCCGCCGGCCAGGTGCGCAGCCGTGGTTTTGACCTGAACGTGGCCGGTAATATCACGCCTGAGTGGCGCGTAATCGGCGGTTATGCCTACGTGGACGCCGAAGTGACCAAGGACAACACGCTGCGTGTCGGTACACACCTGGCCAACATTCCGCGCAACAGCTTCAGCCTGTTGAACGTATACGAGTTCCAGGACGGTACGCTCAAAGGCCTAGGCCTGGGCGCTGGCACCAAGTATGTGGATGAGCGTGTAGGGCAGACGTCAAACACCGCCTTCACCATGGATGCCTACACCGTCGTCGATCTGCTGAGCTACTACAAGGTCAACGAAAAAGTCCGGCTCAATTTGGATGTGAAGAACCTGTTCAATCGCGACTTTGAAGAGGGTGCCTTCGGCAACTTCTACGCCTACCCAGGCGCACCGCGTACCGTCCAGGTCGGCATCGCCTACACCCTTTAACCTCGGGGCGATGGAGTCTGTAGCAACACAGATCGAAATGTGGGAGCGGGCTTGCTCGCGAAGACGGTGGGTCAGTTGGAAAATTTTTGACTGATACACCGCTTTCGCGGGCAAGCCCGCTCCCACATTTGAAATGTCTTATGCCTGATAAAGCTCGGCTGTCAGAGCGGCGTCAACACATTCATCACCGTATCCAACGCCACCCGCGTGTCATCCAACTGCACCAGCGACGCATGCCGCGCACCCAGTGCATCGCGGTTCTGGATCGCGGTGAGAATCGCCTTGTGCCGAGGCAGGCTCAGGCCCTGGATATCCGGGCGGCGGTTGGTGATGTTGATCGACTCGCGCAGCGGCAGCGACAGCATGTTGCACATGTAGGCCAGCAAGTCGTTGCGCGTGGCATCGGCAATCGCGCGGTGGAAGTCCAGGTCGGCCTGTAGCAGCTCTTCGTGGGTCTTCGCCGTTTCCATGCCCAGGTAGGCTTTTTCGATGGTGGCGATGTCTTCATCGGTGGCGGTGGTCGCGGCCATGGCGGCGATCTCTGGTTCGAGGATGCGCCGCACACCGGCCAGGGTGTTGAAGAATTCGCTGTGGGGCGTGGACTGCATCAGCCAGGACAGCACGTCCGGGTCGAGAAGGTGCCATTTCAAGCGTGGCCGCACCACCGCGCCCACCCGTGGCTTGGAATACACCAGGCCCTTGGCGCTGAGCACCCGCGTGGCTTCACGCAACACCGAGCGGCTGACCTTGTACTCCTCGCAGAGCGTGGCCTCCAGGGGCAGCTTTTCTTCGGGCTTGAAGCGCCCGGAAACGATGTGCATGCCCAAGTCCTGAACGATCTGGGCATGCATGCTCTTGCGCGGCTTGGGCGGCTGGTGATCCATAACGACGGGGAGGCTCTGACTTAAAGACCCGGCATCATAGCATCCCAATTAGTGGGAATGCCGGGGGACTTCCGCCCCTCGGCAACCCACCAGGAAGTCAAAGTCGCAACCCTGGTCCGCCTGCAATACATGGTCGATGTACAGCTGGCGATAACCGCCGACGATCAGTTTTTGCGGTGGCGCCAGATCCGCCATGCGTGCCGCCAGCTCGGCGTCGGGGATGTCCAGGTGCAGGCGACCGCTGGCGCAGTCCAGTTCGATCCAGTCACCTTCCTTCACCGTGGCCAACGGCCCGCCTGCAGCGGCTTCCGGCGCCACATGCAAGACCACCGTGCCGTACGCCGTGCCGCTCATGCGCGCGTCGGAAATGCGCACCATGTCCGTCACACCCTGGGCCAGCAGCTTGGCCGGCAGGCCCATGTTGCCCACCTCGGCCATGCCCGGGTAACCCTTGGGCCCGCAGTTTTTCATGACCAGGATCGAGTTGGCGTCCACGTCCAGCTCCGGGTCGTTGATGCGCGCCTTGTACATGTCGAAGTTCTCGAACACCACCGCACGGCCGCGATGCTGCATCAGCTCCGGGCTGGCGGCGGACGGCTTGAGCACCGCCCCCAGCGGCGCCAGGTTGCCGCGCAATACGCAAATGCCGCCGTCGGCGCGGATCGGGTTGTCGAGGGTGCGGATCACTTCGTCCTGGCCGTAGATCGGCGAATCCTTGGTGTTTTCGCCGAGGGACTTGCCGTTCACCGTCAGGGCATTCGGATTGGGGATCAGGTTGGCTTCACCGAGGCGGCGCAACACCGCCGGCAGGCCGCCGGCGTAGTAGAACTCTTCCATCAGGAAGCGCCCCGACGGCTGCAAGTCTACGATGGTCGGCATGCCACGGCCCATGCGGGTCCAGTCGTCCAAATCCAGTTCAACGCCGATACGCCCGGCGATGGCCTTCAAGTGGATCACCGCGTTGGTCGAACCGCCGATGGCCGCATTCACGCGGATCGCATTTTCAAACGCCTCTTTGGTGAGGATCTTCGACAGCTTCAAGTCCTCGCGCACCATCTCCACCGCGCGCATGCCGGACATATGCGCCAGCACATAACGCCGTGCATCCACCGCCGGAATCGCCGCGTTGTGCGGCAGCGACGTGCCCAGCGCTTCGGCCATGCAGGCCATGGTCGAGGCCGTGCCCATGGTGTTGCAGGTGCCCGCCGAGCGCGACATACCGCCCTCGGCCGCGAGGAAATCATCCAGCGTAATCGTGCCGGCTTTCACCTGCTCGCTGAGTTGCCACACCACGGTGCCCGAGCCAATGTCCTGGCCCTTGTGCTTGCCGTTGAGCATCGGCCCGCCGGTGACCACGATCGCCGGCACGTCGCAACTGGCGGCGCCCATCAGCAGGGCCGGGGTGGTTTTGTCGCAGCCGGTCAGCAGCACCACGCCGTCAATCGGGTTGCCGCGAATCGCTTCTTCCACGTCCATGCTCGCCAGGTTGCGGGTGAGCATGGCGGTGGGGCGCAGGTTGGATTCGCCATTGGAGAACACCGGGAATTCTACCGGGAAGCCACCGGCCTCGATCACGCCGCGTTTGACGTGCTCGGCGATCTGGCGGAAATGCGCGTTGCACGGCGTCAGCTCCGACCAGGTATTGCAGATGCCGATGATCGGCTTGCCATGGAACTGATGGTCGGCAATGCCCTGGTTCTTCATCCAGCTGCGGTACATGAAGCCGTTCTTGTCGGCGGTACCAAACCACTGGGCGGAGCGTAGGCCGGGCTTTTTATCAGACATGATCGATTCTCTTATTGTATGACTATATGTTCTGTGCGTGCTTAAACATAAGCGCAAAAACGCCTATTTGGAAGAGTTGTTTTGCAAATAGTCATACTATATAGTCGGTCTCAACTGAGGTATGACCCTGGCGGATTTCCGCGAGAGGCGTCCCCCGAGCGTCTAATAAAAACAACAATCTGGAGATCGACCCCCATGAGCCAGGAACTGCGGCTTATTCGGCGCATTACGCTGAAACTGATTCCCTTCCTGATCCTGCTGTACCTGATCGCCTACGTAGACCGTTCCGCCGTGGGCTTTGCCAAGTTGCACATGGGCGCCGACATCGGCATCGGTGATGCCGCCTATGGCTTGGGCGCCGGCCTGTTCTTTATCGGCTACTTCCTGTTCGAGATCCCCAGCAACCTGATGCTCGACCGCTTCGGTGCGCGGCGCTGGTTTGCGCGGATCATGATCACCTGGGGCGCCATCACCATCGGCATGGCATTCGTGCAGGGGCCCCATAGCTTCTATGTGATGCGCTTTCTGCTTGGCGCGGCGGAGGCGGGGTTTTTTCCGGGCGTGCTGTACTACATCACCCAATGGTTCCCGGTACGCCATCGCGGCAAGATCCTCGGGCTGTTCATCCTGTCCCAGCCGATTGCGATGATGATTACCGGCCCGGTGTCCGGTGGCTTGCTGGGCATGGACGGCATCCTCGGCCTGCACGGCTGGCAGTGGCTGTTCATCGTGATTGGCACCCCGGCGATCCTGCTCACCTGGCCGGTGCTGCGCTACCTGCCGGACGGCCCCAAGCAGGTCAGTTGGATGAGCGATGAGGAAAAAGCCTGGCTCACCGGCGAACTCGCCAAAGACCTGCAAGCCTACGGCCAGACCCGCCACGGCAACCCGCTGCATGCCCTCAAGGACAAACGCGTGTTGCTGCTGGCGCTGTTCTATTTGCCTGTGACCCTGAGCATCTACGGCCTGGGCCTGTGGCTGCCGACCCTGATCAAGCAGTTCGGCGGCAGCGACCTGACCACCGGCTTCATCTCCGCCGTGCCCTACATCTTCGGCATCATCGGCCTGCTGATCATCCCGCGCAGTTCCGACCGCTTGAATGATCGCTATGGCCACCTCGCCGTGCTCTATGTACTCGGCGCCATCGGCCTGTTCTTCAGCGCCTGGCTGAGTGTGCCGGTGCTGCAAATGGCCGCGCTGTGCCTGGCCGCATTCGCGCTGTTTTCCTGCACCGCGGTGTTCTGGACCTTGCCGGGGCGTTTCTTCGCCGGCGCCAGTGCGGCGGCAGGCATTGCGCTGATCAACTCGGTGGGCAACCTCGGCGGCTACATCGGCCCGTTCGTGATTGGTGCGCTCAAGGAATACACCGGCAACCTCGCCTCGGGCCTGTACTTCCTGTCGGCGGTGATGGTGTGCGGGCTGATCCTGACCTTCGTCGTGTACCGCGTGCTGGAACGCAAGCACGTGCTGCCCGCCGACCAATTCGCCGCCAGCGCCCGTGGCGCTTCACGTACTTGATTCAAGGAGAAGATGCATGCGTTTAGTTCAGTTTGAATTGCCCAATGGCGAGCGCCGGGTGGGCGTGGTGGACGGCAATACTGTGCGCGAGGTACAGGCTGCGCGCAGCGTGCGTGAATTGGCCCTGGCGGCCATCGAAGCCGGTGTCGGCCTGGCACAACAGGTCGACAGCCTGGGCCTGGGTGCCAGCCATGACTACGCGGCACTGCTCGCCGACTTGCAGGTCCTACCGCCGCTGGACCATCCCGACCCCGCCCACATGCTCATCAGCGGCACCGGCCTGACCCACCTGGGCAGCGCGTCGGCCCGTGACAAGATGCACCAGGCCGGCGACGAAACCGCGCTGACCGACACCATGCGTATCTTCAAATGGGGCGTGGAGGGCGGCAAGCCAGCGGCAGGTGTTGCCGGTGTGCAACCCGAGTGGTTCTACAAGGGCGACGGCAGCATCGTCGTGCGCCCCGGCGCCGCGTTCCCGGTGCCACCGTTTGCCGAAGACGCCGGTGAAGAGCCGGAGATCGGCGGTTTGTACGTGATCGGCCCGGACAGCCAGCCCTATCGCGTCGGCTTTGCGGTGGGCAACGAGTTCTCCGACCACGTCATGGAGCGCAAGAACTACCTGTACCTGGCGCATTCCAAGCTGCGCAGTTGCAGCTACGGCCCCGAGTTGCGCGTCGGCGAATTGCCGCAGCATCTGGCAGGCAGCAGCCGCATCCTGCGCGACGGTGAAGTGATCTGGCAGAACGAGTTCCTCAGCGGCGAAGCCAACATGTGCCACAGCCTGGACAACCTCGAATACCACCACTTCAAATACCGCCAGTTCCTCAGGCCGGGCGATGTGCACATCCACTTCTTCGGCACCGCCACGCTGTCATTCGCCGACGGTATACGTACCCAGCCTGGGGATGTGTTCGAGATCAGCCAGGCCGAGTTCGGCGCGCCGCTGGTCAACCGTGTCGGCAGCAGCGACGCAGCGTTCGAGCCCGGCCACGTCATCACCCTTTAAGGAGCCCCTTCATGTCCCAGTTTCTCGGCCACAACTACATCGGCGGCCAGCGCAGCGCCAACGGCAGCGTAACCCTCAAGAGTGTCGATGCGAGCACCGGCGAAGCCTTGCCTCAGGATTTCTACCAGGCCACGCCGCAGGAAGTCGACGCCGCCGCCAAGGCCGCCGCGCAGGCGTATCCAGCCTACCGCGCCCTGAGTGCGGCGCGGCGGGCGCAGTTCCTCGATGCGATCGCCGATGAGCTGGACGCCCTGGGCGATGATTTCGTCGCACTGGTCTGCCGCGAAACCGCGCTGCCCGCCGCCCGTATCAACGGCGAGCGTGGGCGCACCAGCGGCCAGATGCGCCTGTTCGCGAGCGTGCTGCGGCGCGGCGATTTCTACGGCGCGCGCATCGACAAGGCCTTGCCGGAGCGCCAGCCACTGCCGCGCCCGGATTTGCGTCAATACCGCATCGGCCTCGGTCCGGTGGCGGTGTTTGGTGCGAGCAATTTCCCTCTGGCGTTTTCCACGGCGGGCGGTGATACCGCTGCTGCGTTGGCCGCCGGTTGCCCGGTGGTGTTCAAGGCCCACAGCGGGCACATGGCAACGGCCGAATACGTGGCCGATGCAATCCTGCGTGCCGCCGAGTCCAGCGGGATGCCGGCCGGTGTGTTCAACATGATCTTTGGCGGCGGCGTCGGCGAGGCACTGGTCAAGCACCCGGCAATCCAGGCGGTGGGCTTTACCGGCTCGCTCAAGGGCGGTCGCGCCTTGTGCGACATGGCAGCCGCGCGCCCGCAACCGATCCCGGTGTTTGCCGAGATGTCCAGCATCAACCCGGTGATCGTCTTGCCCCAGGCTTTGGAAGCCCGCGCCGAAACCATCGCCCGCGACCTCACCGCCTCGGTGGTGCAAGGCTGCGGCCAGTTTTGTACCAACCCAGGCTTGGTAATCGGTCTTGCATCACCGGCATTTACCGCGTTCACCCAACAGGTGGCGCAACTGATCGGCGATCAACCGGCGCAAACCATGCTCAACGCCGGCACCCTGGGCAGCTACGGCAAGGGCCTGGAAAAACTTCTCGCGCATCCGGGTATCGCGCATCTGGCAGGCAACCCACAGACGGGCAATCAAGCCCAGCCGCAGTTGTTCAAGGCCGATGTGCGCCTGTTGATCGATGGCGATGAAGTGCTGCAAGAGGAAGTCTTCGGCCCCACCACGGTGTTTGTCGAAGTGGCTGACAGGGCCCAGCTCAGCGCCGCCCTGCATGGCCTGCACGGGCAACTCACGGCGACGATCATTGGCGAGCCGAATGACCTGCAACAGTTCGCCGAACTGACGCCGCTGCTGGAGCAGAAAGTCGGGCGCATCCTGCTCAACGGCTACCCCACCGGCGTGGAAGTTTGCGACGCGATGGTGCACGGCGGCCCTTATCCTGCGACCTCCGACGCCCGTGGCACCTCGGTCGGCACCCTGGCCATCGACCGCTTCCTGCGCCCGGTGTGCTTCCAGAACTACCCTGATAGCCTGCTGCCCGATGCGTTGAAAAACGCCAACCCGTTGCGTATCCAACGGCTGGTGGATGGCACGCCGTCGCGCGATCCGTTGTAAAACGCAGGCCTGAGAACAACAAAAAATCCAGGAGGCACCATGTCGTTTCACGCCGTTACCGAACACCGTGCGCAACTGGGGGAGGGCCCGTTCTGGGACGTGCCCACCCAGGCGCTGTACTGGGTGAACATCGCCGGCAAACAGGCGCTGCGTTTTATGGACGGGCAGTTGCGGGTGTGGCAGTTGCCCGAGCATGTCTCGGCGTTTATCCCGTGTGAGCGCGGCGATGCGTTGGTGACCTTGAGCAGTGGCGTGTATCGCCTTGACCTCGACAACGAGGCGTTGAGCCTTCTGTGCGTCGCCGACCCGCAACCGGGCAACCGGGGCAATGAAGCGCGCTGCGATGCCCAGGGCCGCCTGTGGCTGGGCACCATGCAGAACAATATCGGCGAGCAGGGCGAAGACCTGCCGGTGACACGGCGTTCCGGCGGCCTGTTTCGGATCGATGCCGACGCGCGGGTCACGCCGTTGCTCAGCGGCCTGGGCATTCCCAACACCTTGCTGTGGAGCGACGACGGCAGCCTTGTGCATTTTGGCGACAGTATGGACCGCACGCTGTACCAGTTTGCGATCCAGGCGGACGGCCAACTCGGCGCCGCGCAGGTCGGGTTCGGCCCCCACGAACGCGGCGGGCCGGACGGCTCGGCGATGGACGTCGAGGGCTATATCTGGAATGCGCGCTGGGACGGCAGCTGCCTGCTGCGCATCGCGCCGGATGGCGGGGTGGATCGCGTCATCGAGCTGCCCGTCAGCCGGCCCACCAGTTGCGTATTTGGCGGGCCAAACCTCACCACCCTGTATATCACCAGCGCCGCCAGCCCTTTGGAACATCCCTTGGACGGCGCCGTGCTGGCCATTGAAGTGGATATCCCTGGAAAACCCTGCACCCGTTTCGCCGGATAACCCGTGGCGAGGGAGCTTGCTCCCGCTGGACTGCGCAGCAGTCCCAAGCTTTTGGGGGCGCTTCGCACCCCAGCGGGAGCAAGCTCCCTCGCCACGACAAGCTTGCACCAACCGTTCTACCTAAAAACAACAACAAGGAGTCACCGTATGAATCGTCGTCGTGGTATCCGTTCCCTGTGCGCCGCCGCTGTGGCGGTCTCGGCCATGAGCTTGAGCGGGCTGTTGCTGGCCGCTGAAGAAGTGAAGATCGGCTTCCTGGTCAAGCAGGCCGAAGAGCCGTGGTTCCAGACCGAATGGGCCTTTGCCGAAAAAGCCGGCAAGGAGCACGGGTTCACGGTGATCAAGATCGCCGTGCCCGATGGCGAGAAAACCCTGTCGGCCATCGACAGCCTGGCCGCCAATGGCGCCAAGGGCTTTGTGATCTGCCCGCCGGACGTGTCCCTCGGCCCGGCCATTGTCGCCAAGGCCAAGGCCAACGGCCTCAAAGTGATCGCGGTGGATGACCGTTTCGTCGATGCCAAGGGCAACTTCATGGAAGACGTGCCGTACCTGGGCATGGCGGCGTTTGAGGTCGGCCAGAAACAAGGCGCCGCGATGGCTGTCGAAGCGAAAAAACGCGGCTGGGACTGGAAGGATACCTACGCGGTGATCAACACCTTCAATGAACTCGACACCGGTAAGAAACGCACCGACGGCTCGGTCAAATCCCTGGAAGAAGCGGGCATTCCCAAGGACCACATTCTCTTCACCGCCGCCAAGACCCTCGACGTGCCGGGCAGCATGGACGCCACCAACTCGGCCCTGGTCAAGCTGCCCAGCGGCGCGAAAAACCTGATCATCGGCGGCATGAACGACAACACCGTGCTCGGCGGCGTGCGCGCCACGGAAAGCGCCGGCTTCAAGGCGGCGAATGTGATCGGTATCGGCATCAATGGCACCGACGCGATCGGCGAGCTGAAAAAGCCCAACAGCGGTTTCTTCGGCTCGATGCTGCCAAGCCCGCACATCGAGGGCTACAACACCGCGCTGATGATGTACGAGTGGGTCACCAAAGGCACGGAACCGGCGAAGTACACCGCCATGGATGAGGTGACGCTGATCACCCGCGACAACTTCAAGGAAGAACTGACCAAAATCGGGTTGTGGCAATGACCGCTGCGGCCCTGCGCTTTGACGGCATCGGCAAGACCTTTCCCGGGGTCAAGGCGCTGGACGGCATCAGCTTCAGCGCCCAGCCCGGGCAGGTGCACGCCTTGATGGGCGAGAACGGCGCGGGCAAGTCGACGCTGCTGAAAATCCTCGGTGGCGCCTATATCCCGAGCAGCGGCACGGTGCAGATTGGCGAGCAGACCATGGCCTTCAAATGCGCCGCCGACAGCATCGCCAGCGGCGTGGCGGTGATTCACCAGGAACTGCACCTGGTGCCGGAAATGACCGTGGCCGAGAACCTGTTCCTCGGGCACTTGCCATCGCGGTTTGGCGTGGTCAATCGGGGGCTGCTGCGCAAGCAGGCCCTCGCTTGCCTCAAGGGCCTGGCGGATGAAATCGACCCGGCCGAGAAGTTGGGGCGTTTGTCCCTGGGCCAGCGCCAACTGGTGGAAATCGCCAAGGCGCTGTCCCGTGGCGCCCATGTGATCGCTTTTGACGAGCCCACCAGCAGCCTGTCGGCGCGGGAGATCGACCGCTTGATGGCGATCATCACGCGCCTGCGCGACGAGGGCAAAGTGGTGCTCTACGTGTCCCACCGCATGGAAGAGGTGTTCCGCATCTGCAACGCGGTGACGGTGTTCAAGGACGGCCGTTTTGTGCGCACCTTTGACGACATGAGCGCGCTGAGCCATGACCAGTTGGTGACGTGCATGGTCGGCCGCGATATCCAGGACATCTACGATTACCGCCCGCGCGAACACGGCGAAGTGGCGTTGAAGGTCGACGGTTTACAAGGCCCCGGCCTGCGTGAACCGATCAGCTTCAACGTGCGCAAGGGTGAGATTCTCGGCCTGTTCGGACTGGTGGGGGCAGGGCGCACCGAGCTGTTCCGCTTATTGAGCGGTTTGACCCGCAGCACCGCCGGGAGCCTGGAGCTCTGTGGGGAAAAACTGCAACTGCATTCACCGCGCGACGCCATCGCCGCCGGCGTGCTGCTGTGCCCGGAAGACCGCAAGAAGGAGGGCATCATCCCGCTGTCCAGCGTCGCCGAGAACATCAATATCAGTGCCCGGGGCGCCCATTCCGCGTTCGGCTGGCTGTTGCGCGACGGCTGGGAAAAAGGCAATGCCGACCAGCAGATCAAGGCGATGAAGGTCAAGACGCCCAACGCGCAACAGAAAATCATGTACCTGTCCGGCGGCAACCAGCAGAAGGCGATCCTCGGGCGCTGGTTGTCGATGCCGATGAAAGTCCTGCTGTTGGACGAGCCGACCCGTGGCATCGATATCGGCGCCAAGGCCGAGATCTACCAGATCATCCATAACCTCGCGGCCCAGGGCATCGCGGTGATCGTGGTGTCCAGCGACCTGATGGAAGTGATGGGCATCAGCGACCGCATCCTGGTGCTGTGCGAAGGCGCGCTGCGCGGCGAACAAACCCGCGCCCACGCGACTGAATCCAACCTGCTGCAACTGGCCCTGCCGCGCAGCCTGGCGAACTGAGAGAACGTTATGACCATTCAACAAAACGCGTTGCCCACGGCACGCAAACCCCTGGACCTGCGCGCACTGCTCGACAACTGGGCAATGCTGCTGGCGGCGGTGAGTATCTTTTTGCTGTGCGCCTTGCTTATCGACAACTTCCTCTCACCGCTGAACATGCGCGGCCTGGGCCTGGCGATTTCCACCGTTGGCATTGCCGCGTGCACCATGCTGTTCTGCCTGGCCTCGGGGCACTTCGACTTGTCGGTGGGCTCGGTGATTGCCTGCGCCGGGGTGGTTGCGGCCATCGTCATGCGTGATACCGACAGCGTCATGCTGGGCATTGGCGCGGCGTTGCTGATGGGCCTGACCGTCGGATTGATCAACGGCATCGTCATCGCCAAGCTGCGGGTCAACGCGTTGATCACCACGCTGGCGACCATGCAGATCGTGCGCGGCCTGGCCTATATCTTTGCGAATGGCAAAGCGGTGGGCGTGTCCCAGGAGCAGTTCTTCGTGTTTGGCAACGGCCAGTTGCTGGGCGTGCCGGTGCCGATCCTGATCACCATCCTGTGCTTCCTGTTTTTTGGCTGGCTGCTCAACTACACCACCTACGGGCGCAACACCATGGCCATCGGCGGCAACCCGGAAGCGGCGTTGCTCGCCGGGGTAAATGTGGACCGCACGAAGATCCTGATCTTCGCCGTGCACGGCCTGATCGGCGCGCTGGCCGGGGTGATCCTGGCGTCCCGCATGACCTCGGGCCAGCCGATGATTGGCCAGGGTTTTGAACTGACGGTGATCTCGGCGTGCGTGTTGGGTGGGGTGTCGTTGAGTGGTGGGATTGGCATGATCCGGCATGTGATTGCGGGGGTGTTGATTTTGGCGATTATCGAGAATGCGATGAACCTGAAGAATATCGATACCTTCTACCAGTACGTGATCCGTGGCTCGATCCTCCTCCTGGCGGTTGTAATCGACCGGATGAAACAACGCTGATCCCTGTGGGAGCTGGCTTGTCGGATCGCCGCACCGCTGCGATAGCATCACCTCGGTACACCTGACTCCCCGAGGTGCCTGCATCGCAGGCAAGCCAGCTCCCACAGAAGCCAGCTCATAGTTCTAGTCTGTGGTGAACTTGAAGATGGTGTTCTGGGTGTAGGTCTGTCCCGGATTCAGGCGGGTGGACGCAAACGTCGGCTGGTTAGGCGCATCCGGGAAGTGCTGGGTCTCCAACGTAAACCCACTCCAATGCTGATACGTCTTCCCAGCCTTGCCCTTCACCGTCCCATCGAGGAAGTTGCTGGTATAAAACTGCACCCCAGGCTCGGTGGTAAACAGCTGCAAGCGCCGCCCCGACTCGGGATCACGCACCTCGGCGGCGAGTTTTTTCACGTCACCTTTGCTGTCCAGCGCCCAGTTGAAGTCAAACCCACCTTGCTTGGGCTCGGCGAACTTGAGCTGCGGATGATCGTCCTTGATGTGCTGCCCAATTGGCGTCGGTTTAAGGAAGTCCATCGGCGTGCCCTTCACCGGCGCCAGTTCACCGGTGGGAATCAACGTGGCATTCACCGGCGTGTAATGGCTGGCGTGCAGGGTGGCGACGTGTTTGAGGATGTCGCCGTTGCCGGCGCCGGCAAGGTTGAAGTAGCTGTGGTTGGTCAGGTTGAGCACCGTGGGTTTGTCGGTGGTTGCCTTGTAGTCGATGTGCAATTCGTTGTTGTCGTTGAGGCGGTAGGTGACTTCGGTCTTGAGGTTGCCGGGGAAGCCCATCTCACCGTCCTTGGACAGGTAGGTGAGGGTCACGCCCACCGAGTCCTTGGCTTTGACGGGCGTGGCGGTCCACACGTGCTTGTCGAAACCCTGGGCGCCGCCATGCAGGGCGTTGGGGCCGTCGTTGAGCGGCACCTGGTAGCGTTTGCCATCGAGTTCAAACGCGCCGCCCGCCAGGCGATTGCCGAAGCGGCCGATGGTCGCGCCGAAAAACGCGGTGCCGGCTTGATAGCCCTGCACGTCGTCGAAGCCGAGCACCACGTCTTCGACCTTGCCGTGTTTGTCCGGCACCTTCAGCGACTGCAACACGCCGCCGTAGGTAATCACCGTGGCTTGCATGCCGTGGCTGTTGCGCAGCACGTATTGCTCGACGGCGGTGCCGTCATTGGTTTTGCCGAAAGGCTTGTGCTCGCTGCTGAGGCCTGCCGCCTGGGCGCCGCCGCTGGCGATCAGCATGGACATCGCCAGGCCCGAGAGCAGGTAACGAGGGTGCTTCATGATCGAACTTCCTTTTGTTGTTTTGAGTGGAATAGTTCTACTAATGTGCGATATTTTGTCGATACGACAGCAGATTTATAGCCTTAAACGCCTTTTAAGCAAAATAAAATAAGACTAATTAAGTGAGGCAAGCCGTTATGACTACCCAGCACGCCGTTTACCCCGACCTCGAAGGCAAGACCGTACTGATCTCTGGAGGGGCATCGGGGATTGGCGAGTTCATGGTGCGCGCCTTCGCCGCACAGGGCGCCAAGGTCGGTTTTGTGGACCGTGCGCAAAGCCAGGGCGAACGCCTGGCGGCGCTGTTGAGTTCCCAGGGGCGCACGGTGGAGTTCGTGCATTGCGACATCACCGACGAGATCGCCTACAAGGCCGCCATCGCGCGTTTCGAACACTCCCTGGGGCCGATCACCGTACTGGTGAACAACGCCGCCAATGACGTGCGCCACACCCTCGAAGAAGTCGACTCGGACACCTTCGACAAGCTCATCAGCGTCAACCTCAAGCACGCCTTCTTTGCCGCCAAGGCCGTGCTGCCGATGATGAAAAGCGCGGGCGGCGGTTCGATCATCAACCTCGGCTCGGTCGGCTGGATGATGGCCTCGGCCGGCTACCCGGTGTACGCCGCCAGCAAGGCCGCCGCCCACGGCATGACCCGCGCCCTGGCCCGGGAACTGGGGCCGAGCCAGATCCGCGTGAATACGCTGGTGCCGGGTTGGGTGATGACCGAGAAACAACTGGCGATGTGGGTCGATGATGACGCCAAGGCCCTGATCGCCCGCAGCCAATGCCTGCCGGGCAGTGTACTGCCGGAACATATCGCCGATATGGCGTTGTTTCTGGCTTCGGATGCGTCGGCGATGTGTTCGGCACAGAACTTTATTGTGGATGGTGGGTGGGTCTGAGCCTCAATTTTGCAGACAACAAAGACCTAAAGAGGAAGAACCCATGTGGGAGCGGGCTTGCCCGCGATGAGGGCGTGCCAGTCGACTGATGTATGACTGACACACCGCAATCGCGGGCAAGCCCGCTCCCACAGAAAGCTGCTTTCACATCAGGTGAGTGGTGTTTATTCGATGGGGTATTTCTTGAACGCCGGATGCTGCTCCAGCCGCTCCGCCAGGCGTTGCAGGTTGGGAAACGCCTCAGCCTTCACCACCGACGCCACCGTGTACTGGCTGAACGACCACGCCACAGCGGCAGTAATGCTTGCCTGGTTCAGCGTGTCATCGCCCGCCACAAGCTTGTCCAGCAACCCATAGGCCGCCAGCAATTGCCCGCTGATGCGATCAAGCCACGGCGCATGCAGCTTCTCGGCCGGCCGCAGGTTGTGCTCATAGACGATCTGCACACTCTTCTCACAGGCCGCCAGCGCCAGGCCCAGCACTTGCAGGTCGCGGGCGCGTGCGGCGGGGGCTTGGGGCAGCAGCTTTTTATCCGCCGGGGCGAGGGTTTCCAGGTAGTCCAGGATCAGGCTGGAATCCATCAACACCGTGCCGTCGTCCAGCACCAGGGTGGGGGCCTTGACCACCGGGTTGATCTGCGAAAATTCGTCGAAGGTGCTGAACACCGACAGCGATTGATGCTCGAATTGCACCCCGTACAGATCCAGGGAAATAGCCACGCGGCGTACGTAAGGCGAGTCCAACATGCCGACCAGTTTCATGAAGCCTCCATTGCTCTCAACGCGATTGGCCCAAGAGAGTAATTGCACTGGCGCGGCTTATGCCACGTCTATTTGCAAATGGCTCAGCAACCACGCGGTAAAGCTGCGCGCCAGTGGGTCGTTTTCGCTGTCGCGGTGGGTCAGCAGCGCCCAACTCGGCCCGCGAATCGTCGCGTCCACCAACGGCGTGAGCACGCCATCGGCGCGGGCCTGGTGGCTGAGCAACTGGCTGACCAGGCCGATCCCCAAGCCCGTGCACACCGCATCCAGCAACAGGCCTGGATCGGAAAAGTTCAGGCCCTGATCCTGCTGGCCCACATCGATCCCGGCGTCCACCGCCCAGTGGCTCCAGTCCATTTCCCGTTCGCCGTGCAGGGTGGTGCGCTGCGCCGGTGGCGTGTGCAGCAGGCGCGGGTGGCACGCCGGAAACAGCCGGTCGGCGTGCAGCACCTTGAAGCTGCATTCGGCCTGGGAGCTGATGTCGTCACGCACCGCCAGGTCGATGGTCTGGCTGGCCATGTCGGGCACTTCGTCGGTGCTGAAAATCCACAGGTCCACCTCCGGGTGCTGCAGGCGAAAGTCAGCCAGGCGCGGCAATAGCCAGTGCCGCGCAAAGGTCGGCGTGGTGTTGAGCACCAGTTGATTGGGTTTGCGGTACTGCCCCAGGCGCCGCACGCCCACCGCCAGTTGTTGCAGGAGCGCCTGGGTGGTGCTGAGAAAGTCGTGGCCGGCGTCGGTCAGGCTGACGCTGCGCCCGCTGCGCAAAAACAGCGGCTGTTCCAGGTAGGCCTCGAGGCTGCGGATCTGTTGGCTGATCGCCGATTGGGTCAGGTGCAGTTCTTCGGCGGCCTTGTGGAAACTGCCCAGCCGGGCGGCCGCTTCAAAGCCGCGCAAGGTGCCGAGTGGCGGCCAGTGGTTAAGCATGCTGATAAGTTCCTCTAATCAGTTTTCTACAAAATTCATCGTTTGTCCGGCTTTATGCGCCTACGTAGCATGTGTGACACGACGCCGTGGGCAGTTTTCGCTGAACACAATGACTTAACTATAGGGGGCTTGTCATGCAGCACACTACAATTCCTAACAGCGCTGGGTGGATGCCTGCAGAGTGGTCGCCACACGCGGCGACCTGGATGGTCTGGCCCCATAACCAAGCCTTGTGGGAGACCACCTGGGGCGTCACTCTGGCCCAGGTGCAGCAGGACTTTGCCCGGGTCGCCAACGCCATCGCGCGCTTCGAGCCGGTGAAGATGCTGGTGGACCCGTCCGCACTGGCCAGTGCCACGGCGTTGTGTGGCGCCGGTATCGAGCTGATCCCGCAGGCAGTCAACGACAGCTGGTGCCGCGATTCCGGCCCGACCTTTATCTGCCAGCCACAGGGCGTGGCCGGGGTCAGCTGGCGCTTCAACGCCTGGGGCGGCAAGTCGGCCCATGACCTGGATGAAAGCCTGGCGCGCCGGGTGCTCAACCACCTCGGGCTGGACTGCTTCGGCACCGCGCTGAGCAACGAAGGCGGCGCCATCCATGTCGACGGCGAGGGCACGCTGATCACCACCGAATCGGTGCTGCTCAACCCCAATCGCAACCCGGGCATGACCAAGGCCGAGATCGAGGCGATCTTCGCGCGTCTGTTGGGCATCAAAAAAACCATCTGGCTGCCCGGCGATCCGGATCACGTCACCGGCGACATGACCGACGGCCATGTCGATGGCGTTTGCGCCTTCGCCCGTCCTGGCGTGCTGCTGGTGGATGCCACCCGCGATCAGGGCTCGGTCTACGCTGACGTGGTGCGCGAAAACCGCCGCGCCCTCGAACTGGCCACCGACGCCCACGGTCGGCGCTTCGAGATGATCGACCTTTACGAAGCCAGCGACGCCGTGGACAGCACGGCCGAGGTGTTCTGCGCCTCCTACACCAACTTCTACATCGCCAACGGTGCGATCATCATGCCGGCCTATGGCATTGCGGCCGACCGGGAGGCGGCGCAGGTGTTGGCCCAGGCGTTCCCCGATCGCGAAATCGTGCCGGTGCAGATCAACCACCTGGCCCATGGCGGCGGCGGTGTGCATTGCATCACCCAACAACAGCCAGTGTGGGTGAAACCATGAGCCTGCTGACGATTGCCACCACCCAAATGCCCTGCACCTGGGACCTGCCCGCCAACCTCGACCGCGCCGAACAGTTGGTGCGGGACGCGGCGGCGCAAGGCGCGCAAGTGATCCTGTTGCAGGAACTGTTTGCCACGCCGTACTTCTGCATCGAGCAGCACCACAAGCATTTGGCGCTGGCCGAGGAGTACGCCCACAGCCGCGTGCTGCAGCGTTTCGCCGACTTAGCCCGGGAACTGGGGGTGGTGCTGCCGTTGAGCTGGTTCGAAAAGGCCGGCAACGCCTTCTTCAATTCCCTCAGCGTGGCGGACGCCGACGGGCGTTTGCTGGGGGTATACCGCAAGACCCATATCCCCAACGCCATCGGCTATCAGGAGAAGGAATACTTCAGCCCCGGCGACACGGGTTTTCGCGTGTGGGACACGGCCTTCGGGCGCCTGGGTATTGGCATTTGCTGGGACCAGTGGTTTCCCGAAACCGCGCGCTGCCTGGCGTTGCAAGGCGCCGAGGTGCTGCTGTTTCCCACCGCCATCGGCTCGGAGCCGGGCTGTGCGACGCTGGATTCGCGGGACCATTGGCAGGTGACCATGCGCGGCCATGCGGCGGCGAATCTACTGCCCGTGGTGGCCGCCAACCGCGTCGGCCGCGAAGTGGCGACCACCGACCCGGCGCTGCAAATGGCCTTCTACGGCTCGTCGTTTATCTGCGACCACAAGGGCACGTTGCTCGCCGAAGCCGACCGCGACAGCACCGGCGTGCTCGTGCAGCGCCTGGACCTGGCGGCAATGCGCGAAGAGCGCCTGACCTGGGGCATCTTCCGCGACCGCCGCCCGGAGATGTACGCCAGCCTGCTCACCCTCGACGGTCGCCCATCATGAAAATACTCTTGAGTTGTGCGCTGCTGCTCACCAGTGCCTGCGCGTCGGCCGATGACAAAACCCTCAAGCTCTACAACTGGGCCGACTATTTCGCCGCCGATACCCTGGCCAACTTCACCGCCGAAACCGGCATCCAGGTGATCTACGACGTGATGGACGGCAGCGAAACCCTGGAAGCCAAGTTGATGGCCGGCGGCAGCGGCTACGACCTGATCTTCCCCGGCGACACCGTGGCCGAGCGCCTGATGCGCGCGGGCAGCCTGCAAACCCTGGACCCCGCCAAGCTCACCGCGCTGGCGGATATCGAGCCGGGCCTGCAACAGCTGCGCACCCACTACGTGCACTCCAACCAGGCCACCGTGCCGTACACCTGGGGCACCATCGGCCTGACCTACAACACGCGGCAGATTGAACAGCGCCTGCCGAACGCGCCGGTTAACAGCCTCGACTTGCTGTTCAAGCCGGAACTTGCGGCGAAGTTCGCCGACTGCGGGATCTCGCTGATCGACTCACCGGACGAAGTCCTCGCCGTGGTGCTCAACTACCTGGGCCGCGACCCGCGCAGCGCCAAGCCCGAGGATCTGGCGGCGGCCAGTGAGTTGCTGCTCAAGGTGCGCCCGTTTATCCGCAAGTTCCAGTCGCAACCGGTGACCGATCTGGTCAACGGCAACCTGTGCCTGTCCCTCGGCTACAGCGGCGACATGACCCAGGCCCAGCGCGCCGCCGACGCGGCCGGCAAGCCGGTGACGTTCGGCTATCACATCCCCCGCGAAGGCACCACGGTGTGGATGGACACCATGGCCATCCCCGCCGATGCCCGGCACCCGGAATACGCCTACGCGTTTATCAACTTCGTGATGCGCCCGCAGAACATGGCCGCCATCACCAACCTCACCGGCTACCCCACGTCGAACGCCAAGGCCCGCCCGGATGTGGAAGCGAGCCTGCGCGACAACCCCGACATCTACCCCGATGCAGCCACCTTCACGCGGTTGATCGCCGGCAAGGACATCCCCCAGGCCGATATGCGTGCACGCATGCGGGTGTGGACTAAATTCAAGACAGCAACGCCCTGAGCCCGCACCTGTGCCCTGAGCATGCTTTTGTGGCGAGGGAGCTTGCTCCCGCTGGGCTGCGTAGCGGCCCCAAAAGCTTGGGAGCGCTGCGCACTCCAGCGGGAGCAAGCTCCCTCGCCACAAGGGGGGTGTTTTTCAATTTGGAATTGTAAGCAGAGAACCTTATGCCAACCCGTCGCACCTTCATCAAACACGCCGCTGTGGTCAGCGCCATGAGTTTGATCGCCCCGCACATCCGCGCCGCTACTCGCAGCGGTTTCTACATGCCCGACGAAGGCGAAACACACCGCCAGGCCTTTATCGCCTTTGGCGCCCAGGACGCGATCTGGGAGGACTTCACCGCCGATGTGCAAGCCGCCCTGGGCCGCATCGCCCGGGCGATTGCCGCGTATGAACCGGTCACCGTGTTCTGCCGCGAAGACGAACGTTCACTGGCCGAAAAACACTGCGGCACGCGCAATATCACCTTTGTCGAAACCGAGCTAGACGACATCTGGATGCGCGACACCGGCGCCAACTTTGTCATCGACGGCGCCGGCGGCCAGCGGGCGGTGGACTTCAATTTCAACGGCTGGGGCAACAAGCAGCAGCACGCCGATGATGCGTTGCTGGCGGCGCGGGTCGCCGAAGAAACCGGGGCCAAGCCTGTGCGCAGCGAACTGGTGGGCGAGGGCGGTGCCATCGAGGTGGATGGCCTGGGCACCGGCATCATGACCGAAAGCAGCTGGATCAACCGCAACCGCAACCCCGACTGGAGCAAGGCCGAGGTTGAGGCCGAACTCAAGGAGCGCCTGGGCCTGCGCAAGATCATCTGGCTGCCGGGCATCAAGGGCAAGGACATCACCGATGCCCATGTGGATTTCTACGCGCGCTTCGTCGCGCCGGGGGTGGTGCTGGCCAACCTCGACACCGACCCCGAGTCCTACGATCACAAGGTCACCCTGGCGCACCTGGAGATCCTCAAGCATGCCAGCGACGCCGACGGCCGCCCATTGCAGGTGCACACCGTATCGCCGCCGCTCAAGCCACGCAAAAACCGCTTCAGCCAGGGCAACCCGGACTTCGCTGCGGGCTACATCAATTACTTCGTGATAAACGGTGCGGTTATCGCCCCGGAGTTCGGCGACCCGCTGGCAGACCGCAAGGCGCTGGACTTGCTGTCCCGGCTCTACCCGGACCGCAAGGTGCTCCAGCTCAATATCGACGCGATAGCAGCGGGTGGTGGCGGCATTCACTGTGTGACGAGCCATCAACCTTTGGTTTAGTCTGGAGCGCTTCGTTGATCGCAAGCGCCTCTGGAGCAGTAAGCATGACCGACTACGTACCCCCGAAAGTGTGGACCTGGGACACCGAAAACGGCGGCACCTTTGCCAGCATCAACCGGCCCATTGCCGGCGCCACCCATGAAAAAGAGTTGCCGGTCGGCAAGCACCCGTTGCAGCTGTATTCCCTGGCCACGCCCAATGGGCAGAAGGTCACGATCCTCCTCGAAGAGCTGCTGGCCCTGGGGCACAGCGGCGCCGAATACGATGCCTGGCTGATCAAGATCGGCGACGGCGACCAGTTCGGCAGCGGCTTTGTCGGGGTCAACCCGAACTCCAAGATCCCGGCGTTGCTCGACCGCAGCGGCGCAAACCCGATTCGGGTGTTCGAGTCCGGCGCGATCCTGCAGTACCTGGCAGAGAAGTTCGGTGAGTTTTTCCCCACAGAGCCTGCGGCCCGTGCGGAATGCCTGTCGTGGCTGTTCTGGCAGATGGGCAGCGCGCCGTACCTGGGCGGTGGCTTCGGGCATTTTTATGCCTATGCGCCGAGCAAGATGGAATACGCGATCAACCGCTTTGCCATGGAGACCAAGCGTCAGCTGGACGTACTGGACCAGCGTTTGGCGGTGAGTGAGTACATTGCCGGGGATGAGTACACCATCGCCGATATTGCCATCTGGCCTTGGTACGGTGGGTTGGTCAAAGGCCGCTTGTATGGTGCGGCGGAGTTTTTGTCGGTGCATGAGTACAAGCACGTGCTGCGTTGGGCGGAGGCGATTGAAGCGCGGCCGGCGGTGCAGCGGGGGCGGCGGGTGAACCGGGTTTCTGGTGAGCCTCATGAGCAATTGGCCGAACGGCACGACGCAAGCGACCTGGACTGACGCGGTAGAAAAATGTAGGAGAACCCTGTGGGAGCGGGCTTGCCCGCGATTGCGGTGTGTCAGTCAAAAATCAGTCGACTGACACTCCCTCATCGCGGGCAAGCCCGCTCCCACAGTTGGATCTCCACAGTTGGATCTATTTGTAGCGTTGCTCGAAGATTGCCACCTGCTCCGGCTTGATCAGCTCAAACGGCACCCACACCTCCGACTCAATCGCTTCACCCTTGATCATCCGAATCGCCGACTCCACCGCCTTGGCCGCCTGCGCCTTCGGGTCCTGGAACACCGACGCCGCCAACAACCCACGCTTCACCGCCGCGAGCCCATCCGGCAAGCCGTCGATGCCGACAATCGCCACATCGCCCTTGGCCTTGCCCGCCTGTTGCAGCGCCATCCCGGCGCCGATGGCCATTTCGTCGTTGTTGGCGACAATCGCATCGAACTGGGTGCCCGCCAGCAGCCAGTTGCTGGTCAGGTCCATGCCTTTGCTGCGTTGCCATTCGGCGCTTTGCTGCTCGACCACCTTGATCCCGGGAAAGTCCTTGAGCACCTGCTTGGCGCCTTCGGTACGGTCATGGGTGGCGTTCTGTGCGAGGTCGCCCATGATGATCGCCACGTTGCCTTTGCCGCCGAGTTTTTCCGCGAGGAAGCGCATCTGCAACTGCCCGGCCTCGATGTCGTTGGACGCCACGGTGACCACGCCCTTGGGCAGGGTGCGCTCATCCGGGTGGCGGTTGACGTACACCAGCGGGGTCTTGGCGGCCACGGCGGCGCGGGTCATGTTGGCGGTGGCGGAGGTGTCCACCGGCAGCACGATCACCGCGTCGACTTTCTGGTTGAGAAAGCCTTCGACCTGGTTGAGCTGGCGCACCACATCACCTTGGGCGTCTTCGAACTGGATCTTCACGCCTTGCTGCTTGGCGGCGCTTTCCAGGCCGTTGCGTACGTAGGTCATGAAGTTATCGTCGACCCGCGCAATGCTCACGCCGATGCGGTAATCGGCGAGCGTCCACGGGCTGAACAGCAGTAACAGCGAGGCAACAATCAACGAATAGCGGTTCATAAGGGTGTTCCTTTTATTGTTATAGGGTGAACGCTTGACGGAATCGCTCCAGGGCCAGTTCGCTGTCGCCGCTGGCCCAGCCTTCGAGGCCGACCACGCCGGTGTAGCCCATGGCATGCAAGGCCCTGGCAATCGCAGGGTAGTGGATTTCGCCGGTGCCGGGTTCCTTGCGCCCGGGCACGTCGGCCACCTGGATTTCACCGATGGCGCTGCCGGCGCGCTGGATCAGTTCGATCAAGTTACCTTCGCCGATCTGCGCGTGGTACAGGTCCAGGTTCATTTTCAGGTGCGGGCTGCCCACGGCTTCGATCAGCGCCAGGGTGTCGTCGGCGCGGGCGAACGGGGTGCCGGGGTGGTCCACTTCGGTGTTGAGGTTTTCCAGCAGGAATACGCGGCCGGCGTCTTCCCCCAGGCGGGCGATTTTTTCCAGAGTCTTGCAGGCGCTCAGCCACATGCGCCCGGTGGTGTGGCTGACCGGTTGCACCGGCAAGCCGCCTTCACCGAGGCCGGTGCCGTGCAGGTTGAGGCTGGGGCAATTCAAGCGTTCGGCAACGCCGAGGGATTCGCGGGCGCTGTCGAGCAGCTGGCGGATGCCATCCGGGTCGGTGAGGGTGCCGCTGATGTAGCCGGTCATCGAGGTGAAGTCAGCGCCGGTGGCAGCGAGGGCGCCGATGTCCTTGTCGGTCCAGTTCCAGATCTCGGCGCTGAAGCCCAGCTCATGGATGCGTTTTACGCGCTCGATGAACGGCAGGTCGAGAAACACCATCTCGGCACTGATCGCCAGTTTGAACGGGCTCATACGGCCACCGCCTTGCCTTGCTGGAACGACTCGATGCACGCGCGGGCAATCGCCAGGGCAGCGCGGGCGTCTTCGCCGCTGGCCATCGGCTTGGCGCCGGTGCGCAGGCAGTCGGCGAAGTGGTTGAGTTCGGCGATGTAGGCGTCGCGCAAAAGATCAGTGTCCAGGCGCTGGGTATCGGCCTGGATGCCCTGGGCCAGGTAGCGCACCAGGTCCGAATCATTCAGGCTGCCCATGCTCAGCATGCCTTCGCTGCCGAACACTTCGCCACGCACGTCGTAGCCGTACACGGCCTGGAAGTTGGCCTCGGCGGTGGCGATGGCGCCGTTGTCGAAGCGGATCGCGACCACGGCGGTGTCGAGAAAACCTTTGCTCTTGTACGCCGGGGCGATCAGCGCGTCGGCCATCACATACACCTGCACGGCTTCGGCGCCGGGGTTGAGGTAGCGCAGGGTGTCGAAGTCGTGGATCAGGGTTTCGAGGAAGATCACCCATTGCGGCGACGCGGCGGGGTTGTTCAGGGCCGGGTCGCGGGTCACCGAGCGCAGCAACTGCGGGGTACCGATGCGCCCGGCGGCGACGTCGAGGTGGGCGGTGCGGAAGCTCTTGGCGAAGCGCCGGTTGAAACCCACTTGCAGCGGCACGCGGGCATCGGCGGCGGCAGCGATGGCGCGGTCGGCTTCATCGAGGGTGATGGCCATGGGTTTTTCGCAGAAGATCCCCTTGCCGGCGCGGGCGGCGCTGATCACCAGTTCCGCGTGGCTACGGGCGGGGGCGGCGATGATCACGCCGTCGATGTCCGGGTCGTCGAGCAGCTGCTGGGGGTCGGTGTAGACCTTGTCCACCCCCAGTTCCGCCGCCAGGCGTGCGGCTTGGCCTGGGGTCGGGTCGGCGATGGCGACGAGGCTGGCGCCGGGGATGTGCCGCGCCGCCGTCAAGCCGTGGAAGCTGCCCATGCGGCCGGCACCGATCAAGCCCAGGCGGATGTTCTGTGTACTCATGAAGTGACCCCTTTTTTATTGTTGGCCTCAGGACAGTCCTGATGGGTAAAGGGGTAGGAGCAAAGGCTGTGCCAACTTGTAACGTGTTGATAGTTAAGGGTTATTAAAAATCTATAAACAAAAAGTGTTCATTTTGATGACATGTCTATACTGACATGTCAAAAACATGAGCATGGACACCCCGCAATGAGCATGACGTTCAGCGTACAAGACCTCGACTACCTCACCGCCCTGGGGCCTGCGGCGTTGAATGACGGCCCCGTTGCGGCGTTGGAGTTGGCGTGGAGTGTTTGCTTGGCGGGCCAGGTCGAGCGACCGAAACGCGTGCGGCAAGTGATCTGGGATTCGTGGCGGCGCAGCGTGCAGGCGGGGATTGATCCGGCGGACAACGCCTATCGCTTTGTAGCGCCGGATAGCCTGGCCGCGACCCTGGCGACGCACCGCGTGCTAATTGCCGCTGCGGCGCAGGTCATGCATGGCCTGCTGGCCTACAACCCGCGCGGGCATATCAACCTCACCGATGCCGACGGCACCACCCTGTACTACTGCGGGCTGGATATCACCCCGGTGGGCAGCCGCCTGTCGGAGTCGGTGCAAGGCACCAACTGCACCGGCCTGGCGTTGGCCGAGGATCATCTGGTGTACGTGCTGGCCGAGGAAAACTTCGCCACGGGCCTGCGCCAGCGCCGCATGCACTGCGCCGCCGCGCCGATCAAGAACGCCCAGGGCCAGACCCTGGCTATGCTCACCCTCACCGCCGAGCCCGGCTGGTTTCACTTCCACACCCTCGGCACTGTGCAAGCGGCGGCTGACGCCGTGTCGCGGCAGATGGCCCTGCAAGCGCTGCTGGAAGAGCAGCAAACTGTGCTCGAAGTGCTCAACGAAGGCCTGGTGGTGCTGGATGAGCGCGGCTGCATCAAGGCGCTTAACCGTTATGCCCGGCAATTGTTCGGCGTGGGCCTGGAGCTGATCGGCCGCCCGTTCCAGCAACTGGGCCGCAGCGAACTGAGCGATTCCCTCGGCGAACCCGTGCGCGACCGCGACTGCACCTTCCACCTGCACGACCGCAGCCAACTGGCGTGCCTGGTCTCGGTGTGCCCGCTGGAGCAGGGCGGGGTGATCGTCTCGCTGCGCGAGAACCGGCGCATCCGCGAAATCACCCGGCGCATCATCGGCACCCAGGCCAGCTACACCTTCGACACCATCCAGGGCCAGTCACGGGCGATCCAGGACGCCCTGCACCTGGGGCGCATCGCCAGTCGCAGCGATTCCACCACCTTGATCCTCGGCGAAAGCGGCACCGGCAAAGAGCTGTTTGCCCAGGCCATCCATAACGGCAGCGAGCGCCACAAAGGTCCGTTTGTGGCGGTCAACTGCGGCGCGATCCCGCGCGATCTGGTGCAAAGCGAACTGTTCGGGCATGTCGAAGGCGCGTTCACCGGCGCCACCCGGGGCGGCTCGGCGGGCAAGTTCGAACTGGCGGATGGCGGCACGATTTTTCTCGATGAGATTGGCGACATGGCCTTCGACGCCCAGGTCAGCCTGTTGCGGGTGTTGCAGGAGGGCGAAGTGACCCGCGTCGGCGCGAAGAACTCGCGGCGGGTGGATGTGCGCATCATCGCCGCGACACACCGCAACTTGAGCCAGGCGGTGGCCGAGGGGGCGTTTCGTGAGGACCTTTACTACCGGCTCAATGTGTTGAACCTGACCGTGCCACCGCTGCGCATGCGCCGTGAAGACATTCCGCTGCTGGCGCGGCACTTCCTCGCGCGTTACGCCCGTTCGTTGCGCAAGCCGGTGGAGGGCTTTGCGCCGGAAGCGCTGGCGTTGCTGTGTGCCTACGGGTGGCCGGGCAATGTGCGCGAGCTGGAAAACAGCATTGAGCGCGCGACCAACCTGGCGATGGGGGCGTTGATCCAGCCGCTTGATTTGCCGTTGGACACCAAGCCGCGTATGCCGCTGCGGGTGCATGAGCCGCAGCCGGCACAGGACCTCAGTAGCCATGAAATGAATGCGATTGTTGCGGCGCTGGAAAGTACGGGCGGCAATATCCGCTTGGCCGCGCGGCAACTGAACGTGTCGCGGGGCGGGCTGTACAACAAGATGAGCCGGTTTGGCTTGAGTGCCAGCGACTATCGCAATAACTGAGCCCCACGCCGATCAACCTGTGGGAACTCAACCTGTGGGAGCTGGCTTGCCTGCGATAGCGGTACATCAGTCACCACTGGGCTGCCTGGTCCACCGCTATCGCAGCGATGCGGCGGCCCGACAAGCCAGCTCCCACAGTTTTTGATCTCCATGTATCAGATGCAGATGTTTTCTGAGGTGACTATCTGCGGCGGTACATACACCCGATGCTTGATGGGATCGAACGCTTCGCCACTCTGCAACTCCACCAACAACTCCACCAACGCCACCGCCGTCTGCCCTGGCTGCGAATCCATCACCACATCCACCAACCCCTGGCTCAGCGCCTGGCGCGACAGCTCGGTGGACTCCTGCAAGATGCAACACAACGCCGGCCGCGTGGGCAGTTGCGCCAGGGCGCTGATGATGCCATCGCCGCCGCCGCCCACCACGCACAGGCCACGCAGGTCGGCGTGGCGGGTGATCAGGTCGAGGGTGGCTTCTTCGGTGATGTCGCAGTTGTCCAGGTTGATCAGCGGCTCCAACGGCTTGAGCCCCGGCGCGTGTTCGGCGAGGTAGCTGTGCAGGCCGGTGACGCGGGCCTGGTGGCCGAGGAAGCGATGGCCGCCGAGCAGAATGCCCACGCTGCCTTTGCGCGCGCCGCAGGTGCGGGCGAGCAGCCAGCCCATGGTGCGGCCGACCACGTGGTTGTCCTGGCCGACATAGGGTTCTGCCGCTTGCTCGTGGATATCCGAGAGCAGGGCGACCACCGGCACACCGGCTTCGCGGATCTGCGCCAACGTGGCATTGATCAGCGGGTGGGCAAAACTCACCACGGCGAGGGCGTCGCATTGCACGGCCAATTGTTCGATCTGCGCGACGATGGCGCTGGGGCTGCGATCGACGATGTAGTCGAATTGGCAGGTCAGGTTGGCGCCGGCGTGGTGCTCGGCTGCCTGGGCAATCGCCTGTGCCAGGCTGGCGTAGAACGCCTGGGCGGTGGCCAGCAGCAGGATGCCAAACCGGTAAGTCGGCCGGCGTTCGCGGATGCGCTGGCCGATCAGCCGCGCGGCAAAATAGCCCACGGCTTCGGCGGCCTGGAACACCTGTTCGGCGGTGTCTGGATTAACCGGCGCGCGGGCGTTCAACACCCGGTCGACAGTGGCCACGCTGAGGCCCGCCTGGGCGGCAACGGTGGCGATGGTTGGGCGTTTATTGTTGTTCATGGCAAGCCCTTGATGCGTCTTGATAGAAAACTATCAAGCCCCGCTGGGGCTGGATGATAGCTTGATAGGGAATGGATTCAAGGCCTTGAGAGCGATTTAGCGGTTCTCTATCGTGGGTTGCACAACGCACCTGAAATCCATGCTTGCGGAGAACAATAACAATGCCTGAACACACCGCTCACACCGCCCGGCGCGACTACAGCCTCACCGGCCCCGAAGCCGCCCGCGCCGCCGAAAGAGGCCTGGTCTCGGCCAGCTGGTATCAATCACCGATTTCCCGCAAACGTATGAAAGAACTGATGCAGCGCCGCGACGGCCCGGCCCTGCGCGACACCGCCCTGTGGGTAATCGCGCTGGCCGCCAGCGGGTTTGGCGGCTACTGGTTCTGGGGCTCCTGGGCCTGCGTGCCGTTCTTTATCGTGTATGGCGTGCTGTACGGCACCGCGTCCAACCCGCGCTGGCACGAAACCGGCCACGGCACGGCGTTCAAGACCCGCTGGATGAACGATGCGCTCTACCAGGTCGCAAGCTTCATGTGCATCTTCGAACCCCATGTGTGGCGCTGGAGCCATGCGCGGCACCACACCGACACCATCGTCGTCGGCCGCGACCCGGAGATCGTCGAGCCGCGTCCGCCGAGCTTCCTGATGATGTTCTTGAGCCTGTTCAACCTGCCCCTGGCCTGGAAGACCTTCAGCGGCGTGGCCCGTCATGCCGCCGGCAAGATGAGCGCGCAAGAGGCCGACTTCATCCCTGAATCCGAATGGCCCAAGGTGTTCCGTGCCGCACGGATCTGGGTGGGGATTTATGCCGTAGTCATCGGCGCCGCCCTCTACCTGCACAGCTGGTTGCCGCTGATGTTGGTCGGCCTGCCCAGCATTTACGGCGCCTGGCTCGGCTACCTGTTTGGCCTGACCCAGCACGTCGGCCTCGCCGAAGACGTGCTCGACCACCGCAGCAACTGCCGCACCATCTACATGAACCGCGTGCTGCGCTTTATCTACATGGACATGAACTACCACCTCGAACACCACATGTACCCGATGGTGCCGTACCACGCCCTTGAGCAACTGCACGAAGAGATCCGGGGTGACTGCCCGCCGCCGTACGCGAATCTCTTCGAGGCGTACAAGGAAATCCTGCCGACGGTGTGGAAGCAGCGCAGCGATCCGAACTACTTCATCCAGCGCCCTATTCCCAGTGTGGGCGAGCCCGTTGTGGCGAGGGAGCTTGCTCCCGCTGGGCTGCGCAGCAGCCCCAATGACGGCACCGCGTTTTTTCAGACAAATCCCGATAGTTGATCTGGGGGCCGCTTCGCAGCCCAGCGGGAGCAAGCTCCCTCGCCACAGGATTAGCCAATCACCTGGAGACAAATGCCATGAACGATCAATGGATCGACGTCTGCGCCGTGGGCGAAATAGACGAAGAAGACGTGCTGCGCTTCGACCACGGCGCACACACCTACGCGGTGTACCGCTCGGCCGAGAATGAGTTTTTTGCCACCGCCGGCCTGTGCACCCACGAGAAAATCCACCTCGCCGACGGCCTGGTGATGGACCACGTGATCGAATGCCCCAAGCACAACGGACGCTTTGACTACCGCACCGGCAAGGCCATGGGCGCGCCGGTGTGCGTCAACCTCAAGACCTACCCGGTGCGGGTCGAAGCGGGGCGGGTGTTGCTCGCCGTCACGGTGTGACGATGAACGCTCCCTTGATTATCGTCGGCGCCGGCCATGCCGGTGGCCGTGCCGCGCTGACCCTGCGTGAAGAAGGTTACAGCGGGCGGCTGATCCTGATCGGCGATGAGCCCCATCTGCCCTACGAACGGCCGCCGCTGTCCAAGGGGTTGCTGCAAGGCACTGCGGATCTGGCCGGCTACAGCCTGTGCGACCGCGAGCGCTTGGCTGCGTTGAACATCGAACATATCGCCGCCAACCCGGTGACGCAGTTGCAGCCCGAGCAACACCGCCTGCAACTTGCCGACGGCCAATGGTTGCCCTACGCCGGTTTGTTGCTGGCCACCGGTGGCCGCGCCCGGCGCTTGCCCCAGGCGCCCGCCAACGTGCTGTACCTGCGCACCCACGATGAAGCGTTGGCCCTGCGCGATGCGCTGAAGCCCGGCACGCGATTAGTGGTGGTCGGCGGTGGATTTATCGGCCTGGAAGTGGCGGCGACGGCCCGTGGCTTGGGCTGTGAAGTGACGGTGCTGGAAGCTGGGCCGCGATTGGCGGGGCGCGTGTTGCCGCCGGTCATTTCCGAGGCGTTGCTGCAATTGCATCGCGAACACGGGGTGGATGTGCGCTTGAACGTGGCACTGGAATCCATCCAGGCGGATGGCGTGCTGCTGGTGGACGGCCAGCGCGTGCCCTGCGACCGCGTGGTGGTCGGCATCGGCATGCAGCCCAATATCGAACTGGCGACGGCCGCCGGTCTGGACGTGGGGCAGGGCATTCGTGTGGATGGGTTTCTGCGCACCAGTGCGCCAAACATCTATGCGGCGGGTGATGTCTGCGAGTTTCGCCAGGATGGCCTGTACCAACGCCAGGAAACCTGGCGCAACGCCGAAGCCCAGGGCCGGCATGCGGCACTGAACCTGCTGGGGCGCGAGTTGCCCTTTGACGCGCTGCCCGGTTTCTGGTCCGACCAGTACGACTGGGGCTTGCTGACCGTGGGGGTGATGACGCCCGCCGTGGTCAGCCGCACCTTGCCCGATGGCGGTTTGTTGCTGTTCTACCTCGATGCCGAGCAGCGTTTGCAAGGCGCTTGCGGCTGGGCGCCGGGCAATGGCGCGGCCAAGGACATCAAGCTGTGTGAACGCCTGATCACGGCGCGCATGGCGCTGAACGCGGCCAACCTGGCCGACCCCGGACTGTCCCTCAAACAGCTGTTGCGAGGCTAAGATGCGCCAATTCCTGGTATTCCAATCCCTGTGGGCGATGCAGACCGAACCCGGTCCGCTGGAAGCCCAACTCGACCGCATCAAAGCCGCCGGCTTCGACGGCATCACCGACCACTACTGGAAGCCCGCCGACGTCGCCCGCCTGCACGCCGCCGCCTCGGCCAGGGGCTTGCAGATCGAGGGCCAACTGTTCCCGCAATCGGTGGACGACCTGGCGGCCGCGCTGGATGTGATCAGCCGCTACGGCTGCCACCACCTCACCTTGCAGGCCGACGTGCGTCCGCGCACCCAGGCCGAAGCGGCGCGGCTGGTGGAAGGCTGGCAGCGCCTGGCCGAGCAGGTGGACTTTCCGGTGTTGCTGGAAACCCATCGCTATCGGCTGACCAACGACCTGCTGTTCACCCTGGACTTGCTCGCGCAGATGCCGGATTTGCAACTGCTGGCCGACCTGTCCCATTACGTGGTCGGGCGCGAACTGCCCGAGCCGGGGGCCGTTGAAGATGATGAACAGATCCGCACGATCCTGCGCCACAGCTGGGGTTTTCACGGGCGTGTGGCGAGCAGTGAACAGGTGCAGGTTTCCCTGGAATTTCCCCAGCACCAACCCTGGGTGCAGCGCTTCACCGAGTGGTGGCGCTACGGGATCGAAGACTGGCTGGCGCGGCCCGACACGCCGCACAGCCTGTCCTTCACCTGCGAGCTGGGTCCGCCGCCGTATGCCATCACCGGCGCCGATGGCCGCGAGATCAGTGATCGCTGGCGCGAGGCCTTGAAGCTGCAGGCGTTGATTCGCGAGGTGTGGAGAAACTGTCAGAAATGATCTGCCAATATGTGGGAGCTGGCTTGCCTGCGATGCAGGCAACTCGGTACATCAGGCACACCTAGTCGATGCCATCGCAGGCAAGCCAGCTCCCACAAGGGTTTTGATGTGCTTTGAGGATTGTGTCAGTTCAGCAGGCCAGTACTCACCGCCACAATCAGAAACACCCCCAACAACGCCCGGTAGATCACAAACGGCCAGGTCGAGAACCGCTCCAGAAACTTCATCAACCCCCAGATCGCAAAAAACGCCGAGATGCTCGCCACCACCAGGCCAAACAACAGATGCGGCCAGGCATGCGCCGGCAAGTCGGCGTGCAGCAACACCCACAGCTCCTTCAGCCCGGCGAGGGCAATGGCCGGTAGGCCCAGCAGAAAGGAGAAACGCGCCGCTTCTTCACGCTTGAAGTTGAGGAACAGTGCGGCGGTCAACGTGGAGCCGGAGCGCGATACCCCTGGAATCAACGCACCAATCTGCGCAATGCCGACGATCAGCGCATCGCGCAGGCGCATCTCACCCATTTCCCGGGTGTGGCGTGCGCGTACTTCCGCCACGGCCAGCAGCACGGCCATGACCACGCAGGAAATGCCAATCACCATCAAGCCACGCAACGGCGAGTTGCACGCGTTCAAGGTTGAAGACAGCGCCAATCCGGCAATCCCGATGGGAATCGTCGCCAGCACAATCGCCACCGCCAGCTTGAACCAGCGGTCGTTGTAGTCGCCCCGGCGTACTGCGCTGATACTGCCGGTGGTCACTTGGCGCACGTCGCGCCAGAAGTAACTGACCACCGCCGCCAACGCTGCCAACTGCATCGCCGCCGAAAACGCCGAGCCCGGGTCTTGCCAGCCGAGCAGGGCGGGCACCACGCGCATATGGGCGGTGGACGACACTGGTAACAGTTCGGTGATGCCCTGGATCACGCCCAGGATGAAGATTTGCAAGTAATCCAGGGAGGCAAAGCCCACATCCAGGCCCGCGGTACAGACGTTGCTCACAGTGCGTGTCCTTGAGAAAAAAACGGAATCCCGCGCAGTCTAGGCTAAATGTTTCGGGATGTTGCCGTGAGCCCGCACAAATCCGCCTTCGGTTCAGCAAACAGAAAGGTTGGACAATGTATTGGCCTGCATGAAGGTTTTGTGAACAATGGCGCCCTGCATTTTTTCACCGAGAGTCCCATGCCTGAAACCACCGTAGAACTGATCCAGACCGGCCCCGAAGAAGCCGAGCTGATCCGCAATCTTTACCAGTACTACGCCTACGAGTCGTCGGACTGGGAGCAGGAAGATGTCGAAGGCGACGGCCGTTTCTACATTCATGACGAACACCTGGCGCGCTACTGGCAAGACCCGCAGTGGAGCGCCAACCTGTTGCTGGTGGACGGCTATATCGCCGGCTTCCTGCTGATCGAAGGCAGCGAAATCCCGGGGATGGACGCCCTGGAACTGGCCGACCTGTTCATTCTCAAGCGCTACCGCCGCAAAGGCATTGGCCGCGCCATCGCCACCCAGGTGCTGTGCAGCGGCGAGGCCAATTGGCTGGTGCGTTTCTATGACCAGGATGAAGTGTCCCAGGCGTTCTGGCGCACCGTGCTGGATAACCTGCCGCGCCCGGTGCAGACGCTGGAGCTGGAGGATGAACCGAACCTGGTGAGCTACTTGATCACGCGGGTGGCGCTGCATTAAACGCTTGTTGCATCACTTGTGGCGGCTGGCCGAAGGCGCGCAGGAACGCCTGGCGCATGCGCTCGCGGTCACCAAAACCGGTTTCGCGGGCCACCACTTCCACCGGGTGGCGGCTGGTTTCCATTAGCGTGCGCGCGGCTTCCACTCGCAGGGCTTCGATGGCCTTGGCCGGGGTTTGCCCGGTTTCTTCGCGGAACACCCGGCTGAACTGGCGTGGGCTGAGCCGTGCGACGTCGGCCAAGGCGTCCACGGACAGGTCGTGGGTGAGGTTTTCGCGGGCATAGGCCAGGGCCAGCTGCACGCGGTCTGATTTCGGGTCCAGCTCCAGCAACGCCGACAGCTGCGACTGCTCGCTGCCCCGGCGCTGGGCGATCACCAGTTTGCGCGCGATGCGCCGCGCCAAGTCGCTGCCCAGGTCGTTCTCGACCATGGCCAGCGCCATGTCCACGCCGGCGCTCATGCCGGCACCGGTCCAGATCTGGCCGTCCACCACGAACAAGCGGTCTTCGTCCAACTGGATGTGCGGGTAGCGCTTGCGAAAGGCCGGCGCGTGAATCCAGTGGGTGGTGGTGCGCTTGCCTTCCAGCAGGCCGGCGTCGGCCAACACAAAGATGCCCATGCACAGCGACGCGACCCGCCGCGATTGGGTGGCAGCGGCCGTGACCAACGCCAGCAGGTTGGCTTCCGGCAGGCGGAATTCCATGTAACCGCCGACGATCAGCGTGTCATAGCCCTCGGGCCGGATCGGCGTGGTGTTCACCGAGAACCCCTGGGACGTCATCACCGCGCCGCCACTCTCCGACACCAGGTGAAACGCGTACGCCGGCTCGCCCCGCAGCAGGTTCGCGCACTCGAACACCGAGCCGACACTGAGGCTCAGGCATTCAAAATTCGGGTAAACCAGCAGCGCAACGCTGTGCATCGCATCTCTCCAAGGGGCGGGGGAGGTGGGATTGTCGGCGGCTGGCGGGCAAACGGCAACCGCCAGCGTGCATGTCCGAAAACCTTGCGGATATGACGTTGTGCCGTTGCGCCCCGACTCCTAAGCTTCAACCCTCAGTCATCCCGAGGCACTCGACAATGAAAGTATTGATGGTTTTGACCTCTCACGATCAGTTGGGCAACACCGGCCGCAAGACCGGCTTCTGGCTCGAAGAGTTTGCGGCACCGTATTACGCATTCAAGGACGCAGGCGCCGACGTGGTGCTGGCATCCCCGGCCGGTGGGCAGCCGCCGCTGGACCCGGTCAGCGACCTGCCGGACTTCCAGACCGAACAGACCCACCGCTTCGCCGCCGACCCGGCCGCGCAGCAGGCCCTGGCCACTACGCTGAAGCTGGACGCGGTGAATGCCGCCGACTTCGACACCGTGTTCTACCCAGGCGGCCACGGCCCGCTGTGGGACCTGGCGGAGTCGCCGGTGTCGATCGCGCTGATCGAGTCGTTCGAGCGCGCCGGCAAGCCGATCGGTTTTGTCTGCCATGCACCGGGCGTGCTGCGTCACGTCAAGGCGGTCAACGGTGAGCCGTTGGTCAAGGGCCGTCGCGTCACCGGCTTCTCCAACTCGGAAGAAGCGGCGGTGGAATTGACCGATGTGGTGCCGTTCCTGGTGGAAGACGAGTTCAAGAAACTCGGCGGCAAGTACGAAAAAGGCGCCGATTGGCAATCCTTTGTGATTGTCGATGGCTTGCTGGTCACCGGGCAGAACCCGGGCAGCTCCAGCGATGTGGCCAAGGCGCTGCTGAAACTCACCGCGTAAGTTAATTCATCCCTGTATTGATTGGCGGCCCGTTGGGGTCGCCAAGGTTTTTGCTCGTCCCGAATTTGGAAAACCCCACATGACCCACAACGTTTTGAACACCCCGCTGCAACTGGGCCGACACACCCTGAACAACCGCATTGTGCTGCCACCGTTGACCCGCCAGCGCAGTGCCCAACCGGGTGATATCGCCACCGACTTGATGGCCGAGTATTACCGCCAGCGCGCTTCGGCGGGGTTCATGGTCAGCGAAGGCACGCAGATCGAACCGCGTGGCCAGGGGTATGCGTGGACGCCGGGCATCTACACGCCGGCGCAGATCGACGGCTGGCGCCAGGTCACCGACGCGGTGCATGCCGAGGGCGGGGTGATCTTTGCCCAGTTGTGGCATGTGGGGCGCGTGTCCCACCACGATTTGCAACCCGACGGCGCAGCGCCGGTGGCGCCGTCGGCGATCCAGCCGCAGCAGGTCAAGGCCTTTATCGAAACCACGCCGGGCGCCGGTGAACTGGTGCAACCGCCGGTGCCGCGCGCGCTGAGCACGCAAGAGGTCAAGGACCTGGTCGGGCTGTATGCCCAGGCGGCACGCAACGCGATAGCGGCCGGGTTTGATGGCGTGGAGATTCATTCGGCCAACGGTTACCTGGTCAACCAGTTCATCTCGGCCCACGCCAACCAGCGCGATGATGAATACGGTGGCTCACTGCACAACCGCCTGGGTTTCCTGCGGGAAATTGTCGAGGCCGTCAGCGCGGCCATCGGCCCGCAACGCCTGGGTGTGCGGTTTTCGCCGCTGTTCAGTGGTACGGACCAGGACCGGGTATACATCGGCCTGGTGGAAGAAGACCCGCACCACACCTACATCGAAGCCGTCAAAGTGCTGGAAGCGGCGGGCATCGCCTACCTGTCCATCGCCGAAGCCGACTGGGACAACGCGCCGGAACTGCCGGAAACCTTCCGCCGTGCGGTGCGCGAGCGCTTCAGCGGGCGCATCATCTATGCCGGGCGATATACCGCTGAACGCGGTGAGAAACTGGTGCAAGCGGGGCTGGCGGACTTGATTGCGTTTGGCCGGCCGTTCATTGCCAACCCGGATCTGCCGCAACGGTTGTTCAATGGATGGCCGCTGAATCCGCTGCGGGTTGAAGGTATGTATGGTGGTTCGGAGCAGGGTTACACCGATTACCCGACTTACCAGTCGTAGTGCGGTCAATGTGGTAGCTGGCTCCCACACAAGCACTCAATGCATCTCGTCAGAAATCCATCGCCAAAATAGACAGCTAAACGTGTGCGCGCTACCGTATCGAAAGGTAATACCTTTGAATAACGGAGCGCGTGCACTATGGCCACGTCCATCAAAATCGATGAAGACTTGAAGCATCGCATTCAGCAGTTGGCCGGTGCACGACAGCGTACCGCGCACTGGATCATGCGTGAAGCGCTCTCCCAATATGTCGAGCGCGAAGAGGCGCGTGAAAGCTTCAAGCAGGAAGCGCTGGCATCCTGGAAAGCCTACCAGGAGACCGGCTTGCACTTGACCGGGTCCGAGACCCAAAGTTGGCTTGATACATGGGGCACCGAACAGGAGTCGGAGCAGCCCAAGTGCCACGACTGATCATTACCGCCGCCGCTGTAGCCGGGTTGGAACGGTGCCGCCGCTTCCTGGCCGAGAAAGATCCCCAGGTAGCACGCAGGGCGGCTCAAACCATTAAAAACCAATTGATGCGCTTGGAAGCGGAACCCAACATCGGCAGGCCTTTCGACGAGCTACCCGAGTTGCGGGAGCTCGTCATTGCCTTTGGTGATGCGGGTTATGTTGCGTTGTATCGTTTTCTTCCCTCAGAGTCGGCAGTCTACGTATTGGCTTTCCGGCATCAGAGAGAGGCGGGTTACTGAGGCGTCAACTCACCCGCAACACAATCTTGCCAATATGCTCCCCACCTTCCATCCGCGCATGGGCCTTGTCGGCTTCGGTGTAGTCAAACACCTGATCAATCATCGGCAGGCAGCGCCCGGCTGACAGCACCGGCCATACATGCTCGCGCAATTGGTCGGCGATGGCGGCTTTCTCATCTTTGGTCCGCGCGCGCAGCAACGAGCCGGTCACAATCGCGCGTTTGCCGAGGATGCTCAGCAGGTCCACGTCATTGGCCTTGGCGCCGCCGAGAAAGCCCAGCATCACCAGGCGGCCGTCCATGCTCAACGCCTTCAGATTATTGTTGAGGTACGAGGCACCCATGATGTCGAGGATCACATTCACGCCCTGGGCGCCGATGACCTCGGCGAAGTCCTGCTCGCGATAGTTGATCGCCTCGGCACCCAGGTCACGGATGGCGGCGCATTTGTCGGCGCTGCCTGCGGTGGCGAACGTGTGGATGCCGAACTCGCGGCACAGCATCAGCGCGGTGGTGCCGATGCCACTGGTGCCGCCGTGGATCAGCACACGCTGGCCCTTGTGGGCGCCGCCGATGCCGAACAGGTTGGCCCACACGGTAAAGAAGGTTTCCGGGATCGCGGCGGCTTGAATCCACGACAGGCCGTCGGGGATCGGCAGCGCCTGGCCGGCGGGCACCGCGCAATATTGCGCGTAACCGCCGCCGTTGGTCAGCGCACAGACTTTGTCGCCAAGGGCGTATTCACTGACGCCTTCACCCAGCGCCACCACTTCACCCGCCACTTCCAGGCCGGGGATCGGGCTCATGCCGGGTTTCATCGGGTACTTGCCCGCGCGTTGCAGGGCGTCGGGGCGGTTGACCCCGGCGGCGTGCACACGGATCAGGATCTCACCGGCAGCCGGGGCGGGCACGGGCGCCTGGCGTGGCTTGAGCACCTCGGGGCCGCCGGGGGTGGTGATTTCGATCAGGGTCATGTCGGTAGGCAGGGGCATTGTGGGTGTCCTGTAACGGTGAGCGTATGGGGTGGGACCGTGGCGAGTGAGCGACAGTTCAGCACAGGCTTGCAAGCTTGCGCGCGTGGCTGGCGACACAATCGATCCCGATTGAACATCAACGCACACGGAGCGCATATGAACCAAGCAAAACTTCAGGATCTGGGGCTGTTGTTTCTAAGGACGAGCGGGGCGCTGTTGCTGCTGTGGGTGCATGGCTTGCCCAAGTTGCTCAACTACAGCGAGCAATTTCGGCTGATCGAGGACCCGTTTCACCTGGGCGCGACGGTCACGCTGTCATTGGCGATTTTCGCCGAGGTGCTGTGCCCGTTGCTGATCGTCGCCGGGGTGTTGGTGCGCTGGGCGTGTTTGCCGATCCTCGCCGTGCTGTTGATTGCGTTGCTGGTGGTCCACCCGGAGTGGAGCCTGTTCGAGGCGCAGTTCGGCTGGTTGCTGCTGATCATCTTCACCACATTGCTGATCAGCGGGCCGGGCGGTCTGGTGCTCGCTCAACAGAAGTAGAGCATCACCTGTGGCGAGGGAGCTTGCTCCCGCTGGACTGCGCAGCAGTCCCAAGCTTTTGGGGCCGCTTCGCGGCCCAGCGGGAGCAAGCTCCCTCGCCACAGGTGCGGTGTTGGTTTAGCGGCTGAGGAATGCCAACAGGTCTTCATTCAACTGCTGGGCGTGCGTCACGGCAAACCCGTGGGGCGCGTCCTTGTAGACTTTCAGCTCGGCACCCTTGATCAGCTCGGCGGCGACTTTGCCGGTGGTTTCGAACGGCACGATCTGATCGCCATCGCCGTGGATCACCAGGGTCGGTACGTCGATCTTGGCCATGTCCGGGCGGAAGTCGGTCTCGGAGAAGGCGGTGACGCAATCCACCGTCGACTTCAGCGATGCCAGCAGGGCGACCTGCAAGGTCTGGGTCTGCACGCCTTGGGAAACCACCTGGCCTTTGTTGATGCCGTAGAACGGTGCGTTGAAGTCGCTGATAAATTGCGCGCGGTCCTTCAACAGTTCGGCCTTGAACCCAGCGAACACATCCAGTGGCACACCCTGCGGGTAGTCCGCCTGCTGGCCGAAGATCGGCGTCACGGCGCCCAGCAACACCAGGCCGGCGACACGGGCGCTGCCATGGCGTGCAATGTAGCGGGACACATCGCCGCCGCCCATGGAGAAGCCCACCAGGGTCACGTCCTTGAGGTCCAAGTGCTCGATCAGCTGGGCGATGTCGTCGGCGAAGGTGTCGTAGTTGTTGCCGGTCCACGGCTGGTCCGAGCGGCCAAAGCCACGGCGGTCGAAGGCGATGGTGCGGTAGCCGCGGCTGCTCAGGTATTCCATCTGGTATTCCCACATGTCCGCATCCAGCGGCCAGCCGTGGCTGAACAGGACGGGCTTGCCGCTGCCCCAATCCTTGAAGTAGATCTGGGTGCCGTCTTTGGCAACGAATGTGCTCATGGAAAACTCCTGGGTGGGTGGGCTGAAAACTCTAGCTTACTATTGCGTGAAACCGGACGAAGGGCTTGTACCGGTGTGCTCGGTTGAACGGTTCAGCGTCTATGCTGGTCCACTGACTTCCACTGTCCGATCACACAGGTGAACGAAATGGCCAAGACATACAGCTACGCCGCGCAGAACGCCAAGGATGCCCTCAAGCCCTACACCTTCGAGCGCCGCGCACCGGGGGCGGAGGATGTGCAGATCGACATTCTGTATTGCGGCGTCTGCCACTCCGACCTGCACACCGCGCGCAACGAGTGGCACAACACCCTGTACCCGTCGGTGCCCGGCCATGAAATCGTTGGCCGCGTCACGGCGGTGGGCGCCAGCGTGAAAAACTTCAAGGTCGGCGACCTCGCCGGCGTTGGTTGCATGGTGGACAGCTGCCAGCACTGCGCGTCGTGCGCCGAGGGCGAGGAACAGTACTGCGAGAACGGTTTTACCGGCACCTACAACGGCCCGGTGTTTGGCGGTGAAAACACCTTTGGCGGCTACTCCGACAGCATCGTGGTCAAGGAGAAGTTCGTACTGCGCATTTCCCACGACGACAGCAACCTGGCAGCCGTGGCGCCATTGCTGTGCGCGGGCATCACCACCTATTCGCCGCTGCACCACTGGCAGGTCGGCCCCGGCAAGAAAGTCGGCGTGGTCGGCCTTGGTGGTCTTGGCCATATGGCAGTCAAGATCGCCCACGCCATGGGCGCCCATGTGACCTTGTTCACCACCTCACCGAACAAACGCGAAGACGGCCTGCGCCTGGGCGCCGACCAGGTGGTGGTGTCGAAAAATGCGGACGAGATGGCCAAGGTCACCAACAGCCTGGATTTCATCCTCAACACCGTCGCCGCGCCCCACGACCTCGACGCGTTCCTCAACCTGCTCAAGCGTGACGGCACCATGACGTTGGTCGGCGCCCCCGACAGCCCGCACCCGTCGCCGTCGGTATTCAACCTGATCTTCAAGCGCCGCAGCCTGGCGGGTTCGTTGATCGGCGGGATTCAGGAGACCCAGGACATGCTGGATTTCTGTGCCAAGCACAAGATTGTCTCGGACATCGAGATGATCGATATCCAGGGGATCAATGATGCGTATGAGCGGATGCTCAAGGGCGATGTGAAGTATCGGTTTGTGATTGATATGGACAGCCTGAAAAAAGAACGCAACGCGGCCTGAAAACACGGCCCACCTGAATGTGGGCCTTGCTTTCTGTGGGAGCAGGCAAGCCAGCTCCCACAGAAAAGCCTGCACCCACCTGTTTGCTCAGTGCTGTTGCTTAGACCGACAAGTGCTCATACAAAATCGTCGCACCCACCACCATCAACACCACCCCGCCCACCATCTCTGCACGCTTGCCCACCACCGTGCCCAGCACGCGCCCGAGCATCATGCCGATGGTCACCATGGTCATGGTCGCCAGGCCAATCGCCGCCGACGCCACCAGGATATTCACATCGACAAACGCCAGGCCCACGCCCACCGCCAGTGCATCGATGCTGGTGGCGAAGGCAGTTACGGCAAGAATCATGAAGGAGTGCTGGGTCGGCTTTTCAACCTCTTCATCCTCGGCCTTCAACCCGTTGTAGATCATATGCAAGCCCAGGGCGACGAGCAGGGTAAAGGCGATCCAGTGGTCCCAGTCTTCCACCCAGCGGGTGGCGGCGTGGCCGATGGCCCAGCCGATCATCGGGGTGATGGCTTCGATCACGCCAAAGATCAGGCCGGCGCGCAGGGCTTCGGTGAGGCGCGGTTTGTGCAGGCTGGAGCCTTTGCCGATGGCCGCCGCAAAGGCGTCGGTAGACATGGCCAGGGCCAGGAGGATCAGAGAAATGGGGTTCACGGTAAGGCTTCCAGTCGGGCTATATGACACAACGACACATCCACGCGCCCGACTTTAGGCATGGAAGTGTCGCTGGTCTCACCAACCGCAAAGCGATGTTCGTACCACGGCAGGTTGCCGAATATGTTGATACGAACGCTTCCAACAGGGTCAGAAGCCGGTTACTCCCCAACGAGGGGGGCGATCATAGGCAGGCACAGATGAAAATTTCGTCAAAAGGCTCAAGGCCGTTGCGGTTTCACCGAGGTGCCGAAGCTATTGCCCATGCGCACACTGGTGGCTGCCGGAGTGGATAGACCCACGGCATTCGGCGCGCGTTTATCGATGGGAATGTTTTGCGCCTCGCGGTTTTTCTTCGCCGCCTTGGTCGCATTGCTGTCACTGCCCATCTGTTGGCTCAGGCAGCCGTAATCGGGCGCCTTGTAGCCGTCTACCGAGACTTCGGTGCAGGTGCTCTTGCTGTTGTCGGCGTGGGCAAGCACGGGCAGGGCGGCGCACAGCAACAGGCTGGCAAGGGTGGGGAACAGTTTCATCGGGCCTCCTGGCAGGCCCTGGGAAGTGGGCCGGTAAGGCTTGAAAGTGTAGTGCAGCGGGCATCCCGTCACCGTGACGTTTTTTTTGCCATCACCGTAACATCAGGTTCATAAACTGGCCTCAGGATGACGGTTTTCAAGGACACGTCGGCCGTGCAGCGATGCAGAGCGGGGGGTGAACAGGGAGCCTGGCGGCGCGCCGTATGCGCCCTGGTCTTGCTGTGGCTGCTGGCAGGAGGCCGCGCGGCGCAGGCGGAACCCGCATTGCTGACGTTGGACCTGCCGGCGCAAAACCTGGAGCACGCCCTGCAAGCGTACAGCCGCGCCACCGGCATGGCGGTGCTGGTGGACCGCGAACTGACCCGGGGCCGGCGCTCCATCAGCGTGCATGGGCGCTTCACGGCGCAGGAGGCTCTGGCAATGTTGCTGACCGGGAGTGGCCTGATGGCGCGTTATGCCCGCAGTGATGCATTCACCCTGCAACTGGCGCAGGCTAGCCGGCCTGCCACCACCAAGGGCGCGTCGGCCCGCAACGCCGCGCGGATCAACAACAGCTACGCCACGGCCTTGCAGCAGGCCATCGAAACCAGCCTGTGCGGTTCGCCCCTGACCCGTCCCGGCAGTTTTCGCGCCTTGGTGCAGGTGTGGGTCAACCCGGATGGGCTGATCGAGTACAGCCGGCTGGTCAGCTCCACCGGCGATGAACAACGCGATGAAGCACTGGTGCGCAACCTCAGTGCGGCACGGGTCGAACGCCCCGCGCCGAGCTCGCTGCGCCAGCCGGTGACTTTGCTTTTGATGCCCGACACCACAGGAACACGCATGGAATGCACAGCAGGGAAGGGAGCCACGCACGGATGAAAAATACCGGGCACAGCACGATGGTCAGTTTGTTCCTGGCGTCCTACGAAGACTTCAAGGTACGTTTGCGCAAGCGCCTGGGCTCGGAGGACCTGGCCAACGACGTCCTGCACGAAACCTACTTGCGGGTGGACCGCATGGACGTGCCGCCAAACCTCGCACAACCCAACGCCTACCTCTACCGCATGGCCTTGAACATCGCCGCCGACCGCCGCCAGGCCGACGCGCGCCTGCTCACCGGCAGCGAAGTCGAAGAATTGCTGCAAACCGCCGACGAAGCCCAGGACCCGTCGCGGGTGGTGGGCGGCCAGCGCGAGGTGCAATCGTTGGTCAAAGCCCTGTATGAGCTGCCCGCCCGCCGGCGCAAAATCCTCATCGCCGCGCGCCTGGAAGAAGCGCCACACCTGGAAATCTCCCAGCGTTTTGGCATTTCCACGCGCATGGTCGAGAAGGAAATCAAGGCCGCCCTCGGCCACTGCGCCAAGCGCCTCGAAAGAAAAGTGATTCAGCGGTTCGGTCCCGGGGCCGGAAAACCGTCTTAGTGTCGAGTCCCTGATAAAACCGTGAGTATGTGCGCGCTTGAACATTTTTAACCTCTCCACCGCCCGGGCAGCCTCCGCCAGCCCTTTGCACGATGAAGCCCGCGACTGGCTGCTCCTGCTGACGTCGGGCCGCGCCACCGTGGCCGACGCCAAGGCCTTGCAGGCCTGGCGCGCCCAGAGCCCGGAACATGCCCAGGCGTTCGAGCAAACCAAGGCGTTGTGGCAGCAACTGGGGCCCGCCTTGGAGCACGCCGCGCCATCGCGCAGCTTTGGCCGCCGTGCGTTCCTGGGTGGCGCGATAGCCGCCTCGGCGGCGTTGGTCATGGTGCGCGTCGGCACGCCGGGCGGTTTCGCCGGGCTCACGGCCGACTATCGCACCGAAGTCGGCGAGCAGCGCCAAGTGCTGTTGAGTGACGGCGTCAGTCTGGAACTCAATACGCAGACCCGGATCAGTCGGATCGGGGAGGGCATTGAATTGCTAGAGGGTGAAGTTGAGGTGGTCGCCCGTCTTGCACAACCGCTGCGGGTCCAGGCCGGGGACGGCTGGGTGAGCGCCGCGCAGGCCCGCTTCAATGTGCGCAACACCGACCACAGCGTGTGCGTGACCTGTATCGAGGGCTCTCTCTCGGTGGATGCGGGCGGGCACAGCGTGAGCCTGGGCAGCGGCCGTCAGTTGACCTACAGCGCGGCGGGCATCGGCGCGCCCGTGGTGGTAGACACCCAGGCCGTGGTGGCCTGGCGCGAACAGGTGCTGGTGTTCAATAACGCCACGCTGGCCACGGTGGTGGACGAGATCAATCGCTATCGCCCGGGGATGCTGGTGTTGCTCAACAAGGAACTGGGCCAGCGCCGGGTGCAGGCGCGGTTCAGCTTGCAGCAGCTGGCCGGCGTGGCGTTGCTGATTCGCGACGCGTACGGCGCCAAGTGCACGGAACTGCCGGGTGGCGTCGTGCTGTTGAGCTGACGCAGGGCGGTCCTGTAGGCTCAAGCGACATTCGCCTGCTTGATGCCGAAAAAGTACCCCATGGAAGAACTGATCTATAAGGTCGTGCACTGGCTCAGCGAGACCCATCCCGGACGCCTGGGCCGGCCGATGTACCGTTTCGAAATCGTCGCCATCGTCATTTTCATGCTTGCGAGCATGATCGGTGCCGCGCTGTACCGAGCCAAGCGCAAAGCCTTCAAACAACGCACCGCGCAAACCCTGGAAGCCAAGACGCTGGTCGCGACCTCCGTGACCGACGCCAACGGTCAGGCGGTCAAGCACCTCGCGACGCTGCGCCAGGACGTCAACGGCTACGTGGTCACTGTCAGCCGCGACGGGGCCGAGCGCTGCCGGGCATCGCTAAGCTCACTGGATGAGGTGGACCAGTACCTCAGGGCTCATACCGCGTTTGTGCTGTCTGACTTTCGCTAATTCAACGGCCCCACCACCTGCCGATAACGCTCCACCCCCTGCGGCGTCTGGCGCACCAGGCTGATCTCCAGCCCCAACGGTTCCTCCCGCCGATTGCCGCTCAACTGGCGCCAGCCCTTGTCCTTGTCCCACACGCGCACCTGCACATCACTGACGCCCGCCAGCACCACCACGCCGTCCTTGGCCGCCGGCAACGGGAAGCGGTCCCGCGCCGGCGCGGCGGCCCGGTACAGCGCGTCGCCCTTGAGCCACCAGCGCACCCGTTGCAAGCCATCGCCTGTGGCCGGTGCGCTGCGGATCACCTCCAGGCGAAAGCCCTTGCTGTCGGAGCTGCGCACCGTCACGGCGGCCAGCCCGGCGTCCTTTGTGGTACCGGGTTCGGCCAGTTCAACGCTGGCGCGCAGGCTGATATCGCGCTGCATCTGGTTCAACGCCCGCAACAACCCCTCGGTTTGTTCGGTGCTGGCCTGTAGATGCTGGTCGGCACGGGTCACGCTGTCGAGCCCGCGCCAGGCGATGACGCTGACCAGCGCCATGAGCATGATCGCGACCATCACTTCGATCAGGGTAAAGCCTTGCTGGGACTTGTTCATGGCTGGCTCACCACCCGCAGCAAACCGGCGGCGTCGCGTTGCAGGCCGAGGCTGTGTTGCCCGTCCGACAGCACCACGCGCAGCGGCGGGTTGATCCATTCGGCATTGAGCACCAGGGTTTGCCGGGGCTCGACAGTCAGTTGCATCGGCGTGCTCTCCCATAAGCGCGGGCGCAGTTGGGCGTCGCCCTGGAACGCTTCCACGCCCAGGCCATCGTCACTGCGGCGGTTGAAGCGAAAGCCCTTGGCATCGGCGCGCAAGCTGATCGGGCGGCCGTCGGCGCGGGCTTCGGCCTGGGCGATTTGCAGTAACTGGCTCAGGCGTTCGGCGTCCTTGCGCAGCAGTTTCAGCGGGTCGGGTTTGATCGTCAGGCTGATGGCGGCGCTGGCGATGCCGATGATCACCAGCACCACCATCAGCTCGATCAGGGTGAAGCCTTGCTGTTTCATCGGTCGGCTCCTGGAGAACTGGCGAGGTTGTGAAATAAAAAAGTGCGAATTGCTCTGTAGGCTGAGGCCACGGACAAACAGGAGGTCCACCCCATGGCATTCGCCCTTCGTGTTTCACCCGCCCACGGCGTGCAGGCGCTGGCCTTGCTCGCGGCCTTGGCTGGCGGGGTGATCTGGACGCCGCTGCTGCTCACATCCGCCGAATCCCACACGCCCCAGGCCTCGCCCCAGGCGTTGGCGGCCCGCAGTGAAAACCCGGCGTTGCAGTGGTTTGCGAATGCGCCGAGCGCTCTGCAAGTCAAGGTCACCGGCGTGCTGGCCGGCGCGCGTGGTGCGGTGGCGATCCTCAGCCTCAACGATGGCCCGCCGCGCAGTTTCCTTGTGGGTGAACGCCTCAGCCCCGGCGTGCGCCTGACGGCGATTGAAGGCAGCGCCGTGGAGCTTGAGCGCGGCGGCGAAAAGGTCCGCGTCAACCTCGACAAGCTGCCGGATGGCCCCGCGTTGCCACGCCTCACTCGGCCATGACCTGGGTGTCCAGCCGCGCCAGGGGCGGCGCTTCGCGGCTGGCGTCGAGTACCCGCAACGTCACTTGAAACAGGCGGCCATCGGCGTTGATGGTCTGCTCGCAGCGCAGTTTCAAACGGCCCTGGTCGCAGTCGAACGTCTTTATGCCGCCACGCAGGTGGCCTTCCAGGCGCAGTTCCGCCAGGCGACTCTGCGCCGCCAGCAACGCCATGGATTTATCCCGCAGCAAGCCATTGCTCTGGGTCATCAGCCCGGCCACGCGCACGGCGGCGGCCATGGCCACGGCGATGATCGCCAGCGCCACCAGCACTTCAATCAGGGTAAAACCTTGCGCGTTGCGACGGCCGACCATGGCGCTCTCAAAGGCGGGAAACAGGCCCGCAGACTAGCGCCGCGAGTTGACCGATTGGCGACCGAAACTCCCGAGGATTTTCAATACGACTGACATGTGTTCTTGCAACACTGCGCCACGAAATGCACCCCAGCCAAGGAATGTCGAGATGGATATCGCGCGCCTAACAACCCCCTTGCTCAGCCCTCGCGGCCAGCGTGGCTTCACCTTGATCGAGATCATGGTGGTGGTGGTCATCCTCGGGATTCTCGCGGCAATGGTCGTGCCCAAGGTGCTGGACCGCCCGGACCAGGCACGCGCCACGGCCGCCAAGCAGGACATCGGCGGGTTGATGCAGGCGCTGAAACTCTATCGCCTCGACCACGGCTCCTATCCGAACATGACCCAGGGTTTGAAAGTGCTGGTGGAACGCCCGGCTGATGCAAAAAACAGCAGCTGGCGCGCCTACCTCGATCGCCTGCCCAATGACCCGTGGGGCCACCCTTATCACTACCTCAACCCGGGCGCCAACGGTGAGGTCGATGTGTTCTCCCTCGGCGCCGATGGCCAGCCGGATGGCGACGGCGTGAATGCCGATATCGGCTCCTGGCAGTTGTAAGGCGCGCCATGAAACGGCATTCGCCCCCAGCGGCGAAGCAGCGCGGCATGGCGATCATCAGCGCGTTGCTGATCGCGGCCGTGGTCGCGGTGATCGCCGGTGGCATGCTCACGCGCCAGACCGTGTTCACCCGCAGCCTCGAAGCCGAGCAATTACGCGTGCAGGGCCAGTGGCTGTTGCAGGGCAGCCTTGAGCGCAGCCGGCAGATGTTGTGGGAGGCACGCCAGAAGGACGTGCTGACGCGCCTCGACCAGCCCTGGGCCTATGCCCAACGGGGTGCGTTTGAAGGGCGCATCGAGGACGAACAGGGCAAGTTCAACCTGCGCAACCTGGTCAACCGCCAGTTGCCGGATGCCGAGCAACTGCAAAGCTTCGAGCGCCTGTGCCGTACGTTGGGGGTCGATCCGGCGGTGAGCCGGCGCATCAGCCAACGGGTGATCGGCTCTTATGAAGTGCCGGCCAAGTACCCGATGCTGCGCAGCGTGGACGAGTTGAGCGCCATCGAAGGCCTTGACCCCGTGCTGCTGCGCCGCCTGCAAACCTATATCAGCGTGCTGCCCGGGCCGAGCTGGGTCAACGGCAACACCGCCAGCGCCGAAGTGCTCAGCGCGGTAGTACCGCAACTCAGTCTGTCCCAGGCCCAAGGCTTGGTGGCGGAGCGTGACAGCGGCCAGTGGTTTATCAACCGTGGGGATTTCGTCAACCGTCTGCATTTGCCCCAGGTGGCGGTGGAGTCGGTGCAGGTGGGCATTACCAGCGAGTGGTTTCGCGTGCAGGGCCAGGCCCGGCGTGAGCAGCGGCGGGTGACCATCGACGCCTTGCTGCACCGCCCGCAAGAGCGCCAGCCGCAGGTGATCTGGTCGCGGGTGGGCGTATGAAACGCTTGCGCATTGGCTTGCCGCCGCTGGATCAATTGACTGCCGAAAGCCAGGTCAAATTCGCTTGGCTGGAGCGTGGCGTGATCGTCGCCGAAGGCCATGAAAGCCTGCTCCAATTGAGCAAACACCGGCAGGCAGCGGAGTGTTTCCTGCACCCACGCGACAGCCTGCTCACCAGCCTTGAACTGCCGCCACTGCCCGCTGCAAAAACCGCCGCCGCCGTGGCCTGCGCCGCGCAAGCGTTGATCCTCGGCCCGCTGGAACAGATGCACGTGGGCCACGGCCCGCGCGACAGCGAAGGCCGCGTGCAAGTGGCCTGGGTGCCCAAGGCCGGGCTGGAACGGCTGGCCCTGGTGCCGCTCAAGTTGCGTGGCCTGTATCCGGCGCCTTACGCCTTGCCAGTGGGTGCTGCCGCCCTGGATGACGGCTATCTGTTGACCCGCGACAGCCTGCACCAAGGCGCCGTGCATCCGCTGGGCCAGCAAGGGCTGGATATGCCGCTGGTGGACGCCGCGCAGCGTTGGACGGGCGCAGCACCCGCCTGGGGGTTGCATGCGCGCTTCAGCCAAGCAGCCAGCGGCGGCTGGGGCAGGGCGCTGGCCTGTGTCGCGCTGGCCACGGCCGTGTGGACCCTGGGCCTCAACCTCTACGCCGCACGCCAAGTAGATGAAGGTCAGCGCCTCAAGGCCCTGATGAGCCAGCAGGTGCGCCAGGCATTCCCCGAATTGCCGGTGGTGCTCAACCCCTTGCAGCAGGCCCGCCAACAATTGGCCGCGCGCCAGACCGGTGCCGCCGCCGACCCCGGCCAGCGCTTCAGCAGCCTGTTGCAACTGGCGGGCAGCAACCTGCCGTTTATGGTCGCCAGCGTCGAGCGCCTGACCTTTGAACAAGGGCGCCTGCACCTGCAATTGCTCAGCGACAGCCGCAACCCGACGGCCCAGGCCGACTGGCAGGCTGCGCTGGCCCAGGCCGGTTTTGCCGCGACACGCGACGAGCACGGCTGGAGCATTGGCCCGGCAGCGACGGGAGCCAGTGATGAATAAGTGGACGCGACAATTGCGCGTGTTCTGGAACGGCCTGGCCCTGCGTGAAAAACGCATGCTGTCCGGCGTCGGCGTGCTGCTGGCGGGCCTGCTGACCTGGCTGATCCTGATCCAGCCCGCGTTGAAAAAAATTGATTACTGGCAAGCCGAAACCCCCAAGTTGCGCGCCCAGGCTGAAGCCTTGCAGGTGCTGTTGCAAGGCGTCGCCGCGCCGCGTCAGGCCGATGAGGCTTCATTGCGCCAGGCCCTCGACAGCGCCGGCCTGCAAGGCCATTACCAATTGCAGGCGCAGGCCCCGGGCGGCTGGCACCTGACCTTCGACAACGCCCCGGCCGACGCGGTGGTGGACTGGCTGCTGGGCAATCCCCGTTCGTTTTCCCTGGAGGTGTCCGAGGCGCGTTTGCAACGTGCCGGGGATGCCGTCGATAACTCGGCCGGCACTGTGTCCGGGACCGTTCGCATGGATCAGGCGCTTGGCGCTAAGGAAGCTTCATGAAGTGGTCAGTTCCCCCGTTTCGTATGGCCGCGCCGTTGCTATTGCTGGCCCTCAGTGCGTGCAGCAACCAGGCGGCCAAGCCGTTGCTGGTGGACAGCGAACTCGGCCAACCCCTGGCCGACACCCGCCGCAGCAGCGACAGCCCGCTGGACCGCCAACGCGAACTCGCGCCCAAGCCGGCCGTGCAACACCCGATCACCAATAGCGCCCGTGGCCACGCCCCGGCCGCGATCAAGGCGCGCAACCCACTGGGTGACCAGCCGGTGCAGCTGAACTTTGTCGATGCGGATATCCAGGCGGTGGTGCGCGCCTTGTCCCGCGCCACGGGCCAACAGTTCCTCGTGGACCCACGGGTAAAAGGCAACCTGACCCTGGTCAGCGAAGGCCAGGTGCCGGCGCACCAGGCCTACGACATGCTGCTGGCGGCGCTGCGCATGCAGGGCTTTAGCGTGGTGGACGTGGGCGGCGTCGCCCAAGTAGTGCCCGAAGCCGACGCCAAGCTGCTCGGCGGGCCGATCTACAGCGCTGGCAGCAGCGGCATGCAGACCCGCACCTTCCGCCTGCAATACGAAAACGCGGTGAACCTGATCCCGGTGCTGCGCCCCATCGTGTCGCCGAATAACCCGATCAACGCCTACCCCGGCAACAACAGCATCGTCATCACCGACTACGCGGAAAACCTCGCCCGCGTGGCGCAGATCATCAGCGGCATCGACACCCCCAGCGCCATCGACACTGATGTGGTCAAGGTGCAGAACGGCATCGCCGTCGACATCGCGGCGATGGTCGCCGAGCTGCTCGACACCCAAGGCGCCGACCAGACCCAGAAGATCAACGTGGTCGGCGACCCCCGTTCCAACTCGATCATCATCCGCTCCGGCAGCCCCGAGCGTACGGAGCTGGCGCGCAACCTGATCTACAAACTCGACAACGCCCAGAGCAACCCGAGCAATATGCACGTGGTGTACCTGCGCAACGCACAGGCGGGCAAGCTGGCGCAGTCGCTGCGTGGCTTGTTGACCGGCGAGAGTGAGTCCGGGGTCAGCGACGAGGCGCGGGGCAAGCTCAGTGCCATGGGCGGCACAGGCCAGAACACCCAAGGCACCTCCGCGCAAAACAGCAGCGGCACGCCCACCGGCAGCGGTGTGCAATCGAGTTACGGCCAGGACAAACAAAGCACCGGCGCCACTACCAGCAAGGACCAGGACACCGCCTTCAGTGCCGGCGGCGTGACCATCCAGGCCGACGCGACCACCAACACCTTGCTGATCTCCGCGCCGGACCCGTTGTACCGCAACCTGCGCGAAGTGATCGACATGCTCGACCAACGCCGCGCGCAGGTGGTGATTGAAAGCCTGATCGTCGAAGTCGGCGAGGACGATGCCACTGAGTTTGGTGTGCAATGGCAGGCGGGCAACCTCGGGGGCAAGGGTGGTTTTGGCGGCGTCAACCTAGGCGGCAGTGGCGTGAATGCGACGCCTACCAGCAAGACCAGCATCGATGTGTTGCCCAAGGGGCTGAACATCGGGTTGGTCAATGGCACCGTGGATATTCCGGGGATTGGCAAGGTGCTGGATCTCAAGGTGTTGGCCCGCGCGTTGAAGAGCAAGGGCGGCACCAACGTGCTGTCGACGCCGAACCTGCTGACCCTGGACAACGAAGCGGCGAGCATTTTTGTCGGGCAGACGATTCCGTTTGTCACGGGCAGCTATGTGACCGGGGGCGGGGGGACCAGCAACAACCCGTTCCAGACGGTGCAGCGTGAGGAAGTGGGGCTGAAGCTGAATGTGCGGCCGCAGATTTCCGAGGGCGGCACGGTGAAGCTGGATATCTATCAGGAGGTCAGCAGCGTGGACACGCGGGCTTCGGTGGATGCGGGGACGGTGACCAATAAGCGGGCGATTGATACCAGCATTCTGTTGGATGACGGGCAGATCATGGTGCTGGGTGGGTTGCTGCAGGATGGGTATAGCCAGAGCAATGATGCTGTGCCGTGGTTGTCGGATATTCCGGGGTTGGGGGCGTTGTTTCGTAATGAGAAGCGCAGTGTGACGAAGACGAATTTGATGGTGTTTTTGCGGCCCTACATCATTCGGGACAGTGGGGCGGGGCGCAGTATTACGTTGAATCGGTATGAGTTTATGCGGCGGGCGCAAGGGGGGGTGCAGCCGGAGCATAGTTGGGCGATGCCGGATGTGCAGGCGCCGCAGTTGCCCTCGGTGGATAAGGCGATTCCTGGGGCGCCGCGGGCTGTGATTCGGGCGGTGCCGCAGTGATTGTCGGGTACATATCCGTTTCTTCGGTAACGGCCGCTTATGGTTCCGCTCTTACAGCGGCTCACTTTTGGAAAGGCCCAAAAGTAAGCAAAAGGCCTTCGCCCCACCACTCGGCACCTCGCTTAGGCTCGGTGTGCCCGAACGAAGGCTTGAATCCGTGGGCCGCCGTCATGGGCCATCCCTGGCCCAGGACTGCTAACCCGGCGTCCTGCCGGGTTACCCACGGATTCAAGCCTGAGTTCGGCCAGCGTGGTTTTACGGGGCGACGGAGATCAAGATCAAAAGCAGATCAAAAGCAGATCAAATGCCGGTCTGGTGTACACCACCCTGTGGGAGCTGGCTTGCCTGCGATGCAGGCGACTCGGTACATCAGGCACACCCAGTTGATGCCATCGCAGGCAAGCCAGCTCCCACAGGGGAACGCGTCGGCTTCACCGATCAGGTCGGCTACTAGGCCGCCTCGCTTTGCTTTTGATCTTAGGCGCCCCGTTAAACACGCTGGCCGGAATTCGACATGGATTACGGGCATGCCGAGCCTAGGCGAGGCACCGAGTGTTGGGGCAAGAGCGTTTTGCTTACTTTTGCGCTCTTCAAAAGTGAGCCGCCGTAAGGGCGGAACCAATAGTCGCCGTGACCAAAAAAACGGATATGTACTCCAATGAGCCTACTCCCCTACGCCTGGGCCAAATCCCAACGCATCCTCCTGCACAACAACGCCGAAGGCATGCTGCTAACGGTGTGCCCCTCAACCCCCGGCTGGTCCATCAGCGAAGTCCACCGCCAATTCGGCCAATCCCCCATCGAACAAGTCCGCGACGACGAACTCGACGGCCTCCTCACCAGCGCCTACGCCGACACCGGCAGCGCCGCCGCCGTCGTGGGCGCCGCCGAAAACGAGGTCGACCTCGACCGCCTCATGCAAGACATGCCCGAAGTCACCGACCTGCTCGACACCCAGGACGGCGCCCCCGTGATCCGCATGATCAACGCGTTGCTCACCCAAGCCGCCCGCGACGAAGCCAGCGACATCCACATCGAACCCTACGAAACCCACTCCGTGGTGCGCTACCGCGTCGACGGCACCCTGCGCGACGTCGTGTCCCCACGCAAGGCCCTGCACGGCGCGCTGGTCTCGCGGATCAAGATCATGGCCCAACTCGATATCGCCGAAAAACGCCTGCCCCAGGACGGTCGCATCGCCCTGCGCGTGGCCGGGCGGCCCATCGACATTCGGGTGTCCACGGTGCCCACCGGCCACGGCGAACGCGTCGTCATGCGCCTGCTGGACAAACAAGCCGGGCGCTTGCAACTGGAAACCCTGGGCATGGAGCCGCAGCTGTTGGCCCGCCTCGACACCCTGATCCGCCAGCCCCACGGCATCGTGCTGGTCACCGGGCCCACCGGCAGCGGCAAGACCACCAGCCTCTACGCCGCCCTGGCACGACTGGACGCGAGCACCAGCAATATCCTCACCGTCGAAGACCCGGTGGAATACGACTTGCCGGGCATCAGCCAGATCCAGGTCAACGCCAAGATCGACATGACCTTCGGCCTCGCCCTGCGCGCGATCCTGCGCCAGGACCCGGACATCATCATGATCGGCGAGATCCGCGACCTGGAGACCGCGCAAATCGCCGTGCAGGCCTCGCTCACCGGTCACTTGGTATTGGCGACCCTGCACACCAACGATGCGGTGTCGGCGGTCAACCGCTTGATCGACATGGGCGTCGAACCCTTCCTGCTGGCGTCGTCGTTGTTGGGCGTGTTAGCCCAGCGCCTGGTGCGCCGGCTGTGCCCGCATTGCAAGCAGGAAGACCCGGCCGCGCCCGGCACCTGGCGCCCGGTCGGCTGTGCGCACTGCAACCAGATCGGCTACAGCGGCCGTACGGGGATTCACGAATTGTTCAGCGTCGATGACGACGTGCGCAGCCTGATCCACCAGGGCGCCGGCGAGCAGGACCTGCGCCTGGCCGCCCGCCGCGCCGGCATGTTCAGCATGCGTGAAGACGGCGAACGCTGGGTGCGCAGCGGCGCCACCGCACCCGAAGAAATCCTGCGTGTGACACGGGACGCCTGATGAATCGCTATCGTTTTGAAGCCGCCGATGCCAGCGGCAAGGTCGAGTCCGGGCATGTGGAGGCCGACAGCCAGAGCGCGGCATTTGCCAACCTGCGCGGACGCGGTTTGACCGCGTTGCTGGTGCAGCTCGAAGGCAACCCATCGGTCGCCAGCAGTAGCTTGTTCACCCCCAAGCTCTCGGACAACGATTTGGCCTGGGCCACGCGCCAATTGGCCAGCCTGCTGGGCGCCAGCCTGCCGTTGGAAGCGGCGCTGAGCGCGACGGTGGAGCAGGCCGAGAAAAAACACATCGCCCAGACCCTGGCCGCCGTGCGCGCCGATGTGCGTGGTGGCATGCGCCTGGCGGAGGCGTTGGCGGCGCGGCCACGGGACTTTCCGTCGATCTACCGCGCGCTGATCGCGGCGGGGGAGGAGTCCGGCGACCTGGCCCAGGTGATGGAACGCCTCGCCGACTACATCGAGGAACGCAACAACCTGCGCGGCAAGATCCTCACCGCGTTTATCTACCCCGGGGTGGTGGGGCTGGTGTCCATCGGTATTGTGATTTTCCTGTTGAGCTACGTCGTGCCGCAGGTGGTCAGCGCGTTCTCCCAGGCGCGCCAGGACTTGCCGGGGCTGACCCTGGCGATGCTCAACGCCAGCGACTTCATCCGCGCCTGGGGCTGGCTGTGTTTTGCCGGAATCGTTGGCGGGTTCTGGAGTTGGCGCCTGTATCTGCGCAACCCCGTGGCGCGCCTGAATTGGCATAGCCGCGTGTTGCGCCTGCCGCTGATCGGGCGCTTTGTGCTGGGCCTCAACACCGCACGCTTCGCCTCGACCCTGGCGATCCTCGGCGGCGCCGGTGTGCCGCTGTTGCGTGCGCTGGAAGCGGCGCGGCAAACCCTATCCAACGACCGCCTTGATCAGTGCGTCAGTGACGCCACGGCCAAAGTCCGCGAAGGCGTCAACCTGGCCCCGGCGCTGGCGGTGGAGAAGGTATTCCCACCGGTGCTGATCCACCTGATCGCCAGCGGCGAAAAAACCGGCGCGCTGCCGCCGATGCTGGAGCGCGCGGCGCAGACGTTGTCCCGCGATATTGAGCGAAGGGCCATGGGCATGACCGCGTTGCTGGAGCCGCTGATGATCGTGGTGATGGGCGCGGTCGTGCTCGTCATCGTCATGGCCGTATTGCTGCCCATCATCGAAATCAACCAACTCGTCACCTGATCCTGCTGTGTGAACACAAATCAACTGTGGGAGCTGGCTTGCCTGCGATAGCGGTGGACCAGATACAAATTCATTGACTGACCCACCGCTATCGCAGGCAAGCCAGCTCCCACATGGGTACTGTGTGTTTTCAGTAAATTTCCTGCGCTCCCGTTCAACCTCGGGTTCCTCATTCCGTCACATCCCAAGCTCTATACGGCCTCCAGCCCCACCCACTGAAACCTCGCTGTCACCTACCCCCAAACCGCTCAAAAGCATGACCAAAACACCCGAGAATCTTTTTAAAAATCAAGCGTTTCCTCCCGAGGTTTTTTCCCATAACCGTCATCGGAAACTGCGACTTTCTCTCCCATGGTTTTCACCCCTGGCCACCCCCGCAAGACGGCTTGGGACCGAAGCCATGGCGTCATGCAAGAGCCATCTACCCCAAACGTACAAACACGACGAAAGGAGCTTCTTCATGTTTAAGCGCAACGTTCTCGCGGTATCCATGACCCTCGCTGCCCTGTGCTCGGCACAGGCTGCATTCGCAGACGTAAACGGCGGCGGCGCCACTCTGCCACAGCCGCTGTACCAGACTGCCGGCGTACTGACTGCCGGCTTCGCCCCTTACATCGGCGTTGGCAGCGGCAACGGCAAGGCTGCTTTCCTGAACAACGACTACACCAAGTTTGTGGCCGGTACGACCAACAAGAACGTGCACTGGGCGGGTAGCGATTCCAAGCTGACGGATGCCGAACTGCTGGCTTACAAAAACAACAAGCAAGCGGGCTGGGGCAAATTGATCCAGGTGCCGTCGGTGGCCACTTCGGTTGCCATTCCGTTCAACAAGGCCGGCGCCAACGACGTTAACCTGAGCGTTAACCAACTGTGCGGCGTGTTCTCGGGTCGCCTGACCAACTGGAACCAGATCACAGGCTCCGGTCGTACCGGCGCAATCAAAGTGGTTTACCGCAGCGATGCCAGCGGTACCACTGAACTCTTCACCCGCTTCCTTAACGCCAAGTGCACCGAAGCCAAGGCTTTCGCTATCACCACCACCTTCTCGTCGAGCTACGGCAATGTGGCCAACAGCGTTCCGACGGGTGCTGTTGCCGCTTCCGGCAGCCAAGCCACAATGACTGCGTTGAGCAACACCGACGGTGGTATCACCTACATGAGCCCGGATTACGCCGCGACCACGCTGGCCGGTCTGGACGATGCGAAAAAAGTCGCTAAGGTTGCCGGTGTTTCGCCTGCTCCTGGCAACGTATCGGCCGCTATCGGTCAGATCCTTGCTCCAACTCAAGCCCGTCCTAACGGTACGTTCATCGACGCCACCAACCAGGACAACTGGGTTCCAGTATTCGCAGCCACTGCGAGCGGTTCGGCCACCTTCGCTTACCCATCCACCGGCTACCCGATCCTGGGCTTCACTAACCTGATCTTCAGCCAGTGCTACGCCAACGCTGCCCAGACTACCCAAGTGCAAGACTTCTTCCTGCGTCACTACGATGCAGCCATCAACAACGACACCGCCATCAACGACAACCGCTTCGTACCGCTGCCAGCTAACTGGAAACAAGCGGTAACCGACACCTTCGCGACCGTTTCCAACGCCCAAGGCATCGGCAACACCAGCGTCTGCAACGGCATCGGTCGTCCGCTGTAACCCCTGCTTTCAACGACCCGCAACACTGATCAGCAACGGCCTGTGCCGTTGCTGATTTTTTTTGCGTTAGCAGCCGTATATGAACTTTGCATGACAGAAGTTCAGTCGCGCCCCTCGCCAACCGCCTAACCCTCATACGTGCGCCTGTCTTGCCCCGGGGCGCTAACAAAGAAGGAAGATTCCCGATGGTCCGCTGCAAACCCACGCTCAAGCTGAATGCCCAGGGCCCGCGTGCCCAGACCGTGTTGCGCCTCAAGCCGCTGGCCCAGGCCATTGCCTTGTTGATGGTGGCGGGCAATGCCCATGCCGCCCAGGCGTTCAGTGCTGCGTGGTTTGCCGAAAAAGGCGCGACGCGCGCCACCACCGCTGCGCGTTTGAGCGCGGGGCAGGTGCCGGGCATGCCGACGCTGAGCCAGCAGGCGCAGGTCAACCAGCGCTTGGCGCGGTCCATCAGCACGCTGAACACCAGCGTCGCGGCGATTGCGGCCCAGCAGGCGGCGCAGGCGGCGGGGCGGCAGGCGGCGTTGGGGCAGGTGTCGACTATTCCCGATGGCCTGGGCAAGGGCGGTTTGCAGGTGGACAACAGCCTGACCCAGGGCTGGATCAACGCCAAGGCGCCGACCCAGTCCCAGGCGGGCGGCAAGACCACGGTGAGCATCGAGCAGACCGCCGACAAGGCGATCCTCAACTGGGAGACCTTCAACGTCGGGCGCAACACCACCGTGGACTTCCAGCAGCAGTCCAACTGGGCCGCGCTGAACCGCGTCAATGACCCGAATGCGCGGCCGAGCGAGATCCAGGGCCAGATCAAGGGCGCGGGCACGGTGATGATCATCAACGCCAACGGCGTGGTCTTCGGCGGCACCAGCCAGGTCAATGTGCGCAACCTGGTGGCGGCGGCGGCGAGCATCACCGATGAGCAGTTCACCCAGCGCGGCCTCTACGTCGATACCACCGGCACCCAGCCGACCTTCACCGACGCGGCCGGCAAGGTCGAGGTGCAGCGCGGTGCGCTGATCCAGACCCACAACGCCGCCACCTCCACCGACGCAGGCGGCTATGCCTTGCTGCTCGGCACCGAGGTGGAAAACGCCGGCACGATCATCACCGCCAAGGGCCAGACCACCCTGGCGGCCGGTGACAGCTTCTACATCCGCAAAGGCGTCGGCACGGCGGGCAACGAACGCTCCACCACCCGTGGCAATGAAGTCGCCACAGCCCTCAATTTCGAGAGCGTGGCGGGCAAGGTCAGCAACAGCGGCCTGATCATGGCCTCCACCGGCGACATCACCCTGACCGGTCACCAGGTCCAGCAAAACGGCGTGGCGCTGGCCAGCACCTCGGTGGACACACGCGGCACGATTCACTTGCTCAACTCGGCCAGCGACAGCGCTGGCAGCGTGACCCTCGGCGCCGGTAGCACCACCGCAATCCTCTTGGATGCCAGCGGCAGCACCGCGCTGAATACCCAGAAAAACAACGGCCTGACCCTGCTCGACGGCAAGCCGGCCAACCTGATCGACGGCCAGTTCGACCACCTCAGCGCCGTGGCCGACCGCACCGACCAGTCGCGCATCGAGATCGTCAGCGGCGGCACCGTGGACTTCCAGAAAGGCTCGATCACCCTGGCCACCGGCGGCCAGGTCGCGGTCAGCGCCGGCCAACGCAGCCTGGTGCGCGATGGCGCGATCATCGACGTGTCGGGGGCGGTCGGCGTCAAGGTGGCGATGGAAGCCAACAACATCAAGATCAACGTGCAGGGCAACGAACAGCGCGATGCGGCGGTCAACCGCGACAACGGGCAACTGATCAACAACGACGTGTGGGTGGACCTGCGCGAGCTGGTGTTTGTCGCGGCGGGCACCAACGGCTATGCCACGGACCGCTGGTACACGGCGGGCGGCTTGCTGGAAGTTGGCGGCTACCTCGGCACCCAGGGCCACTCGGTGGGTGAGTGGATGGCCCAGGGCGGCACCGTGACCTTTACCGGCAAGGATGTGGTGACCCAGCAGGGCGCGCAGATCAACCTGTCGGGCGGTACCGTGGATGTGCAGGACGGCTACATCCGGCAAACCTGGCTCAAAGGCCCGGATCGCCGCCTGTATGAACTGTCGCGGGCGCCGGGGGACATTCTCTATTCCGGGATCTACAAGGGTTATGAAGACACCAGCGTGCGCTGGGGCCAGACCGAGTATTACTACAACCCGCTGATCGCGCCGCAGGGACGCAACGAGGCCGGTTATACCGTGGGCCGCGATGCCGGCAAGCTGGTGGTCGGCACCACCAGCGCGGTGCTCGAAGGGCAGGTGGTCAGTGATGTGTTCCAGGGCGAGCGGCAGATGCAGGCGCCGGCGATCAACCTCGACGGCTACCAGCAGTCGCAGAACGCGATGGCCCAGCGCGCGCAGTTGATCATTGGCCAGTACGTGCCGATCTATAACAAGACCACGGGCACCTTGCGTTATGCGTTGGGCGCGACAGCCGAGCAGGTGTTGATCGACAGCAACACGCAGAAAATCGCCGACGGCCTCGATCTCACCACGGAACTGCCAACCGAGCGTCAGGGCCAGGTTGTGCTCGACAGCGAACAGCTCAACGGCTTCCAGTTGGGCGCGGTCAAGGTTGCAGCCAACCAGCAAGTCAGCGTCAACGGTGCGCTCAACGTCGCCGACGGCGGCACCATCACCCTGTTCGCGCCGGGGGTGGCGGTCAACGCCAACCTCACGGCCCACGGCGGCAGCATTCATGCCGGGAACATTCTCAGCCAGGTCGATCCGCTCAAGGACGGCGCGGTGGCGGATACGATCCTGCCGGGCGACGGCAGCCTGACGGTGGCGGAAGGGGTCAAGCTGGACGTCAGCGGGCGCTGGAACAACCTGCTGCTGGACGCTTCCGACAACACCGGCGTGGCCTATGTGAACGGCGGCAAGGTCTCGCTGCGCGGCACCGGAGACATGAGCCTGGCGGCCGGTAGCGTGGTGGATGCGTCTTCCGGCGCCACGCTGGGTGTGGACGGCAAGCTGGCGGGCGGCAAGGGCGGCAACGTGACCTTGAGCGCACTCGGCGCCCTGGGCCTGGACGGCGAGCTGCGTGGCTACGGCGTCAACGGCGGGGGCACCCTGGCGTTGCAGACGCGCAAGGTGCAGATCGGCGACAGCGCCGTGGCGGCGGATGCCGACACCCTGAAACTGGCGGGTGACTTCTTCAACAAGGGCTTTTCGGCCTACGACATCACGGGCAACGAAGGTTTGCTGGTCACCGACGGCACGCAGGTCGATGTCAGCGCCCCGGTACTGCGCGCGGGTGAGCAGGCGTTGTCTGCCGCCACCGGCAGCGATCCATCCATCGTATTGGAACGCTGGACCCCGGCGCTCTACCAGGAAGACGCGATCAAGGGCGTACTGACCCAGCGTCGCGGTGCAACCCTGAGCTTGAACGCCGGCGAGAACAACTCCACCGCCGAGCAAATGGCAAGCACCGTGCTGACGGTGGGCCAAGGCGCGGTGATCAATGTTGACCCGGGCCAGGCCATCAACCTGCGCAGCGTCGGCCAACTGAACATGGACGGCACGCTGAATGCCTGGGGCGGCAGCATCACCCTGGGAGGGCTGCGCGCCGCCGCGTCCGATGCGGTGAACTCCCTCGGCCATGGCCGCTCGATCTGGGTCGGCGAACACGCGCTGATCGATGCCGCAGCGCGGGCCGCGACCGCGCTGGACAACCGTGGCCGCGCCTATGGCGTGGTCCGCGACGGCGGCACCATCAATATCGGCGGCACCCTCGACCTGGCGACGGGCATTGCCACCGCCAGTGATTTGTTTGTGGTGGTGCGCGAAGGCGCGCGCCTCGACGCTTCCGGCACCCAAGCGCCATTGAACATTGCCGGGCAGGGCCTGGTGCAGCAGGCCAGTAATGGCGGCAGCATCAGCCTGGCGTCGAATAACGGCCTGTACCTGGACGGCAGTTTTGTCGCCCGGGCGGGCGGCGCTGGTGCGGCGGGCGGCAGCCTGGCCGTGGCGCTGGAAAGCCCGAACTACGAGCGGTTCACCGCCGTCGATCAGGTGCTCAAGGGCCGTGAATTGCTGATCAGCCAGACCCATCAGCGTCACGACCTGGCGGGCACGCCAGAGGATGCTGCCGCAGGCCTGGAATACGGCCATGGGCGCCTGGGGGTGGATCAAGTCAGCGCGGGTGGCTTTGATAACCTGGCGCTGATGAGCAACGGCATCATGGGCTTTGACGGCGACGTTGCACTGGCGATGGGGCAGAGCTTGCGACTGTTCGGTTCGGCGTTTGCCCTCAGTGAAAATGCTGCCGGCGATTCGCGGGTCAACCTGTCGGCGCCGTATCTATTGCTTAGCGGCATCAACACGCCCGGCAAGGACCAGTACATTCGCCCGATTATCGAGCTGCCCAAGCCGTCGTTTCAGGAGACAGCCGCGCAGTTCAATGCCAGTGGCAACCTGATCGATGTGCGCGGCAGTGTGTTGTTTGGCCTCAAGGGCAGCCTGAACCAGGCGGACTGGAGCTTGTTGGACATCGAGCGTCGCGGTTTTGATCAGGTGAACCTGACCAGCCAGGGCGACCTGCGCTTCCTCGCCGGGCCGAATGAGAACGAAATCGGGCCGGGTATCAGTACCCAATTGCTGACCCAGGGCGACATGACCCTGCGTGCGGCCCAGTTGTATCCGGGCACCCAGGCCAGTGCGCGGGTGATTGCCGGCTACCTGGGGGAAGAGGGGCTCAACTCGATCCAGTTCGACCCGTTGCGTAGGCTGACCATCGGCCGTACCGGCACCGCCGACGCCGCCATGCCGTATTCGGCCTTCGGCCGCCTGCAACTGGGCTCGGCGACGGTTAACCAGGGCGGTGTGGTGCGTGCGCCATTGGGCCTGATCGACATCGGCAGCATGGGCAGCAGCCTGGTGCAACTGTTGCCGGGCAGTCTCACCTCGGTGAGTGGCAAGGGCCTGGTGCTGCCGTATGGCGGCACGCTGGACGGCCAGGAGTACCGCTATAACGGGCAAAAGGTCACGTTTATCGGCCAGGGTGGCGTGGCCACGGCGATGAGCGATCTGAGCGTCGGGGTGATTCTCGGCGGTACTACAGTGGCCGTGCAGCCGCAGGCCACGCTGGATCTTTCCGGCGGTGGTGAATTGCTCGGGGCTGGTTTTATTTCTGGCCGTGGCGGCTCTACCGATGCGCGCTTCAACCCGCTGGTGCAGTTCGGCGCCAACGGCGGGTTTGTGCTGCCGGGCCTGGCCACCAACCCGATCTACGCGATTGTGCCGGGGATCCAGCCGGGTGCCGCGCCCGTGGCGCCGGAAGGCGGCGCTTCAGCGCCAATGGTCGGCCAGCAGGTCACGATCGGCGCCGGCGTGCCGGGGTTGCCGGCGGGCACCTACACCCTGATGCCCTCCACCTACGCGCTGCTGCCGGGGGCCTTTCGCGTGGAGGTCAATGGCCTCGCCGGGCTTGGCAGCGACGCGGCGACCACCTTGATGCGCAATGGCTCGTGGGCCACTTCCGGGCACCTGTCGATTGCCAATACCGGGATCAGCAACAGCATCGCCAGCCAGTTGATCCTGACATCCGCCGATACCCTGCGCCGTTATTCCCAATACAACGAAACCAGTTATGCCCAGTTCGCCAGGGCCGACGCCGCGCGGCTAGGTGTGCCGCGACCGATGCTGGAAGCCGACGCCAAGACCTTGAAGCTTGCGCTGCGCCCCGGTGCGGGGGCCGATGGCTTTTCGTTCGAGGGCGTAGGGCGGTTTGATCCTGCTTCAGGCGGGTACGGCGGTACGGTGGCCGTGACGGACCCAACTTGGCAGGGCATTGAAGTGATCGGCGCCGGCAAGGCCGCCACGGCAGACTACGCCGGCATCACCCTCAAGGCCGACACCCTCAATGCCTTGGGCGCCTCACGCCTGGTGGTGGGCGGGATGACCGTGGTGGAGTACGGCCAGTCCGGCAACTTTATCAGCCTGGCATCCGGCGCCAATGGCGCCAACAGCACAGTCATTTTGCGCGAGGGCGCCACCCTTGCCGCGCCGGAAGTGTTCCTGGTCAGTGATACTGGCGCCATCGTGGTCGAGCAGGGCGCCTCGATCAACACCCTCGGGCGTGGCAAGGCCAGTTACGACGCGCGTGACGGGTTTATCTACCAGGTGCTGAACATGCTGGCCGTGTCCAACGGGCTGCTCAATGTGGTCAGTGGATCTTCGCAAAACGGGATCAGCCAGGGGATCAACGTCGGTGCCTGCGACAGCGGCGCCTGCAGTGGCGGGACCGGTCTGTATTCCGATGGCAGCATTGTCGCCTTGACCAACGGCACGTTCCAACTGGGCGACTCGGTGCGCTACGGCACCCGTCACCTCAACCTCGGTGTCAGCGCGATCAACCTGGGCAGCGCCGAAGCCCTGGCCGCAGCGGGTAACCGCGTGCCGGCCGGCCTGACCCTGACCCAAGCGCTGCTCGACCGCCTGCTGCGCGGCGACACGCAATTCGGCGCACCCGCTCTGGAAACCCTGCAACTGTCCGCCCGCGACAGCTTCAACTTCTACGGCAGCACCAGCCTCGACACCTACGACCCGCTTACCGGCAAGTCGCTGCTGAGCAACCTGATGCTGTCCACCCCGGCGATGTATGGCGCCGGCGGCGCCAACGATGTGGCGACGATCCACACCGCCAACCTGATCTGGCTGGGCGCCACCAACGCCCCTGGCACCGTGGTGACAGGCGGCGCGGGCACCGGCAGCGGGCGCCTGGACATCAACGCCGAGCGCATCGAGTTTGGCTATGGCGACTTCGGCCAGCCAAGCAATGTGAAAAGTTTCGACCGCCTGGCCCTCGGGTTTGCCAACGTCAATCTCAACGCCAGCGAGCGCGTCACCGCCAACCACAAGGGCAGCCTGAAGGTGTACCAGAGCCAGGGCGCCTATGACCCGGTCACCGGCTTCCAGTACAGCGGCGGCAACCTGACCATTCGCACACCGCTGATGACCGGTGTTTCCGGCTCGGTGAACCGCATTACCGCCGGTGGCGCGATTGATATCGGCGCCTCCGCAGGTTCCCGTGGCACGGCCAGCGGCCAGGGTGCCGAGCTGGCCTTGCAAGGCGACAGCATTCGCGTGGCCGGGGCGGTGGTGTTGCCCAGCGGCAAGGTCAGCCTCAGTGCCCGTGGCGATGTGGTGTTGACCGATGACGCCCTGATCGACGTGGCCGGGCGCCCCATCGCCTTCAACGATGTGACCCAATACGGCTGGGGCGGCGACGTGTTGCTCGACAGCCGCAACGGCAATATCCGCCAGGCCGCCGGTTCGACCATCGACCTGTCGGCCCAGCACAACCAGGCCGGTAAATTGCGCGCGGTGGCAACCGACGCGGCGGCCGGGATCGTCGATCTGCAAGGCAAGATCCTGGGTAGCAGCAGCGGTTATTACGCCGCCGGTGGCACGTCGATGCCCTACGAGGCCGCGACCGTGGAACTCCAGGCCCAGCACCTGGGCGGCAGCGGTTCCCTCGACCAGCAGTTTGCCGACCTCAACGGGCGCCTCAATCAGGGCGCGGTCTATGGTGGCCGCAGCTTCCAGCTCAAGCAGGGCGACTTGACCATCGGCAACGGCCTCAAGGCCGGCAACATCAGCGTGTCCCTCGACAACGGCCGCCTGCGCGTCAACGGCCTGGTGGACGCCAGCGGTGAACGCGTCGGTAGCATTACCCTGGCCGGCAAGCACGGCCTGACCCTTGACGGCACGGCGGTACTCGACGCCCACGGCAGCAAGCTGCGGGTGGACAGCTACGGCAAGATCATCGACTCGCCCAACCGCGCCATGGTGGCGCTGGGCTCTGGCGACGGCCAACTGACCCTCGCTAGCGGCGCCCGTATCGACCTGCGCCACGGCACCGACGGCGCGGCCGGCAACGACGGGCGCAATCGCGGCACCCTGGAACTCAACGCGCCACGCCTCGGCAGCAATGACATCGCCATCGACGCCAGCGGCCGCGTGACGATCCAGGGCGCGCGTTCCATCAGCCTCAATGGCATGGCCACCTACGACGATGCCCCGGAAAAAACCGACGCCACCGCCAGCGGCAAGCCGTATCAGGAGATCACCCAGGGCTACCTGGATGGCAAGCACGTGCTGAGCAACGACTTCATCAAGGCCGCATTGCAGAACACCAATTTGCTGCAAAACAAACTCGCCGGGCTGAACAACGCCACCTACGCCGAGGCTTTCCATGTGCGCCCCGGCGTGGAAATCGTCAGCAAGACGGCGGACGGTGACCTGGTGGTGCAGGGCGACCTGGACCTGTCCCGTTATCGCTACGCCAGCCTCAACCCCCATAGCCAGCAGGATGACACGGTCTACGGTTCCGGTGAATCCGGCAGCCTGACCCTGCGTGCCGGTGGCGATCTGAATATCTACGGCAGCATCAACGACGGCTTCGCGCCGCCACCGTCGTCGGCGGACGATAAAGGCTGGGTGTTGCTGCCGGGTATCGACTACCGGGGCGGCACAGTGGTGGTACCGGGCAACGGCGTGACCCTGGCCGATGGCACGGCGTTCCCGGCGGGCACTACGCTGAACTATGACCTGCCGATCAAGGGCCTGACGGTCGCGGCCAACACCCGGCTGCCGGTGACGGCGACGCTGGGCCAGGAGCTGGTATTGCCGGCCGGCAGCGTCGTCGCGGCGGACGTGCGCGATGCGGGCGGCAATCTGTTGTTCGCCGCGGGCACCTTGCTCAGCGAGGCGCAGACATTGGCCGAGGGCACGCAATTGGGCGCCGGTACGCTGTTGACCGAGGGCACCGTGTTGCAGGGCATGCTCTGGCCGAAAGGCGTGCCGTTGCCAGGCGTGCATCAGGCCAACCTGAGCAACAACCTTGTGTTGCTCGATGGCACCAAGGACTTGCCCAAAGGCGCGCTGATTCCTGCCGGCACCAACGTGAAATTGCCCGATGGCGTGAGGTCGGTGCAACTGCGTGCTGGCGGGTCCGGGCAGCTGTGGGCGATCGCGCCGATGCTGGCCGAGGGCACGCAGTCGTGGTCGTTGCGCCTGGTTGCAGGCGCCGATACCGAGGCTGCCGACAGTCGCATCCTGCAAGCGCATCCGCGCAGCGGTGATCTGCATCTGGCGGATACGCATTACGGCATGTTCGCCAAGCAATTGCCGCCGCGCGGCGTGGAAGTCTGGACGGCGGCTGCGGTCGCGTATCTGGGGGGCAAAGGGGTGACCGTCAAGGTGGGTGATCCTGTCGATCAGCAGGTACTTGATGGCCTCAACCAGGGTTCGATCAATGATTTTTGTGGTGCGTCCCCGCAGTTCTGCAAGACCACGGGGGCTTATGTCTTCACCCAGTACTCCGTCGATCGCTTCGCGAGGGCGGGGGTCGTGGTAACGCTGGGTGCAGAGATGACCGACGAACTGGTGTATCGCTTCAACCGGTTTACCGTGGACCAGTTGTGCGCCGCCAGCATGATGTTTTGCCAGCTCAAAAACCCGCTGGAATATGCGGCCGCGCCGGCGAGCACACGTTTCAGCGTGATCCGCACCGGCACCGGCGACCTGGACTTGTTGAGTGCAGGCAACCTGAGCATGGACTCGTTGTATGGGGTGTACACCGCCGGCACGTCTTCGTCGGGCACGTTCGAGGGCGACCCGTATAACCAGCCCAAGGCGAAGCAGGGGGTGGCGAAAACTGTGCTGAGCGCGGGCAGCCTGTTCGAGCAATTCGTCAACGGCTCGCCCACCAGCCTGTACCGGGCGTGGTATCCAGAGGCAGGGGGTAATCTGACGATCACTGCCGGGGGCGATTTGACCGGTGATATCACCAGCACCACTCTGAACACTGTCGGGCGCCCCGATCCCAAGGATATCGGGACCGACTCGGCCAACGTCGGCAACTGGCTGTGGCGCCAGGGCAGCAATACGGTGGAGACCGGAGGGCAGGCGCAGCCGAGCGCCTGGTGGATCAACTTCGGCAGTTACGCTGTGACAGCTTCGGGGGCCGATACCATGCTTGGCTTCACCGGATTTGGCACCCTCGGCGGCGGCGATCTGACGGTTAATGTTGATGGCAACGCCGGGGTCTTGAATACGCTAGGTTATGGCCTCAGCAACACGGCGATGAACCCCCATAGCCAAGGCCTGGTGCTGGCAGTCGGCAGTACGGGCAAGGTTGCCAGCGACGGCAGCTTGCAATTGACTGGCGGCGGCGATCTGCGGGTGCGCATCGGCGGCAGTTTGAACCCTGCCAGTCTTGCACTCTCCGATGACCACCGTGATGGCGTGCTGGTCAACCTTCGCGGGGACGTGCAGTTGCGCAGCGCCACCCTGGGCCGCGTCGATCTGCTGTACGGCAATACGTCCACCGAACAGAGCCCCGGCGAGACGCGTGCATTCGACCCGCTGGTCTCGACCCGTGGCGTAGCGCGTGGTGGGCTGACCCTGGTGCCGGGTGACGCGACGTTCAATGTGCAGACCCTGGGCGATCTGGTGGTGCAGAACGTTGAAGACCCGGGCCGAGTGCCAATCAACCATGCCTCGCCGTTTGCACAAGGCACCACCCTGGGTACCGGCTCCAGTTGGTTCACGTTGTGGACCAAGGACACGGCTATCGATCTGTTCTCCTTGGGTGGGAACCTGACGCCGTTTACTCGATCCGATACGCCGGCCGACCTGGCGGTGGTCTATCCGTCAATTTTGCGGGCAACGGCGGCTGGCGGGAGCCTGTATTACGGTAAAGCGGCCTTGCCGCAGCAAAACAGTGACAACAACTTCACTTATCCTTTGCTGTTGGCGCCAGGACAGAATGGCCAGTTGCAATTCCTCGCCCAGGACTCGATCTACGCTGGTGGTATGGCGGTCAGCCAGTCCGGGACGGCGCAGAGTGCGATGGCGACCCCTTGGAACCCTGCGTACCAGGGAAAAATCGGCAATGCCGTGGTGGTCAGCAACCTGTCGGCCAGTGGTAACTCGGGCAATCAGCCATTGTTTGTGTTCGGGGCGGGCTCCACAGCGGCGACATCCACTTCCAGTGTTGAACCGGCGCGGTTTTATGCAATAGATGGTGATTTGGTTGGGGTAAGCAGTGGTAGGGCAATCACGTTTGGCACAGCGCAAGTTGCACTCCATCGAGGTGAGACCTGGTATGAGGGAAATGGCGCCGTACGGATGATGGCCGGACGGGATGTTGTGAGCAGTGGTCGTATGTTTGGCAACGCTGACATAAGTAACCTCCTAGTCCCAACCGACAACCTCTTCATCCACAAAAACCCCAACGACATCTCCATCGTCTCCGCCGGCCGCGACATCCTCTTCAGCAACTTCCAAGTCGCCGGCCCCGGCCTGCTGGAAGTTTCCGCCGGGCGCAACATCCTGCTGACTGGCGCCGGCGGCGAGCACAGCGTGACCAGCCTCGGCGCGATCCTGCCGGGCGATACCCGCCCTGGTGCGAGCATCGTCATGCAGGCCGGTGTCGGCGCCAACGGGCCGGATTACCAGCGCTTCGTCGCGACCTACCTGAACCCGCTCAACCAGGCGCAACCCGGTGAGTCGTTGCAGGGCGTCAAGGTTGCCAAGACCTACGAAAACGAACTGGTCACCTGGCTGGCCGAGCGCTTCGGCTTTGTTGGCGACAGCGAGCAGGCCAGGGCCTACTACGCCGCGCTGCCTGCCGAGCAGCAACGGGTGTTTGCCCGCGACGTGTACTTCGCCGAACTCAAGGCCGCTGGCCGCGAGTACAACGAGGACGGCGGCGTGCGCCAGGGCAGCTACCTGCGTGGCCGCACCGCGATTGCCGCGCTGTTCCCGGACAAGGATGTGGCCGGCAACCCGATCACCTATCAAGGCGATATCACCTTGTTCAACGGCTCGGGCGTACACACCAATGCCGGCGGCTCGATCCAGATGTTCACCCCGGGCGGCGGCCAGACCTTCGGCATCGAAGGCGCGGCACCACCGTCCACCGCCGGGGTGATTACCCAGGGCGCCGGGGATATCCAGCTGTACTCCATGGGCAGCATCCTGCTCGGGCAAAGCCGGATCATGACTACCTTTGGCGGCTCGATCATGGGCTGGACCGCCGAGGGCGACATCAACGCCGGGCGCGGTTCCAAGACCACTGTGGTGTACACGCCGCCCAAGCGGGTCTATGACAACTGGGGCAACGTGAGCCTGTCGCCGTCGGTGCCGAGTACCGGCGCGGGGATCGCCACGCTCAACCCGATCCCGGAAGTGCCGGCGGGGGACATCGACCTGATTGCGCCGTTGGGCACCATCGATGCGGGCGAGGCGGGTATTCGCGTGTCGGGCAACATCAACATTGCCGCCCTGCGGGTGGTGAACGCGGCGAACATCCAGACCCAAGGCAAGTCGTCCGGGGTGCCGGTCTCGGCCACGGTCAACACCGGCGCCATGAGCTCGGCCAGCGCGGCGGGGGCGGCGGCGTCCCAGGCCGCAGAGGATGCGGCGCGCAACCAGCAGGCGGCAGCGAAGCAGGGGCGGCCGTCGATTGTCACCGTGGAAGTGCTGAGCTTTGGCACGGAGCCGGTGCCGCGTGAGCCGGAGCAGAAGAGCTCCAGCTACAACCCCAACAGCCCGGTGCAGGTGCTGGGCGCCGGGCCGCTGAGCGAACAGGCGCGGGCGCGGTTGACGGATGAGGAGCGTAAGCAGATCAGTTTGTAGATTTTTGAAGGACCTCTCGATGTAGCTTTGGGGCGATCACTGATCGCCCCGTTTTTTTGATGCTTGAGAATGTATGCAGATCCAAATGTGGGAGCGGGCTTGCCCGCGATAGCGGTGGATCAGTGGAAGAATATGCTGACTGACGCACCGCCATCGCGGGCAAGCCCGCTCCCACACAAGCCCATTCCCATATTTTTGGTTGTGCCCGGCCGTGCGAAATTGCCCCCCAGCCAATCCTAAATGAAGCTTTCATGACAAAAGTTCGGTAGCTCCCGCCCACCCCCGTCTCTCCTATGTAACGCGCTGGATACGATCAAAAGTCGTCGCCAAAGCCGTCAGCAGGACGCCAGGAGTGGGGCAAATGGGAACTATGGAACGTTACTCGAAAGTCGGTATGCAGGAGCTCGATCAGCGCCTGTCGAAGATCGTCGAAGCCGCGCGCAAGAAGCCGGTTTCGGTGTACCGCTACGGCGCGCCGTGGGTGTGGATCGTCTCCCAGGACGATTGGCAGGGCGCGTTGAAAGAAGTCTCCAGCTTTATCCCGGCGGGGCATTCGCTGGTGTTGCTGCGCCCGCAGATCGACGAGGTGCTCGACAGCCATCGCGACTGGCTCCAGCCCGAGCCGGGCATGCTGATTGCGCCGCACACCGTGGTGCACATCCTCCTGCTGCAACTGCTGTATTCGGTGCCCAGCGAGCAACAACTGCACGAGCAACTCAATTACAACCTGCTGTTCCGCTGGTTTGTCGGCCTCGACCTGAACCAGAAAGTGTGGGGCATCCATGTCCTGCAACGGGACATCGCCAGCGTGCTGGGCAACCCGCGTGCGGTGCAGTTGATCCAGACCATCATCGGTGAAGTGTTTTGTGGCGCCTTGCTGCACATGCCGGAGTTCTCGCTGAACTTCGCCTTGCTGCACACCTGGCTGGCCCGGCACAGCCACCTTTCGACAACCAGCAATTGAGCAGGCCAGACGCCGTGCAAACGGCGACGGCGCAGAATCTTGGAAAGTTAGGGGGCGGTGTGGAGCATCTGTTCAAGTCAACGCTGGCGCTGTGCTGCCTGACGCTGGGGGCTTTGGCCTTGCCCGCGCAGGCCGAGGAGGAGGGCGCGGCACGCCGGGTGGACGTCAATGAGTACTTCGTGCGCGGCAATACCGTGCTCGATGCGGCGGCGATCGAGGAGGCGGTGTACCCGTTTCTCGGCCCGCAAAAGACCTTGGGCGATATCGAAGGCGCCCGCGATGCGCTGCAAAAAATCTACCAGGCGCGCGGCTACCAGTCGGTGTTTGTCGAGCTGCCGGAGCAGAAGGTCGATGACGGTATCGTCTACCTGCAAGTCAGCGAAACCAAGATCGGCCGCGTGCGGGTGGTCGGTGCCAAGCACTACTCGCCTGTGGAAATCCGCGACGAAGTGCCGGCGCTCAAGGAGGGCGAGGTGCCGGACTTTGCCACCGTGCAAACCCAGCTCGCCGGCCTCAATCGCGGCGTCGGGCGCCAGGTCACGCCGCTGGTGCACGAAGGCCAGCGCCCCGGCACCATGGACGTGGACTTGCAGGTGGAAGACCAGAACCCCTGGCACGCCAGCCTCGGCCTGAACAACGACTACAGCGCCGACACCGAAAAGCTGCGCTCGGTGGCCACCCTGGGCTACGACAACCTCTGGCAACTGGGCCATAGCGTGTCCCTCACCTACTTCACCGCGCCTCAGGACAGCAGCAACGCCAAGGTCTGGTCGGGCTCCTACAGCGCGCCGCTGGATGAGCGCTGGACCTTGCAGTTCAGCGGTTACCAGTCCGACAGCAACATCGCCACCATCGGCGGCAGCAACGTGCTCGGCAAGGGCCACTCCTACGGCGTGTCGGCGATCTACAACCTGCCGGCCACCAATGTCTGGGCCAACTCCTTCTCGTTTGGCATCGACTTCAAAGACTTCGACGAAGAGATGCAATTCGGTGCCAGCCGCGACCAGGTGCCGCTCAAGTACGCGCCGTTCACCCTCGGCTACAACGGCTATCGCTACACCGAGCAATCCCAGCTGGGCCTGGGCCTGAACCTGGTGGTGGGCACTCGCGCGTTCTTTGGCTACGGCAGCGATGCTGAAGAGTTCGACTACAAACGCTACAAGGCCAACGCCAGTTTTGCGGTGCTCAAGGGCGACCTGAATTACACCTACACCTTCGCCAACAACTGGCAGTCGGCGTCGAAGGCGGCGTTCCAGCTGGCCTCGGGGCCGCTGGTGTCCAACGAGCAGTATTCCGCCGGCGGCGCCACCTCGGTGCGCGGTTACCTGGCGGCAGAGCGCACCGGGGATGAGGGTTACTTGCTGTCCCAGGAGCTGCGTACGCCGTCGGTGGCCAAGTACCTCGGCAGTTATGTGCAGGAGTGGCGCTTCTATGCGTTCGCCGAGGGCGCGCGCCTGCGCCTGCACGACCCGCTGCCCGAGCAAGAAGACGAATACAGCCTGGCCAGTGTCGGCCTGGGCACCCGCGCCAGTTTGAGCAAATGGTTGTCCGGCAGCCTGGATTGGGGCTACCCGCTGCTCAATGGACCGAACACCCAGAAACAGGACTCGCGACTGCACTTCAGTGTGCAGGCGACTTTCTGACTTTTTCTTTCGGAGACTTCACCCATGCAACGCCTAATCCTGAGCCTGTTGATCTGCCTGGGCTTCACGCTCCCGGCCACCGCCCATGCCTGGTGGCAAGACGACTGGCACTACCGCAAACAGATCACCGTGGACACCACCGCCCAAGGCGCCGCGATCAACCAGGCCCTGGGCCGCACCGCGCTGCTGGTGCGCCTGCACACCGGCAACTTCACCTTTGATGGGGTGAAGGACGACGGCGCCGACCTGCGCTTTGTCAGCGCCGATGACAAGACCGTGTTCAACCACCAGATCGAAAGCTTCGACCCGCTGATGGGCATGGCGCTGATCTGGGTCGATGTGCCCAAGGTCGAAGGCGGCCAGCGCCAGGACCTGTGGATGTACTACGGCAACCAGAAAGCCCCGGCCACCAGCAACGGCCAGTTGGCGTTCGACCCGAACTACACCGCGCTGTACCACTTTGACGGTGCCAACGGCACCCCGGCCCGCGACACCACGGCCTACGCCAACACCTCGCTCAATGCCACCGGCGCGAGCATCGACGGCGTGATCGGTCGCGCCTTGCAGTTCGGCGGCCAGTCGCTGCTGTTGCCGGCCAGCCCATCGCTGCAACATGCGGCGGGGGGCGCGTTCACCTTCAGCGCCTGGTTGCGCCTGGATCAGGCCAGTGGCGAACAGATCGTCCTCGCCCGCCGTGACGGTCCCCACAGCCTGCTGCTGGGGCTGAACCAGGGCACGCCGTTTGTGGAAGTCGATGGCCAACGCGTGGTCTCCACCCAACCGCTGAACCCGGGCCAATGGCAGCACCTGGCGTTCACCGCCGAGGGTGAAAAAATTGCCCTGTTTGTGAATGGCCGCGAGACGGCTGGCCTTGCGGTCGCACTGCCAGCGTTCAATTCCCAACTGGCAATCGGCGGCGATCTGCCGGACGCCGGCAGCGCGCATCTGCCGTTCGCTGGCGCCATCGATGAGCTGCGCCTGTCCAAGGTTGCACGCCCGGCCACCTTGCTGTTGGCCGATGCCAGCGCCCAAGGTGCCGAGTCGAAACTGGTGGCCTACGGCGTGGATGAAGAACAGTCGGGCTTTGGTTTCGGCAGCCTAGGCTTCTTGCTCAACGCCGTGCCGGTGGACGCCTGGGTGATCATCCTGGTGCTGGTGGCGATGATGTTTCAGTCGTGGGTCATCATGCTGCGCAAGAACCGCCAGGTCAGCCGCGTCAGCGGCGCCAACGAGATTTTCCGCGAGCACTTCGCGCAGATCGGTACGCGCCTGGAGATGTATGCCGATGACGCCCCGCTGGGCCAGCGCTTGCAGCATTCCTCGCTGTGGCGCCTGTACCTGGTGGCGGTCAAGGAAATCCGCACCCGCCGCGCCCAGGGCGCCGACACCTCGTCCGTCTCGGCGGCGACCATCGAAGCCATCCGCTGCTCCATGGACGGTGTGCGCACCCGCGAAAACCAGGCCCTCAGTTCCAAGCTGTCGACCCTGTCCAACGCCATCGCCGGCGGCCCGTACATCGGCCTGCTCGGCACCGTGCTGGGGATCATGGTGGTGTTCCTTGGCACGGCCATGGCCGGTGACGTGAACATCAACGCCATCGCCCCGGGTATGGCGGCGGCCTTGCTGGCCACGGCCATGGGCCTGTTCGTCGCGATCCCCGCGCTGTTTGGCTACAACCGCCTGATTACGCGCAACAAGGAAGTCAGCGCGGACATGCGTGTGTTCGTCGATGAGTTCATCACCCGCCTGGCGGAGATGCACGGCGAGAGCCAGTCCAGTGAAGCCGCGCACCGCCGCGAGCATCACGCCGCCGTACCGGCCTGAGGAGAATCAGCATGGCTTCCGTAAACGCCTCCCACGACGATGACGATGATGCCGCCGTCGATAGCATCAACATCACGCCCCTGGTGGACGTGCTGATGGTGGTGTTGGTGATGTTTATCCTCACCGCCACCGCCCAGGTTTCGGGCATTCAGATTCATTTGCCGAAGGCCAGCGCCTCGGTGTCGTTGTCGGAGGCCAAGACCAAGGCGATCTCCGTCAACGACGGCGGCCAGGTGTTCCTCGACGCGTACCCGGTGACCCTTGGCGAGCTGGAAGAGCGCCTGCGCATCGAGAAAGCGCAGAACCCGGACTTCCCGGTGATCGTGCGCGGCGACGCGTTGGTGCAGTACCAGAAGGTGATCGAAGTGCTCGATTTGCTGCGACGGCTGGAGCTGTCCCAGGTCGGGCTGGTCACCGGCAAACCGAGCCAGGGCTGAGCCATGACCGCACAGATCCCGATGCCGCCATTGCCGGTAAAGAACAAGCCGCCGCTGCGCCCGTTGAAGTGGGGCGCAGGCCTTTTGCTGGGCGCTGTGGCGGCCTGGTTCTTGTGGCAGTGGGCCAATGACATGAGTGGCGTGCGCCGCGAAGCGCCGAAGATCCCGACGATTATCCCGTTGCCGCCACCGCCACCGCCGCCACCGGAAAAGCCCAAGGAGCCTGAGCCCCAGGTCGAAGAAAAAATCCCCGAGCCGGTGCCGACGCCCGAGCCGGAAGAGGTCAAGCCCGCAGACGAAGCACCGCCGTCACCGGCGGACGATTTGGCCAACCCGATGCAGATCGACGGCGATGCCCAGTCGGGTAATGACGGTTTCAACATCGGCGCCGGTAAAGGCGGCGGCATGGCCGGTTCCGGTGGCGGCGGTCTGGGCACCGGCACGTACAAGCAGTACCTGGCAGGGGTGTTTCAGCGCCTGCTGCGCGAGGACCCGGAGTTGCGCAAGAAGGCGTACGCGGTGCAGGCCGATTTGTGGCTGAACGCCGATGGCCAGGTCACCCGTGCCGAGTTGGCCAAGTCCAGCGGTGATGCCGAGACCGATGCCCAGGTGTTGGCCGCCTTGCGCGCGCCCCATGCCACGCAACGGGTGCCAGCCGCCGTAACGATGCCGGTACGCCTGTCCCTCAAGGGCCGGCGCCCGGAATGATCGAACCCTTTTCTACGGTTTTTTACAGGAGTTGCGTACACATGATTTCCCCCGTGAATCGACTGACCCTGGCGGTCGGCATGGTCATCGCGACCCTGGTTGGCCAGGCGACGGCCGCCCCGGTTGCGCCTTCGGAAAACGTCACCATCAACCTGATCCGCCTGCTGGTGCAGCAGGGCGTGTTGACCCAGGACACCGCCAACGGGCTGATTGCCCAGGCGGAAAAAGAAGCGCTGCAAGCGCGCCAGGCGAATGCCGCGCCGGTGGTCGCCGCAGGTCCCGCAGCAGCGCCGGGGGACGTGCGCGTGCAGTACGTGCCGCAAGCGGTGCGCGATCAGATCCGCGACCAGGTAAAAGCCGAAGTCATGGCCACCGCCAAGCAGGAAAACTGGGCCCAGCCCAATACCTTCCCGGACTGGGTGTCCCGCGTGAGCTTTGATGGGGATATCCGCCTGCGTGACGAGTCGCGCTACTTCTCGGGCAAGAACGACGACACCATCACCGACTACGCCAAGCTCAACAACAACGGGCCGTATGACGTCAACCCGAATTCCAGCACGCAGCTGCCGCCGTTGCTCAATACCCGTGAAGACCGCGAGAACTTGTTCCGCATCCGTGCTCGCCTGGGCATGAAAGCGGTGATCTCGCCGGAATGGACCGCCGGCATCCGCCTCGGCACCGGCTCCGACAACAACCCAGTGTCCACCACCCAGACCCTCGGCGGTGGTTTTGGCAAGAAGGACATCTGGCTCGACCAGGGTTACCTGAGCTGGAAAGCCTCGGACATGGTGACCTTGACCGGTGGGCGGATCGCCAACCCGTTCTATTCCACCGACATGATGTATTCCAACGACCTCAACTTCGACGGCGTGGCGGCGATCTTCAACCACCGCCTCGCCAGCGACTGGAACCTGTTCGGCACCCTTGGCGCGTTCCCGGTGGAATACACCTCGGACACCGCCAGCAGCAACGGCTTCGACAAGGAAGAAAGCGACACCAAATGGCTGTTTGGCGGGCAGATCGGCGCCGACTGGAAGATCAACCGCAGCAACAACCTCAAGCTCGCGGGCGCCTACTACCAGTTCCAGAACATCGAAGGCGAACGCTCCAGCCTGTGCAAACCGTGGGAAGGCAAGCCGGGTTGCGACACCGACGGCTCGCGCGTGGCCTTTATGCAAAAGGGCAACAGCGTATTCAACCTGCGCGACATCGCGCCGAACCCGGCCACCCCTGGCAAGACGCCGGAGCCGCAGTTCGTCGGCCTTGCGTCCAAGTTCAACATTCTCGACCTCAATGCGGTGTGGGACAGCGAGTTGCCGAGCGACTTCAAGCTGCGCAGCCAAGCCAACTTCATCCACAACCTGGGCTACGACAAGGGCGAGATGCTCAAGCGCAGCGAAGGCCACATCGTCAACAACCTCAACAGCAACGGCGAGTTTGAAAGTGGCGGCAATGCGTTGATGGTCTCGTTCACCCTCGGCAGTGCGCTGGAGATGCGCAAGCGCGGCGACTGGAACGTGTTGGCCGGCTACAAGTACATCCAGCCTGACGCCTTGCCTGATGGCTTCAACGACTCGTCGTTCCACCTCGGCGGTACCAACGCCAAGGGCTACTTCATTGGTGCCAACTACGGCATCGAAAAGAACATCTACGCCAGCGCGCGTTGGTTGAGCGCCTCGGAAGTCTACGGCCAGCCGTTTGAAGTGGATGTGATGCAACTGGAACTCAACACGCGCTTCTGACGCGCACAGGAGATGCCACATGAACACGCGAATCTGCGGGCTGCTGTTGTTGTTCGTCGCCACCGGCGCCAGCGCCGAAGGCATGGAAGAGCGCCTGCGTACCCAACTGCGCAGCACCACCCAGCAGTTGCAGGCGTTGCAAAGCGAACAGGCCCAGGCCAGTGCCGCGCGCATCGCTGCGGAAAACCAGGCCAAGCAGGCCCAGGCGCAGATCAAGCAATTGACTGCCGAGCTGGAAAAGACCCGTGGCGTGGCCGAGCAAATGGCCGGCCAGCAACAAAGCCTGCACAGCCAGGCGCAAGCCCAGGTGGCGGCGAGCAACGAGCAGATCGGCAAGTTCAAGAAGGCCTACGAGGAACTGCTGGTGTTGGCCAAGGGCAAGGAGGCCGAGCGCGCCAGCCTGCAAGCCAAGCTGAGCGAACGTGACACACAAGTGCAGCAATGTGCAGTCAAGAATCAACAGATGTACGGCGTGGCCCAGCAACTGCTGGCGGCCTACGAAAAAATCGATGTGGCTGAGGTGATGAGTATCCGCCAGCCCTTCGCCAGCGGTGCGCGGGTCAAGTTCGAGGAACTGGCCCAGGGCTTTGGCGACGATTTGTACAAGAGCCGTTTTGATGCGCCCCAGGCAACTGCCAATCACTGATCGACAAGGAAGACTTCACCATGAGCGAATTGATCACCAGCGTCACCGTCCAGAGCCTCACCGAGCTGCTGCAAGAAGCCGGCTACCGGGTCAACCCGAGCGAGCAGAACGGCATCGTGCAATTGCTCAGCGCCAGCCAGGGCATCGGCTTTGCCGTGCGTTTCGGCAACCCGGCGGGCGAGCAGGGCGGTTATGTGGATTTCACCTACAGCTGCGCGTTGCGCATCCAGGGTGAACTGCCGGAAGGCCTGGCCCAGGTGTGGAACGCATCGCGCCGCTTTGCGCGGTTGTCGGTGCAGGGTGAATTCCTGTTGATGGAAATGGACGTGGTGGTGGCGGGCGTGAGCGTCACTTACCTGCGCAGCCAGCTGGAACTGTGGGACCGCCTGTTGCAGGAATTCATTGTCTACCTGCGTGAATACAGCCAGCAGGCTGCGCAGTTGCAGGCCGCCGCGCAATCGGTGGGCGAAGAGGCGCCGGTATTGTGAAAAAGCCAACCTTGATGGTCGGCGCGGGTGCGCTGGCCTTGCTGGTGGTGGCCGTGGGCTTGAGCCTGCGGCCGGGCAGCGATCCGGTGGCGGCGCAGCAGCCGGCGCCGGTGCTCACGACGCCGGCGGGCGGCCCGGCGGTGGCGCGCCTGGGCAACCAGCAGATCGACCTGACGGAAATGCAAAGCGTGCTGGCGAGCCTGCCGGCCGAGACCCGCGAGCAGCTGCGCGGCAACCGTGGCGCGCTGGAAACCTGGCTGCGTTCACGCCTGGCGCAAAAGGCCGTGCTGGAACAGGCCGACGCCCAAGGCTGGCGCCAGCGCCCGGAGGTGGAGCAGCAGACCCGCGCCGCCACCGAGCAGATCGTGTTTCGTGACTACATGTTGTCGGTCAGCCAAGTGCCGGCGGGCTATCCCAGCGCGGCTGAGCTGCAACAGGCCTACGACGCCGGCAAGGCGCAGTGGGTGACGCCGCCGATGGTTCGGGTGAGCCAGATTTTCCTTGCCGTGAACGACCCGCAATCTGCCGAAGCGGTGCGCCGCCAGGCCCAGGAATTGAGCCGCAAGGCCCAGGCCACGCCGGGGGATTTTGCCGCCCTGGCTACGCAATATTCGCAAGACCCGAACACCGCCCCGCGTGGCGGTGATTCGGGGATGCAGCCGTTGCAGCAGTTGGTGCCGCAGGTTCGCGAGGCGGTGGCGCGGCTCAAGGTCGGTGGTGTGTCGGACGTGGTGCAGAGTGCGGCGGGCTTCCATGTGCTCAAGCTCACTGCCCAGCAACCGGCACGCACGGCGACCTTGGATGAGCTGCGCGAACGCCTGACCGAGGCCTTGCGCAGTCAACGCCAGGAGCAGATCGCCAAGGCCTACCTGGAAGGCATGCTCAACACCGCCACCTTGAGTATCGACGGTGCCGAGCTGAACAAGGTGCTGGAGTAATACGCGACAACCCGCATTGGATGCACAGACCAACAAGACAGGGAGTCTCCCATGGCATATCTAGAACCGTCCGGCCCCCAGGCGCCCGCCGCTTATCGTCCGGCGAGTGAGTCGCGCAGCAGTTGGCCGGCCCTGGCCAGCGAGATCGAACCGGAGGTGGCGCGCTACTTCCTGGTGAGTGCGCGTTGTGGCTGCTTCATGCAGGCGGCGCGCAGCCTGAATATCAAGTCGACGCTGCTGCGCAAGCGCCTGGCGCAACTGGAAGAACAGGTGCGCCATGCGCTGTTCACCTATCAGGGCAATGGCCTGGTCCTCAGTCGTGACGGCCTGCAATTGCAGGCGCAACTGATCGCGCTGGCCCATGAACGGCGCCTGCCGGTGGTGGAACAGCCGCTGATCCGCCTGGCGGTGGCCGAGCCGATCCTGCATGACATCCTCGGCCGCGACCTGATCGCCTTGCTGCGCCGCAACGCCAGCGTGCGCCTGGAGATCATCTCCATCGACAGCCACTTGTCCCTGCAAGCGGTGGACGTGGACGTGGTGCTGTGGCTGTCCGACACAGACGGCCCCGCGCCCGGCCCGAGCTTTCCCATCCAACCGCCACGCCCGCTGGCGCGCCTGCATTACCTGCCGCACATTGCCAAGCGCTACTCACGGCTGACCACCCGCCCGGACAGCGTGGACGACCTCGACGACTACATGCTGGTGCAATGGCAACCCGATGTGCAGGTCGATGCCTTGCAACCGTGGAACCACGTCGTGGAGCAACGCCGCGCCGCCGTGGTGCAAGTGCAGGCCTACTCGCTGATGCTGGAAATGATCCGCTGCGGCGCCTGCATCGGCTTACTGCCGCACTACATGAGCAGCTTCGACCGTGGCCTGGTGGCGCTGCCGGGGTTGCTGGCCGACAGCATGCAGCGCCAGGTGTGGCTGGCGGTGAATGCCCAAGTGCAGGACGCGCAGGCGGTGCAGGTGATTGTCGAGTTGATCGTTGGCACGTTTGAGGGGCGTAAGGAGTGGTTTGACTGAGGTGATGGTGGCGGCTGACCCGGCGCTATCGCAGCGATGCGGCGACCCGACAAGCCAGCTCCCACATTTTTGCCCGGTGCAAACCTGATCTGGCCTGCAAACCCAATCCCCTGTGGGAGCGGGCTTGCCCGCGATGGCGGCCTGTCAGCCAGCACAGATGCAACTGACCCACCGCCATCGCAGGCAACCCAGCTCCCACAATTTTGATCGGTGTAAACCTGATCTGGCCTGCAAACCCAATCCCCTGTGGGAGCTGGCTTGCCCGCGATGGCGGCCTGTCAGCCAACACAGATGCAGCTGATCCACCGCTATCGCAGGCAAGCCAGCTCCCACATTTTTGATCGGTGTAAACCTGATCTGGCGTGCAAACCCAATCCCCTGTGGGAGCGGGCTTGCCCGCGATGGCGGCCTGTCAGCCAGCACAGATGCAACTGACCCACCGCTATCGCAGGCAAGCCAGCTCCCACAGTTTTGACCGGTGTGAACCTGATCTGGCGTGCAAACCCAATCCCCTGTGGGAGCGGGCTTGCCCGCGATGGCGGCCTGTCAGCCAGCACAGATGCAACTGACCCACCGCCATCGCAGGCAAGCCAGCTCCCACATTTTTGATCGGTGTAAACCTGATCTGGCGTGCAAACCCAATCCCCTGTGGGAGCGGGCTTGCCCGCGATGGCGGCCTGTCAGCCAACACAGATGCAACTGACCCACCGCCATCGCAGGCAAGCCAGCTCCCACATTTTTGAGCGGTGCCAACCTGGTCTGGCGTGTAAACCCAATCCCCTGTGGGAGCGGGCTTGCCCGCGAAGGCGGCCTGTCAGCCAACACAGATGCAGCTGACCCACCGCCATCGCAGGCAGCCCAGCTCCCACATTTTTGATCGGTGTAAACCTGATCTGGCCTGCAAACCCAATCCCCTGTGGGAGCGGGCTTGCCCGCGAAGGCGGCCTGTCAGCCAGCACAGATGCAACTGACCCACCGCTATCGCAGGCAAGCCAGCTCCCACATTTTTGAGCGGTGCCAACCTGGTCTGGCGTGTAAACCCAATCCCCTGTGGGAGCGGGCTTGCCCGCGATGGCGGCCTGTCAGCCAGCACAGATGCAACTGACCCACCGCCATCGCAGGCAAGCCAGCTCCCACATTTTTGATCGGTATAAACCTGATCTGGCCTGCAAACCCAATCCCCTGTGGGAGCGGGCTTGCCCGCGAAGGCGGCCTGTCAGCCAACACAGATGCAGCTGATCCACCCGGCACAGGGCGTTGCACGCCAGGCATAACTGCGCCAGTCTTGCAGGCCTTCATTCGGCGGAGCGAATTTTATGCAGTCCACCCGTTTGACCCTCATCTGCCATGCCGTCACGCCCCTGCAAAAGCGCGGCTATTTCCCCGATGACGAGTCGGTGGCGATGGATTGGCAACGCGCGGCGCTGTCCCTGGCCGGTCGCTACAAGAAACCACGTCGCCTGTTGTGTGGGCCGCAGGCTCGCACCCGGCAGACGGCGGGCTTGTTTGGCCACGACGCGGTGGTTGAAGACGCATTGCGCGATGCTGATTTCGGGCGGTGGAAAGGCCTGGACGTCGGCCGCTTGCCTAGTGATGAGTTGCAGGCGTGGCTGACCGACAGCGCCACCGCCCCCCACGGTGGCGAATCGGTGGATCAGGTCTGCGCGCGGGTAGCGCAGTGGATGCAGTCCCTCGAAACCCAGCCCGGGCATATCGTCGCCATCACCCATCCCTTCGTGATCCGCGCCGCCATGCTGTACGTCATGCAGTTTCCGCAGTCGATGTTCTACCTGATCGACGTCGAGCCACTGGCGGCCATCGAGCTGCGCTTCAATGGCGTTTGGCGCCTGCGCCTGGAAACTCACGCCTGAGCCGCCGAACATGGCAAAATCCACGCCCCGCAATGAGAGCAACCCATGAAACGCATCCTGATCATCGGCATTGGCGCCGGCAACCCTGACTACATCACGATGCAGGCCGTGAAGGCGCTCAATCGCACCGACGTGTTTTTCCTGATGGACAAGGGCCAGAGCAAAGACAAGTTGATCGACCTGCGCCGCGAGATCTGCGAGACCTACATCACCGAGCCCGGCTACCGCTTCGTCGAGGCCGACTGCCCCGAGCGCGTGCGTGGTGAAATTGACTACACCACGGCCGTGCAGGACCTCAACCGCGACAAGCAGCACACCTTTGAACGCATGATCAACGAGGAAATGGCCGACGGCGAAGTGGGCGCATTCCTGGCCTGGGGTGACCCGGCGCTGTACGACAGCACCATCCGCATCCTGCAGGCGATCCTGGCCAGTGGGCGCTGTGCGTTTGAATTCGAGGTGATTCCCGGCATCACCAGCGTGCAGGCCCTGGCCGCCCAGCACAAAGTGCCGCTGAACCGCATTGGCCGTTCCATCGAGATCACCACCGGGCGCCGGTTGGCGGCGGGGCAGGCGAGTGATGCGGATACGCTGGTGGTGATGCTCGACGCGGAAGATTCCTACCGTACCGTGGCCGACCAGGACCTGGATATTTACTGGGGTGCCTACCTGGGCACGCCGGACGAAATCCTCATCAGCGGCAAAGTCGCTGAAGTGGCCGACGACATCGAACGGGTGCGCAAGGCCGCGCGCCTGGCCAATGGCTGGATCATGGACACCTATCTGCTGCGCAAACCCTGAGGTAACGCCCCATGCTCAAGCTGTTTGCCCTGACGCTGGCGCTGTTGGCCGGTGCCGCCCAAGCCGACGACACCCTGCACGGTGATTTGCCGCTGGCGTACCTGGAACAGACCCAGGGCGATGCGCGCAACGAGCCGCTGGTGATTTTCCTGCACGGGTTTGGCAGCAACGAGGAGGATTTGTTTGGCCTCAAGGACGCCTTGCCGTCCACCTGGACCTACCTCTCCGCGCGGGCGCCGATGCCAGTGGACGCGAGTGGTTATCGCTGGTTTGCGAAGAAACCCGGCGACGGCGATTACGACGGCGAGACCGCCGACTTGCAGCGCAGCGCTCAACTGATCGAAGACTTTGTGCAGCAGGCCACCGCCAAGTACCACACCCAACCGGACCGGGTATTCCTGGTGGGATTCAGCCAGGGCGCGATCATGTCCTACGAGGTGGGGTTGCGTAAGCCTGCGCTGGTGCGTGGGATTGCGGCGTTGAGTGGCAGTGTGTTGCCGGTGTTGAAGGCTGAGCTGAAAGCGGATGCGGCACTGGACAAGCTGGCGATCTTTATTGGCCATGGGACGTTGGACCAGGCGCTGCCGTATGCCTCGGCGACCCGGGCGAATGAGGTGTTGCGGGCGGTGGGGTTGAAGCCGGAGTTTCATGGGTATGTGGGGATGCCGCATACCATCAATGAGGCTGAGGTGCAGGATCTAAGGGTCTGGCTAGAGAAAAGTCTCAAGTAAACACGGGAAATGTGGGGCTGGCTTGTGTGGGAGCTGGCTTGCCTGCGATAGCATCACCGAGGTGTCACTGAAAGACCGAGGTGCCTGCATCGCAGGCAAGCCAGCTCCCACACAAGCCCGCTCCCACAATTGGTTTTGTGTTGCTTGGCGGATTGGCTTATTTGCCGCCGGTAATCTGCTTCACCAGCTCGGCATGCCCCTTGGCATCATCCCCCCGGGAAATCGCCTGGATCACCAGCATGTGGTTGCCCGAACCACCCAGGAACGTGCTGTTCAACGTCTTGCCACCACCCTGCGTCGCAGTGCTGTCCACTTGGCGCAAACCCAGGCCCTTGAAGGTCAGTTTCTTCTCATTCTGCTTCTTGAAATCCGGCAGCGCGGCGCTCTGGTCCTTGACGAAACCGGCCACGGCACCGTCGAGGAACGGCGCGTCGTTATCCCCGATGTTGACCCCATCGGTACGCACGGTTTCGGCGACGATCACCACACTTTTTGTGGTCTGGTTGGCGTACAACGTGCCCTGGGTGGCTGCGCTGCTGTCTTCGGCCTTGCTGACGGGCAGGGTGTCAGCGACGTAGGCCTTGGGCAGGCTGAAGGTGAATTTGCCGCCCAGGGTGGAGATGCTCTGTGTGGCCGGCGGGGTGGCGGCGAACGCGCTGCCAGCGGCAAACACGAGTGCCAGCAGGGCGGTCTGGGTGAAAGTGGCCATGAAGCGCTCCAAGGATGAACGAAATTGCGGCGTATTCTGTCAGAAAATTCGCAATGTCGTTCATCCTGGGCCTTACACCTTGTCGGACTCCTCTTCGAGGCGGTCCATCTCAAACAGCCGCGCCAATTCTGCCCGGGCCTCCTGGGCGGTCTGCATCACCTTGGCCGCGTCGTCATACACCGCGTGTTGCGCGGCCAGCACTTGCAGGTCGTGGTTCTTGAAGCGGGTGATGCGCGCATCGGCCTGGGCCTGCGTCAAACCGAGGCCGACCAGGGTGCGGCGGCTCATTTCCAGGCTGGAGTAGAAGGTTTCACGCACCGGCGACGCATCCAGGTCCACCAGGCGGTGAACGTGCTGGCGGTTACGGGCTCGGGCGATGATCTTCATGTGCGGGTAGAGGTTGCGCACCAGTTCGGCGGTCTTGATGTTGATCTCCGGGTCGTCCATGGCGATCACGAAGAACTCCGCCTGATCGACCTTGGCCGCGTGCAGGATCTCCGGCCGTTGCGGGTCACCGTAGAACACCGGCATGCCGCCGAAGCTGCGGGTCAGCTCGATGGTTTCCACCGAAGTGTCGAGGGCGATGAACGAGATGTTTTGCGCACGCAGGATCCGCGCGACGATCTGGCCCATGCGGCCCATGCCGGCAATGACCACGCGGGGCGCATCGCTTTCGATGGTGCGGTACTCCTCGGGCACTTCCACCGGCTTGACCTTGGGCTTGAACAGCTTCGGGCAGATCAACAGCAGCAGCGGCGTCACGGCCATGGACAGGGTGATGGTCAGCACCAGCACGTCATAGAGGTGGGGTTCGAACAGGCCCTGGTCGCGGCCGATCTTGAACACCACAAAGGCAAATTCACCGCCGGCCGCCAGCACCACGCCCAGGCGCAGGGCGCTTTCGCGGTTGAGGTCGCCCACCAGGCGCCCAACGGCATACAGCAGCGGCAACTTCAGGCCGATCAACAGCAGGGTCAGGCCGAGCACCAGCAGCGGCGAGCTGAGCAGCAGGCTGAGGTTGGCGCCCATGCCCACGCTGATAAAGAACAGGCCCAGCAACAAGCCCTTGAAGGGTTCGATCTGGGATTCGAGTTCGTGGCGATATTCCGAATCCGCCAGCAGCAGGCCGGCGAGGAAGGCGCCGAGAGCCATGGACACGCCCACCAGTTCCATCAACCACGCAGTGCCAATCACCACCAGCAGCGCCGTGGCGGTGGACACCTCGCGCAGGCCGGTCTTGGCGACGATGCGAAACACCGGCCGCAACAGGTAGCGCCCGCCGATGATTACCACGGCGATGCTGCCGAGAATCTGCAACACATGTTGCAGGCCCTGGGCTTCGGTGGTCGGGTGATCGCTGCCGGCCAGCAACGGCACCATGGCAATCAGCGGGATCGCCGCGATGTCCTGGAACAGCAAGATGGCAAAGGCCAGGCGGCCGTGGGGCTGGTTCAGCTCCTTGCGCTCGGCCAGGCTTTGCAGGCCAAACGCGGTGGACGACAACGCCAGGCCCAGGCCCAGCACAATCGCGCTGTTCCACGACTGGCCAAACAGCCACAACGCCACCACGCCCATCACCAAGCCGGTGAGCAACACCTGGGCCAGGCCGACGCCAAACACAGCCTTGCGCATCACCCACAGGCGCTTGGGCGACAATTCCAGGCCGATGATAAACAGCAGCAACACCACGCCCAACTCGGAGAATTGCGCCACGCTTTGCGGATTGCCCACCAAACCCAGGACGGACGGGCCGATGATCACACCGGCGAACAGATACCCGAGCACCGCGCCCAGTTGCAGGCGCTTGGCCAGCGGCACGGTCAACACGGCGGCGAGCAGGAACACCACGGCTGCTTGTAACAGGTTGCCTTCATGGGGCATTGGGGACTCCAGGATCTTGAAACGAATCAACAGGAGCGTATTAGAGCGCTTTTTACGTGTCGAAAATTGTGTTTTTGCGGTGAGTGCCGCGCCTGTCGCGCTCTTTTTACCGTCCTGCGGGTGTTTCTGAAGGATGTACAAACAATTGTCCAGGCGCAGCGGGTGGAGGCGGGCCCATTCATCACCTAGTTTTATGCCCTTGAGTTTATATTCCTTGGGTGGCATATTCGCATGGGCTGGGACATTGAATACACGGATGAATTCGCAGGCTGGTGGGATGGCCTGGGTGAAAAGGAACAGGTTTCGGTATCCGCCAGCGTGGATCTGCTGGGTTTTTTGGGGCCCGGTTTAGGCTATCCCCACAGCAGCGATATCAAGGGCTCCCGGCACGGGAACCTGCGTGAACTGCGGATACAGCACACAGGGCGGCCCTATCGAGTGTTGTACGCATTTGATCCACGGCGATGCGCATTATTGCTGGTCGGTGGGGATAAGACCGGTAACAACCGATGGTATGAAAAACACGTCCCGCTAGCCGAAAGGCTATACGACGTACATTTGGATGCATTGGCTAAAGAGGGCCACAACCATGGCTAAAAAAATCGCTGAACTTCAAGCCCGCATGACGCCGCAATCTCAGGCCGAAGCCAAGCAGTTGTTCCAGCAACATCTAAAGGAAATGCCTCTGCACGAGCTGCGCAAAGCTCAGCAGTTGAGCCAGGAAAACCTGGCCAAGGCATTGAATATCAACCAGGCTGCTGTCTCCAAGATGGAGCGGCGCACGGATATGTACATCAGCACATTGCGCGACTACATCCGTGCGATGGGCGGCGAACTGGAGATTATTGCGACGTTCCCAGATGGTCAGGTCAAGATCGACAACTTTGCCTACTGAGCGTTGCCCGGCTGTGCTTGGTCTTTCGCGGTCAATGTCACCGGCCGGCGATACAACCCCACCGCCAACCCCACCAGAATGATCGCTATCGAGATCAGCTCCAGCGTGGAGATGCGTTCACCAATGATCAGCATCGAACTGGCGATCCCAAACACGGGGATGAGCAATGACAGGGGCGCCACCGTCGAGACGGGGTACGCTTTTAGCAGTGAGTTCCAGCCCCAGTAGGCAAAGTGCGTGGCCAGGTAGACCTGGAACAGGATCGAACCGATGGCCATCACGTCGAGGCTGGCGGGCAGGCTTTCGAACGCGGCGCTGCCGTGCATCCACCAGGCCATCAGGAACAGCGGGATCGGCGGAAACAGGCTGGCCCACACCATGAACGCAAAGATTTCCTTCACGCCTGACTGCTTGATGATGACGTTGCCCACGCTCCAGGCAAACGCACTGAGGACGATCAGCATGACGCCCAGCACCGCGTGGCTGCCGTCCTGGGTGACGACGATACCCGCGAGGCCGAGCAGGGTCAGGCCGGCGCCGACCAGCTGTGCGTCGCGCAGGTTTTCGTTGAACAGCACCACGCCCCAGCCGAGGGTGAAAAACACGCTGAGCTGGATGATCAGCGAGGCGATCCCGGGGCTTACGCCGACCTGGATGCCGTAGTTGATCACGCCCCACATGCCCAAGCCGAAAATCACCCCATACGCCGCCACGTAGCCGAAGTGCACGGCCGGGCGGCGGATGAAAAACACCAGCGGCAACGCGGCGAGGGCAAAGCGGATGCCGGTGAGCACAAAGGGATCGATGCCGCGCAGGCCGAGCTTGGTGATCGGAAAGTTCAGGCCCCAGACCAGGGTGACGAGTACGGCGAGGGCTAGGTGTTTTTTCTGCATGGGCTTTTCCTTAAGCGGGCAGGCATGTTCAAAGGCGTTGATGTTAAGCCGCAGGTGAGTGGCCCGCTTGCTATGTCAGGTCATCCTTTGACAATATCGGGCCATGATCCCGACCTTTACTGACAATGACCCCGAAGCGCTGGTGACGCTGCACGAATACGCGTCCGGCACCGTGTTTGCGCGGCATACCCATGCCCGTGGGCAGTTCGCCTATGCGTCCACGGGCGCCTTGAAAATGTTCACCGACCTCGGTAACTGGGTGGTGCCGCCGCAGCGCGCGATCTGGGTGCCTGGCGGAGTGCCCCACGAAATGCATATGCGCGGGGATGTGCTCATGCTCAACACCTACCTCGACGACGAAGCCGCCGGGCGTGCGGGTTTGCAGGGCCATTGCCAGGTGTTCGAAGTCTCACCGTTGCTGCGGCATCTGCTCGAAGCGGCGCTGACGATCGACCCGGCGGCGCGGCTCAGTGTACGGCAGCGCTGTGTGCTGACGTTGCTGGTGGATGAAATCGGCGCCATGCCCGAGCTGCCCCTCAGCGCGCCGTTGCCCGCAGAGCCGCGCCTGGCCCGCGCCTGCCAGCGTTTTCTGGACGCGCCCACGCAGACCATCGCCCTCGACACCATGGCCGCGTGGTCGAGCATGAGTCGGCGCACCTTTACCCGCCAGTTCCTGGAGCACACCGGCATGACCTTTGTGGCCTGGCGCCAGCAGGTGTGCCTGCTGGAAGCCACGGCGCGGCTCAGCCACGGTGCGTCCATCACCGATGTGGCGCTAGGGCTGGGCTTTAGCAGCTCCAGCGCGTTCACCTCGGTGTTCCGGCGCAACCTGGGGGATTCTCCGGCGCGTTACCTGGCCAAATCCAAGGCCGCGTCGTTGTTCTGAGGCGGCGTCGGTCAGGATTCACCTCTGTGCCGGCCACGCTTTGTTACTATCGCCGTCCATCGTCACCAGGAGTCACCGCCCCATGCAGCACCAGTGGGATGAAATGCACCGCACCCGCAAGCCCACTTTTGTGTTGTGCGGCGAGCCCCAGGGCGATGTGCTCAATCTCTACGTTCATGGTTACTCGGCCTTCTTCAACCGCCAGCAACTGGGCAATTTCACGGCGCAACTGGCGAGCATCGAAGGTTCGACCAATGTGATGCTGTTCTGGCCGGCCGGGCACTTCCTGGAAAACCTCTTCGCGCCGTTTAAGGAAGTGCTCGGCGCGATGCTTGGCGGTGGTGGCCTGGGCGCGGCGACCGTGGGCGTGGGCAAGGCGATTGCCTACTTTCTTGACCATTACAAAAGTGTCGAAGCGCGTGTCGATGAGGTCGCCCAGACCTTGCTGCCCGAACTGGCCAACTACCTGCACGCCGAAGCGCTGCCGGCGCGGCGTATCAATCTGGTCGGCCATTCCCTGGGCGCGCGCATCCTGGTCAAGAGCCTGTTGGCCAGCCCAGAGGTGGCCCGCGAGCTGCCGTTGCACAACGTGTTGCTGATGGGCGGGGCGATTTGTAAGTCGAGCCCGTGGGATGAAGTGTCGGCGCCGCTCCAGGGGCGGCTGATCAACTGTCATTCCAGCAAGGACTGGGCGCTGGCGATCAAGCCGGATAACGAGCGGTGCATCGGTCGTTACGCCATCCCGCTGACGCCTGCCCTCAAGGCCAAGGTGAGCAATGTGCACCTGGCCACCTTCGATCATGCCGCGTATTGGCCGCAGCTAAAGACCGTGGTGCAGTACACCGACCTGTTGCAGGAACGGCGCGGCATGATCCGCGCTGACCAGCGCAGCAGCGAAGTACGGTTTGCCGAAGAGGACGGGGAACTGTTCCCGGCGTTGGTGCAGGCACGGCCGGACGAGTTGAAGTTCCTCGCCGAACTGATGGCACAAAAGCGCAGTGCATCAATTGATGCCAGTGTGCGCGAGCCGTTGAAACTGGCCATCGAATTGCAGCGCATGGGCGGCGACAGCTTTATGAACCTCGCCCGGGGGCATGGCGTGAGTTACCGCCAGATCACCGAAGATGTTGCGCAGCGGCTGGGGATCAAGTTTGAACAGTCGGTTGATACCGTCGAGTTGGCGGACATCGAAGCGCAGGTCGCGGAACACCTGATCGAGCAATACAAGGACAAGCTCAATAGCGCCGACCGCCAGGCCTTCGACGCCGAACTGCAAGCGGCGGCGCAAAAGGAGCAGGGGGTGTTCGCGCGCTTCAGCGTAGGGCGCTCGGCCACTACCGCGTTGAGTGGCACGGCATTGGCGGGGCTCACCGGGTTTATCCTGCGGCGCGGGGCGGCCACGGCGATTCCGGTGGTGGGCCAGGCGTTGGCCGCGGCGATGCTGTTGGTCAGCGGGGTGCGCGCGTTTTCCGGCCCGGCCTATTCGATCACCACCCTGGCGGTGTTGGTGGTGGGCGTGATCCGCCAGCGCATGGAACGCGAGGCGCTGAACCAGGAAATGGACCTGGTGGTGCAAGTGGTGGAAGCATTCGACCTGCCCCGGGATACGGTGATGCGCACGGTTGCGTCCGACTGCTAAGCTGCCGGCACTATGCATTTGCCTGGAATACCGCGTGAAATTCAGCCTGCCGAAAATCGCTACCGCTCCGTTCTGCCCGCCCGAGGTGGCCGGCTCCGTTGCCGTTGACCCCAAGGCGTCGTTCTTCAAGCGGATGTTGATGTTCGCCGGCCCTGGCCTGTTGATTTCCATCGGCTACATGGACCCCGGTAACTGGGCCACGGCCATCGAGGCGGGCTCGCGCTACGGTTACAGCCTGCTGTTTGTGGTGCTGCTGGCCAGCCTGGCGGGGATGGCGGTGCAGTGCCTGTGTTCGCGGCTGGGCATTGCCACCGGCAAGGACCTCGCGCAGCTGTGCCGCGAGCGCTATAGCCAGCGTTCGGCACGTACCCAGTGGCTGCTGGCGGAAATCTCCATCATCGCCACCGACCTGGCCGAAGTGCTCGGTTGCGCCCTGGCGTTTCACCTGCTGCTGGGCGTGTCGCTGACCACCGGCATTGTCATCACCGCGTTCGATACGCTGCTGATCCTGGCCCTGCAAAACCGTGGTTTCCGCCGCCTGGAAGCAATCATGCTGGCGCTGGTGGCGACTATCGGCGTGTGTTTCTTCATCGAGCTGCTGCTGATCAAGCCGTACTGGCCGGATGTGTTGAGCGGCTTCACGCCGTCACTCTCGGCCATCAGCGATGCTGCACCGCTGTACCTGGCCATCGGTATCCTGGGTGCCACGGTCATGCCACATAACCTCTACCTGCACACCTCGATTGTGCAGACCCGCCTGATCGGCAAGGACCTGGCCAGCAAACAGGACGCGGTCAAGCTGGCGCGCATCGACACCATCGGCTCCCTGGCCCTGGCGTTGCTGGTCAACGCCGCCATCCTGGTGCTGGCCGCTGCGGCGTTCTACAAGACGGGCCACACCGATGTGGTCGAGATCCAGGACGCCTACCACTTGCTCGACCCGCTGGTGGGCGGCGCGTTTGCCAGCATCCTGTTTGGCGTTGCATTGCTGGCGTCCGGGCAAAGCTCGACGTTCACCGGCACCATCGCCGGGCAAGTGATCATGGAGGGTTATCTCAACCTGCGTATTCCGTGCTGGCAACGCCGCCTGATTACCCGAGGGCTGGCGCTGATCCCGGCGTTTCTCGGGGTGTGGCTGCTGGGCGATGGTGCCATTGGCAAGTTGCTGATTCTCAGCCAGGTGGTGCTGAGCCTGCAGTTGCCGTTTGCGTTGTACCCGTTGATCCGCATGACTGGCGATAAACAACTGATGGGGCCGTTTGTGAACCGGCTGCCGACTCGGGTGTTGGCGTGGTTGTTGTTTGCGGTGATCAGTGGGGCGAATGGGTGGTTGATTGGGCAGTGGGTGTTTTGAGTCGTAACGGTTGGGCGTCACACCAGAATCGCTAGGGATGTGTACTGGGCGACGTGCGGATCGGTCGTAATCAACCTCATCGGCTCGTTCATGGCGACTGCGACGATGAGCCGATCGAAGGGATCTTTGTGATGATGCTCAAGATCCTTTACGGCAGTGGCGTGTTCAGTCGTGATGGGTAGCTCGACGAAGCCGCTGTCCAGGCAAAGTTCACGGAGCTTGTTCATGTCTACATTGAGTTTCCCCAAGCCGACCTTGATTGCCATTTCCCAGAATGTTGCAGCGCTGACGTAAATTTCTGCCGCATTTTCAATGTGTTTTTGAGCTTTGCTGGAGAGCTTGGGGTCATCAGTCAGCGACCAAAGCAAAATGTGGGTATCCAACAAGACCCTCATAGAGGGTTGCCCTCGAAGGCGTCCAGTAGATCGTCCGGTAAAGGCGCATCAAAGTCGTCAGGAACAACAAACATGCCTTTCATCGCACCAATTCGCGGCCCCTTGGGCTTCGTTATGGGGACAAGTTGCGCCATCGCGCGGCCATGTTTGGAGATGGTGATGGTTTTTCCGGCGGCAGCTTCATCAACCAGTTTTGACAGATTGTTTTTAGCTTCACCCAAGGGCACGGTAATCATGCGGACTTCCCCCTGTTTGGGCCAAATATAGTCAAAGCTCCGTGAGCTATCAAAGACGGCCTGACAACTGGCTGTAGCCGCTCGCTTGGCATGGGGTTTTTTGTCGTATTGGAAGTCCATGGCATCTCTCCGAAAATGAATTCGTCAAAGTCTGCCCCAAGGAGAAATGCCACAAAATAGTGGCCCGCTAAATCAGACCGCACCTACGCGGCCCACTCGGAAATTTCCTCAAGCGCCGCACACCTCACCGATCCCAATACGGCACCACCCCAAAACACTCTACAAAATAATCAATCACCGTGCGCACCTTCAGCGACAACCGCCGGCTGCCCGGCCAGAGCGCGGCGATCTGTTGCGGCTCCAGCGTGGTCGCCACTTCGTACTCCGTGAGTACCGCCTGCAAGGTGCCTGCGCGCAGGCCCTCGCCAATCAGCCAGGACGGAAACACCACCAGCCCCAGGCCTTGCTCGGCGGCGTGGGTCAGGGTGTCGGCGTGGTTACCGGTGATCGGGCCCTTGACACTGTAGGGCGTCCAGTCGCCGCCGTCGCGGCGGAAGAACCAGCGTTGCTGGCCGGTGATGCCTTTGTAGGCCAGGCACTGGTGGTTGACCAGTTCGTCGGGGTGCTTGGGCGTGCCGTGCTTGGCCAGGTAGGCGGGGCTGGCGGCGATGCGAAAGCGCTGCGGCGCGAAGATGCGCGCCTGCATGCCCGAGTCGTTGAGCACGCCGATGCGAAACAGCAGGTCGGTGCCGTCTTGCAGGGGATCGACGTAGGTGTCGGTCTGCTGGATGTCCAGTTGCAGCTTGGGATAGCGCCGGCACAGCTCGCCCAGCCACGGTGACAGGTGGCGCTGGCCGAACACCATCGGCGCGTTGATGCGCACCAGGCCGCTGGGTTCGCGTTCCTGTTCCTGCAAGGCCTGGCCGGCGGTTTCCAGTTGTTCCAGCAGCAAACGAGCGTGATGTCCGAGCAGGCGCCCGGCCTCGGTGGGGCTGACCGCACGGGTGTGGCGGTAGAGCAATTGCTGGCCTAGGGCCTGTTCCATCAGCTGGATCTGCCGGGAGATAGAGGAGGGCGCCAGGCTTTCGCGGCGGGCCACTTCGGAAAAGCTGCCATGGTCGAGCACGGCCACAAACAGGCGCAGCGCCTTGAAACTCAATTCATTCAAACCCTGCATCGTGGCTCCAGGCTGTGCGTATTGCGCAAAGGTGTTGTCGGCATGCTGCCATTTATCGCACAGCACCACCACCGGATAATGCGCGCCATGTCTCTTTCTTGAAGCGCAGGTGATGTATGCAGGCAAGTTCTATCGAGGGCGCGGCGTTAGCCCGCCCGAAGAAAAACCTTTTGCGGCTGTTGTTGCTGCCGCTGGTGATCCTGGCGGGCATGGGCTTGTCAGTGGAGGCCGGGCTGCTGGGGCCTTTGGGTGTGCAGGTCGGGCATTTGTGGGCGACGTTGAGCATCTTCGGCGTGGGCTCGGCGATTCTGTATGTGTTGCTGCTGTTCAGCGGCCCGCAAAAGGGCCCGGCGTTGACCGACCTGCCGCGTTGGCAATTGATCGGCGGCTTCCTGGGGCCGATGTACGTGGTGGTGCTGACCCTGGCCACGCCGCATATCGGCATCGCCATGACCATGATCGCGATTCTGTCCGGGCAGGTGGGCAAGAGCGTGTTGATCGACCATTTCGGCTGGTTCGGCACCGCGCGCAAGCGGGTCAATGGTGAACGCTGGATTGCGTTGGCGTTGATTGTGGCGGCACTGGTCTTGATTGCACGAGGGTAAGGCGATGAATTTGATTCTGTTGTTGGTACTGGTGATTGCCGCCGGTGCAGTGTTGAGTGTGCAGGCCGCGATCAACGGGCGCCTGGGCCAGACGGTGGGCGTGTTGCGCAGCAGCTTGCTGACCTTTGCCGTGGGCGCGCTGACCACGGCGTTGTTGATTTTCTTCTTTGAACCCGCCCAGGCCGTGAGCTTGCTGGAAGTGCCGAAATGGCAACTGACCGGTGCCTTGTTTGGCGTGGTGTACATGATGGTGATGGTCGGCGCGGTGCCGATTGTGGGCACGGCCGTGGCCACGGTGGCGGTGATCGTCGGGCAATTGGGCATGGGCATGCTGATCGACAACTTTGGCTGGCTGGGCAACCCGGCGATCGAGCTGTCAGGGAGCCGGATTGTGGCGATGCTCTGCCTGGCGTTGGCGCTGGTGTTTATGTATCGCAGTAACACCCGCCAGGCCGACTGACCCTAACGGCAGGAACGCTGTACCTGTGGCTGACTGGCAACCGGGCAAGCCTCTACCGACATTTGGAATGTGGACCATGCGTCATTATCATGGCCACTTTCCCGTGAATCGACGCACTCCCCATGGCCCTGGCCGCGCCCCCCGACCTCAGTGATCACGCCGTCCCCGTGCAACCCCTGGCGCGCACCTACCCGCGTGGCTTGTACGTGGAACCCCATAGCCACGACTGGGGCCAATTGCTCTACGCCATGAGCGGCGTGATGTGGGTCGAAACGCCGCGCGAAGCCCTGGTGGTCCCGCCCCAGCGTGCCGTGTGGTTGCCACCGGGGGTGGAGCATGGCATTCGCGTGGTGTCGGATTTGCAGATGCGCAATATCTACCTGCGCCCGGCGTTGGCGGCGACGCTGGACAGCCAGGTGCAGGTGATCGAGGTCGGCGGCCTACTGCGCGAACTGATTGTCACGCTGGTGGAAGAGGGCGACGGCGGCGATGCGGGCTATTACGACGCGGTGGTGCGCCTGGCGCTGCTGGAGTTGCAACGGGCACGCCGCTCGCCGATCCGCATCGCCATGCCGGTGGAGGCCGACCGTCGCTTGATCAACGCTTGCCAGGCTGTGATGGCCGCGCCCTCGTTGGAAGTCCCCTTCGAACAACACGCCGAGACGGCCGGGGCCAGCGTGCGGACCTTGTCGCGGTTGTTCCTGCACCATCTGGGCATGGGGTTCGCCGAATGGCGGCGCCAGGTGCAACTGGCCACGGCGGTGGCGGAGTTGATCCAGGGCCAGCCGGTCAGCAGCATCGCGCGTTCATTGGGTTACTCGCCGAGCAGTTTCAGCGATATGTTCCGACGCGAACTGGGTGTGGCGCCGTCGCAATACGTCGGTTGAGGGGTTGGCCGATAATCTGAAGTACTTGGCCGACGCTTCAGGATTGGGCTCTCTACACTGAGCTCATCCACCCACAAGGCGCCGTTCCATGAGCTACCTGATTTCCCTCGCCATTGGCCTGTTTGTCGGCGTGCTCTACGGCGCCCTGGACTTCCGCTCACCCGCGCCACCGGCTATCGCTTTGGTAGGCCTGATGGGCATGCTGCTGGGCGAAAAGCTCTGGCCCATGGGGCGGCAGCTGGTCAGCGGTTGGTTGTCCTGATTCCCTTTTTCCCTTCGATGGATATTGGCCATGAAAGCACTGCAATTTTCCGCTACGGGCGATCTCGCCTCCCTGCGTTTCGTCGACGTCGCCACCCCGGTGCCCGCCGCCGGTGAAGTGCTGGTGCAGATCAAGGCGGCGGGATTGAACCCCAGCGACGTGAAAAACGTGCTTGGCCGTTTCCCCTACACCACCTTGCCACGCATTCCCGGGCGTGACTTTGCCGGCGTTGTCGTTGAAGGTCCGCAGGCGTTGCTTGGCCAGGAGGTCTGGGGGACGGGGCGCGATCTCGGCTTTTTTGCCGACGGTTCCCACGCTGAATTTGTGAAGGTTTCAGCCAAAGGTGTGGCGCACAAACCCAGCCACCTGAGTTTCGCCCAGGCCGCCAGCCTTGGCGTGCCGTACACCACCGCCTGGGATGCCCTGGAGCGCAGCGGCGTTGGCAAAGGCACGCGGTTGCTGGTGATTGGCGCCAATGGTGCGGTAGGCAGTGCGGCCCTGGCCCTGGCGAAAATTCGAGGCGCCCAGGTACTGGCCGCGGTGCGGCGGGCGGAGCAGGTCGAGGTGTTGCAGGGGCAGGGGGTTGAAGCGATTGCCTTGGGTGCGCCGGAGGACTTGGGCGTGCAGGTCAACAGCGTGTTCAAGGGCGGCGCCGATGTGATCTTCGACACCACCGGTTTCTGGTTGCCCGCAGCGGTCGCCGGGTTGGCGCCCTTTGGTCGTATCGCGATCATCGCCGCGCCGGTGGACGGGCAGGTGCAATTGCCGGCCCTGGCGTTGTACCGCAAGGGCGGGTCGGTGGTTGGGATCAACTCGTTGCTCTACAACTGCGAGCAGTGCGCGGTGATGCTGGAGCAGTTCGGGCGGTTTTTTGATGAGGGTTCGTTGCCGTTGCCGACGGGGTTGCGGGAAGTGGCGTTGGCGCAGGTGTTGCAGAGCTATGAGGAAGTGAATAATGGTAGTGCGGACAAGATCATCTTCCTGCCCTGACCCGCTCTAAACAATGTAGGAAAAAGCAATGTGGGAGCGGCGGTGCGACGATTCGACTTGCCCGCGATGGCGATGGTCCAGCCAGCACATCAGTGGCTGATCTACCGCTATCGCGGGCAAGCCCGCTCCCACATGAGTTTTTTGCCAGCAGGTGGTTGTTACTAGGCCTCGGGCACACCGTTTTCCCACGCCGACCAGTTCTTGAGGATCGCCTGCACCAGCGGGTTACCCGTGCGGTACAGGTTCTCCAGTGCCGGTACAAACCCACCCTGATCCGCGTACTTCAGCAGGTTGTCCACTTCGCTGTAACCCGGATACGGCCGGTCGAAGTCCGAACCCGCGCGCACCACGGCCAAGCGCTGGATATCTACCAACCCCTCACGGCTGGCCCGCAGCAGCGCTTCATAGGTGGAGTTGTCCTCTTGCTGGGTGGTGCAGTACTCGCCCTTGTTATCCGTCAACAACTTGGTCCAGACCTCGGCCCGCTCGCTCAAGCGCGTGCCGGAAAACCAGGTGTTGCCCGCCAGGGTGTCGCAGCGGGTGACCTGTGGCGGCTGGTTGGCCGGGGCGGCGGGGTAGTGTTTGCGCCATGCCGCCGATTCCTTGCTTTCCGTCAGTTCAACCTGGTGCGACAGGGCAAACGCCTTGGCCTGCAACTTGGGGTTCAGCTCAAACACTTCGGTCTTGTAGTCCAGCGGCGGTTTTTCGTTAGGACCTTTGGTGTTGATGCCGATGTAACCGGTCGGCCAATCCTTGGGTGCATCCCGCGAGTCCAGTTCCCACTGCGTGCCGAATTCCACCAGGTAATGGGCCCAGGCCGCAGTACCGATGGTGCCGTGCTTGGGGCTGATGCCGGCGATCCCGGCGATCAGGAAGTAGCTCTGGCGCAGGTCGAACTTGGGCGACAAGGCCAGGGCCAGGGTGGACGCGGCGGCGTTGGTCTGGCCCATGCCGGTGACGAGCAGGCAGACGTCCTGGGTGTTGCAGCGGATCACTGGATATTCGGCGGACAGGCCCGGCACGCGGACCTCCTGCTTGAGTTGCAGGCGGTCAATCCAGGTTTGTGCCTCGGGGGCGAACATGGTGATCAGCATCACCTTGGGTTTGATCGGCGCATCCGCCAACACCACATGGGGCAACAGGGTCAGGCCGACAGCCAGTGACAGGCGGGAAAGTACGTTCATCCAAAAGCTCCTCTATCAGAATTGATACCCGACGCCGGCGTAGTAGCCCCAGCCGTCCGATCGCGCGCGGAAGTTGCCTTCGCCAAAATTCAACTCACTGCCATCCTCCCAGTTGCCGCCGTTATGAAAGTAACGACCGACCAGGGTGAACCGCAGGTGGGTAAACGAATACAGCAGCACATTGGTCGCTACCAACGAGTTGGCGGTGCGTGCTGGGTTGTCCTTGTGCAGGTCGGAGCCAAAGTCGTAGTTGGTGAAGCCGATATAGGTCAGCGAGGCACCGTTGTCGAACTTGCCGATGGGCACGATGTACTTCATTTGTGCGCGGTAGCCATCCCACGAATACTCATTGCTGGCGCCGTAGTTTTCCCACTGGTAGCGCCCGTAGAAGTTGGCCGACAGATTGACCCGCGAGTGGGTGTCGATGTCGGTGCCCAAACCGCTGTACAGGGTGTTGGCACGGTTGGCCTTGTTGCTGCCGTGGTCGTAGATCCAGTCGAACGCCACATACCATTCCTTGAACGGCCCGATGGCCAGGCTGCGGCCCGCCAGGTAGTCGATGGAGATGCGCGGCTCGTGCTCCATGAACACCGGCGAGCCATGGTCCCACACGCCTTTGTCATTACTGTTACCGATGCCGAGGATCTTTGGCACGTCGATATAGCCATAGAGTTCGAAGGGGCCCTTGCGGCCGAAGTACTCGTATTCCAGGTAGATGTCGTCTGACGGCTTGGGGCCGAAGCTGATGTCTTTGCTGCCGATCAATGTCAGGTCTTGGTTGAACCATTCCGACAGGTACACGCCTTTTTTCGTCGGGCTGGCTTCCGGGCTGAGGGTTTCGCCCTGTGCTGAGTCATCGACGGGTTTTTCCTGCGCGAAAATGGGCGCGCTGAGTAGTCCCGTAACGGCGGCCAGTAGCAGGGAAACACCAAGAGCGGCAGGGTGCCTTGCGGTGGAATGCATTGAAAATCCCTATTCGTACGCGGTTTGGACCCGAATCTTCGGGTCGTGGTGAACTTGGCTGGCAAGTTCGTTCCGCAAACGTTTGCATAGGCTGTACCAACTTTGACTATTGGCTTGAATAGACTGGAAAAAAGCGCGATTAGTCGACCTTTTGGTCAGAATTGACCCGGTGTCATTTTGTCGAGGGATTGAACCGGTGCAGCGCGGTTTCCCGGCGATAGTCGCTCGGCGTCTGATTCATTTCGATGCGAAAGTGCCGGTTGAAATTGGACAGGTTGGCGTAGCCCACCTCAAAGCAGATTGCCGCCACGGACATCTCGCTTTGCAACAACAGGCGGCAGGCGCGTTGCACGCGGAACTTGCGCATCAGGTCGATAAAACCGTGGCCGGTGTTGCGCTTGAAAAAGCGTGAAAAGCCCGGCTCGCTCATCTCCAGTTGCTGCGCGATCACCGACAGGCGCACGTCCCCGGTGAGTTCGCGCATGAGGTAGTCAAAGGCCTTGTTGATGCGCTCGGCGCTACGCGCATCCAGGGTGGGCGCGTAGCACGGGCTGGCCAGCGCGAGTACTTGCTGTGGCGGGGCGCTCTTGAGGGTATCGAGCAGTTGCAGGAACAGCACCAGCCGCTGTAGGCCCTGGGCTTTGCCGATGTCTTCCATCAACACAGCGGCACGCAACGCCGTGTCGCCGTGAAATTGCAGGCCGCGTCGGGCTTGCTCGAACAGCGGCTGCAAGTCGCCCAGTTCCGGCAGCGTCTTGCGCAGGCCTAGCAGGGCGGCGCCGTCGAATTGCAGCACCACGTCGCGGCCCTTGAGGTACTCGCCGGGGGCCAGCTCGCCGATCCAATCGTGGGGCAGGTCGGGGCCGATCAGGGCGACGTGGCCGGCACTGAAGGCGCCGATATAGTCGCCCGCGACCAGCTTGCCGCTGCCTTGGCGGATCAGGTGGATCTCAAACTCGGGGTGGTGGTTCCAGCGCGCCAGGTCATAGGGGTAGTCGTGTTCGAACCAGCGAAAGCAGTGGTCCGGCTCGGGCAGGATCACTTCCAGTTCAGCAGGGCGGTGCTCGAACAGTTGGGCGCGGCTGACAGGCATGGCGGGCTTCTTATGATTCTTGGAATCGCTCCAAAATACGCGCCTCGGCCGTGGCCGCGCTACCCCCTGTTTCCCCCGGCACTGATACTTTTTTAACCCAACGCCCAAGGTTAAAAAAGTACCAGTCGCGCATCCGCCACGGGTTTGTGAGGGCTGGGGCAACCTGCTGTAATCGGCCCTCAACAACAAAAACAACAGGTGGATACCGCCATGCTCAAGCTCCCGCAAGCGTTGTTCCTGCTGTCCGGCCTGGCCTTGGCCATGCCCAGCCACGCCGCCGACACCGTGACCATCGCCACGGTCAACAACAGCGACATGATCCGTATGCAGCGCCTGTCCAAGGTGTTCGAAGCGCAGCACCCGGACATCAGGCTCAACTGGGTGGTGCTCGAAGAAAACGTACTGCGCCAACGCCTCACCACGGATATCGCCACCCAGGGCGGGCAATTCGACGTGCTGACCATCGGCACCTACGAAACCCCGCTGTGGGGCGCCAAGCACTGGTTGGAGCCGCTGACCCAACTGCCGGCCGACTACGACGTCGACGATATCTTCCCCTCGGTCCGCCAGGGCCTGTCGGTCAACAACACCCTCTACGCGTTGCCGTTCTACGGCGAAAGCACCGTCACCTACTACCGCACCGACCTGTTCCAGCAGGCCGGCCTGAGCATGCCCGCGCATCCGACCTGGACCCAACTCGGCGCCTTCGCCGCCAAGCTCACCGCCAAGGACAAGGACCAATACGGCCTGTGCCTGCGCGGCAAGGCCGGCTGGGGCGAGAACATCGCCTTGCTGAGCACCATGGCCAACGCCTTTGGCGCGCGCTGGTTCGATGAGCAGTGGAAGCCTGAGCTGACCAGCGCGGAATGGACCGCCGCCGCTAATTTCTACGTCAACAGCCTCAAGCAATACGGCCCTCCAGGCGTGTCCAGCAACGGCTTCAACGAAACCCTGGCGCTGTTCAACAGCGGCAAATGCGCGATCTGGGTAGACGCCAGCGTCGCCGGCTCCTTCACCACCGACAAGAGCCAAAGCAAGGTGGCCGACAGCGTCGGCTTTGCCGCCGCGCCCACCGAAGTCACCGACAAAGGTTCCTCGTGGCTGTACGCCTGGTCCCTGGCGATTCCGGCCACGTCCAAGCACAAGGACGCGGCCAAGGCCTTTATCACCTGGGCCACGTCCAAGGACTACATCCAACTGGTCGCCGATAAAGAAGGCATCACCAACGTACCGCCCGGCACTCGCCAGTCCACCTACAACGACGCCTACTTGAAGGCGGCGCCGTTTGCCCAGGTGACCCTGGAGATGATGAAACACGCCGACCCGGCGCACCCGTCGGCCAAGCCGGTGCCGTACGTGGGCATCCAGTACGTGACCATTCCCGAGTTCCAGGCCATCGGCACCTCGGTGGGCAAGATGTTCTCGGCGGCGCTGACCGGAGGCATGTCGGTTGACCAGGCGTTGCTCCAGGCCCAGTCCACCACCGAGCGCGAAATGAAACGCGCGGGTTATCCAAAATAATTCTCTAGAGACATGCCCCATGAAACGACTTGAAGGTAAAAGCGCGCTGATCACCGGATCGGCGCGCGGGATCGGCCGCGCGTTCGCCCAGGCCTATATTGCTGAGGGTGCGAGCGTCGCCATTGCCGATATCAACCTGCAGCGGGCCCAGGCCACGGCCGCCGAACTGGGGCCACAGGCGTATGCGGTGGAAATGGATGTCACCGACCAGGCTTCCATCGACGCCGCGATTGCCGCCGTGGTGGCCGAGGTCGGCAAGCTGGATATCTTGATCAACAATGCGGCGCTGTTTGACTTGGCGCCGATTGTCGATATCACCCGTGACAGTTATGAGCGGCTGTTTGCGATCAACGTCGCGGGGACGTTGTTCACCTTGCAAGCGGCGGCGCGGCAGATGATCCACCAGGGGCATGGCGGCAAGATCATCAACATGGCCAGCCAGGCTGGTCGCCGTGGGGAGCCGTTGGTGGCGGTGTATTGCGCGACCAAGGCGGCGGTGATCAGCCTGACGCAGTCGGCGGGGTTGAATTTGATCAAGCAGGGGATCAACGTCAATGCCATCGCGCCCGGTGTGGTGGATGGGGAGCATTGGGACGGGGTGGATGCGTTGTTTGCCCGGCATGAAGGGTTGGCGCCGGGGGAGAAGAAGCGGCGGGTGGGGGAGGAGGTGCCGTTTGGGCGGATGGGGACGGCTGAGGACTTGACGGGGATGGCGGTGTTTTTGGCTTCGGCGGAGGCGGATTATGTGGTGGCGCAGACGTATAACGTTGATGGGGGGAATTGGATGAGCTAGGGGGTGGCGGTGTGTTGGTGTGTTGGTGTGTTGGTGTGTTGGTGTGTATATCCGTTATTTAGGTAACGGCCACTATTGGTTCCGCTCTTACAGCGGGTCACTTTTGGAGGGACCCAAAAGTAACCAAAAGGTCCTCGCCCCAACACTCGGCACCTCGCCTAGGCTCGGTGTGCCCTCACTCCGGCTTGAATCCGTGGGCCGCCGTCATGGGCCATCCTTGGCCCAGGACGGCTAACCCGGCGTCCTGCCGGGTTGCCCACGGATTCAAGCCTGCGTTCGGCCAGCGTGTTTGACGGGGCGACCCCAGATCAAAAGCCAGAGCGCGGCGGCCTAGTAGCCGACCGGTATTTGTCCTGTCGAGCTCGGTTCAAAATGTGGGAGCTGGTTTGCCTGCGATGCAGACACCTCGGTACATCAGGCAAACCCAGTTGATGCCATCGCAGGCAAGCCAGCTCCCACAGGGTACCGCGCACGCTTCCTCGATCAGGCCGGCTGTCAGGCCGCCTCGCTTTGTTTTTGATTTTGATCTTAGGCGCCCCGTTAAACACGCTGGCCGGAATTCGACATGGATTTGGGGGGTAAACCGGCAGGGATGCCGGTTTAGCCGCCCCGCGCCATGGATGGCGCGTGGCGGCGGCCCCCCAAATCCATGTCGGATTACGGGCATGCCGAGCCTAGGCGAGGCACCGAGTGTTGGGGCAAGAGCCCTTTTGGTTACTTTTGGGGCTCTTTTCCAAAAGTGACCCGCCGTAAGGGCGGAACCAATAGTCGCCGTTACCTAAACAACGGATATGCCCCCCACCAAACGCTACTCCGCAAAACTCCGATCAAAAAAATAAACCTCCCCAGCCTTCAAAACCTCCACCGTCGCCTGCGGCCGCCCACCGTCCCCGGGCTTCTTGCGCCCCGTCTCCCGCAAATACCCCGCCTCAGCCAACTTCAACAACCGCTGCCGAACACTGGTCTTCAACACCGGCCGCGCCAGCACCACCGAAAAAATCGTAGTAGCCTGCGGCGCACTAAACTCCCCCCCCAAAAACATCAACGGCAAGCTGCTGTACAGCGACTTGGACAACAACCGCTCCTGCACCGCCGCCACGATCAGGTTGTGATCGAACGGCAGCTTGATACTGCCATCCGCCACCGCATCCAGCGCAAACCAGGCCTGATGCTCAGCCAGCGCCACGTCATCCGCCACAATCGCCAAGTAATAAGTGGACGAGGACCAACACCGCGGATCACGAAACGCATCCCCCACGGTGCCCACCTGTTCGCTCCAGGCCAGTTCAAACCCCACCTTGTCACTGGCGCGCAACCGCTCCACGGCATCCTTGAGGCTCAGGTCCTGCACGCCACCATTCACCACCACCCCCGGCAGCGCCCAATGCCCGGCGAAGGGCTCGGCGTCGCGCTGGTTCAGCAGCAATTTCAATTCGCCGGACGCGCGGCAGTAGAACAGGACGCAAAGGTCGACGGTATGCAGGTAGGCGCTAAGTGGCATGGGACATCCTTATAAACAGTGGCAGGGCACAGTCTAACGGATCGAACAGATATGTCATGGACTGACACCGACCCAGATAAACAAATGTTTCTTGCTATGAAAGTACATGACGTGTACTTTTGTTTTCAGGCCACAGGAGAACCGCCATGACCCTCGCAAAAACCGCCATTGCTTCATTCGACGTCGATGCCCAGAAGAGCTTCACGCCCCTGTGCCCCAACGAACTGCCGGTGGTCGGCGGTGACCGCATCGGCGCCGAGCTCAACTACATGGCCAGCCTCGCCGGCCACCGCGTCGGCAGCAAGGACGCCCACACCCCGCACGCGCCCTGGGTCGTCGCGCAGCACAGCGAGATGCTGCAACCCACCGGCCTGGCCCACGCCGACGTGACCTGGGTCAGCCACTGCGTCCCGGGTACCGAGGGCTTCACGTTGCTGGACGAGTTGCCCACCCCGTACGACTACGACTACTTCATCTGGAAAGGCGTCGAACCCGACCTGCACCCCTACGGCGCCTGTTACCACGACCTGCACGACAAACTCTCTACCGGCGTCATCGAGTACCTCAAAGCCCACGGCGTGGTGCGCGTGATCGTCGGCGGCCTGGCCCTGGACTACTGCGTCAAGACCACCGCGTTGCAGCTGCTCAAGGCCGGCCTGGAGGTGGTCCTGCACGTGCCGGCGTGCCGGGGGATCAGCGAGGAGGGTGGTATTCAAGCGCTCAATGAGCTGCGTAAGGCCGGTGCTGCAATCAGCAGCACCCGCGAAGAACTGGCCGCGATGGCCACGCGTTAAGGAGACCCACCATGGAAAGTGCCTACGACTACAACGCCCCGGTGATCCAGGGCTTGCTCGACACCGACTACTACACCTTCACCATGATGCAGGCCGTGCTGCACCAGCACCCCAACGTCGATGTGGAATACAACTTCATCGTGCGTTCGCGGGAAAAGCTCGGGCACTTGATCCCGGCACTGCGCGACGAATTGGAAAAACTCGCCGGCCTGCACATGCGTGAAGGCGAGTTGCGCTTTCTGTTCAACCCGCGCTTTCGCGAATACCTCACCCCGGATTACGAGCGCTTTCTCGGCCTGTTCCGGTTCAACCTGCGCTATATCCACGTCAGTGAAATTGACGGCCAACTGAACATCCGCGTCATCGGCCCGATGCTGCACTGCATCATGTTTGAACAACCGGTGCTGGCCTTGGTCAGCGAGCTGCGCAACCGTGACAAATACCCCGATGTGACCCTGGAAGACGTCACCCGCAAGCTCTATCAGAAGTTCGACTGGCTGGAGAAACACCTCAGCCGCGAAGAGTTGGCCGACCTGCGCGTGTCCGACTTTTCCACGCGCCGGCGCCTGTCGTTCAAGGCCCAGCGCGAAGTGATCGATATCATGCGCCGCGACTTTCCCGGCCAGTTCGTCGGCACCAGCAACGCGCACCTGGCCTATGAGTTCGACCTGCCGCTGATCGGCACCATGGCGCACCAATGGCTGATGGTGCACCAGCAATTGGGCCGCCTGCGCGAGAGCCAGAACGCCGCCCTGGAAAACTGGGTGCGCGAATACCGTGGGCGCCTCGGCATCGCGCTGACCGACTGCATCAGCACCGAGTTTTTCCTCAAGGACTTCGACCTGTACTTCGCCAAGCTCTACGACGGCCTGCGCCAGGACTCCGGCGATCCCATTGCCTGGGCCGACAAGGTGCTGGCCCGCTACAAGCAACTGGGCATCGACCCCATGACCAAGGACCTGATGTTCTCCGACGGCCTGAACTTCGAAAAATGCCTGCCGATCCTGCGCCACGTGCGCGGCAAGGCCCGGTTCGGCTTTGGCATGGGCACCAGCCTGGCGTGCGACGTCGACGGTGTGGAACCGTTGAGCATCGTGATGAAACTGGTGCGGGTGCACGGCGAGCCGGTGGTGAAGTTCTCCGATGACCCGATCAAGAACGTCTGCGAAGACGCCTCGTTTTTGCAGTACGCGGCCAAGGTGTTCAATGTCGCCAACGTGGAGGTGTGACATGCAAACCCAAGCACGTATCGCCCGGGAACTGAATATCGACCGCGCGTTGGTCAGGGGCGGCGAGCCCTTGGAGATTCAACGGCGCATCGACTTCATCAAGACCACGTTGCGCCAGTCGGGCTGCAAGGCCCTGGTGCTGGGCATCAGTGGCGGTGTTGACTCCCTCACGGCGGGCCGCCTGTGCCAGCTGGCGTGTGAGCAATTGCGCAGTGCCGGCTACGCCGCGCGGTTTATCGCCATGCGCTTGCCCTACAACACCCAGGCCGATGAGGACGACGCCCAGGCTGCCCTGGGCTTTATCACCCCGGACCAGATCGACACCCTGAACATCGCCGCCAGCGTCGACGGCTTGATGGCCAGCCTGACCGCCAGCGAAGCCAGCGCCGCCCACGTCGATTTCATCAAGGGCAACGTCAAGGCGCGCGCGCGGATGATCGCGCAATACGCCGTGGCCAACCTGCACAACGGCCTGGTCGTCGGCACCGACCACGGCGCCGAAGCGTTGATGGGGTTTTTCACCAAGTTCGGCGACGGCGCCTGCGACCTCGCGCCGCTGTCCGGCCTGACCAAGACCCAAGTGCGCCTGCTGGCCACGGCCCTGGGCGCGCCGGACAATCTGGTGCACAAACACCCGACCGCCGACCTGGAAGAGTTGCTGCCGGGCAAGTTGGATGAACACGCCTATGGCTGCTCTTACGCAGAGATCGACGCGTACCTGATGGGGGAGCCGGTGAGCGAGCGGGTGAGGGGAATCGTGGAAACCGCGTACGCCAATACCACCCACAAACGCGCACTACCGATGACCCCAGACCAATGATCGTTCCCATGCTCCGCGTGGGAATGCAGCCCAGACGCTCCGCGTCTGTGTAAATGCGCTTGCAAGCTGCAAAATTCCGACTAATATGACCCGGGTAAAACAAATAACACCCGGGTGATAATCCATGTCTACGCCAAACATTCCCCTGTGCACCGCCTTCGTCAGCCACCAGCGCGTGGCAGCAGGTTCCTACGCCGATGTCGCCCACACGCTGTCAGGCCTTGACCTGGCCACCGGCAGTTTCCTGGTATTCGATGACACCACCGGCACCCAGGTCGATTACCCCTGGCCGGCGGGTTATGCGCCGGATCAGCCAGCGCAGGTCGAGGCTGCTGACGAGCCGCCCACCGCGCCTTCGGTGGGGCGGCCAAAGCTGGGCGTGGTCGCGCGTGAAGTCACGTTGTTGCCACGCCACTGGGAATGGCTGGGCCAGCAACGGGGTGGCGCCTCGGCTGCTTTGCGCCGGTTGGTGGATGACGCTCGCAACCTGCACGCCTCCCGTGATCAGATACGCCAGGCCAAGGAGGCCAGCTATCGTTTCATGAGTGCCATCGCTGGCAATCTGCCCGGGTTTGAAGACGCTTCGCGCGCACTGTTTGCCCAGGACGGCGCAGACTTTGCCCACACGATCGCGCACTGGCCGCTGGACGTGCAGACGTACCTGGCCTGGTTGTCACGTAATGCCTTTGCCGCCCAACAATAATTCACGGATTCGAACCCCCATGGAAGTCACCCAGCAACGGCCGTTGTGGCAGATCTACCTGATCTTTCTGGCACCGATGGTGCTGTCCAACTTCCTGCAAAGCTTTTCCGGCACCCTCAACGGCATCTACGTCGGGCAAATGCTCGGCACCCAGGCGCTGGCGGCGGTGTCGGGGATGTTTCCCATCGTGTTTTTCTTTATCGCCCTGGTGATTGGCCTGGGGGCCGGTGCTTCGGTGCTCATCGGCCAGGCCTGGGGCGCGCAGGAGACCGGGTTGGTCAAGGTGATCACCGGCGCGACCCTGACCCTGGGCGCGTTGGTGGGGGTGATCGCAGCGGTGCTCGGCAGCCTGTTTGCGCGCCCGGCGTTGCAAGCGTTGGGCACGCCAATTGACGTGTTGGACGATGCGGTGGGTTACGCGCAGATGATGATGTTGATCATGCCGCTGCTGCTGGTTTTTATCCTCTATACCCAATTGCTGCGTGGTGTCAGCGATACGGTTTCGCCGTTGCTGGCGCTGGTGGTTTCCACCCTAGTGGGCCTATTGCTGACCCCGGCGCTGATTCGCGGCTGGATCGGCTTGCCGCCCATGGGCATCCAGAGCGCGGTGTTCGCCGGGCTGGTGGGCAACGCCTTGGCCATGCTGTTTCTGGTCCTGCGCCTGCGCCATAAAAAACACGTCATGGCGCCCGACCGCGAATTGCTCGCCGCCTTGCGCCTGGACCGCGTGATTCTCGGCAAAGTCCTGCGTATCGGCCTGCCTACCGGCCTACAGATGGTGGTGCTGTCGCTGTCGGAGTTGGTCATCCTCGCCCTGGTCAACGGCCATGGCTCCCAGGCCACGGCGGCCTACGGTGCGGTGACGCAAATCGTCAATTACGTGCAGTTCCCGGCGTTGTCGATTGCCATCACCGCGTCGATCCTCGGCGCCCAGGCCATTGGTGCGGGGCGCCTGGAGCGCATCGGGCCGATCCTGCGCACCGGGCTGCTGATCAACACCTGCCTCACCGGCGGCCTGATCGTGCTGGGCTATGTGCTGTCCCACTGGCTGCTCGGCTTGTTCATCACCGACGACGCCGCGCGGGTCAACGCCGAGCACCTGCTGCACATCATGCTGTGGAGCATCCTGGTGTTTGGTTTCCAGGCGGTGGTCGGCGGCATCATGCGCGCCAGCGGCGTGGTGTTGATGCCGGTGGCGATTTCGATCTTCTGCGTGCTGTGCGTGGAACTGCCGATGGCGTACCTGTTCAACGCGCACTTCGGCCTGGAAGGCGTGTGGATGGCGTTCCCGGTGACGTACCTGGCGATGCTCGGGTTGCAGGTCGCGTATTACCGGCTGGTGTGGCGGCACAAGCAGATTACGCGGTTGGTGTGAGTTTCAGGCCGCGCAGCAGTAGCTCCAAACCGTGCAAACCTTCTTGCAGGCGCGCGTCCGGGTCTTCATCCCGGGCGATCCACAGCGCGGTGTTGACCAGGCTGCCATTGATCAACTGGGCCAGCGCCTGGCTCGGCACCGGGTGGATCACCCCGGCCTGCATCAAGCCTTCCAGCAGTTGGCACAGCGAGGCCACGCAGTGTTGTTGGGAACCGGTGTCGCCCAGTACGGCCGGGGCATCCTGCAACACGATGCGCTGGATCTCGCTGTCCTGGGCCATGCCCAGATACGTCCGGCAGCGCTCGCAAAAGCCTGTCCATGGATCCAAGGCCTGGTCGGTGATGTGCTGCAAGCGCGCATCCATCTCGCTGTCGAGTTGCGCGACCACGGCGGCCAGCAGGCCTTTCTTGTCACCGAAGTGATGGTACAAAGCACCCCGGGTCAGCCCGGCGCGGGCGGTAAAGTCGTCCATCGAGGTGTTGGCGTACCCTTGTGTGGCGAACGCCTGGCGCGCGCTGGCGATCAGCCGGGCACGGGTGTCTTCGATCATTTCAGCGCGGGCTCGGCTCATGGGGTGGCTCGTTATGGGCAAGTGAGTGATTGACATACGTCGCGTATGTTACGCATGATTCGTCACATACGCACCGTATGTATTTTGCCTTGATGACTTTAGATAGCAAGTCCCAAGGCGCACAGGAAGAGGTCAAGAGAGATGGCAAACCCCTACGCCGCGTTATTCCAGGTCCCAGGCGCGCGGGCTTTTGTGCTGGCCGGCATGCTTGCGCGCATGCCGGTGTCGATGACCGGCATCGGCCTGATCACCATGCTCGCCCAAGTGCATGGCGGTTATGGTCTGGCGGGCTCGGTGGCGGCGGTGTTTGCGTTGGCCACGGCGTTTTGTGCGCCGCAGGTTTCCCGCTTGGTGGACCGTTACGGCCAGGGCAGGGTGCTGCCCATCGCCGCGCTGTTCGGCGGCGGCGGTTTGTTGATGGTGCTGCTGTGTACCCGTTTGCAGGCGCCGAGCTGGACGTTGTTCCTGTTCGCCGCGCTGGCCGGTTGCATGCCGAATATGTCCGCCATGGTGCGGGCGCGCTGGACCGAGTTGTACCGTGGGCAACCCCAGCTGCAAACCGCGTTTGCCCTGGAATCGGTGCTGGATGAAGTGTGCTTCATCATCGGCCCGCCGATCTCGGTGGGCCTGAGCGTGGTGCTGTTCCCGGAAGCCGGGCCGCTGGTCGCCGCGTTGTTGCTGGCGGTGGGCGTCACCACCTTTGTGCTGCAACGCGAAACGGAGCCGCCCGTGCATGCCCACCACGACCATCACAGCGGCTGGTTGATCGCTTCGCCGTCGGTGCTGATCCTGATGATCCTGTTGCTGGCCATGGGCGTGATCGTCGGTGTGGTAGATGTGGTCAGCGTGGCCTTCGCCCAGCACCAGGGCCAGCCGGCGGCGGCGAGCATCGTCCTGTCGGTGTACGCCATCGGCTCGTGCCTGGCGGGGTTGGCCTTTGGCACGCTCAAGCTCAAGGCGCCGCTGCCCAAGCAGTTTCTGTGCTGCGGCGTGGCCACGGCGTTGACCACCTTGCCGTTGTTGCTGGTGACCAATATCCCGGGGCTGGCAGTGGCGATCTTCATTTCCGGCCTGTTCTTCGCGCCGACCCTGATCGTGTCCATGGCCCTGGTGGAGCGCATCGTCCCGCCCAGCCGCCTGACCGAAGGCATGACCTGGCTGATCACCGGCCTGAGCATCGGCGTGGCCATCGGCGCCGCCAGCTCTGGCTGGATGATCGACCACTTTGGCGCCACCAGCGGGTTCTGGGTGGCGTTGGTGGCGGGGGCGGTGGTGTTGGGGTCAGCGTTGCTGGGCTATCGGCGCTTGGGATGAAAGCAACGCATGCAGGGCCTGCGCCTGATGGCCGTAACGCGCGCTGACGTAAGCGTCGAGCAGCCGGATGAAATCCTCGGCGATGGTCGTACCCTTGAGCGTCATCACCCGTTCGCCGTCCATATAGACCGGCGCCGATGGATGCTCACCGGCGCCGGGCAATGAGATGCCGATATCCGCCAGTCGGCTTTCGCCGGGGCCGTTGACCACACATCCCATGACCGCGACCTGCATCCGTTCCACCCCCGGATAGCGCGTGCGCCACAGCGGCGTTTGCTCACGCAGGTGCGCCTCAATCCGTTGGGCCAGGACCTGGAAGAATTCGCTGGTGGTACGGCCGCAGCCTGGGCACGCCACCACTTGCGGGGTAAAGGCCCGCAGGCCCATGGTTTGCAGGATTTGTTGGGCAACCTGTACCTCATGGCTGCGCTCGCCGCCGGGTTGTGGCGTGAGGGAAATACGCAAGGTGTCGCCAATGCCCTCCTGCAACAGCACCGCCAGCGCGGCCGTCGAGGCGACGATGCCCTTGGAGCCCATGCCGGCTTCAGTCAAGCCAAGGTGCAGGGGGAAATCACAGCGCGCCGCGAGGGTGCGATACACCGCGATCAGCTCCTGCACATCACTGACCTTTGCCGACAACACAATGCGATCCGCCGGCAGGCCGACCTCTATAGCCCGTTGGGCATTTTCCAGCGCCGACACCACTAATGCTTCACGCATCACTGCGCCAGCCGCCTGCGGTTCGGCGCGGGCGGCATTGGCATCCATCATCCGGGCGAGCAGGTCGGGGTCCAGGCTGCCCCAGTTAACGCCGATACGCACCGGCTTGTCGTAGCGGCAGGCGATTTCGATCATCTGACAGAATTGTTCATCGCGCCGTTCGCCCTTGCCGACGTTGCCGGGGTTGATCCGGTATTTGTCCAGGGCCTGGGCGCATTTCGGGTAGGTTGCCAACAGGCGATGGCCATTGAAGTGAAAGTCGCCGACCAGCGGGACACTGATGTCACGGCCATTGAGCAGGTCGCGGATGGTCGCCACCTGCGCGGCTGCCTCGTGGCTGTTGACGGTGATGCGCACCAGCTCCGCACCGGCGCGGGCCAACTGTTCGACCTGCGCCGCCGTGGCCTTGGCATCGGCGGTGTCGGTGTTGGTCATCGCCTGTACCCGGATCGGTGCGCTGCCGCCCACGGTGACCGAGCCGATCTGTACCGTACGGGTGCTGCGCCGAAGCACGGGGTTGTTCATGGTTGCGCCTCCTCTGGCTTACTGCCGGGCAATCAACCCAGCGGGCGGACGGAACTGCACATGTTCTTCACGCCCCGGCAGGTTTTGAACATGTAACGGTGCGATACGCGCCAGCGCCGCGAGGACATCTTGCACGGAGGTTTCCGGTGTCGAGGCGCCCGCCGTGATGCCCACTGTCATCTCTGGGTCAAACCATTGAGCCTGTATGGCGTGACCATCGGCCACCAGAAAGCTGGGCGTGCCATTGTCATTGGCCAGCTTGCACAGCGTCACGGAGTTGGCACTGTTGGCGCTGCCTACCACCAGCAGCACATCCACCTGGGTACACAGTTCGCGCACGGCTTGTTGGCGGTTTTGTACTGCGTAGCAGATATCGCGACTGGCCGGCCCGACGATGGACGGATAGCGCCGCGTAAGTGCCTGGACCACGGCGCGTGTGTCGTCGACGCTGAGCGTGGTCTGGGTGAGGTAGGCCAGTTGGGTCTCGGCGGGGAAGGTCAGGGCCTCGACCTGCTCGACGGTCTGGACGAGGGTGATGGGCGCGTCGATCTGCCCCTGGATACCGATGACTTCGGGGTGCCCGGGCTCGCCAATCAGGATCAACTGGTAACCCTTGGCGGCATACTGGCGCCCGTGGTTATGCACTTTGCTCACCAGCGGGCAGGTGGCGTCGAATACCTGCAAGTGTCGGTCATGGGCCTGGTTCTCCACCTCGCGTGCGACGCCGTGGGCGCTGAAGATGGTCACGGCGCCGAGCGGCACGGCGTTGAGTTCGTCGACAAACAGGGCGCCTTGCTCCTGCAGCGACTGCACCACCTGCCGGTTGTGCACGATTTCATGACGCACATAAACGGGGGCACCGAACTGCTCCAGGGCGCGCTCGACGGTATCGATTGCGCGCACGACACCTGCGCAAAAGCCCCGTGGTTGGGCGAGGATCACGTTCATGGTCAGGCGCTCGCTTGAAAAAACGCCGAAGGGTTGGGCACCGCCAGTTCAGGCAGGCCCAGTTGGTGTTCGTGGGCGAACTGCTGCATGGCGTGGACCATGCCCGAGGCGTCCAGGCCGTAATGGTGCAACAGTTGATCCGGCGCACCATGCTCGATGAAGTGGTCGGGGAAACCTATTTGCAGCGCCGGTGGCCGCTCGTTCTGGCGCGCCAGACACTCCAGGCAGGCCGAGCCGGCACCGCCCATGACACAGCCTTCTTCAACGGTCACCAACCAATCATGGGTGCTCGCCAGTGTGCGAACCAGGTCGCAGTCCAGCGGTTTGACAAAGCGCATATTGGCGACGGTGACGTCCAGGGTTTGCGCGGCCTTCAGGGCCTGTTGGGTCATTGAGCCAAACGCCAGGATGGCAATGCGTTGCCCCTTGGCCTGGGCGCTGGTCCGGCGAATCTCGCCTTTGCCAATGGGCAACGGTTCGAGTCGGGGCGAGGGCGTTACGCCGCTCCCCGCACCCCGGGGGTAGCGCACCGCACAGGGCCCTTGTTGCTGGAGGGCGGTGTGCAGCATCTGCCGGCATTCCTGTTCGTCCGCGGGCGCCATCACGGTGAGATTCGGTATGCAGCGCAGATACGCAATATCGAAGGCGCCCATATGGGTAGCCCCATCGGCACCGACAACGCCTGCGCGGTCAATGGCTAACACGACGGGCAGTTGCTGGATCGCGATGTCATGGATCAACTGGTCGTAGCCGCGCTGCAAGAAGGTCGAATAGATGGCGATTACGGGTTTCATGCCTTCGGCGGCGAGGCCGGCGGCGAAGGTCAGGGCGTGTTGTTCGGCAATGCCGACGTCGAAGTAACGATCGGCAAACCTGCGTTCGAAGGCCACGAGGCCGGAGCCTTCACGCATGGCGGGGGTGATGACCATCACTCTTGGGTCACGCTCGGCCTCGTCTGCCAGCCACTGGGCGAACACTTGGGTGTAGGTGGGCGCACCTGGGGGCGCACAGCGGATGCCTTCGACGGGGTCGAATTTCCCCGGGCCGTGGTAAAGCACCGGGTCTGCTGCTGCAGGCGAGTAGCCGTGGCCTTTTTCGGTGACCACATGCAGCAGTTGTGGGCCTTCGCAGGCTTGCACCTGGCGCAGGGCGTGCAGCAGCGCATCCAGGTCATGCCCGTCGATGGGGCCGCTGTAGTTCAACCCCATCAGGCTGAACAGGCTGGCATCCTGGCGGTCGGCGACCAATGCGCTCAAGTGCTCGCGCAGGCAACCCACCGACGGAGAAATCGACATGTCGTTGTCGTTGAGAACCACCAGGAACGGTAGGTCGCGGAACAAACCGAGGTTGTTCAATGCCTCAAAGGCCATGCCGCCGCTGAGTGCGCCATCGCCGATCACCGCGACGCAATGGCGCGAACACCCTTGATGCCGGGCGGCCAACGCCATGCCCAGTGCCGCCGATATCGAGGTGCTCGAATGCGCGGTGCCGAAGTGGTCATAGCGCGACTCACAACGCCTGGGAAAGCCCGAGATCCCACCAAACTGCCGAATACCCGCCATTTCTTCACGGCGCCCGGTGAGAATCTTGTGGGCGTAGGCTTGGTGCCCGACGTCCCACACAATCCGGTCCTGCGGGGTGTTGAACACGTAGTGCAACGCAATCGTCAGTTCGACGGTGCCCAGATTGGCAGAGAGATGGCCACCCGTGGCGCTTACGCTGTGCAGGATGAACGCGCGCAACTCGTCGGCCAGTGCCGGCAGTGCCGCAGGGTGCAACTTACGCAACTGTGCGGGGTTATCGACGGTATTCAGAAGTTCAAACATGGCGGGCTCCCACGGGTGGTCAACCAGTGCCGTTACATAGCCAGCGGCGTCACCTTGAGGTCAGTGAATTCATTGTGTTGAGTGGCGTTTGAATTCAGGCGCTGCACGCTTCAGGCAAACGTTAGTTGTGCGGAAGATGGAGGCGCAGGTGTTCACAGTAAGGTCCCATAAGGTTTTCGCCATTGGACGATACTGCGGACCAAACACGTGGGCGGGTTGGAATAGGGGCGAGGGAGTTAATTATTTAGAAGGATTGAGTTGGAAAGACAAGTGCGCCGCTAGTTTAATTTGGAATGACAGAGTTGTGAAAAAATCATATGTTCGGTTTTTATAATTGAGGGGTCTGTATTTTATTGCCAGTTGGTCTTTGCGCTGGCTTGTTAAACAGCGGCCTGTCGCTAGGCTTGTTGGATAAGTTCATTAACTTGGAAAAGGACAACGCTGCCATGTTGCAACGCCTGCTCGTTCTCGGTTCAACCGGGTCGGTCGGCGACAGTGTTCTGGATGTAGTCGCGCGTTACCCTGATACATTTGTGGTGCATGGCCTCACCGCCCACCGACGTATGGAAAAACTTTTTGATCAATGCAGGCAGTTTCGACCTGCAATAGCGGTGGTCAGTGAGGCGCAGCACGCCATTGAATTACAGGCTCATCTGCTGGCAGCCGGTCTGCCCACCGAGGTGCTTTGCGGCGCCGAGTCCCTGTGTGCGGCGGCGGCTTCGACTGACTGCGACACCGTGGTGGCGGGCATTGTCGGCGCGGCAGGATTGCTGCCCACCTTGAGCGCCGCTCGGGCGGGCAAGAAAATCCTGCTGGCTAACAAGGAGGCGCTGGTGATGTCTGGCGCGTTGTTCATGGACGCGGCCGCCAGGGCAGGGGCCACGGTCATACCGCTCGACAGCGAGCACAACGCGATCTTCCAGTGTCTCCAAGGTTGCCAGGGGGCGATGGACGATGTTGATCGCCTGATCCTCACCGCGTCCGGCGGGCCGTTCAGGACGCGCCCCGTCGACAGCCTGGCCGACGTCACACCCGAACAAGCCTGCGCTCACCCTAACTGGTCCATGGGCCGCAAGATCTCCGTGGATTGCGCGACCATGATGAACAAAGGCCTGGAACTCATCGAGGCGCATTGGCTGTTCAACTTGCCCGCCGCGCGCATCGAGGCGTTGATCCACCCGCAAAGCGTGGTGCACTCCATGGTGGTCTTGCGCGATCAATCGGTGCTCGCCCACCTGGGCAACCCCGATATGCGTTTGCCTGTGGCCCATGCATTGGCGTATCCAGAGCGTATCGAATCGGGCGTAGAGCCGCTGGACCTGACCCGCATCGCAGGGCTGACCTTCGAACATCCCGATGTCGCACGCTTTCCGTGCCTGGGCCTGGCGTTACAGGCGCTGGCGGAGGGCACCCAGGCCAGCGCAGCGCTGAATGCAGCCAATGAGGTGGCCGTCGACGCGTTCCTGGGGCGGCGCATTCGGTTTACCCAGATTGCACGGGTAATCGAAGGCACGCTGCAACGGATCGTCCTGCCAACCGACGTTTGTCTTGATGCTGTATTGGATGTGGATCACCAGTCCCGGCGACTGGCCCGGGAGCAGGTGCGGCTGTGCGATTTCTGAGGGCTTAGCCGAGCGCAGGGCAGGCGTCTGCGCCGTGGTGTTGCAGGAATTCATGCAGCGCCTGGCGCGTCAGGTCATTGAGGGTGATTTTTTTGCGGGTCGCGGCCAGGGCTGCGGCCAAATGCAGGTCATGGCCGACCCGAACATTGAACGAACCCTTGCACGGTTTTTCGGGTGTTTGCCCAAGGGTCTGGCACGTAGCGAGATAGTCGTCCACCGCCTCTCGAAAGGCCGCGTCCAACTCGGCGACGGTTTTCCCTTCGTAGCTGACCAGTGCCTTGATAAACAGCATCTTGCCGAACAGGCAGTTGTCTTCGAGGCTGGCTTCGATAGAGCCGATGTAGCCTTTGTGTTTCAGTTGGTTGTTCACTGAATCAGGTCTCCTGATTTCAATTGTTCGATGATCTGGCGAGCAGCTTTTCATTTTTGGACACGGCGTTCCCTGCGTGCGACTAGGCGTAGTTGCAAAAAATGGTGTTCGTCAATGCTAGCTCAGCTTGCTGGGCCTTCCCTGGATTGATGTAACCCTTGATGACACCCGGCTGCACGCCTTCTACCTCGCGCTAATTTTTCCCCCTCCGGTTCGTTTTATAGGGACGACGTGCCTTTGTGCTTCCCGCCTATTGCCCCGGACTCCAAGAAATGAATGCTGAAGACTCCTTGAAACTTGCTCGCCGGTTTATCGGGTTGCCCCTGGAAAAACGCCAACTGTTCCTGCAAGCCTTGCAGAAAGAAGGCGTGGATTTTTCCCGGTTTCCGATTCCGGCAGGGGTGGAGACGGAGGATCGCCAGGCGCTGTCCTACGCGCAGCAGCGCATGTGGTTCCTGTGGCAATTGGACCCGGCCAGCGGCGCCTATAACTTGCCGGGCGCGGTGCGCCTCAGGGGCGCGCTGAACCTGGAGGCCATGGAGCAGGCGTTCGCCAACCTGGTGGCACGGCACGAAACCTTGCGCACTGTGTTCCAGCGCCAGGCCGATGAACGCCTGCTGCAAGTCGCCATGCCGACCTCGCTGGTCATCGAACACCTGGATTTCAGTACCTTGCCTGCCGCCGAGCGCGAGCCCGCCGTCAACGCCGCTGCGACCGCACAATCGCTGCAACCGTTCGACCTGGAACACGGCCCGCTGCTGCGCGTGCAACTGCTCAAGCTCGACACGCAAGAGCACGTACTGCTGCTGACCCTGCACCACATCGTCTCCGATGGCTGGTCGATGAACGTGCTGATCGACGAATTCATCCGCCTCTACGACGCCCATGAGCGCAACGAAGCACCGCAACTGCCGCCGTTGCCGATCCAGTACAGCGACTACGCCCTGTGGCAGCGCCGCTGGCTGGAAGCGGGAGAGCAGGCGCGCCAGCTCGACTATTGGCAGGCGCGCCTGGGCGACGAACACCCGGTGCTGGAATTGCCCACCGACCGCTCGCGCCCGGCCATGCCCAGCTACCAGGGCACGCGGCACAATTTCGCCATCGACCCGGCGCTGGCCGCGCAACTGCGCAGCTGTGCGCAACAGCACAACATCACCCTGTTCATGTTGCTGCTCGGCGCCTTCAACGTGCTGTTGCATCGCTACACCGGCCAGGACGATATCCGTATCGGCGTGCCCATCGCCAACCGCAACCGCAGTGAAGTCGAAGGCCTGATCGGTTTCTTCGTCAACACCCAGGTGCTGCGCACCGAACTCACCGGGCAAACCCGCGTTGGCGAGTTGCTGCAAGGCATCAAGGAACACGCGCTGGGCGCCCAGGATCATCAGGAGTTGCCGTTCGAACGCCTGGTGGAAGCGCTGAAAGTCGAGCGTAGCCTCAGTCATACACCGCTGTTCCAGGTCATGTACAACCACCAGCCGCTGGTGGCGGACATCGCCAGCATCCGCACCGCGTCCGGCCTGGAGCTGGCCTTGGTGGAGTGGCAAGGCCGCACCACCCAGTTCGACCTGACCCTCGACACCTACGAAAAGTCCGGCACCCTGCATGCCGCGCTGACCTACGCCAACGACCTGTTCGACGCGCCGTCCATCGCGCGCATGGCCGCGCACTGGATCAGCCTGTTACAGGCCATGGTTGCCGATGGCGAGCAACGCATTGGCGAGTTGCCGATGGTCAGCGCCGAGGACCGCCATGCGCAGGTCGTCGCCTGGAACCACACCGCCGAGGCCTATCCGACCGAGCGCGGCATCCATCACCTGATCGAAGACCAGGTGCAGCGCACGCCGGATGCCCCGGCGCTGACGTTCGCCAGCACCACGCTGACCTACGCCCAACTCGACGCCCGCGCCAATCAACTGGCCAACCTGCTGCGCGAAAGCGGCGTCGGCCCGGACGTGTTGGTGGGCATCTGCATCGAGCGTTCCATCGACATGGTGGTGGGCCTGCTCGCGATTCTCAAGGCGGGCGGCGCCTATGTGCCGCTGGACCCGGAGTATCCCGAGGAACGCCTGGCCTACATGATCGAAGACAGCGGCATCACGCTGCTGCTCAGCCAGCACAGCCTGTTGGCGCAGCTGCCGACCGCAGGCATCCAGGTGATCGCCCTGGACCAGCCCGCGCCGTGGCTTGACGGTTACAGCACCGAATCGCCCGCCGTGGCCATCCAGGCGCTGAACCTCGCCTATGTGATCTACACCTCCGGCTCCACCGGCAAACCCAAGGGCGCCGGCAACAGCCATCGCGCGCTGGTCAACCGCCTGTGCTGGATGCAGCAGGCCTATGGGCTGGACGACAGCGACGCGGTTCTGCAGAAAACCCCGTTCAGCTTTGACGTGTCGGTGTGGGAGTTCTTCTGGCCGCTGATGACCGGCGCTCGCCTGGTGGTCGCCGCTCCTGGCGAACACCGCGAGCCGGCGCGGCTGATCGAGACCATCGGCCACCACGGCATCACCACCTTGCACTTTGTGCCGTCGATGCTGCAGGCGTTTATCCATGAGCCGGGCGTGCACACCTGCGCCAGCCTCAAGCGCATCGTGTGCAGCGGTGAGGCCTTGCCGCTGGATGCGCAAACCCAGGTCTTCGCCAAGCTGCCCCAGGCCGGCTTGTTCAACCTCTACGGCCCCACCGAAGCCGCCATCGACGTGACCCACTGGACCTGTATCGATGAAGGCGCCGACAGCGTGCCCATTGGCCGGCCCATCGCCAACCTCGCCACCTACGTGCTCGACGCCCAGCTCAACCCGGTACCGGCCGGCGTATCCGGCGAGCTCTACCTGGGCGGCACGGGCCTGGCCCGCAGTTATCACCGACGCCCGGCGTTGACCGCCGAGCGCTTTGTACCGAGCCCGTTCGTGGCGGGCGAGCGCCTGTACCGCACCGGCGACCGCGTGCGCCAACGCGCCGACGGCGTCATCGAGTACCTCGGCCGTCTCGACCATCAGGTCAAGCTGCGCGGTCTGCGCATCGAACTGGGTGAAATCGAGACGCGCCTGATGCAACACCCCTTGGTGCGTGAAGCCGTGGTGCTGGTGCACGGCGGCAAACAGTTGGTCGCGTACCTCGTCCACGAACAGGACGAGCCCGGCGACCTCAAGGCCTGGCTCCTTGGCAGCCTTCCCGAATACATGGTCCCAACCCACTTCATCGCCCTGGCCAAGCTGCCGGTGACCGCCAACGGCAAGCTCGACCGCAAGGCGCTGCCCCTGCCGGACGCCGCGCCGCAACAAGCCTACAGCGCGCCGGAAAACCCTTTGCAATCCGCTTTGGCGGCGATCTGGAGCGATGTGCTGGGCCTCGCGCAAGTCGGCCTGGACGACAACTTCTTCGAACTCGGCGGCGACTCCATCATCTCCATCCAGGTGGTCAGCCGTGCCCGCCAGGCGGGGATTCGCCTCAGCCCGCGCGACCTGTTCCAGTACCAGAGCGTGCGCAGCCTGGCGCTGGTGGCGCGCTTCGAGCAGGCCGCGCTGATCGACCAAGGCCCGGTCAGCGGCGACGTGATCCTGACCCCGGTGCAGCACGCCTTCTTCGCCCAGGCCATCCCGGCGCGCCAGCACTGGAACCAATCGCTGCTGTTGACCCCGCGCGAGGCCCTGGAACCTGCGCGTCTTGCGGCGGCGTTGACCCAGGTGATCAACCATCACGACGCCTTGCGCCTGCGCTTCGCCCAGCAGACCGATGGCTGGCAGCAAACCCATGCAGTAACTGTCACGGACTCGGCGCTGTGGCAATCCCAAGCCGGTAGCGATGCCGAACTGGCCGCCCTGTGCGATGAAGCCCAGCGCAGCCTTGACCTGGAACACGGTCCGCTGCTGCGTGCCGCCTTGATCACGTTGGCCGATGGCGCCCAGCGCCTGCTGCTGGTGGTCCATCACCTGGTGGTCGATGGTGTGTCGTGGCGCATCCTGCTGGAAGACCTGCAACAGGCTTACGGCCAAGCCGGCTTGCCGGCAAAAACCAGCGCCTATCAAGCCTGGGCGCAGCAGTTGCAGAACCACGCGCACAGCCTGGACGCGCAACTGCCGTACTGGCAGGCGCAGTCGGTCGATGCCGACCTGCCGTGCGACAACCCCCAGGGCGGCCTGCAAAACCGTCTGGGCAGCAAAATCGAAATTCGCCTCGACGCCGAGCACACCCGCCAACTGCTGCAAGACGCCCCGGCGGCCTACCGCACCCAGGTCAACGACTTGTTGCTGACCGCCCTGGCGCGGGTGCTCAGCCGTTGGAGCGGCCAGCACGCGGCGCTGATCCAGCTGGAAGGGCATGGTCGCGAAGACCTGTTCGAAGGCGTCGACCTGAGCCGCACCGTCGGCTGGTTCACCAGCCTGTTCCCCGTGCGTTTGCAGGCCGACGGCGAACTGTCGAGCGCGATCAAATCGGTCAAGGAGCAACTGCGCGCCGTGCCCGACAAGGGCCTGGGCTACGGCCTGCTGCGCTACCTGGGCACGGCCGAATCCCGCGACGCCCTGGCCGGCTTGGCGCCGCCGCGTATCACCTTCAATTACCTGGGGCAGTTCGACCGGCAGTTCGACGCGTCCGCGCTGTTCGTCCCCGCCGCGCAAAGCAGCGGCCAGGCCCAGGATGCCGAGGCGCCGCTGGCCAACTGGCTGACGCTGGAAGGGCAGGTGTACGGCGGTGAACTGAGCCTGAGCTGGGGCTTCAGCCGCGAGATGTTCCAGGCCTCGACCATTCAACGCCTGGCCGACGATTACCAGCAGGAATTGCTGGCGCTGATCGCCCACTGCCTCAACCCGCAACACGGCGGCCTGACCCCGGCCGACGTGCCCCTGGCCCGCCTGAGCCAGGCGCAACTGGATGAGTTGGCATTGGCCCCCCGTGGCGTGCAGGACCTGTACCCGCTGTCGCCGATGCAGCAGGGCATGCTGTTCCACAGCCTGTACCAGCACGGCCAGGACGACATCTACGTCAGCCAGTTGCGCGCCGACATCCACGGCCTCGACGTGCCGCGCTTCCAGCGCGCCTGGGAGCAGGTGCTGGCGCGGCACGACATGTTGCGTACCGGGTTCATCTGGCAGGACGCGCAAGCACAAGCGTTGCAAGCGGTCCATCGGGATGTCGCGTTGCCGTTCGCCGAATACGACTGGCAGGCGCGCCCCGATCAGCAAGCAGCGCTGGACGAACTGAGCGAATCCACCCGCGCCCAGGGTTTTGTGCTGGAACAGGCGCCGCTGCTCAGCCTGCAACTGGTGCGCACCGGCCACGACCGCTTCCATCTGATCTACACCAACCACCACATCCTGCTGGATGGCTGGAGCCGGGCGCAGTTGTTCGGCGAAGTCTTGCAGCACTATGCCGGCCAGCCGTTGCCGGCGATCCACGGGCACTACCGCGACTACATCGGCTGGTTGCAGGCGCAGGATGCGTCCCTCAGCGAAGCGTTCTGGAAAGGCCAGTTGGCAACCCTGCACACCCCGACGCAACTGGCGCGCGGCGTTTCGACGGCGCCCGCAGCGCCCAAGGGCAGCCAGCATCTGCACCTGAGCCCGGCGCACAGCGCGGAACTCAAAGCCTTCGCGCAGTCGCACAAAGTCACCCTCAACACCCTGGTGCAAGCGGCCTGGCTGCTGTTGCTGCAACGCTACACCGGCCAGGCCACCGTGGCCTTTGGCGCGACCGTTTCCGGGCGCCCGGCCGGTTTGCCGGGGGTGGAGCAACAGGTCGGCCTGTTCATCAACACCTTGCCGGTCATTGCCACGCCGAGCCCGCAACTGTGGGTCGGCGAGTGGTTGCAACAGGTGCAGGCCCTCAACCTCAGCCTGCGTGAGCACGAGCACACGCCACTGTTCGACATCCAGCGCTGGGCGGGGGCAGGCGGTGTGGCGTTGTTCGACACGCTGCTGGTGGTGGAAAACTATCCGGTCTCCGAGGCGTTGGCCCATGGCGCGCCCGCTGGGCTTGCGTTCAGCAATGTGCAGAACCTGGAGCAGACGCACTATCCGCTCACCGTCCTGCTCGGCGCGGGTACGACGTTGGAGTTTGAGTTCAGCTTCGATACGCAGCTGTTTGGCGAAGCTGAGATCCGCCAACTGACCGAGTCCTTCCAGCACCTGCTGCACGGCTTGAGCCAGCCAGCACCCCAGCGCCTGGGGGATGTGCCCACGCTGACCGACGCCGTACGCCAACAGGTGCTCTACGCCTGGAACGCCACCGCCCGCGACTACACGTTGCAGCGCTGCGTGCACCAACTGATCGAAGAGCAAGCCGCCCTCGCGCCGGATGCGCCGGCGCTGGTGTTCGCGCAACAGCGCTTGACCTACGCCGAACTGAACCGCCGCGCCAACCGCCTGGCCCACCGCTTGATCGAAGCCGGCGTGGGCCCGGATGTGCTGGTCGGTTTGGCAGTGGAGCGTTCCATCGAAATGGTCGTGGGCCTGCTCGCCGTGCTCAAGGCCGGTGGCGCTTACGTGCCGCTGGACCCGGAATACCCGCGTGAACGCCTGGCCTACATGCTGGAGGACAGCGGGGTAAAACTGCTGCTGACCCAGGCGCATCTGCAGGCACAGCTACCGATTCCCTCTGCCCTCGAAACCCTGGTGCTGGGTGAATCAACCTTCGAAGGCTACAGCGACATCAATCCGAATATTGAACTGCACGGCGAAAACCTCGCCTACGTGATCTACACCTCCGGCTCCACCGGCCAGCCCAAAGGCGCCGGCAACCGCCATGCCGCCCTGGCCAACCGCCTGCACTGGATGCAGGAAGCCTACGCGCTGGGCGTCAGCGACAGCGTGCTGCAAAAGACCCCGTTCAGCTTCGACGTCTCCGTGTGGGAGTTCTTCTGGCCGCTGCTGACCGGCGCACGCCTGGTGGTTGCAGCGCCTGGCGATCACCGTGATCCGGCCAAGCTGGTCAGCCTGATCAGCGCCGAACAAATCACCACGCTGCACTTTGTGCCATCGATGTTGCAGGCGTTCCTGCAAGAGCCGACCGTCGCCACCTGCCACACCTTGCACCGCATTGTGTGCAGCGGTGAAGCCCTGCCGGTGGACGCCCAGCAGCACGTCTTCGCCAAGCTGCCCCAGGCCGGGCTCTACAACCTCTACGGCCCGACCGAAGCGGCTATCGACGTGACCCACTGGACCTGCGTCGATGAAGGTCGCGATGCCGTGCCGATTGGCCGGCCGATTGCCAACCTCGGTTGCTACATCCTCGACAGCAACTTCGAGCCCGCGCCCGTCGGCGTGCTGGGCGAGTTGTACCTCGGTGGCGTCGGCCTGGCGCGCGGGTATCACCGTCGCCCGGCGCTGACGGCCGAGCGTTTTATCGCCCATCCGTTTGTTGCCGGTGAGCGCCTGTACCGCACGGGTGACCTGGCGCGTTACCGCGAAGACGGCGTAATCGAATACGCCGGACGCATCGACCATCAAGTCAAACTGCGTGGCCAACGCATCGAACTGGGGGAAATCGAAGCGCGCCTGCTGGAGCACGACGCGGTGCGCGAGAGCGCCGTGCTGGCGGTCGATGGTCAGTACCTGGTGGCGTACGTGGTGCTGCATGACACTGCCGAGGATTGGCGCGAAGTGCTGGGCACCCATCTGGCCGCGCACCTGCCGGACTATATGGTCCCGGCGCAATGGCTGGCGCTTGAGCGCATGCCGCTAAGCCCCAACGGCAAGCTCGACCGCAAGGCCCTGCCGAAAGTTGAGGTGCAGGCACGTGAATACCTCGCGCCTCACACCGAGCGGGAACAACAGGTCGCCGCGATCTGGGCCGAGGTGCTCGGCGTGGCGCAGGTTGGCCTCAACGATCAGTTCTTCGAACTGGGCGGGCATTCCCTGCTGGCGACCCAGGCCGTGTCGCGTATCCGCCACGCTCTCGGCCTCGATGTGGGCTTGAAAGCCCTGTTCGATCAACCCGTGCTTGGCGATTTTGTCCGCGCACTGGGTGAAACACAGGTGCAGATCAGTCAGATCCAACCCATCGAACGCGACCAACCCCTGGCCCTGTCCTACGCCCAGGAACGCCAGTGGTTCCTCTGGCAACTGGACCCACACAGTGCCGCCTATCACGTGCCCAGCGCCTTGCGCCTCAAGGGCCCGCTGGATCAGGCCGCCTTGCAGCGCGCCTTCGACACCCTGGCCGCGCGCCACGACAGCCTGCGCACCCATTTGCAGCAGGACGCCGACCGCACCGTACAAGTGATCCGCCCGCACGTGGCGATCGAACTCACGGTGGTGGAGGCCGATGAGGCGCGCTTGAAGGCCCTGGTCGAAGCGCGCATCACCGCGCCGTTCGACCTGCGCCAAGGCCCGCTGATGCGCGTCAGCCTGTTGCGTCTGGCGGCGGACGAGCATGTGCTGGTGTTGGTGCAGCACCACATCATCTCCGATGGCTGGTCGATGCAAGTGATGGTGGATGAGCTGGTGCAGCTCTACGCCGCCTACAGCCAGGGGCAAACCCTGCAACTGCCGGCGCTGGCGATTCAGTACGCCGACTACGCCGTGTGGCAACGCCAGTGGATGGAAGCGGGGGAGAAGGCCCGTCAGCTCGATTACTGGCGCGAACTGCTCGGCGGCGAACAGCCGGTGCTGGAACTGCCGTTCGATCACCAACGCCCGGCGGTGCCAACCCATCGTGGCGCGCGCCTTAATGTGCCGCTGCCTGCGCACTTGCTGGACGGCCTTAAAGCCCTGGCCCAGCGCGAAGGCGTGACGCTGTTCATGCTGTTGCTGGCGTCCTACCAGGTGCTGTTGCACCGTTACAGCGGTCAGCAGGACATCCGCGTCGGCGTGCCCATCGCCAACCGCAACCGGGTCGAGACCGAGCGGTTGATCGGCTTCTTCGTCAACACCCAGGTGCTCAAGGCGGATATCGACGGGCACACCACCGTGCGTGAACTGTTGGCCCAGGTCAAACAGCGCGCCCTTGAAGCCCAGGCCCATCAGGACCTGCCGTTCGAGCAACTGGTGGAAGCGCTGCAACCGGAGCGTAGCCTCAGCCTGAGCCCGCTGTTCCAGGTGGCGTTCAACCACCACATCAGCCTGGCGAGCGGGCATTTGCAGCGCCTGGGCGAGTTGAATATCAGCCCGGTCGCTTGGGATGAAGCAGTCGCCCAGTTCGACCTGACGCTGGATATCGAAGAGTCGGCGGCGCAACTGCGCGCCTCGTTGAGCTACGCCACCGACCTGTTTGACGCCACGACCATCGAACGCATGGCGCGGCATTGGCAGAACCTGTTGCAGGCGATGGTTGCCGATCAGCAGCAGAACATTGGCCAACTGAACCTGCTGGATGCGGATGAGCAGCAGCACATCCTGCAACTGTGGGATCGCAGCGAGTCCGGCTTCTCCAATGCCCGTTTGGTGCATGAACTGTTCGCCGACCGCGCCAGCGAGAACCCGCAGGCGGTGGCGGTCAAGTTCGACTCGCAAACCCTCAGCTACGGCGAGCTGGACCGTCAGGCCAACCGCCTGGCCCATGCGCTGATCGCCCGTGGCGTCGGCCCCGAAGTGCGTGTGGCGATTGCCATGCCGCGTTGTGCCGAGAGCCTGGTGGCGTTCCTCGGCGTGATGAAATCCGGCGGCGTGTATGTACCGCTGGACATCGAATACCCGCGAGATCGCCTGCTGTACATGATGGAAGACAGCCGCGCGAAATTGCTGCTGAGCCACAGCAGTGCGTTGCCGCAATTGCCGATTCCTGAAGGCCTTGAAGTGCTGGCAATTGATCGCACCGAGGACTACGCCGAGACCGCGCCGCAAGTGGCGTTGCACGGCGACAACCTCGCCTACGTGATCTACACCTCCGGCTCCACCGGCATGCCCAAAGGCGTCGCGGTTTCCCACGGCCCGTTGGTGGCGCACATCATCGCCACCGGCGAACGCTACGAAACCAGCCCCGCCGACTGCGAACTGCACTTCATGTCCTTCGCCTTCGACGGTTCCCACGAAGGCTGGATGCATCCATTGATCAACGGCGCCAGCGTGCTGATCCGCGATGACAGCCTGTGGCTGCCGGAATACACCTACGCACAAATGCATCGTCACAACGTGACCATGGCGGTGTTCCCACCGGTGTACTTGCAACAGTTGGCCGAACACGCTGAACGCGACGGCAATCCACCGGCCGTGCGGGTTTACTGCTTCGGCGGGGATGCGGTGGCGCAGGCCAGTTACGATTTGGCCTGGCGTGCGCTGAAACCGACTTATCTGTTCAACGGCTACGGCCCGACGGAAACCGTTGTCACGCCGCTGCTGTGGAAAGCCCGTAAAGACGATCCCTGCGGCGCCGTTTACGCACCCATCGGCACACTGTTGGGCAATCGCAGCGGCTACGTATTGGACTCCCAACTCAACCTGCAACCCATCGGCGTGGCTGGTGAGTTGTACCTGGGCGGCGAGGGCGTTGCGCGGGGCTACCTGGAACGTCCAGCGCTCACCGCCGAACGCTTCGTGCCGGACCCGTTCGGCAAACCTGGCAGCCGTGTGTACCGCAGCGGCGACCTGACCCGTGGCCGTCCCGACGGCGTGGTCGACTACCTCGGTCGCGTCGATCACCAAGTGAAAATCCGTGGCTTCCGCATCGAGCTGGGGGAAATCGAAGCACGCCTGCGCGAACAAGACAGCGTCGGCGAAACCGTGGTGGTGGCCCAGGACGGCCCGACCGGCAAGCAACTGGTGGCCTACGTGGTCCCGGCCGACGCCAACCTGGCCGACACCGCCGCCTTCCGCGACACCCTGCGCCGCGCCCTGAAAACCCGCCTGCCGGACTACATGGTGCCCGCGCACTTCATGTTCCTCGCGCAAATGCCCCTGACCCCCAACGGCAAGCTGGACCGCAAGGGCCTGCCCGAGCCGGACGCCAGCCAGTTGCAGCAACACTACGTGGCCCCGGAGACCGAGCTGGAGCAGCAGATCGCCGCGATCTGGACCGACGTGCTGCGCCTTGAGCAAGTGGGCCTGAACGACAACTTCTTCGAAGTCGGCGGCCATTCGCTGCTGGCGATCCAGATCACCTCGCGGGTGCAGGCCGAACTGGGTCTGGAAGTGCCGCTGGTGGAAGTGTTCCAGACCGAAACGCTGCGCGCCTATGTGCAGGCCGCCGCGACTTTCCGTGCCGGCAGCGCGGAAGACTTTGATGATCTTCGTGACTTTTTGAGCGAACTAGAGGCGATTTGAACCATGCTTTCCAACCCTAATATCGACCTGGTGTCGCGCTTTCTTCGCCTGCCTCTGGAACAACGCCAGCAGTTCTACCAACGTTTGCAAACCCGTGGCATGAGCTTCGGGCAACTGCCGATTGCCCCGGCTCGCGAGGCCGGTGAAGCGCTGCCGCTGTCCTACGCCCAGGAACGCCAATGGTTCCTCTGGCAACTGGACCCGCACAGCGCCGCCTACCATATCCCCGGTGTGCTGCGCCTGAGCGGGCGCCTGGATAAAAGCGCCTTGCAGCGCAGCTTCGACAGCCTGCTGGAACGCCATGAGAGCCTGCGCACGCGCCTGCATCTGGACGGCGACAACCGATCCCAGGTGGTGCTGGCCCACGCCGTCGTCGAGATCGTTGAAAGCGCGGTCAGCGAAGACGAGCTGCAAGCGCGGGTGCAGGCCCTTATCGGCGAACCCTTCGATTTGCAGCAGGGTGCGTTGCTGCGGGTGAACTTGCTCAACCTGGGCGAAGACGAGCAGGTGTTGGTGCTGGTGCAGCACCACATCGTCTCCGACGGCTGGTCCATGGGCGTGATGGTGCAGGAATTGATGCAGCTCTACGCCGCCTACAGCCAGGGCCAGGACTGCCAGCTCGCCACACTGCCGATCCAATACGCCGACTACGCCCTGTGGCAGCGGCGCTGGATGGAAGCGGGGGAGAAGGAGCGCCAACTTGGTTACTGGCGCGAGCAACTCGGCGGCAGCCAGCCGGTGCTGGAATTGCCGTTCGATCACCCACGGCCGGCGCGCCAGAGCTATCGCGGCGCGCGTCAGGATGTGGCGCTGGAACCGGCGCTGGTCGCCGGCCTCAAGGCCCTCGCGCAGCGCGAAGGCGTGACCCTGTTCATGTTGTTGCTGGCGTCGTTCCAGACCTTGCTGTACCGCTACAGCGGGCAGTCGGACATCCGTGTCGGCGTGCCGACCGCCAACCGCAACCGCGCCGAGACCGAGCGCCTGATCGGCTTTTTCGTCAATACCCAGGTGCTCAAGGCCGACCTTGACGGCCAGATGACCTTTCGCCAGTTGCTGGCCCAGGTCAAGGAGCGCACGTTGCAGGCCCAAAGTCACCAGGACCTGCCGTTCGAGCAACTGGTGGAAGCGCTGCAACCGGAACGCAGCCTGAGCCATAACCCGCTGTTTCAGGTGATGTTCAACCACCAGGCGCAAACCCGCAAAAATGCTGGCGCGCAGCAATTGCCAGGGCTGGGCGTGACGTCACTGGAGTGGGCCAGCGAGAGCGCGCAGTTCGACTTGAGCCTGGACACCGAAGAAACCGACCGCGGCCTGTGGGCTTCCTGGACCTTTGCCACCGACCTGTTCGAAGCCGCCACCGTGGCGCGCATGGCAGCGCATTGGCAAACCGTGCTGCACGGGATGGTCGCCAGCGCTGGCAACCGTCTCGCACAACTGACGTTGTTGGCCGACGCTGAACAGCGCGACATGCTGAACGGCTGGAACAGCGGCGGCGCGGCCTTCGAAAGCCCGCTCGGTGTGCATGGGCTGTTTGAGTTGCAAGCGCAACGACGTCCCGACGCCATTGCCCTGTGCCTCGATGAACAGACGCTGACCTACGCCGAACTGAATCGCCAGGCCAACAGACTGGCCCATTACCTGATCGGCCAGGGCGTTGGCGCGGAAGTCATGGTGGGCGTCGCGGTGGAGCGTTCGTTGGCCATGGTGGTCAGCCTGTTGGCGATCCTCAAGGCCGGTGGCGCCTATGTGCCGCTGGACCCGCAATACCCGCGCGAACGCCTGCTGCATATGCTCGAAGACAGCCAGGTGCGCCTGGTGTTGTGCCAGTCCGCCCAGCAATTGCCGTTGCCCGCCGACGTGGCGCGGCTGGATATCGACAACGCCGAACACGCCTTGCAGCGTTGTGCCGAGGGCAATCCGCAACGGTCGGTTGACCCGCAGAACCTGGCCTATGTGATCTACACCTCGGGCTCCACCGGCAAACCGAAAGGCGTGGCGATCAACCACGCGGCGCTCACCGAATTTTCCAGCATTGCGGCGGGCTATTCGCGGTTGACTGAAGATGATCGCGTCCTGCAATTTGCCACCCTGAACTTCGATGGTTTCGTTGAGCAGCTGTACCCGGCGCTGACCCATGGCGCCACCGTGGTGTTGCGCGGTGCGGAGCTGTGGGACAGCGGCCGTCTTTACGCGGAAATCATCCGCCAAGGCATCACCCTGGCCGACTTGCCAACGGCTTACTGGAACCTGTTCCTGCTCGATTGCCTGGCAGCGGGGCCGCGTTCTTATGGGGCCTTGCGCCAGATCCATATCGGCGGCGAAGCGATGCCGCTGGACGGCCCGGCGCAGTGGCTCAAGGCGGGGCTTGGCCATGTACGTTTGCTGAACACCTACGGCCCGACCGAAGCCACCGTGGTGTCGAGCGTATTGGATTGCACCAGCGGCGCGGAAACCATCGGCGCCACTGCCAGCCCGATTGGTCGGTCGCTGCCGGGGCGTGCGCTGTACGTGTTGGATCGCGACTTGAATCTGGCGCCGTTGGGCGCCGTGGGCGAGCTGTACATCGGCAGCGAGTGCGGCCTCGCTCGCGCTTACCTGAATCGTCCGTTGCTGACCGCAGAACGCTTCGTCCCCGATCCCTTCGGCGGCGACCGTCTGTATCGCACCGGTGACTTGGCCCGCTACCGCGCCGATGGCGTGATCGAATACGTCGGCCGTGTGGACCATCAGGTGAAAATCCGTGGTTTCCGCATCGAGCTGGGGGAAATCGAGGCGCTGTTGCTGGCTCAGGACGGCGTGCGTGAAACCTTGGTGTTGGCGGCTGACAATCAATTGGTCGCCTATCTTGTCGCCGACTCAACAGATGCCGAAGCCCTGAAAAGCGTGCTGCGCGAGCAACTGCCGGACTATATGGTGCCCGCGCACCTGATCTTCCTCGACCGCATGCCGCTCAACCCGAACGGCAAGCTGGACCGCCAGGCGCTGCCAAAACCGGACGCCAGCCAAGCGCAACAGGATTGGGTCGCGCCGGTTACGGAGCTGGAACACCAAGTCGCCGCGATCTGGGCCGATATCCTCGGCGCTGAACGCGTCGGCCTGAGCGACCACTTCTTTGAAATGGGCGGGCACTCGTTGCTGGCCATGCAAGTGGTCTCGCGCCTGCGCCACGCCCTGGCGCAGGAAGTGCCGTTGAAACTGGTGTTCGAACAACCCCGGCTGGCCGGTTTTGTGGCGGCGGTGCAGGCGCTGGAAAGCGTCGAACAAGCACCACCGCTGGTGGCACGCAATCGCCTGCAACCGCTGCTGCTGTCTTACGCCCAGGAGCGCCAGTGGTTCCTCTGGCAACTGGACCCTGACAGCGCCGCTTACCATATCCCCAGCGCCTTGCGCCTTAGCGGCCAGTTGGACAGCGAGGCCTTGCAGCGCAGCTTCAACACCCTGATCGCGCGCCACGAAAGCCTGCGCACCTATGTGCAGCAGGAAGGCGAGGGCGCGGTGCAGGTGATTGGTGCGCAGGTCACGCTGCCCATCGAACTCGCCGACATCGACGAGGCCGACTTGCACGCGCGGGTCGCCGCCGAAATCGCCCGGCCGTTCAACCTGCAACAGGGCCCGCTGCTGCGCGTGACCTTGCTGCGCCTGGCGGCGGATGAGCATGTGCTGGTGCTGGTACAGCACCACATCATCTCCGATGGCGGCTCGATGGCGGTGATGGTGGACGAGCTGGTGCAGCTCTACAGCGCCTACAGCCAGGGCGAGGTGGCGCAGTTGCCGGCGATGCCGATCCAGTACGCCGACTATGCGCTGTGGCAACGCGACTGGATGGAGGCTGGCGAAAAGCAACGCCAGTTGCGCTACTGGCGCGACCTGTTGGGCGGTGAACAGCCGGTGCTGGAATTGCCGTTCGATCACCAGCGCCCGGCCCAGCAAAGCCATCGCGGCGCGCGCCTCGACGTGCCGTTGCCGGCGGCGCTGGCGGCCAGTCTCAAAGCGTTGGCCCAGCGCGAAGGCGTGACGATGTTCATGCTGCTGCTGGCCTCGTTCCAGACCTTGCTGCACCGCTACAGCGGCCAGCAGGACATCCGCGTCGGCGTGCCCATCGCCAACCGCAACCGGGTCGAGACCGAGCGCCTGATCGGCTTCTTCGTCAACACCCAGGTGCTCAAGGCCGATATCGACGGCCAAACCACCGTCGCCCAGCTGCTGCAACAGGTCAAGCAACGGGCACTGGACGCCCAGGCCCACCAGGACTTGCCGTTCGAACAACTGGTGGAAGCGCTGCAACCGGAACGCAGCTTGAGCCTCAACCCGCTGTTCCAGGTGATGTTCAACTACCAGACCGACGGGCCGCGTGAACCGCTGGCACTGGCACACCTGAACATCGAAAACCTGGCCTGGGAGCGGCGCACCGCGCACTTCGACCTCGACCTGGACACCCACGACAGCCGCGACGGCCTGTGGGCGTCCCTGGGTTACAGCACCGATCTGTTCGACGCGCCGACCATCGCGCGCATGGCGCGGCATTGGCAGAACCTGTTGCAGGCGATGGTTGCCGATCAGCAGCAGAACGTGGCGCAGTTGCACCTGCTCGATAGCGATGAGCAGCAGCACATCCTGCAACTGTGGGATCGCAACGAGTCCGGCTTCTCTAATGCGCGCTTGGTACACGAACTGTTCGCCGACCGCGCCCATGAAAATCCCCTGGCCGTAGCGGTCAAGTTCGACACGCAAACCCTCAGCTACGGCGAGCTGGACCGTCAGGCCAATCGCCTGGCCCATGCGCTGATCGCCCGTGGCGTCGGCCCCGAAGTGCGTGTGGCGATTGCCATGCCGCGTTGTGCCGAGAGCCTGGTGGCGTTCCTCGGCGTGATGAAATCCGGCGGCGTGTATGTGCCGCTGGACATCGAATACCCGCGTGATCGCCTGCTGTACATGATGGAAGACAGCCGCGCTCAACTCCTGTTGACGCATTCCAGTGCCTTGCAGCAACTGCCGATTCCCGAGGGCCTTGAGGTGCTGGCGATTGATCACACCGAGGACTACGCCGAGACCGCGCCGGAAGTGGCGTTGGACGGCGATAACCTTGCCTACGTGATCTACACCTCCGGTTCCACCGGCATGCCCAAAGGCGTGGCGGTTTCCCACGGGCCTTTGGTGGCGCACATCATCGCCACCGGCGAACGCTATGAAACCAGCCCAAGCGACTGCGAACTGCACTTCATGTCCTTCGCCTTCGACGGCTCCCACGAAGGCTGGATGCATCCATTGATCAACGGCGCCAGCGTGCTGATCCGCGATGACAGCCTGTGGCTGCCGGAATACACCTACGCACAAATGCATCGCCACAACGTGACCATGGCCGTGTTCCCGCCGGTGTATCTGCAACAGCTGGCCGAACATGCCGAACGCGACGGCAATCCACCGGCCGTGCGGGTTTACTGCTTCGGCGGGGATGCGGTGGCGCAGGCCAGTTACGATTTGGCCTGGCGTGCGCTGAAACCGACCTATCTGTTCAACGGCTACGGCCCGACGGAAACCGTGGTCACGCCGCTGCTGTGGAAAGCCCGTCGCGGCGATCCATGCGGCGCCGTCTATGCACCGATTGGCACACTACTGGGCAATCGCAGCGGCTACGTATTGGATGCCCAACTCAACCTGCAACCCATCGGCGTGGCCGGTGAGTTGTACCTGGGCGGCGAGGGCGTTGCGCGGGGTTACCTGGAACGTCCGGCGCTCACCGCCGAGCGCTTCGTCCCCGATCCGTTCGGCAAACCCGGCAGCCGTGTGTACCGCAGCGGCGACCTGACCCGTGGTCGCCCGGACGGCGTGGTGGATTACCTAGGTCGCGTCGATCACCAAGTGAAAATCCGTGGCTTCCGCATCGAACTGGGGGAAATCGAAGCGCGCCTGCGGGAACAGGACAGCGTGGGCGAAACCGTCGTCGTCGCTCAAGACAGCCCGACCGGCAAACAACTGGTGGCGTACGTCGTGCCCGCCGATGCGCCGCTGGCCAACGAAACCGAGTTCCGCGAAACCCTGCGGCGCGCCCTGAAGACCCATTTGCCGGACTACATGGTCCCGGCGCACTTCATGTTCCTCGCCAAAATGCCGCTGACGCCCAACGGCAAGCTCGACCGCAAGGGCTTGCCGCAACCTGACGCGGCACAGTCCCAAGGCACGTGGGTCGCGCCGGTCACCGCATTGCAGCAGCAAGTCGCCGCGATCTGGGCCGATGTGCTCGGCGCCGAACGCATTGGCCTGACCGATCACTTCTTCGAGCTGGGCGGGCATTCCCTGCTGGCCATGCAGGTGATCTCGCGGGTGCGCCAATTGCTGGCGCGGGAAATCGCTTTGCGCACGCTGTTCGAACAGCCGCAACTGGAAGGTTTCGTCCTGGCCTTGCAGGCCCTGCAAACCGATGAAGCGCCGCTGGCGCCGCCGATGTTGGCGGTGGAGCGCGATCAACCGTCGAGCCTGTCCTACGCCCAGGAACGCCAGTGGTTCCTCTGGCAGCTGGAGCCGGAAAGCGCCGCCTATCACGTGCCCAACGCTTTGCGCCTGAGCGGTGAACTGGACCGCGCGGCGCTGCAACGCAGCTTCGACAGCCTGCTGGCGCGCCATGAAACCCTGCGCACCGTATTTGTCAGCGCCGGCGAGCACACCCTGCAACAGGTGCTGCCGGTGGCCACGCTGCACATCGATAGCGTGGCCCTCGACAACCCGAGTGCGGCGCAGGTGCAAGCGCTAGTTGAAGCGGAAATCGCCCGCCCGTTCGATCTGCGCCAGGGCCCGTTGCTGCGGGTCAAGTTGCTGCAATTGAGCGCGCAGGAACATGTGCTGGTGCTGGTGCAGCACCATATCGTCTCGGACGGCTGGTCGATGCAGGTGATGGTCGATGAGCTGGTGCAGCTTTACGCCGCCTACAGCCAGGGCCATGACGCGCAGTTGCCGGCCATGCCCCTGCAATACGCCGACTACGCGCTGTGGCAGCGCGCTTGGATGGACGGCGGTGAGAAGCAACGCCAACTGCACTATTGGCGCGAGCTGTTGGGTGCCGAGCAACCGGTGTTGGAGCTGCCACTCGACCATCCGCGCCCTGCCGTGCAGAGCTATCGCGGTGCGCGCCTGGACGTGGCGCTGGAGGCGAATGTGGTCGCCGGCCTCAAGGCCTTGGCGCAGCGCGAAGGCGTGACGCTGTTCATGCTGCTGCTGGCCTCGTTCCAGACCCTGCTGCACCGCTACAGCGGCCAGTCGGACATCCGCGTCGGCGTGCCGATTGCCAACCGCAACCGCGTGGAAACCGAGCGCCTGATTGGCTTCTTCGTCAACACCCAGGTGCTCAAGGCCGATATCGACGGGCAGATGAGCTTTGCCCAGGTGCTGCAACAGGCCAAGCGCCGCGCGCTGGAAGCCCAGGCGCACCAGGACTTGCCGTTCGAACAACTGGTGGAAGCGCTGCAACCGGAACGCAGCCTGAGCCACAACCCGCTGTTCCAGGTGATGTTCAATCACCAGTCCGAGCTGCGTGTGCAGCGTGGCGAACAACTGCCGGGCCTGCGCCTGGAAGGGCTGGAGTCCAACAACCATCCGGCGCATTTCGACTTGAGCCTGGACACCCAGGCCTCGGCCGATGGCCTGTTTGCGACGCTGACTTACGCCACCGACCTGTTCACCGACGCAACCATCGCGCGCATGGCGCAGCATTGGCAGCACCTGCTGCACGCCGTGGCCGCTGATGCCCGCCAACGGGTCGCCGAGCTGCCGCTGCTGGCCGGTGCCGAGCAAGTGCAGTGGAACAACGGCGCCGCCGCGTTCCAAAGCCCGATGGGTGTGCACGGTCTGTTTGAGCAGCAAGCACAACGGCGTCCCGACGCGATTGCGCTGTGCCTCGACGAACAGACGCTGACTTACGCCGAGCTGAATCGCCAGGCTAACCGGTTGGCGCATTATTTGATTGCCCAAGGCGTCGGCCCCGAGGTGTTGGTGGGTGTCGCGGTGGAGCGTTCGTTTGCCATGGTGATCAGCCTGTTGGCGATCCTCAAGGCTGGCGGCGCCTATGTGCCGCTGGACCCGCAATACCCGCGCGAACGCCTGTTGCACATGCTCGAAGACAGCGGCGTCAGCCTGGTGCTGACCCAATCCCACGTGCCGATGCCGTTGCCCGCCGGGCTGCGCAGCGTGGCGATTGATCGGGTGGCGTTGTTTGCGGAGGGCAATCCGCAGGTGGTGGTTGAGCCGCAGAACCTGGCTTATGTGATCTACACCTCGGGCTCCACTGGCAAACCGAAAGGCGTGGCGATCAACCACGCGGCGTTGACGGAGTTTTCCAGCATTGCGGCGGGTTATTCGCGATTGACCGAGGATGATCGTGTCCTGCAATTCGCCACGCTGAACTTCGATGGATTCGTTGAGCAGCTGTACCCGGCGCTGACCCATGGCGCGACCGTGGTATTGCGCGGTGCGGAATTGTGGGACAGCGGCCGGTTGTACGCGGAAATCATCCGCCAAGGCATCACCCTGGCCGACTTGCCGACCGCCTATTGGAACCTGTTCCTGCTCGATTGCCTGGCAGCGGGGCCGCGTTCCTACGGGGCGTTGCGCCAGATCCATATCGGCGGCGAAGCGATGCCACTGGACGGCCCGGCGCAATGGCTCAAGGCGGGTCTGGGTCACGTGCGTTTGCTGAACACCTACGGTCCGACCGAAGCTACGGTGGTGTCGAGCGTGCTGGATTGCACCAACAGCGCAGAAACCATCGGCGCCACCGCCAGCCCGATTGGTCGGTCGTTGCCGGGGCGGGCGTTGTACGTGTTGGATCGCGATTTGAATCTGGCGCCGTTGGGCGCCGTGGGCGAGCTGTACATCGGCAGCGAGTGCGGCCTCGCTCGCGCTTACCTGAATCGTCCGTTGCTGACCGCAGAACGCTTCGTCCCCGATCCCTTCGGCGGCGACCGTCTGTATCGCACCGGTGACTTGGCCCGCTACCGCGCCGATGGTGTGATCGAATACGTCGGCCGTGTGGACCATCAGGTGAAAATCCGTGGTTTCCGTATCGAACTGGGGGAAATCGAGGCGCTGTTGCTGGCCCAGGACGGCGTGCGTGAAACCTTGGTGTTGGCGGCTGACAATCAATTGGTCGCCTATCTTGTCGCCGACTCAACAGATGCCGAAGCCCTGAAAACCGTGCTGCGCGAACAACTGCCGGACTATATGGTGCCCGCGCACCTGATCTTCCTCGACCGCATGCCGCTCAACCCGAACGGCAAGCTGGACCGCCAGGCGCTGCCGAAACCGGACGCCAGCCACGCGCAACAGGATTGGGTCGCGCCGGTTACGGAGCTGGAACAACAAGTCGCCGCGATCTGGGCCGACATCCTCGGCGCTGAACGCGTCGGCCTGAGCGATCACTTCTTTGAAATGGGCGGGCACTCGTTGCTGGCCATGCAAGTGATCTCGCGCCTGCGCAACCTGCTCGGTCGCGAAGTGCCGCTGCGCAGCCTGTTCGAACAGCCGCGCCTGCACGGGTTTGTCGCCAGTGTGCTGGCTGATGCGCTGAACGCGCAGCCGCTGGCGCCGCCGATGCTGGCGGTGGGGCGCGGGCAGCCGTTGCCGCTGTCTTATGCCCAGGAGCGCCAGTGGTTCCTTTGGCAGCTGGACCCGCACAGCGCTGCTTACCATATCCCTGGCACCTTGCGCCTGAAGGGGGACCTCGACACGGCTGCGTTGCAGCGCAGTTTCGACACCCTGGTGGCCCGCCATGAAAGCCTGCGCACCCACGTGCAACAGGACGGCGAGCGCGCGGTGCAGGTGATTGCGGCGCACGCCGACGTCGAGATCCTGCGACTTGATGCCGATGAGGCGGGCTTGCAGGCGCTGGTGGAAGCACAGATCGCCCAGCCGTTTGACCTGCAACACGGCCCGTTGATGCGCGTGAGCCTGTTGCGTCTGGCCGAGGATGAGCATGTGCTGGTGCTGGTGCAGCACCATATCGTCTCCGATGGTGCGTCGATGCAGGTGATGGTCGATGAGCTGGTGCAACTGTATGCGGCCTTCAGCCAGGGCCAGGTCCTGCAACTGCCGGACATGGCGCTGCAATACGCCGACTACGCAAGCTGGCAGCGCGGCTGGATGGAGGCCGGCGAAAAACACCGCCAGCTCGACTACTGGCGCGAGCACCTGGGCGGTGAACAACCGGTGCTGGAATTGCCGTTGGACCATGCGCGCCCGACCCTGCAAAGCCATCGCGGCGCGAGCCTCGACATCAGCGTGCCGCCGGCCTTGCTGGCGAAGCTGCGGCACGTGGCGCAGCGTGAGGAAGTCACGCTGTTCATGCTGCTGCTGGCGTCGTTCCAGACCCTGCTGCACCGCTACAGCGGCCAGCAGGACATCCGCGTCGGCGTGCCGGTTGCCAACCGCAATCGTGAGGAAACCGAGCGGTTGATCGGCTTCTTCGTCAACACCCAGGTGCTCAAGGCCGACATCGACGGACAATTGACCGTCAGCCAACTGCTGCAACAGGTCAAGCAACGGGCGCTGGAAGCCCAGGCGCACCAGGATTTGCCGTTCGAACAGTTGGTGGAAGCGTTGCACCCCGAGCGCAACCTGAGTTTCAACCCGTTGTTCCAGGTGATGTTCAATCACCAGACCGACAGCGCTGACCAGCTGCAACAACTGCCGGGCCTGCACATCAGCGGCTTGGAATGGGAGACCCGCACCGCGCAGTTCGACCTGAGCCTCAGCACCCAGGAATCCAGCGACGCGCTGTTTGCTTCGCTGATCTACGCCACTGACCTGTTTGACGCGGCGACCCCGGCGCGGATGGCGCGTCACTGGCTGAACCTACTGGAAGGCATGACCGGCGATGCACAGCAGCACATCGGCCAGTTGCCGTTGCTGGACGCGACCGAGCAGCAGGTGTTGGTCCACGACTGGAACGCTACCGCGCAGGCTTATCCGCTGCAACGCGGTGTGCACCAGTTGATGGAAGAACAAGTCGCCCGCACCCCGGATGCGCCGGCGCTGGCGTTTGGCGAAACCCGCCTGAGCTACGCCGAACTGAACCGCCGCGCCAACCGCCTGGCCCATCGCTTGATCGAAGCGGGCGTGGGGCCGGATGTGTTGGTCGGCGTGGCGGTGGAGCGGTCCATCGAAATGGTCGTCGGCCTGTTGGCGATCCTCAAGGCGGGCGGTGCCTATGTGCCGCTGGACCCGGAATACCCGCGTGAACGCCTGGCCTACATGCTCGAAGACAGCGGCGTAAAGCTGCTGCTGACCCAGGCGCATCTGCTGGAGCAACTGCCGATTCCGGCAGGGCTGCACAGTTTAGTGCTGGGTGAGTCGTGGTTTGACGGTTATGGCGAGCACAATCCGGGCATCGTGATCGACCCGGAAAACCTCGCCTATGTGATCTACACCTCCGGCTCCACCGGCCAACCCAAGGGCGCGGGCAACCGCCACTCGGCATTGACCAACCGCCTGTGCTGGATGCAGCAAGCCTATGAATTGGACGCGCGGGACACGGTGCTGCAAAAGACCCCGTTCAGCTTTGACGTGTCGGTGTGGGAGTTCTTCTGGCCGCTGATGACCGGCGCCCGCCTGGTGGTGGCAGCGCCGGGCGATCATCGCGATCCGGCCAAACTGGTCAGCCTGATCAATGCCGAGCACGTCACCACGTTGCACTTTGTGCCGTCGATGTTGCAGGCCTTCCTGCAAGACCCGGCCGTGTCCACCTGCCACAGCCTGCAACGCATTGTGTGCAGTGGCGAAGCGTTGCCGGTGGATGCCCAGCAGCAGGTCTTCGCGAAACTGCCCGCTGCCGGCCTGTACAACCTGTACGGCCCGACTGAAGCGGCGATCGACGTGACCCATTGGACCTGCGTCGAGGAGGGCAGCGACACCGTGCCGATCGGCGAGCCCATCGCCAACCTGCGCACCCATGTGCTGGATGCGCAGCTGCTGCCGGTGCCCGTCGGGGTTGCCGGCGAGTTGTACCTGGGCGGCGAAGGCCTGGCGCGCAGTTATCATCGGCGTCCGGCGTTGACGGCAGAGCGTTTTGTGCCGTGCCCGTTCCACAGCGGCGCGCGTTTGTACCGTACCGGCGACCGTGTGCGCCAGCGTGCCGACGGGGTGATCGAATACCTCGGGCGCCTCGATCATCAGGTCAAGTTGCGTGGTTTGCGGATTGAACTGGGTGAAATCGAAGCGCGTCTGCTGGAGCATCCGACGGTGCGCGAAGCCACGGTGCTGGTGGTCGATAACAAACAGTTGGTGGGCTATGTGGTGCTGCACGCGGCCGATACCGAGTGGCGCACGCACGTCAGCGCTCATCTGGCCAAGTACTTGCCGGATTACATGGTGCCGGCGCAATGGGTGGTGCTGGAGCAGATGCCGTTGGGTCCCAACGGCAAGCTGGACCGCAAGGCGCTGCCCAAGCCGGATGCCGCTGGCCAAGGCCGTGAATTCGCGGCGCCGCAAACGGCGTTGCAGCAGCAGATTGCGCGGATTTGGGCTGAGGTGCTGGAGGTTGAGCGCGTCGGTGTGCACGACAACTTCTTTGAGTTGGGTGGCCATTCGTTGTTGGTGTTGCTGCTCAAGGAGCGGATCAACCGTCTCTGCGGCGCCGCGCTGGCGGTCAACCAGTTGATGCTCAACCCCACGGTGGCCGGGCAAGCCCGTTGCATCGAGGGGGATGCGCCCAGTTCATTGATCGTACCGCTCAACAGCCAAACCCAAGGCACGCCGCTGTACCTGTTCCACCCAAGTTTCGGCTCGGTGCATTGCTACAAGCCGATTGCCTTGGCGTTGCGTGAACAACGGCCGGTGTTTGGCATTATTTGCCGGGCCTTGGTGGAAGAGGACGGCGCGGTGCCGGGCTGGGCGCAGATGGTCGCGGACTATGCGCAGCAACTGCTGGACGCGCAGCCGCAGGGTGCATTCCGCCTGGCGGGCTGGTCGCTGGGTGGCAACCTGGCGATGGAAGTGGCTTACCTGCTGGAGCAGGCCGGGCGTACGGTGGAGTTTGTCGGCTGGATCGACGCGCCACCGCCGGCACGGTTTACCGCGTTCTGGGAGCAGGGCGCTGGGCAGTCGCAGGCGGAGCTGAGTGCGGTTGAACGCCGGGCGCAGATGCTGGAAGTGATGTTCCCGGCGTATGCCGAGCAGATCCAGGCGCAGTGGCAGCAAGCTCAGCAGGTTGATCACGATGAAGAGCAGCAATGGCAGCACCTGTGCGACTGGGCGGAGGGGGCATTGGGCGCAAGCTTCCAGGCGCTCAAGGCCGAGCTGCAACGCGGCGGGGAAACCGAGCGGTCGTGGGCGATCAAACAGATCCTTGATGAGCGTTTGCAGGCTACCGACTTCCGGGCGATCAAGGCTCCGGTCAGTTGCTGGTGGGCGGCGCGCAGTGAGGCGGGGATGCACCAGGCATTGATCGAAAGTGGTTTGCGTGAGGTGATTGGGCAGGCGGGGATTGAGCGTTCGGTGGTGATTGACACGACTCACCACCGGATTGTCGATAATGCCGAGTTCATCAAGAGCCTGGTGGCGGCGCTGGCTTGAATATGGCGGCACAGGTGACATCCTTTGTCGCCTGACCCGCCGCCTTCGTAGCCTCGCTAAAGCTCGACAACTCCCACATTTTGATCTGTGAACACCGTCAAATGTGGGAGCTGGCTTGCCTACGAAGGCGGCGGCACAGGCGATATCCTTTTTGCCTGACCCACCGCCTTCGTAGCCTCGCTAAAGCTCGACAACTCCCACATTTTTGATCTATGAACACCGTCAAATGTGGGAGCTGGCTTGCCTGCGAAGGCGGCGGTACAGGCGATATCCTTTTTGCCTGACCCACCGCCTTCGTAGCCTCGCTAAAGCTCGACAACTCCCACATTTTTGATCTGTGAACACCGTCAAATGTGGGAGCTGGCTTGCCTGCGAAGGCGGCGGCACAGGCGATATCCTTTTTGCCTGACCCACCGCCTTCGTAGCCTCGCTAAAGCTCGACAACTCCCACATTTTTGATCTATGAACACCGTCAAATGTGGGAGCTGGCTTGCCTGCGAAG